>CAWDEC010000007.1:0-263305 GCA_963801255.1 uncultured Verrucomicrobiae bacterium | reverse complement strand
GGCCTATAGCTCAGCGGTTAGAGCAGGGGACTCATAATCCCTTGGTCCCAGGTTCGAATCCTGGTGGGCCCAGTGGATTGAGCAATTCCTGAATGGATCTCACGAAACTCATCGCTGCTGGAGGAGCGCCGGTTTCACTCGAAAGGCAACTGAGGTCAATTATTTCGCGTAAAAATCCGCTCTTCGTGCACGTTGGCGTTGACACGTCGAATCGCGGCTTTAATAATGCTGGGTGTTAAAGAAATTCATCCCGCAGAAGCCCGCGCCTCCAGCAGAAAGTTCTTCCCCTGGCGCGAGCTTTGCTGAGGAATCTCACGCTCCGTCTCGTCGAGAGGAGTCACCAAAAATAGAAACCACTAGCGTTCAGCAAAAACCTATGGCCGACAATACAGGCAAAGACATCCTCTCAAAGGATGTGGAAATCAAAGGAAGCATCAAATTTCAAAAGGAGTTGATGATCGACGGCAAAGTCGAAGGCGAAATTCATTCCGATGGTGTTTTGACGATCGGAGAAAACGCCGATATCCGGGGCGAGATCAAGACCAAGTCAATCACCGTTTTCGGAAAGGTGCACGGCAACATCACGGTGGGCGAGCGTTGCGAACTCAAGTCGCGCTGCACGTTGCAGGGCGATTTGAAAGCGGCTCGTCTTGTCATTGAGGAAGGCGCCACATTTATCGGTAAATCCGAAGTGACCAGCGGTAAGATAAGCTCACCCAGCTCAAATAGCGGTTCCCGCCCGGAGATATCGCGCAATGACGACGCGCCCGCCTCGGCCAAGCCCGCGTTTGCGGGTCGTTCCTAACGCGTAGCGCCTCAAGTTTGTGGCCAAGTCGCCTGCGAAGCTCAGTGTGGAGTGTCCGCACTGTGGCTTTAAGCAGTCGGAGTATGCCGCGGCCAAGAACACGTTGTGCCGCCAGTGCGGCAAGCATTTTCCGGTTGCAGGCGCGCGAGAAACGGCGAAGCCGGCGTTGGAAATCGCAGGTGGTGTTGCGGCGGCGCAGAATTTTTTGCGCCGCTTTGAGCACATATGGTCGCGCCGGCCACGCATCACCTCGGTGGCTTGTTTCGACTGCGGTACCACGCAGGAGCTCAACTCGGCAGCGACCTCTACAATTTGCCCGTCGTGCAGCGTCCATATGGACCTGCGCGACTACCGGATCAACACCTCTTTTAGCCGCGCGATCCGCACGCACGGCGATGTCCATGTTACTTCTTCGGGCGACTTGAGCAGCAGCAGCGTCGTCTGTCGTCGCGCAATCATTGAGGGAAAATTGCGCGGCAGTTTGCAATGCATCGAGAAAGCGGAATTTCGGACGTCAGCAAAGTTGCAGGGTAAGTTCTCTGCGGGACTCGTCGTCATTGGAAAAAAGGCCGATGTGCAATTTTTCCGCCAGCTCCGGGTCGGCGCGATCGAAATTCGCGGCAAGATGTCGGGCGAGATTGTCGCGGAGACGGTGGTTCGCGTCACGAGCACGGGCTCGCTCGACGGCAACATAGTGGCCCGCGCGATAAATGTGGATAAGGGCGGAACATTTTCCGGTCAGCTCATTATTGGACAGAAGAGCTATCAGCAGGCAGAACTGCTTCCGGACCTGGAGGCGAAGGCGTCGCAGGCGAGCGAGAAAGTAGAGCGTCCTCCACATCCTTTTGGTTTGCCCGCCACGAGTTAACGTGCGGCTAATGCAAAAGCTGTTTCCGCGCAGTCCTTACGAGCGGCTGGGAGGATACGTCCATCTCCCCCGTCTGATAGACAAAGCACGACTTCATCGCAGAGGATTGCTTAACGGTTACAACTATAAAACCGTCGGTTTCGACAAACATTTGCTCGCGTTTCTGGAGGTCGATCCCGACGCTTTCGAGAAAGCGGCCAACGAGTTCGACGACCAGGGCGTACTCGACTGGATCGAACAAAACGCCGTCGCGCATTCGGCAGCGGAAATTGAGCTATGGAATGAGGCGATGATTTCCCGTCATCCCGACACCGCGGCAAAGAAGGCGCGCTTTGTGCATTTCCTGCGCGAAGCCGGCGGCGCAGGCCGGACAGACGTGCGGACCTACTTTGACCTCATCGAATTCGACGAGGGACGGCTAAAATAGGATTCGTTAGGCCGTTGCGTTCCTGGGCCGCGACGAATCGAATCACTTCCTGGCAAAGGCAGCGAACACTTTGTTCGCTTCCTCCAGCGACTCCTTGCTTCCGATATCGAACCACGTTCCTTTAATCTGGAACGTTTTCACCGGTCGACGTGTGTGCAGCCATTGAATGAATCGTCCCGGCTGATCGGGATTATTGCCAGCAGCAATGTAGGTGGTGAAAAGCTCGAGTGTCTCCGGCGCGAAATAGTAAAGCGCGATACCGGTAAGGGTTGTTTCTGGTTTGGCCGGCTTCTCTTCGAAATGCGTGATCACGCCCTGGGCATCGATCTGGATTGCGGAATACTTCTTCATCGCCTCCAGGTCTCCCACGTCGTAGGTCGCAAGCGTCGCGGCTGATCCTTGCGCCGCAGCGACAAAATCGGTTAACGGTTCGCTGAAAAGATTGTCGCCCGCCACGACGATCAGTGATTCGTCAGCCAATTCTTCTCGCGTCAGGACGAGCCGAATATCGCCAATCGCTCCCAGCTTGTCCGAATCACTGCGCGAGCCGTCGTTGATGATCTTGAAGGTGAGCTTCGGTTGCGACTTCGCGTACTCGTCAGCCCACGCCTGGAAATCCCTCGCGAACTTGTCATTCGTCACCACATAAACCGTTCCCAGATCGGGCACCGGTGCAAGGTTATCCAGCACCCACTCAATCATCGGTTTGCCCGCCACCTCAAGCAGCGGTTTGGCTTTGTTTTCCGTGAGTGGGTAGAGCCGGGTCGCGTAACCGGCGGCGAGAATGAGAACGTTCATAGGATTGAAGTCGTGGAAGGTAAACGACCCGATCGATTCGGCAATCGCAGGCTGAGTGTCCTTATGTTCGTTAGGCACCAAGCGTCGCGGCTTGCAGTTGCCGCTGGAGTTCGCCCACTCTCTCCGTATCGGTGATCTTTCCGCGCGTGGTCGCGTCCGTGACATAGAAAGTATCGATCGCCGCGCCTTTATCAGTACTGATGCGCGAGAGTGTGATGTAAACGCCGTTGCGACCAAGGCACGCGACGAGATCGTAAAGCAAACCAAGTCGGTCCGGCGTTTCCACCTGGATCAGGGTATTCATTGGATGACTTTTGTTTTCGATCCTGATACGCGTCGGGAAGTCGATCTCCGAGGCGCGCGGTTTCATCTTGCTGCGCACCTTGGCAAGCAGCGGCGCGAAATCGAAGCGCTCGCGTTGCAGGGCATTGCGTAAGGTCGATTCAACCGTCGTGATTTGCCGTTGATCGGTCACAGGCTGCAGCTTCTCGTTGTTCACCCGAAAAACATCCAGCTCCAGGTTGTCACCGCGGATGAAAATATCCGCGCTCAGGATGTTGAGCGACGCGACGGCAAACGCGCCTGCGATGCTGGCGAGAAGCTGCTGCCGATCCCAGGTCGCGATCGAGACTGCGCTATGACCTTGTTCCGGCATCGCCTCCCAGCGAAAGGCAGGCGTAAAGCCAGGTTGATCTTCTCGATAAATCTGATGCCAGAAAGTTCGAAAGAGCTCGAGGTGAGCGACAATTTCTTCCACGCCGAAAGCGCGGAAATAATTGTCCGGCATATAATCGAAATGAGCTTCGATCTCCTCCGCAAAATCTGGCGTGAGCTGGGCGGCGACGGCGTCGTGCAGGCGAGCGCGTTCCAGTTTCCCCTGCGCGATAAACCCCTCCTGATCCTGCAGGTAGCGCGAGGTCGCATGGTATAGATTCCAGACCAACGATTCCTTCCAGTCCGACCAGGCGTCGGTTGTGCCCTGACCATCGGCCAAAGTGATGAGCATGAGCGCGTCGAGGTTTGATTGCCCCTTCACGATTTGGGCGAACTCAATCACCGTTGCGGGATCATCGACGTTGCGCTGCTGCGCCATGCTCGAGAGCGTGACATGATGATCGACGAGCAAGACTAACGAGCGCCGTTGCTCGGATGTGAGCTGCAGCCGCGCCGCCACTGCCTGTGCAAAAAGCGCACTCGCTTCCGAATGCGGACGCGCGCCAACGCCTTTGCCGGTGTCGTGCAAGAGGAGCGCGAGGTAAAGGACGTAAGGATCGGCAATCTCCTCGAAGAGTTTCCGGTAAGGCTGCAGTTTCCTATCCTCTGTCTTGCAGAGTGCATCAAGCTTCTCCAAGCAAACAAGCGTGTGCTCATCCGCCGTGTAACGATGAAAAAACTCGTGCTGCACGAGACAGGTGAGATGAGCAAATTCGGGCAGGTAACGCCCGAGAAAATCGACCTCGTGCATCATGCGCAGAATGCGCGCGACTTCGCCTTTGCGGCTAAGGATACGGGCCAAAATCTCCCGCGGCACTTTGGCGTAACGAAAATCGCGCGTAAGGAAGCGGAGCCCACGGCCAATTGCGTCCGTCAGCTCCGCGCTCAATTCGAGACGCCGTTCCTGCGCATGTTCAAAGGCTTTCATCAGTTGCTCCGGCTCGCGTGCGAAAATCTGCGCGTCGCTCACATGCAACTGTCCGCCGCGACTGAAGAAATGGTCAAAGCGCTCGACGCGCTCACGCCGACGCAGCGGCAAAGGGAAAAACAGGCGACGCGCCGTCGTCGCAGTGCCGCTGGCAAAGCGTTCCGTTAGGCGCTCGGTGATGCGAAAAATGTTTCGCGTGTGCTCGTAATAATCCTTCATGAACGCCTCGCTGCGGGCGATGGGCGTCTCCTGTCGATAACCAAGCTGCCGGGCAGCCTCCGATTGCAAGGAAAGATGCAACACGTCGGTCGTCCGCCGGTTCATGTAATGCAGTTGCGTGCGCACGCGCAACAGGAAGTCGTAGGCAGCATCAATGCGACGACGATCGGTTGGGCTCAACCAGTCCTTGCCCTCAAGATGCGTCGTCGTAAGTGCGCCCTCTTTAAAGTAGGTGATCCAAAGAAGATTCTGATAATCGCGCAGACCGCCGCAGCCGGTTTTCACGTTCGGCTCCTGCAGGAAAACACTGTTACGAAATTTCGCGTGACGTTGCGTTTGGTCCTGCATCCGAGCGACGATGTATTCGCGCTCGTGACCTTGCACACAATGGGAACGAAAGCGCGTACGGAAGCGTCGAAAAAGCTCGGGATCGCCCGCCAAATGCCGCGCTTCCAGCATGGCGGTTTTCGTTTGCATGTTGCCGTTGGCCTGGACGAGCGCCTCGCGCACGGAACGGGTGGAGTGTCCCACTTTGAATCCGATGTCCCATAAAAAATAAAGCACCTGCCCGACGATGTGTTGCAATGACTCGGGTACGTTCTGTCCTGTGTGCGGATGCAAAAACATGACGTCGACGTCGCTACCGGGATTGAGTTCGCCGCGACCATAACCCCCGAGCGCGAGCAAACTCACCGGGACGATTTTGGTCTCACTCTTCGTCGCCGAGCTGGTGGCTGCAGCGAAGATGCGACGCAGAATCAAATCGATGAGTGAAGCTCGGCTCGCGCAGACTTCGCGTCCGCCACCACCCGCGTGATGGCGCAAACGCAATCGATGATTCTCGATACGAAGAAACTTTTGATAAAGCGGGAGCAGATGGGGCGAATCGGAGTCGGGCGAACCGGAAAATTCGCGCTGTGCGTGCTCGAGAACTCTATCCTGTTGCGGAATCACGATGCAGAGAAATTAAACTGAATATTGAAGATCGAAATCCGAAAGGAAGACCGGCAACGCTGAAGAAAACTCTGCCGCGAGAATGTGCCTCGCGCATGTTGCCGCGGCCCTTCAAGCTCGAATTTGTTGGAGACTTCGATCTTCGGAATTCGTTTTCCTAGATCTGAATCTCGTAACGCCGCATCTTGTTGTAGAGCGTCGGGCGCTGAATGCCTAACAATGCTGCAGCTTTCTTCTTATTGCCGTGACATTTTGCCAGTGCATCCAGAATTGCGCTTCGCTCCATCTCGTTCAGGCTGCGTACAGCGCTGGGATCGTGATGGTTTGCGGCGCGTTCGCTTTTCTGCAGCGCGACTGGCAGACGCACTTCCGCCGGTAATTCCTTCACCGTGATCTGTCCCTGGCGCGCGAGAACAACCGCATACTCGATGGTGTTTTGCAGCTCGCGCACGTTTCCCGGCCAACCGTAGTCGAGCAATTTTTGGAAAGCCTCGGGCGAAATGGATGGTTCAGGTTTGCCAAGCTGCCGGGCAAAGCTTTTTAGAAACGAGGCCACGAGCGGCGGAATATCGGCCTTCCGCTCGCGTAAGGGCGGCAGCTCGATTTGGAACGTGTTTAGCCGATAATAGAGGTCGGAGCGCAAGCGATTTTCCGCCATTGCCTGATGCACCGGGCGATTGGTCGCGGCGATGACGCGGAAATTGGCCCGCACAGTCTTCGTACTGCCTAACGGACGAAACTCGCGCTCCTGTAACACGCGCAGAAAGCGCGTTTGCAATTCCGCCGGCATCTCCGAGATCTCGTCGAGAAACAAAGTGCCGCCGTCGGCCTCGGCGATCATTCCACGAAAATCATTAGTCGCGCCGGTGAAGGCGCCTTTGACGTAGCCGAACAGTTCGCCTTCGATCATGGCTTGGGGAAAGGCGGCGCAATTCAGTTTCACCATCGGCTTGTCGGCGCGCCGGCTGCGATCGTGAATGATGTTCGCGATCACTTCCTTGCCCACGCCGCTTTCGCCGGTGATAAGCACATTTGCTTCCGACGGCGCCATGGCGGTGATCAGCTCGTTGATCTGCTGCATTTGCTTGCTCTTAAAAATCGGCGCGAGTTTTGTCTCCGCTTCTGCGAGTCGCTTCGTTAGTTGCTGCGTTTTCTCACGCAGTTCGGCGGTTTCGCGAAGAAGGGACTGCTTTTCCAAGGCCTTCTCCATCAGGCTGAGCAGCTCTTCCGGCGCATACGGTTTGCTGATGAAATGATAGGCGCCCCGCTTGATCGACTCGATTGCGTTGCTAAGCGAATCATGGGCCGACAGGATAATGACCTGCGTCTGGGGATGGTCCGCTTTGATCTGCTCGAGCATCTGGAGGCCATCGGCATCAGGCAATTGCAGATCGAGCAGGACGAGCGCTGGCGATTTGCTCCGCAAAAGGCGCATGCCAGTCGTGGCGTTGCCCGCTACTTCAGGAAGGTAACCATGCCGGCCTAGCAACGCCTCGAGCGTCATGAGAATCGGGCGCTCGTCGTCGATGATCAAAACGCGTCGGTTTTCGGTGCTCATCGGAAGTGCCAGCGGCGGAAGTGATCGGCGCTAGCTCAAGCCGTCCTCAGCGGCAGTGTGACAGTTGTAACGAGGAAGGAAGTGGAAGGATCAAACTCTGCTCGCAAATTGCCATTATGCTTTTCGAAAATACTGCGTGCTCGATACAGGCCAAGGCCATAATGACCGTGGCGGATCTTTACGAGAGGTCGCATGCCCCAATTGACGGTATCAGCTTCAAACTTCTTTTTTGGTTCGCGCAGGATGAATTCGATCCCGTCATTCGTACTGTGCGCTTCGAATAAAAGGGCAGTTTCACCACGGCCATGGGTGAAAGCATTGCGAAATAACTCGATAAAGGCTTCGAGCAAGAGCGAAGGATCGATCGAGATCGGCTCCGCACCTAACGAGTCCTTCCATTCGATGGAAGAGGATTGGTCGGCGAATTCGCGCGTTACTTTCGCCCGCAGATCCTCGACCAGTTCTCGCGCCTGATAAGTCATGGGAGTGATCTGCACCCTGGCCAGTTGTGCGGAGAGCCGCTGCAGATGACTGCCGAGCTCGGCTGTCATTTCGCGAAGCCGTTTCACCTCGTCCTTGGCCTCGGGTTGTTCGACGATTTCGCTCAGGAAAGCGGACTGAAGTTCGAGTGCGTTGAGGTGATTGCGCAGGTCGTGATTCAATTGGCCGATGAATTTCGTCACCGCCGGCCACTCGATGTTTGGTTGCGACATTAAGAAAGGCGTAGTCGTTTCGGGCGAGCGAATCTAGGCGCCGGTGCGCCCGGCGCTACTGGATCAATGAAAATTCTTCATCGCCCGGTGCGCCACCGCTGGCCCTGATCGATGGATCGTTTGCCGCCAAGTGTCGCAGGACGTGATAAACATCCTCTGGATCGCCGTCGATCTTTTGCGCGATCGCCTCGGCCGTCTTGCTGGAAGAGGACAGCTGCGCGCGAATCCTGGGTTGTAGTTCCAGAATGCGGGTGGCGGCTTTTTTTCCAGCTTCCACTCCGGGTTGGTGGTAGGCGTTCACATGCACAAGCGAACCGTAGAAGCCGACCGCGCGTTCGTAGAGTGCGATCAGCGCGCCCACGTGCAGCGCGTCAACTTCCGGAATGCTGAGGGTGATTGAGTCACGGCCATTCTCGTAGAGTGCCGCGCGCGTGCCGCGGAGGAAGCCCTGCAGGTAGTCGCCGCTCGTGATCCCGTCTTCCACTTCGAAGCGCTCGCTCGCGCGATCATGACGCACTTCGACAAACGTGACGAAGAAGTTTGGCAAACCGTCGCGCAACTGTTGCACGTAGGCGTGCTGATCGGTCGAACCTTTGTTGCCGTAAACCGCGATTCCCTGATGGACGACATTGCCGTCCAGGTCTTTCTCTTTGCCTAACGATTCCATGACGAGCTGCTGCAGGTATCTGCTGAAAAGGGCGAGGCGATCCTTATAGGGCAGGATGACCATGTCCTTTTTGCCCCGGCCGTCGCCCGCGAAATACCACATCAGGGCAAGAAGCATGGCAGCGTTTTGCAGTTCGTTAGTCTGGCGGGTGTGTTTGTCCATGGCCGCCGCGCCGGCGAGAAGCTGCTCAACGTTGAAGCCCTCGAGAGCGGCCGGCAATAATCCGACTGCGCTCATCACGGAAGTGCGCCCACCGATCCAGTCGAACATTGGGAAACGCGCCAGCCAATTGTGCGATTCCGCGTAACGATCGAGCTCGCTGCCTTTGCCGGTCACGGCGACAGCATGCCGGCTGAAATTCAGGTTTTGTTTTTCGAACCGCGCCTGCGCTTCCAGCATGCCGTTATGCGTTTCTTTTGTTCCGCCGGATTTTGAAATCACAACAACGAGCGTGTGATCGAGCCGCTTGCCGAGTTGATCGAAAACACGGTCGAAACCATCAGGATCGGTATTGTCGAAGAAGTAAACGTCCATTGGGCCGTTCTTTATCCCGAGTGCCTCGGAGATAAATTGCGGTCCCAGAGCGGAACCGCCGATGCCAATGGACAGAACGTGCTCGAAGGGTCGGCCGCTCGGTGCAGAGATCCGACCGACATGAACATCGGAGGCAAACTTGAGGATGCGCTCTTTGGTTTGCTCAACGTCGGCGCGCAACTCGTCGTTAGGCGCAAGTGATGGGTCGCGCAGCCAGTAGTGGCCTACCATGCGGTTTTCGTCCGGATTGGCGATAGCGCCTTTCTCCAACTGCTGCATAGCCGTGAAGGCCTCGCCGATCTTTGGCTTCATCGCTTCGAAAAACCCCTCAGGGAAACGCATTCGGCTGATATCGATGGAAAAGCCGAGATCGTCGTAGCGCAGATAATATCGTTGGAAGCGCTGCCAGAGAGATTGCAAAGGCATGGCGCAGCTAACGGAGGATTGGTGGCAGAGCAAGCTTCTCGGCATCTGTTTTCAAGGGCTTCGGGGCACTCGCCGCTCTTGAATTTTTCCTATCGTAGCGGATGGTTGGGCAGAATCCTGGTCGGATTCAAGGGGGGCGAGAACATGAACACAACGATTGCAAAGGTGATCGCATTTGAACTGGGTGTCCTGATTGCCATTCTGGCGTGGCTCGCAGTGGCTGGATTGCCAGGAACCAAACCTGTTCAAACCGCGTCAGCCGCCGTGCAAAGGCCGGCCGAGGAATCGTTTGCTAATGTTTCGCCCGTTTACCATCCGCAACCGCAGCAATTGTACGCCGCCGACGCGGTGGATTATCCCAATGATAGCTATCAGGATAACGACGCATCGGCCGCCCCGGCAATTCAGACCTACGAGCAACCGGTCGCGAGCGCTCCTTACGCCGCAACTTTTCCGGAACAGTATCCGGCCGCCCAGGAGGCTCCCAATTCCATCGGCACTTTTCCCGAGCCAGTCCTGTATTCTCCCTACGATTGGCCTTATGACCCGTACTTTGGTTACGCACAGCCGACCCAAATCATCATTTTATCCAACGGCCGCACCTGTTCGCACCGCGCCGTGAACGCGCCTCGTTTCAATCGGTCGCGTGCCGTGTCGCGTCCCATTGTGCCGGCCGGACGCCCGCGTCCTGCAAATTTGAACGCGCGCGGCGGCACGCGGGTGGTCTCTCATCTTCCGACTGTCTCGCACGGCGTGCCCGGTCCACAGCGGAATTTCGCGGCACACTCGTCCCGTCCAGGTAGCTCGACCCGTCCGGGTAGCAGTCGAGTGCTCGCATCTCGTTAGGCAATTCCGCGACTTTGGTCGCCGGCATTGGCTGACCTCAAATTGCTTGATTCTGCCCCCGCAGATAAACAAGCTTTTCTATATGGACCACGCCTCCTTCGCCCATGACCTACCGATGCTTTCGCGACCATTTCGCCCTTCGCCGTCCTTACTCTTACTCGTCCTCACGGTATTGTCCCTTACGATCGTCGATCAAGGCGACGCGCAAACACGTTACTCAGTGGGCAATCCCACAAACGACCAGCAATACATGCTCGAGCTGATCAATCGTGCGCGAGCCGATGGGTCGGCCGAAGCAGCCCGATTGGGCTTGAGTAGTCTCCAGGAAGGTCCTCCCATGATCGGCAACGAACCGTGGACAATTGAAAACTCGGTCCAGCCTCTTTCCTGGAATCCGCTTCTCGCCGAGTCTGCGCAAGGACAGGCCGATCTTCTGAACAGCGCCGACCAGTTCTTCCTGGGTGTCTCGCCTCACACCTACGGCGGCGAGATTCCAGATCAACGCATCTCCGATACCGGTTATGTCACTGCTCCATACAGCGGTCCTACTACTCCCAGCGGCGCCTATTCGGGTCCGGAAAATGTCGCGGAAGAGGTGAGTCAGGGAACCGGTGGTTACACGGGAGATAACCTTATCAGCGCAATCTCGCGGGCGCATGACGGATTGTTTACCGATCTGATGACTCCCGGCCGCGGCCATCGCGAGACCACCATGCTTGGTTTCTTTCGCGAGGTTGGCATCGGAATCAATGTGGGGACCGACAATCAGACAGACCCGGGACAGCCCAGCGGGACTCTTGACTCACTTTACATTGTGCAAGACTTCAGCACTCAAGCTGGACAGAACCCGCTCCTGACTGGCGTGGTGTATTACGACGCCAACGGCAACCATTTCTATGATCCCGGCGAAGGCATCAGTGGAGTGACAGTGAGTGTGACTGGATCCAATTACTATGCTGTTACCACCACGTCCGGTGCCTACAGCGTTCCGGTTCCGGGTGACGGCACCTACAATGTAACTTTTAGTGGGCCCGTCGCGACCAAAATGGAGACAGCGACGGTGTCTAATCTCGAGAATGCAAAGGTGGATTACGCGTCGGCCGATCCGGCGCCCACTTTATTCGCCAATATCTCTACGCGCTTGTCAGTCGAACCGGGCGACAATGTTCTCATTGGTGGCTTTATTGTTACCGGCACGGGAACCAAAACCATCCTCGTGCGCGCCATCGGACCGTCATTGCCGGTAACTGACCATCTGGCCAATCCTACTCTTGAGCTGCATGACTCTACGGGCGGCATAATTGCTTCAAATGATAACTGGAAAGACTCTCCTCACGAACAAGCCATTGTCGACACGACCATCGCGCCCACGGACGATATGGAGTCCGCCATTCTTCGCACCGTTGAACCAGGCGCTTACACGGCAATCGTACGCGGGGTAAATAACACCAGCGGTGTAGCCTTGGTGGAAGTCTATGACCTGAGCCCTTCAGTCGATTCCAAGCTGGCCAACATCTCGACTCGGGGTAACGTGCAAACGGGCGACAATGTCCTGATTGGCGGCACAATCATTACCGGTAACTCCGCACAAAACGTGCTTGTGCGCGCGCTCGGCCCCTCGCTGGGTATCGACGGCGATCTGGCAAACCCAATGCTCGAGTTACATGATGGGAACGGCAATCTTCTCAATTCCAACGACGATTGGCGGAGTACGCAGGAAGCCGAGATCGAAGCGACCGGCATTCCACCCTCCAACGATCTGGAGTCGGCTATCATCACCTCGCTCGCCCCTGGCGCGTACACGGCGATCATGCGCGGGGTAGGGGACACTACTGGTATCGGTTTGGTCGAGTTCTACGCGCTCGACTAATCGCCTGACGGCGTCAGCGGTCGACTGCAGAAGCAACGCCCGGGGCCAGTAATATTGTGGTCTTTTTCGAAGGCGGAAAAGATCTGGAGAAGCCGCTTGCGACGTGCGCAAGCGCGGTTCTACTTATCCTTCTTCTGCAGTCGCTCTTTGGCCAAAGGATTGGAGTACTCACGGTAAACCTCGGCGCGCTTGGCTTTGTCGTAACTCTTTCCAATCTGATTTATATGACCTTTAATTGGCAGACGCTCACCAAGGGAGGGAACGATCTACGGGCCCTGGCACTAACTGCGCGCCATTTGACTCTGCCCGCCTCTTTTTGGTGTATGGAGTGATCGATATTCTGGCAAATCTCTTTGTCCTGCCCCTCCTGGGAGGCGCGGAATGGAAGAAAGTCGCAGCCTAACGACTACAGGTCGCGAAAAAGAATCTAGCCCCGGCGGATGGCGGCGAGGTTTCGCACCGCCGCGACTAACTCGGTGAAGTCAACCGGCTTTGGCAAATGCATTTGAAAGCCCGCTCGCAAAGCTCGGGTGCGGTCGTCATTACGCGCCAGCGCTGTCAGAGCGATAGCCGGGACAGCCTTTCCCTCTGGTAAAGCGCGCAGGCACGTTATGAGTTCATATCCATCATGGTCCGGCATGCCGATATCGCTTACGACAACGTGAGGAGAGAAAGCGGTAAACTCGCCGAGGGCCGCTTTCATCGAGTGAGTGCCCCGCACTTCGGCGCCGCGGCGTTCAAGAAGGCGTTGAACGATTGCGACCGAGTCTTCCTCATCGTCCACGACCAGTACTTTGACCCCGGTCAGGTCGGGCTTAAAAGCTTGCTCGTCGAGCCGTGCACCACTTTCGAGCCCGGCTTTGATCGATTCATCGCGCGCGGGTTGCAGCGGAAAAGAGACAATAAAGGTGGAACCTTTCCCTTTACCTTCGCTAGCCACTCGGACGTTGCCGCCGTGTAACTCGACAAGATGTTTTACGATAGATAGACCCAGACCTAAGCCACCGTGTCGACGCGTCGTGGTTCCATCGGCCTGGCGAAAGCGATCGAAAACGTGGGCAAGAAATTCGGGAGCGACGCCCTGGCCATTGTCAGCGACAGATACTTCCACGTGTGAATTCACCCGCTGAATGACGACGTGGATCCGACCTCCCTTAGGGGTGAACTTGATTGCGTTGCTTAGAAGGTTCCAGAAGATCTGCTGAATACGGTTTTGGTCGCCCGTCACTGTTCCGCCGGCGCTGGTAAAAGTGGACTGCAATCGAATATTCTTTGCCTCGGCAGCGGGACGCACACTGTCGATACTGGCGCCAACTACAGTCGCAAGATCGAGCGATTGAATATCCAGAATCATTCGACCGCTTTCAATACGACTCATATCGAGTAAGTCCTCGATAAGTTGTAACTGGGTCCGCGCGCTCTGTTCCATGATCGGTAGCGCCTCAGCCAGGTCGTCGGGACGTGCATCGTCTCTTAGAATCTGTATCCACCCAAGAATGGCGTTAAGCGGCGTGCGTAGTTCGTGCGAAAGGGTGGTAAGAAACTCGCTCTTCATTTGATCGGCGCGCTTCAACGCCTCATGTGCTTCCGCCAGCTGGCGCTGCGCGATCTTTTGGTCGGTGATATCCCGGGCAATCTTTGAAGCCCCAACGATAATTCCCTCGGCGTTGCGGATCGGAGAAATGGTGAGGGAGACGTCGATCAGTTTACCGTCCTTGCGTTTTCGCAATGTCTCGAAATGGTCAACTCGCTCGCCCTTCTGCATGCGGGCCATAATCTCCGTTTCTTCCTGCAAACGATCGGGAGGAAAAAGCTTTTCGATCGACTGTCCGATCATCTCTTCCGCTGAATAACCAAACATTCGCGCCGCTGCTTTGTTCCAACTTTGCACAATGCTGTGAAGATTCTTGCTCACGATGGCGTCGTCGGAAGAATCGACAATCGCTTCGTAGAGCTGTGTGGATGGCAGGAGCGAAAACAAGTCAGGCATGATATCGAATCACATTTAGCGCAAAAGGAGGCTCGGAGCGAGCGGGTTTTCCCGCCTACAGTTGGCGAGTGCCAACGACTCATGTCGATTCTGCAACCATGCGTCGCTCGCCGAACCGCGGATAGGAGGGTAATACGCACCCCGCATCGTACCTGCCAAACCAGCAAGAAAACCTCGATCGACCTGTCAGCCTTTGAAGCCCTATCTTTGCTGACATAGCTTGTACCCGAGTAACAAACCATCGAAGCCGATCAAGGAATGAGGTGCGTTCCGCGACCTGGCTAGCGTTCCATCGTGCATTTGCTTGACAAACCGGCGCGGGGCGGCCATTCAGCAGACGACACCATCCTTTATATGAATCTTTTTCGACGAAAGACGATCAGTGAACTGCAAGAGGAGGCTTTGAACGATCATAGCCTCAAGCGGGCTCTCGGTGCGGTCAATCTTACCGCCCTTGGGATCGGCGCGATTATCGGCACAGGTATCTTCGTCCTCACTGGGACGGTGGCAGCGCAGAATGCCGGCCCGGCCGTTGTTCTTTCCTTCATCCTGGCTGGGATCGCATCGGTCTTCGCCGCCCTTTGTTATAGCGAGTTTGCTTCTCTCGTTCCAATGGCCGGGAGCGCCTATACTTATGGCTATGCGACTCTTGGCGAACTCTTCGCCTGGATCATTGGTTGGGATCTCATTCTCGAATATGCCGTGGGTGCAATCACTGTCGCCATTGGTTGGTCCGGCTACGTGGTCTCTCTTTTGCATGACTTTGGGATCAACATTCCGCCAGCGTTTTCCGCTGCGCGCGGTGTTGAATTGGTCGATGTCCCGGCTGCTCTGGCCGGGATCTTAAAAATCAAAGCCGGCTGGGTGGCCATCAGCGCTTCCTTGCTCGATCAGATCAAGGCAGCCGGCACAGACCCTGCAACGCTCACTCACGTGACCGCGATTTTTAACTTGCCGGCGGTAATCATCATCTTTGTCGTTACCGTGCTCTTAGTGGTTGGAATCAAAGAGTCAGCTAACTTTAACGACTTGATCGTCCTGGTTAAGCTGGCGGTCGTCCTTGTCTTTATCTTTGGCGCTTTTCACGCGATTAAGTCCGGTAACTGGCATCCCTTCATTCCGACTAACACAGGTTCCTCCGGTCACTTTGGGTGGAGTGGGATAATGACTGGAGCGGGTATTGTCTTTTTCGCCTACGTCGGTTTCGATGCGGTAAGCACTGCTGCGCAGGAGGCGCGCAATCCGCAGCGGGATATGCCCATCGCCATTATCGGCTCCCTGCTTATTTGCACTTTCCTTTACATTATTGTCTCCGGAATCGCGACTGGTGTTGTCCCTTACGGTCAGCTCGACGTTCCGGACCCGATCGCCGTCGTTGCCGATCGCGCAGGGCTCGATTGGATGGGGCGATTGATCAAATTCGGAGCGGTCGCGGGACTCTCGTCAGTTATTCTCGTTATGCTACTTGGTCAGTCGCGTGTCTTTTATAGTATGGCACGCGATGGCTTACTCCCGCCATTTGTGAGTCGGGTACACCCGCGCTTTCGCACACCTTGGATTACTTCCATCATCACCGGCATCGGTGTCGCAATTGCTTCGGCGCTTTTCACGGTCCGTGAAGCTGGAAGCCTTTGTTCCATCGGGACCCTGCTCGCGTTTGTCATCGTCTCGATAGGCGTGCTTGTCCTACGGGTCCGCGAACCGAATTTGCAAAGGAGATTCGCCACGCCCTGGGTGTGGTTTGTCGCACCGGCTGGCGCGCTTTCCGCTCTGGCTCTGATGTCTGCTCTCCCCTGGCCGACCTGGCGGCGATTGCTAATTTGGTTCGCTATCGGAATGGTGGTTTACATTTGCTATAGCGCGCGACATAGCAAACTGGCGCAATCGGATTCACGCAGGTGATGAGTTAGAGAAGGAGATGGCGCTGGCCGTCCTCTTTACGATTGCTGTGACAAGCTAATCGGCTGGCTGCCGACATCGCCTTTGCTCATTCCGTTGGTTGTCAGTGGGAACTTCTGGCTGTTCAATGAAGAATGGCAATAGCTTCCAGTAATCCGGCAACCGCAGAAACGTTACGTGAATTTGAAGCCCTGACCGAGGAGGGGCTCGAAGAACGGCTGGCGGCAGCGGAGCAAGCGTTTGACAGCTATCGCCGGACCTCATCTGGCGCGCGCGCCGCGATTCTCCTGGCAGTAGCCGACCTACTGGAGCGGGAAACGGACAAACATGCGCACACTATAACGCTCGAAATGGGCAAGCCGATCGGGGCGGCGCGCGACGAGGTGCTTAAATGCGCCAAGGGCTGTCGTTATTATGCCGAGAACGGGGAGCGCTTTCTTGAAGAGGAAGTCATTCAGACCGCCGCGGCGCACAGCTCAGTGCTATGGCAGCCGCTGGGACCGATCCTTGCCATCATGCCTTGGAATTTTCCTTTCTGGCAGGTCTTTCGCTTCGCTGCGCCAGCCTTGATGGCGGGCAACGTTGGCCTGCTCAAGCATGCCGCGAATGTGCCGCAATGCGCGCTCGCCATCGAAGACCTGTGGCGTCGAGCCGGCGCACCGTCTGGAACCTTTCAATCCTTGCTCATCGAAGCGAAACAGGTCGCTGATGTAATTACGGACTCGCGGATCAAGGCCGTGACGCTAACCGGAAGTGACCGGGTTGGAAGCGAGGTCGCCGCTACAGCCGGTCGAGTCATCAAGAAATGTGTCCTTGAGTTAGGAGGCAGCGATCCTTTTATCGTTATGCCGAGTGCAGACATGGATGCCGCCTTAACTGCGGCCGTTAAAGCCCGGACGCAAAACAGCGGGCAATCCTGCATCGCGGGCAAACGTTTCCTTGTTGCTGAATCGATCTACGACGACTTCGTCAGGCAGTTCGTCCAGCGAATGAAGGCACTGAAGGTCGGCGATCCGCTAGACGAGACGACGGAGTTGGGGCCACTGGCAACTTCGTCGATTCGCGAAGGCGTGCACGAGCAGGTGCGGAAATCGATCGCGGCGGGCGCGAAGCTGCTTGCCGGAGGCGAATTGATGGAAGGAAAGGGTAATTTCTATCCACCCACGGTGCTGGCAGACATTCCGGCTTCCGCACCGGCGTTCCGTGAGGAAATCTTCGGACCAGTCGCATTACTCTTTCGGATAAAAGATGCCGCAGCGGCCGTTGAGCTGGCGAACGAGAGCGACTTTGGCCTGGGTGCGAGCGTCTGGACTAACGATAAGCCCGAGCAGGAACTTTTCGCGCGGGAACTCGACTGCGGGATGGTATTTGTCAACGCGCTGGTCGCTTCGGATCCGCGATTACCCTTTGGCGGCGTCAAGCGCTCCGGTTACGGGCGAGAGCTAGGCTCGTTAGGTATGCGCGAATTCATGAACGCCAAGACCGTTGTGGTCGGAAGCTAGGCATGCACCTAGGTGCAGCAGGAAGTTGACTCAGGGGTTCGCCCTCGAATTTCTGCGGCCAGCCAACCGCCGTCGATTCCTCCAATTGACCGCCTGATCGTGTTGAGGCGCTGGTTGCAGGAGCCTAAGCGCGGACCCCTGGAGCACCCTTAAGAAATTCCTGAATCCAACCGACCGGTCATCGGCATCTGATAGTCAATGATCCAGGATTTAAGGTTCGCGTTCCGGCAGCTGATGAAGACGCCGGGCTTTACGGCGATCGCGGTGCTCACGCTCGCGGTGGCGATCGGTGTGAATTCGGCCATCTTCGCGCTGGTCAACAGCGTCATCCTGCGCCCGACGGTAAAGGTGCGTCCGTGGGAAGTGGTCAATTTATTTACCGCGCGACAGGGCGCGGCGCATGATTACCGCCCGTTTTCCTACAACGAATTCATGGCGCTGCGACAGAGTAACGAGGTCTTCTCCGATGTCGCGGCGATGGGCTTCGGCCTGGCCGGCATTGGGCGAGACGAAAGCATGCGGCGCAGTTTCGTATTCCTCACCTCGGAGAATTTCTTCTCGCTCATGGGCGTGAAGCCGGCGTTCGGCCGCTTTTATGACGCGGCGGAATGTAAACCAGACGCCAATATTCCGGTGGTGGTCGCGAGTCACTCCTACTGGAAAAAATTGGGCGGTCGCGCGGATCTCATCGGTAAACAACTGACTGTGAACGGCCAGAACTACACACTGATTGGAGTTACGCCGGAAGGTTTCGCCGGCGCCCATGCGCTACTCGCTCCCGATCTGTGGGTGCCTCTCGGAGTTGCCTCGCGGCTGGGCTCGGCGTTCAGCGACACGAGCAACAAGATGAGCCTGGAAGAGCCGAAAAATTACTCTCTCAATCTCGTCGCCCGGATGAGCTCCGGCCTAACGATCGACTCGACCAAGCCGCGCCTGACCACTCTGGCTCAGCGTCTCGACGCCATTCAACCCGCCGACGCCAGCGGCCGGCGCGAACTTCAGATTCAAGCTCCCTCACGTTTCAGCATCAGCACCACGCCCAGTGATGATGGCCCAATGGGCTTGATCGGAACACTCCTTCTCGCGATGGCGGCAGCAGTTCTCTTCATCGCCTGCCTCAACCTGGCAAACATGCTCCTTGCTCGCGGCGCAACTCGGGCGAAGGAAATCGCGCTCCGTCTCGCCCTCGGCGCGAGCCGCTGGAGAATCGTAAGGCAACTTCTATGCGAAGGAATTCTTCTCGCTTTCGCCGGCGGCGCTGTTGGTCTCCTCATCAGCCTGCTCAGCAATCGCCTGCTCCTTGATTCGTTAGGCAGTCTTTTCAGTTCGATGGATTTTTCCATTGTCGTGAATCTGCGACCCGATGCCACCGTGCTCACGGTCACCTTTCTCATCTGCTTCCTTGCTACTCTGCTCTTCAGCCTCGGGCCCGCCCTTAAAGCCTCGCGGGCTGATCTGGTGCATGACTTGAAACAACAAATTGGCGAACCGGCGCACGTCGGTCGCCTGAACCGATTCTTCGCCCCCCGACATCTGCTCGTGATGGTGCAGATCGCGTTGTCCCTCACTTTGCTTTTTAGCTCGGGGCTCTTTTTTCGCGGTGCGCTCAAGGCTGGAGGACTGAATCCCGGCTTTGAGCGCCACGGCGTCATCTCGGCGGAGATGGATTTCACGCTTGGCCAGATGAACGAGGAAACCGCCCAGCGGACGATGTTCGCTGCTCTCCATCGCGTGCGCGAGTTGCCGGGCGTGCGGGCGGCCGCGCTCACTACCATGCTGCCATTCGGCAACATCACCAATGCGCGGCGCATTATGCGCATGGACGAAAGCTTCGCCAATCGAACGGATCCGAAAGCGCCGGAACCTGGAGCAGGTGGTTTCTTTACCGCCGTCACCTCCGGATGGTTCGAGAGCATTGGTGTGCGGCTTTTGCGTGGCCGTGATTTCACCGACGCGGAAGCGGAAACCAAGAACACGGCGCGTGTTCTCATCATTGACGAAATGATGGCGAAGAAGCTCTTCCCAAATCGGGAAGCGCTCGGACAGCATGTGCGTTATACGGAAGCTCCGACTGACGGTTCGCCTAACGATTTCACGATTGTCGGCATCGTGAGCCAGCATCGCCACGAAATTCTCACCGAAGAAATGCCGCGCCGTATCTATGCGCCGCTCGCGCAGGCTTACAACGGTGGAGTTACGCTTCAGGTGCGGCTGAATCGGAACGATCGCGCGACCGTGGTCGCCATGATTCCGACTATTCGCCAAACGCTTGGTCAGGTCGATCCCAACATGCCAATCCTGCGCATCGAGCCGTATGAAAACATTGTTGAGAAGGATGTTGGTCTTTGGGCAGTGCGGTTTGCCGCGATTCTGTTCGGCATCTTCGGCGGCATCGCGCTCCTGCTGGCAGCCGTCGGTGTCTATGGCGTGAAGGCTTATGCGGTCACGCGACGGACACGGGAGATCGGCATTCGCATGGCGCTGGGTGCCGACCGCCGCGACGTTTTCGGCCTCATTATGAAACAAGGCGCTTTGCAGACGGCTTTCGCTCTGGGAGTCGGCTTGCTCCTTGCCCTCGCACTTGGGCGTGTGCTGGCGAAGATGCTTTATCAGGTCAGCCCGAGCGATCCGGTAGCCTTGCTCACGGCGAGTGTTTTGTTAGGCGGCGCGGCCTTGCTCGCTTGCTTTTTGCCCGCGCGACGTGCCATGCGCGTGACGCCGATGACGGCCTTGCGGACTGAATAGCCCGTGTTCTCGGCGCGCCGGAGGCGGCGCGAGATCCGGTGTCCAACGAACCGACTCGCCTGACCAAATCGGGCCACACTGCTCGCTTTCCGCGACGCCCTACCGCAGGACGAGATGGTAATCGATGCGCCTGGGTTGCCTTTGCTCCTACCAAACTAGCCTGACCGCTGCTAGAAAGACGGCGTGTTGAATTACATCTGGCTTGCCCTCGTCCTGCTGGCGGTGACGATTGGTGGCCTAACGAACCGGCTGAAAGAAGTCACGGATGGCGCCTTCGACGGCGCCAAGACCGCGGTGACCATCTCTCTCGGCTTGATCGGCATTATGGCTCTCTGGCTCGGTGTCATGCGCCTGGCCGAGCGCGCCGGGTTGATTCAAAAACTGGCGCGCGGGCTGCGTCCGATCATGACGCGACTATTTCCCCGAAGTGCCTAACGATCATCCCGCGATGGGTTCGATGCTCATGAACATGGCGGCCAACATGCTCGGCTTGGGCAATGCCGCCACGCCGCTCGGCCTGCGCGCGATGCGCGATCTCGAGTCGCTTAATCCGCATCCCGGCATTGCGAGCAATGCGATGTGCACCTTTCTCGCCATCAACACCAGTTCCGTGCAACTGATTCCGACGACTGCGATTGCCGTCCTCGTCGCTGCTGGTTCGAAAAATCCAACTGCGATCGTGGGCACGGCGCTTCTTGCGACCCTGTGTGCCGCGAGCGTTGCCATCACCTCAGTGAAACTACTGGAGAAATTGCCGCGCTTTCGCGTCGGTAAATCGGCCGGCGAGGTGATCACTGCGCGTCGCGATCATGGACGCAAAGCTGAGGCTTTCGAGGCGGATACCGCTTCGAATCCGTTGCCTGAGTCGACTTCTTCTGCCTTGCCCTTGTGGGGCAAAGGACTGCTCGTGCTCCTAATCGTTTTCTTCCTTTTCCTTTTCGCCAAGCAAGTGTTCCCGGGCATTTTCGGAAACAATTCCGTTCTGCCTTTCTTAGACTCTTCCGCGCCTAACGAATCGGTTGCCATTTCTGGCAATGTTTTCGTCCGGATTGTGAACGTCGTCTCTGTCTTGGCGATTCCTTTTCTTCTCGCCTTTTTTATTCTCTACGCCGCCCTTCGCGGTCTGAAGGTCTACGATGAATTCGTCGAGGGAGCGAAGGAAGCGTTTGACGTTATTCTCAAGATCATTCCGTTTCTCGTCACCATGCTGGTAGCGATCGGCATGTTCAAAGGAGCCGGAGGCATCGAGCTCTTGGCGCGTGGCCTGTCTCCCGTTCTCACGACGCTCCATTTTCCTGTCGATTTGCTTCCCATCGCGCTCATGCGACCGCTCAGCGGCGGTGCAACGCTGGCGCTTTTCGCCGACGTGGTGCATCGTCTCGGACCCGACAACCTTGTCAGTCGCATGGCCGCCACGATCTATGGAAGCACCGAAACCACGTTTTACGTCGCGGCGGTCTATTTCGGTTCTGTCGGGATTAAGCAAACGCGGCATGCCATCCCGGCAGGGTTGATGGGCGATCTCGCCGGTGTTATAGCCTCGGTGGTCATTTGTCGGATGGTCCTGTGAATCCCTGAGCCAAGAGCTGCCGGCCGCCAAATTCCTCAGCCGGCACCTCCGAGAAGATCTCCCGGCTCGATATGCCAATGAAAAATTCCCTCGCCATTTACTTGTTACATTCTCTATCGTCCGCTTTTCAGCTATGATTCAACGCGACTATCTCATCATTGGAAGCGGGATCGGGGGGGCCAGCGTCTGCGAAGGCCTGCGCCGTTACGATAAGAAAGGAACCGTAACCCTCGTCGGGAGCGAGACCTATCATCCCTACAAGCGTTGGATGCTTTCCAAGCAATTCCTGCGCGAGAAAAATCCGGCCGAGAAGAAACTCGCCAGCTTCGATGAGCGTTGGTTCGCGTCGCATAAAATCGAGACGCGCTTCGGCACGGTTGTGACCCAATTCAACATCGATCGCCGGCTTGCCGTTCTCGGCAATGGCGAAACGATCGAGTTCAAGAAAGCCTGTCTCGCCATGGGTAGCCGCCCTGTGCGGCCGCCAGTCGCGGGCATTGGGCTGGGCAATGTCATTTATCTGCGCACGATTCGCGATGCGCGCGCTCTGCGCGAAATGTCGCAGTCCGAAAAGATGATCGTCGTGGTCGGCGGCGGGCTTCTCGCCTGCGAGGCCGCGGCCAGCCTGCGCGCAAACAAGCTGAAGGTCGCGGTAATGCATCGGCATCAAACACTCCTCAATCGCTATCTCGATACGGAAACCGCGGCCTGGGTCACCGAACAATTCGCCAAACATGGCGTGAATCTTCTCCTCGGTTCCAGTCTCAATGGCTTTGAAGGCAAGACCGTATTGCGCAACATTCAAACCAAGAGCGGCGAACGCGTTCCGGCTGGCGTCGCGGTCGTGGCTTGCGGCTCGGAGCCGAGTCTGGACATCGTCCGAAACACGCCGCTCAGTGGACCCCACGGGTCACCCGTTTCCGACTATCTTGAGACCGAAGAAAAGGGAATTTACGCTGTCGGCGATCTGGCTTTTTATCCGGATCGGCTGATGGGGGGAATGCGTCGCCAGACTCACTGGGAAAACGCGCGCGAACAAGGACTGATCGTGGGCGCCAACATTACTGGCAAGAAACGCCAACGGTACGAACAAATACCTTATTTCTGGACGGAGATGTTTGACCTAAGGTTTGACTTCGTCGGCGACTTAAGCCTTACGCCGACGCGCATCGATCTCAGTGGCACCTATGCCAAAGGTAAGTTTACCCTGCGCTATTATCAGGGGGAACGCCTGCGCGCGATTGTTCTTTGCCGGCATGGCGAAAGCGATGTTGCCTCAGCCAAGTCCGAGCTAAGGCAAGCGGTCGCCAAGTAAAACTCATAGTAAATGCCGGGCAAAATCGCGCGCGCTATCGCGTCGGCGTGAAAGGTGCCTAACGATAAATGGAGCGAGGAAGGACGTGCACTAGCTGAGCCGCTACACGCCCGGTCTCTTCTACCTTTACTGCAACTAACATGCCAGCTAAGCCAGCCTTTCCGGTGACTTAGCTAGTATAAATTCGGTGCGACAGAGTTACTTAGCTTAATTAGCTTTGATCGGCGGTTCTTTCTTCGCCCAGGAAGGTGGGACGGTGACATACTTTCCGTATTTCACCTGGATGTAGTATTCCAAGGCGTTTTCTTCCCGATCAGTCAATTCATTCGCCAGGGTCTTTGAACTGATTTTCTGCCGATCAGCCGCTGGGAGACCCCCAATAATGAGGGAAAGGCGGTGATCTTTTTCCGCAACATGAGTCGAGGCAGCCTTTTTGACCTTATAGTTACCGGTGAAGATGGCTTGCCCAAGGTTATAAGGCCCCTGCTGAATCGCGACTTGGGGTGTCATGGCCGCAGCGGGGCTTGGCCGGTGCAGGTTGCCTGGTTCACCGGCCCCGACTTCCGTACCCGACTGCCCGTAGGCCAGCGAGGGAAGAGCGATGGCGAGAACGACAGCGTGAAGAGTTATCAATAATGGTCGCATGCCTTCAGCATACTCAGCACCCGAAAATGAGCCAACATCTATTTCCAGCCATACTTACCCTTCAAGGTGTTCCGCTCGCGAAGCGCGATCGACCGGCAATGGCAGCGAGTGGGGGCAAGACGCGAAACACCTGCGAAGAGCGGGCGAACGATCGTGGGATTTCTGACGCCTTCTTGTAACCATTCAGGATTTGCGCTTTAAAGCGTCCGGACCAAAATTGTTGTATGAAAAATATCGTTTTGGCTAAGGCGAGCGCCGCACTTCTGGTGCTTGCGGTGGTGGGCTGCGCGAATCAGCCGACGACACCCCTTGCGACGGTTCCAATTACGGATCCCAGCAACCGCACTTACACCGATCAACAGTTGCAATCGACAGGCAAGGTCAATCCGGGAGATCAGCTTCAAACCCTGGATGCCTCGGTGGATGTGAGACATCACTAGAAAAGGTAACTCAAGATAAGTTAAACAAAGAAGTCCGATTACAGGTTAGGTGCTTGGAATTTGCAGGGACGGATTATGTATTTCGAGTAGTTTCCAGTCCCAGGGTTTCCAGCTCTTTTTGCGCCAGCGAAACTCGAATGGTGTCACCAGGCTGTTGACCCGAACGTTGATTTCGGTCGCCAATTCGGAGCCTGAGCCGCTAATTTGAAGTTTTGTCCTCCAGCTTGCATCTGGTGGTGTGAGCGTGATGTCCGGTTCGTCCGCATTGATCGTCAGGAGGCTGAAGGAGCCAACCACCAGCCGCAACCGGCTAAGAAGGAGCGCGCGGTCGTTGCCCCAATCGTCGTGATACTCGGCCGCGACGAAATTCCCCGCGCCAAGAATATCGCGCTTTTCGACCTGCCGGAGGAAATTCTGGCTGTGCAATTGCACTTGTTGCGGTCCGCTCCAGAGGTGAGCCAACCAGAAACCAACGAAGACTGCCAATGTGCAACCGATGTAGAAGCTATTTCGGAACGTCGAGTCCAAGTTACAGTCTAACGTATTTCCGGTTGCCAGCGGCCATCCGATAATTCTTTCCCGGTGTGGGAACCCTGGGCACAGAATGTGCGGCTCGACTCATCTCGACTCCATTTCGCGTCGCATGCTGAACCAACACGATCTTCAATGGCTTGCCAATCACGCCGGCCAGCTAAAAGGCCTTTTGCAACAGGTTTCGCGCTGTTCAGACCAGGCGCGTCTGAGGCGGGGTGAGGATCGTTACCTCGATCTTCTGAACGAGCGCGTCGAACAGGCGGCCCGGCGATCGCAGGAACTTTTCGATCGCCTGGCTTCACACACCGGCACGGGAACGACAGAGGCGTTGCAAACTGCGCCGGGAAATCTTGCTCCGATGGCGGCAAACGCTCGCTCGACGGCTGACCTGGTCGTGAAACTTCCGCTGGGGAAAGTCGGCGTCGATTTTCAAAATTGGGAACTACCGCTGGTTCGCAATCCCAAAGGAGCGAAGGAAATGATCCTGGTGGTGGATGACGACGAGGAGGTATTGGAGCGGACCGGAGAGATGCTTGATTTCGAAGATTATCGCGTCGTCTCGGCCAAGGACGGGCCCGAAGCGCTACGCATTTATCGAAACATGGGGGAGAAAATCGCGTTGGTTCTTCTCGATTATTTCCTGCCGGTGATGGACGGCGATGCGGTTTTCGATGAGTTGCAGGCTATCAATCCTCAAGTCCAGGTCGTGCTCAGTAGCGGATTTGGCGAACAGGCAAAGCTCGGAAGCATGTTGGCGCATGGCCTCCGGGGGTTTATTCCAAAGCCCTATACACACGAGAAGCTGATCGACCAGATTCGGCTCATCCTCGACGCATGAGCAGGCGCGCGAGCGAATGAAACGGTTAACGCCTGATGCCTTAAGGGGGCGCTAATTTGCCGCGCTTCACGGCGAAACCTGTGCGCTCATTAAGACGGCAGTCCGTGAGCAATCCGTTCCTGCGCTGGCACTAATTTAGCTTCAAGGGCAGCAGCTCCCATGGCTAGAATTGACGCATTCTTTAAACTAATGGCCGAAGAGAAGGCTTCGGACCTTCACCTGGCAACCGGCAATCCGCCAATGCTCCGCATCAATGGCGATCTCGTCCGGGTAGATTATCCACCTTTGGCAAACGACGAGCTCAAGGCGATGGTTTACGAGATCGCGCCCGAGAGCAAGATCAAGACTTTCGAGGAAACTTCCGACGTCGACTTTGGCTATGAAGTCCCGGGCGTGGCGCGTTATCGCGCAAATTTCTTTCAGCAAAAATGCGGCATCTCAGCCGTCTTCCGTCTCATTCCATCCAAGGTTTTGACAGTTGACGATCTTGGCCTCCCGTCGGTGCTGAAAAAATTTCCCCTTCTGAAAAAGGGACTCATTCTCGTTACCGGACCCACCGGTTCGGGTAAGTCGACCACGCTCGCCGCGATGATGGATTACGCGAACCTGCAACGGCACGACCACATCATTACCGTCGAAGATCCGATTGAATTTGTACATCGCAGCCAAAATTGCCTCGTGCAGCATCGCGAAGTTGGCGTGCACACACGCTCCTTTGCTTCGGCTCTGCGCGGCGCGTTGCGCGAAGATCCCGATATTCTGCTCGTGGGTGAGATGCGCGACTTGGAGACGATCGAGCTGGCATTGACCGCAGCCGCAACTGGTCATCTGGTCTTTGGAACCCTGCACACGTCCAGCGCCGCGAAGGCGATTGACCGCGTCATCGACGTTTTCCCTACCAACCAACAAAACCAGGTCCGCACCACCCTTGCCGAATCGCTCAAGGGAGTGGTGGCGCAGAATCTCTTCAAGCGCATCGACAAACCCGGGCGACTCGCCGCGCTTGAGATCCTGGTGGTAGACATTGCGATCGCCAATCTTGTCCGCGAAGCCAAGACGCATCAGGTGCCGGGCATGATCCAAGTCGGCAAGAAGAAAGGTAATCAACCGCTCGACGACGCCATCATGGAGCACCTGCGGCAGATGCGCATTTCGCCGGAAGAAGCCTACGATAAGGCCATCGACAAGAAGAAATTCCGCCCTTTCTTGAAGACACCGCCGCCGGACGAGTTTGACGAATAACATTCGCGATGAGACCACCCGATCTCGACCGGATTCTCTCGGCGATGCTGAGGACCTACGATGGCATTTCCGATTTAAACTTCAGCGTCGGTCATCCGTTGCAAGTGGAAGATTACGGCGAGTTAAAGCCGGTTTACGTCGACCCGCCGATCGAGCGTCTCACGCCCTTCCAGACAGAACACCTGGCTCTTACTCTCATGCAAGGCAGTCGCCGTTTGATGCGCGACTTCATTCAGGAAGGCTCGTGCGATTGCAGTTACTCGCTCAATCAGGAAGCGCGGTTTCGGGTTAATATCTTTCGACAACGCGGGAATTTCGCCATCGTCATGCGCAAATTGCAGGCGAGCGTTCCCTCGCTTCAATCGCTCGCGCTTCCATCAATCTTTGAGGAAATTGCGAAAACCAAAAACGGTCTGGTGTTAGTCACAGGGGCGACCGGCAGCGGCAAGACCACCACCCTCGCCGCAATTCTGAATGAAGTGAACACCAAGCAATCAGTCCATGTCGTCACGCTGGAGGATCCGATCGAATTCATTTATGAACCCGGTTTTGCAACCTTCAATCAGCGCGAGCTCGGACTCGATTTCGACAACTATCCCAGCGGCTTGCGCGCCGCGTTACGTCAAGCGCCGAAGATTATTCTCGTTGGGGAAATGCGTGATCGCGCGACGGTCGAGGTCGCGCTGATGGCGGCTGAGACCGGTCACCTTGTCCTCAGCACTCTCCATACGATCAACGCCGGCCAGTCGATCAATCGAATTCTCGGTATGTACTCGATCGGCGAAGAACAGCAGTTGCGACTGCGACTGGCCGACAGCGTTCGATATATCGTCAGCCAGCGCGTCGCCCCGAAGGTTGGCGGTGGCCGCACACTTCTCACGGAGATCATGGGACACAACCTGCGAACACGTGAGGCGATCGCTCTGGGCGAAAATGAAGCACGCAGCTTTTCTGAAATCGTCGAGGCAAGCGCGACTTTTGGCTGGTGCACTTTCGATCAATCGATCCTTCGCGAATATGAGGCTGGCAGTATTAGCGAGGAAACCGCGCATCTCTTCGCGTCGAAAAAAGGCCGAATCGCGCGAGGCATCGATCTCATTCAGAAAGCGCGCGGGATCCACCACGATACACCGAACGATCTGCGGCTCGACCTTCCGGTCAATGCGTTTCGTTAGGCCAAAATGAATCTCGCAGCTGAGAGTCCTGTTTTCGATGTCAGCGATCTGACCGCACTGGTTTGCGTCGATCAGGTGCAATACCAAAAGATGATCGTGGCGCAGTTAAGCGACCTCGGCTACAAAGTGCATCTTGGGCTTTTCGAAGAGGACGTGCTCCTTAAACTCGCCACCTATAGCTACAACGTGGTGGTCGTTTACGAGAACTTTAAGAGTGCGAGCCTCGAGCAAAATCCCATCCTGCGTGAACTGGTGAAGCGGCCAGGCTCACTCCGGCGCGATCATTTTGTTATCCTGCTCACCCATGGCGGCGCGACCAACGACGCCACGCTGGCCTTTAGCCTGAGCGTGGATCAAGTCATCAACGTCGCGGACATTGGCAGTTTCAAACCGGTTCTGCGCCGTGGTATCGTCCAGCACGCCGATCTTTTTCGACCATTTCTCGAGGCGCTCGCGACCTTTCAGGCGTGTTAATCGAAGACGCGCGAGGGCGTGCGATTTTTGGAAAGGTTAGTTGCTCACGCATGAGACCTCATGATAATTTTTGCGTCCACCGTCATGAAGCTCGTTCAATGGGTTCGATTTACTTGGGATTTGGACAAGCTTCCGGCAATCGCTCCAGTTCTTCCGCTGCATTATCACTTCGACGAGGTGAGCCAGCCTAACGAACGAGAGGTGCGCGCAGTGATCGCACGTTCCCTGGCCCACGACACCTCGTGGGGCGATGCAATTCATGAAGTGACCGCAATGATCGAAAGCTGGTTGGAGGATGTCTTCGCCCCGGAGAAGAATGGCATCTGCGTTACGTTGCGTCACGGTTCGCGCATCATTGGCGCGACGGTCTTGAATCCTAATCCAGCTACGGACGATCACCTCGCGCCCGGACCTTGTATCCAAATGGAGTACCGCAGCCGCGGTTTAGGTACGGCTTTGCTTGGCGAAGGATTGCGACGTTTGCAAGAAGCCGGTCTTTCCCGTGCCGCGACGCTCGCGCGTCTTAATGGTCCGGCGGCGAGGTTCCTCTATCCGAAGTTTAACGGCGCGATGATGCCGGCGACGACGCCGCTGCTTGCCGCCTGATTCGTCCGGCGATCCGGGCCGCGCTCAATATTCCGGCGGCGAATAGACGTTGAAGGTCACGGCTGGCGCGTCGCTGTGGTTGACAAAGCGATGTTTGACGCCGGCAGGAATCAAGACCGCGTCCCCCTCGTGCAGGAGGCGCTTTTCGCTCGCGATCTCGCCTTCCACTTCGCCTTTGAGAACGAGCAGAACTTGCTCGCTGTCCTCATGCGAGCTAGCCGAAGAACCACTTGCCCCGCCGGGCCGCAAGGTCATCACCGCGATCTGGCTTTTCTCACTCGTTTGTAACACTTCAAACCACTCTCTGGTATTCTGGACGTTGGCGACTTTCATTTTGCTAACGAATGATACCCCGCTCGCTCTCCTCAATAAATCGTGCGATAGCCTGGACTTCGTCGCTCGCGCTCAGCTTATCGCGCAACTCCGCGACAGCCTGCGCCGTATTTAGATTCGAGCGGTAAATCAAGCGATACGCCTGCTTGATCGGCTTGATCATTTCCTGGGAAACGCCGGCACGCTCAAGTCCGACCTGGTTGATCCCTCGCACTTCTGCTGGATTGCCATCCGCGATCATGAAGGGCGGCACGTCTTGTACGATCTTGGAGCAACCGCCGGTGATGGCGAATCTTCCGATCCGGCAAAATTGATGCACTGCCGTCAATCCGCCGATGACCGCGTGATCGCCCACCTGGACGTGACCGGCGAGTGTTCCGTTGTTCGAAAAGATCACCTCGTCGCCAACTGTGCAGTCATGTCCGATATGCGAATAGGCAAGGAAGTTTCCGCCGCTGCCAACGCGTGTCTTTCCGCTTTCCGTCGTGCTGCGATTGATTGTGACGAACTCCCGAAAACAATTGCCCTCGCCGATCTCGAGATACGTCGGCTCACCGCGATACTTCAGGTCCTGGGTTTGCTGGCCGATCGAGCAATAAGCGTAGAATTTGTTTCCGTTCCCGGCGGCGAGAGGACCGCAGAGGGTAACGTGATGTTGGAGCCAGCAATTTTCGCCTAACGACACGCCAGCTGCGATCACACAATACGGGCCGACCATCGTGCCCGCGCCAAGCTGCGCCGCAGGATCGACTATTGCGGTGGGATGGATTGTCGTCCCGCTCACTGGTCGAGAAAGGTAAACATTAGCTCACCTTCCGAGACGACCGCGTCGTTCACGACACATTTGCACATCGCTTTGGCCAGTTTATTGCCCCGCGCCTTTGTCAGCTCGGCGTGGATGATAAGCGTGTCGCCCGGGAAAACCGGCTTCCGAAACTTCACTCCATCCGCGCTCATGAAGTAACCGACGCGACTGGCGCTCTTGCTGATCCGCATCATGAGTACGCTCGCTACCTGCGCCATCGCTTCGACCTGCAGGACGCCGGGCATCACCGGGTGCCCCGGGAAGTGACCTTGGAAAAATGGCTCGTTAATCGTGACCGATTTGATCCCGACGCATTTCGTGTCGCCGTCGAAGGAGAGAATACGATCGATCATGAGAAAGGGATAGCGATGGGGGAGAATGGCCATGACCGCATTGATGTCGAGCGCGCCTTCATCGGAGGGGAAGTTGCGTTTCGGCAGCATCGCCTCCGTTGCAGCCTGCGCCTTGGCAAGGGCGCGGGCGAGGTCCGTGTTCGCGCTGTGACCGGGCTTGACCGCCACGACGTGTCCGCGAATAGCGCGGCCGAACAAGGCCAGGTCGCCAATAATATCGAGGATCTTATGCCTAACGAATTCATCGGCAAAACGCAGCGGCTCCTTGCTCAAAACAGAATCGCCTCTGACAACGATCGCATTCTCCAGGCTGCCACCCTTGATGAGATTCTTCTCCATTAAGGGCTGGACGTCTTCGTAGTAAACGAAAGTGCGCGCGGGAGCGATTTCCCGTTCGTAGATCGCGGGCGTAATGGCGGTGGAAAAGAACTGGGTGAAGCGCCCGTTCGGACCCGCCTGCGTGCAGGAGATGCGAAATTGATCGTCAGGCAAGAGGACGAGGAGCGATCCGCCTTTGGTCTCGACAGAAATAGGCTCGCGTACTCGGAAAAAAGCGCGCGGCGCTTCCTGCGCGACCAGACCGGCTTTCCGGATCGCCTCGACAAACATGAGTGCGCTTCCGTCGCCGATCGGCGGCTCATTCGCGTCCATCTCGACAACCGCATTGTCAACCCCGAGCGCGGAAAGGGCCGAAAGCACATGTTCGACGGTGTGCACACGCATCGTGCCTTCGCCGATCGTCGTGGCGCGCTCGACCGTTTTTACATTCGCAATTGTCGCGTCGACCGTCGGTTCGTCCTGCAGGTCTTTACGCTTGAACTTAATCCCGGAATTCGGTGGCGCGGGTTGAATCGTCAGCGAAGCGCGCGCGCCAGTGTGGAGCGAAGTGCCGGTGAGCGACGCGGCTTTGGCAAGTGTGTGTTGAACCTCGGCGGCAGAAGGCATCTCTGCGCCTAACTAGCAGAGATCAGCGCTCATCGCCAGCTGCGATGGACAATCGACGGCTCCGTCGATAAGATGCGCGGGTGCTGCAATTCCTCGAGTTCATCGTTAGGCAACTGGTCGAATTTCCCGACGAAGTTATTCTCTCAGAGATTCCCCAGGGCCGCTTCACGCTTTTTCGTCTCCAAATGCGACAGAGTGATGTTGGCCGCGTCATTGGGCGCAACGGGCAAACCATTCGCGCCATTCGCGCCCTGCTCGCCAGCGCCGCGGCGCGCCACGGACAAAAGGCCACGCTCGAGATCGTCGAATAAAGCGCCGAGCCTGCAGCACGCGAAAGCTGGCAAGTTGAGGCGGAGAAGTTCCAATTGCTTTGACTTCAACGGTAAATCTCGACGGCGATTTTTCCCTCAGAGTCCACCGAGCCGCGATACATCCCGGACGTATTAAACGGCATGGCAAAATGGCCCGCCTTGTCCATCGCGATTAGTCCGCCGCTGCCGCCAAGATCTTTCGCCTTTTGCAACGCCATTTTCGCTGCGTCTTGCACGGAAACACCTTTGTATTCCATCAGGTCAGAGACAGTATGTGCCACTGCGGTGCGAATGAAATACTCGCCATCGCCCGTGCAGGAAACAGCGCACGTTTGGTTGTTTGCGTAAGTGCCGGCGCCAATGATGGGTGAATCGCCGACACGACCGGGAAGCTTGTTCGTCACTCCCCCGGTGGAAGTCGCCGCCGCCAGATCGCCCGCCTGATCCAGCGCGACTGCCCCAACGGTGCCGTGTTTATCCCGGTCGAGCGCTGGTGCAGGAGATTCCTTCAGTTTTTGCAAAGCCTGCCAGCGTTCTTCCGTGTAGAAATATTTCTCGTCGACCAATCCCATTCCCATACGTTTTGCGAAATCTTCGGCCCCGACGCCTGCGAACAAAACATGCGGCGATTTTTCCATCACCATTCGCGCAAGACTGATTGGATTCCGGATGTGCTTTACGCCGGCGACCGCGCCGGCCCGAAGCGTTTTCCCATCCATGATCGCGGCATCGAGTTCGTTTGTTCCTTCGTGCGTGAAGACGGCGCCTTTGCCGGCGTTGAAAAGCGGATTGTCCTCTAATTTCCGCACCGCTGCTTCGACGGCATCGAGACTCGAGCCGCCGCGCGCCAGCACTTCGTAACCGTCCTTGAGGGCGTGGGCAATTCCGTCGCGGTGAGCCGCTTCGTTCTCCGCCGTCATCTCCGCGCGATCAATGGTGCCGGCTCCGCCGTGAACAACGAGGACGAATTTCATTGCGGCGTTCTTTTCCTGCGCCGCGCCATCTCCGACAAGTGAGAAAATGACAAAGCAGAGAGCGAGAGAGAATCGAAGCATAGTGAGAAGCGCCTTGCGTCGAGCGATTATGGAATGCGGTGCTTGAAGCGGGAAACTTGCCGCTCTCTTGATGTAAGGCAACTTGCGTTGCTCCCCGCACACGTATGCCCAATCAAATCCATCCACCGCATGGCGAAAGCCTTGTTACGGCGCCTGTCGTGGTCGTGGCGGACGTGGGCGAAAAGAGCCGGGCCGCGATCATCGAGATCGGGAGCATGTTTTGGTTCATTATTAACACGCTCGCCGAAACGCTCGACCGCATTCGACGAGGGCGGGCACCGTTTCGAGCTTCGAGTTTTTTCCGATACACCGAACGGGCTGGCGTTGGCTCGGTGCCGCTGGTGGCAATGGTTTCGTTTTTTTTGGGTCTCACGATGGCGCTGCTGACGGGTTATCAGTTACAGCGCTTTGGGACGGAACGGCTGGTGCCGGGCTTGGTGGCGATTGCGTTCACGCGGGAATTAGGACCGCTGCTCACCGGAATCATGCTGGCGGCTCGGATTGGCGCATCGTTTACCGCCGAGCTTGGCACGATGCAGGTCTCGGAAGAAGTCGAGGCGATCGAGGCGATGGGGATCGGTCCGCTGCGATTTCTAGTGGCGCCGCGGATGCTCGCCCTTTTTGCCCTCATGCCTTGCCTGAGTGTGATCTCGAGCGTGGCGGCGATTCTTGCAACCGCCATGATTTCTCGTGCGTATTTCAGCATAGCGTTCGTGTATTTCCAGGACCTCGTTCTGCACAGCCTGCTCATGCGCGATATCGTCACCGGCATCCTGAAGAGTTTTCTGTTTGGACTGTTGATCGGCGCCATCGCCTGTTATCGCGGGTTGACCGTTACAGGCGGCGCGGCCGGCGTCGGCACTTCGACCACCTCGAGTGTTGTGACGGCGATCACGACTGTAATCGGCTTCGACACGCTCTTTAATATCGTCTACATCGTCTTTTTCCCGTGAGCGAGCCGTCTAACCACGTCGTCGAGCTGCGTGATGTCGTGCTCGAGTTTCCAACCAAGAAAGTGCTCAACGGTGTTTCGCTGAAAGTCGAACCGCTCGATCGGCTGGTGATCATGGGCCAGAGCGGCAGCGGCAAAAGCACTATCCTGCGTTTGATTCTCGGCATTCTTCAACCGACGAGCGGCGAAATTTTCTTCAAAAAATTTGAGATTGGCCGCCTCAAACGCCGCAAGCTGCAACACGTGCGCACGCAGATCGGAATGGTTTACCAATACTCCGCGCTCCTCAGCTCGCGCAATGTGCGCGATAACGTAGCCCTGCCGCTGGAAGAATTGACCCGCAAAAGCCCGGCGGAGATTGATAAGATCGTGGACGAAAAGCTGGAGTTAGTCGGCATGTCGGAGGCGAAATTGCAAATCCCATCGGAGTTAAGCGGTGGCATGCGCAAACGCGTTAGCCTGGCGCGCGCTTTAGTGATGGATCCGGAGTTGATTCTTTTCGACGAACCCTCCGCCGGCCTCGACCCGGTCATCAGCTCGGTAATCGACGAGTTGATCATCAGTCTGACGGAAAGTTCGAAGGTCACTTCGATTATCGTGACGCACGAAATGGATAGTGCATTTCGCATCGGCACACGAATGGCTATGCTCTATCACGGCGAGGTGATTGCCGACGCCCCCCCGGAAGAGTTTAAGAAATCGGATCATCCGGTCGTGCGGCAATTCCTGAGCGGCAGCACCGAAGGTCCTATCCTGGAAGGAAGCAAAGATGCAGTTGCGACGAAATGAGATCATGACCGGCCTGCTCGTATTGAGCACGCTGGCTGTCCTGACATTTATTCTCATCATGCTGGGTGCGCCGGGGCTTTTTCGTCCTCTGGTCATTTACCGGCTTTATTTTGATAACGCCGCCGGTATCAACCTGGGTGCGCCGGTTCTGCTTGCCGGCCGCAAGATTGGCCAGGTGAAATCGCTGAATTCGCCCGTTTCCCGCGAGGAGGTAGCTCACGCTTTTGAAGCGGCCGGAAATCTCGGAACGGTCACGATAAGTCCGGCTCCTGGCGCGCCAAATGTTTTGCCGCGAATAGAAGCCCGAATCGACATCGAAGTTGATCGCACCGCGCTGATTTACAAAAACTGCAATATCAGGCTATTGACGCTCGGTTTGTTAGGCGAAACGGCGATCGACATTTCCGAAGGCAATGATCATGCGCAGCGCGCCCAGGCCGGGCAGGTTTTTGTCGGCAATCGGGTGGCCGATTTTTCCGAGGCGATTTCCAAACTGCTCGGCATCGTGCAACCGGTTGCGACCGAGGCGACCGCGACATTAAAGGAATTGCAAAGTACCGTGGCCAACCTGAGCCAAATCACAGATGATGATGCCCCACTGACTCTCGGACTCTTGCAGTTCAAAATTTTCACCGAACATCTCAATAAGCTGACCGAACCCGACAGCGATCTCTCAAAGTCGCTCGCTCACATCGAAAGCCTGAGCGATCAACTGACGCGCAACGACAATATTGCAGTCACTCTCTCGAATTTCCGCAATGCTTCCGAGAAACTGGATACCACCATCGGCCGGATGGGACCTGAGCTGCAAAAAACGATCAGCAACACAAAAGACCTCAGTGCCACGTTACGTGCTCAGCCGTGGCGCTTAATCTGGCCCTCAACGAAAAAGTATCCCGGGGAGCAGGTGGTGGAACCGACGCCGACACCGTCACAAAAGAGGAAGCGATGAGGGCGGAACGCCACTCGTCGCGATTCGTTTAGCGGGCTGCAGTGGCAGAAGGTTGCGATAGCAACCCAGATACCTTCCGCGAGGTCAGGAAAAAATGAAGCGGGGTATCCCGCCAGGGAATCGCCTTAAGAGGTTTGCTTATGCCACTTGCGATTCCGCCGAAACATCTTTGGCGGTTGGCGCTGCGGCGGCGCGGGCACGATTCTTCTTCAATAAACTCCGCACCGTATCGGATGGCTGAGCTCCTCGCGCCAGCCAATGTTCGGCGCGATCGATCTTCAAGCTGCTATTATCGGATTTCAGCTTCGGGTCGTAGGTGCCGATAATCTCGATAAATTTTCCATCGCGCGGACTGCGACTGTCCGCCACGACGATTTTATAATAGGGGCGATTCTTCGTCCCTTCCCTGCGTAGTCTAATTGAAACGGCCATACTGCAAAATCGAGTGTTTGTCGGGAGGTCTGCGAGTTTCGAGGGATGGAACGAATCGCGCATTTCGGGAGAATCGCAAGTCAGGTCTTTGCGCGCGACATACGGGCCATCATTCGCTTCATCTTGCCCGCGTTCTTCATCAGCTTGCGCATCTGGTTGAAACGCTGCAGCAGATCGTTCACCTCCGTTACGCTACTCCCGCTCCCGCGGGCGATTCGCTGCCTCCGGCGCGCGTTCAGAATGTCGGGACGTTTGCGTTCTTCGTTCGTCATCGAAAGAACAATCGCTTCTGTTCGCTTGAGCTGTTTTTCGTCAATGTTCATGCCTTTGAGATTACTCGCGCCCGGCAACATCCCGATGATGCTTTCGAGCGGCCCGAGTTTTCGCATCATTTTGAATTGGGCGAGGAAATCATTGAAATCGAACGACGCCGTCCGGAGCTTCTCCTCCATCCGCGCGGCTTCTTCTTCGTCGATCGCCTCGGCGGCTTTTTCGACCAGGCCGACAATATCGCCCATGCCCAGAATGCGGCCCGCCATGCGATCGGGTACGAACGCCTCGAATTGATCCAGCTTCTCGCCGACGCCAGCAAACTTGATCGGACGCTGCGTGACTTCGCGCATGGAAAGCGCTGCGCCGCCGCGCGCGTCGCCATCGAGTTTCGTCAGGACAATGCCCGTAATTCCAAGAGCTTCGTGGAAATGTGTTGCGACGCTTACTGCCTGCTGACCCGTGGCGGCATCGGCCACCAGCAGGACTTCCTGGGGCTGGAGAAATTCCTTCAGCCGCTTGATTTCCTCAATCAACGCGGTGTCGATTTCCTGGCGACCGGCGGTATCGAAAATCTGGACATTGCCATTCTGCTGCGCCGCCCATTCCAGACTGGCAGCCGCCGAACGTCTCACATCCTTTTCGTCGGATAGCGGAGTGTAAACCGGGACGCCAACTTGTTTGCCTAACGTTGCCAGTTGCTCGATGGCTGCCGGCCGCTGTAAGTCAGAAGCGATAAGGAGGGGTAGGCGGCCTTGTTTCCTGAGATAGTTGGCCAACTTGGCCGAGGAAGTTGTTTTTCCCGCGCCGTTCAAGCCGACCATGAGAATGCGCGCCGGCTTGGCAAGATTGAGAGGCTCGGCGTCACCCCCGAGAAGCGCAGCCAGCTCGTCGTGGAAAATTTTTACGATTTGCTGTCCCGGGGTAACGCTGCGCAGCACTTCTTCGCCGAGTGCTTTTTCTTTTACCCTGGCGACAAAATTCTTCGCGACCTGGTAATCGACATCCGCCTCGAGCAAGGCGAGCCGCACCTGACGCATGGCTTCGCTGACGTTCGCCTCACTGATCGTGCCATGCCCGCGCAGGTCCTTAAAGATATCCTGCAGTTTGTCACCAAGTTGGGAAAACATGAATCGTTAGTCGTTAGGCAAACATTCCCAGGGCGCATTCCCTAGCACGAAGTGCCTCCTCTTTCCAACATGCAGGCCAATTGCCGAAATTCGCAAATCTCACCTCTTCGATTCATCTTGCACGGAAATGATCGCTGCAGAATGAACAATTCCGCCCTCCTCCACATTGTCGAACGCCTCGAAGGATTTGTCGGCAAACTGCCGGACTCAATCCGCAAGCCAGTCTTGAGCGAACTGACCCCGTTAAAGGAGCTTTTTCTGCAACAGCGCCCACCGCGCTTCGTTCTCACCGGTTCGCATCCGATGCCGCTGCTCGAATTCGTCGCGCACATTTTTATGCCGGAGAAGAACGAGTCCCCTTCGCGCGAAACCCTGACCGGACTTTATCGTTGGCAAAGCGTAGCACTCGGTCAACACGGGTCGATCGAGATACTTGATGCCCGGGGAGCGGATGCGGATGCACTCGACCTTGTGCGTGGAGAATTAACAACCCGGCCAGCCGATGTGTTCTTTTTCTCCCCGCGGAGCGGGGCGCAAAAGTCGCATCACGCAAGGAAATAGAGCGCCTGGAAAAACTACTTGGCGGGAATGGTGGCGGCGCGATCGGCGCCAAGTTGATTGAGGTGCAAACTGCGGAGGCACAGTCTGTTCTCAAAGAGGAAACGGACAAGCCCGCCATCCGGGCCAGCTTCAGCGGGGTCTATTCGTTAGGCGCAAGTCTGCGGCGCGCGCTGGCGCGCGAACTGCCTAACGAAGCTCGAGTCGAATTAGTCCGCAGTGGCGGCGACATCCACGCCCAGGCAGAGATCGCCGAGCTGCTCGTGAAATCGACCAGCGCGATCTGCGCCGCCGTGGGCGCGCAGCCGATTCCGCTCGCTGATTTACCCATTCTCACCACGCTGCAGTTGGTCATGGTCGCTGGAATTATGCACATCAGCGGTCGCGAACGCAGCCTGCGCGCGGCCACGGAATTTGTCGGCGCGCTCGGCGCGAATGTCGGCATCGGGATGATTTTGCGCGAAGGCACGCGCGCTGCGCTAAAGTTTTTTCCAGGGTGGGGGAATGTCGTCTGCGGGATGGTAGCGGGTGCCGGCACCTTTGCGATTGGTCACGCCGCGATGGTCTATTTCATCGAAGGCGCCAGCCTGCGCGACGCTCGCCGGGCTTTCGTGGAAGGCAAAAAGAAACGCTTCGCCATTCCGGGCAAGAAACCGAAGGCGCTTTCCGATTCCCGCCGCTGATCATCCGAGCAGCGATGATTGGAAGCGCCGCAGGGGAGCGCTGGCAAAGGCCATCTTATGGTCAGTATGGTCGGTCGAATAACTTGTGAATAAATTTCCTATTTCGGTGCATTTTGTTCACACAATTTTGTGAACAATCCGGCTCGCCAAGTCGTTTCTTCGCGCGTCGTTATTTGCAACCGATGAAGCTTTCCGAGATCCGCGATGTCTTGCGCGACATTCGCGTTGTGCCCGTAAAAACGCTCGGGCAAAACTTTCTGCACGATCAGAACCTCGCGGGATGGATTGTCCGGCAGGCGAACATTTCTTCGGGCGATTTTGTGCTCGAAATTGGCCCTGGCCTGGGTGCGATCACTGAGCCTGCGCTTAATTCCGGTGCGCAGATTTTAGCGATCGAGAAAGACCGACGGCTGGTTGATTTCCTTCGACAGCAATTCGCGGGTCGTTCTTTCGAAGTCATCCACGGCGACGCGCTCGATTTCGAGGTGCGACGACTGTTTCCTCGCGGTCCCATCAAGCTGATGGGCAATCTTCCTTATTACATCTCAACCGAAATTCTGTTTCGATTTCTCGAAGTTCCAACTCCGATCACAATGGCGTTGTTGATGTTACAAATGGAAACTGCGCGCCGCCTCTCGGCACATCCCCGTTCCAAGGATTACGGAATTCTTAGTCTTGTCGTGCAATCGCAGTATTGCGTGGAATATCTACGTACTATTCCGGCGAGCGTCTTTTTACCGCAACCCGAGGTAGAATCGTCGCTAGTCCGATTGACTCCGCGTTTGCCTAACGAGTTTCCGTTTTACGATCGCGCGTTGTTTCTTTCTCTTCTCCGGCGTGGTTTTTCGCAGCGAAGAAAACAGGTTGGAAAGTTATTGCGCGAAAAGGTTGAAGACTGGCCAAGTGCTGCCCGGGAAATCGGTGTTTCATCACAGGCCCGCGCGGAAGAGTTGTCGCTCGAGCAGTGGATAGCGCTGACCAGATTTGTTCAACCTCCGGCGACGCAGATGGCCGGCAACGACGCGGCGGAAGAGTTTGTGGTAGTCGATGAAAACGATTCTATAACTGGCGTTGCGTCGCGCCGCGAAGTGCATGGGAATAACTTTCTTCATCGGGCTGTGCACATTTTCATTTTCAACCGCAAAGGTGAATTGCTTTTGCAAAAACGCTCGTCTTGGAAAGATCGACATCCGGAGCTGTGGGATTCGAGTGCAGCTGGCCACGTCGGCGCCGGGGAAGGATACGATGCGACCGCAGAGCGTGAGTTGCGCGAGGAACTTGGAGTAACAACCGGACTGGCGCCCGTCGGAAAAATTCCCGCCTCACAGCGGACTGGCCAGGAATTTATCTGGCTCTATAAAGGGGAACACGAAGGTCCCTTTGTGCCGGCGCCTTCTGAAATCGACGCGGTGCAATTTTTCGCGCCTGAAACAATTGCGCGTTGGATCGACGAACGGCCGGGCGATTTCGCACCCGGCTTCATTGAATGCTGGCGAGTGGCCAGCATTCCAGCCTAACGAGCGCGTTTAGCGGGCGCAGCCGTTTTCTTAGCCGGCATTTTTTTTGCCGACTTGGCCAGCGCTGCCCTGCGAGCGGGGGAAAGTGTCGTGCGCGGTGGCAGATCACCCATTACTTCTTTGCGGTATTTGCGCGCCGCTTTAAGAGCCGCGTCTTTTCCGCCGTAAACCGCATCACTGAACATTCTCGTGCCATTGGAGGAGCCGCGGACAAAATGCACCTGAAAACCGTGTGTCTGTTTCTTCGCGCGTGGCTTCGTATCGATGCGCTTGATGTTTTGCTCGGAGTCGGGATTGGATCGTTTCCTCATAATGTTTGCCTAACGAGTTGAGCGTAAGGGCAACTTTTCCCTTATGCAAATTAACGTTGCAGGAAATTTAGCTTTTTTCGGCTGGCACCATTTGCGCGGGCTCGGGCAGGTTCCAAGTCTTCGCCTTTTCGGCATAAACAGCGCGCGGTAGGAGGACATAGCAAGGATGCCGATCGGCTCGCAGCCAGCGAACCAACCGGACCAACTCGCTTTCCGCCATGGTTGTGCAACCAGAGGTGGGCCGCGATTCGCCGCGGCGAATGTGAAAGAAAATGGCGCTGCCCTCGTTCGGCACAGGCGGATCGGAGTTGTGCCGGATCTCAATCAGCCAGCGATAAGCGAAATCGTTATGCCGCATTTTTTGTTTCGCAAACCAAGGCGGCGGATGGTCGGGATCATCGATTGCGATCATCGTGTTGTAATCGGGCCGGGTCGGATCGTCGATCCAGGCATCGGTTTTGGTTACCTGATGAAAAGGAAAATTTGCCCCGGACGGTAGCGCCGCATCGTAAGTGTAAATCTTACCAATCCGGAAAATGCCGGCAGGGGCGCGGCCATCGCGTTCTTTTTTGTGCAGGCCGGTTTCCTCCTGACCAGACAGACCGCGTCCCCAGGCGAGGCCATTCTTCCCAAACAACACGGGCGCCGGCTCGCTCACAAGCCGCCATGGCCCGTTACCCATCCGTTCGAAACGTTCCATCGTGCCGCGCATGGTATTCCAGTCGGGGGCGATGCCGACAATGAGTTGCTGGCAATCTCCCGGGACGCCAGCGGCACGCACGCTGCTGGCCATGAGAAGCAATAATGGCAGTAGAATTACTTGAAGCGACTGCGACATCTCGCAATCTACACGCACCGTTTGAGCGTCGAGCGCAATCGTCGGGGCGACGCAAACCCCTCCTCGCCGCATTGCTCTTGATAGTTGTTGCGCTCGTAACCTACGCACCAGCGCTGCGCGATGGGTTTGTTTGGGATGACGAGGCGCTGGTGCTGCGCGACCCGCTCATCCGAAGTTGGCGTCTAATCTGGGAAGGGTTCCAGCACTTCCTTTTTCTCGACGCAACCGCTTCCGATTTTTACCGGCCGCTGCAACGGCTTAGTTACACTCTGGATTACTCGGCGTTCTTCCTTTCGCCATTTGGCTATCATCTCGTTAGCATTCTGTGGCACGCGGGAGCGGCGATCGCGTTCTTCCTTTTCGCGCAGGAATTCCTCGCTCGATGCCGGATGGACAGCGACAGCCGACTAACGACGGCATTTCTTGCGGCACTTATCTGGGTCGTCCATCCGGTGCAAAGCGCCGCCGTGATTTATGTCGCGGGTCGAGCTGATCCAATGGCCGCGACCTTCGGTTTCCTGGGGCTTCGTTTTGGCCTTTGCCTTTGGCGTGCGAGGAGAAATTGGAAATGGACCTTTGGGCTTGCGGCGGGCGTTTGTTTTCTTGCCAGCGCGTTGAGCAAGGAGATAGGCCTAGTCTTTCCGCTCGTTTGGCTCGTGCTTGCTCTGACGGAGCGGAAACGCGGACTATTGTTAGGGGCGGCTGGTCTGACGATTGCCGTCTTGACTGCCTATCTCAGTTTGCGGCTACCGGCAGAGCATATCGCTCCGCCGCCACAACCGGGAACGCCGCTACTCGTTAGGCCGATTATCACCGCGCGCGCGGTTTCGGAGTACGCCGGCCTGATTGTTTTCCCGTGGCGTTTGCACATGGAACGCGACGTCGAGACCCACCCGTTCGGCTTTTCCCCCGAAAGTCTGAACACCGCGGCGTGGCGTGAATTGCAAACACTCCTCGGCTTGATGCTCGTTGCCGCTCTTCTCGGCGCGCTTTGGCGGGTTCGGTGTCATCGCACCATTTTTGTTCCGCTTCTCCTCGCAATCATTTGTTTCCTGCCGGTGAGCGGATTCCTTCCACTCAACGCGACCGTGGCGGAACACTGGCTTTACCTGCCGAGCGCTTTTCTTTTTCTTGGCGGCGTCCAGGCAGTGCATTCGTTAGGCTCGAGGCGGCTCTATTTTTGCCTGACGATTTGGTTATTTTTTCTTCCCGCGCGCACCTTTGTTCGTGCCTTTGATTGGAAAGACCAGCGCACATTGCTCACGCGCACGATCAAGCAGGGTGGCGATTCCGCACGAATGCTCATTAATCTTGGCGGACTGGAACTGAGCGAAGGAAATCTGGCGGCCGCTCGCCAGGCCTTGCAGCGTGCGCTGGAAAAGGAACCCAACAACCCGCTCGCACAGCTGAATTTTGCTGCGGTCAAAATGAAAGAGCGCGACTTCGCCGGCTCGCGTGCACTGCTGGCGAAGGTGACTGATCCGCCGGAGCTGCGGGCGCGTGCCGAGGAGAGCCTGGCGGTGCTGGAAAACCGTGAAACCGGCCGGGTGAATTTGATGCGGCTGCGCCTTGCTGCGCGCCTCGGTCCGCCAAACTGGTCGATCGAACAACGTTATATTAAGGCGCTGAGCGACTGTGGTTATCCCGATCGTGCGATTACGGAATTGAAAACCTGTCTCGACGTCGCGCCTTATCGCGCGGAGAGCTGGCTAATGATGAGCGATCTACTGCGAAAAATTGGCCGGCCTCACGAAGCCGCCATTGCCCTCCAGGAAGCTGCTGCGGCCGACGTCCACTTGCAGGATCGCCTCGCCGCGCAATCGCCTAACGACGGACCGAAACCATCCGCACGTCAGGGAACTTTTCGTTAGGCATCTCGCGACGCTGGGCCGGATCGATCGCCCAAGCTAAATCTCGCCAACCTTGGTCAAGCGTAACTGCTCGCCTTGTCCACGGCTGCGGTGTCGGCCGGCAGGGACTTCATTCCGGCGAGCCAGATGATTCCCGACACGAGCATGATCCCGGAGACAAACAGGAACGCGATCGTCCAACTCGCGTGTCCCGCGATGTAGCCGATGCTCGGGAACGCGAGCACGTCGCCGAGCGCGTGAATGACGAGAATGTTCAGCGCGAAAGCGGTCGCGCGCACTTTGGGCAACGAGACGTTGGCCAGGGCGGTGTTGGATGGGCCGGTATTGAGGAAAAGGAAAAAGACTGAGGCGCCCATGAACCACCAGGCGCGCGGAAAGGGCGTGTAAAGAACCATGATGAACAATGGACACGCCGCGATCATTCCCAATCCCGAAACGAGAAAGTAGGACCCGGGAATCTTCTTCCTCAGCGCGTCGCCGAGCCAGCCGCCGACCAGCGTCGAGAGTAATCCAGTTCCGGCAATGAGGGCGCCGAACGTTTGGGTCGATGAGGGCGGCAGGCCGCGCGAATGCAGATAGGCTGCGATCCAAAAACCGATTCCGCCGAGTGCGAAAGTCATCGCGGTTTGCGCCGCGCAGTTCAAGACATACGAGCGCGTTCTCGCGAGCGTGCGGTAATCCTGGCGCGTAGCGCGCTGTCGCTCAGGGCGTGCACCGTTTGTCGCGCGCGGGTCACGCTGGAAAAGCGAAACGATTCCAAGAAGGAGTCCCGGAATTGCCGCAAACAGAAACGCCCAGCGCCACCGTTCAGATTCAGGCACCGGCGTGAAACGAGTCAGCACTGTGCCGCCAAGGACATAGCCCAGTGCGCTGCCGACGGGAATTGCCGCGCAAAACGCCGCGAGCACTCGTCCGCGCGTTTCCAGTGAGAAAAGATCAGCCAACACCGTCGGCGCAGCCGGCCCATAACCGCCTTCGCCGATCCCGACAAGAACGCGGGTCGCAAAGAGCATGGCAAAGCTAACTGCGAGACCGGAGGCAGCGGTCGCGATGCTCCATAGGATCACGGCGCCTCCGATGATCAGCCAGCGCGAAAACCGATCGGAAACCCAGCCGAGCGCCGGTGCACTCAACATGTAGGTAATGAGAAAGGCGCTTCCTAACGTTCCGCTGATCGCCATCGCATTCGGATCGTTAGGCGCAAAGAATGTCGCGCGGATTGATGGCTCAACCGCCGCGAGAACCTGGCGATCAATGTAGTTAAAAAGATTAATCGCGAGGAGCAACGCGAGCGCGCTGTAGGCGCCCGGTTTGGCTTGCGAATCATTCTTCATGGGATTTGCCGATTGCAGTAGTCGCTCGCGGGATTGTAAATCATAAACGCATGCCCGCGATTTCCGATGCCGAGCGCGCCCTGCGTTTCATTTGTCTGCCGCTCGCGCGCGCGATTTACCGCGTCGAAGCGGTCGGCTTGGAACGGTTGCCGCGCGGCGGCTTTCTTCTTTTGCCTAACCACATTACCTGGGTGGACGCAATCATTCTGCTCATCGCATGTCCGCGACCGATCCGGTTCATGATTGCGGAGGAGTTTTATCACAATCGCTATTTGCATTGGGTCCTCCATCTGACGCGGGCGATACCGATTACCTCGCGGCGCGCCAAGGAGGCAATGCGTTTGGCCGCGGAAATGGTTCGCGACGGCGAAATTGTCTGTGTTTTTCCTGAAGGCCAACTGACGCGCTCCGGCGTGCTGGGCACGTTGCGCCGTGGCTACGAATTGATTGCCCGCCGCGCGGAAGCGCCGGTTGTGCCGGTATGGCTCGACCAGCTTTGGGGCTCGATATTCTCCTACCAGGGTGGACGGTTTTTTCGTAAATGGCCACGCCATATTCCTTACCCGGCGGTGGTCGAATTTGGAGCGCCGCTCTCGCCTGGCGACGCCAATATCGCAACGGTGCGGGAGCAGCTCTTGAAACTGGGGGAGAGCTGTTTCGGCCGGCGGCGTGTATTGCACCAGTCGCTAGGTGTGACCGTCCTGCGGGGCCTGGCGCGGCATCCGTTTCGCACCGCGGTGATCGATGGCCTGGACGGCTCGACGCTCAGTCGTAGCAAATTGTTGGGTGCGGCCGCCGCGCTCAGTCGATATCTGCGGCGTCACTGCGCAGAAAGACGAATCGGCATCGTGCTGCCGGCGAGCAAAGGTGGGGTGGTAGCGAACCTCGCGGTGGTACTCGCAGGCAAAGTGCCAACAGGATTGAACTTCACCAGCGGGCGCGATGCCCTTTCACGCGCCATGGAAATTGCCGGCCTAACGACAACGATCTCCGCGAACGCATTTGCCCGGCGACTCACCGATTTTCCGTGGCCACAAAATACCATTCAGCTCGACGAGCTCTTGCCGACGATGAAGTGGCAAATCTTTCTCTGGTGGATGGCGGCGCTCCTGTGCCCGACGCGCCTCCTCATTCGTTGGCTGCAAGTGACGAATGAAGGCGATCGCAAGGAGGCGGTGCTGCTTTTCACCAGTGGGAGTTCGGGCGATCCCAAGGGTGTCGTCCTGAGCCATCGCAACATCGTCGGCAATGTGACGCAATTCCGGGTCGTGCTCGACGCGACGCGCGAGGATCTCATTCTTGCCTCGCTGCCCTTCTTCCACAGTTTCGGTTGTACCGTCACGCTCTGGTTCCCGCTCATCGAAGGCGTGCCGATTGTCACTTATCCGAATCCACTCGAAGCCGGAAAATGCGCGGAACTGATATCCAAGTACCGCGCTACCATCGTGCTGGCGGCGCCGACATTTTTGCGCGGCTATTTGCGCAAGGCGGATTGCAAGCAATACGAGAGCGTGCGCCTAACGATCACCGGCGCCGAGAAATTACCGCGCAGTTTAGCCGAGGCTTTCCAGGAGCATCTCGGCAAACCCGTCTTTGAAGGTTACGGTCTGACCGAGACATCGCCGGTCGTGAGCGTCAACTTGCCGGACCCAAAAGCATCTCAACCGGGCGAGACAGTGCAGCTCCGGAATCGTCCCGGCTCCGTCGGAAAAATGGTTCCAGGCTTGGCGGCGGAAATTCGGCATCCGGAAACAGGAGAAAGACTTTCGTTGCACGACGCTGGCATGCTTTGGCTGCGCGGTCCGAACATTTTTGAAGGCTACCTCAAGGATCCGGCGCGGACTGCCGAAGTGCTGCACGATGGTTGGTTGAGGACAGGAGACCTCGGGCGTTTTGACGAGGATGGATTTCTCTTCATCGAGGGCCGACTCTCACGTTTCTCGAAGATCGGGGGCGAGATGGTGCCGCACGAAACGGTCGAGCATAAAATCCAGCAGGCGCTCGGGTTGTCGAGCGAAGGGGAAAGGTCGATCGCCATCTCTTCCGCGAGCGATCCGCAGAAAGGAGAAACCCTCGTGCTGCTGAGCACGATCGAGATTGACCAGGCGAAGTTACGCGCGCAGTTGCAAGAGGCTGGCGTGCCCAACTTGTGGATTCCAAGAACGATTGCGCGCGTTGAACAGATTCCTGTTTTGGCCACTGGAAAACTGGATTTGCGCAAGTGCGCGGAGCTAGCGGCGGCTGCTGCCGTTCGTTAGTCTCGGCTTTGGCGGCTGGCAACTTACCCCGCAAGGATCGATGCGCCCGCGCCGCAAGGAGTATCGAATCCTTTGCTCGTTAGGCGTCTGCGAACTCGGGCTCCAGATTCCGGAGGGCCGGCTGAACGTCGTCCTCCGCGTCTTCGATTTCCTCGTTATGCGTGCGCGCAATGAGTACGTAGAGCGAGGGGACGATGAACAAGGTGAAGATGGTGCCGATGGTCATGCCGCCGACGAGGACGAGACCGATCGAGTTACGCGCCTTGGCGCCGGCTCCGGTGACAAAGACCAGCGGCATGTGGCCGGCTACGGTCGCGATCGTGGTCATGAGGATGGGACGCAGGCGCACGCGCGCGGCTTGCGCGACGGCGGTGACTTTATCGAGCCCGGTCTGTTGCAGCTTGTTCGCGAATTCGACGATGAGGATGGCGTTTTTCGAAATCAATCCGACGAGGGTGACGAGGCCGACCTGCGAGTAAATGTTCATCGTCGTCGTCCAGCCGTTGGTGAAGAACGGGATGTTCGGGTTCGGCATTTTTAGGAAAGTGAAGATGAGCGCGCCGAACATGGCGAGCGGGACCGAGCCGAAGAGGATGATGAGTGGATCGCGAAAGCTGTTAAACTGCGCCGCGAGGACGAGAAAGATGAGGACGAAGGCGAGCCCAAATGCCGGCAGGAATTTGTCGCCCTCGGTCCGGAGCTGGCGCGATTCGCCGGTGTAGTCGATAGAATATCCTTTCGGCAAAATCTTCGCTGCTTCGTCTTCGAGGATCTTCAGCGCCTGATCCGTGGGGACGCCGGCCACGCCGCTGATTTTTACAGCGTTCAGTTGCTGCAGCCGATTAAGAGAGCGGGGGACGACCCGGGTCTTGATCGTCGCAATGGTGCTGAGCTGAATCAATTTCCCCTCCGGCCCAGTGACATAAAGGTCCTCGAGCTGGTGCGGATTCAACCGGTCGACCCGCTGGACTTGCGGGATTACTTTGTAGGCGCGGCCGGAGATGTCGAAACGATTAACGAAGTTGCCGCCGAGCATCGCGGAGACATCCTCGCCAACTTGCGAGAGGTTGAGGCCGAGAGCCGCGGCCTTGTCGTGGTCGATCTCGACCCCGGCTTGGGGCTGGTCGATTTTCGTGTCGATCAAGGGCGGGAAGTAAAACTTGCCGCTCGTCGTCGCGGCGTCCTTGATTTTGTTCGCCAGCTCGAGCATCTGCTCGGGCTCAGCAGTCGAAAGAATGACGAACTCGACTGGGAATTGTCCGCCGCCAGGAAGAGCAGGGGGCATGACGGGAAACATCTGGATGCCCGGAATGGTGCCGAGTTTCGCCTGCACCTGTGGCAGGAGTTGGAAGGCCGTCTCCTTGCGCTGATCCCAAGGCTTCAAGACCATGCCGCCAAAGCCATTTGAGGGAAATGTGATCTGAAAAGTGAAGCGGGTTTGCGGGAAACTGAGGAACGCTTTTCCGGCTGCGTCGGCGTAGGATTGTGTCTGCTCGATCGTGGAGTTAGCCGGCGCATCGACGATGCCGAAGATGACGCCCTGATCTTCGGTCGGCGCGAGTTCTTTGGCCGAGAGCGACATTTTCAAAAAGATGAGCGCGATGAGGGAAAGACCGATCCAGGCGACGTAAACCGCTGGGCGCATCTGCAGGGTGCGATCGAGATTGCGGCCGTACCAGTCGCGGATTCGATCGAAGGTGCGGTTGATCCGACCGGAAAAACCCTTCTCTTCTTCACCCGCGCGCAGAAACTTCGCGGACATAACGGGCGAAAGAGTAAGAGCGACGACGCCGGAAATCGTGACTGCGCCCGCCAGGGTAAAAGCGAATTCGCGGAAGAGCGTGCCGGTGAGTCCGCCCTGCAATCCGATCGGAACGTAGACCGCTGCGAGGGTGATCGTCATCGCGATGATCGGACCGACCAGTTCGCGCGCGCCTAACAATGCCGCATCGAGCGGGCTGAGGCCTTCGCGCAAATGGCGCTCGACATTTTCGACCACAACGATGGCGTCATCCACGACCAGACCGACCGAGAGGACGATGGCCAGGAGGGTAAGGAGGTTGATTGTGAACCCAAAGATCTGCATGAGAAAAATCGCGCCGATGAGCGAGATCGGTATCGCGACGACCGGAATGATGACCGAGCGCCAGGAGCCGAGGAAAAGGAATATGACAATGACGACGATGAGGAGGGTCTCCATCAGGGTGCGGAAAACGTCGTGGATCGCGGTGTTGATGTACTCGGTGCCGTCGTAGGCGATGCGGCCCTCGAGCCCGGTCGGTAGCTCCTTCTGGATATCCTGCAGCTCGACCCGGACGCGCTTGATTACGTCGATCGAGTTGGCGTTAGGCAAAACGAAGATGCCCATGAAAACCGCGCGTTCCCCGGAGAAGCGGACCTCGGTGTTATAATCCTCCGCCCCGAGCACGACATCGGCGATTTCGCCCAGCCTAACGAGCACGCCATTCTCTTGCCTAACGACCAGGTTCTTGAAATCCTGGACCGAATGCAGATCCGTGTTCGCGGTCAGATCAACCTGCACGAGCGCGCCCTTGGTGCTGCCGAGCGCGGAGAGAAAGTTGTTCGCGGCGAGCGCCTGGCGGACCTGTGACGGGCTGACGTTGAGTGCCGCCATCCGATCCGGTTTCAGCCAGATGCGCATGGCAAAAGTGCGGCCGCCGAGAATCTCCGCCCGCTGCACGCCGGCGATCGCGGTCAGGCGCGGCTGGACGATGCGGGTGAGATAATCGGTTATCTCATTCGCCTGCAGGATATTCGAAGTGAAACTGAGATAGGCGGACGCGAACTGCGAATCAGCCGGCAAAATATTGATTACCGGCACCTCTGCTTCCGGCGGCAAGTCGTTGCGCACCTGGTTGACCTTCGAGCTGATCTCGGAGAGCGCCTTATTCGAATCGTAATTTAGTTTGAGGTGCGCAGTGATCGTCGAGAGGCCCTGCGCGCTTTGCGATTCCAGATAATCGATGCCATCGGCCGCCGCGATCGCGCGCTCCAACGGCGTGGTAATAAAACCGCGCACCAGCTCGGCACTCGCGCCTACATAGACAGTGGTGACGCTGACCGAAGCGATATCGCTTCGCGGATATTGCCGGATGTTGAGTGACTTGATCGCCTGCAGTCCGGCGATGATGATCACCAGACTAACGACCATGGCCAGAACCGGCCGGCGGATGAAGAGGTCAGTGAAAGTTTTCACATCCGCGAAAATCGTTAGGTATTCCCCGGGGTGGGAGCGAGCTGCGGCTTCGGCGCGAGCTTGTTGTCGACGACCACGTTTAGCCCGTTGCGCAGTTTGAAGGCGCCGGTGCCGACGACCTCCTGGCCCTTCTTCAAACCCTCCGTGACGGCGACGAAATCGCCACGCGATTCGCCGAGCCGGATAAATTGCTGGCGCAGGACCAGTTCGTCTTTCTTCGTCTCTTTGTTTTGCTTTTTCTCGATCACGTAAACCGAATCGCCGAAAGGCGCGTAGGAGACGGCGGTCGCGGGAATGAAAAGGGTGGAGATTTTTTGCGGGAGCAGCACCTCCACTTTCGCGAACATCCCTGGGCGCAAAGCGTGGTCCTTATTCTCGAGAGTCGCCTGGACCTGCACACTCCGCGTCGCGGGGTCGACTGAGGAATTGATCGCGGTAAGAGTACCTTTGAACTTGCGACCCGGAACCGCGTCGGTCGTCACGTTCACTTCCAGCCCGACCGCCACTTTCGACAGGTTGTTTTGCGGCAGCGAGAAATCGACGAAGACATTGTCGAGGGTTTGGAGCGACACCAGTTTGTCGCCCACCGCTACCATCTGCCCGGGATTGACGTAGCGAATGCCAGCCACGCCTGCGAACGGCGCCCGGATTGCCTTCTTGTCGATCGTCGCCTGCATGTTGTCGACCGCCGCCTTCGATGCGTCGAATTTCGCCCGTGCGGTGTCCAGCTCCGCCTTCGAAATCACGTTGTCCTTGGAAAGATTTTGCGCGCGGTCGAGCTCCGATTTCATCAGCTCTAGGTCGGCCTTGGCGGAGCGCAGCTGCGCTTCTTCCGCGGCGACATCGAGCTTGAGCAGGGGCTGACCTTTTTCCACCTTCGCGCCAGATTCAAAATCGATCTCACTCACCCGGCCGGCCAGTTCGGCGCTGATCGTCGCGCCTTGCACCGGCGAGACCGAGCCGACAGCGGCAACCGTCGGTTGCCAATCCGCCTGTTTCACGATCGCGCTAGTCACCGTGGTGGGCGGCGGGACCGTTGCTTTGCCGGCCTTAATCATGGTCACGATTTGCAAGGCTTTGATCCCGGCTAAGAGAAGGAAAATCCCGACGAGCCCGAGAATCACCCAGAAGATCGGGCCTTTCTGGCTGCGTCGTGGTCTAGCGGCAGTGGTGGTGCGCTCCGATCGCACTGGAGCTCTAGCGGTGACCGTTTGCATGGGATTTTTTTTGGGTAAACAAGAGTCGCCAGAGAGTGCGGGCGACATTCAGTTGCTGTTCTCTCTGCCGTGCCGTGGAGGTGCCCGAGGGGCGGAGCACGCCGCGCATCATAGTGCCATCATTCACTGCGAAAATCATCTCCGCAATCTCCGCCGGCTTGAGACCGTGCGTTGTCGTTTTCGCCTCCGGGGAACGGGCGATGAGCGCGGACACGCCCGCGGATTTTGCCCGCGTCACGTCGCGGACGACTTTCGCGACCCGGGAATTGCGGCTCGCCTCCGCGAACAGGTCGACGACAAACGCCGAGATGATCTGGGGCGAGCGCTCGCAGCAGTCCGACGTAAAGAGAATCTCCATCGCCTCGAGCAAAGTTGACGCCTGGCCGGCCCGCTCGAGCAGGTCCGCGATGTTTCTCTTATGCTCGGCGGCGAGAGCGGCGATGACTTCGTCCTTGTTTTTGAAATAGCGGTAGATCAGGCCGACGCTGATCCCGGCCTTCTCGCTAATGTCGTGCATGCTGGTCTGGTGAAATCCGCATTCGCCGAAGCAAATCATGGCCGCCTCCAGTATCTGTTGGTGCCGATCCAGCTGAGGTTCGGAGAGTTTTTTTGACATCGGGAAACGCATAGTGAATGAACGTTCATTCATTGTCAAATCGCGGCCCGAATTTTCTCCGATCCTGCTCGGACGTTTTCGATAAAGCGGATTCATGTTGGCGGATGGGGCTTGGGATCACGCCTGCGAGCCGGAGCAGAATTAACAGCAGGAGAAACGCCAAACGAGAGGGGGGTGCCAGGGGGGAGAGTTGAACTCCCGACCAAGGGCTTATGAGTCCCCTGCTCTACCACTGAGCTACCCTGGCGCGCAGAAGCCCGTAAGCTTGAATGACCCATCGGACGTGTCAACGCACCCACGCCCCAAGACTGTCTGAGAGCTGCGAGGGTACCTATTGTTGCTTTGCCGCAAGCGCAGCAACCAGCCTACCAACTGCGCTATCTCGGTCCGCGGTTGAACCCGGAATCTTGGCTTTTACCGTCCTCGATCCGCGAGATACGATTGCAGCTCTGCCTCTGTTCCTCGCATCGCGATCATGAAGCAAACGCCTTCACGCTCAGTGACTGCGGCGGCCCAGCCTTCATCTGCCACGTAACGCCAGACTGTGCGGGTCAGTTTTGTTTTATGCCGCGAATGAGGGTTGTCCGCTGCGAAAAGGAAGAACTGCACGCCGCGTTCCGCCACGACTACCTGTGCGACCCGACGCCCGTCTTCATCATCGAAGATACGCGCGCCGCGCGCCCGAAAATCAGCGAACTGCATCGGAATATCGAAGTGTTCGAGCTGAAATTTCATGAAGAAATAATCGCCGAGGTTGATTGCATCGGTGTTGAGCGGCTCGAATTGGACGTGGCGCGAGGTGGCCGCCACGCCGAGCAATCTTTTCGCCGTGGCTGACCCTGGGAATTCATGCAGCTGTTCGAGGAAAAAGAAAATGCCGGTGCCGGTCAAAACCAACACCGCGAGGGCGGTGGCAAGGATGGCCGGATGACGCGCTGTTTTTTTCCAACTTCGTTTTGCGCCTTTGATTAGTGCGGCATTGACGAACCATTCTTCGGCTTCGCGCGGAATCGCAATGTTCCGCACGAGATCCGACAGGGCGACGTCGAAACGATGTTGCGCGGTGAGGGCGGCCGCAGCCTCTGGAATGGTGCGCGCGGTTTCAAGGGCGGAGCGCATCGCGCGATCGCTTGGCGCGGCATCGGTAATCGGTGCGCACTCTATTAGGGCGCGCTTGCGTCGCGAGAGCCAGCGTTTCATCACGCTTCCGTCACGCTGTTAAGCCAGGCTTGGAACTGCGTCCGGCCATGCGAAATGAGGTCGGCAAGCTCATCCATTCTTACGTCGAGCAGATTTTGCATCTCGCGATGAGTAAATTCGTTCAGGTAAAAAAAGGCCAGCGCGCTACGTTGCGGCTCCGGCGCGGCTGCAATCCAGGCGGCCAGCTGATCCGGCACGAGTTGCTTTACGCGCGCGGCGGCATCGGAGGAGATTGCTTCCTCCGGCATAGTGTTCGATTCGGGCTGCACGTCGCCTTTTACGATCGTTAGGCATTGATGTCGTGCTTCGTGAAAGGACCATAATCGATCAGCTGGCAATTGATCGCGCGATGCGAGCAAGGCGGCTTCACGCAAAGTGTTCTGAAAAGCCCGCAGCGCCTTGCTCGTATCTCCAGTCATGAGAAAACAGAACCGGTAGAGTTGCGGCAGACTGCGCGAAAAGCCCTGACGTTCATCCTTTTCCAAGCCGCTAAGTTGCAAGCCGCATGCGGCGCACGCAAGGAATTCGCCATCATTTGTGGCTCCACTCCGATGCCACCCCCGTCTGAGCGGAGAAACGTCGGCGCAATCACCGAGAAGCGCAGGCTTCGTGTGTTGGTGAGTCGCTGTTCTCCGAGCGCGAATTCTTCTAATAAGGAGGCGCAAGCCCAAGGCGGATCTCTCGCCTAACGAGTCGCCAACAACGGCCGCGAGCCAGCCCGGAACGATTACGCCACGATGGTGCTATGCAGTCCGCGCGAAATCCGCTCCTTCCAACCGTCGGCCAACTTCCTCGGCGTTCTTGCGACTGTTAAAGGCGGAGATCCGGAAATAACCTTCGCCTTCCGATCCAAACCCGCTCCCTGGAGTGATGACGACATTCAACTCTTGCAGCATGCGATCGAACATTTCCCAACTGGTGAGACCAGGCGGAGTTTTCACCCAAAGATAGGGCGCGTTTTTCCCACCGTAGATCTGAAGTCCGGCACGGGCCGCTGCTTCGCTCAAAATGCGCGCGTTCCCCATGTAGTGGTCCACCAGCGCGCGCACCTGTGCCTGGCCTTCCTCACTGTAAAGCGCCTCCGCACCACGTTGCACCGGATAGCTGACGCTGTTGGCTTTCGTGCTCCAACGCCTATGCCAAAGAGGATGCAGGGGCAGATTGCGGCCGTCGCTAGTCTGGGCGAGCAATCGTTTGCTCATAACGGTGAAACCGCAACGCACGCCGGTGAATCCGCCGGTCTTGGAAAAGCTGCGAAACTCGATCGCATGTTCCAAGGCTCCCGGGATCTCGAAGATTGAGCGAGGGATACCAGGCTCGCTGATGTAGCCTTCATAAGCCGCATCGTAGAGCAGGATTGCGCGGTGTCGCCGTGCGTACTCAATCCAGCCCTCGAGTTGCGCGCGCGTCGCGATTGCCCCAGTCGGATTGTTGGGGAAGCAAAGATAAATGATGTCAGCCGGCTCGTTAGGCGGCTCAGCCACAAAGCCATTCTCAGCACGGCACGGAAGATAAAGAATGCCTTGGTAGCGGCCGCTTGAGCCGGCTGCTCCGGTGTGTCCGGCCATGACGTTTGTATCGACATAGACGGGATAAACCGGATCGGGGATGGCGATTCGATTGCGGTCGCCAAGGACGTCGAGGATAAATCCGCAGTCGCTCTTTGAGCCGTCGGAGATGAAGATCTCATCATCGGCGATATCGATGCTCCGGTCACGGTAATCGATCTGAGCGATCTTGCTGCGCAGAAAAAGCTCACCTTGTTCGTGCCCGTAGCCACGAAATGTTTCGCGAACCGACAGTTCATCGACGGCCGCCTTCATTGCCTTTACCGCAGCGACAGGAAGTGGCTCGGTAACGTCGCCAATTCCGCAGCGGATTAGTCGTTTTGCACTCTTCGGATTGGCCGCGCAGAACTCCTTCACCCGACGCGCGATTTCAGGGAAGAGATAGCCGGCTCGAAGCTTGAGATAATTTTCGTTTAGATAAGCCATGGCGTCCGCGGACTGCGGTCGGCCCTATGCAACAGGGCGCAATTGCGCTGTCAACGAAATCCTCTGTTCCAGTCGGGCGAGCGAAAGCGCGCTAGAGCTTAACTTGGGCGAGTGCCAGCTGGTCGCGCAACCACCTGAGGGCCTCCGGTCGCGAGCGGGCGATGAGTGTGCGCCAGTCGAGATCTTCCACTTTTTGTTGCCATTGTTGGGCAATCGCGAAGACAGCGTCTGCAGGCGCGACGATCGCGACAATGGCACGCGGCCTGTAAGCTGCGGCGATGCGTTCTTCTTTTGCAATTTCCTCTAATTGCTGCTCGGTGATCTGTACCTCGCTGACCTCGGAAAGGTCGATGAATTCGAATTGAAAATTCTCCGTGTTTTGCACGAGCTGTGAAGCCATGCGCGTGGCTTCAATCAGGTCTTCACCGGTCACGAGACCCGTGCCGACGTGCACAATACCGCGACAATCCTCGGTCAGTTCTGTGATGTAAGGCATCTTTTCGATGCACCGCATAAGCGGCTTTGGAACAGCTAACGCAAAATGGAGCTGTCGGATGTGATTCGTTAGGCTAACGGGATGTTGCCTTTGCCGACCGACGATTCTTTACCCGGACGACCAGCCGCAGCCCCGACCAGATCTCATCGACTGCGCAAACCTTGGTGTCGACCAGGCCGAGCGGGAGCGCGATCTCGCGCACGACATCTTCGCTCATGTCCGTCTGGCGACCGCTGCTTTTCTTCGGCCACGAAACCCAAAGCAGGGCATCGTCGCGCATCTCAGAGCGCAGGTGCCGGAGCTGTTTCGAGAATTGCTTCCCCTCGGTGGCGAAGTAATGGATCACCTCTGGCTTATCCGCCAGCGCGCCGAACCGAACATCCAGCGGCAGCGGCTCCAGCAGTCCGCGATATCCGAGCGGCGGATCGATCAGTGCAACGGTGAAACCGCTCTTGATGCCGAGCTTTTCCGCGAGCGATTTTTCAGAATATCCGGCCACCCTCTCGCTCAAAAAGCCATGCCCTAACAATGGTTAGGGTCTTCCATCCTGGTTGTTGGTAAACCACGATGGCTTTGGCGGCTTGGATTTCGTTGGGGCATGTTGGCTTTTGCCGCCGGGCAAAACCGCCGCCGCTGCGCTGGTCGGAGCAACCGGCTTGTCAGTCGAAACATGGCCGAGGGCGAGGCCGCCGAGGAAAAGAATAACGCCGCCGCAGAGTTCGAGGCAAATGCGTCCCAGCTTTGGCGCAGGGACCAATTCCTGGCAGGTTGGGCAGATGATAGCGGAGCGACGAAGAGCGCGCTCGACCTGGATTTTTTGTCCGCAGTTGCGACAACGGAAACGCCGTGTCTTGCGACTCGGTCGTGGAGCAGAGGCAACGGAGTATGCGCGCAAACGACCAGAGTGTTTTCGCCGAAGCGGGCGAGACGTTTGGCTCTGGTCGGATACGGGCGGGTTCATTTCGCCAGTGTGTTCTTTTTTGATCCAAAAAATCAAGGCCAAAATTCACGACAAAACGGGCTGCGCTATGGCTATCTCATAGAAAGAGAATTACTTGGCCGTCTGGATAAGTTCGAGTTTCCCTTCGAAGCACAAAGGGATCGAGCGCATATTTCTCGCAGGCAATGAGCGGGGTCTCTGCCTGGAGCCGCACATCTGGATTGGCTTTAACCCCTGCCCAAGGACAAGGTGCTTGCGACCTAGTTGGGGCCATTCTTGGTGAACATGAGCGGGAGAATTGACCGACCAATGAAAAAAAGCTCAGAAGAGAAGGGTGAAGCTGAAGGCGCAAAAATGAAGAAAGAGGATTCGGTATTCGTGGCCGGCCACCGTGGCCTTGTCGGAAGCGCGATTCTTCGCCGCTTGACGAGTGACGGTTTTACGCAACTGCTTACCCGCACGCGAGCCGAGCTCGACCTGAGGAATCGCGGTGCGGTCGACGAATTCTTCGCTCGGGAAAAACCAAAATTCGTCATCCTGGCCGCGGCCCGGGTGGGCGGGATCAAAGCGAATAACGACGAACCGGTTGAATTTCTGCTCGCTAACCTGGAAATCCAGAACAACGTCATTCGTGCCTCGCATCAAAACGGTGTGCGCAAGCTGCTTTTTCTCGGCAGCTCCTGCATTTATCCGAAGTTCGCGCCGCAGCCGATTCCGGAAGGCGCGTTGTTAGGCGGTCCACTCGAACCGACCAACGAAGGCTACGCCATTGCCAAGATTGCCGGGATCAAGCTCTGCCAATCCTATGCCCGCGAGTATGGCGCGAACTTCATCTCCGCCATGCCAACAAATCTTTACGGCCCGAACGACAATTTCGATCTCGCAACCTCGCACGTTCTCGCTGCGCTTCTGCGCAAAGCGCACGAGGCGAAACAGAGCGGGGCGCAGGAGATCGTCGTCTGGGGTTCAGGCAATCCGCGTCGCGAATTTCTCCACGTGGACGATTTAGCGGCGGCCTGTCTGTTCCTTCTGCAAAATTACGAGAGCCCGGAAGTCATCAACGTCGGCACCGGTCTCGATCTGACCATACGCGAACTGGCGGAGCTGGTCTGTGACGTGGTGGGTTTCAAAGGCGAGTTGGCTTGGGACTCCAGCAAGCCCGACGGCACCCCACGCAAGCTCCTCGACATCTCAAAAATCAAATCGTTAGGCTGGCAACCGATAATCCCTCTCCGTGAAGGGATCGCTCGGACCTATGACTGGTTCAGGTCGCGTGATGCTGATCCTGAGGGAGAAGACTTATAACCAGGCACACGCCTTCATCACAGCCTGGATGTTAGCGACGCTTCAGGATGCGCATTAATTCGCGCTGCTCGCGACCGGGATGCGTGCTGGCCGGGACCCATTCGCGCTCAAGAGCAAACGTTCGGCCAAAAAACTCCTCCAGCTCCGCGGCGCTAACACGATAAGGTGGGCCCGATTCGTCATGATCTGGATTGATGAAAAAGATCGCAAGCAATTTGCCGCCAGGCTTGAGCAGCCTAACGATCGTCTCAACATACGCACGACGGCGCGTCGGCTCGATCGCACAAAAGCAGGTATGTTCGAAGATCCAATCAAATCGGCCGTCCAGTTCGTTAGGCAAGTCAAACAGATCGGCGAGACGATACTCTTCGTGCGCCACTTTAGGTAGCGCCTCCGCCTTCCTGATCGCGGATGGCGCAATGTCTATTCCAAGCACGTGATTCTCCGCCGTGCTCAAGGCGCGCACATCGTGGCCCGAGCCGCAGCCCGGGACAAAAATCTCACCAGCGAGTGAACCGTATTCCGCCAGAAAATCGCCCAGGGCTGGATGCGGTTTGCCTTTCTCCCAAGGCGTCTCGCGCCGACGATAGAGTTCATCCCACTCGGTTTGCGTTTGATTCATACTGCCGTTCGCTGGCACTTTGCAGCATGTCCTTCGTTATTTCTAATCGCGGGCTATTATGAAGAAGCTACGCGTCGGTGTCGTTGGCGTCGGTCATATCGGAAAGAATCACGCGCGGCTTTATGCCGAAACGGACGCGGCAGAATTCGCTGCCATCTACGACATTGATGCCGCGAACGCTGCGCAGGTCGCCAGCCAATACCAGGTGCACGCAGCTGCGTCGCTCGAAGAGTTCGCCGAGTTAATTGACGCCGCCTCGATCGCTACGCCGACCAACGCGCACTTCTCCGTTGCCCAGCCCCTTCTGGAAAAAGGAAAGCATCTTCTCATTGAGAAACCGATCGCAACGGACGCCCAGGAAGCGAGTTCGCTGGCCGAGCTCGCAGCGCAACGTCAGCTTATTCTGCAGGTCGGTCACGTTGAGCGGTTCAATCCGGTTTTGAGCGCGCTCGAGGCACGGCTCACTCATCCGCGTTTCATCGAAGCGCATCGTCTCTCGCCCTTTCCCAATCGCAGCACCGACATCGGTGTCGTGCTCGATCTCATGATCCACGATCTTGAGATCATTTTGCATCTCGTTAGGGCGCCGGTGCAATCGATCGACGCCGTCGGCGTACCGGTGCTGAGTCGGCGCGAAGACATCGCCAACGCGCGAATTCGCTTCGAAAACGGCTGCGTAGCGAACATTACCTCCAGTCGCATCAGTCCCGAGCGGATGCGCAAAATCCGGGTCTTTCAGGAGGACGCGTATCTCTCGCTCGATTATCAAGACCAAAGTGGCGAGATTTATCGCAAGGGTCCGACCGGTATCGAGCGCACATCAGTCGAGATCGAAAAGGAGGAACCGCTCAAACGCCAGCTGCTTTCATTTATTGAATGCGCGCGCACCGGATTGCGGCCGAAAGTGTCGGGCTTCGAGGCGACGGCCGCGCTCGAGTTGGCAGTGGAGATCACCAAACAAATCGAGACGAACGCGAGCGCCTCGCCTGCCAATTAAGTCGCGAGTTGGAAACGCGCCCTAGCATGAGTCGCATTTACTTCGTGGCGGGCGAAACCAGTGGCGACAACCACGGTTCCGCGCTCATGGAAGCTCTGCGCCGGCTCCAGCCCGAGATGGAATTTTTCGGCCGTGGCGGGCCGAGAATGCGAGCCGTCGCCGGCCCGTCGTTTCTCGATTGGAGTGCCGAAGCCGGGGTGGTCGGTTTATCGGAGGTGATCAAGCACTATGGTTATTTTCGGCGCGAATTTGCCAAAACATTGAAGGAAATCTCCGTCGCCAAACCCGATGCGGTCGTCCTGATTGATTACCCTGGGTTCAATCTCCGACTCGCGCGCACACTGCACGAAGGTTCGTTAGGCGGGAGAGTCGTTTATTACATCAGCCCGCAAGTCTGGGCTTGGAATCGCGGGCGCATCCCGAAAATGGCGCGCTGGCTAGACCTCATGCTTTGCATCTTCCCTTTCGAAGCTCAGCTCTACAAACAATCCGGGCTCCGCACAATTTTTGTCGGGCATCCGATGATCGAAGATCTGAAAGCGAAGCGAGCCGCGGTGGAGCGCGATTCCAATCTCGTTAGTCTTTTCCCCGGGAGCCGCGCGCGCGAAGTGCGGCAGCTCATGCCAATTCTGATCGAAGTGATGCGCCGTTTGCGTACCGCCCAGCCTGCGTTGCGTTTTGAGATCGCAGCCGCGACCGACGCGTTGGCCGCGAAAATCCGTGAGGCACTCCAACCAGCTGGCGATTCGTTAGGCGAGATCGATCTTACCATTGGAGAAGCAGCCCTAACGATGCAGCGGGCCGCCGCCGGCGTTGTGGCCTCGGGCACCGCAACGCTGGAAGCAGCCTTCTTTCGCTTGCCATTTGTTCTCGTCTACAAGGTTGCGCTGCCAACTTATCTTGCTGGCAGAATGCTCATCCGTGTCAAACACCTCGGCATGCCTAACGTTCTCGCCGGTCGTGAAATTATTCCCGAATTCATCCAGCAGGATGCTCAGCCGCAGGCGATCGCGAATGCGGTCATTCGGCTGCTCAATGACCAGGGACACCGTGCCCAAATGATTTCCGCTTTCGACGAGGTAATTGCCAGCCTCGGCCAGGGGGGGGCTAACGAAGTCGCGGCCCGCGCCATCCTCGAGACCATCTTCACGAGATGACCTCAGCCGACTCAATCAACGAGCGCGTCGCGCGTATCCACGCGGGCGGGATTATCGACATGCATTACGATCTCCCGCTCGGACTTTTCTTGCAGCGCTCACGACGCAACATCATTTCCACCGATTTTTTGCCGCAATTTGAGACGGGCAACATCGGTTTGCTTGGCGTCGCGCTTTATGTCGATGATGAGTACTTGCCTAACGATGGTTTGCGCGTGGCGCTCGATCAGATCGCGCTTCTTCAGGAAGAGTTGAAAGCCAACTCGCGGCTCGCATTTTGCCGTTCCTTCTCTGAGATCGAGGAGGCGCGGCGCAACCGGCAGATCGCTCTGCTTCTCACCATGGAGGGAGTCGAGCCGCTGGGCCACGATCTCCACCTCGTGCGCATCTTCTACGAACTCGGCTTGCGCGTGATTTCGTTCACGCACGCGCGCGAGAACGCGGCGGCTGCCGGCGGAATTTTCGCGCCCAGCGGCTCACCGGCGCATGGCCTAACGAACTTTGGCCGCGAGCTGGTCGCGGAATGCCAGCGGCTCGGTCTCCTGATCGATCTCGCCCATATTAACCCTGCGGGCTTCGAAGAAATTTGCAGCCTGACGATCGGACCGCTCATCGTCTCTCATACCAACGCACGGCACTTTTACGACATCGAGCGCAACATCAGCGATGAGCAAATTCGCATGATCGGCGCGCGCGGTGGAGTCATTGGTATAAACGCCATTCTCGTTAGTCCAAGAAAGGAAGACGCTACTCTCGACCGCTATGTCGATCACATCGAGCACGTCGCCAGCCTGATTGGGATCGACGGCATTGGGCTGGGTTTCGATTTTTGTCAGTTCCTGTGGCGGCAAATTCCCCCGGCGCGCCTCGCGGAGCTGGAAGCAAAACTAGCCAGACCTTATTTTCTGTCCGATCTGTCGCATCACGGACACACACGCAATCTGACGCGGAAGTTAATCGAGCGCGGCTTCAGTAATGGAGACCTGGAGAAAATTCTGCGTGACAATTGGCTGCGCGTTTTACGCCAGATATTATAGCGGGGAGTGCCATGACAGAGCTGGATCAGATTCACAATTTTATTGATGGCGAGTTCGTTAGGCCTGGTAGTGGCAGCTATCTCGAAAATATCGAACCCGCCACCGGCCGCGCTTATTCGTTAGTCCCCGATAGCGACAGTCGGGACGTGGAGCTGGCGGTGGCAGCGGCGGAAAAAGCGTTCCCATCCTGGGCGCGCACGCCGGCGGCGGATCGTTCGCGCATTTTACTGCGCATCGCCGATCTCATCGATCGCGACCTGGAAAAGTTCGCCCGCGCCGAATCCATCGACACCGGCAAACCGCTTTCGCTTGCTCGTTCGCTCGACATCCCGCGTGCCTCTTCCAACTTCCGCTTCTTTGCCACCGCGATCCTGCACACGGAAAACGAGGCGCATGTCATGGATGGCATTGCCTTCAATTACACGCTGCGCCAGCCGCGCGGCATTGTGGGTCTCATCTCACCGTGGAATCTGCCGCTCTATTTGCTGAGCTGGAAAATCGCGCCTGCGATCGCGGTCGGGAATACCGCCGTGGCCAAGCCGAGCGAATTGACGCCGATGACGGCTTTTTTGCTCTGCGAAATTTGCCGCGAGGCAGGTTTGCCCAAGGGCGTCCTCAACATCGTGCATGGAACGGGACCTAACGTTGGCGCGGCGATTACGGCGCATCCCAGGATCGGCACGATTTCTTTCACCGGTGGCACAGTGACCGGACGCAAAGTTGCAGAAGCTGGCGCATCCTTATTCAAGAAAATTTCGCTCGAGCTGGGAGGTAAAAATCCCAACATCATTTTCGCCGACGCCGATCTGGAAGCGGCTATCGCCGGGAGCGTTCGTTCATCCTTTGCCAACCAGGGTCAAGTCTGCCTTTGCGGTTCGCGCGTTTTCGTGGAGCGCCCAAAGTACGACGAATTCGTTAGGAGTTTTGTCGAAAGGGTCGGCCAGTTGAAACAGGGCGACCCGCTCGAGCCGACGACTGACCAGGGTGCGATCGTTTCAAAAACACAGCTCGACAAGGTGAAGTTTTACGTCGACCTGGCGCGGGAGGAAGGGGGTGCGATTGCCGTCGGCGGCATTGTGCCGGAACCGCCTAACGAGCGTTGTCGCGACGGTTATTTTTTCCCCCCAACCGTCATCACCGGTTTGCCCGTCGCCTGCCGGGTGAACCGCGAAGAAATCTTCGGTCCTGTCGTGACCATCACGCCTTTCGAAAGCGAGGAGGAAGTCATTCGTTATGCCAACGATGTCGAATACGGCCTTTCCTCGAGCATCTGGACGCAAAACCTTAACCGAGCCTACCGCGTTGCCGAACAAATCCACACCGGCACGGTTTGGGTAAACTGCTGGTTGGTGCGCGATTTGCGAGTGCCTTTTGGGGGGATGAAACAAAGCGGCGTCGGCCGCGAAGGAGGCGAAGAAGCACTTCGTTTTTTCACCGAGCCAAAGAATGTCTGCATCGCCCGAACGTAGTGGTGCTTAACCAATCAATGAGCGAGTCCTTTGAAAGCCAGCGTGCTGCGGAACCGGTCGGCGCCTTTCCTCATGCCAGGCGCGTGGGCGACCTGTTGTTTCTTTCCGGGATCGGTCCGCGCGTGCGCGGGAGCAAACAAATTCCCGGAGTGACGCTCGACGCGGAGGGCAATGTCGTCAGCTACGAGATTGAAAAGCAGTGCCACGCCGTTTTCGAGAATGTGCGCCTTGTGCTTGAGGACGCCGGAGCGTCCTGGAACGATATTGTCGATGTCACCGTTTTCCTGACGAACATGCAAAGGGACTTCCCCATTTTTAATCGCATCTATCCCTCTTATTTTGCCGGCTCGGGCAAACCAAATCCGACCCGCACGACAGTGGAAGTGGGCGCATTGCCGACGCCGATCGCGATTGAGTTGAAGGTGATTGCATTGTTAGGCGAGACGGCAAAATGAAGGGTGGCTTCCGCATCCGGTCGGCCGACCATACCGGAATTACGGTGGCCGACCTCGACCGCTCGCTCGCTTTTTGGCAGGGCGTTCTGGGCTTTCAGTTGTCGCATCGCGCGCATCATACTGGCGAGTTGGCGAGCGAAGTGACCGGCGTATCGGGTGCTGAGATTTCCATCGCGGTCCTGCAAGCGCCGGGTCATCGGATCGAACTGCTCGAGTACCATCGAGCCGACGGAACGACAAAGACTTGCCCCCAGACCCTGCGATGTTGGCTCCGTCCACATTGCTTTCACGGTGGATGATCTCGATTCGGTGCTGCGCGCGATCGCGAATTCAGGCTGGAGACAGGCGGGCAAACCACAGGTTTTGCTGACGGGTCCGAACGCCGGCAAGCGAGTAGTTTACGTACGCGATCCCGACGGGACGACGATCGAACTTATGCAACCGCCTTCAGTTGAACGATAGACTGTCCGCTTAAGACACGTGGATGACTTTTTCGCCTAACGAAGATTTTGCCCGACAGCTCGACGCTGACGACCCGTTGCGGCGCTTTCGTGACCGGTTCTGTGTTCCGACTGACGCGCGCGGCCAGGAACTGATTTATTTCGTTGGTAATTCGTTAGGCCTGATGCCCAGGAGCACTCGCGGCATCATCGAACAAGAGCTGGATGACTGGGCGCGCCTGGCGGTTGACGCGCATTTCGATGCCGCTACGCCCTGGTATTCGTATCACGAGACGCTCCGCGAGCCTGCTGCCCGGATCGTTGGCGCGTCACCTGACGAAGTCGTCTGCATGAATAGCCTGACCGTGAATCTCCACCTGCTCATGGCAACTTTCTATCGGCCGAATAAAACGCGACACAAGATCCTGATGGAGGATCCAGCGTTTCCTTCCGATACCTACGCCATCAAGTCGCAGATCGGACACCACGGCTTTCAGCCTGACGAATCGCTACTCCTCGCCAAGCCAAGGGTAGGGGAGGAGACGATTCGCGAGGAGGACATCGAAAAGTTGCTCGAAACGGAGGGCCAACAGATCGCGCTCGTCCTTTTTGCGGGTGTGAACTTCTTTACCGGTCAGCTTTTCAACCTTTCTCGGATCACCGCGCTCGCTCAGCAACAAGGTTGCGTCGTCGGGATCGATCTTGCTCATGCCGCCGGCAACGTGCCGCTGCGCCTGCACGATTGGAACGTCGATTTCGCCGTCTGGTGTTCCTACAAGTATCTCAACTCCGGACCAGGCGCGGTCGCGGGCGCGTTTGTGCACGAGCGCCACGCGCGCAATCGCGAGTTGCCGCGGTTCGCGGGATGGTGGGGAAACGATCCAGCGACGCGATTTCGAATGCAGCTGGAGTCTGAATTTGTCCCTGTGTCCTCCGCGGACGCGTGGCAAATTAGCAACCCGCCAATTCTGGCCATGGCGCCGCTACGCACTTCTTTTGCGATCTTCGATGAGGCCGGGGGAATGGAGCCGCTGCGCGAAAAATCGGAACGTCTCACCGGCTATCTCCACTTCCTTCTCGACCGGGCGCCCTCCGATCTGTTCAACGTTATCACGCCACGTCCGCCTAACGAACGCGGCTGTCAGCTGTCCATCCTCGTGCGCGAACATCCAAAGGAGCTATTTCGCAAGCTTGAGGTCGCAGGAGTGAAGACGGATTTTCGCGAACCGAATGTGATTCGCGTCGCGCCCACGCCCCTCTACAACACTTTTCACGAGGTCTGGCGTTTCGCGCAGATCCTTACCCGCCATCGTTAGGCAGTTTCGTTCTCTCAGCTCAGGAGCTCGCGCACGCAGCTGATCAGGCCCGCAATCGGAAACGGCTTCACGAGGAATTTCACTTCGTTCTCGATGAGGAAGTGCCGCACCTGCGGATCGGTCGCGTAGCCGGTAATGAAGATGAAGCGATCGCCCAGGTCAGGACGTAGATCGCGCACCTGGATATAAAACTGGTCGCCCTGCAAGTTCGGCATTTTCAGATCGCAAATGACCGCGTCGTAGGCGTGAGCTTTCACCTTGAGAAGCGCCTCATCGCCATCGAAAGCGAGATCGACCAGAAAATTCTCGTCGGCTAAAATCCACTGCAAAGCGGAGGCGAGTTGTTTGTCGTCATCCACCAGCAAGAGCGCCTTGAGTTCAAATGTCTGGCCAGCGGGCTGTTGCTCGGGATTCATCACTTTGATGCAGCATTAGCAATCGCAGTGCCACTGCGGAAAGTGGCTCCAGCGCCACCGATACTTGGCAAATTCCCGGAAACAGTCACGATACAACCGCATGGCATCGAAGTTTACGCTCATCGGCAGCGGTTTGGCGGGCGGGCTCCTCGCGGCTTTTCTCGGACGCCGAGGATACGAAGTCGAGCTTTTCGAGCGCCGATCCGATCCGCGCGAGGGGAATTTGGTCGGTGGGCGTTCGATCAATCTGGCACTCTCGACGCGAGGCATTCATGCGCTGCAACAGGTCGGACTGGCCGAGCAAGTCCTGCAGCATGCGATCCCGATGCGCGGCCGGATGATCCACGATCGCTCGGGCGGGGTGCACTTTTCGCCTTACGACCGTGACCCCAAGAAGTGGATTAATTCCATTGGCCGCGGCGCCTTGAATACGGTCGTGATCGAAGCGGCGCAACGCCATCTTAACGTGCAGGTGAAGTTCAACCAGCGCTGCAGCCAGGTCGACCTGGAGACGCCCCTGGCCAAACTCGTTCACACGCAGACTAACGAGACCAGCACTTCGCGCGCCGATGCGATCGTAGGAGTCGATGGAGCTTTTTCGGCGGTGCGGCGTTCGATGCAGCGACTCGATCGGTTTGAATATAGTCAGAGTTACCTTCCGCATGGTTATAAGGAGCTAACTATTCCGCCCGGGCCGGATGGTTCCTGGCAAATGGAGAAAAATGCGCTTCATATCTGGCCACGCAAGAGTTTCATGATGATCGCGCTTCCTAACCCCGATGCTTCGTTTACTTGTACCTTGTTTTGGGAATTTGAAGGTCCACGCAGCTTCGCCACGATGAAGAACGATGACGATGTGCGTCGATTTTTCGACGAAGAATTTCCCGATGCAGTAGCACTCATGCCTTCGCTGCTGGAGGATTACTGGAGTAACCCAACTGGATCATTAGTCACGATCCGCTGCGGGCCTTGGTCCTACGAAGACAAGATCGCGCTCGTCGGCGATGCGGCACACGCCGTGGTGCCTTTTTATGGACAGGGGATGAACGCGGCTTTCGAAGATTGCGTGGTTTTTGATGAGTGCCTGGAGGAGTTCCCTAACGACCGTAAGAAAGCTTTCGCCGAATACTTCGAACGACGGAAGGCAAATGCGGACGCCTTGGCTGATCTTGCGGTGCATAACTTTATCGAGATGCGCGATAAGACAGCGTCGCGTGCCTTCCGGGCGAAGAAGAAGCTTGATCATGTTCTGGAGGGATGGTTGCCAGAAATTTATCTGCCGCTTTACGCGATGGTCACGTTTACCCGGATACCTTATGCGGAGGCGCAGCAGCGCGCCCGGAAACAAGACACTCTTATCTATACTTTTCTTTTTGCCCTGGCTTCGCTCTTGTTGGCAGTTCTTATTTGTTTCATCAAGTTTATCGCGAGCTAACTAAAAGTGGAATGCTCCCTCGCAAACGCTTTCGGCGATTTTGCGCCGACCGTTAGGGCTTTCTTTCGCTTGAAGCTTCTCTGGTAGGACTTCTTTCGCTCCCGGTCGACCAACGGCCGCCATCGCTTCGATCTGAAACTCCTTTGGGATCTTTAGCTCAGTTCTTGCTCGATCATAGTCGAACCCCTCCATCCCATGGACGACAAGTCCTTGCCGAAAACCTTGCAAAGCAAAGCTAAGCCAGGCAGCTCCGGTATCATAAGAGTGACTAACGGAAGGTTCGTTGTTGTATTCGAAGCTGTTACGGGAAATGAATACGACCAGCGCAGCCGCATTAATCGCCCACGCCTTGTTTCCTTCTACGAGTAAGTCGAAAAACTTCGACCAATGTTCGGTTCCACGTCGGGCATAAAGCGCGCGCCACTGTTGTGCGTTGAATGACGAAGGCGCCCAGCGAGCCGCCTCAAATAATCTCATCAACTCGTCAACGGAAATTTCCTCTCCCGACATTGCCCTAGGCGACCAACGGTCGAGCAGGAGCGGCTCAATCGAGTAGTCGGCTTCACGAAAATCGCTTCCCTTGATCATGACGATCGACATTGCGCGCAACTCGTTCCGTTGTCGAAATCATTTTCTGCAACGCGCCATTTGTTTTTTTGCCCCGCTCGTTCCAGAGTCGCTCGTTTTCAGGTATCGCTTGCCATGAAAGACTTAACTGAGGGCTCAGTTGTAAAGCATCTCGTGCAGATGGGCGCTTTTCTAGCCGTAAGCATGGTCGTGCAGACGCTGTATCTTTTGGCCGATCTGTATTGGGTGGGCCGTCTTGGGAAAGAGGCGATCGCCGCCGTGGGAGTGGCAGGTAATCTTAACATGATTGTGCTCGCTCTCACCCAGATGGTCGGCGTGGGAACGACCACCCTGATTGCGCAGGCTGCCGGCCGCAAAGATCAGCCACACGCAGAAACCGTCTTTAATCAATCCTTCATTATGTCGTTGGGGATCGGCATCTCGTTAGGTATTCTGGGATTTGCCGTCCGCAACGCTTACTGTAACTCATTAGCGGCTGACGTTTCGACCGCTGCCTTGGCCAGGGATTATCTCCTCTGGTTTATTCCTGGCCTGGTCCTCCAGTTTCCGCTCGTGGCTCTTGGTTCGGCTCTGCGCGCGACAGGGATTGTCAAGCCGACGGTGGGATTCCAGGTGCTTAGCGTGGTTTTGAACATGATTCTTGCCCCGCTTCTCGTCTTCGGTCTCCTAGGTTTGCCGCGTCTGGGTGTGAAAGGGGCGGCCCTGGCGACATTCATTGCGATCCTAATCGCCAATGTTCTCATGATAATCTACTTCAAAAGGAGTTATCACTATGTCCGCTTTCGAGCCGCGAGTTTGCGCCCGCGCCTGCAAGTGTGGTGGGCGATGTTGCGCGTGGGTCTGCCTGCTGGAGCAGAATTCGCGCTGCTCTTCATTAACGTCTTGATCGTTTACGGAATTATCCGCGATTTCGGGCCGGCGGCGCAGGCCGGATTTGGGATTGGCGCCAGAGTTATGCAGGCGCTTTTTCTTCCCGTAGTGGCGCTAAGTTTCGCGCTCAGTCCCGTCGTGGGGCAAAACTTCGGCGGCCGGCGTGGCGACCGCGTGCGGCAATCCGTTTTCACCGCCATCGGGCTCGCCTCAGCGATCATGCTCCTTCTCGCGCTTTTGGCGCATTATTGCCCCGCGGCTTTGATCCGCGGTTTCTCAGCGGATGAGCACGTCATCGCCTTTGGCAGTGACTACCTGCGCATTGTCGCCCTTAATTTCGTCGCAGCAGGAATTGTCTTTTCCAGCTCGAGCGTTTTTCAAGGATTGGGTAACACGCTGCCACCCTTACTGAGCTCAATGCTGCGTGTCTTGACCTTCGCCCTGCCGGCGATCTGGCTTTCCCACAAGGTCGGCTTTGAGATCCGAACGGTCTGGTATCTCTCGGTGGCGTCGCAGGTGTTCCAGGCTTGCCTCAACCTGTTTCTTCTCTGGCGTGAGATGCGAAGGAAGTTAACTTTTCCCGACGCCGCTGATTTTGCCCCGGCGACGTCATGACTATGACGGAGCATTTCCCCTCGTGACCGTTGCCGGCTTGGTGCGAAAAGCGATGACCGCAGCCAGAACAGCAAAAAAGCCGAGACAAAGGAAAGACTCGCGATGAGTGCCAGTGCGAGCTTTAAGGATACCAATGAGCGAAGGACCGAAAAATCCCCCTACATTAGCAATCATTGTAACCATGGCTACTCCTGCCGCCGCGGCGCGACCATTAAGAAACTGCGTTGGCATCGACCAAAACGGGCCGTAGGAGGCGCAATGGCCTGCTGGCACTAGGGCGAGCGCAACGAGGGCGAGAATGGGCTGGCGCAACAGGGCACAGCCGATAAATCCAATGCCCATGATCAGGCAGGGGAGTGCAACATGGAGTGGACGTTCGCCGCTGCGATCTGAGTGCGCGCTATTCAGCTGCATGGCGACGACGGTAATGAGACTAACGCCCGCCAGCACTAATCCTACCCCGACATTACTTAGGCCAAGAAGAGACTGCACGACAAGCGGAGCCCAGAAGGAGTAACCATAGAAACCCGCGGCCACGAGGAGGAAAATCACTCCGAGACGCCAAACAACCGGATTGGCAAGGACGAGCCGAATGTCCATCACTCGCTCGGCCTGATGCTCTTCACGCTCAGCGTTAAGTGTCGCGACCAGCCAATCACGCTCAGCCGGAGCCAACCAACCAGCTGTCTCTGGACGGTCGTTCAGAACAAAAAGGACGCTAAATCCTAAAAGGATTGCCGGCAATCCTTCCAGAAAGAAAAGCCATTGCCATCCTCTCAAACCATAAATCCCATCCAACCCGAGCAGTAGACCTGACAGAGCCCCGCCAATAAGGCCAGAAATGGGAACGGCAGTCATGAAAGCAGCGATGGCACGAGCTCGGTGCGCGACAGGATACCAAAGGCTAAGATAGTAAATCATCCCGGGAAAGAATCCGGCTTCCGCGGCGCCAAGGAGAAACCTTAGGAGATAGAAGGCTGTGGGAGTCCGGACGAATGTCAGTCCAACCGAGATAATGCCCCACGTTATCATGATGCGAGCGATCCAAAGTCGGGCGCCGACTCGCTCGAGGATAAGGTTGCTTGGGACTTCGAAGATACAGTAACCCAGAAAGAACATGCCCGAGCCAAGACCGAAGGTCACTGAACTGAAATGCAGATCGCCGTTCATCTGTAGAGCGGCAAAGCCGACATTGACCCGATCCAGCCAGGCCACAATGTAGAGCACGAACAAGAAGGGAATAAGATGCCGCGAGACCTTGGACAAGGTTGTGCTCGCCAATTGATTCTCTGTTTCGACCATGGGTTAATCCGAGCCTTTCATCCTAACTCTGTCGCGGATGTCCAGAGGAATTCCATTATAACTCCTCAATTAAAAGATGCGTTAGGCAAGTTGTTTAGAATGGCCTGCCCCGCTTCAAGCGGTCTCAGGCGAATGCGCGATCTGGAGAGACCGATTGTTCATAGCGTGGCTGAGAGGCGGTCTTCACGCTCCCGGGAAGAGACAGTATAAGCCGGCGCTTGCCTCCGGATGTCGGGAGCGGAAAAGATCAGTTTTTTGCGCTTGTTCGGGTTCCCATTCCGGCGACGCTAACGGCGTGCAACGTGCATTGGTCGTTTCCATCCACGACGTGGCTCCGCTGACGCGAGGGCGCGTCGAGCGAATCCTGCAGGAAATGACGCAAGCGGGCGCGACGCCATGCTCGCTCCTGGTCGTGCCGGATTACCATCGGCAAGGAAGTTCGTTAGGCGACCCTGCTTTTGTTTCGTGGCTGCGAAGCTTAAATGCCGATGGCCATGAAATTGTGGTTCACGGCTTTTATCACCAACGGACGCGCCGAAAAAATGAGACAACGCGGCAGAAAGTTCTGACACGCGTCTACACGGCCGACGAGGGCGAATTCTACGATCTCGACTACGACGGAGCGCGCGCATTGCTGCGTGAAGCGCAAGTTGAATTCGCCGCGCACGGCTTTCGGCCGGGTGGTTTTATTGCTCCGGCATGGCTGCTGGGCTCCGATGCTGAAAGGGCGGCACGCGATCTTGGCTTCCGCTATACCACGACGTTACAAGGTGTGCGAGAACTGCACCGAGGAGAAGAGGTACGTTCCCAATCATTGGTATACAGCGTTCGGAGCGACTGGCGTTGTGCAGTTAGTCTTCTTTGGAATCGCATTCTCTTTCGTCGCCTGACAAAAAACCCTCTCCTACGTCTAAGTATTCATCCGCCTGATATCGATCACTCGGGCATTTGGCAGCAGATTCGTGCACTCGCTGGGCGGGCCCTGCGCGATCGAAATCCAACGACCTATGAGCGCTGGGTGGTTGAGCGATTCGGCGAACAAGAAACAGCTTTGGCATGAGCCGCTGCGATCTTCATCTCCATTCCAAGTTTAGCGACCGATCGGAGGATTGGATCTTCCGGCGTTTCGATTTTCCTGATAGCTACTCCGATCCCGAAGAGCTTTATGATCGGGCAAAAGCGGCCGGGATGGACTTTGTCACCATTACCGACCACGATCGGATCGAAGGCTGTCAGGCGATCGCGCGTTATCGTGATGCCTTCATTAGCGAGCAGATCACAACTTATTTCCCGCAGGATCCTTGCAAGATTAACCTGCTGGTCTGGGGAATTTCGGAAGCTCAGCACACTGAGATAACGCGCCTGCGCGATAATATTTTTGAGTTACAAGGTTACCTGCTCGAACAAGTGATCGTTCATGCTGTGGCTCATCCGCTTTATAGCATCAACGGTAAGCTGACCACTTCACATCTCGAACGACTGATTCTGCTCTTTCAGCATTTTGAAGGAATCAACGGTCTTCGCGATGTCCTCCTCAGCGACCTTACCAGGTATCTCCTCGGTGAATTGACTCCGGAGAAAATCGACGCCTTTTCGATGCGTCATCGTATCGCGCCGGTTGGCCCTGAGCCGTGGAAAAAGATTCTCATTGGCGGTTCCGACGACCACGGCGGGATGTTTGTCGGCTGCGCCTTTACAGAAACTCCCGAGGCGGATTCGCCCGAGAAGTTCCTCGCGCACGTTCGCGCCGGAAATTGTACGCCGCAGGGCCAGGGGGGGACGCCGCTGGTCTTATCGCATGGCTTTTATAATACGCTCTCGCGTTTCATCCAGGATCGTTTCACGGAAAGGCTTGGGCCTAGCGCCGCTCTGCTCGAGAAGATGTTTTCGCGCTTCATGGAAGGACGCGATCCGACTGAGTTTACGCTGAAGGAAAAGGCTGGCTTTGTTGCGCAGGGAGTCCTCTCCGGGAAGCTCTTCGAACTGGCAAAACCGGGAAACATTTCGCTCTGGCGAGAGTTATCGGGTTACTTTGCGCGACCGGAGGTAAAGGCGCAGCTTGCGCGCGAGGTCGCCGCCGGCGACGCGCCCGAGCGCCGCACCTTCATTATGGCCAATGCCGCTTGCGAACAGCTGGCTTTTCGCTTTTTCGACAAGTTTGTGCGGCAACTCAGTAGCGGAAACGTCATCGAAAGCATCCAGGCTTTAGCCAGTATTGCGCCTATCCTTGTCGTGCTGGCGCCATACATTTATGCCTTTAGCAGTCAGGCGCCGTCACGGCGCTGGCTGCGCGAAGTCTGTTGCGATTTTACCGGAACGATCCCGCCTGTCCTTCAGAATACGAAACGCGCCTGGTTCACCGATACCCTGGAGGATGTCAACGGGGTTTCCACTACGATTCGCAAGATGGCTGCCGAGGCGCATGATGCCGGGAAAGACCTGGTCGTCGTGACATCACGCAACGAAATAACTCTCGACGGGTTAATGGTGAAAAACTTCCGTCCGATTGGTGAGTTTGAGCTACCAGAGTATGAGTTACAAAAACTGAGTTTTCCGCCAATTCTCCAGATGCTTGACTACATTCAGCGGGAGAATATTTCCGAAATTATTATTAGCACGCCGGGACCGATCGGCCTGACGGCTCTTCTCGCGGGTAAGATGCTCAACCTCGAGATGAGCGGCATATACCATACCGATTTTCCGCAATACATTCGCATCCTGACCGAAGACAGCTTTCTTGAAAGCCTGGCCTGGAAATATATGCAGTGGTTCTATGGCCAGCTCGACATCATTTTTGTTAACTCCGAGCAGTATCGACTGAGTTGGATCGAGCGCGGAATTGACGCCGCTAAGCTCCGTATCCTACCGCGCGGTCTCGATACGGAGCTTTTCACGCCGGGGCGAAGTGACGCGAATTTCTGGAAGCAATTTGGATGTGATGGAACTGGAGTGCGTCTTTTGTTCGTGGGGCGAGTCTCCAAGGAGAAGGATCTCGATATTTTAATGCAAGCCTTCAAGAACCTGCGGCAGGAAGGACTTCCTGTACAGCTGTCGATTGTGGGTCATGGCCCTTACTCGGCCGCGTTGGCTCAGTTGCTGCCGGAAGCCTGCTACACCGGATATTTGAGCGGGACGGATTTGGCGAAGGCGTACGCTTCGGCTGATATCTTTGTCTTTCCCAGCACAACCGATACCTTTGGCAATGTGATTCTCGAAGCGCAGGCGGCAGGACTTCCCGTGGTTGTCTCGGACGTCGGCGGGCCGCGAGAGTTAGTGACTAACGGCGTCAATGGCCTTGTGACCAAGGCGCGCAATGTCGCGGACTTTACGGATGCAATTCGACGCCTGGTCGGAGACGAGTCATTACGAAAGGAAATGGGGAGGGCTGCACGCCGGACGGTGGAAGATAGAAGCTGGCCCAGCGCCTTTCGAAAATTCTGGGCAATGACAGAAATCAGCTAGAATGGGTCACCCAAGGAGTGGTGGTGCGCGGAGCAGGAGTCGATGCATGAGTGGACCTTCGTTGACAACACTTGGTTTCACATCGACCGGCGTTGAGCGTTCACACCAGCTCGGACAAAAGACTCGTCGGCCTTAGGTTTGGTCGTTCATTCTCCGGAAGAGATGCCAGGAGGGTGAAGTCGGAGAAATCGAAACCGGGTCCGACCGAGCAACCGACCAGCGTATAGGCCCCAGTCGGTCGCGCGGCTTGCCAGTGGCCCGCAGGAATAACATGCTGGGGTGCGCTCTTATCGGTAAGGGGTCCGAGAAGGAGATGGCGGATGTCGCCTGTGTAGGGGTCGGCGCTAAAGAGATCGAGCGGAGTGCCCTCATACCAGTGCCAGGCTTCGTCGGAAGTGACACGATGCCAGCGGCTGATGCTTCCCTCGACCAAAAGGAAGTATATGACGGTCAGACCCGCACGCGCGCCGCGTGAGTCATTCGGCGTTACGCTCAGCGAGGAACGAAAGGTCTCGACGAAATGGCCGCCCTCGGGATGTGATCGAAGTTTAAGGAGGCGGATCAACTCATCGGCTCTTGGATGCATATCGATAGGTCAATAGTCTTACTCGTCAGGTATGCAAGACAGCCGAGCTCGAATATTGGCTACAGCATCTGATCGACAAAGGCACGGCTGTTGAACTCCGCGAAGTCTTCCAGCTTTTCGCCCGTGCCGACGAAGCGAGTGGGGATGCCTAGCTCGTTTTGAATGGCAATGACTACACCGCCTTTACCGCTGCCGTCGAGCTTGGTGACGATGAGTCCGGTGAGATCGACGGCGGCATGGAACTCGCGAGCTTGTGCCAGGGCGTTGCTGCCGGTGGTGGCATCGACGACGAGAAGTCTTTCATGCGGCGCCTCGGGATCGTGCTTGCCTAACGATCGCTTTATCTTCTCCAGCTCGGCCATGAGGTTGATCTTTGTGTGAAGGCGGCCGGCGGTATCGCAGAGCAAGAACTCGATGTCGCGGCGGTCTGCCGATTGGTAGGCTTCGTAACACAGCGCAGCGGGATCGGCGTTGTATTGCCCGCGGATCATTTCGACCTTTAGGCGTTCCGCCCAGATGGCGAGCTGTTCAATGGCTGCTGCGCGGAAGGTGTCGGCCGCCGCGAGAAGAACGGTGTGACGCTTGTGAAGGAAATAATTGGCGAGTTTGGCTGTGGAAGTGGTCTTGCCAGTGCCGTTGACACCGACAATGAGAATGGCCTTCGGCTTGGCCGGCAGTGGACGAAGGGGTGCAGGCTGAATGGGGAGAACACGCAGGATTTCGTCGCGTGCGACTTCGGCAACAGTTTCGGCGGTAATTTTTTCGGTTTGCTCGCGTTTTTGCAGAGCTTCGACGATTCGCAAGCTCATGGGCACACCGAGGTCGCTACGAATGAGCATCTCCTCGAGTTCATCCCAATCCACCGGGCGTCCGGTAAATTTCTGAATCAGTGATTTGAAAAATTTCATGGCCTAACCTGCGCGCATAAGAGTCGGGGGAGAAGGTAACCAAGAATCGTCGCTGCGCTTGGTGGTGAGAAGGCATTTCTGCAAATAAAATGCGGCGCTCGTTTGGGCGCCGCATTTCAAACCTACTTAAGCGTTAGCTTACTTCATCTTGCCCAGAGCATCATCGATCATCTGGAGATGCTCCTTTAAGGTGGGCAAAGTCTCCTTAGCGAACTTGACGACATCGGAATCCTCTTTCGCGCCAGTGTCGGTAGCTTCTTTTTCGAACATCGCGATGGTTTTCTCGTGGTTGTGCTTCAACATCGTCAGGTATTCCTTATCGAAGTTTTCACCTGGGGTGGTGTTTGTTTTAGCTTCGATTTTTGATAGGTCGAGGTTTTCCTCTTTTGCGATCTCCATCAGCCGATCGTTGGCCTTGGTGTGATCGGCGATCATGCGATCGGCAACATTTTTGGTGGCGTCGTCCTTGGCTTTCTCCTTTGCCATCTTGGCGTAGGCAACTTCTGTAATGCCGCCTCTATAGGCTTTCTTGACGAACCTTTTGTCGCTGGCGCTGAGGTTGCTCGTTGTTTCCTTGTTCGCCGGGTCGGCAGCTTGGACGGTTGCGCCGAGACAAAGAGCGGTCGCCGCGCAAAGCGCAAACGCAGCTTTGGCTGTTAGTGTGAGGTTCTTCTTCATAGTTTAGATAGTGATCTTTGGGTGACTAGAATTGCCGAGTTCCGGCATTGGTAAATCGTTTCTGCGCGAGTCTTTGGACGCAAGACCCTGCCTTGGGAGAGCGGCGAGAAGGACCTGCCAAATTGGCTAGCTTTGCTCCGCAGCGTGGCTGTAAAAGGCTTCGACGCGTGCCGCGACGTCGCAATAACTGTAGTCTGCATCGTACACCTTCTTCATCGCCTCGATGTATTTGGCAGATTCGCCCATCCGCTCATAAAGGAGCCCAAGATGGTAGACGATTTCTTTTTTAGTCGCGTCCATCGACCCGCTTTCGCGCTCGGCCTCGACGAGCTGTTTGGTCGCGAGGTCGAGCATGCCCAGTTCGCAGTAACAACGGCCTAAGAGATTCATGGCCTTCAGTCGCGCGTTGGGATTCTGGCGGGCACGCTGCAATTCCGGAACGGCCTCGCGAAAGCGGCCGGCAGCGGTCAGCTTCTCGCCAAGCTCGTAGCGAAGCTGAAGGTCAGTCGGATTCTGATCTACGTGGTTACGCGCATCGTCGATAAGAGTTTGAGTGCATTGTTTGCGCATCGCTTCCAATTCGGCGCTTCGCGCGGCAAAGTTCGGATCGTCGGGCGAATGCTCGGCGAGGTATTGTTCACCCGCGCGAATCAGGTGGTTGAGCTGGCGCATCCTGAGATCAGCCACCTTACGCATCAGTCCGGGATCTCCTTTGTTCGTTAGGGCAATAGTGTATTCGTACCAGGCAATCGCCCCTTCGAGGTCCTCCTGCTGGTCCATGCAAATACCCAAGACGCTTGGCGAGTTCAATATTGCCCGGATCGGCTTGGTACTGTTCATAGACTTGGCTGATCTGTTCTTCGAGCGCTTCTGCGCTCAACTGCATTTTTCCCTGCTTCTCCAGCGCGACGGCGAGGTCTTTCTCTCTAATCAAATCGCGATAGTTCGTTGCTTCCGTCCATCCGCCCTTTTCCATCGAAGCGCGTGCCGAAGCATCCTTCCCAAGCCTGACGGCCTCGAGATCGAGCGGATTGATCTCTGAGATTCGATTGTAGATTTCGACGGCCTTGTCCGATTGCTCGTGCTCGCAGTACAGCCGGCCGAGCTCGTGCAAGATCCTGCAGTCGTTAGGATCGTTTTCCAGCAATGTCTCCATGGCGAAGATGGCGATCTCAGGATAACCGGCGGCAAGGGAGGCATCCTTCAGAAGCATGTTGGCTTGTGGGTTGTATGGTTCGGTCGCGAGAACTTTCTCCACCAGTTCGATTACCCGGCGTGGATCTTTTTTTAGCTCGCGCTGCGCTTTCATGACGGCGAGGGGAGCGTGCGAAAGCTTGAAGAAGCTTTTCTTCTCCGTTTTTGTGCGGGTGACTTCGACCCGGCGTAACATCTGCCGCCCGTTAAGAAATTCTGGCTCGTCTTTGAGGAGGTTTTGCAGCAGCGCGATGGCGTAGTCGAAGTTACGCAGCTCGATTGCGGCCAGCGCCTTCAACCAACAGCCGCGCGGTTGATCACTCAGATCCTTTTCATGCTTTAGCGCCATGGGGGTCGTTAGTCATTATATGGCAGGAATGTTCCGGCGAGAGAACAAATTTCTGCCCGCGAGCAATGAAACGCGGCTAGAGCAGATCGAGCTGTGGCTTGTCGCCTGAGAAGGTTGCCTTCCGCGGTCGCTTCCTACGCGCGGCGGGCTTTGTTTGCGTGGCGCCATTGGGGTTTTCGAGATGCGAAAGAATATCCTTGGCTCGACTTAGAATTTCGTTGGGCAGACCCGCGAGACGCGCGACCTGGATGCCATAGCTTTTGTCCGCACCGCCTGGAACGATTTTGCGCAGAAAAATAATCTGCTCGTTCCATTCGCGGACGGCGACGTTGAAGTTAGCTACGCCATTGCGTTCGGCGGCGAGCTTGGTCAGCTCGTGGTAGTGGGTGGCAAAGAGCGTGCGCGCTTTGATTTTGTCGTGCAGAAATTCCGCCACGCTCCAGGCGATGGAAAGGCCGTCGAAAGTCGAGGTGCCGCGGCCGATCTCGTCGAGAATGACGAGACTGTGCTCGGTCGCGTTATTTACAATGTTGGCCGTTTCGTTCATCTCGACCATGAAGGTGGATTGGCCGCGCGAAAGATCGTCGTTTGCCCCGACGCGGGTGAAGATGCGATCGACAAGCCCGATCTCTGCGCTGGCGGCCGGAACAAAGCTACCGATTTGGGCCATCAAGACGATGAGCGCGACCTGGCGAATATAGGTTGATTTACCAGCCATGTTCGGTCCGGTGATAATCGCGAGGCGCATTTTTTCCCCATCGAGATCGGTGTCGTTAGGCACGAATTTTTCCTCGGCCAGATTTTGGTCGAGAACCGGATGGCGAGCGTCCTTCAGAGAGAGACGGAGAGAATCGTTCAACTTCGGTCGGCAATAATGAAAGAGGCGAGCGGTTTCGCCTAACGAGCAAAGGGCATCGAGCGTCGCAATCGCGCCGGCGGTCTGCTGAATAGGTGCGAGTTCGCGTAATGTCTCATCGCGCAAAGTCTGGAAGAGCTGAAACTCGAGGTGACGCGCGCGCTCGTCTGCACCGAGGATTTTCGCCTCCATTTCCTTGAGCTCAGGTGTGATGAAACGCTCCCCGCCGACAGTGGTTTGCTTGCGCGTGTAATGCGCCGGTACGTTCGCGAGATTCGACTTTGTGATTTCGATGAAATAGCCGAAGACGGAATTAAATCGCACCTTGAGAGACTTGATGCCGGTGACCGAGATTTCTCGTTCCTGGAGTTCCGTGATCCAGCCTTTGGCATCACGCGATGCCTGTCGCAGTTCGTCCAGTTGCGCATTGAAGCCATCGCGAAAAATGCCCCCTTCCTTGAGCGCAAACGGGGGATCATCGAGGAGGGCTCGGCCTAGTTTCGCCGCCAGTTCCGGCATTTCCTGCAAGTCGTTTTGCAGGCGCTCAGCGAGTGAATCGCTGGGGCGGCTTGTGCCAAATGCGAGCCGATCGAGCAGGCGTTTCAGCTCGCTCTTTAGTCGGGGAATTTGTTGCAATGAAATCTTCAGCGCCACGAGGTCGCGCGCATTACCTGAGGCCTGGCCCAGGCGACCAGCCGCCCGTTCCAAATCGCGGATGGTTTTCAAGACGTCATGCAAAGAGGCAAGAAGGTCGGGCTCCTGCAAGAGGTCGGCGATGAATTGCTGCCGGCGTTCCAGTTCTCCCACATCGCGCAACGGTTGCAGGATCCATTGCCGTAATCGTCGCCCGCCCATCGGCGTGACTGTACGATCGAGGACGGAAAGCAAACTTGTGTCGCGCGCCCCGCGGGAAGCGACCAGCTCGAGATTGACCTGGGTGGCGGCGTCGAGCAGGAGGTATTCGTTAGGCGCCTGGCAGCGCAGAGAGGCGAGGTGATCGATCTTTCGCCGCAACTGGTGCTTGAGGTAATGCACGATCGCGCCCGCCGCCGAGACTGCTGGTCGCAAATCGCCGCAGCCAAAGCCATCGAGCGATTTGGTTTTGAAATGTTCACACAGGGTGAAGCGGGCATTTTCGGGCAGGAAAGCGTAGTGATCGTAGGCCACCGTGTTCGCCAACTCTCCGAGTTGGTCCGTTTGCACGTCGCTCACCAGCAATTCGGTGGGAGCGACTCGGGCCAGCTCGTCAAGGAATGCGCTGCGGCTCGGCGCCTGCACGAGACGAAACTCGCCAGTCGTTAGGTCGGCGTAGGCGAAGCCGTAAGCGCCTTCGTCCCAAAAAACCGCGCCGAGATAATTGGCGCGCTTTGCATCCAGGAGATCGAGATCGCTCACCGTTCCGGCGCTGATGATCTGAGTGATGTCCCGCGAGACGATTTTGCCCGGCTGCGGCTCGCTTGTTTGATCGCAGATCGCCACCCGCCGTCCGGCCTTGATGAGTTTTGCGATGTAGTTTTGAGCCGCGTGATAAGGGACGCCGCACATCGGGACCTGGTTACGTTTTGTTAGGGCGACGTTCAGCAGGCTGGAAGCTTCTTTCGCATCCTCAAAAAACAGTTCGTAGAAGTCACCCAGCCGGAAAAGCAGCAGCGTATCTGCGGGCACAGTGGCGCGCAGCCGCTGGTATTGCTGCATCATCGGGGTAAGGGCGTCGGCCATGGCGAGAAGCATCAAATCAGCGGAAACGAATTGCCAGTTTATTTGGACAGGGTTGTCTCGGCGGCGTCGGAGAGGGTGCCCCGACACTGACGGTCTCGAGCCGCCGGGCGAAAACCGTTTCCGCGCGCCTCGCCGCAGTTCCGTCATGAAAACGACAGAAAAATTTTCGTTGAACGTTAGGCCAAGCTGGTTGTCTTTTCTCTCCCCGGCGCGAAGCCGTATTCCGCATGATTCGAGTTCAGGACCTCAAGAAATATTTCGGCCCAAAGAAAGCAGTCGACGGCGTCTCCTTCACCGTCGAGAAGGGCGAGGTTCTCGGATTCCTCGGGCCGAACGGCGCCGGAAAGTCGACCACCATGCGGATGATCACGGGTTTCATCCCGCCAACCGAGGGGCAAGTGGCGATTGGCGATTTCGATGTGGTCGAACAACCACTCGAGGCAAAGCGGCTGATCGGTTATTTGCCGGAAAGCGCAGCCGCTTACTCCGACATGTCAGTGCGCGGTTTTCTCGAATTCATCGCGGCGCTGCGCGGCCTGCGAGGTGAGGGGAAAAAGCGCGCGGTGGATCGCGCGATCGAAATGTGTTTTCTGGGATCGGTCGCGCAACAAAGCGTGGAGACGCTCTCGAAGGGCTACAAGCATCGCACCTGTTTTGCGCAGTCCATCCTGCATGACCCCGATGTGCTCATCATGGACGAGCCGACGGAAGGTCTCGATCCAAATCAAAAGCATGAGATGCGGACGCTGATTCGCCGCATGGGCGAGCGGAAGGCAATCATTTTTTCCACCCACATTCTTGAGGAGGTCGAGGCGGTTTGCTCGCGCGTCATCATCATCGATCGCGGACGTATCGTCGCGAATGGAACTCCAGCCGAGTTGAAGCAACGCGCGAGCGGGGCGGGTGCGGTCCGAGTCAGTTTCGCGAGCGGTGACGACGCAATCGCGCAACGGCTGCGGCAGGCTGAGATGGTAGGTGACGTTCGAACCGTAAGTGAATCGCCACTGACCCTGCGCGTTTTCCCGAGAGACAAATCCGGAACCCGGGATTTGGCGCGAACGATCGGGGATCTGGCGGTGCGCGAGCGGTGGCAGATCGAGGAATTGCATACCGAAGAAGGCCGGCTCGACGATGTCTTTCGCAGCATCACGTTGCCCGATACAAAAGCAGTCACATGAGCGAAGCGACCCTTACTCCAACTCGGGCGGAGAATTTCGAAGCAGTCGCGCCTGTGCGCCCGCCAGGCGCGCTGGCAAATATCTGGACAATCGCAAAGCGCGAGCTGGCTGGTTATTTCGAGTCGCCCATTGCTTACGTTTTTATCGTTATCTTCCTGCTCCTCTCCGGATTCTTTACCTTCATGATGGCGGGTTTTTTCGAGCGCGGTCAGGCCAACCTCGAAACATTCTTTGCCTGGCATCCGTGGCTTTATCTTTTTCTCGTACCGGCGATCGGCATGCGGATGTGGTCGGAGGAGCGTCGCCTCGGCACGATGGAATTGCTGTTGACGATGCCAATCACGCCATGGCAGGCGATTATGGGAAAATTCATCGCCTCATGGTTGGTTCTGGCGCTGGCACTTTTCCTTACTTTTCCAGTAGTCATAACCGTGAACTATCTTGGTCATCCCGATAACGGGGTGATCGTGGCTGGGTATCTCGGTAGCTTCCTCCTTGCCGGGTCTTATCTGTCGATTGCCGCCATGACTTCCGCCCTCACGAGAAACCAGGTAATCAGTTTCATTCTTGCCGTCGTCATTTGTCTCTTTCTCGTTCTGGTCGGTTATCCGCCGGTGACGAACCTCCTTGTGCAATGGGCAAATCCGTGGGTCGTGCAGGCGGTCTCGGCTTGTAGTGTCATGACTCACTTCGAGAGCATCCGGGATGGCGTGCTGGATTCTCGCGACCTGATCTTCTTTCTTTCGGTCATCGCCTTCTCGCTTTTTACCACGAGTGTCATTCTGCGCAGTCATCGCGCCGGCTGACCGCAAGTTCGCCATGAAACGGAAATCCTTCGAGATCATTTTGTTTTCCACCGTCGGCGTGATCGTGATGTTTCTCGTGCTCGTCGCAGCGAATTTTATCGCGGCACATTTCAAACAGCGTATCGATCTGACTCAGGAGAAGGCCTACACGCTTTCGAAGGGAACGCGGGCGATTCTGGCGAAACTCGATACTCCGGTGCAGATCCGCTTTTATGTTTCACAGCGCGCAGCCGAGATGCCGGTGTCACTCAAGAACTACGCGCAGCGAGTAGATGACTTACTCGGCGAATACAAGCAGGCTTCGCGGGGCTTGATCGAAGTGCAGAATCTTGATCCCGAGCCGGACTCGGATGCGGAGGACTCTGCGCGACTGGATGGGATTCAGGGCCAGCCTTTGTCCAGCGGAGAGCGCGTCTATCTCGGCCTGAGTGTGACCATGCTCGATCAAAAACAGGCCGTTCCGTTTCTTACTCCGGACCGGGAACGTCTGCTCGAGTACGATATCTCGCGGGCGATCGCGCGCGTTTCGCAAAGCAACAAGCCGACCGTAGGAGTGATGAGTTCGCTGCCGGTCATGGGCACGCCGATGATGCCGATGGCACAGCAGGAAGGCGAACAACCCTGGGCGTTCATCAGCGAATTACAGCGTGACTTTAATGTCAAAGAGATCCAGATGACCGCCGACAAAATTCCCGACGAAGTCCAGGTGCTGGTGGTCATTCATCCGCGCGCGATTAATGAGACGACTCAATTTGCCATCGATCAGTTTGTCCTGCGCGGCGGTCGCCTCCTCGCCTTTCTCGATCCAAAATCGGTGCTCGACCAGGCGGGGCAGGGGATGGGTCAGCCCGCGAGCAGTTCCAGCCTTGACAGGCTGCTCAAGACTTGGGGCCTTTCCTTCGAAACAAGCAAGGTAGTGGCTGATATGAATTACGTCGCCCGCACCCGTCAGGGCCGCGCGCCGGCCATTCTCTTACTCAATGAGAAAGCAATGAATAAGGAAGATATCGTTACGGCTGACGCCGACGACATTGTCATGGCGATGGCGGGTGATTTCACAGGAACTCCCGCTGCCGGACTAAAGGAAACCGTCTTAATCAAAACCTCGCCTAACTCGCAACTGGTTGATGGCATCATGGCGCAATATGGAGGGGAATCGATTGCGACCGATTTCAAGCCTTCGGGAAAAGAGTTTCCTCTTGCGATGCGTTTGACGGGGAAATTCAAGACTGCGTTTCCAGAAGGAAAGCCGAAAACCGAAAAGCCGCAGGATAAGGAAGAGAACGCGCCTAACGAACAAAAGAAGGATGAGAAGAATCTCGCCACCTTGAAGGAGTCGACCAAAGAGACAACCGTGGTCTTGGTCGGCGATTCCGATATGATTCAGGATCAAATTGCGATTCGCGACGTGCAGAATCCTTTTGGACCGCGCTGGATCACGCCGGCAAATGGAAATCTGGCTTTCGCTCAGGGCGTGGTCGAACAGCTCAGTGGCGATAGTAATCTGATTGCGGTGCGCAGCCGCGCTTCCCGCGAACGACCGTTCACCGTGGTGAAGAAGATCCAGGCCGATGCGGAAGCCAATTACCGCAGCAAAATCAAAGAACTGGAAACGAGTTTGAATGAAACGCAGCGCAAAGTGAATGAGCTGCAGAAGGGCAAGCAAACGGGAGAGAAGTTTATTCTCTCCGCCGAGCAACAACAGGAATTGGCTAACTTTCAAAAGAAAGAGGCCGAGGTGAAAAGCCAGCTGAAAACGGTCCGCAAGCAGGTCAGGGCGGAGATCGATTCACTGGAGACGCGGGTGAAATGGCTCAATATCGCGGCCATGCCGGCGATCGTGGCTCTATCCGGACTGGGCCTGGCTCTCTTCAAGCGTGGTCGGAGAAGTGCGGCATGAAGCGGACGCAGCTTGCAATCCTTGGTCTCCTCCTCGTCGTGCTCGGGGCCGCGGCCTGGCTGCTGGCAAGACGCAGCACGACTTCGTGGCAAAGCAGCGCCGGCCATTTGCCGGAGAAGGTGGTTGCGCTTTCGATCAACGATGTCGCCCAGGTCACGATCCGGCAACCTGATAAGGAAGTTAACCTAACGAAAAAGGGAGATACGTGGGTAGTGGCGGAAAAATCCGATTACCCGGCTAACTTCGACATGATCAGCAGTCTCATCCGCAAGGTTTGGGAACTGAAGCCTGTGCAGGAAGTCAAGGTCGGGCCGAGCCAACTTGGCCGTCTTTCGCTGCTGCCGCCAGGGCATGGAGCGGAGAGCGGAACCTTACTCGACTTCAAAGATGCCTCTGGAAAACGGCTCGCCGCGATTACGATCGGCAAGAAATATATGCGCGAATCCAATCAACCGACTACCCAGGGGCGCTCATCCCCCGCCGGTCGCTACGTGATGCCAGAGGATGGCGCGCAACACGCCATGCTAGTGAGCGAGCCATTTCTGCAGGTCGACGATAAACCCGAGCAATGGCTGGATCGAACCTTTCTTAAGATCGACAAACCAGTCTTGGTGGAGGTTGCCGGGATGACTCCAGAGACAAATTGGAAGCTGGAACGTGCGGCCGACGCCAAGGAATGGAAGCTAGCGGACGCAAAGCCCGGGGAGCAACTGGATTCCGCCAAGGCGAGCCAGGTGACGAGCGCGGTTAGTAGCGTTGCTTCATTTACCGACATTCTTTCGCCCGATACCAAGGCGCAATCCACAGGGCTCGATAAGCCGACAAGGATCAAGATCGACACCGAGGAAGGCTTCCATTATGCCTTGGAGGTTGGCCATAAGACCAACGAGAGTTATCCGGTGAAAGTAAGCGCGAGCGCTAACCTTGCGGCAAATCGCACCGCCCAAAAGAGCGAGAAGCCTGAGGAAAAGGCGAAGCTGGACAAGGAATTCCAGGAAAAGAAGGAAACGCTGGAAAAGAAACTGGTGACAGAAAAGAAGCTCGAGGGACGGATTTTCCTGGTGCCGAAGTTTGGCATCGACTTGCTGGAAAAGAGCCGAGTGGACCTGCTGGCAACGCCGACTCCGAGTCCAAGCCCAACAGGTTTTCCGAACGCGGGCGAACCCCCCGGGAAAAGTGCCCCGACGCCTGGGGGGCGCGCGCCGCGTCCCTAGCGGCAAAGAAAAGGCCCGGCACCTTGTTTCCAAAGTGCCGGGCGTAAGTTCTGGCAACGTCCTACTCTCGCACAACCTATAGATGCACTACCATCGGGGCTGCAGCGTTTCACTTCCGTGTTCGGAATGGGAACGGGTGGGACCACTGCGCTATTATCACCAGACTTCGGAATCGGCCTCGGCGGTCGATTGCGTCGGTCTGATGATCAGGCTGTTACCAGTAACCGCGCTGATTCTCTGAAATCTACATACAGGAAGCTTTCCAACTTCTCAGGCTTCGTTTTGTTAAAAAGTCATTCCTCTCTGTTGGCCGCTGCATTCGTTTTTAGGCGAACACAGCAGGTAAACAGAAAAGTAAATGACCAAGCCGAACGGGTTATTAGTATCACTTAGCTGCATACGTTACCGCACTTCTACCAGTGACCTATCAACGTGGTGGTCTACCACGACCCTTCAGGGAGAACTCATCTTGGGATAGGCTTGGCGCTTAGATGCTTTCAGCGCTTATCCTTTCCGAACATAGCTACCCAGCACTGCCGTTGACACGACAACTGGAACACCAGCGGTTCGTCAGACCCGGTCCTCTCGTACTAAGGTCTGAACCCCTCAATTCTCCTGCGCCCACAGTGGATAAGGACCGAACTGTCTCGCGACGTTCTGAACCCAGCTCGCGTACCACTTTAACCGGCGAACAGCCGGACCCTTGGGACCTTCTCCAGCCCCAGGATGTGATGAGCCGACATCGAGGTGCCAAACCCTGCCGTCGATATGAGCTCTTGGGCAGGATCAGCCTGTTATCCCTAGCGTACCTTTTGTCCGTTGAGCGATGGCAATTCCACATTCAACCACCGGATCACTTGGACCTACTTTCGTATCTGCTCGACGTGTGTGTCTCACAGTTAAGCTGGCTTCTATCCATATACTCGACACCTGATTGCCAACCAGGCTGAGCCAACCTTCGTACTCCTCCGTTACTCTTTGGGAGGATACCGCCCCAGTAAAACTAGCCGGCTGCCAGTGTCCCTTTCCCGGTTAGACGGGCAAAGGTTAGTTATTCCAGTACCATAGGGTGGTGTTTCATTGGCGGCTCATCACATCCCAAAAGATGTGAATCAAAGCCTTCCACTTACGCTAAGCAATGAAACCGAAACAACAGTAACAGCGTGTAGTAAAGGTGCATAGGGTCTTTCCGTCCTACTGCGGGTAGGCGGCATCTTCACCGCCACTACAACTTCGCTGAGCTCCTCGTTGAGACAGCGGTCAACTCGTTACACGATTCGTGCAGGTCGGAACTTACCCGACAAGGAATTTCGCTACCTTAGGACCGTTATAGTTACGGCCGACATTCACGGGGACTTGGGCTCGTAGCTTCGCCTTGCGGCTAACCACTTACCGTAATCTTTCCGCATTGGTCACGTGTCACACCCTATACGTCGTCTTAACGACTTGGCAGAGTGCTGTGTTTTTGTTAAACAGTCGGTTGACCCATTTCACTGCGACCTACTTGCGTAGGCACCCCTTCTTCCGAAGTTACGGGGCTAGATTGCCGAGTTCCTTAACGAGGTTTCACTCACGCGCCTTAGTATATTCTACTCACCCACCTGTGTCGGTTTACGGTACGGGCAACCGTGGAAACATGGCACTGCTTTTCTCGATACATGCTTTAACAGATCCGCCTTGGCCAGAGGCCTCAGCGTCCCCTTGCGGGACCGTCACTTTCAATCGACGGACTGTCTCCACTCATATGTCCCAGTGCAACTTAACCACAGCCGGTGCAGGAATATTGAACCTGCTTTCCATCGTCTACGCCCTTCGGCCTCGACTTAGGTCCCGACTAACCCTGGGAGGACGAACCTTCCCCAGGAAACCTTGGGTTTACGGCGGCCAGGAATTCAACCTGGCTTGTCGCTACTCATGTCTGCATTCTCACTTGTAGAAACTCCACAGTTGCTTCCGCTCCTGCTTCGATGTCGCTACAACGCTCCCCTACCAATCCGTCCTGGCGAACCAGAACGTCTTCCAGAGCTTCGGTATACCGCTTATCGCCAATCATTATCGGCGCGAGATCGCTCGATGAGTCAGCTATTACGCACTGTTTAAATGATGGCTGCCTCTAAGCCAACATCCTCACTGTCTAAGCAACCTCACATCCTTTCCACTGAACGGTATTTGGGCACCTTAGCTGCTGGTCTGGCATGTTTGCCTCTCGCGCGTGAAGCTTATCCCTCACGCACTGACTCCCGTGTTACACCCTGCGGCATTCGGAGTTTGATTGAATTCGATACCCTGGTATGGGCTCTAGTTCATCCAGTGCTCTACCTCCGCAGGTCAGCACACGAGGCTAGCCCTCAAGCTATTTCGGGGAGAACCAGCTATCACCGGGTTTGATTAGTCTTTCGCTCCTACCCACAAGTCATCCCAGAAGTTTTCAACCTTCACGGGTTCGGTCCTTCAGTTGCGGTTAAGCAACCTTCAACCTGCTCATGGGTAGATCACCTCGGCTTCGGGTCTACTACCAGCGACTAAATTCGCCCATTTCGGACTCGCTTTCGCTTCGCCTCCATTCCAGAAGAACTTAGGCTCGCCACTGATAGTAACTCGCAGACTCATTAAGCAAAAGGCACGCCATCACCGGTTGCCCGGCTTTGACACCTTGTAAGCACATCATTTCAGGTACTATTTCACTCCGCTCACAGCGGTTCTTTTCACCTTTCCCTCGCGGTACTTGTTCACTATCGGTCGCCAATTAGTATTTAGGCTTACGCCGTGGTCGGCGCAGATTCATACGAAGTTTCACGTGCATCGTATTACTCAGGAAATCCCTAGGCGTGCTTTGGTTTTCGGTTACGGGCCTTTCACCCTCTTTGGCGCAGCTTTCCAGAAGCTTCACCTAACCGCCGCACTACCACATCGGGCTCCTACAACCCCGATCGATAAATCGATCGGTTTAGCCTGTTCCGCTTTCGCTCGCCACTACTGACGGAATCGCTTTCGCTTTCTTTTCCTCCGGTTACTGAGATGTTTCACTTCACCGGGTGTCGCGATGCTCATGCTATAGATTCACATGAGCTCGACCGAACATTACTTCGGTCAGGTTATCCCATTCGGAAATCCCCGGGTCAAAGCGTGTTTACCGCTCTCCGAGGCTTATCGCAGTTAGCCACGTCCTTCATCGCCTATTGGCACCAAGGCATCCATGATGCGCTCTTTGTAGCTTGATCAATCTGTAGAACGCCGAACCGTTGCCGGCTCGTCGCTCAAATTATGATAACTGAAACTCTCCGCCCTGATCTTCCGACCAGAGCTATTTAAGATTCAGACTCAGCTCTAAAAAGTTGTATTTACTACCCTGTATGTAGATTTCAAAGAACCAACGGTTACTGCGCAACTTCCGGGCATCAAAAAACTCAATCCTGTTTCCGATCTCTGTCCGCCTTCGCTCGCAAGCGACGACGCGATAAACCGGGACAAAATTGAGTTCAATTTGCAGTCCCAAAAATTGCGAGAACACACTTCTCCGCACTTGTGCGTTTGGTGAAGCCCCGCGTCCAGCGGGACGACCAAAATAACGCACCGCGCGGGATCGTCAACCGCGAGACGTAAACTTTTCGCGAAATTTTGCAGATTTTTCCGTTTCGCGTCGTTGTTAAGCCAATTTCGCGCGCAAAATTGTCCAATTCTTCCGCCGAAAGTGTCACGTGAGCGGCGCTTTGCGGTAAGCGCGATTGCAGCCCAGTTGTGAAGCGCTAACGACCGCTTACCGTTGCGCATGGCTCGAAACGACGGTCGCGCTCCCGATCAACTACGCCCTGTGCATTTTCAGCTGGGCATTGCCCCGCACGCGACCGCTTCCGTGCTCGTAAGCATGGGCGACACCAGAGTGATTTGTGGCGTCATGATCGAGGAATCGGTGCCGCGCTGGATGAAGGAGCAGAACGTCACCGGAGGCTGGCTGACGGCGGAGTACTCGATGCTGCCCTATTCAACTCAAACCCGCAAAGCGCGCGATATCGCCAAGGGCCGGCTCGATGGCCGCAGCACAGAGATTCAACGGCTGATCGGCCGTTCGCTGCGGGCGGTGGTGGATCTGGAAAAACTCGGACCCCGCACGATGTGGATTGATTGCGACGTGTTACAGGCGGACGGGGGCACCCGCACCGCCGCAATCACAGGGGCGAGCCTCGCCGTGGCGGTTGCCTGCCGACGTTTGGTGGTGGAGAAAAAGCTGAGCGAGGTTCCAATTCGTACGCTGGTTGGCGCGGTCAGCCTGGGTGTCCTCGCAGGCGCTCCGATCCTCGATCTCAACTATGAGGAGGACAAGCTGGTGACGGTTGATTTCAATCTGGTTGCGACGGAGGAGGGCGAATTTGTCGAAGTGCAAGGCTCTGGAGAAGAGGCGACGTTTTCCCAGACACAGCTCGACGAGATGTTGTCTTTGGGCCGGAAGGGAATTACGCAATTGATCGAGGGCCAACGCGCTGCACTCGACCAGCTCGGCGCTGGTTTATGAGGCATTGGTCCCAGATGCACTGAATCCGTTCCTTGACCGGTTTCCTGGAAGCGCGGATTCCCCTCTCAAACATCATCGACGGGCAAATCCCTCCTGTCGCTGCTACTCAACATTCTTGATTTTCACGATACTGCCCATTGCCTTGGGATCGCTTGGATCTTTCACCACAGTGACATACAGGTCTTTCTCGCCTTCGCCGAAAGCTACATTGGTGGTGCCATCGCCTGCGGCGATCTTAAACAGGTGCAGGAGCTTGCCTTCGGGAGATAGCTTCAGGATCTTGCCGCCGAACCATTGGGCAACATAGATATTACCCTTGCTGATCGACCTTCATACTGTCCGGTCCAAGCCACGGCGAGTCTTTCTTGTTTTTTGTGAGGAGACTGAGGAGAACAAAATTCGATCGATGACTCAATGAGCCGTCGGCCTCGATTGCGAATTTCAGGATGCAGTTGCTGACTGTTTGACTGACGTAGAGAGTCTTTTGATCTGGCGAAATGCCTACTCCGTTTGCGTAATTGAGGTCGTTTGCTACTTCCACCCATTTCTGACTACCCGGGGCAAGATAGAGAATCTTGCCTATGACGAAGGTTGGCACTGGTGGGTCAGCGTATGGGCCGAAGACCGAGGCATATGCGCCGCCGTTGGCGGTCACCACAATATCATTTATTCCGCCTTCAAACTTCTTGCCGTTGCTATCGACATCCCATCGGCGCAACTCCTTCCCTGTCATATCGAGTTCCAGGATTGCCCCGGGATCGTTAGTGCACGCGAGCAGGAATGTCTTCTCTTTCGTCAAGGCGAGCCCGTTATGCCCGCAGCCGTCGATGTGATTCAACACCGTGGCTGTCTTGCCATCCCATTTCGACAATGTGTTGGAGACCCAGCCGACGTAGTAAAGGTTGCCGTTGAGATACAACGGACCTTCCGGTCCAGCGACATCGCGAACGATAGTGACTTCGTCGGCCCCGGTTGCGCTGGCAGTCAAGGTTACTACACCGATCACGCAGCAGATAATGTTAGTTAGTCTCATTTGAATTACGCAACTCGTCTCACGTTTCCATTTACCAAGCCGGTAGCTGGAATTCTCTGCAGGACGTTCGCCAGGTCGCTAAGAGTCATGGTTACTTCTTATTGAGCTGGCGTTGGTAATCGGCAGCGTCGAAGTGGCCTTGGGATTGTATGATAAGTCCTTCATGGTCTATCTTCCAAAGCTCATAGCCGCTAATACAAACCTCATTTCCAGTGCCGCCGGCTCCGGTGTTGGTCCCAAACAATGTCCAATGAAAGATCGTTCGGTCGTCCTGTGGCTCGAGTTTGTCGAAAGTCACGGTCATGTCGGGAAAGGCGGTCATGAACGTTTGCGCTTCCCTGGCAATGGCCGTGCGTCCGATCGCGGGCGGCCCCTCGTTAATCCTAAGTGAGCCATGCTCGGCAAAAAATGCCGCGACGCTCTCTGGATTCTGACTGCACCACGCCTTCGCGTAATGCTGCGCGAAGCGTTTCAATTCCTCGTTAGTCATGATGGAGGGCCGTCAGGAATTCGCGAGTAGGCCGGAACGTACGACTGCGTCGCGCGATACTGCATGATCTGCTTCGCGAGCCATTCGCACCATTCGAAGAATTCTTCCTGATTGGTGCGCTTCCGCCGCTGCTCGATCCAATCTTTCGCGCGCGACCAAAAGCCTAGAACAGCACCACCGGCAAGGTCGTTAACGATTTGCAGATCAACCATTCCATGAGAAACCATGTAGCCCGTCACCTCCAGCCTTAGTCCAAACTGAAGAATCTGGCGTCTCGCGTCTTCGTCCAGATTCTCGATCACGCTGGAGGCAGCATCTTCCGGGATCTCGCCGAGTAACTCTAAAATCCGGGCGGAGTTCTCACTCAAGGCAGCGGTTTGAATCGCAATCACGGCTGCTTGCTCGCGACGGGCGCGATTAGCGGCGCGCACCTGCATGCCGGTAAAGACAAGCGCCCCGATCAAGGTGACGGTCGAAACAAGATTAAGCGCGCTGGTGAAATCGAGATGCATCAAACCTCCCGCAATATCACGTTCGCGGAGTCTCGGCCTCCGGCATCCATATGCCATTTATGATTTGCGATCCGTTGCCACTCTTGCGTTGCGGGCGTCTGACACGAAGCATTTGCGACTAGCCCGTTCCCATCCTTATCAGGAGTCATTGACTGCCTTTTAGCATTTGAGTCGACGAATTGTCATTGACCTTGAACATTGCGCCGCCGTAGCTCAGCGAAGAACCTCCCGGCGTTCACTTCTTTGAACTCGCTGTTTTCACTTTCGGCGCGAGCGAATTAACGATTTTTTCGAAGCGCGGATCGCCGCGCAGCGGGTCCCAGACCGGGAACAGTTTTAAGGCGCCGTAGCTCAGCATCGATGATGCGGCGGGAGCACGCAGCCCAGCTTCCAGCTGCTGCAAAGCAAGGTCCTTCTCGCCCGCCCACGCTGCCGTGATGGCGAAATACTGAAGAACGCGGCTGCCGTTGTTGACATCTTTTTCCAGCGGCGTGAGCGCGATCGCTCGACGGCCTTCGTCCAAGGCCAGGTCTTTCCGCCCAAGAGCAGCGTCGATCAAGCCCAGGACGCAGAGCGCCGGGCCGTAGTCCGGCTGCGCCTGCACGATCTTTTCCTGCTGGGCGCGAGCCGCTTCAAACGCAGCGCGCGCTCGTGCCTCATCTTTGGTCATGCGCGTCAGCAGCCCTTCACCAAAGCTGTGGCTCAGACTAATCGCGGATTCGAACCAGCATGGATTGTCGCCCAGCGCGACGAGCGCTCGTTCGGCCGCAGCCGGATCGCGTTCGGCCAGAGCGCAAGCAAACCAGAAATTCGCGGCGCTAGGAATAGCGCTCGGTCCTTGCGCGAGGATCGCATCAATCGTTTGGTGGAGCGGGCGCGTGTCCGCTTTCCAGAAGACGTAAAATCCTGCACGAGTGGCCCGCGTTTCGGCGTTGTCGGGCACGATCGCTAACGCGCGATCCAGCGCAGCGACCGCCTCGGCATAGCGCCCCAGTAATTGGTAACTGACCGCGATCTGTTGCAGAGTATAAAAGTTGCGCGGATCCAGCTCCACCGCGCGCTGCAGGTTCTGCAGACCTTCCTCCTGCTGGCCGCGCCGCCGCAGAATGTAGCCGGTGAGTTCGAAGAGACGCGGATCATTGGGTAACGCTCGCCGTGCAATCTCCAATTCGGCGAGGGCGCCGGCATAGTCGCGCAGCCCGTAGTAGAGATATTGTGCGCGCGCCAAATGCGTTTCGGCAGCATCCGGCCGCAGCCGTGTCGCGGCTTGCACCGCAGCTTCAGCCAGCGCAAGCCGGGCGGGAGTGTGATCAGACCCGCTTATTGCATAAAGGGATTCGTGGGCATAGGCGAGCTGGCAGTAGGCGTCGAAAAATGAGGGATCGCGCTGCACCGCTTCATCCAGAAGTTCAATTGCCTTCCGCACGTCTGGATCGCCCGTCACGCTGAAAGTTGCCGTGAGGAGAAGTGACTTCGCCCGGCTATAAAGGTCGAAAGCCGCCAGATCAGTGGTGGGCGGCTGCTCGATGGCTTTCTTCTCGTTAGGCGAGAGCTTCGCCTGTAGCTGATCCGCGATCGCCTTGGCGATTTCGCTTTGGATGGCGAACACATCGTCCAGGTCGCGGTCATAGGTTTGCCCCCACAGATGCGCGTCGTTACGGGCATCGATCAATTGCGCAATCACCCGCACTTTGTTGGCGGCGCGTTGAACACTGCCCTCGACAACATGCGCGACGCCGAGCTGCTGTCCGATCTCGCGCAGGTTGCGCGTCGCGTCGCTTTTGTACTGCATGACCGAAGTGCGGCTGATCACTTTCAGATCGGCAATCTGCGAAAGGTCGGTCAGGATTTGGTCCTGCACGCCCTCGGCAAAGAAGGCGTTGGCTTTTTCTTCGCTCAAATTTTCGAATGGAAGAACGGCAATCGATTTTGCGTTAATGACAGACGACTTTGACTCGTTAGGCACGGCACGGGCCACAAGCGCCGCTTCGCGCCCCGGTGTGAGCACGAACTTGTCGAAAGCAAAATAACCGAGCGCGAGCACAAGCGCGACAATGATCATGTGGTCCATCCGTCGACCGGTCTGCGGAGTGATCGATCGCTCGGGCGCCACACCTTCCTCGCGCTTCAAGCCTTCGGGCGTCAGTTCGAAAACCCAGCTAAAGATGATTGCCGGGATGAAACCGATAGCAATCAAAACGACGATGGTGCGGGGAAGCCACTCGGGCGCTCCGAACATCGGGAGCACTGTCCCGGCCACTTGGACGACTAGCCAAGCGCCAACCAGATAGAGTCCCGCCATGCGGATGACATTGCGTCGCTTTAGTTCGATGAAAAAATTCATCAGTCGAAGTGTTTGCGCCGCGCACTCATTTCAGTTGGTCGTTGGCCAGGCCCATGGTGCGCAAAAAGTCATCCCACCGCGGATCTTCCCAGAGATTCTCGGAGAAAGGTTCGCTTCCGGCGCTGATCAGGCCCGAGTCGCGTCGCCGTCGCGCGCGCTCCAGCCGTTCGAAATGTGCGATCCTTCTCTCCGCGCCAGGCATATGCTTCACTGATCCGGCAGGCGGCCATGTCAGCGTAGCGTTTGATCAAAGTAGCGCTCACTTATGCAGTGACTGGAATCGAGGTCTTTCGCTTTTGCGCCTTGATGTTCAGTAGCTCGACCAGGAGCGAGAATCCCATTGCGAAATAAGTGTATCCTTTTGGAATATGAAATCCCAGCCCTTCCGCGGTCAGATTCACTCCGATGAGGAGAAGGAAGCTCAGGGCAAGCATCTTCAGGGTCGGATGGCGCTCGATGAACGAGGCGATCGTCCCGGCCGAAATCATCATGATCAGGATGGAAATCACGACCGCGGCGATCATGACCCCGACTTGATTCACCATTCCGACTGCGGTGACGACAGAGTCGACTGAAAAGACGAGGTCCAGAAGCACGATTTGCATTAAGACTCCGGAGAACGATGACCGTGCAGCTGGTCTAGTCGTGCCGCCGGTATCTTCGACCCGGTGATGAATTTCGCGGGTGCCTTTGGCGAGAAGAAAGAGGCCTCCGCCGATCAGAATAAGGCCTCGACCGGTAAGGTCGAATTCCCCGATCGAAAAAAGCGACTGAGTCAAACCCATGACCCATGAAATCGAAAGGAGTAAGAGTACACGCATGACAAGGGCGAGGGTCAAACCCCATCTCCTGGCACTGCTCCGTCGTTCGTTAGGCAGCTTCCCGGCAAGAATGGAAATGAAAACGATGTTGTCGATCCCGAGAACGATTTCAAGCGCGGTAAGCGTTAACAGTCCAATCCAGATCTCTGCTTCAAATAGCCAGTTCATATTCATTCCGCCTCAGGTTAAGAAAATGCGAATTAGCAGCTCGGCCAAGAAGTTGCGCCTGCTCACTTCAGTTGATCGTCGGCTAGGCCGACCGAACGCAAAAGGGCGTCCCAGCGTGGATCGTCGTGAAGACTCTTTAGCAGAACATCCGGGCGCAATTCGGGTATGCCGGCGTCGCGCTGGCGGCGTGCACGCTCCAGCCATTCGAAAGCCTTATCTTTGTCCTTCCGATACGCGTAAACCTCGGCAATCTGGTAAGCGGCGACTTCTCCATTCTTTGCGATTAACTCTGCGAGCGCCGCATCGGATTCAGGAACTCGCTTTTGACCCCAGCGCGCGCAGCTCAAGGTGAGGAGTCGTGCCCAATCGGCCGTATCCTTTTCTGCCGCCGTCGCCGCTTCCTCAAATTTATCCTGTAAAAGATAAGTCATCCCGATGGCCGCGTAGGAATTTGGCGCCGATGGATTCAACTCGATGACCCGCTGGTATTCCGCGCGCGATTCCTCCTGATTTCCTGCATTCGACAGATTGTTCGCGAGAATCGCCCGGGCCTGGGCATTCACCGGATCCAATGCAACTCCACGCCGTAAAAGGTCGAGACCTTCCTGGGCTTCGTTGCGTGTGAAAGCTAGATTTCCTGCCCACTCCAGCAGCGTTGGATCTTGTGGGGCCAGGGCAAGAGCCTTGTGCAGTGTCTCCGCGGCAGCTTTAAAATTGTAATCAAAATTTGTCTCGATGATCGCCTTGGTAAGCAAGGCATCCGGCAAGTCTGGTTCGAGGGTGAGAGCGCGTTCCACGGCCTCGCGCGCGGCGGCGAGATGCGCGTTGAAGCTTTTCTGTCCTCCTTCAGTGGCGTAGTTGCAATCCCAAACGTGAGTATAAGCAAGCCCTGCCCAAGCAAGGGCAAACTTTGGATCCAACTCGACCGCGCGTTCGAAGGCTGCCCGAGCCTGGTCCGTCTCCTTTTCGGAATGCCGATTCATGAAGAAACGGCCCTGTAAGTAAGACTCATGCGCCTCCGCGTTTTTTGTCCCGCCTTTCTCGGCCGCCTGCACCTGTGCTTCAATGGTCGCCTTGGCTGCTGGATCGACCGCGCCGCCAGTGAGCTGAGCGCGTAGTTGCTCCACGATGGTCTGGGCGAGTTCGGTTTGGACGGCGAACACATCCCTTAAATTGCGTGTGTAATTTTCCGACCATTGCTCTTCGCCAGTGTTAGCCTGGGTAAGCCGGGCCGCGATGCGCACAACGTCGCCAGCTTTGCGCACGCTTCCTTCAACCAGATGCGCGACGCCGAGTTTCTGCCCGATCTCCTGCGCGGTCGCGTTCCTGCCTTTGAACGAAAACGCCGAGGTGCGTGCCGCGACGTGCAATCCGGGAATTTTTTGCAGGACAGTGAGCAACTCTTCGCTGATTCCATCCGAGAAATACTCGCTGCCCTTGTCATCGCTGAGATTGTCGAAAGCGAGCACCGCAACAGAGTTAGAATTTGATAATGTCCTAATGTCGTTAGGCGAAGCTGCTTCGCGCCGTGGAGTCAGAACAAATTTGTCGAAAGCAAAATAGCCAAGCGCGAGCACGAGCACGGCGATGATCAAACGATTCATCCGGCGTCCCGTTTGCGGCGCGATCGATTGCTCGGGTGGCACCTCTTCGTCGCGCTTTAAACCCTGCGGTGTCAGCTCAAAAGCCCAGCTGAAAACGAGCGCCGGGATAAAACTGATGACGAGCAAGACCACGATGCTGCGCGGCAACCATTCCGGCGCGCCGAACATCGGCAACACTGTGCTTGCCACCTGCACGATCAGCCACGCGCCAACCAGATACAGCCCCGCAAAGCGGATGACATTTCGCCGTTTCAGCTCGGAGAAGAAGTTGTTGGACTTCATTCCGCGGGTCTAGCTAACGGTTTCATAAGCACGCAGATTAGAAGAAATAGCTGAAAGAGGAATTAAGAAATGAACCCGCGATCAATGCACCGCGTGGAGCGCGCGACCAAGGCGACGGCCGAATAACAGGACAAGGAGGCCTCCGCCGGCGGCTATAGCCGCATTCATCGTCCAAAACCGGGTCGGTCCCATCTTCTCGTAGAAGCCACCCAGCCAGCCGATGAGATTGTTGGAGATAAATAGGCTCATGAAGGCAAGTCCCATCAGAGTGGCATTCACTTTGGCCGGCGCGGCCCGCGAAACCAATGCGAGCAGGGTAGGCCAGTAGTAAAGAAAGGCGATTCCCATGAGTCCGTTACAGAGGAATGGCCAGATCGGGTGAACCAACGCGTCGCCCGAAACAAAGATTGCGACTACCAGGATAAGATAGCTGGCAGCAGCCAGCCAGGCTCCTATACCGATCTTGGCCAGCTCATCCGGCTCGCGTTGCCGCAAAGCCTGGCGTCTCCAGATCCAGAACAAGAGCGGCACGCCTACGATGCTGAAAAACGCAATCAGCGACTGATACCACGGGACCGGAATGCGAAGGCCGCCGACATCAGCTCTGACGTGTTGTTGAATCCAGATCGGACCTACGTTGTAGAGTTGAAAGTATGCGGTGGACTCGAAGATGGTGATAACGATCACGGCGATGAGCGCGAAGACAATTCGTCTTTCGGGCGCGGTAAATCGAGTCGTCTCGAACGTGCGCCGTTCCACTCTCGCTGGCAGGTAGCGATAGCCAGAGAGATAAGTGGCAAGGCCGAGAAGCATGAAGATCGCGGCGATACCAAAGCCATAGTGCCAGCCATAAACCTGAGCGAGGAAACCGCAGAGCAAAGGACCAACCACGGCACCAATATTGATGGCGGTGGAGAAGATGATGAAACCGCGGGTGCGCCGCGCTTCGTCCTCCCGAGGATAAAGGGCGCCTACCTGCGCGGAAATGTTCCCTTTCAAAAAACCCGAGCCAATAACCAGTAGTAAGAGGGCGAGAAGAAATGATTGGTCAAAGCTCATGGCGATATGACCGGCACTCATGGAAAGGGCGCCGAATACAACCGCATTGCGCTGCCCTATCCAGCGATCGGCAATCATGCCGCCAAGTAACGGCGTGAAGTAAACAAAGCCGGAGTAGAGTCCGAAAACTTGCGATGCCAGCGCCTGGGTCGAGAGCGGGCCTGTAACCGATTCCACCGTGGCACGGAAGCTAGCAAAGCCGCCGATATGTTCCACGTGCCCTGGTAGCAGTAACTGGTTCACCATGTAGAGAACGACCAGCGCTGTCATTCCATAAAAGGAGAATCGTTCCCATGCCTCGGTGAAGGCGAGATAGAAGAGGCCTTTAGGATGACCCATGAAGGCAACACTTTCAGCGCGACGGTTCATATTAATCGCTTGCTAAGGTCCGATGTGCTCAGTACCGGCGAGCAGTTGCTGGAAGCCTGGATCGTTGCGGATCGGGTCCCAGACCGGATCGATTTTTAGCCGCGCAATGGAAGCCGCCTCGCCGGCGGGAATGGATAACAGTCGCCGAAGAATGCTCACGGCATTACTGGTGGCGCCCGCCCGCGCCTCGATTTCAGCCAGGCTAGCCAGGTTGGCAGGGCCCAGCCCAGCGTCTTTCTCGACCGGAATGAGGTCGACCGCCTGCCGGGCGATCTTGATTGCATCGTCATTGCGGTTCAGAGCCAAATAAGCCCAGCTCAGTGCTCTCATCGAACGCGTGTCGCCCGGATGCTCCAGCAATCTTGCCTCCAATAATTCACGTGCTTTATCGGCATCAGTTCGTGCGCCGGTAACCTCGCCAGCCAGGACACGGATGGCTGTTTTGGCCGAGAGTATTTGCCTTTCATCGCTTGTTGCACCCGGTCCTGTTTCCCATGTCTTTAAGGCGGCGTTGAAATTCCGGTTTAAGACAAGAGCTTCGGCGCGGCGACCTATGACCATGACAAAGGTGCCACCATTCGGAAGCAATAAGTCTTCGGTGGGGAACGTAGCGAGCACTCGGAGAGCTTCCTTCTCGTTACCATCCAGGTTCAAGCGACTCAGGAGTAACATACCCATGCTGGTAGCTTCGTGTGGATCGAGAGTCAGGCCATGCCGAGCTGTGCTCTCGGCTTCTTTCCACTTCCGCAGAAAACAGTAGGTCTGGGCAACGTTTCCCGTGACCGAAGCATTGCGCGGGTCTTGCTCGAGCGATCTTCCCAATCCTTCCAAAGCCCGGTTCCATTGCCCTTGCCGGCGATATACGTAAGCGGAAAATTGCAACGCCTCAGCGTTGTTAGGTTGCAATTCGATTGCACGCTTAAACTCCGCCAAGGCTGGCTCGTAGTCACGAAAGCCGTAATAGTGAAAAACTCCGAGAGCCACATGCGCGTCTGCGAGATTAGGCGCAAGTGTCAGGGCGTCCTTCGCGATTTTTCCGATCTCAATCAACTCCGATTCGGTCGCCGATTCGGCTAACCAATGCCGGCGCATACGGCAGACAGCCAGTCGTGCCATGGCGAGCGCGAACTTTGGATCGCGCGCAATCGCCTCCTGATACCAGGTGATTGCCTGGTCAAATAACTCGGGCGTCAGTGCGTTAAGGGCGGCGCGCTGTTCGAACTCGCCTTTTAAGAAAAGATCATAGGCCGCTGGATCCTTCGTCGGCGCGCTCGCCACGACGTTGGCCTCCGCCGGCGAGAGTTTCGCTTGCAGCGAATCGGCGATCTCCTGCGCGACTTCGCTCTCAACGGCAAAGACGTCTTTCATGTCGCGGTCGTAACTCTTGGCCCACAAGTGCGAATCAGCCCGGGCATCGATGAGTTGCACGTTAACGCGCACCTTATCGGCAGCCTTCTGGACACTGCCTTCCACGACCGTCGCGACGCCGAGCTGTTGCGAAACGGTCCTTAAGTCTTCCGGCTTACTCTTATACTTGGCAGTCGAAGTGCGTGAGATAACCTTCAGGTCAGCGATGCTCGCCAGCTTGGTCAGTATTTCATCCTGGATGCCGTCGGCGAAGTAAGCCGCACCCTTGTCGTCACTCAGATTTTCGAAGGGTAAGACCGCGATCGACTTGTCAGGTATCGATGGGCCTGTAGCCTCGGCGCGAGCCGCACCAGACACTGTTTCGCGCCGTATAGCGACCGATAAAAAACAATCCGATCGAAAACGCCGCGCCGACAATTACGACGTAAATCCACGCGCGGGATATACGGTGTGCCTGCGTTGGAACTCCGACATTTGTCGCGAGCAAGGCGTCTGCATCTTCAGTGCGCTTCAATCCTTGCGGCGTCAGTTCGAAGGCCCATGCGATGATCAGCGCGATGGGAAAGCCAATCACGATAGCGAGCACGACGAGACGCACGGCCCAGGTTGGAATTTCGAAGAAGGGAAAAACCTGCGTGGCAACCTGAACCAGGAGCCAGCCAACGACCGCGTAAGCGACGGCCACCTTATAAACGTTGCGCCGCTTGAGCTCGGCGAAGAAGTTATCGGACTTCACTGGGTCGAAGTCGCATCTTTCGGCGCTAACGAAGCGACGATTTGCTCGAAGCGCGGATCGCCGCGGAGCGGGTCCCAGAAGGGGAACAGCTTAAGCATGCCGTAGCTCGTGGCTATGGCTGCCCCGTATGTCGGTACTGCGGTGCCCAACTGCTGCAACGCCAAATCCTTTTCGCCGGCCCAGGCCGCGGTCACAGCGAAGTAGGCCCTTGCACTTTCCCCACTAATAGAATCTTTTTCGACGGGCAGCAGCTCCATTGCACGGCGACCTTCCTGCAAGGCAGCTTCCTTGTTGCCAAGGGCTGCATCGATCAGACCGAGAAGACAAACTGCCGGTCCGTAATCCTTCTGTTGTTGCAACACCTGCTCCTGCTCCAAGCGCGCGGCGGCAAAAGCTTTGTGCGCGCGCGCTTCATCGTGCATGGCCCGCGCAAGCAGGCCCTCGCCAAACTGGCCCCTTAAGGTAAGCAGGTCACCCCAAAAAGGGTTGTTGCCCAAGGCTGTTAATGCCTGCTCAGCCGCCGCCCAGTCCCGCTTCGCCAGCGCGCACAAAAACGCGAGATCTGCAGTGTCGCCCACTGCGGAGGCACGTTCAGAGCGAAGCTGGTCAATGAATTGCTGTAAAGGCCGAGTATCCGCGCGCCAATCCAGATCCACGAAAGCAATGCTGGACGCTACGGCAGTGTCATCCGGTGTAATCTCCAAGATGCGCTGGAGCGTCGCCTTCTCCTCCGGGTAACGTCGAAGGCTTTCGTAACTAATCGCCAGCTGGGAAAGCAAGGACGGATTACGCGGATCGAGCGCCACCGCCTGTTCCAGAGCGCGTAATGCTTCTTCGGGCTTGCCCTGATGGCGCAGGATGTAAGCAGTCAATTCGAGGATACGCGGATCGTTGGGAAGACCGGCACGCGCCGCTTCCAATTCGCTGAGCGCTCCCTTGTAGTCGCGAAACGCACGATAGCGATGCGATCCGCGCGCCAGGTGCGTTTCGGCAGCATTGGGACGCAGCGCTGTTGCCCGTTGCAGGGCGGCTTCGGCCGCCGCCAGACGCGCGGGAGTGTGATCGCCCAAATCATCGTATAACCAGTCCTGCGCATCGACTAGCTGGCAAAAGGCAGCGTAAAAGGAGGGATCCCGTGCGACGGCACCATTCAATAGCTCAACTGCCTGTGGCAAATTCTTGTCCGCCCCGCCAAGGGTGCTCGTCAGCATGAGCGTTCTGGCGCGGCTATACTGGTCGAACGCTGTTAGATCAGAGGTGGGGTGTTGTTCGATCGCATTCTTCTCAGCCGGCGAGAGCTTGGCCTGCAACTGATCGGCAATCGCCTTGGCGATCTCGCTTTGGATGGCGAAGACATCGTCCAGGTCGCGATCGTAGGTCTGGGCCCAGAGATGCGCGTCGCTGCGGGCATCGATTAACTGCGCGATCACTCGCACTTTGTTGGCGGCGCGCTGGACGCTGCCTTCGACGACATGTGCCACGCCGAGCTGCTGTCCAATCTCACGCAGATTGCGCGGCGCGCCGCTCTTGTACTGCATGACGCTTGTGCGGCTGATCACTTTCAAGTCAGCGATTCTCGAAAGGTCGGTCAGAATCTCATCCTGCACGCCGTCGGTGAAGAAAGCGTTATCGGGATCGCGGCTAAGATTGGCGAACGGCAGGATGGCGACGGATTTTTCGGGTCCGCCGGTGATCTGCCCGGCTCTCTCGCGCAGGACGAACTTGTCGGTCAGCAACAAAACCACGGCCACGGATAGCATCGCCATGATCCAACGATCGACGTTCCGGCGAGACTGGCGCGCCTCTGGTGGCAAAGGCGCAGCCGGCGTTTCGCGCTGCAGACCCTGCGGTGTCCATTGATAGAACCAGGCGAAGAGAACCCAAAAGGGAAAGCCGGTAGCCGCGGCCACGATGATCCAGCGCACCAGCCAATTGGCAATCTGGAAGAAGGGAAAGATCTGCGTCGCCACCTGCACGAGCAGCCACGCGCTCGCGGCGTAAAACGCGGCCGCGCGCAAGACGTTGCGGCGTCTTAATTCGGTGAAGAAAGAGGGTCGGTTGTTCATGTCTTTAGGGCCCGATAGGTCCTTTACCGCCAGCAATGGTTGAAAACCAGGAGCATTGCGGATCGGGTCCCAAACTGGATCGACCTTTTCCGAGCATGGCTTCACCGCCGTCGACATGCAACCTATACTCGTTAGGCCAAAATGAAAAAACGCTTGCGACGATGTAAGCCACCTCAACTTTATAAACGTTACGCCGTTTCAGCTCGGCGAAGAACGAAGGCTTTTCGCTCATGACCCTTGGGGCATACCGAGTTTTGCGACCAGGTCTTTGTAGCGCGGATCCTCGCGTAAGCCGCTCAACAACGGATCACCCGGGAAACCCAGCATGCCGCTATCATGCGTATCGAACGAAATCTGTAACCACTCGAACGCTTTGTCTTTCTCGCCGCGAACGGCGTAAACCTGGGCGATCTGATAAGCCGCTATATCTCGACTCTTGGTGATAAGTTCGGCTAAGGCCGCGTCCGCAGCCGCGTGCTCCTTGCGGGCGAAATGCGCGAGTGCGAGCTCGAAACGGCGATAGGTGTCGTCGGGCTCTAATTGAGCTTCGCGCAATGCCGCTTCCATGTCACCGCGTCGTATCGCGATGAAAACCTGGTAGCGGTGATTAGAAGCAGCCCCGGGCTGCAACTCGGCGGCCTTGCGGGCCGCCGCGTCCGCTTCATCCAGTTTGCCCTCAAACCAGAGAATGCGAGCAAGATTGAACGGCGGCGTGAACGCAAGCGGATCCAGCTCGATCGCTTCTCGCGCCAGTTTCTCCGCCTCGGTAAGGCTGCCGACATAGACGAGCACGCGCATGAGCAAATCGTTGGCGGTAGGATTCGAAGGCGAAAGTTCTTTGGCGCGCCTGAGTTCCTTCAGGCCTTCCGCGAATTTCCATTCCGTAAAGAAACGAACCCAGCCCAGCGCGCTATGCGCTTCAGCCAGGTCAGGAGCGATCGCAACCGCCTGCTCGGCATCACTGCGCGCTTTCGGCCAGGCTGTTTTACCCTGGCCGGTGAGATCGCCGATGAGGGTCCAGGCTTCGGAACGTTCCGTGTAAGCGAGCGCGTATCCAGGATCGAGACGAATCGCTTCATCGTAATGACTTACTGCTTTGCGATAGTCTTCGACATTGCGCCGCTGAAGATAAAAGTGGCCCAGTAGATAGGCATTGTGCGCCTCAGTGTTCTCAGTTGCCGGACGCGCCGCCGGACGTTCATCCGATCCAAGCAGCGTCATCTTCAGTGAGGAGGCTACCTTCGTGGCGATCTCCTCCTGCACGGCAAAGATATCTTTTAACTCGCGATCAAACGTTTGCGTCCAAATGGCGATGCCATCCGAAGCATTAATGAGTTCAGCGACGATGCGTACTTTGTTTCCCTGTTTGCGGACCGTGCCTTCCAGCAGCGTCGCGACGCCTAACTTTTCGCCAATAGTTCTGCTGTCCTCTTTGCGCTCCTTGAATCGAAACGAAGAACTGCGCCCGATGACCTTGAGTTCTCCGATTTGACTCAATGCAGCGATTAGTTCCTCCGACAGTCCGTCCGAAAAATATTCGTCCTTTGGGTTGCCACTTTCGTTAAGCAACGGCAAAACAGCGATTGATTTCGCTGAAGACGCGCCCGGCGACGAACTCTTTTCGGGAAATCCGTAGCGGCCAAGCATGAACAGACCGACGGACAAAAGCGCGCCAACGATTACAATGTAAATCCACGCATGAGAGGTTGTGTCTCTCCGTGCTGCTAAGTCTGCAACCTCCGTGCGCTTCAGCCCTTCAGGCGTAAGCTCGAATGCCCAGGCCATGACTAATGCAATTGGAAATCCAATGATGATTGCAAGCACGACGAGGCGCACAGCCCAATTTGGAATGTCGAAAAAGGGAAAGACCTGTGTTGCGACCTGAATGAGTAACCAGCCGACAACGGCGTACGCGACCGCGACCTTGTAGACGTTCCGCCGTTTCAGCTCGGCAGAGAAAGAAGGCTTCGCGCTCATTTCGGAGAGTAATTGACGATGTCGATGAAAAGTCGGTGTCCGATCTCGAGCTTCAAATCGATCGCTTGTCCAGCCTGGGTAATCATAGCTTGGTGGCGGATTTCGGCATCACTCTGATCTTTTGGGCGAAGGCAATGAAGCGCGGGTCGTCTTTGTAGGCGCGCAGGAATGGGTCTGCCAGTATCTCCGTTACACCGCCGTCGTGCGTGCTCCAGGCGTGGTCCAGCCACTCAAACATTTTCTCCGGCTCTTTGCGCAGGCCATAGACCTGGGCGATCTGGCTGCCTGCGTCATTCGCATTCTCGTCGATGAGTTTTTTTAACTGAGCGTCGGCCTCGGCCTGGTCGCCGTGTGCAAAGTAGGCGAGCGCGAGGGAGTCGTTACGCCAGAACGGATCAGTTTCCTGCTTCGCTAGTTCCAGCGCGGCGGCCGGATTGCCGCGCAGAATCTGAATAATCGCCAGAGTTTTGTAGGTTGCCCCGGACTGCGGCTGGAGCGCGATAGCGTTGCGCACCGCCGCCTCTGCCTCGTCGTAACGGCCAAGCGCGGTAAGAGAGACTGCGAGACTCATCTGGGCTGTGCTGCGCAATGGATCGAGCACAATTGCTCGCTGATCGAGCGTGACCGCTTCGTCGAGCCGGCCAAGGTTAGTCAGCAGGAGGGCAAGATTGTGCGACACGTTCGGATTCTGCGGCGCGAGCTCCGAGGCACGGCGGAACTCTCTTTCGGCGCCGATGAAATCGGAATCGAGACTTAGCAAAACTACGCCTTTTGCCAAATGAGCCTCGGCGAGATTCGGGTCAAGACGGAGCGCGCTCTCCGCCGCGGCGCGGGCTTTTGCGGTCGCTTCTTCTCTTTCCTTGTTCGCAATCCCACCGTAGTTACTGGCTAGAGCTCCCGTCGCAAAGGACAGCTTCGCATACGCCAGCGCGTAACGCGGGTCGAGTCGAATCGCCTCCTCATAATGGGCGACCGCTCTGCGGCAATCCTCCGGGCTGCGGCGTTCGTAGGAGAAATTTCCCTGCAAAAGCGCGTTGTAGGCCTCTACATTCTGATTCGATGGTGTTGCGGCCGTAAGTAACTGCGTCGTCTGTCCATTATCTCCCAGGAGCGTAACTTGTAACTGTTTCGCAACCGCGTTGGCGATCTCCGATTGCACCGCGAAGATGTCCTTCAAATCCCGGTCGTAGGTTTCCGACCAGACTGTGACGCCGTCACCGGACTTAATCAGTGCCACCGCCATTCGCATGCGATCGGCGGATCTCCGCACACTTCCTTCGAGCAGATAGTAGACGCCGAGCTTTTCGCCGATTGTTTTGCTGTCGACGATCTTGCCTTTGAACTGAAAGGATGAGGTACGCCCGATGACCCTGAGGTCGTGCAAATGCGAGAGTGAAGAGATGAATTCTTCCGACATGCCGTCGGAGAAATACTCGTTAGCTGGATCGCCGCTGGAATTGATCATCGGCAGCACCGCGATCGATTTCACGGGAATGGTTTGGGTGGATTCGGATGTTTTACTTTCGTTAGGTACAGCCGAGGTTTTGCTATCCGGCGAGTGCGATACCGCAAAACGCCACAGGAATCCACCACCAAGAGCCAGTACCAAACCGATGAGGATAAGCTCAGTCCGACTCACTTGCTGCGCTCCGCGTTCGCCGTGATACCAGGCCAGGACTAACGTGACAAAGAAGCCGACAACCAACGTCAGAGTTATCCCGCGCCGCACACTTTCGGGCCAGCCGAATTGTTGTCCAACTATGTCGATACCCTGCAGCAAAGCGAAAGCCGCTGCGACATAGGCGATCGCCCATTGTACGAGCTTGCGTTCTTTCAGTCGTTGGAAGAATTCACTCATGGCACAACCGAGAAAAGTTGGATGACTTCACGGTCGATTTACGGTAGAAAGCAGGCGCTCGCGGCATAAAATCGGCGGCTCGGCGTGCGTTCCGGCGTTTGAGTTCGGCAAAAAAATTGCATCGGGATGGCTGAATTCTGATCCTAGGTCGGCGAAGTTGCGATGGCGAGTAGTTCATCCCCGGCAATGATTTCCCTTGGCCATTTGGCCTGCGCGAGCGGTCCGGTCAGAAACACCCAGGAAACGCCGCCTAAAAGAGTCACAGTGGCAGCCAGGACAAAGGCCCACCAGAACTGTCCGGTGCGATCCACCACCAGGCCGGTCAACGGTGCAACAATAATCCCGGACAGGTTACCAATGGCATTCTGTAGCCCGGTCCATCTTCCCGCGACCGCGGGTCCCGCCAGGGTTTGGGCAAAGACATAGATGGTGGGTCCAGTGAAACCGCAACCCATTCCCATGATCATGAGACAAACGAAAGATGTGTGTGCGCTTGCCGTCGCGCATCCAAGCAGGCCAGCTGCGGTGATAGAATGACCAATTCCCATCCAGAGTTTGCGGACGAAATTCGGGCTGGCTCCGGTCCTGATCCAGGCATCAGCTAGCCATGCGAAGATAGGCGACGCGAGGGCAAAGATGAGATAGAACAGTGCACCTTCCCGCGCCATCTCCTGCATTGAAAGGTGTCGTTCGCTAACCAAAAAGTATGGCAACCAAACGATCATGAGATACAACGGATAGTTACTGCAGAGATGCCCCAGCGCCGTCCCCCAAAATGCCCGCCGTCCAAGAATCTCGCCCACTGATGCCGGACAAACATCCCGCTCCACGGTGGCAGCCGCCTTGGGCATCCAGCAAATCCACGGGACGAGCCAGAGAAGGCCGGCGAAACCGAGGACAATGAATACCGGCCGCCAGCCATAGGTCGCCATGAGCCCGCCACAGAAGAAGGTGCCGAGAGCCGGACCCAGGCTCATTCCGCTAATGATGGCAGCGTTGGCGATGCCGCGGTGTCCCTGCGCGATGTGACGCGCAAGGATTTTCCCATAAGCCGGAAAGGCTACTGACTCACCGGCGCCGAGTAAGAGACGACAAGCCATGAGTGTTGCAAAGCCATGAACTATCCCTGTCAACCCTGTGGCCAAAGACCAGATCGCGAATCCACCTGCCAGCACCCAGTTCACATCGAAGCGGTCCACCAGCCAGCCACTCACGACCATGAGAGTTACGTAGGTCCAGAAGAATGCGCCAAGGAGAAGGCCGAGATGATAGGCAGAAAGGTGAAGCTCGCCTTTCAGCAAGGGTGCCGCGACCGAGAGATTCCCGCGATCGACATAGTTAATAAAGACCGAGAGGGCAAGAAGGAAAACAAGCACCAGAGTCCCTCGGCGGAGCGGTTGTCGATCAGTTTGCGCGTCTATAGTCATACGTTTAAGGCCGCCGTTCTTGGTTTGGAGTCAGGCGGTCACTGCGCCGGCGAAGGTGTCGCGCAAGTTCATCTCTTCGAAAGTGGAGAGGCCTTTGGTGCGAGCGAGGCGAGGATTTGATCGAAGCGCGGATCGGCGCGCAGCGAGTCAAAGCTGGGTGAGAGTTTCAGGGTTCCGTATTGAATACCAGCGGCAGCGCTGGCTGATTCTTTCAGCTGTTCGAACGCGAGATCCTTCTCGCCTAACCAGGCATAGATGATGGCGAGCTCGGTGGCGTAGATCGGACCATCAAATGCATCCTTTGCAATCGGGAGTAACTCGCGCGCCCTCCGGCCCTCCGCGATCGCGTCTGACTTATGACCCAATCCCGCGTCAAGTAACCCAAGAATAATCCAACCCGGCGCGTAATCCGGTTGTTCCTGTGTTGTTTGTAAAACCGCTCGGCGTGCCGCGGCAAAGGCCTTCTCCGCGGTGCTGGTATCGCCAAAACTTTGCGCGACCAATCCGACAAACCAGTCATGCGGCCAGAGCGCATTCAGCGTCGTATCGACCGAGCCATCCACGGGAACTAACTGCAATGCATGCTCGGCGGCGGCGTGATTGCGTTCCGCCAATGCGACCTCGACATAGAACGCGGCCAGGCGACGTGCGTCATTTGGGTCGGTGCGCAGAAGATCATCGAGCTGCGCCCGCAACGATGTCGTCTCACCGCGATCAAAATAATCCAGGGCCCACAGGATTGATCTGCCAAAGACATCGTCGGGGTTGGCTGCCACGGCTCGCTCCAGATAAGACTGGCCTTCGGGCCGGCGCCGCAAACGGCCGTAGGTAAAGCCTGTTTCTTGCAACGTCGCGGGATCGAGCGGATCCAACTCGATGGCACGATGGAAGTTCTTCAAGGCATCCTCCCAAAGTCCCTGTCGTCGATCGACGGCAGCGGTCATCATGGCCAGGTGAGAGGAATTCGGCAGCGCGCGGCGGGCGAGGGCAAACTCGGTCCGGGCACCGGCGTAATCGCGATAACCATGGTAGGCCATAACGCCTTTCGCCAGGTGCACTTCTCCCGCATCCGGACGGATACTTTCGGCTTTGGCCAGCGCCGCGTGCGCCAAATCGAGTCGAGCGGGAGTATGATCGAAAGCGCCCCAATATAAGTCGGTATGCACTTCGACCAGCCAACAATAGGCGAGGAGAAAGTTAGGATCGCGCCGGGTCGCTTCGTCCAACAACTGCGCTGCCTTCAAGAGATATTCGCGACCATTCGGGTCGTTCGAAAGCTCGTCCAAAACCCGGGCTCGCAGAAACAGGTCGTGCGCGGCCAGGTCGGTTGTCGGCACCTGCTCGATCGCCCTTTGTTCGTTAGGCGAAAGCTTTGCCTGCAATTGGCCGGCGATGGTTTGCGCAATCTCGCTTTGGATGGCGAACACATCCGCCAGGTCGCGATCATAAGTCTGCGCCCAGAGATGCGCGTCCGTCCGCGCGTCGATCAGCTGCGCATTCACCCGGACTTTTCCACCGGCGCGCTGCACGCTCCCCTCGAGAAGGTGGGCTACACCCAACTCCTGGCCGATCCTACGCAGGTTCCGGGTCGTCGTTTCCCGATACTGCATGACACTGGTGCGGCTGATCACTTTCAAGTCGGCCACCCGTGCGAGATCGGTCAGGATCTCATCCTGAACCCCATCGGTGAAGAAAGCATTTTCCTTATCGGCGCTAAGATTTTCAAAAGGAAGGACGGCGATTGATTTTTCTGCAATGGTAACAGCCGGCTCAGTGTTGTGATCGTTAGGCGAAGAGAGGGTCTTTTCTTCTGCTGAATGCGCAGCGGAAAATCGCCAGAGGAATCCGCCGCCCAGGGCGAGCACCAAACCGATAATGAGAAGCTCGGTGCCGCTAACTCGCTGCGCGCCACGTTCGCCGTGATACCAGGCCAGGACCAGGGTAACAAAGAAGCCGACAACCAGGGCCAAAGTCATCCCTCGCCGCACACTTTCCGGCCAGCCAAACTGTTGCGCGACGATGTCGATCCCTTGCAGTAGGGCAAAGGCCGCCGCGACATAGGCGATGGCCCATTGTACCAGTTTGCGCTGCTTCAGGCGCTGCAGGAACTCATTCATCGCGATGAGTCCCGCGTAGCGGCGCCGTACTTGGTTAGCAACGTCTGGAAGCCGGGCTCCTGTCGGATCGGGTCCCAGGCTGGGTCAATGCGGACGGTGGCAACGGAGATGGCGGCGCCGGCGGCTGAAGAAAGAAGCTGATCGATATGTTTGAGCGCGGATTGTGTTTCTCCTACCTGTGCTTCGGCTCTTGCCAGCCGATCGAGGTAGAATGCCCCTACGGTTGCATCGCGCGAGATAGGCAGGCTTTCGACCGCAGAACGCCCGGCTCGCAGGGCGGCTTCCTTGTCACCCAGTCCCGCATAAGTGATCGCGAGATAGCTATTGGCGTCAGCTGCCTTTTCCGGATTGGCGAGTAACTCTCTTAGCTTTGCTTCGGCGTTGAGGAATTGGGCGTGCGCAGCAGCTGCATCTCCTTTCAACTTCAAGGCCTGGCCGCGAAGGAGCTCGATGGGGGCGGAGCTGTGCTCGAAGCGAGTAATCAACCATTCCGGCGCGTGTGCGATGGCGCTTAACGCTGCCTCTGGTTGCCTTTGGAGCATCGCCAGCTTGAAACGAAGATGTGAGACGGCGCCTTGCGGATCCTTGTCGGGTGGAATGGATGTGATGAATTGCCGCGCTGCCTCCATATTGCCACGAAACGCTTCGCTCGCAGCCCGTTGCTCGATCGTCTCCATGTCGTCCGGGGCAATTGCGAGTGCCTCCGCAGAAAATACTGCTGCCTCGTCATAGCGACGCCGGGCCATATAGGAGTTAGCAATTTCCCGGCGCAGGAGTGAATCGCGCGGATCGATAACTACTGCTTGCTTCAATCTTTCGATCCCGTCGTCCCACTTGCCTTGCCGGCGATAGACGTAGCCGATCGCGGCCAGCACTTCGGCGCTGTTAGGCATGCCTTCCTTGGCGATGGCAAACTCACGCAGCGCCGCCTGGTAGTCGCGATGGCACCAATAGTGGTAGTAACCCATCGCGAGATGCGCTTCTGGCAGATCTGGCTGCAAGGCGAGTGCCATATCCACCGATGCCTTGGCCTGATCGATCACTGCCGGACTGTCATCAACTCCGTACCAATGGAGGTAACTCTCGAGGCGAGACCACGAGACATAGGCGAGCGCGAAATTCGGGTCGGTCGCCACGGCGCTCTTGAACAGTTCCCTCGCTTGGTTACCCGTCGCTATGGGGTCACTTACTACGCTGTTTCGCAGACGGTCGGATAGGTCACGGCCTTTAAGATAGAACTCCAAGGCCGCGCCATTCTTCGTGGGGACATTGGCGACCCGCGCCGATTCCGCGGGCGCGAGTTTCGCTTTGAGCGCGTTGGCGACCTTTTCTGCTACTTCCCCCTCGACACCAAAGATGTTATCGAGCGTCCGCGGGTAAGCTTCCGCCCAAAGATGCTGATCGTTGGCCGCGTCGATCAATTGCACATTGATCAGCACCTGTTCGCCGGCCTTCTGCACACTTCCTTCAAGGATTGTGGCAACGCCAAGTTGCTGTGCGACTGTTTTCAGGTCGTCGGGATGACTCTTGTAGCGCTCAGTCGAGGTTCGCGAGATGACCTTGAGATCACCAATCGCGGCCAGCTTGGTCAGGATCATGTCCTGCATCCCGCTGGCGAAGTACGCGTTACTCTTATCCTCGCTCAGGTTTTCGAACGGTAGAACGGCGATGGATTTGTTGGAAGCAGACCGGGCGATCGCTGGCGTCGATCCTTTAGTCGTTAGACTCGGACGGAGCAGTTGAAAGACAAAGAGACCGGTCGCGACTGCCGCCAGTGCGATGGTAATGCCGGCGATCTTCCGTCCGGTCCGTCGAGTGATAGCCTCGTTAGGCGCGACATTCTCCTCGCGCTTGATCCCCTCCGGTGTGAGCTCGAACGCCCACGAAAAGACCAACGCAATGGGAAAGCCGAGGACGATTACCGCGACAAACACCTTCATGACCCATGGCGGCGCTTCAAAGGTCGGGAAGAGAATCGAAGCGGCCTGAATGAGCAGCCACGCAACGACCGCGTAGGCCACTGCGACCTTGTAGACATTGCGCCGCTTCAATTCGGCGAGGAACTTGCGCGAATTCATTTCGCGGCTGACAAAGGCTGGGTAAAATCCCGCGCCGGCATGATTTGTTCCGCGAGCGCTTCGAAACGCTGGTCACCATGCAGCGGATCGAGAAATGCATCGACGCGAATTGTCCCCATGTTAAAGCCGTCGTGGTCGCGACACCCTTGTTCCAGCCAGCGAAGCGCTTCATCGCGATCATCCAAGCCCAGACAGAGCAAGGCGAGTCCGTAGGCCTCGAAGTAGCGCTGTTCTCTGATCTGGCGCAGCTCCTGAAGGATCCTTCTGGCTTCGTCCTTTCGTCCCATCTTGCCAAAGAGGTGACCGAGGAGTGCTTTTGGAAACGGGTCGTCGTTTAATTTTATCGCCTGCTGGTACTCAGCCACGGCTTCCGGAAGCTGACCCTTAAGCTCCAAGGCTTGTCCCAGCATGTAATGGGCAAAATAAAAGCTTTGGTCCATTTCGACTGTCCTACGCAATTGAGCGATCGCGTCATCAAGGCGACGTGAATAGATGTAGGCCTGTCCGAGATTCGAGTTGATAATCATCGAGAGAGGATCGAGTTCCAAAGCGCGTTTCATCTCTTCGACCTCGCGTTCGACCTGGCCAGTCGCGGAAAGCGAATGATTGGCGAACCAATGATGGGCCGTTGCGTTATTCGGATTTAACTCTATCGCCCGCTGGAACTCGGCGATCGCTCCCGGGGAATCGAAGTGAAAGAGCTGCTTAACCATGCCAAGTGCGGCATGGGCGTCGGCGGAACTTTCGTCCAGAGAAAGGGCTTTTCTGGCAGCCTTTTCTGCCTGTGGAAAACAATCCTGCGGACTTCCTCCGCTATAACCTGGAAGTAACAACCAGGCCTGGGCTGCACCAGCATTAGCCTGCGCGTAGCCGGGATCTTTCGCAATCGCCTGATTGAAATATTCGATCGATCTCCGCAGGTCATCCGCGGTGCGTTTGTTCCAGAAAAACCTGCCTTTGAGATAAAGCTCATAGGCTTCGGTGTTAGTTGTAGGTTGCTGGGCAATCGAAGTTCTTTCGGAGCTGGTGAGCTTCGCCTGCAAGGCGTCGGCGATCGTCTTTGCGATGTCGCTCTCGACCGCAAAGATATCGGTTAGTTTGCGATCGTAAATCTCCGCCCAAAGATGCGCATTGGTTAGCGCATTGATAAGCTGCACGTTGACTCGCACCTGGTCGTTCACCTTTTGCACACTGCCTTCGAGGATGTTCATTACGCCCAGCTGCTTCGCGATATCCGGCAGATTTTCGGGCGTGCTTGTAAACTTCTGCGTCGAAGTGCGCGCGATCACCTTCAAGTCAGATACTTTGGCAAGGCGAGTTAGGATCTCGTCCTGGACACCTTCGGCGAAAAAGGCGTTGGCCTTCTCTTCGCTGAGATTATCAAATGGCAGAACGGCGATCGATTTTTCTGGAATCGGCAAGCTCTCGGTTGTGGACCGAATGTGTGCCGGCCGCGAGTGCGCCCGCCAAAGCTGAAACCCAAGAAGGCTGGCTGCGACGGTCGCGCTCGCCACCACAAATGTGGCGAACTTCCTTCGGCTCCAGTAAGGGATAAGCTCGTTAGGCGAGATATTCTCCGTTCGCTTCATCCCGTCAGGAGTCATCTCAAAGGCCCAGGCGATGACAAGCGAGACGGGAAAGCCGAGCAACGTGAGCACGACGACCGCGGTCGTGATCTCCTCCGGCAGGTGCAGCGCCGGGACAACCGTGGCCGCAACCTGCATAATGAGCCAGCCGACGACGGCATAAGCGACCGCAACCTTGTAAACGTTACGTCGCTTCAGCTCGGCGAAAAAAGACAGCTTATTTGTCATTCTCGACCGCGTCGAAGGAAGTTGTCGGGCGGCACGAATCCGACCGGCAATCCGGGCCAGGATCGACATGGACTGCGAGCTGAAGTTACGATTCAATATCATCGGAGCCGCTCGAGCGGCCGTTGCGACTCTATCAAGATCAGAAACGCAGCGCCACTTCGATTGGCGTTCTGGTCCTCAATTTCACCTCGCCAACCTGCCGCCGTGCCCGGACTTGCGTCGCGGGGAGATTGACCCTCGAGGTGGAATCGCGACTATTTATTTGGGCCAATCTGCTCCGGACCGGCCAATAGTTTCTCGAAATCCGGACGATGACGAAGCGGATCCCAGACCGGATCGATCTTCAAGCGAGCGATGGAAACGGGCTGACCGGCTGGGATCGAGAGCAACAATCGAAGTCTCCCGACCGCTTCCTCCAAAGCGCCCGCGTTTGCTTCGATTTGTGCCAGGCCGCTCTGGAAAAAAGTCCCGGAGAGCGCATCTTTTTCCACTGAGATCAAATCCGCTGCCTGTTTGGCCATGCGCAGCGCGTCGGCTTTGCGGCCAAGCGCGAGGTAAATCCAGGATAACTCGGTCATCGCGAAGGTATCATCAGGGCGTTCCTTGCACCTGGTTTCAAGCGGGGACAGGACCAGTTCAGCGGCAGACCTGGCAATATCCATGTCGCCTTTTAAAAGGTGAAGCACAGAGCGGCCAGTGAGTTGCTGAAGGAACTTCGCGTCGCCAGACTTCGTTTCGCGATCGAACGCCTCGATTGCTTCGTCAAAACGTCGCTCCAGCACATAGAGGTATACTCGGATGCCAACGATGGCAGTTATATCTCCCTGGAAAATCTGGGTGCTGGCTCGGATATCTTCCGGAAAACCGGCAAAGGATTGTCTGGCCGATTGAAGATCGCCGGTGGCGTTAATCTGTGTCAGCGCCAGAATAGTGGCTGCCTCTGCTTTATGCGGATCGAGAGTAAGGGCTCGCAATTCGGTTCGCTGCGCTTCATCCCAGAGACGCAGGCACAGATAACTCCCGCCAAGACTGGCGGGAATGGACGGATCGCGCGGGTCGAGTTCCTCAGCTTGTTTCACATCCGCGAGGGAACGATCCCATTCTCCGAGACGTCGATAGACCCATCCGCAGAATTGTCGCGCTGAAGCATTGTTAGGCTGCAACTCCAGGGTGCGCTGAAACTCGGTCAAAGCGTTGGCGTATTGGCGATGGCCCCAGTAATAGAATAGCCCGAGGGCGTAGTGAGCTTCGGGCGAAGACGGCGATTTCACCAAGGCGCGATCGATCGAGGTCTTTACCGCATCTAACTCCGGGGGTGATAGGGGAGAGATAAACCAATGACGATAAAGTCGAGCTGTAGCCAGCCCGGCCGCCGCGCCGACAAGGTCCGGGTCCCTCGCCAGGGCCTGCTGGTAGAAAGCATCTGCCCGATCCAAAGCATCCGGCGCGAGCGTGCTCTCCGCCTGGCGTCTCTCATACTCGCCCCGGAGAAAAAGGTCGTGGGCTTCCGAATCTTGAGTCGAGGTCGCAGCCAAAACGCGTGCTTCGCCCGGTGAGAGGTTCGCTTTCAGCGATTCAACGATTTCTCCGGCGACCTCGCTTTCCACCGCCAGGATATCCTTCAAGTCACGATCATAACTTTTCGCCCAAAGATGGGTATCGCGCCGTGCATCGATGAGTTGGACATTGACTCGAATCTTGTTCTCCGCTCGCTGCACAGCGCCCTCGAGAATGTTGGCTACACCGAGCTCTTGCGCGACCGTCTTCAGATTCTTGGGCTGACTCTGGTATTTGGTCGTGGAAGTGCGCGAGATCACCTTGAGATCGCCGACCCCGGATAGCTTGGTCAGAATTTCGTTCTGAATACCCTCAGCAAAGTAAGTATCGTCTCGATGACGGCTCAGATTGTCGAAGGGCATTACGGCAATCGACTTGGCGCTTGATTCGGGCGAGTTCGTATCCGCGGCGTGCGAAGCGGTGTAGCGCCCAACGAGAAATAATCCCGCGGAAAGCAACGCACCGATGACCGCGACGTAGATCCAGCGATGATGATTCGCACTTTCCTCGCTAGCCTTATCAGAAGGTGTTGCCAGTTTAATACCTTGCGACGTCAGCTCAAAGGCCCATGCCATCACTAGAGCGATGGGTAATCCGGCTATGACCAGGATAATAACTGTGCGCACTACCCAACCTGGAATCTCCAGAAAAGGAGACACCTGGGCCGCGATTTGAATTGTCAGCCACCCCACCGCGGCATACGCGACGGCAACTCTGTAGACGTGGCGTCGCTTCAGTTCGGTAAAAAACGATGGCTTGCGGTTCATCTCAGGAAAGCTCGGTTAACGCTTTGCCTAAAGCTATTATTAGCTTGAGCGCAACGACATGATCAACACTTCAAAGCTTGGAATCGACTACTTTGTCGCGAACGACTGAATGATTTTTCCAAGGGCGGACCTCCACGGCGCGCGATGTGCCCGCCAGCGCGATCCCGCGCTGCCGCGCCATGGTGATGCCAGGACCCGCTACATTCTTGCGCCTTCGCGTCTACCACGGCGCAGAAAGCGAGTAAGATTCGTCGGCGCAAGCGTTTTCCCGCGACAGAAGGGCAAATGCATCTGCCTGCGATAGCTCGGCGGAATAATGTCGTTAGGCCAAAAGAGGGACTGCGCAATAGGCTGTGGCTCAACGCGCCCTGCGCGCCAGGTTCGACCTCTGGGTTAGCCGATAACTCCCCTGTAGGAAAACGGCTCGCGTCTTCTCGCTTATCACCTTGTTACCTCAAAACGCCTTGAGACAGACTTCGGAAGCGCAAGCCATTTCTGGTAAGGCGGAGATGGGAACGACCCGACTCTGACAGAATCCCGTAACTATCGCAAGTAGCTAACTCAATCCTTGAGCTAGGCGACGCCCCTTTCCCAGCCATGCGGCTGCCGCGTAACCTCGTGCCTTTCCGGTTGCCATCCAAAGATCAGGTGCGACTCGATCGATGCCGGGAGGTGGTCGCGCATTTCAATTGCCCTCGACTCTCATCTGCGTTAAAGCGCAGGTTAATGAAGAAAGCGCTCATTACTGGTATCACTGGACAGGATGGGAGTTACCTCGCCGACCTGCTCCTAGAAAAAGGTTACGAAGTCCATGGGATCATTCGCCGAGCCAGTACCTTTAACACCGCGCGGATCGATCACCTTTACGCTGATCCCCACATCAACGGTGTGCGCCTGTTCCTTCACTACGGTGACCTGAGCGATTCAGTCAATCTGGTGAAGCTGCTCTACGCTTTGAAGCCGGATGAAATTTATCACCTGGCTGCGCAAAGCCACGTGCGAGTGAGCTTCGACATTCCGGAATACACTTCGGACGTGACCGGCGTCGGCACGATTCGCATTTTGGAAGCGATTCGCGAAACGGGAGTTCGGTCGCGGTTTTATCAGGCTTCGAGCAGTGAGATGTTTGGCAAAGTCCAGGAGGTTCCTCAAATTGAGACCACGCCTTTTTGGCCTCGTAGTCCGTATGGCGTGGCGAAGGTGTTCGCCTACTGGGCGACCGTAAACTATCGTGAAAGCTATGGACTCTGCGCGAGCAACGGCATCCTCTTCAATCACGAAAGCCCGCGACGGGGCGAAACCTTTGTCACCCGGAAAATTTCGCGCGCCGTGGCGGCGATCAAGCACGGGCTGCAAAAGGAACTATTTCTCGGCAACCTCGAGGCGAAACGCGACTGGGGCTACGCACCGGAATATGTCGAAGGGATGTGGCGCATCGTGCAGCACGATAAGGGTGACGACTTCGTCCTCGCGACGAACGAGGCGCACACCATCCGTGAATTTCTCGAGATCGCTTTCGCGCGGGTCGATCTTGATTGGAAGGAATTCGTCCGGCACGACGAACGTTACGAACGTCCGGCCGAGGTGGACCTGTTGATTGGGAATCCTGCCAAAGCCAAACGCGTTCTTGATTGGGAACCGAAAGTCCGCTTCCGCGAGCTAATCGAAATCATGGTCGACGCCGATATGGCACTTCTGGCCAAGCCCGCCGCGCAAAAGCATCTCGGCCAAATGCCGTGAAGCCATCTTGGCTGACCAGGCGTCCGGCTTCCAGCCTACCGAATTGGCCACATGCCCTGGGAATGTTCTCTCGCCCTCAATAAGTCAAAACCTTGAGGACTATCCGGTTGCCCGGTTTCAACCGTGGCCTTTGCGCCGTCCAGCTTGTCTCCGTCCGACAGACCTTGTTCGTCTAAGTCTTACGTCAGTTGCTGTCGAAACAACCTAACGAACAAAGTATTATTCCACTTAGGACGGCGGCGTTTCCTGACTTATTTCGCGCGCAGTCTTATGTTTGCCAACGGCGGATTTTCGCCTAACGAATCGATTGAGACGGCTGCGGCGTCGCGTCGGCGACGCGAATGGCAGCGGGGGCGAGACCGGGAACGAGCGTCGCCAGGGGAGCATTGACGATGGTGACGCGCGCACCACGGCCGACGATGTCGTAGAGCTGGATGATATCGGATGAGCGCATCCGAATGCAGCCGTAACTCGCCGGTGTTCCTATATTCTGCTCTTCGGGCGTTCCATGGATATAGATGTAGCGCGAGTAAGCCAAAGCGTTTTGCGGCTCGAGCCCGCGTAACCAGAGGATGCGGGTGACAATCGGATCGCGACCCGGCGCGTCGGGCGCGACAATCTCGCCGGTAGGAAGCCGATCTTTAAAAACCGCGCCGCTCGGCGCCCTGCCGCCGATCTTGCGCGCGATCTCGAGGTTGCCTAACGGCGTCCAACTTGTTCCCGGCAGATCGCCGAGACCAAACTTCGAAGTCGAGACCGGATAGGTGTTGAGCGGCGCGCCATCCTCGAGCAAGGCCATTCGTTGCTCGGGAACGCTGATGATGACCTGATGCCGTCGATCGACCGTGGCGCATCCGCCTAACGAAAGGAGAGCGAGTGCGACAGTGAAAGCTGCGCGCGGTCGCAACCTCATGCGTTGTTGAGCCGAAAAAATTCTTCCGCCGTCTCAGTCGTAGCTCGCGCCAATTCTTCGACCGAAATGCCGCGGGAGGCCGCGATGCTTTCCGCCACCAGTCGTGTGTAGCCAGGCTCGCAGCGTTTTCCGCGATGCGGTTCCGGCGCAAGATATGGGCAGTCGGTTTCGACCATGAACTCTCCTAGCGAAAGATCGGTCGCGACCTGCCTGACGAGGGCGCCGTTCTTGAAGGTAACGATGCCGGTAAAGGAAACGAGATGGCCTAACGAGATCACTTCTTCGGCCTGTTCGCGCGTGCCGCCAAAGCAATGGAAAACGCCACTGGTTTGCCGGCCGTACTCGCGCAGAATTGCCAGAGTATCATCCCAGGCGTCGCGCTGATGGATGACGACGTTGAGCCGCAGCTCAACCGCCAGATCCAATTGCTGCTGAAAAATCGCCGCCTGTTTGCTCTTGAGCGCGCCGTCGTGGATGCCACTCTCGATTTCGTCATCCGTCTCCGCCTGGAGCGCCTTGGTGATGACCTGGGTCTTTCGTTCTTTCGCGACCTTTTCGCTCGGCAGACGATGATAATCCAAACCCGTCTCACCAATCGCGGCCACGCGTGGGCTTTTCGCCAGCTCGCGCAACGGCGTCATGACGTCGTCGCCCGCCTCTTCTGCATAGCTGGGATGAACGCCGATCACGGCAAAAACGTTCGGATACTTCTCCGCCAGTTCGATCGCGCGCCGACTGCTCTCGATCGAGGTCCCGATGGTCAAGATTCGCGTCACGCCAGCTTCGGTCGCGCGCTGCAACACGTCGTCGAAGTCGGGCGCAAAATCCGGGTAATCCAAGTGGGCGTGGGTATCGATCAGCATGGCGTTGAGCGTAGACGCAAACGGGCAAGCTTCAATCGTCGATCGTGGAGATGTTCACTCGTGCGCTCGTCTCGCGCGACGCGCATGAGGCCGGGTTGCTAATTTCGGACAAATAGAAGCGGATTCAGCGCTGCTGCCGGCGCGCTCACCACTCAATGACCGAGCCAGCCCAGGTGAGACCGCCGCCAAAGACGATCATGAGGACGTAATCACCCGGTTTGATGCGACCGGTCCGATTTGCTTCATCAAGGGCGATCGCGACCGCGGCCGCGGAAGTGTTGCCGTAGCGGTCCAGATTTACGAAAACTTTTTCCACCGGCATCTTCAGCCGATCGGCGATCGCTTCGATAATGCGAACGTTGGCCTGATGAGGAATGACGCAGGCGATGTCGTCGATCGTTAGGCCAGCTTTCTCGAGTGCCTTTTTCGCGGCGTCGACCATGGCGGTAACCGCCTGTTTGTAGACTTCCTTGCCCGACATCTTGATCGTCTGGAGTTGCTTATCGGCGTTGTCGCGGCGGATCGGATGACGGCAACCGCCGCCCGGCATCCAGAGAATATCGGCAAAATTGCCATCGCTCGCGATGTGGGTGCTGATAAGGCCATGGCTGCCGTTGTCGCGATGGCGGAGGATGGCCGCGCCGGCGCCATCGCCGAAAAGGACACAGGTGTTGCGCTCGGTCCAATCGGTAATGGTACTCAGTTTTTCAGCGCCGATGACAAGCACGGTGTCGTAAGTGTGGGAAGTGATGAATTGCTGCCCAATCTCGATCGCGAAAAGGAAGCCGGCGCAAGCCGCCGAAATGTCGAGACAGGCTGCACGTTTCGCGCCGATCTTGGTCTGGATAAAACAGGCCGTTGCGGGGAAAACCATGTCGGGGGTAGCGGTGGCGACGAGAATGAGATCGATCTCTTCCGCTCTTATGCCGGCTTGCTCCATCGCAGCCAAGGCGGCCTTCGCGCCCATATCGCTGGTGTATTCGTCATCGGCGGCGATGCGCCGTTCCTTGATCCCGGTACGGGTAATGATCCACTTGTCATCCGTCGCCACTATCTTGGAAAGATCGTCGTTCGTTAGGCGACGTTCCGGCACGTAGCTGCCGGTACCAACGATCGAGACGGTCCGCTGCGGTTTACCGGACCGCGGGCTCGAGCGAGGCGTGCGTTTCATTATAGCGACTGACTTCCTCGATGATATGTGGATTGACTTGCTGTTCAATTGACTCGGCCGCGACGCGCAAGGCATTCTTGATCGCGAGCGGAGTGCTCGCCCCGTGCGCGATGATGCAAATGCCGTTCACGCCGAGCAGCGGCGAGCCGCCATATTCCTCGTAGTTGATTCTTTTCTTGATTGCTCGAAAGGCCTCCTGGGCGAGGAAGGCGCCGGCCATCCGGACCTTGTTCTTTACGAGTTCGTGTTTGAGCCATTTGAAAATCGCGTCACCGACCGATTCGCAGGTTTTCAGAATGACGTTGCCGACAAAGCCGTCGCAAACGACGACCTCGACCGGATGCGCGAAAAGATCGTGGCCCTCGATGTTGCCCCGGAAGTTGAGCGCACTGCGCTTTAACATCTTGAACACCTCCTTCGTCAGGTCGGTGCCTTTCACGTCCTCGCCGCCAATCGACATCAAACCGATCGAAGGATTTTGGTAGCCAAGAACATGGCGCGAATAGACGGAGCCCATAATCCCGTATTGCAGCAAATGTTCCGGCTTCGCGTCGCTGTTCGCGCCGGCATCAATCAGGACAAAGATATTTGTTTCGGAAGGAATGACGGCCGCAATGCCGGGACGATCGATCCCGGGGAGGGTGCGCAATTTGATCGTAGTGGCGGCGACTGCGGCGCCGGTGTGACCCGCGCTCACGATGGCGGCGGCCTCGCCTTTTTTCACAAGGTCAACAGCCCGGCTGACCGACGAATCCTTTTTCCTTCTTACGGAATCGACCGCGCCATCACTCATCGCGACCACCTGAGTGGAATGGACGGTTTCAATGCGTCGGTCGTTACACTTGTGTTTCTTAAGCTCGGCCTCGATCTGCGGCGTGTCGCCGACGAGGAAAAGCTTTTCGATTTGCGGGTAATCGCGCAGCGCCATGACCGCGCCGCTGACAAGGTTTGGTGGCCCAAAATCGCCGCCCATGGCGTCGAGAGCGATCTTCATCGAGGCGGCAGTTTGCGGTTTCCCGGACTGGAATGCAAGGAGGGAAAGGCTGAGTGACCGCTGGAACTGGAGGCCGCCGTCGGCGAAACCTTCAAGCGTCCGACCCTCCGCTTTTAAGCGCCTTCAACTGTCAGCACCTGCCGGCCCTTATAATATCCACACGAGGGGCAGGCAGTGTGCGAGGGGACGCTGCTGCCGCACTGCGGACATTTATTGAGCTGAGGCGCCTGCCAGCGAAGTGAGGCCTTGCGTGTGCGCAACCGCATTTTTGAGGTTTTGCGTTTCGGAACTCCCATAAGAGCGCAGTAGGAAAGCAGGCTTTCGCGAAAAGACAACCGTGGAAGCGATCAGGCCATCAATCGCGATCATGCGCCTAACGATGGCAACGCCTCAAGATCGACGAATCTTCAATTCGTCCAGAGCGCTCCAATCAGGGGCCCGCTTCTCCGGGGTGTCTCCGCTTTTCACCGCCGGAACCGGGCAAATACGTCCGCCTTCGCGATCGCAATGGGGATAAGCCGGCAGGTTAAGCAGAACATCTTCGCGCAGGAATGGCGTGAGATTGATCTCTTCCGGGCCACTTAACGGAATATGGACGCTGAACTGCGGCACTTTGATCTCGAAGGGAAAAGCCTCAAGACAACGCACGCAACGAAGTTCAACCGGCTGGGTTAGCTCGCCGCTCGCCCAAAGCGCACCTTCCGACACGCCAAGATCCAAGGCGTAATGCAGCGGACCCGCGCACCGGGCTTGCTGGGGGTCGAGCTCCGGCAGCGGACATTCCTCATCGCCCTCGAGGCGCAGACCTCCAGCCGGAATTTGTCGTAGATGAATCTTCATGCGGCGGAGCCTTCGTTGCTAAGAAACATCGTTTCGTGCCTTCCTGCCAGTTGGCATGCAGAGAGGCTTTGCGGTGGACGACACTCTGCCCACGGAAACTGGTTTCATCGATTTCCGTATGGGGCGTCCTCGGACCGTGGTTGCCTAACGAATCCCGGCAACGCGCGTCGTCGCTAGTTTGCGGGCGAAACTGTCCACCACGCAGGAGTCTACAAATTGGCTCACGTCGCCGCCCAGGCGTGCGACCTCCTTGACGATGCGCGAGCTGATGTAGGTGTATTCCTCCTTTGGCATGAGGAAGATCGTCTCCACACTTGGCTCCAATTTGCGATTCATCAGCGCCATTTGAAACTCGAACTCGAAATCGGAAATGGCACGCAAACCGCGCACGACCGCGTGGGCTTCTTGCGCGACTGCGAAATCGACCAACAACCCATCGAGCGGCGCCACCTTTACACCCTCGATAGAGTGAGTGACTCGACCAAGAAATTCCAACCGCTCCTCGAGGGTGAAGAATGGCTGTTTCTGATCGTTGATTGCCACCGCCACGATCACTTCATCGAAAAGTTTGCGTGCTCGCTCGATTACATCCACGTGACCGTTGGTCACAGGATCGAAGCTGCCGGGATAAATTGCGCGTCGCATCTTGGCGGATAGTCGCGCAGGCGTATGGCTTTGGGCAATGCCAAATCTCGAGGTGGAATTCATCCACCGTTTTGTACATTTTTCGTCGAGCCCAATTCGCGGTGGCCGCAGCCCACGGGGTGGTCAGGTCCCGCGGCGTCAGCCGCTGGATTTTCAGACGCGAGGACTCGGCAGCGGCCATTAATCGAGCCAAAAGGTGCGAGGGATTTGAATTCCCAACGCCATGATTGCCCTTCCGGTCGAGCGCACGAAAGTATCGCCCAAACATGAATCCGCCTCCATACCAATCCATTGCCGTGGCGGCGACGTTCTCGCCACGTTTTCATCAGGTATTGGCAGAGGCCAATCGCGTCCGAGAGCATTTTGGTGCGCGCTTAAGCATGATTTTCGTTGGGAAGCATGACGCCACTGCTGAGCGAAAGTTTGCGGAGGCGATCGCAACGCTGAAGCTTCCCGAAGATACTCTCGTGCATTACGAGCAAGGTGATCCGGCAAACGCTATTCTGGTTGCAGCGAAGAAGCTTGGCGTCGAATTGCTCGTCGCCGGCGCTTTGGAGAAGGCAGCGGTGCATCGGCAATTTCTCGGCAATGTGGCGCGACGCTTAGTCCGCGAGGCTTCGTGTTCGGTCATGCTTTTCACCCATCCCGAGCTCGAACCCAAGGCTCTGCGCCACCTTGTTTTTCTGGCCGAGTTTTCCGAGCACGCACAGCGCGCTTTGCGCCGGACTGTCCACCTCGCGGAGAAGGAGAAGAGTGAACGGCTCTACGTTGTGCGCAGTTATACCAGTTTCGATAAGGCACGCGCCGCGCGTCGCGGCAAAACGGACAAGGGACAGACGCGTACTCTGGAGGAGGAAGAACTCGCCCTGCAGGAATTTATTCTTTCCGCCGGTGAAACGAAGGTGCCAATCGAGGCGCGCTCGCTTCGCGGCAGCACGGGATTTGGCGCTTCCAATTTCGTTCAGTCAGTCGAGGCGGACTTGCTCATAGTTCCGCTGGAAACAAAACCCGAGCCAAAGCCGAAGCTGGCGACCCGGATTTCGTGGATCACCGATGTCATTCCATGCAATCTCTGGATCGTCAGATAATCGGACGGAAACTTGCCGGGCTTTGTCCTGCGAAACGGAGTATCCGACCCTCCCGGCCTAACGATAGGATAAACGCCTAACGAAAATAATTACGCTGCTTTTCGCTGATGGGCCGCTCCAGTTTTTCCAGCACGAGCAGCATGTCTTCCCAAACTTTGCGTTTCTCGGTGTTGCTTTGGTTTCGCAGCAGATACGACGGATGAAACGTGATCATGAGCGGGATTTCGCCGTAGGTGTGCCAGCGTCCCGCGCATCCGGCTCATCGTTTCGCGCCGGCCTAGCAATCCCTCGACCGCCGTTGCCCCGAGCGCCACCAGCACCTTGGGTGCGATGATTTCGATCTGCTCGGTGAGATAGGGAAGGCAGGTTGCCATCTCGTCAGGCGTAGGCGGACGATTGCCGGACACCCCCGGTGGCATGTCCGGCCGGCATTTCAGCACGTTGGCGATGTAAACCTCGTCGCGTGTGAAACCCATCGCGGCGATGATCTTCGTCAGTAGTTGGCCGGCCCTTCCCACAAAAGGTTCGCCCTGGCGGTCTTCATCCGCGCCCGGCGCCTCGCCAATAAACATGAGTTCGGCATCGCAGTTTCCCACACCGAAAACCGTCTGGGTGCGAAAGGAAGCAAGATGCGCACAGCGTGTACAAACCGCGACACGCTCGCGCAAAGGCGCGAGGCGTTCAGCCTTGCTTTGCCTAACGAGTCCCGGGAGCTCCTGCAAACACGCGAGCGCGTTACGGCTGGCGCGCGGCGGATGCTCGCTTTCCTGCTGCAAGCGCGTCAGCGTGACCAATGCTTGTTCGAGCGCCTCTTGGAAACCGTCCATCGCGGTAGGCTAGCGCAACCTTCTGCTTGCTCGAAAAAGAAATCGTAAACTGAAAGCTTGGGCTACGCTTAGACGATGAGTGAGCGGCTGGCGGATTACAATTACGATCTGCCACCCGCTCTCATTGCGCAGCGTCCGCTCCCACGCCGTCAGGATGCCCGCATGATGGTGCTCGATCGAGCCGCGGAAACCATCGCGCACCGGCGATTTCTCGATTTGAAAGACTTCGTCAGACCGGGCGATCTCCTGGTCCTGAATGACACTCGGGTGCTGGCGGCGCGGCGTTACTCCGACGACGGCCTGGTCGAATTCCTTTTTCTCGAACAGCTCGACGCGCACACGTGGAAGTGTCTGATCAAGCCGGGGCGCAAACTGCGCGTAGGAGCGCCGATCGTGCTCGATGGCGTGAGCGGGTACGTGAAGGAAATTTGTCGGGACGGCGAGCGACTCGTCACGTTCGAGCGCGAACTCGATCCCTATCGCGGTGGCGAAATTCCGCTTCCGCCGTATCTCAACCGTGCCGTCGAAGCGGAGGATGCGAAACGCTATCAAACCGTCTTCGCCAATGTGCCAGGCGCGGTCGCTGCGCCGACGGCAGGATTGCATTTCACTCCAGAGATTTTGGCGGAGCTGCCGCATACCTTTATCACGCTTCACGTCGGCACGGGCACGTTTCGTCCGGTGCAAAGTGAGACGATCGCCAAGCATCGAATGCACGCCGAGCGTTTCACGATCAGGCCCGAGGCGGCGAGTGCCATCAATGCGGCGGAACGAATCCTGGCAATTGGCACTACCTCGGTCCGCGTGCTGGAATCGGCGGTTATGCACGATGGCTGCATCGTGCCGCAGAACGGAGCGACCGATATTTTCATTTATCCGCCCTACCGGTTTCGTGCCGTCGATATGCTGCTAACGAATTTTCATCTTCCACGCTCGACTCTCCTTATGTTGCTGGCGGCTTTTGCCGGTCGCGAATTTATCCTGCGCGCCTATGCAGAAGCGGTGCGCGAGAATTATCGCTTTTACAGCTACGGCGATTGCATGCTCGTGCTGTAGCTCAGCCGTTCGCCTGCGACCCACCGGGCGTACCGTTCAGAAACTTTTCTGCGTATCGCGAATCACGAATAGCAAGCGAAGCACCTGGCGCTCGAACCTGCGATGCCTTTGCACTCTCCCGCCTTGTGCTACGCTCGCGCGTGGACGATCCACAGCCTAACGAATCCCCACGGGGAGAGTTGGTCATCCGCACCATCGCGATGCCGGCCGATACCAACCCCAGCGGGGACATTTTTGGCGGCTGGATCATGGCCCAGATGGATCTCGGCAGCGGCATCCTTGCTTCCAAGACCGCCCGAGCGCGCGTGGTCACGGTGGCAGTCGACGGCATGTCATTTCTCCAGCCGGTACGGGTGGGGGACACAATCGCCTGTTATGCCTGGGTGGAAAAAATCGGCCGGACCTCGATGAAAATTCCAGTCGAAGTCTGGGCCCAGCGCTATCGCCGGCAGGAACGTTTGCTCGTAACGCGGGCGGTCTTTACCTACGTGGCGGTGGATGAAATCGGACGGCCAATTCCGGTGCAGCGCGACTAACCATTTCGTTAGGCGTTAGGCGATTCGCTCCGCTTAAAGCCCGCCGCCCCCGTTGTCTGCCGTGACCGATTCCGGCCCCGACGCGTCCGCGGTTACGACCGGTTGGCTGATCATGGCCGGCGGCACTTGTGCGCGCATCGCGCTTAAATGCTGCTGCTGTTGCGCCCGGCCGCGACTCATTTTCTCGACATACCGATCATAGGCGCGCTCGCGCCGGCCCTGCGCTGTCATCATCGAACAATTGCAGAATAGCCCGCTGACGAAGAGGAGAAGAACAACTATGCCTAACGATCGCTTCATAAAATCAGGATTCGACGAGTGCTTCTGCCTTGGGCGCACTCTCGAGGGTGAAGAGGCCGTCGCGCACCAGTTGATCGACCGTCTTGTAAATTTTCCAGTCGCAATACGCGCTTCGGCGATGCAGTTCGGCCAGGGTCAGCTCGTTGCTGTAGGCGAGTTGCCAAATCTCCTCCGCCACCGGGCGCAGCTCCTGCAGCTCCGCCTTATCCCACGAGAGATTCAGTTTCTGGCGCTTGAGCCGCGCGGCGGAGCTTCCCATTCGCTTGCGCAAATCCTCGAATTGATCGCGCATCTGGATGGCATTGATCAAGATCTCGTCCGCCTGCCGCGTCAGCGCACTGCCTTCACCCCAACCAGCGCCGACGTCCGTGTGATTGGAAAACGAAAAGCTGCCCGCGCGATGCTCGTGCAGGAAAAGCTGCCAGAACGCTTCTTCGCCGTTCAGCTGCTGAAACCGACCCCAGCGCGGCGTTCCCTTTTCGAAATAGAAGGTGCAAATCGTCTCGCCATCCTCGTCCGCGATCGTGAGCAGCCCCGTCTGCATCGATTGAATGATCGTCTGATAAATCGTGACGACATCGAAGTTGTCGAGACTTCCGGTAAGCTCGAGCGCGTTCGTTGGCGCGTGCATCAATTCGCGGGTTTGAAAGAGGCGGTGCGCCAGTTTCTCGGAGAGATAGAGAAAGAACGACGGCACGCGCAAAACCAGTTCGGGAAAATCGCAACGCCGAAAACACTGCACGCTCAGTTCCGCGCAGGCGCGCGCGGTATGATCGCGTGCCAACTCCATGAGCGCTGCGCTCTCGCCGAAAATATCGCCACGGGTGAGAAAGGTCGTGGAGGTGCCGGGCCGTTGATGCGGCGGAAAAAGTTCGACTCCGCCGCGTGTAATCACAAACATTTCATCGCTTTCTTCGCCGGGTGAATAGACGATCTCATGCTCCGCGAAGTGTCTCACGCGGGAGAGTTTGCCGATGGCCTTGAGTTCGATGAGCCGCAGCGACCGGCAAAAGGCAAAGAAGTCGCGATGAAGCATTCTTCAAAAATAGCAAGAGTCGTGCGGGCCAAGGGGCCGAGTTGGACTTTTCCAGCCGGCGCGCCTTTCCAAGTGTCAAATTGCCGCTAATCCTTGTTCGATGAGTGGGCTGGCGTATCTCTTCGAGCGTTTTCCTTCCTTTACCCAGACGTTTTGTTACCGGGAAATCGGAGAATTGCGCAGGCAGAAGACTGTTCCCGCAATCTTTTCTGTGCGGCATCCGCACGACGAGCCGCCTCAAACCTGGGACCCCGCCGTCGTACGCGATGTCGAATATTTGCCGGATGAGAAAACGCTCATCGCGGAAGTCGATCGCGCTTTGCATAAGGAAAAACTCCCGGCCGCAGCCAGGAGAGCGATCACGGAGTGGGGCCGCAAGACCGATTTTCTCCGGCTTTACCAGGCGGCCTGGCTTGGGCCGCGTCTGCAAGCGCGCGAAGTCCGACATGTGCACGCGCATTTCGCCGGTCTGGCCGCGCGCACCGGATACTGGCTCAAGCAATTCTTTGGCATTGGCTACAGTTTTACCGCGCATGCCAACGATATCTTTGCCCCAAAACCTTTTGAGGTTTCGTTAGGCAAGTTGATCGCGGAGGCGCGGGCCGTGGTGACGGTGAGCGATTTCGGCGTGCGCTTTCTACAGGACAAGTTTCCCCAGGACGCTACCAGGATTCATCGAGTCTATAACGGGATCGATCTCTCGCTTTTCAAGCCGGCAGATTTCGCAGCGGAAACGCCCACCATCATTTCGGTTGGACGTTTGATCGAAAAGAAGGGTTTTCAGGATTTGATCGAAGCCTGCCGTTTGCTGCGAGAGAGCGGAATCAAGTTCCGTTGTGAGATTGTCGGTGAAGGTCCGCTCGAGTCGGAGCTGCGCGAGCAAATCGCGACGACCGGGCTGACCGATATCGTCAGGCTGGCCGGACCTTTGCCACAGGATCAGGTGATTGAGGGCCTATCACGAAGCTGGGTCTTTGCATTACCATGCGTCACCGAAACAGGTGGCGGGATGGATCAGTTGCCGACGGTTGTGATGGAAGCGATGGCCGCTGGATTGCCAGTTGTCTCAACCCCGATCAGCGGTCTTCCGGAAATGGTTGTCGACGGGCAAACCGGGATGCTCGTTGCAGAGCACCAGCCACATACCCTGGCCCAAGCGCTGGGACGTTTGCTGAACGATCGAGAGCGAGCGCGGTCGTTAGGCCAGGCCGGCCGCCAGCGGGCCTCCGATCTCTTCGCGATCGAGACCAGTGTTCGCAAATTACGTCACCTTTTCCAGGGTTTCACCGCAGCCTGAGAGCTGTCGCCGGGGCGCTGCTCCAGTTGCGCTCGCGCCCGGCGATTCCGTCTTGCTCCATCCGCGGCTCAGGCCCAAGCTCGCTCGATGAAACCATCTCTCGTCTTGCGGCGGGTTGGGTTCTGCCTGCTCCTGTTCGCATCGGTCTCGATTGGCTCCGCGAAAAGTTTTTCCGGGTGGGCCGCCACCTACAACACCCTGCTTGGGAAGTATGTCACTGGCGAGGGAGTCAAGTACGCGGACTGGAAAAACAATCCCGCCGATATGAAAGCCATTCAGGATGTCGTCGACGGTATCGCCACGGAGAAAGTTTCTAGCTTAAGCAAGAAAGAGCAGCTCGCCTTTTACCTCAACGCCTATAACGCCTGGATCCTGCACGAAGCGCTGAATAAATATCCAACCAGGAGCGTGAAGGATATTCTTTTCACCTTCTTCACGTCCAAACGCATCAAGGTCTCTGGTGAAGACATGAGCTTCGATCATCTCGAGAAAGATATTATCCGGCCGAAGTTCAATGAGCCGCGCGTCCATTTTGCCCTCAACTGCGCAAGCCGGAGTTGTCCGCCGCTGAATCGCGAAGCCTTCAGCGGGGAACAGCTCGACGCGCAATTGGAAAGCCTTGCGGTTGCTTTTGTGAACTCGAAGAAAGGTGTCGATTACCTGCCGGCGAAAAAGACCGCTGCGCTCTCCGCCATTTTCAATTGGTATAAGGATGACTTCAAAGGCGTGGGCGGTCCGATCGCTTTCATCAACCAGCGGCGCAAAGAGCTTTTGCCTAACGACGCCAGGATCACCTACCAGGACTATGACTGGTCGCTGAACGAGGCGAAGTGATTCACGACCGCTAGCTCTAACCCGCTGGCGAATCGTGCGAGCTGACAGCTCGCTGCCTTAGAGAAGATCGCGCACCTTGGAGATCGCGCGGAGATAAATACGGTGTGGGCCGCCGCGCATCAGCTCTTCCTCCACCAGCTCAACCGGGTCGTTTTTCCCCGCCGGCAAAACCTGTCGCATCTTGCGGCCTTTGGTCCGGCCGAAAAAGACGTCGAGCAAATCCGCGCCCGTTTTGTGTTCGATGCGAAATTCCGCGCTTTCCGTCGTCACCTGGCAAGCGCTGATCGGCTCGCCTTCCTTTTCGTGCAGCTTTACTTCGATCGTCCGCTCCTGCTCCTCTTCGTCCTGGAAGCGAAAGCCTAACGAGTCTTCCTTGCTCTCCCCGCGCTCCCAACCCAATTGGCCGGCCAGCCAGCCGACAAACAGGATCGCAGTCGAGCGAAATTCCGGGGCATGAGCAATCTCGACGCTCTTGATTTGTGCCAAATGACGGTGCGTGATCGGATGATCAAAAAACTGGGCGAGCGCGATGCGTAGTTGGACAAGGCGCACCCAGTTAAGGTCGCAGAGGACGATACGCTGGCGCGCTTCCTCCTGCGCCGTCTCCACGAGATTCATCTGCTCGTCGAAGTTGCGCCACCTTTGACTGTCGTAGATGAGGCGATCGACCCAGGCCCAGAGCTGTGGATCGAGCGGCGCGCGAAAATCCTCCTGCCACCAAAGAAAAAGAGGCAGGTCGGAATCGAGCTGCGCAAAAACAATGTTCGGCAAAAGGCCGCACTGTTTTCCGCGCAAGGAAAACGAAAGCTGTTCCGAGCAGACCTGCTTGCTGCCCGCGCGGCTAACGTGACAATGCGCGCTGATCCAGGCATCCACACCACTCTCCTTTGCGCCTGGATCCGCCGCGATGACGATGGCTCGGCAGGCATGATCCTCAGCCAGCCGGGAAATGATGGCGGTGTTTTTGCCTAACGAATCCGGTTGTTCGCTGTAAACCGCGAGGTTGACGAGCGAAGCGCGCGTCATGACTTCGTTGCTGGCGTCCCAGAGCTTCTTCAGCTCGAGCTGAATCTGGCCGATCTCGACCGGAAGGCCGGCGGTGAAGGTTTCAGCGGCTACAGGCATGGCTTGCAAGACAGCGGAATCGGCAGCCGGGTTGACGGCGCGATATTTGCCTAACGAGTCCACCCATCTCGAATGATCGGCGCGCAACCCAATCCATCATAATCTTCTCCAGCTTCGCCCGTCGCGCGCGAGCAGTTCGTCGGCTTCTTCGGGTCCCCACGAGCCCGCGGGATAGGTGCACAATTTCGGCGCGCCCTCCTTCGCCGCCCACGCTTCCTCGATCGTGTCGATAAATGCCCAGGCCTGCTCGACCTCGTCGCGTCGCGCGAAAAGTGTCGCGTCGCCCGCCATGGCATCGAGCAGCAATCGCTCGTAGGCCTCGGGACTGGCTTTGCCGAAAGAAGTTCCGTAGTGGAAATCCATCTTCACCGGCTCGGTCCGGAAACTTGTCCCCGGCACTTTTGCCTGCATGCGCAGCGAAATCCCTTCGTCCGGCTGAATGCGAATCACGAGCACGTTTTGCTCGATCACTTGCGACTCGCGATTGAACAAGACCTGCGGAGCCTTTTTGAAATGGACCGAAATTTCTGTGCCGGATTTGGGCAATCGTTTGCCGACGCGAACGTAGATTGGCACGTCGGCCCAGCGCCAGTTATCGACCAGGAGTCGGAGCGCAACATAGGTTTCGGTTTGCGATTTCGGGTCGACGCCTTGCTCTTCGCGATAAGCCACCACGGGTTTTCCCGCGATCGCTCCGGCAGTGTATTGCGCCCTAACGACACGGCTGCCGACTTCATCTTCCTCGAAACGGCGCAGCGAACGCACGACCTTCACCTTTTCATCGCGAATGCTATTCGCGCTCAGATCGGTCGGCGCTTCCATCCCCACCAGACAGAGCAATTGCAGGAGATGGTTCTGCACCATGTCGCGCAAGGCGCCGGCGGTTTCATAGTAACCGGCACGATTTTCCACGCCTAACGTTTCCGCGGCAGTGATCTGGACGTGATCGATGTAGCGCGTATTCCAGAGCGGCTCGAAAATCGCGTTTGCGAAACGCAACACCAGGATGTTTTGCGCGGTCTCTTTCCCGAGAAAGTGATCGATCCGGTAGGTTTGATCTTCCGTGAAAGACGCCTGGACGACCCGGTTGAGATGCCGCGCCGAAGCCAGATCGCTACCGAAGGGTTTCTCCAAAATCACTCGAGCCCAGGCGCCTTCGCCTGTTTTGTTCAAGCCGGCGGCCTTGAGATTATTAATAATCGTCTCGAACTTGTCGGGCGAGGCGGCGAAATAGAAGAGCCGATTCCCGCGCGTCCCGCTCTCCTGATCGAGTTTCTTGAGCCGATCGGCCAATGTCTTGTAGCCTGCTTCATCGCCAAATTCGCTCTGATGGTAGAAGAGTGACTTGGCGAACCCGTCCCAAATTTCGTCGCGCACGGTTTGACGAGAAAACTTCCTCGTCGCCTCCTCCATTTCTGTGCGGAATTCTTCATCGGTTTTGGGTCGGCGGGCGAAGCCGATGACCGCGACTGCCGGTGGGAGTTCGCCATCGGCGGCAATGTTGTAAAGCGCCGGCACCAGCTTGCGATGAGTGAGATCGCCGGTCGCGCCAAAGATCACGATCGCGCAGGGCTGCGGAACAGCTTTGGTCGAAAGACCCTCGCGCAAGGGATTAGGTCGATGCTCGTCGCTCATGGTTCTCAGGATGGTTGATACGTTACGCAGATTCGAGCACGAGGCGGAAACGAAATTGTGTTGCCCGAGCCTTTATTCGTTAGGCTGCGAAAGTGATTATGCGATCAGTTTCTTCCCAGAGATGACAATTGAGCTTCAAATCGGCTGCTTCAATTGTTGCTTAGCCGGGGAGTGGAAATCGCCGGGTGAGCTGCTGCACCTGCTGGCGCACTTTTCCAAGAACGCGTTCGTCCTCGCGACCGGCAAGCGCCTCGGCAAGCAAATCGGCGATTTCCAGCATCTCTTCTTCCTTCATGCCGCGCGTTGTGACCGCCGGAGTGCCCAGACGAATCCCGCCCGGCTTAAAGATCGGGTAGGTGTCGAACGGGATCGCGTTTTTGTTCACGGTAATGCCGGCGCGATCGAGCGCGTTTTGCGCATCCTTGCCGTTGATCTCCTTCGGGCGAAGATCGACCAGCATGAGATGATTGTCCGTTCCGCCCGAGACAATGCGGAAACCATGCTTGGCCACACCGGCCGCGAGCGCTTTCGCGTTCACCACCACCTGCCGCTGATACTCGCGAAAACCCGGTTGGAGCGCTTCCTGGAAACAAACCGCCTTGGCTGCGATCACGTGCATGAGCGGTCCGCCCTGTACCCCGGGGAAAACCGAAGCGTCGATTGGCTTGGCAAACTGTTCCTGGCAAAGGACAATCCCGCCGCGCGGTCCGCGTAAACTTTTGTGCGTCGTCGTCGTGACGAAGTGTGCGTGCGGCACCGGGCTTGGATGTTCTCCGCCCGCAATCAAGCCGGCGATGTGCGCCATATCGATAAAGAGCAACGCGCCGACCGAGTCAGCGATCTGCCGCATACGCTGAAAATCAATGAAGCGCGGATAGGCCGACGCGCCCGCAGTAATCAACTGAGGCTTCACTTCTTCCGCCAGTTTGGCGAGTGCATCGTAGTCGATCTGCTCGGTCTTCTCGCTCACGCCGTATTGCGTGACCTGATAAAGCTTTCCCGAAAAATTGGCCGGATGACCATGAGTCAGGTGGCCGCCGTGGGCCAGGTTCATCGTCAGAATACGATCGCCTGGTTTAATCGCGGCAAAGTAAACCGCCATGTTGGCCTGCGCGCCGCTGTGCGGTTGGACATTGACGTGTTCCGCCCCGAAAAGCTTTTTCGCGCGATCGATCGCCAGTTGTTCGACCACGTCGACATTCTCACAGCCGCCATACCAGCGTTTGCCGGGATAACCTTCGGCATACTTATTCGTCAGGCAGGAGCCTTGCGCCTCCATGACCGCACGGCTGGTAAAGTTTTCCGAGGCAATCAGCTCGATGTTCTCGCGCTGGCGGCGTTCCTCCGCGACGATCGCTTCGTAAATTTTTGGATCGACCTTGCGCAGTGGCCCTCCTGAACTGCCGCTTTCCAATTCGTCGCCGGCTTCAGATTCGAGATGTTGAGGCATATTTCCCAAGGAACGTCCGGAAGCGCCCCCGGAATGGGGCACCACCATTTCGGATTCTTCTACGAAGTCGAGCACGCTCGGTAAAGCGTTTTCGATGCAGATGGCGCATTCCTGATAGACCTCGCGGCCCATCCCGATTGGATCAGGCAGATCGCGCCAAAGGGTCGCGCCCGGCTCTTCGAATTCGCGGAGGAGAAATGTCTTCTCCACACTCTGCGGAAAGAGAAGATGAATCGTCTCCAGGTGCGAGCCGGTCATCCCGAAAATGTGCGTCGCGCGATCAACCAAGGTCGCGGTCAGGGGTTGGCTGCGGAAGGCGCTAATGTCGATCCCGCGCTTCCGGCACACTTCTACCGCGTGCACGCTCGGCGGCTGCCCACGAACGGCGTGAACTCCAGCGGCATCCGCTTCGATGTCCTTGCGATTGCCGAGCAGACGGCGGAACAGTCCCAAGGCCATTGGGCTGCGGCAAATGTTGCCGGTACAGACGAAGAGGACGTATTTCACAATGATGCGAGACGCGGCGGGCGGCGGCCTGCGCAAAAGTAAAATTAAACCCTTCCAAGTCAACGAACGCATCCCGCGGCGCGCTTTAGCCTAACGACGATCACGGGATGAAATCGGCTTGGAAATCCTTTCGACACAAGTGGGAATGGATAGGCGTCCGTGCACTGGGCGCTCTCATCCCGAGCCTCTCGCGCCGGGCGGTCGTCAGGCTCGGGCGAATCTGCGGCGCGCTGGCCGCGCACCTGGATGTGCAGGGACGGCGGGTGGCTCTAAGCAACCTGGAAGCGGCCTTTGGCGATCGTTTTTCGCCATCGGAACGCGCCCGCATCACACGCGAGTCGTATCAGCAATTTGCCGCCACGATGCTCGACCTTTTCTGGAACCCGCGCATCACGGCGCAAAACTGGACCGACTTTATCGAGTTCGAAGGCTGGGAAGAATTCTGCCGCACCGTCGGTCCGACCGGTCCCTGTATCATCGCCGCCTGCCACTACGGTAACTTCGAGTGGTTCAGCCTGGCGGCTGCTTACCGCGGATTGGTTGCGACCGTCGTCTCGCAGGAATTCAAGAACCCGCTCCTCGATCCAATCTTTAATCGATTGCGCGAGCACTCCGGTCACACCTTTGTCCAGCGCGAAGGCGCTATCGTCCGGCTTTACAAGGCATTGCGGCGCGGCGGCACGGCCGCCATCCTCGTCGATCTAACCGTTCATCCACGCCAACCCTCCGTCCCGATCGATGTCTTCGGCATGAAAATGTCGGTGACCTACGCGCATGCCTGGCTCCATCGGCGCACCGGTCTGCCCATTGTGCCTGTGCATCAGGTTCCACTTCCCGATGGGCGATGCCGGGTTGTCTTTCATCCGAAGCTCGAGATTCCGCCCGGCGCAACCGATCAACAGATCGCACAACTTTGCTGGGACCAATTTGAGCCGGTTGTCAGGCAGAATCCGTCTCCATGGCTCTGGATGTACAAGTATTGGCGCTTCCGCCCGAGCGACGCCAAACGCCCATATCCCTTCTATTCCCATCCGGTGCCGCGCTTCGACAGCATGATCGCCGGGCTATCGCAGCCTAACGAATAAAATCGTAGGCGGAATTTCGCGCTCGGGCACAACGGTTGCTTAAGCGGGAGGACATGCAAAAAATCGCTCCTGCGCGTTTCTTCCTTTTCCTTAACGTCTTCGTCCGCCGCACCGCTAATTCAAAGTCTCGAACCGCCCGCGCCAGGCACTTCCGGCGCCCAACGCTCGCAGCCGCAGCCTGAGCCGTAATCCGGCGTAGCGCTTCGCGTCGGCTGGCCGACACGATCTTTCGCCGTGCCGAGGACGCCATATAGGAATACTTCTGAGAATGACTAAGCCATTCTCAGAAGAGAGTAACTATTCCCTGCGGAGCCACAGTTACTAACCTAAATAGCTCCTGTCGATTGAATCCAGCCCGCTAGTGGACCGCGTCCGTTGACGACCGCTTAGTCGATCGCTCCAACTTACAGTTTGTCGTAATAACTAACGGTTGTCTTGCCATCAATTGTAGTCGTGACTTTGCGTGACTTTCCATCCGGCGCCACCTGGATTGCTCCACTCAGAACGACTTTCCCGTGTCTTACTCCTTGCAGCATATTGGTGTGACTGTCTTGAATCGTATACGCCATTGAGTCGGCTGGTCCGGCTCCCTTCACCTTGTATTGTTTGCCATCGAACTTGCCTTGCCACGTCCAGCGCGTGGCCTTTCCATCCTTATCGATGCCGTCACAAGTCAGCTTGATCGTTCCATTGTCGCCCGTGCGGTATGTAACCATGGTGTTGTGAGGCGTCCCGGCAGCCAGCTTGCTTTTGCTTTCGTTCAGTTTCCAGGTGCCCAAATGGACATTGGCCGCCAAGGCTGTAGACACCGCCAGAGACAGCGCCGCAGCGAATAAGGTAATGCGAATCATTTTCATGGGTCGCATAACGGACCCCCGCTTCGAGGATGTCAATGCAATTCTTGGCGCGAAAATCTGTCGGCCAGACAATGGATAGGCGCGGAACTCACGAGACGAATCGACTACGGTGGCGATAGTATTCCGCGCCGACGCACTCTCCACCGGTGCCACGCAAAGGTCCGGCGTTATCGGTTCTTCCGCTAACTGCTCGCCTTAGCCGAACCTTGCTCTTTGATCCAGCGCTCTATCTTCTCCTGGAGCAGGTCGAGCGGCATGGCGCCGCCGTTGATGATCTGGTCGTGAAAAGCCTTGATATCGAACTTCGCCCCTAACTGGGCCTTTGCTTCGTCGCGTAACTTGCGAATCGTCAACTGTCCCATCTTATAAGCCAGAGCCTGGCCCGGCCACGCGATGTAGCGATCGGCTTCGGTTTGCGCAAGAGCGTCATTCACGTCGTTCGCGTGCATGTAACTGATGACTTGATCGCGAGTCCAATTTTGATCGTGAATGCCCGTATCAACCACCAGGCGCACGGCGCGGAATAACTCGGAGTTCAGCCGGCCGTAGTCAGAGACTGGATCCTGGTAGAAGCCGATTTCTTTGCCCAGCTCTTCGGAATAAAGCGCCCAGCCTTCCGCGTAAGCGGAATAGAAGCCGTGCAGTCGGAACTTGGGCAGACCCTGCAAGGTTTGGGCGATGCTGATCTGCAAGTGATGACCCGGAACGCCTTCGTGATAAGCGACGGCCTCGTCGTCCACCATGGTGCGCTTGGTCGGGTCAGCCACGGCTACCACGACGCGTCCCGGTCGTTTCCCATCGGGTGTGCCAGGAACATAGTGGGTCGATTCCGCCTTGGCGAAATCCGGGATGGGTTCCACGGTCACGGGAGCTTTGGGCAAGAGTCCGAATAACTCCGGTAACTTGGGTTCCATCTGGTGAATGTATTTCTCGTAGTCATCGAGGATTTGCTGCTCGCTTTGCGGCGTCCACTTGGGATCCTTGTTGATCGCGTCACGAAAGCCGGGCAGGTCCTTATGTCCTTGCGACTGGGCTAGCTTGTTCATCTCCGCGGTGACACGCGCGACTTCCTTTAACCCCAGCGCATGCACTTCGGCCGGGGTTACATTCATCGTGGTCATCATCTTGACCGCTTCGACGTAACGTCGTTTGCCATCCGGCAGACTTTCGATCGAAAGCGCGTCACGCCCTTTTGAATCGTATTCGTTGCGCAGAAACTCAGCGAACTTCTTATAGGCGGGAACGACATCGTCATTGATCGCCTTCGTGATTTCATCGGTCAGCCGCTTCTTATCCTCCTCGGAAAACTCCTTGGGAAATTTCTTCGTCGGTCGCAGGAAAGGATTTGCGGTAACGATCCCGTCGCATTGGCCGGGTAACTTCGCCAGGACAAGCTTGGGCGGCATAAGTCCATCTTTCAGGCCTTGGCGCATTACCTCAGCGGTCTGATCGAGGACGCGCGGGATTTGGCGGAGCCGGGAGATATAATCCTCGTAGTGTTGCACGGAATCGAAAGGCACGGCGAGGGGCAGATCGGCCAGGCGGGTATGGAGGCCGTTCTGCTGGTTGATCGGCATCTCGTAGTTCTTCAGGTCATAGTTAGTGTCTTCACGCTCCAATTGCCGTTCGAGGATGCGATGGCTTAGGAGGTCGTTGTCTGCCATGCCATCCGTCGGGATCGCTTTCAGTCGCTTGAGAAAATCGTCGGACTCGGCATGCTGGCGTGCGATCTCGGCGAGTGAGTACTGGCCAAGGAGCGAGTTATAACGGTAGTCGCCGTAGGACGTCGCCCGCTCCGGCGAATTCTTCAGGCTCGTCTCATAAAACTCGTCGAACAATTTATTCTGCTCAGCCACGCGCTCCGCCACCGGTGCCGTCTGTCCCATTGCCGCAGAGCTTAGGGCCACAACCAACCCATAAACAAAATATCGCATCGCCTATCCTAGCACAGCGTTTACGAGGCGCACGGGGAAGCGTTCGGGATTGCTTATTGCTAGTCGGCAGGTCGCCCGGCGTATTCGCCCAGGCGCGAACGATGCGCTATGCGCAATAGGCGTGCACCCGCTCTTGAGTTCAGCGTGTGCCAGTACCGTTCGGCGGAAGACATGCATCCGATCTAATCGCGCCGCGCGATTAGTAGCAAAACGAAGGAAAGTAAGTATGAAACGATCTTTATTCATGGTGGTCGGGCTTGCGCTGACATTGTCCGTCGGCGCGCAAACAACTGACGAAGAAAAGAAGCCCGAGAAAAAGGGGAAAGCCAAGACGGAGGAAAAAGCTGAGACTGTTCCGCAGAAATCAGCCCAGCCAAACCCGCCGGCGAAGACACACGCGCACGCACAGACTACTGAACATGGCGCTACCATGCAGAGTCATGAAGCGGGGCAGGCAAACGAGAAGACTCACGCCACTCATACGACGGCGAAGAACGAGCAGGGCGGCGGTGTGGTACGCAGCACCACGGTTTTCAAGAATGGACATCAGACGAGCGAAAATATCAGCGTGCGTCGCACTACGCGCGAAACGACCGATGTTCATTTCGCGATCGGAACACATCCGCGGGATTGGTGGCTTAGGAGCTATACCATTGTGTCGTTTAGTGGCTGCTACTATTACCAGGCCGATAATGGCTACTGGTATCCGGCGTATGGATTTGATTCAGGCTGCAGTTATCCGGTAGGCGTCGTTTATATCTCGTTGTAATCGGGTCAAGCACGACTCTAGGACAGAAGAACAGAAGCGCGAGGCGCGTGCGCCGTGCGGTCACCGATTGCGCAGCGGTGGTGGGGGTTTTTAATCCCAGCGGAGATGCTAGGCCCGCTTCAGCCTTTCAGATTGGCTGTTTTCCAGAGCGATTGATTGCGAGCACGTGCTTTCCTTGGCTTGTTAGGCTGATCGCGGGTGGTGCGCATTCTTTCTCCAAGCCGTCGATTTGCGCCGCAAGCAAAGACACGCCGACACTCGAGAGCGTCACATTCGGGAATAAACCTGCCAGTATTTCCCGGAGTGCGACGTTCGTCGCCAAAGTAATAACCGCCATAATGTAATTCCAGTTGGTGCAGAGAGAAGGGCCGCACCAGCGGTCGAATGACGCTGCAGAAGTATACCCTTCTCTACGACCAAACCCCCGCATGTCCAACGGTATTCGCGACTGAAGGGGGATTTTACGAATGTGAGCCGACGGACCCGACAGAAGGACCAGTCGATTTCCCGCTGACAAGGATGCCATAGCCAGCTGAGATCACGCGCCGTGCGGCTTCACCAGTCGCAGGATCGCGCTCGAGTGGATTGTCGTGAACGCTTTGCTTTACTTCGAAGGTTCGGATCGGTTTGGTGGGATCAGTTGTTTCGTAAATGTAAGTCGGCACGGCGACAACTTACTCTCAAAGAGGTTATTCACATCACCTTTCGCGTTAATAAGAATCCTGAGGCAGAGGAATAAGATTAGGTAAAGCGTGTTTCTCCTGTAGATTGATCGGTTGCCTGTCCGGCGCCGATCGCGCTTCCTGCGGGCGATTTTAGAAAATCAAAGGAGGACTTATGGAGCCAACGGTCACGCAAAACAGCGCGCTTTATCTAGCACATCAAAGAATCTCAAACCGTCGTTCAGCATTTTTCCGGCTCGTCAGCGCCAAGGGCAGGCTGGAACCACGTTGACTCGCCGCGGCTAACTTTCTCGCCGCAGCTCGAAAGGCCATTGCATCCAGATAATGGCCGCTGACTTATTTGCGGCGAGTCAGCGATTAAAACGGGTTTAGCGCAGAGCTGATCCGCGCGATGGTCGCGGCGCGGGGAACGTGCAGCTCAACCAGAGCGTTCTTCGTCTCTTCCTCCGACAGGTGATGTTTCTGCACGATAGGAGAGATGCAGACGGCGACTTCCGCATCGCGAAGGATTTGCTTGAATTGGATGGGATGCATTTGGAGATGCAGCATACACTCTTCTTCACATATGCCCCTATGATTCTTTGGCGTATGTGAGCCAGCCACTCATATATGCCCGGATTGCGTGGAACTGAGTTACAGCTGATTGTCCTCTTTGATCCCCTAACTTGAGTTATCTCCGCTTTGCAGGCGTTGTCGGTCGTCGGGATGGCGTGGCAACATCCGGCGCGGGCATCAACTCGAAGGTCCTAAACAATGGCGCGAGATCGATCACGGCATTGGCGGCCGACTTCAACACACTTCCGAGATTCTGAGAGACCGAAGCGACTTCGACGCGGATCCCGCGCCGGCGCAATTTGGTGGCGAGATAAGCGAAATCAGCGTCCCCGGTGACGAGAATAACAACATCCGGCTGCATCTCGACCGAAAGCTCGAGCGCGTCGATCGCCATCATCACATCCACGTTCGCCTTGTAATGACCTTCCTCGGCAGGCGCGCCATCCTTTGTCACCACCATGAATCCGTTCGAACGCAGCCAATAGACGAACTTGTTCTTCTTGTCCCGCTCCTCCTGCCAGAGCGAAATTGGCGGCGGCAGGCCGGCATAAACCACCATCTCGATCAGTTCACGCCCCGAGTCCTTCCCGGCAAGGAAATCGCGCAGCCTCAGCCAATCAAGACCACGTCCCGCAGTTCGCACGGAACTGCCCACATTCGATTCATCCACCAGCACTAACACTCGCGCGGCGCGCGAAACGTCCGGTTCTTTCTTTCCCATTTAGATTCAAATGAACTACGTCCTGCGCTTCTGGCGAACATTACTTCTTCCGCTCGGCGCAAATGCCAGAGGATAGCTCGGAAGTTCTCCAGGGGATCACGGAGCAGGGCCGATCCATCTGGCTATTTAGTCAATCTCTGCGATTGTCTCCCATGCCATTGGAACCCTGCCCGACTTGTGGCTATGCGCTTTCGGTTCTCGATCATCATTGCCGTCATTGTCCTCCCTCGTTAAAGGCGTCCCCATCGTCACAGCCTTTAGATACAAGGAATTGGTGGAAAATGATCGTGGCGCTGGTGGCCCTGGGCGTTCTCGTTTACTTGATCTACTTCCGCTAAGGAAAAGGTGCGAAGAAGCCGCGGCAGGCTGCGACGGTGTCGAATGAATAACCCGGGCTGCGTAACGCCGCGTTGACTTTGCCGGACGCAAGACGAGCCTTTCTCTTCATGGGCGACAAATCTCCAAAAGCGAATCAGAAACAAAAGGCGCAGCAAAAGGCGAAAGCCAGCGCCGCGGCGCAGCAGAAAGTGCGGTCAGCCTCAGCCGCCAAGGCGGCGCCGAAAAAGAAGTAGGGGCGCGAACAGCTTTTCAGCCGCGTGGGGCGCAGCCTTTTACGCGGCAGCTTTCAAGGCCGCGTTACTTCGCCGCCTTCTTCTTCTTTGCGACGGCGAGACGGTCTGTTTTTTTGCGGCGGGCTGCGCGTTTCTTCACGTTGGTTCTACCTTGGCTGTGTCCCATAGTGGCCAACAGTCTCTCTTTCCTCGCCACTTCCAAGCAGTTTCTACTTGTTAGTCCGCCTAACGACTCAATTTTTTCAAGCGGCCTCGCGCCGACCGACGCGAACCTGGCTCTCGACACGGGCACATTGAGTGCTCTCGTGAGAAAGCATGGCGAATGACCTCCACATCCTGGCGATCGACAACGAGCCATCGGTCACCACCAGCCTCGGGTGGGTCTTTGGCCCGCCCCGGTATCAGCTCAACACGGTGGACAGCGGTCAGGCTGCTCTCGCCGCTCTCGACAGCGCCGCCCAGCCATTCGACGTCATCATCGTCGACCAAAAAATGCCGAACCTGACCGGAGTCGAAGTGGTCACGGCCTTGCGCGAGCGTGGAGTCCAGAGCCGGATCATCGTCCTCTCGGCGCATATCACCGACGAAGTCCGCCAGACCTACGAAGAGTTAGGCGTGCAAGCCATCTTCGAAAAACCGCCCGACATCACACAGCTTCGCGCCGCCGTTGACGCCATTCCCGTCGCATAAGGGTTATAGCGTCGGCTGTCCCGGAGCCTTCCACCGGCCTACGGACTCCATTCCTCAGTTTCTGGCCCGGCGCACCTTTAGCACCAGGAAAACGGCGATAGCGGCATTGATCACTAACGCGACGACTTTCAGGAGCGAGGGAGCTTTGAGCAGCTCATAGATCTCGATCGGAATAAACGAGATCGTGGCAATGATCGTGAGGAAAGCGGCCCACCGCTTCTCAAAGAACAAACCGGTGCCCTCGACCAGAAAGAGTGCGCTATAAGCGAGGGTCAGTTCGCTCAACGCTTTGATTTTCTTCTCGTCGAGGAGATTGAGCTTAGCCAGGAACGTGCCGAGATAACGGTTATCGGGATCAATTCGCAACACGTTCACCCAAGGGTGAACGGTCGCCGCCGCGCCGTTTGGCCCGCCCCGGTATCAGCTCAACACGGTGGACAGCGGTCAGGCTGCTCTCGCCGCTCTCGACAGCGCAGCCCAGCCATTCGACGTCATCATCGTCGACCAAAAAATGCCGAACCTGACCGGAGTCGAAGTGGTCACGGCCTTGCGCGAGCGTGGAGTCCAGAGCCGGATCATCGTCCTCTCGGCGCATATCACCGACGAAGTCCGCCAGACCTACGAAGAGTTAGGCGTGCAAGCCATCTTCGAAAAACCGCCCGACATCACAAAGCTCCGCGCCGCCGTCGACGCCATTCCCGTCGCATAAGGGTTATAGCGCCGGCTGTCCGGGAGCCTTCCACCGGCCTACGGACTCAATTCCTCAGTTTCTGGCCCGGCGCACCTTTAGCACCAGGAAAACAGCGATAGCGGCATTGATCACTAACGCGACGACTTTCAGGAGCGAGGGAGCTTTGAGCAGCTCATAGATCTCGATCGGAATAAACGAGACCGTGGCAATGATCGTGAGGAAAGCGGCCCATCGCTTCTCAAAGAACAAACCGGTGCCCTCGACCAGGAAGAGCGCGCTATAAGCGAGGGTCAGTTCGCTCAGCGCTTTGATCTTCTTCTCGTCGAGGAGATTGAGCTTAGCCAGGAACGCGCCGAGATAACGGTTATCAGGATCAACTCGCAACACGTTCACCCAAGGGTGGACTGTCGCCGCCACGCCGTGGCGCATCAGCCTCAAAAAACCGACACCAACCAGGAACAAAACGAGCCCTTTGAACCATTTGAAGATCGCGAGCGTAAGCAAACCCTTATCGTGGGATTGCTTCTTCTTTTCATTCCCTTTCACACTGCTTTCCTTCAAGTCGTGAGCCACAATGGAAAGCAGGTCGCAGGAGACGACGGGCTCATTTGCTTTTGGGTATGACACTGATCGAACCATCGTTTTCCAGCAACGCGGCTCGCACCTCTTCAACCGTTGCGCATCCGGCTTGGCGTAGAGCGCTCAAGACCTCTCGCCGGGTGAGTTTGGCACGCTCCAAAGCTTCTGGGTAAAGCTTGCCGTGGCGGATTAGAACGTCCGGGCTTCCCTCGATCAAAGCTTCCAGCTTCTTGCTTCGATAAGTGAGGAGCCCCACGATCCAGTTGATCCCGACCAGGGTCACTGCTGAAATCACTCCTCCGATGACGGAATTATCGCCACCGTTCATGGCGTTTTGAACGGCGTTGCTCAAAACCAAAAGCAGAACCAGATCGAATGGCGCCAATTGGCCCACCTGCCGTTTGCCGGTTAACCGCAGCAAAACGATCAGGAAAACGTAAATGATGATCCCGCGCAGAATGAATTCCCACCAGACGAGCGACATGTGCCACATGACCTGACGATAGGAGAATAAGACGTTTGAGCGACTCGTCTTTTAACCGGAGCCGAGCCGATGGGAAGCGAGCGACGCCGCTCGCGACAGCGCATGCAACAACAAAGGGAGGCTAATCCACGGAGGCGCGGTGACGGTAAAGCATCCTGATTTCCGAAGCGCTTGCCCAAACTGGCCAATCTTGATAGAAAACTCGCGGAGGAAGAAAACGATGTTTCATTTAATCTGGTACATTCTGGTGGGTTTAATCGCGGGTGTGATTGCCAAATCGGTCATGCACGTGCACATGACGATCTTTTGGACGATCATACTCGGAATAATCGGTTCGATTGTCGGCGGGGCGGTCACCCATTTGTTTTCGCGTTCCACCAACGAACGCTTTCACCCAGCCGGCATCATCTTCTCCATCCTGGGCGCGATCTTGATTCTCTTCATCTGCTATAAGCTAAAGATCCATTTCCCGCGCATCGGATAGAGCCTCCGATTATCCGAGTCGGAGTCGGCTCGCAATCTACAGTTTTAGATCTGTTAGTCGTGACCGATTGAGTAGCTTGCGGCGCACGGTTGGCCTTAGCCCTTGGCCCGATACCTGAATTCGCTGAGAGTGTGTATTATTTCCTACTTTCTTTCGACGTGCTGGTCCCGCAGTGGCGGGATGAGTTGTAATGCCGGACGGCTCGCGCTTGCTCTTGATCGACTTAGCCTCGCCAATGCGATTTTGAAACCGACGAAGAGCCGCATAACAAAATGATCCATCCCATCGATTGCCACGCCATCGCGCGCGAAGCGCAAGGCAGCTACATGAATCGCGTTCTGACGAGCGTTAACGACCAGAACGTCCACCTCAGTGTGATGACGGAGCCATTCTACTGGCACACACACCCTGACTCCGACGAAACCTTTCTTGTCCTCGAAGGCACCCTCATCATCGACCTCGAAGACGGCTCCGTCGAACTCAACCCCGGTCACCTACTTACTGTCCCGGCCGGCGTCCGTCATTGCACCCGGCCCTCCGGCGCGCGCTCTGTCAATCTCACGATCGAGAAAGCCAACGCGAGCACGGTGCGATGTGACGACGGCCAGTAGCTGTTTCTCTCAAAGGTAAAGTCTCTCTGTGACTACACCTGATGACGTTTGTCACAGTTACAGTCATCTTCGAGAAGCCACCCGACATAGCCCAGCTCCGCGCTACCGTCGATCTGCGTCAAGGGGTCAATGAAAGCGCTTTCGCCAACGCATCTTTACGGAGCTGAAGCGCCTTTGAATATACTCTTTCTGCATCCGCAACTCCTGGTGCGTTGTTCGCGCCCTTAGCCGCTGTCCAGTTGTCGACGAACGTGGTGAATAAAGCTTTGATCACATCCGCGTACGCATCCTTTACAAGTTGGTGTTCGCTCATCACGCCAGATTGAACAGCCATCGTGGCGAGACAAGCGAAATGCACTGGGCGCCGCGACCGCTTCCGGTGCAGCCGGGCGGCGATTACTTCGGCACGGTGATGGGCGCGGAAAAGGCGAACTGCTCCCATCTCAGGCGCAGGGTGTTACCATCGCTCCCCTTGTCGATCGTGATGGTGAACTGGTCCGCGGCCGGCGAGATCGGGTTCCGCTCCATGTCGATGCGGACGAAATCCTGGCTGGCGTCGTACTTCGTGCCCCATTGGCCGGTCTGTTTGTTTACGATCAGCTTGGCCGGGCCGTTCTCCTCCGGCTGGAGGAAAAGCGTATACGAGCCGGCGGGAATGCGTGTGCCGCCGATCGCGATGTCATGATCGGTCGTGAGCATGGTCGCTTCATCCGCGCCCATCCGCCAGACCTGGCCGAACGGCACCAGGCCGCCCCAGATTTTGCGCTTCTCCTGCGTCTTAGGGTCGCGCGTGTAGGGACGGCCGTAGACGATCTTGATATTGGCGCCATCGATCGTGGCGGAGACGGTTTCGTGCGGGCTGACGCGCTTGTGTTCCTGCGCGCGAAGGGGGAGGAAAGGGACGAGAAGCAGTAATCCAACGACCGGTAATGGCCTTGTTCATGCCGGCAACCTAACGGCAAAATCGGCGGCGAAAAGCTGAAACATGATAGGATCTGAGGTTGAGTGACGAATCGGGGCGGAATTGGTGGCAAGCCGGCATTGAAAGATCCGCTGGCGGCGCTCGAGGAGCACAGATGTTGCGAAGTTGCTCGAGGATAATTCGAAGAACCTTTGAGTGACGCCGCTGTTGTGTTTCCTGGTGGAAGCTAAGAGGCGCACAGAAGGAAACCGGGGTGATCGTTGCGCCGACGTCAATCTCTGCGGTTTTTTCGAATCTAGGCGACGTGTTCTGTCAGATGACCAATAACGCTGATCTGCTCGCACCTCGATCAAGTGGCGCGAAGTTAAGAGCCATGCTCTCGCCCAAGACACTTTGTGCCTCGAGGAGATTGAAAACGCTGGGAGGTGAGAGTCATGGCATCGAGCGATTGGTTAGGCCTTATCGGTGTCCCGACCGACTGACCACCAGAGTGCGTCCAAGTGTGCCGAGCAATCTTCCGTGCGCTCGCTTCTCGGCAGCTACGTTGTATCATTCGGCGAGCAACGGGCCAATGCGGGCCGTGACCACAGGCAGCGGGACGGAGCCGCTCGAGGATGCCTGGCGCGGTATCGCTGCGCGCATTTGTCGAAATATTTCGGCCGCTGCGGACTCCTATTCCTGTATGGTGGGGGTGATGTTCTGGAATCGGCGGACGGTTTTGTGGTCGGGGTTGGGTATGATGGCGATGCTGCTCCTGGCGCAGGCGTTTTTTGCCCAGGAGCAAGCGGCCATTCCTTCCAAGGCGGAGCTGAAGAAGCGGCTCACGCCGCTCCAGTATGCGGTGACGCAGGAAGGGGCGACGGAGCCGCCGTTCCAGAACGCTTACTGGGATAATCATCAGCCGGGGATCTATGTCGATATCGTGTCGGGCGAACCGCTCTTTAGCTCGAAGGATAAGTTCGATTCGGGGACGGGTTGGCCGAGCTTTACCAAGCCGCTCGTGCCGGAAAATGTGCGCGAGATCAAAAAGCCGGACGACTCGGCCGAGGTGCGCTCGCGCAAGGCGAACTCGCATCTGGGCGATAAATTCCATGATGGTCCGCCGCCGACTCATATCCGATATTGTCTCGACTCGGCCGCGCTGCGTTTTATCCCGGCGGCTGATCTGGAGAAGGACGGTTACGGGAAGTTTGCGGGGCTGTTTCGCTAAGAGCTGACAACTGACAGCTGAATGGAGCGATCTTAGTTCTTCTCGCTCCGATCATACAGCGACGTTGTTGCCAGAAGATGGGGGGCGTGGGTTTTCCGACCTAGCGTGAGCTGCTGCTGCGGTCGGGCTATCTCTCAGGACGATCCTGCGGAATTGCGAATTGCGATCGCGTAAAGGCGACGATCCGACGCGATTTGAATGCTACTCCGGGCGCAGCCTTGGGCTCTCATCCGATTGCTTTGCATGAAGCGGTTATTTTTCTTTGTTCTCTTCTTCGTCGCGCTCGGCTGGAATGGCCCGCTCCGGGCCGCTGACACGAATGTGCGTGCTGTCCAGACCAAGTTAAAGCAGGACGGATTTTATTTCGGTGATCCTACCGGCGTCTACGATAACGAGACGGCGGCGGCGGTGACTCGATATCAGATTCGCAATGGCCTGCCGATCAGTGGTCGGCTCGATGCGGAGACGGCCCGCTCGCTCGGGGTGGAGCCGTCCATGAAAGCCGTGCCCGAGTCCTCGACGGCTTCCGGCACCTGGCGCCGACTGCGCAATGGTGAGATGCAATTTTTGCCTGACGCCAATCAGGAGAAGAGTCAGGCGGTTAAAGGGTCCGCGGCGGCTTCACCAGGGCCGAGCGCGAGTCCGGGTAGAGTGGCGCATGTTTCGGGAAAAACGCAGGTCGAGCCGCATGCGCCGCCGCCGCGCCTTGCGCAAGGGTCGTCACCGGCTGTCAACCCGGAGACCGAGGCATGAGCGGCTGCGGGATTATGTGGGGGCGTTTGTCCTCGCCGGTCTCGATCCGCGGGTGGGTTCCGAGCTCGAGTTTTTTGCCGACCGTGTCGATTATTTCGGGGAGCAGAATGTCGGGCGGGAAAAGATCCGGCGCGATCTGGTGCGCTACGACACGCGATGGCCGGAGCGCCGGTTCTGGCTGGCGGGCAATCTGGAAGTGCGGTCTCTGCCGGACGGGTGGGTGAGGGTGACTTTCCCTTTGCGCTACGAATTGCGCGGCGCCAACAAGCAGGCTTCCGGCGAAGTCCTAAAGACTTTGACCCTGCGGCCGACCGGAAATGGGGATTTTGAGATTGTGGCGGTAAGAGAAGAGCGGAAGGGGAAGTCGGAGGCCGGAGGTCCGAGGTCAGTGCCGCGCGGTTATTAGTTGTCGGCTGTGGGTTAGGGGTCTCGTAAAAGACTTCGTCTCACACAATCGGGCGGCAATGGCGAGGTCCGATGCGAAACGCCGACAAACAACGCGCTGAACCGTTTAGGCTTGCTTCCGGAACGGGTTTTTGAACGTATGGAGGCATTCCTGATGACACGAGGACTTCCGCGATAAGCCTATGAAACAGAAATTCACTTCTCTATCCGGTTGTCTCAGGCTGCGAATGGCAACTCATTCCGTCTTTCTTCTGGCGGGCCTCCTGGCGCTGATTGTCTTTGCAGCACGGTCCAATGCGACCGCCGATGGGAAGGAACCGCCAAAGATAGCTCATGCAGCGACGTCCGGGCCGGTGCAGGCATGGGTGGCTCTCTACAACGGGCCGGCAAACAGTTTTGATAATGCCAAAGCCATGGCGGTTGACGGCGCCGGGAATGTCTATGTGACGGGCACGACCGACCCGACCGGTAACCTTGATTTTGACTACGCGACGGTCAAGTACGACGCCTCCGGCACCCAACAGTGGGTTGCCACTTATAATGGGACAGGTAACGGAGCCGACCATGCCTATGCCATTGCGGTTGATGGCTCCGGCAATGTTTATGTGACCGGGACCAGCCTGGGCACGGGCTCTAACTATGACTACGCGACCATCAAATACGACGCCTCGGGGACGCAACAGTGGGTAGCGCGTTACAACGGGACCGGAAACAGCATCGATAGCCCTACGGCGCTCGCGGTGGATAGCTCGGGCAATGTCTATGTCACGGGATACAGCGTGGGCTCAGGCAGCGGTAATGATTACGCGACAATCAAGTACGACACCGCCGGGACGCAACTGTGGGCGGCTCGTTACAATGGACCGGGCAATGGTGAAGACCTTGCCAATGCCCTCGCGATCGATGGTTCCGACAATGTCTATGTGACAGGAGCCAGCGTTGGCTCACAGAGCTGATAGTGATTATGCCACGATCAAGTACGACGCAGCGGGCACGCAGCAGTGGGCCGCTCGCTATAATGGTCCAGGAAATGGCTATGACAGTGCCACTGCAATCGCCGTGGATAGCCTGGGGAACGCTTATGTGACGGGAACCAGCTTCGGCTCACGTAGTACCAGTAATGATTATGCTACGATCAAGTATGACGCAGCGGGCTCGCAACAATGGGCTGCTCGTTATAACGGCACCGGCAGTGATTATGATCAGGCCAATGCCATCGCGGTGGACAGCGCGGGGGATGTCCATGTCGCCGGATCGAGTATTGGCTCCGGCACGGATAATGATTATGCCACGGTGAAGTACGATGCAACCGGGACCCAGGACTGGGTAGCTCGTTATAATGGGCCAGGAAACGACAGCGACGTTGTCAGTAGCATGGCTCTCGATGGTTCAGGGAATACCTACGTAACGGGCTTCACCCTGAACACCCCGGCTGATTCTGACTGCGCTACGGTCAAGTATGATCCAACCGGCGCGCAAGAGTGGGTTGTTACCTATGGCGGCCCAGCCAACGACAGTGACGGCGCGAATGCGATCGTCGTCGATAACTCGGGGAATGTCTATGTGACGGGATATAGCGTCGGTCTAGAGACTGATTCTGACTACCTCACAATTAAGTATGTCCAAACCACCGGTTTTGTCTGTCCGCTTCCGGCGACGCGTTGGGAGGAGAAGCCCGGGCGGTGGCCGGTAGATAGTTTAACCCTCGGAAGCGAGAGCTATAATCAAGGGGAACTGTTGGCAATTCTACAAACCGCGGGATCGCCCTGACGCCAGTGTGTCGCTCGCCCGCCAGCTCATTGCCGCGAAGCTAAACCTGGCGAATGGCTCCGATCCCGCGCCGGTGATGGGCACGATTGATGACGCCGATGCGCTCCTGAGTCGGTTCTCCGGCAAGCTGCCTTATCATGTGAAGCGGTCGTCGCCGGCCGGTAGAGCGATGGGGCAAGATGCGGCGGTGCTGGTTGACTATAACGACGGCAATCTGACGCCTGATTGCGGTCCCTGATCGCGGAATGCGGAATCTGACGGCGATCGCATCTCGCAGAGAGCGTTGTTTGGCTTCGCCTGGTGGAGAAATTTAGACGCGCAACGAGCCGCGAAATGCCCTGCCGCTATAGTAAGATTCCGCGCCGTTACTCCCGACGAAGACGCGACCATAACTGCGAGTGCAGTAGAGCGCGCCGCCGAGCTTTCTGATCTCAGGAGGCGTCTTTACCCAACTGGATCTTTTCGTATCGAACTCGCCTAGTTCTTGCAGCTCGAAATATTCCTTTTCGGTCAGTAGCTCGACGCCCATGGCTTTCGCCACACCAACCGCGCTGCCCTTCGGCTTATGTTCCTTCCTCGCTTCCAGCGCTTCATCGTCATAGCAAAGACCTACGCGGCCACCGGGAGTTTGCGCGGCGCAATCGAAGAAGATGTATTCGCCAGTCTTTTTGTCATGGCCGACAACGTCCGGTTCGCCGCCGGTCCGTTCCATTTCATGGAGCGACCAGAGTTTTTCAGGATGAGCTTCCAACCTTGTTTTTACCTTGGCCCATTCATGACCTCGATGGCGCGCCATGTTCTTCTCGAAACGGACTTGCAACGTTTTGAGTAGCTCCTGGCTTTGTCCCGGTGCCAACTGTTTCTTATTGCTGCTCATCTTGTTGCTACGAGGAGGAGTAAATGTACTCGTTTGTGGCTGGCAGTAAATCCGGTGATGAAGCGGCCGATGTGGGCAATTGCCAGTTGGAAGCGAGCAAAGTTTCAGGGGTGGAAGCCGATCTGCTCCCTTGACGGCTCGGTTGGAGCAACGAGTTGCTTGATCGCTTCGAAGACATCGGCGAATTGCTCGTCGTATTTTTTCTCCAACGCTTCGATCTTGCGTGCGAGGTCGCGGTTGTTATCCATGAGCCGGCGGAGTTGGACGAAGGTGCGCATAATCGCGATATTGACCTCTACCGCGCGTGCGCTCCGCAGGACACTGGAGAGCATGGCGACGCCCTGTTCGGTGAATGCGATCGGCAACGCATCAAGCCGGCGGCGTTTCTGAGATGTGGTCACAACTTGTGACCACATACCGTGCTTACCCTCAGATGTGGTCACAATTTGTGACCTCAAAGCGTCAAACTCATCGCGTCTGACGCGGAATGCGAAATCTTCGGGGAAACGCGTTTTGTTTCGCCGCATTGCCTGGTTAAGCGCCTTCGTCGTCACACCATAGAGGTTCGCCAGGTCGGCATCGAACATCACCTTTTCGCCGCGAAGAAAAAAGACGAGCTGGGCCACATTCTCCGGCTTCAGAGCGAGCTGCTTTTTCATCTTCTAACTACTGCCTCCTTACTCCATCTCCGGGTACGGACCTTTGCCGCCCTCGGCGATGAAGCGGTCGATGCGGGCGGTGACGACTGGCAGTGGGACGGAGCCTAGCTCCAGAATAGTGTCGTGGAAGGCGCGGATGTTGAACTTGGGGCCGAGCTGTTTCTCGGCTTTCTCGCGTGCGCGCACGATGGCTAGCTCGCCGAGGTAGTAACTCAACGCTTGCCCGGGCCAGGCGATGTAACGGTCGACTTCGGTCTCGATCTCGTGCTCAGGCAGGGCGGTGTAGTCGTGCATGTATTTAAGCGCCTGCTCGCGCGTCCAACCTTTCGCATGCACGCCGGTATCGACAACCAGCCGCGTGGCGCGCCAGATCTGGTAACCGAGCATGCCGAAGCGGTCGTAAGGCGTCTCATACATTCCCATTTCCTGGCCTAGCTTTTCGCAGTAGAGCGCCCAACCTTCGCCGTAAGCGGAGATGTAATCGTGCTGGCGGAATTCTGGCTGGTTCTTGTGCTCAAGCGCGATCGGCCCTTGAAAGGCATGGCCGGGCGCGGATTCGTGCAGAGTTAGCGCGGTCAGGTTGTAGAGTGGCCGATGCGGCAGGTCGTAGGTATTAAGGAGATAGACGCCGGCGCCGCCTCGGCCTGAGGTATAAAAGGGCGCGAGATCGGGCGGGACCGGTTTGATGGTAAAACGCATCCGTGGCAGGTAACCGAAATATTGCGAAGATTTGCCGTCGAAGACCTTACAGATCCAGGCGGCGCGGTTGAGTAACTCCTGCGGTGTCTTCGCGTAGAACTGCGGATCGTCGCGCAGGAATTTCAGGAAGGCAGGGAAATCGCCTTTGAAACCGGTCTCGTGCATGACGTCGACCATCTGCTGATGCAGCTTCGCGACTTCGGCCAGGCCTAACTGATGGATTTCTTCGGGCGACTGATCGAGCGTGGTGAACTTGCGAATCTGCTGGCGATAATAGGCTTTGCCATCGGGCAAAGCTTCCGCCGCGAGTGTTACGCGTGTGTGCGGCACGTATTCGTCACGGAAGAACTTGAGGAGGTCGGCGTAGGCTGGCTGGACGGTTTCGCGAATCACCTGCGCTGCTTCGGTTTTCAGCTTTGTCGCGTCGGACGGCTGAATTCCGACCATCGGTTCGCGGAACGGCGTGTAAAGCAGGTTATCTTCCGGCTTGCCTTCCGCGATCGTGGCGATGGACTTATCGCGTCCCTGCAAGGTTGGACGCGGCGGAGTTAGGCCGCGCGCAAGGCCGGCGCGCATGTTCGCGATCTGTTCCTGGAAATAACGCGGGATATCGCGCATCTGCGCGATCCAGTTCTTGTAGTCGGTCAGACTCTTGAATGGTCGTCGCGCGGTGTAGCCTAAGTCTGTCCAGAAAGCGGAGTCAGAGTTAGCCGGCATTTCGTAGTCACGAAATTTCTCGTCGGCGACGAAGTTCTCGATCTCCGGCCGATAGACATCGTAGTTGATCTGTTCTTCGGGCGAGAGCTGGGCGCGCGGAATCTCGTCGAGCTTTCGCAGCACATCCTGCCAGTAACTCAGCCGTGTCTGTTGCGTCGCGGCGTCTTCCTTCGAAAGGTGATCCGGCACCGGCGCCTCGGGACCTTCGAGTCCGGGAAACTGTTCCAGGCGCCATTTCCATTCTTCGGTGTAGATGGCGCGCAGGCGCTCATCGGCGTTTTGGGTTTGGGCAAAACATGGAAGGCACGAGATCAGCGTTGCTGGCAGCAGAAGTATTGAAACTTTTTTCATTTTCGTCGGTATGAGTGTTTCACTAGATGCGCCGGAAAGAAACTGTGAGTTTGGTTATCCGTTTCGGTTGCTGATTATCGGTTGCACGCGACAACCGTTACCTGCCGGAGCACGCCAATGGGCGAGGTCGCGTCTGTTTCGCGATCGCCGGAACTAAGCGCGAACGCAGTTAATCGGTTCCGCTAGCGCGCATCAGAGAAACCAACAATCTGACCGCGATTGTTCAGGCCGCGCGCGTAGCTGTTGCCATGGTTTCCGAGAGTGCCGAGATCTTGCGGCACGCTTGTATGGTCGTTCCACAAGGTGGCGTGAGTGGTTCCGTCAGGCAGGCTGCTGTAACCGGCGATCATTCCGAGACGATTGATACCAAAGGCAGGAGACATGGTTCCACCGAGCGATTGCAGAGCCAGCATTCCCGTCGCCTGGCTCCAATAGAAGCCTGCTAACTCGGGATCGTTATAGCCTACGATTTCATCGTTATCGTTGATTGCGCCGCCTGCGGTGTAAGTTGAGCCATTCAGAACACCGATATCCTGTGTGCCACCGCCGCGTGTCCAAAAGAGCGCGTGAAAGGCGCCGTCGGCCGCGCTGCCGGTGCCGGTAATATGGGCAGAGTTATTGATGGCATTGCCGACCGTATGGAAACCGCCGGGGAAGATCGGGAGAAAAACAAAGGCGCCGGTCGCGGGTTCCCAAAAGAAGGCATGCACAGCGCCGGAATAGAATTGGCCGGTGAGTTGATTGTAGTCATTGATTCCGAAAGAGAAGTTAAGGGTATAATCGGACGGCGCAGTCAAAGGTACCCAGGTGTTAGGCGGGATGAAAAAGGCGGGGACATCGTCAAAAAGTCCGTCCCCGATTCCCGTGCCAGCGATGTTCCCCGCGGAATTGATCGCGGCAGCCTGAGTTGAATTCCGTCGTGCAAGGACTCCGAGATCGACCATACCGCCAGCCTGAGTCCAGGTGAAGGCGTGAGTCGTGTGATCGGCTAACTCTGAGTAACCAACGACTTCACCGCTGTCATTGATCCCGAGAGCGTAACTATTTCTGCCCCCGAGAGTGCCGAGATCTTTCATACCGTGAGTGCTATCCCAGACAAAGGCATGGGAATGAGCCGGACGTTGCGCGATCGCGAAGGGGGCCGTGGCCATGGAGAGGCCAGCGAGCAGTGCCAACAGATATCTTGTTTTCATGAGACGTTTTTTCGCTTCCGAATTGGATGAGTGAGCTGGAGCAGAGCGATCTGCTCTTCAAGCTGGAGAATGCGCAAGTGCGAGGGAGCAAAGCAAGCCTAATTTCATGATGCGCAATGACCTGGGCAAGGTCCTACGTCCATTTCCTGGCGGACTTGCGATCATCTTGCACAGGTGACTTTCCAGTCGCCGGCTCACATTATCTTTAACCGGAGAAACAAGATGGCGAATGAATTGAGAGGCAAAAAAGTCGCGATTCTGGCGGCGGATTTCTTTGAACAAGTGGAGCTGATTAAACCGCGCGACGCGCTCAAGGAAGCCGGAGCGGAGGTGAAGATCGTTTCGCTCAGATCGGGCCAGATCCAGGGGATGAATCATGCCGACAAGGGTGACAAGGTGGATGTCGATCTCACGCTTGAGGAAGCAAACGCGGAGGATTTCGATGCGCTCATGATTCCTGGCGGAACGATGAATCCCGACACGCTGCGTTCGACGGATGAGGCGCTCGAATTTGTGCGCGAATTTTTCCGCGCTGGAAAGCCGGCCGCGTTGATTTGTCACGCGCCCTGGGTGCTGGCGGATGCTGGCCTGGCGCGCGGGCGGCGGCTGACATCATGGCCAGCGATCCAGACGGACATGAAGAATGCGGGCGCAGAATGGGTCGATGAGGAGGTGGTCGTGGACAACGGACTCGTCACGAGTCGCAAGCCGGATGACATCCCGGCTTTCAATCGCAAGATGATTGAGGAGTTTGGCGAAGGAAAACACAAACAGCAGGCGGAGAAGTCACGTGAAGCGCCGCAGCGCGAGATGGCAACGCCGATACTCGAGACCTAAGGTAGGTGTTTGGTTGCAGCGTGAGATAGGGCGGGCTGGAAAAGCCTTCGCTGTCCAAAGCTATTTCCAAGTCTTTGCTGACTCTAAGGCTATGCGTCTTCATAACTCTGATTACAGGGTTCCATGACGCTGGTGAGCTCGAAAAAGAATAGCATTCGAAAGAGCGACGATGGTTGCAGCCCATCGCTATCCGTATTGCCATTCGGGATCGAGATCCATCGCCGCTTCGCTGGTATGCTGATGGTGTTCGACCGCTTCGATGCGTTCGAGCGGACCGAGCTGATCATCGGTGGTCTTCTCGTTCGGCTTTCCTTTTCGACGCAGCCATGAGCATATTGTAGCCGCCCATGACCACCGCGAACAAGATTACCCTCGTCCGCATTCTCATGATCCCGGCGTTTGTGACGATGGCGCTCTACTACGGTGAGAGCATCAAACGCGGCCATCCGCTGGAATGGCAACGCTTCACCGCCATCGCCATCTTTCTGATCGCGGCGGTGAGCGATGGGCTGGATGGCTACATCGCGCGGCGATACAACCAGAAGAGCGCGCTCGGCGTGATCCTCGACCCGATCGCCGACAAAGGCCTGCTCCTGGCCGGGATCATCACTCTTAGCATCAGCAACTGGAGCGATGTCGATCCGCAGTTTGGGCGATTTCCCACCTGGTTTCCGGTGCTCGTGATCAGCCGTGATGCGGTGATTTTGATCGGGAGCGCCGTTCTCCATTTGCTCAACGGCAAGGTGCGCGTGCGACCGGCCTGGACGGGCAAGGTCGCGACCGTATTGCAAATGGCGGCAATCGCCTGGGTGATGTTACAACTGATGTTTATCCCTCTCATCTACGTCGTAGCGGCGGCTGGTTTTTTCACCTTCATTTCCGGCATCGTCTACGTCGCCGATGGCTTTCGTCAGCTCGGAGCCGAAGGCCACACCAATCCCAAGGAAGGGCAGGGGAATCGTTAGGCGATGGAAAGCCCGAGCACCCGTCAGGTCGCGATTGTCGGGCGGCCGAACGTCGGCAAGAGCGCGCTCTTCAATCGTCTCGTGGGACGCAACATTGCCATCGTGCACGATCAACCCGGCATCACGCGCGATCGCATTTCTGCGCCCAGTCGGCACGGCGATTTTATCCTTTGGGACACGGGCGGGATCGGCGGAGCGGGGGAGAGCGAGCTGGTGCACGAGGTGAAGGCTGCCGCCGACGCGGCGATGCGCGAAGCGGAACTGATTCTCCTGGTGGTCGATGCGCAACAGGGCCTGACGCCAATCGACCAGGAACTGGCGCGCATGCTGCGCCGCTCCAAGCGACCGGTCCTGCTCGTCATCAACAAGATCGATCATCCAAAGCATCAAGATCTGGAAGCCGATTTCCAGCGCCTGGGTTTCACCAGCCTAACGATCAGCGCGGCGCACGGTCAGGGGATTGATTCGTTAGTCAAAGCGATCGAGGCGCGTCTTCCTCAAGCGGAAGCAAGCGATCAAAGCTTGGCAGTGCCGCCGCTTTCTCTCGCCATCATCGGACGGCCTAACGTCGGCAAGTCCTCTCTCATTAACGCCATCGTGAGCGATCGGCGTGCGATCGTGAGCGGATTGCCGGGAACGACGCGCGACGCGGTCGACATCGCGTATCGGCGCGGCCAGGACGAATTCCTGCTCATCGACACAGCCGGCATTCGCGCACGCGGAAAACATTCCACTTCGGTGGAAGTCTTCAGCGTCATGCGTTCGGAAAGAACGATTCGGCGGGCCAATCTTTGCGTGCTGGTGGTCGATGCCACGAGTGGCGTGACGTCGCAGGACAAGAAGATCGCGGCGCTCATGCAGAAGGCGCACAAGCCATCGCTCGTGGTGGTGAACAAATGGGATCTCGTCAGGCCGGAACGCGGTGCGAAGGAAACGCTGGCGAAACTGATCGCCGAGACACGCGAACGACTTTTCTTTCTTCCCTACGCGCAGATCCTGGTCGCGTCGGCGCTTACGGGCGAAAACGTCGATCGACTTTTCAGCGCGATCCGCAAAGTCCGGCGCGCGGCACGCGAGCATCTCGGCACGGGCGTGCTCAATCGTTTATTGCGCGCCGCTTTCGCCGCCAATCCGCCACCGATGGTAGCGAATCAGCGCCTGAAATTGTTTTACGCGACACAGACGCGCGGGGAAACCGAAGCCGCCCTGCCGACGCCGGAGTTCGTCCTCTTCGTCAACAATCCGCAATTGTTAGGCGAAAGTTACGAGCGCTATCTCGAAGCACAGATTCGCACTGCGCAGCCGTTCGCCGGTTTACCATTGATGCTCGATTTTCGTCCCCGCAGTAGTTCGGAGACTCGTTAGGCAAGGCCGACTTGGTCGCCGCTCGCTGGACATTCCTACAATTGTATCCAGTTGCGCCGGCGGGCGCTTTCTCCGATCGCCGCCAGCACGCGCTGGTTAGCCAGACCGTCGGCGAAGGTCGGCGGAACACCCTTGCCCGCGGTCACCGCTCTAACGAAATCAGCAATTGTGTGCGTGAAGCTGTGTTCATAGCCGAGGAGATGCCCGGGCGGCCACCAGTGCTCGAGATAGGGATGCTCGGGTTCCGTGACAAGAATCTCGCTAAAGCCACGGCGACCGGAGGCGTCGTCTTCGCGGTAGAATTGCAGGCGATTTAATTTCTCGAGATCGAAGCAGAGCGAGCCGGCGCTGCCATTGATTTCGATCGTTAGGGCATTTTTTCGTCCGCGCGCAAAGCGGGTTGCTTCCAGCGTAGCAAGGGCGCCGTTACGCAAGCGACCGATGACTGCGACGGCATCGTCCACCGTGACTTTGCCGCGGCGCCTGCCTTTGGCGGAGAGCGGTCGTTGCCTGACGAATGTTTCCTCTAGCGCGCAAACCTCAGCAAACTCGCCGACCAGATATCTACCGAGATCGATCAGGTGCGAACCGATGTCGCCTAACGAACCCGATCCCGCTTCTTCCGCGCGCAGACGCCAGACGAGCGGGAAATTCGGATCCGCGATCCAATCCTGAGCGTAGCGCGCGCGAAAATGATAAATGCGGTCGCCGAGTTCGCCGCGCCGGATCATCTCGTGGGCGAGAGCGAGCGCCGGCACGCGCCGGTAGTTGTGACAAACCATGTTCACCACTCCGGCCTCGCGCACCGCCTGGTTCATGCGCTCGGCTTCAGCGACATCGCGCGCCAGTGGTTTTTCGCAGAGAATCGCTTTGCCCGCGGCGGCGGCGGCGAGAGCGATCTCGCAGTGAGAATCGTTAGGCGTGGTGATATCGATGATGTCGATCTCCGGATCGTCGAGAACGGTTCGCCAATCGGTGGCGCTCTTTTCCCAGCCCAGTTTTTTGGCGGCGCTCTGCACCGCGCGACGGTCACGGCCGCAGAGGGTTCTTCTTTCCACTTCGGCCGGGAGATCAAAGAAGCATGGCGCCTGTCGCCAGGCATTGGAATGGGCCCGACCCATGAAGCCATAACCGATGAGGCCGACTCGAAGTTTGCCACGCGCGCTCATTGCGCCAGGATAACGCGCGATCCCAACTTGTGCGATTCGTTAGGCAGAAGTGGAAGGCTGGCGCCGCTGTTAAAAGCGAAAAATATTGAGAAAGGCGACCTCAATGGCGAGCGCTTCCTGGACTTTGCGCCCGAGATGATCGCGCAATTCTTCCAGTCGCCGGATGCGCCGAAGAATCTCTGGTGTCGTTAGGCGCGCGGCCACGGCTTCGGTGCTCTTCCTTGCTGCCGGCAGATCGCAGGCTGCAACTGCGGTGCTGGCGCGCAGAACGTCACTCCACCAAAGAAAGAGAATCTCGAGGAGATGCGAGCGTTGCTGCAGATAAAGACTTTCCGTCAGGGCCTTGTAATGATCCTCGCGAGTCTCGAGCCATTCGCCGTCGGTGGTGTTTTTGTAGCGCGTTTCCTCGCGCTTGAGGGCAGCGTTATTTTCATCCTGAATCCGTTGCCGAATTTGTCCGAGCAGACTCTGAAACCCGTGCACCAGGCGGTAGGCTTCGTGCACACCACCATTTGGAGCCGCGTCGACGCCGTTGAGTAACTCGACTAATTCTAACTCTTCCGCCGAAGGCTTTGAGTGGTTCGGTGTTGCGAGCGAGATCTCGAGACAGCGCGAAAGAATTGTGTCCGGCAAAACCTCCGGGATCGCGCTCAGGAGAAGAAGCAATGAATTGTTGGGCGGCTCTTCCAGCGTCTTCAGAAAAGCGTTCGCCGCCTCGGTCTGCAGGCGGTCGGCATCGGAAATGATCGCGACCTTGCGGCGATCGTTGCTGGACCGCATTTGGAGTCCGTGTTCCAGATCGCGGATTTGCTTGATAAGGATGCGACGCGATTTCGATTCCGGTCCGGCGAGGTAGACGTCTGGCGCGCGGCCCGCAAAAACATCGCTAGGCACAGCGCCATTGACGAGTTGGACAAGGCTGGCGGCCAGATCACGTTTGCCGCTGCCGGGCGCTCCAGCGATGAGGTAGGCGTGAGCGAGACGGTTACGCTCCTGTGCGCTGCGCAGGTAGTCGAGCGCGATCTGCGGAGTGAAAGCCACGGCTTAGGAATTTTGCCGGCTTTCCTGCGCCGTTGCCATGTGGGCGAGATTTCCGAAACGAGTCGTGATCGTATCCCAGATTTCCTGGGCGACGGCTTCGACCGACTTCCGCCCGTCGATGAGGCGGATGCGCTTGGGTTCGCGAGCCGCCAGCGCGCGATAGGCAAGGCAGACGTCTTCGTAAAATTGGAGCGGCTCCTGTTCCATTCGATCAATTCCCGCAGCCGGCCGCACACGACGAAGCAGACGAGCGCATGTGGTCTCAACGTCGATATCAAGAACAAAGGTAAGATCGGGCCAGCAGTTGCCCACGGCAAAGCGATTGAGGCGATCTACCATCTCCGCGTCGAGCCGCCGGGCGACACCCTGGTAGACGGTGGTGGAATCGGCAAAGCGATCGGAAATAACCACTGTTTCGCGATCAAGCGCGGGCTGGATGAGCTGTCTGACGAGCTGGCTACGGCTTGCCTCAAACAAGAGGAGTTCGGTCTCCGGAGCCATTCCGGCGCTTTCCGGCGCGAACTGCAAAAGCTGGCGGACTCGTTCGCCGATCGGTGTGCCACCCGGTTCGCGCGTCACCAGCAGCGCCACGCCCGTTTTCGTTAGGCGATCGGCCAAGAGAGTGACCTGAGTGGATTTCCCGCAGGCCTCTGAACCTTCGAAAGTAATGAACGGCAGCCGCGGCATGCGCGGATTGTGAAGCAATCGGTCAAGCTTGTCGAATCTTCCGCGGCGCTGAAACCCGGTTCACGAGTCCGGGTGTTCACTTTCGTTGGCTTCTCTGGAAGGATCGTCTTCCTCCGCTGCCTTATCAGCCTTGTCGGCGGCCAAAGCTTCGAGCGCCTGCCACGACCAAAAGCTGGTCCGTGGAGGTAATGCCGAGACAAGCTTTTCGACATAGCCAGTTGATATCGAGGAAGCGTTGTTTCCCCAACTCTTGCGGATGTGAGTCAATACCCTCGCGATAAAAGTCGGAGTAAGGATCGTGCGATAAGCAGGCATGACTCCTCCATAACTCCCTTGAGTCTCTGCACGCTCGCCGCTTACTCCATCGAGGGTAAGAGCGACAAGCCGATTCGGCGCGCCCAGCACCCACCTTGATTTGATGAGCGACGGATATTTGCCGGCAATGCCGTTACCATCGTCCTGATGGCAGGAGGCACAATTTGCGAGATAGAGTTCAGAGCCGCTAAATTTTGCAGCTTTGACGGTTCTGACTCTTTCTGGCTGCCAATCGGTCTCCCTGTCTTTGGGCAGGGCCAGGAAGCGGCGTAAGTCACTTACGATCCGTGCTCTGTTTCCAAGCTGATTCTCGCGGTAATAACCCATGCAAATGCCGCTGCGACTGACCAGGAAGGTACCGGTGGTGTGGCCGACACCATACTCATCGGCCTCGACCGCGTAGAGCTTGGATACTTCGTTGACCTGATCCTCTCTCCCAGTCACTCCGATGATGTGAGGATCGAAGAACTGCACATAGTCCTTCAGTACGGCCGGCGTATCCCGCTTGGGGTCGATGCTGACATAGAGCACTTGAACCTGCTCTTGTTCCGCCGGGCTGAGACTTTTGTAGATGTTCGCGACGTGAGCGAGTGTCGTCGGACAGATATTGGGACAATGGGTGAAACCAAAACTGAGCAGGACCAGTTTGCCGCGAAGATTCCGAAAGGAGAATGGCTGACCGTTCTGGTCGGTAAGAGTAAAGTCAGGGGCGGGCTTAGTCGCCACGAGTTTGACTGCATAAAAGGGAGGCGCGTCTTCCGCCCGACCGGAACCGGTAAGACAGGTAAGGACGAGAGTTATGAAGGCAAAGCCTCCGAGAAGCGGTTTTTGTCTTCGTCTCACCTCTTTCACGTAACTGACCCGACTCCCGGCCACGTCAACCGTTTCGCCGTCCTCGCAGGCAGAGCAGGGCGGCTGGGTTGCAAGCAGCGGCTTATTTAATCTGCACCATCGATGCGACTGAGGGCGTCCCCTTGCTGTTCAGGATAAACAGCATGTAGTAGCCGGGCGGTGCGTGCGCGGAATCGATCGGCGAATTGACCTGGAGACTGCCATTTTTCACCTTGAAATCGAGGAGCAAATACCGCTGATCGAAGGTTCCGACATGGGTTGTCGTTCCAAGTCTGATAAGAGACACCTTGCTAATCTGGCGCGAATTGGGCGTGGCAATAGAGAAGCGCTGGTTATAGGTAAGATTCGTCGGCGCGCTTGTGATGGTAGGACGGGTATTTCGGAAGAGATAGGGCGGAGAATAGATCTGGGCAAAACTGCGCATCGGAAGATAACCATCTCCACCAGCATTCCAGACGCGTCCGTCCGGGAGAAGGATTGCAGTCGAGTGATGAGCTTTCGCGATGGGCGCGGTGGCCAAAACTGTCCAGGTTGCGGTGTCCGGATCGAACATTTCAGCCGGCCCGGCCGGATCGATGTACTTATCCTGAAGGACACCGCCGATGACGAGAATCTTGCCGTCGGGCAGATAGGTAGAGGTGAAGTATTGCCGGGCATAATTCATCGGCGTCGAATAAGTCCAGGTAGGCGTGGGCTGAGAAAAGTCGATAATCTCGGTTGTAGCTGTGGCGTCAGCGTGCGGGCCGCCGGCGCCGCCGCCTATGACCATGACTTTCTCAAGACCGGGGAGAAGGAAGGCGTTTCCGTTCAATCGGCTCCCATAGGTAACTTCACCGACATAAGACCAACTCTGCGTGTTGAGATCGAGCACGTCTGTTTCCTGGTTCTGTCCCGCCATGAAAATTCGGCCGTCGGGAAGCAGAATCGTCCTGGAATAGATATCGGCGCCGATGTCGGCCGAGGAAGGGAGAGTGCTAAAGGTATTGCTAACCGGATCGTAGCGCTCGGTATCATTCACCAGCATTCCAGGGCTCACCTGACCGCCAAAGACATACACGCTGCCGTCAGCCGCTTCCTTCACATCAGGGTACCATCGCGGGTATTCCATTTCCGGACCTGCACTCCAGGTTTCGGTAAAGGGATCGAAGAAGTCGCTGTGGGTGACACCGACTTCGCTGCCTGCGGCACCCCAAACGACACCGCCGGCGACAAAGATCCGCCCGTCAGCCAAAGCGGTATGACCGGAACAAAAGGCATCATGTTCATAGGGAATGCTCACGTCCGTCAAGGTGCCGCTGGCATCCCACAAGTCGGCTCGACTTCCGCCTGAGGTGCCACTGATGAATTGCCAGAAGAGGACTTTGCCGGTGGGGAGAAGAGCGGCGTTGATCGCGATGATACCGAGATCGAAGGGCTCGCCCCACGCCCCTTCGGTGGTTGGGCCGATAGCGGATTGATTCTTATCTGCAAAGCTACGCTCCGGCGAAACGATCGGTAGAGTGGCGATGAAGGCGGCGCCGAGGGCCGCGACGAGTTTGCAGAAACGTCTGTACGCTATCTGCCGGCGAGAGGGCAATTTTGTCATGAGCTTTCCTGCGCCTGTTCTTTCGATGTGGACCAACCTTCAAAGAGGAGAGGAACTCCCAGGCGAAAAGAGTTAACTCATCTCATTGAATTTTTCCCGCACGATTCCACTGAATAATGGGCACGCGAGTCAAGACTTTTTTCGCAACGCCGGCAAGAAGGGATTACGACCTCAAGAGATGCCTAACGATGTCGTCAGAAGGTTCGCTTTTCCACAGTGTTCGCCTAACGAGCGGATTCCTTCAGAAGTTCGATGAGATGCTCCTTCCACAAACTGGCAATGGTGTGGCTGCCGTGGCCACGGGTCTTGTCGCTCAAGGGAATGATGATGGCCCGCCCGTGTGGGACGCGTTTGATTTCGCGTTCGAGGATTCCGAGCTCGGGCGGGTTGATTAGATCGTCGGCTGAATTGATCGCGAGTAATGGCGCCTTGATCTTTTCCAGATCGGGCGCGGGATCGTAATCGTGCGAAGCTTCCAACGCATAGAGAACATTGTTCGCGTCTGCCGTCTTCACGTAATCGTTAACGAACCTATCCAGGGCCTCGTCTGTTTTCGTTAGGCTGGGCGCTTCCGTTTGTCGCAGGATCGGATTGCCGCTCATGAACCAAAGCATTTCGGCGGCGGTCCGCAGGCTCGGCGGCTGGGCTTTGTACTCGCCACCATTCCAGGCTGGGTCGCCGCGGATGGCGTCGATAATGATGCGGCGCCAGGCACGATTGCGGCCGGAAATCTGGGTCGGCAAACTGGCCAGCGGCATGAGTGCGTCCATGAAATCGGGATGGATTTCACCCCAGAGCCAGGTGTGCATGCCGCCCATGGAAGTTCCCATGACAAGCCGCGCATGGTTTACGCCAAGGCCGTCGGTGAGGAGGCGATATTCCGCCTCGACCATGTCGCGATAACCGTAACGCGGGAAGCGGGCGTGCAAACCGTCGCTGGGCTTGCTCGATTTTCCGTGGCCGATGTCGTCCGGCAGAATGATGAAATATTTCGAAGCATCGAGCGGCTGGCCCGGGCCGAAAAGTTGGCCGGCGAATTCAGGACGGATGAATTGCGCTCCGCTGCCGGTCGTGCCGTGCATGATGAGAACGGCATTGGTCGTCAGGCCATCCGCGTCTTTGCTCGCTTTGCCAAGGGTACGGTAATGGATGCGCAGCTCGGGCAGAGTCTCGCCGGAGGTGAACTTGAAGTCGCGCAGAACGAAATCGCTTTCGTTAGGCGCGGGATCGTTCGCGGCGAAGGCGAGCGAGCAAACAAGTGTGATGGGCAGCAACATCAGGACGCGGAGCCGAAGGTTCATGGATGCAGCATATCGCAGCTTTTTCCGAGGTCGCGTCCGTGTTATCGAAAAGCGCGATGAAGAATTACTGGCTGGTGAAGCAGGAACCGGAATCCTATTCGTGGGATGATTTTGTAGGTGATGGCCGGACGGACTGGACCGGGGTGCGAAATTTCCTCGCGCGAAAAAATCTGCGCGCGATGCGCAAAGGCGACCGCGTGTTTTTTTATCACAGCGTGAGCGACAAGGCAGTTGTCGGTATCGCGGAGGTAACGCGCGAAGCGTTTCCCGATCCGACGGCGAAGGAAGGTGATTGGAGCGCGGTTGAGCTGAAGCCGATCAAGCCTTTGAAGAAGCCGGTGACGCTCGCGCAAATTCGCGCCGAACCGAAGTTGCAGGGTATCGCGTTGCTGCGCTGTGCGCGGCTTTCCGTGCAGCCGTTAGGCAAAGCTGAGTTTGAATTGATTTGTCAGCTCTAGGATCGAATTGCCTCACGCGTCGCGTCGGCCTAACGACGAAATCGATTGACTTTTTGCGCCTAACTCAGGCATCCTCGCGGCCTGCGAGTGGAGGAATTGTATATGCTTCGACAGGCTCTGATTGCTTTCATTGCCGTCCTGGCAACCGACGCAGCGCGGTCATCCAGGGAAGTTTGAACAGCGTGCCGCGCCGAACTTATCGAGTCGATTTTTACTCCAGCCCAAATGCCGATTCTTCCGGCAACGGTGAAGGCAAGACGTGGATTGGCTCGGTAAGCCTAACGACGGACGCGAGCGGGAACGCAACCTTCAATCAGGATTTTTCTGCTTCGCTTGCCGTCGGGTCGGTGGTTGCCGCGACCGCCACGGGAACGGGGCACGGCGCCTCTGGCACCTCCGAGTTTTCAGCCAGCGTGACGGTAATGCCTTAGCGACGGCGAGGCCGGCGCTGCGGCGCCCACTCGCCGGTAGCCTTGACCGGCCCAACGGCGAATCCGACACTCCAAGTCTTCATGCGCTTGCAAACGCTTTTTGAGGCACGCTGGATTTTGGTCGCGCTCCTCGTTCTCGCCACGTTGAGCCTGCTTATTTCGACCTGGGTCAGTCTGTTTTGGCTCGCGCTCATCGCCTACACATTTGTTTTTTTCCGCGATCCGGAGCGCACGACGCCGGCCGATCCAGACGTGGTGGTGGCGGCGGCAGATGGAGTGGTAGTCGAAATCGCCGATCTCGAGGAGACCGAGGTCGTTAGGCAAACAATGCGCCGCGTCTCCATCTTCCTCTCCGTTTTTGACGTTCACACCAATCGCGCGCCGATTGATGGGCGCATCGTCTACCGGGAGCATCGCGAAGGGCTGTGCCTCGATGCGCGGAATCCGAATTGCTCGCTTAAGAATGAAGCCATGACCTGGGCCTTTGAAAACCCGCGCGCCACCCTCGTCGTTAGGCAGATCACCGGCGCAATCGCGCGGCGAATTGTCGGCTGGTCGCAGGTCGGCGATGTCTTACGCAAGGGGGAACGTTTCGGCATGATCCGTTTCGGCTCGCGCACGGAAGTTTTTTTGCCGCTGACTGCTACGGTTCTGGTAAAAGTCGGCGATCGTGTAGCCGGCGGGGCAAGTGCGATCGCACGGCTTTCCTAATCATGCGCGATCCGCTTAGCCCGAAAATTTATCTGCTGCCGAATTTGATGACGGCGGGAAACCTTTTCTGCGGCTTTGCCGCAGTGCTGCGGATTTACGACGGTGCGCAACGAATCGATCTTCTCGAAGCGTCGAAGGATTTTCACGACGCGATCTGGTTCATTCTCGCCGCCTGCATTTTCGATTTACTCGATGGCCGACTGGCGCGTCTGGGCGGTCATGAAAGTGCCTTTGGCCGCGAGTTCGATTCGTTAGCCGACATCGTTTCCTTCGGCATGGCTCCGGCCCTGCTCGTTTACCAGATCGTGCTCGGCGAGTTTCAAAATCTTGGCTGGATGATCGCGTTTGTTTATCTGGCTTGCGGAGCGTTGCGTCTGGCCAGGTTCAATTGCGTCTCGGCCGCCGGGCCATCGAACGGATCGGGAAAAAACTTTACCGGCTTTCCCATCCCCGCCGCAGCTGGAGTGATTGCCTCGATCACCCTTTTCATGCTCTGGCTGGACGAAGGTCAGCGCACGATCGGACGATGGAAATACGCCCTGCCGGGGCTGATGCTCTTTCTTTCCTTCATGATGTTTAGCCGGGTCCGCTATCCGAGTTTCAAAGCGGTGAACTGGCGGACGACGCGCTCCATTTCGCGTTTCTTTTTCCTCATCGCGATCCTGGCAGTGACGGTGAAGTTCTACCAATGGATGGCCGCGGTAATTTTCCTTTCCTATTTGCTTTATGGATTCCTGCGGCCGTTCCTTTCGCCCAGACGTCGACGGGTAATCGAAGAGGAGATTGGAGAGGAACCGGAGGAAAATGGCGATCTGGGCGAGGCCGGTTAAATAGCCGACTCCCAGCGAAACTGCCGGCCTAACGCCTAACGATTTAGTTTGGCCAGAATCTCCGGGTCACGGACATCGGCCCAGCCGCCGCTCAGCTCGATCGCCTGGACTTTTTTTCCGGAATGAGCAAGGGCGCGGATCGCGTCGGTCAACTCATATTCACCGCGCGGCGAAGGTTCGAGCTGCGCGGCAAATTCATAGATGCTGGGGCGAAAGGCATAGATCCCGGCGTTGTACCAGGGGCTTGTCGGTTCGTTAGGCCTGGGTTTTTCGCGAAGGTCGATCAATTCAAAACGTTCGTTTACGAAGACCGCGCCGCCCTGCCTGACATCTTCATTTCCCTTCACGCTCACGAGCGCTTCAGTCTCACCTGGCAGGTTCGTTAGGCGCGGGTAGTTCAATGAATCCACCAGGATGTCGCCGTAGTGTAAGACAAACGAATCGTTCCCCGTGAAATGCCGTCCGAGTTCAATGACCCGGCCGGTGCCGTCCTGCACCAGTTGCTCCGCATATTCGATCGCGACCCCGAGCTGGCTGCCAGCCGCGAAAGCCTGCCTAACGACGTCGGCGCGATAACCAACGATGATCAGGAACTGTGTCACGCCCGCGGCGCGCAAACCTTCAATGATATGCTGGAGGATCGGCTTGCCGCGCACCGCGATCATCGGCTTGGGCAGTTCGTTCGTCAGTTCGCGCATGCGCGTGCCCCGGCCGGCAGCGAGCAGAACCGCCTTCGTGATGGTGTTGGCCATCAAACTGATGCGTGCCTTTCCTGTTCCGTAGGGCAATCCGGTGCGTCGCAATGCTCGAACTGGATCGTCGTATGCTCGATTCCAAAACGCGTGTGCAGCTCATCGGCGATGCGCTTGAGCAACTCATCGTCGAGTTGCGGTTCCCGTTTCACGACATGCGCGGTGCAGGCCGTTTCGGTCGTGCTCAATCCCCAGACGTGGAGGTGATGGATTTCGGCAACGCCCGGCAGTTGCTCGAGAAAAGCTTGCACCGCTCCTGGATCGATTCCGCGGGGGACGGCGTCGAGCACGAGACTGACGGAGTCGCGCAACAATCCCCAGGTGCCGATGAGAATGATCACCACGATGACCAGGCTGCTGATCGGGTCGAGCAGCGACCAGCCTGTTTTCAAAATAACGAAACCTGCGACGACCACTCCGGCCGAAACACCGGCATCAGCTGCCATGTGGAGAAATGCCCCGCGGATGTTGAGGTCGCCTTCGCGTCCGCGCGCGAACATCCAGGCAGTAACACCGTTAATCAGTACCCCGGCCGCAGCGACCCAGATCATCGTTACTCCGATAACGTTCTCTGGCTGGCCAAGGCGGCGAATCGCTTCCGCCGCAATCGCGCCCACCCCGACGAGGAGGAGAATGGCGTTGAAAAGCGCCGCCAGCATCGAACTGCGACGCAGGCCGTAAGTGAAACGTCGCGTCGCGCGGCGCTGTTCGAGATTACTTGCCGCCCAAGCCATGACCAGGCCCATGACATCGCCAAGATTGTGTCCGGCGTCGGCAAGGAGCGACAGGGAATGGCTGAGCAAACCGAAGACAACTTCGGCGATGATAAAGCCGGAGTTGAGCAGAATTCCGATGGCAAAGGCGCGACCGAAATCGACTGCGTGGTGAGAATGGCTCATCGCGAAAACACGGCGTTCAGCCGCTCAGCATGATCGCTTTTACCGGAGACAACTGCCAGTAATTTACGCGATTTCGTTAGGCTAGTGCGGCGGTGTTGCGGTCGGTTCGGGAGTTTCGTTAGGCGAAACCGACACGGGTGGAGTCGGCGTCGGGCTCGCTTGGGCCGCGGCGCTGACGCTAAGGGCAGGAACATCCGCCTGGTTAACGAGGTCATTAATCTTCGCCACTTCCGCGGTCTTGATTTGCGACCAGGCCTTTGCTTGTTCCTCCAGCTGCCCATCGAGCATCTTGAAAATTTCCTCCTGCGATTCGGTGGGAGCGGCATCCGCCTCGATAGTGTGACCAAACGAGTAAAATTCTTCGTTGAGCTGATTGGGATAAACGAGGTTGCCTTCCGAGCTTTTCATCTTTACCTGGACGAGTTTCTCCTCGACCGCGCCATCTTTTTTTCCATCTCGTCGGCGGCGGCAAGTGCCGTCTTCAGTCGTGGATAATCGTCCACGCGCCTGCGCAGCGCTTCGATTTGCGAGCGCGTGTCGCGGATTTCGTTGATGGCACGATGCAAATCGGAAATACGCTGGGTAACACGGGCTGATAACTCGAATGATTTTCGAATCGCACTCTCAGAGCCCTTGATGCGCGGATCAATTTCCAGATGGAGCGGGACAGTCTGGGTCTTGCCGCCGCTCGTTAGGCGCACCTGATAGTCGCCAGGGATTGCGAGCGGTCCGCGCGGTGGACTGCCGGCATAGAAAGCGCCAGGCGTTTGCACCGGATCGTCGTAGCGCAGGTCCCAGGCAAAGCGATTCATGCCTTCCCTGGCCGGGATTGTTTTTTGCGGCTGCACCTGGTCGGGCCACTCGGGAGGTTGCTCCTGTTCCTCTTTCTTTTCTTTGCTGGAAAGATGACGGACCGCTTTGCCCTGCGCATCGAGAATGTCAATCGTCACCTCGCCTTTGGGCGCCTGTTTGAAATAATAATCGATCATTGCGCCGGCTGGTGGATTCGCACCTGCGGCCTGATGAGTGTCGACATCTTCAGGGTAATGGAGACGCACCGCGGTCTGCGGTTGATACAGCACCATGTCGCTTTGCGTGATTTGGTCGTTAACCTGTCGAAGCGGACTCAGGTTATCGAGCACCCAAAAGGAACGACCGTGGGTTGCAACGACGAGGTCGTCATCCTTCACCACAAGGTCGTGGACCGGCGAGGTGGGAAGATTCGATTGCAACGATTGCCAGTGCGCGCCGTCGTCGAAGGACACGTAAACACCGAGTTCGGTGCCGGCATAAAGGAGGCCGCGCCGCTTTGGATCCTCGCGCACCGCGCGGACGTAGGCGCCTTCCGGAATTCCGTTGGTGATGGCGGTCCAATTTCGACCGGTGTCGCCGGTTTTGAAAATGTAGGGTTTAAAATCGTCGAGCCGATGGCGGTCGACCGCCACGTAAGCGATCGCGGAATCAAAATGCGAAGGGTCGATGAGGCTGACACAGCTCCACTCCGGCATGTTGGGCGTGACACGGAGCCAGGTGGCGCCGTCATCCGTCGTAACGTGAAGGAGACCGTCGTCGGTGCCGGCCCAAAGCATTCCTTTTTTCAGCGGTGACTCGGCGAGGGCGAAAACGACGTCATAATATTCCACGCTCGTGATGTCGTTCTGAATCGGGCCGCCACTTGGTTTTTGTTTGTTCTTGTCGTTGCGAGTGAGGTCTTCGCTGATCGCAGTCCAGCTACGACCTTGATCGGTGGATTTGAAAACCGCTTCGCCGCTTGTGTAGAGCGTGTCGGGATCATGAGTTGAAATGAGAAGAGGGGAGACCCATTGGAAACGATGTTTCAGGTCCTCTGCTCCGTGCCCAGAGTTATCGAGAGGCCAGACGCTGATCTCCTGGCTCTGTTCCTTCGATTTATCATATCGAACGATGTAACCTTCGCTATTAGAGTAGATCACGTGCCAGTCGCGTGGATCGGGCACGACGAAACCGCATTCGCCGCCGCCGGCTGGAAACCAATCCTGCCGCTCAATCATTCCGCTTTCGCCGCGGCTGGCGATGCCGACATTCGAATTGTCCTGCTGCGAACCGTAGATGTGATACGGAAAGGCATTATCGACTGCGACGTGGTAAAACTGCGCGGTCGGCTGGTTATCGAGCGTCGTCCAGTTTTCGCCGCCATTGGTTGAGACGCTGGCGCCGCCGTCGCTGGCGTTACCGAGTCGATCAGGATTCCTGGGGTCGATCCACAATCCATGATGATCGCCATGCCGCGCGGGCAGGAGCTTAAAGGTCTTGCCGCCGTCGATGGAGCGGAAGAGTCCCGTGTTGACGACGTACAATTTATCGACCGCCTGCGGGTCCGCGTAAATCTTGCTGAAGTACCAGGCACGTTGGCGGAAGCGCAGATCGTCGTTGATTTTTTGCCAGGTATTGCCGCCGTCGTCCGACCGGAAGATGCCGCCTTCCTGGGCTTCGATGATGGCGTAAACTCGACCCGAGTCAGCGCCCGAAACAGTTACGCCGATGCGCCCCAGGATTCCTTCGGGCAGACCATGACCGGTGAGATGTTGCCAGGTATCACCGCCGTCCGTCGAGCGATAGAGTCCGCTGCCCTCGCCGCCACTGGAGAAAAACCAGGGCTGTCGTCGCATCTGATAAAGCGCGGCGAAGAGTGTGGTCGGATTGTGCGGGTCGAAAACGACGTCGATAGCGCCCGTGTTTGCGTCTTTGCCCAGGACTTTCTTCCACGTCACGCCGCCATCGGTTGTGCGATAGACTCCGCGCTCCTCGTTAGGCCCGAAGGCGTGGCCGACCGCGGCAACGAAAACAATGTTTGGGTTCTCGGGATGAACGATGAGAGCGCCGATGTGCCGACTGTCCTTCAGTCCGACATGCCGCCAGTTACGGCCACCATCGGTCGATTTATAAACGCCGTTGCCGTAGGTGATGTCGCCGCGCAAGGAACCTTCACCTGTACCAGCATAAATAACGTTGTGATTGCTCGGCGCGACAGCAAGCGCACCGATCGACGAGATGGAGTGTTCCTTGTCGAAAATGGGTTTCCAGTTTGCTCCGCCGTCGGTTGTCTTCCAAATGCCGCCGGCCACGGCGCCAAAGTAGTAGGTGTTCGGTTCATCCGGGACGCCTTCGATCGCGAGCGCTCGGCCACCCCTATAGGGACCAACCTCCCGCCATTGCATCCCACTCCAGAGTTTCGGATCGAAGAGTGGTTTAGTCTCGTCGAGCGGCGCGGCAGTGGGTGATGAAGACGGCGTGGTTGTGGCCGAAGCTTGCGGGGAAGCGGAAGCGGTCGGTGCGGGAGCTTCCGGCTTATTTTTTTTGGCTCGTTCCTTGTGACGATCAGCGCCGCCTGCGTTCGTTAGGCCGAGAACCAGGGAGAAAGCGAACACCACGGGCAAAAACGAGCGGCAGGCCGCGCCAAAGATTTTTTGCATCGCGTAGTTTGTAACCGTTCCCACGCCCTTCAACTGGAATGATGAGAGATCTTAGCGCAGACGACGGCCGGCGCCGGATTCAGAGATTAACGTATTCAGGCGTTTATTTCGGGTTTCGTCCCGCTTTGCGCTCACGACCCACCAGGCAATTGTCTTGCGATAGGAAGGCGGCTGGGCTTGGAAAAAGTCCCAGGCCTTCTTGTTCTTGCGCAACTTGCCCGCGTAAGGTTCGGGCAGCTGGTGGTTGCGTTGTTCGTATGCGTAGATGCCAGATTTGTTTTCGCGGCGCAGGTCGAATGCGGCCAGACCGGATGCATGCATCCGCTTCGCTTTCGTTAGTGCTTCAACTCGCCCAATGTTGATCTTGCTCCAGATGCTCCCGCGGCGGCGTGGCGTGAAACGAATTTTGTAGCTGGCGGCATCGATACCCTTGCGAATACCGTCGATCCACCCAAAGCAAAGTGCCTCGTCGACGGACTCGGCCCACGTGATACTCGGCATTCCGGTGTGTTTTTTATGAAAGCCGATCCACAATTCCGGTAGGCTGCGGTGATTGCGCCGGAACCACTGGCGTAATTCCGCCGGACTGGAGAAAAACGTCGCTTCCGTGAAGGATTCTTTCATGGCAGGGAAGCCCACTTATGTCCTGAGCGTGTAACCGTCGGGAGCTGGGTAGAAATCGAAGCGCCGGGGGCAGCCGGTTGTGAATTCATCGGCGACATCGTAAAATTCGGGCCATGAAACGGCGCGGCGGATTCACCCTGATCGAAATGGCGATCTCGATTTTCATCCTGCTGCTCATTATGGTTCTCGCAGTGCCGAGCATTCGAGGCGTGCTGGCAGACAAGCGCCTGAAGCGGACGCTCGAGGCGATGAATCAATTGGTGCACAAGGCGCAGGACCACAGCGTGCATGAGCGTCGCCCTTACGTTATCGAATGGCAAAAGCGCGCTGTCTCTTTGCATCCGGCGGCTTTGTCCGAGGATGATCCGAAAACGCCGACTGCGACGCTCGTGCTCGAGAAAGGCTATGCCTACATCCTGCGCCTGCCGGCGGCGCTCGAGAAAGGCCCGTTTGCGCAATGGATTTTCTGGCCGTCTGGCGGCTGTGAACCAGCCACCATCACGTTTAAGGGACCGCCAGGATCCTGGGAGGTGAATTATTCGCCGCTCACCGGGCACCCGCAGATAATAAAGTATGCATCCCAATAATCGCCGACGCGGCTTCGCTCTCTACGAAGTTATGCTTGGCCTAACGATCTTCGTCATCGGTGTGCTTACGCTCGGCCGTGCCGTGCAAAATTGCATTACCGCCAGCCAACTGGCAACGGAAGAAGCTCGTGTACGGCAGTTGCTCGCCAATCGCATGGCGGAAATCCAATCGAGTCCGATCAAACCAGATTCCTCCCGGGAGACAAAGATCGATACCGGCTATGGAACGGTCAGGCTCATCGAGAAGGCGACGCCGGAAGACCTGGAAGAAGCAGACAACACCATCATCGGTGGGATCACACGGGTGATGCTGGATGCCGAATGGACGCGCGGCGGGGTGCAGCAAAGCAAACGGCTTGTCTTTTATGTTTACCGCGCCGGTTAAGGCGAGGCGACATCGCGGGTTCACGCTCCTCGAGATCGTGCTCGCGGTGGCGATCCTTGGGATGATGGCGCTGGCCATCTTCCGGTTCGTGAGCGCCAATGTTATGGCGGTCCAGGTTTCTAGCGAAGTGAACGAAATCAACGCCCAATTCGAGGGACTGGATAGGATATTGACCGATCAATTTCAAGAGCTCCCATCCGGGCAGGGAACGTTGCTCGGTGAGCCCTTCAAATTTGAGGGGCGCTCGCGAGACGAGATGACCTGGATTTGTTCAGCCGGTCCCGGACTCTTTACTCGTTATGCAAGCGGACAGTATTCCGTGACGATGCGCCTGCGTCCGATGGAGAAAGGCAAGGCGATGGATTTGGGCGTGGTCCGTGAGTCGGAAGACGAAACCAACCCGGTGCCAGACAATAAAATCTGGGTGCCGCTCTTGAGCGATATCAAGAGTCTGGAAATTCGTTATTTCGATCCGCGCCTTAACGCCTGGGTGGATCGCTGGACCGATCGTGGCACTCTGCCGCACCTTGTCCGCCTAACGATTGAGCGCGCTGGCGCCCGGGTGCCCTGGGTGGCGATCGTGCCTTTGCGACGCACACCGTACTAGAACATGAAACGCCGCTCACTTGGAAAACGCTCAGGCGCCGCACTCATGCTGGCGCTCTGGGCGCTTTTCCTTCTCAGTGCCATGGTCATCTCCTGGGCGATCGATATTAACGCGCAACTCGCCCTAACGGGTGACGCGAACCGTACGCTCGAGGCTGAGGCCATGGCGGCATCGGGCGCGGAAGTAGCTACCAATCCGCAAGTGTCATCCACGGATTCCGCCGCCTTGCATCGCTCGTTAGGCAAGAATCAATCCTACAATGTGCGAATCCTCGGCGAGGGCGGCCGGCTTCACTTGAACTGGATTCTTTCCGGAGAAAATCCGCAGAGGCTCGAGATCCTGCGAAAATATCTTGAGGTCAAAGGCGTCGACATCAATGAACGCGATCGGATGATGGATTGCCTGCTCGACTTCGTTGATCCGGACGATATCCCGCGTCTGAACGGGGCCGAGAGCGAACCCGGTTATCAGCCGAAAAATGCTCTCCTCCAGCGAGTGGAAGAGCTCAAGCAGGTGAGAGGCTGGGAAAAATTTACTTCGCGCAAAGATTGGGACGCCGATTTTACCCTTTACAGCAGCGGCCCGATCGATCTCATCTGGGCCGATCGCGATGTGCTTCTCTCGCTTCCCGGCTTTAACGAACAGATTGTCGATCGCTATCTCCAATATCGCCGCGGACCGGACGGAATCGATGGCACTGCGGATGATACGCCTATGCAATCGCTGGAGCAGGTTGGGCTTGCGCTCGGATTTACTCCACAGCAGTTTCTTCTCCTCACCAGTTCAGGCCTGGTCAGCGTTAACGACCAGGTAGTGCGAATCGTTAGTCTGGGGACTTCCAGCGATGTGAAGCGCACGATCGAGATGGTTGTCCGGAAAACCGCTACGCCGCAGATACTTCGTTGGAAGGAATTTTAATATCGAACCCGTACACGCTCCTGTTTTTATAGCGCCCTCAGGGCGCGGCTGGAATCTGGTCCGCACACGCGGGGACAACGGGACCTGGGAAGTGCGAAACGTGGCCAATCTGAACGAAGCGGCCAGCTTGCTCACAACTGGCGATGAGCTGGTCTTGTCGCTTCCCATCAACGCCGTCATTGCGCAACGCCTGCGTCTACCAACAACCGATCCTTCGGAGTACGAAGGCATGGTACGGCTGCAGGTAGAGAAGGCTTTCCCCTATCCACCCGAAGACGTAACCAGCGCCTTCGAAGTGATTGAAAAGAGTGAGAACGAAAGCGTGATCTCTTCCGTGGCCGTGCATAACGGGCGACTCAACGAGCTCGCGGGCCCGCTCATCAATCGCGGGTTCATTCCACGGCAGGTAACGGTTTACGCCGCACAACGCGCCGCCTCGCATGCCGCCACCACTCGGGCGCTCATGATTTATCGCGAAGGCGAGAAGCTCGTTTCTGCCATTAGCGAAAACGGTAAGCTCAGCCTTACGCGCACGCTCGACGCTAACGAGGAGGAAGGCTTACAGCGCGATCTGCCGCAACTGGCTTTGAGCGCTGAATTGCAAGGCATAGACACTTCGTTCCCGAAAGTCCTGCTCGGAGAAGAATGCCTTCAACTGCGTGACACGATTGAGCGGGTTTTCGCACAACGGCCCGACCTGATGGCGCCGGAAGCGCCGCCCGTGCCGGTGAAGCTCGATCTTTTGCCTGATACCTGGCGCCGGCAGCGTGCAGCACTCGTTAGCCGAGGAGAGTGGCGCCGCCGTCTCTTTCTGGGCGGGCGGAATCTATGCCGCCATTTTTGTCCTCTTCTTGCTTTACCTGGTCGTGGTGCGCTTTCAGGTCGGACACCTGCAGAAGGCGATCAAGCGCGATGGCCCGCGAGTCGATTTTATCAAGCAGGCAGAAGCGAATTGGAAGACGCTCTCTCCTGCGATTGATCCGCATTATTATCCGATCGAGGTCCTGCTTCATCTCTTTGAGAGCCTGCCGAATCCCGACGTGCGTATCACGGTTTACGAACAATCGGCGCGCAACATTTCAGTCCAGGGCGAAGCGCCTTCCGCTGCGCTCGCTTACCAGTTCGCGGAAGCGGTGAAGAAGAACTCGGGTTTAAGGGACTTTACTTTCAACCTGCAAACGCCGCGTATTTTGCCTAACGACCACGCGCAATTTCGTCTGGAGGGCAAGACCAAATGATTGAGAAATGGCTTGCTCGTCTGAATCAACGAGAGCGCATGCTCGCCTATGTCGTGGCCGGAGTTCTCTTCCTTCTCATCAACGTCATCATCTGGAGCACCGTTCTTGGGATGAGCGCGGGCGCGCGGGCCGCTTACGCCGAGGAGCGGCAACAACGCGCTGAGCAAAAAGCCTATCTCGAGGGAGAGAAGATGTGGCAGCGGCGCGCTGATTGGTTGAAAAAGACACAACCCAAATCGAACAATCCCGCGGAAGCTTCCTCTCTGCTCACTTTGGTCAAGGATGTCGCCGGACATTACAACGTGCAGATCGAAAATCCGCAGATCGGTCCGGTCGAAAACACTTCATCGCATAAATCGGTCTCCGCCACTTTTGAGACGAAAAGTGCCTGGGAACCTCTTGTTCATTTTCTCTACGATGCACAGCGCCCGGAGGCTTTCATAGTCTTTGAAAATGTAAACTTGATGGTGGATCCAAACGATCCGAGCGTCATGCAAGGTCGTTTCAAGATCGCGAAATGGTTCGCGCCTGTTGGCCAAAAATGATGAGCTCAAAATCTCGCGCCTTCCTCGTGAGCGGAGCGTTCCTTTGCCTAACGACGAGCGGCTGGGGTAAAGGCGATCTTCCGAGCACGGAACCTTTTTCGCATTACGCGCCGATGGTGAAACGTTCGCCTTTCGCGGTTGCGAGCGCCGGCGCGGCGGTCGGAACGAAGCCAGATTTCGCCAAGGACCTCTACGTGGCCAATGCCGCGCACTCGACCGATGGTGATTTTGTCACGGTCGCGTCGACGACCGACAAGAATTTAAAGGAATATCTGAACACGAAGGAGACGATTGACGGTTATTCCATTTCCAACATTCAGTGGTCGGATCGGGTGGGGGAGACAAAGGTCACGATTACAAAGGACGGGCAGTTTGCCACCCTCACTTTCAACGAAGCGCTCCTGAGCCAGGCGATCCAAAATCCCATCCCGCCGCAAGTCCAACAAACAGCACCGATCCCTGGAAACCATCCCAACCCCCGCAATGGACTTCAGCCGCAAATCCCGCGACCGATGCCGGTGCCGCAAATGCCCACGCCTCCGCCACCTCATGTGCGGCCGACGATTCATCGCCGTGGTGTGCCTAACCAGCCTTTGCCGGGGCAGCAGCGAGGGCAGACGGTCAAGCAGATCGAAAGTGGGGACGACGACTCCGATAATTAGTCGCCCAGCCTGACGTACCTCACCTGTCGGCGGAAGGACACGCCTCTGAGGTCTGTTTTAGCGACCCCAGTCGTCGTCCGGCGTATCGGGCTTGCGATCCGGTCCGGCTGAGTAAAGATCGTAGCCCGTCGGATTCTTCTGCCCTGGACAACGATAGATATATGGCAATCCCCATGGATCTTTTGGCACCGAATCCATGAAATGCACCCAGCGCTCCGGAGCCGGATCGCCCGATGGCCGTGTGACCAGCGCCTGCAACCCTTGCTCGGTCGTCGGATAGAATCCGTTCATTCCCGAATAGGAGAGAAGCGCCGTGCGCAGGCTTTGAATGTCGGCTGAGACGACGGTCGTTTTCGCTATGTCGAGACTCGGCGCCATCTTGTAGATGGCAGCCCCCAGCAAGAGAGCGATGATTGTGACCACGAGCATGATCTCGAGGAGCGTGAAACCACTTTGACTTTTACGCATAAACAATAAACGACGAGGTTACTTCAGCGGCTCGAGCAGGTAATCCGATTTGTCCCAAAGATATTTTAGCTGCATTTGCGTTTCCCTTACCGCCGAGGAGGAAGTTCCGGCGCCCGCCAAAATCATCACATCATTCGTGCCTGCCTTCAAGACGGAGGCTGGAACGATCTTCTGCGCCCGCACCCAACCGGTGTATTGGAACTGCATGGTGTCGAGCAGCGCCACCGAGAGTCCGCGGTAAGCCGGATCGGCGAGGTCCGGCAAAACGAGCGTGGCCGGTCCAATATCTTGCCCGTTCACATACACCTCAGGCGGCGATTCGATCTGCGGACTGGCAACTTCAAAAGTGATCAGCGCGATGAGGGGCTGCGAGTCGAGACCAAACTGAAAGGCGCCACCGGTCTGCATGCTGGGACCGATTGGGATGATTTCGGTGGTGAGCGGCGCTTTTACCGTGCCAAAAGCTTCCGAGTCTTCTTCTCCAGCCTTGAGCGCAGCCGGGCCGTCAAATGAGTCCGCCATCAACTTCTGTTGAGGAGCGTGCAACGGGCGCATCACCTGGCTCGATCTCATCCAATCCAAATACGCTCCGCGCACGGAACGTCCATCGCCCGGCACTTCGACGTCTATCGCGCTCACTCCGATCATCGGGACAGTCGTGCTCGAAGAGGTAGCAAGACCCGTCTTTTGGCCGAGTGGGCCAGAGCGGATCAGCTGTGTGCCCGATTCGTCCCACGCGATCAGCTCCGGTTGCGCCTCAGGCAGATCGTCAAAATAAAGACGAAAAAGAAGAATCTGGCAGTCGTCGTTAGGCTTCGTTAGGCGAATACGGAATACGTTTTTTTTCGTCGCGTCCGAATCTTTCCGCGCCGGGGTAAAGGTGACTGACTCAACCCAACTCGGCGCCGCTTGAGGTTTGGAGTGGGCCGCGCTGTTTTGGCGCAGGTCGATCCAGGCATTGTCCGGCGCTGCCCCTGACGCCTCGTTCGGTTTGAGCAATTGCACACCCGACGCCGGTAGCGCGACCTGGGCGAAGCCAGAGCGGGCTATCGCCAGAAGGAGAGCAAACGCGACGACACGAACGAGCATTCGGCGGCGATGGTAGATTAGCCTGGGCGCATCCGCAAACTTTGTGTCATGGAGAAGACCGCGTCGAGGATGCTGTAAACGACAAAGCCGACCACGATTGCAATCAGGACAATGATCACCGGCGGAATCAGCGCGGAGATCACGTTTACCGTGCGATCCAGCTCGCGTTCGTAGACGTCAGCGATGGTTTGCATGGTTTGCGCGAAGTGACCGGTTTGCTCGCCAACGGACATCATATCGGTAAAGAGCTCGGGGAAGAGCTTCTCCCGCGCCAGAGCGTTGGAGAGGTTGGCACCATCGATGACCGCTTTGCGCACCTCGCGCAACTTCGCTTCGAGAAAGCTGTTTCCGGCGATCTCGCCCACCAGGTCGAGCGCACGCAAAAGTGGAACACCGTTTTCCATGAGCGTGCCCAGCGTTCGCGCAAATTGCGCATAATACTGATGCTGCCGGATACGCCCGTAGCCAGGAATGTTCAGGCGAAAACGATCCCAGCTTAAACGTCCTTCCTCGCTCCGAACGAAAGCCCGAAAGGCGACCAGGATTCCGAGGGCGACGAGGACGACGAGCCACCAATAGCCGGTGATTAAATCATGCATGCTGAGCAGAACTCGCGTCGGCGCAGGCAAGGTGCCGCCAGTTTGCTGCATGAAGCCAGTGAGCTGCGGCACCATGAAGGTGATAAAGATGACGATCAGTCCGCAACCGGCGAGGGCAAGAAAGGCCGGATAAATCAGCGCCTGCGAAACGCGGTCACGCAGGTTCTTTTCCTGCATCAAATGTTTCACCACCCGCATGAGGATGTCTGGTAGCGCGCCGCTTGCTTCGCCTGCGCCTACCATGTTGATGTAGAGCGGTGTGAAGACCCGCGGAAAATCGCGCAAGGCCTGCGAAAAACTCCGGCCATCAATCAGCGCCTGGTGCAGAGAGTTTGTCATCTGCTGCACGCGTGGATGCTTGAGCCGTTTTTCCAGCACGCCCAAGGCTCTCATCGAGGGTCATTCCCGCCTGCAGCAGATGCGCAAGCTGCTCGGTAAAAATAAGCAATTGCCCGTGCGGAATCTTTAGATTCTGCGTCGGTGCCGCAGCCGGCGCGGCAGGCTTGCCATCGATCACCTGCGGCCCGGTGTTCATCGCATCCACCCTGATCGGGACACAGTTTTGCTGTTCGATCTGCCGTATGGCGACGGCCCGATCGGTTACGTTGAGCACCCCTTCAACAAGAGCCCCTTGGGCATTACGAGCGCGATAAGAAAATTGCGGCATGAGGAATCGAATCCAGGGAGAGATTAGTGTGCCGTATTTGCCGCGTCCAATTCCACGGGGAAGTCTGGTCGGCAATTCGCGCGCCATATCGCTCGCGGTGAGACTAGTGGACAGCCAACAACTATCCAAAAATTCTTGGCACCGCCATAACCGCATGTCGTTAGGCAAATGACTGCTGAACTTTCCGTCATCTCTCTCGCGAGCGGCCAGACAATCGCGCTTGCGGAATACGGAGCGCGCGATGGCGAGCCGATCTTCTTTTCTCATGGCTGGCCCAGCTCACGCACCATGGCTGAGCTGACAGATACGGCAGCGCGCGAGCTTAACCTCCGCATCATTTCTCCTGATCGCCCCGGAATTAGAAGTTCGTCGCTTCACCCGAAGAGGAAGTTGCTCGATTGGCCGCCGCTGCTTGAGGAGCTCGCGGATAGGTTGGGGATCGAACAATTTCGCATGCTCGGGATTTCCGGCGGAACGCCGTATGCCTTCGCGTCGGCTTGGGCGATGGCGGAGCGCGTGCGCGCGATTGCCGTTGTGAGCGGCGCGCCGCCGCTTACAGACCTTCCCGATCGCAATGGATTGCTTCCACTCTACCGATGGATGCTTTTCTTTTACCCGCGGCATCGCGAGTTACTGCGCTATTCGTTTCACGCTGTGCGGCCTTTTCTCTCCCTCAAATTGCCCATTCGGTTGCGCCCGCTCCTGCTCAAGCTTCTTCAGCCATGTGACGCCAGCGTGTTACGCGATATCGCGGCGTTTGAGGCGTGTTTTGAAAGCCAGCGCCAGGCTTGGCGTGCTTCAGCCGATGGTCTGATGGTTGATGCCGAGATCTACGCGCAACCCTGGGGATTTTCGCTCGAGGAGATCCGTGTCCCGGTGCGACTGTGGCACGGAAAGAAGGATCGCAGCTTCCATTGGAACCTTGCGGACTCGTTAGGCAAACGCCTGCCCAACTGTACGTCTCGCATGGTGGAAGGTGAGGGGCATTACTCGTTGCCCATTCGTCACATGCAGGAAATTCTCAGCGACTTAAGATCTGTCTGACGCTGGCGAACTTTCCGCTGTCTGTCGGCGTGGAAGTAGCTCAATTGGTCGCGTGCAGGATTTTACCGGAAGCGCCGCCCAGGATCAGTCCACCCATCGCGGTTCGAATATCGCGCCCGAGTTTGCTGCCCGCGTCCACCAGCTGGTCGCAGACTGGCGAGTCGAAAAATCCCCCGACCTTATCGAGGAATTGATCGTGACGGCACTCAAGATGGGGCGCGACAAGATGGGGACGGGCGACTTGAAACTTATGAATCGGTCCCTCAAAGAGATGCGTTATGCCGCCAAGGTTTTCGCGCCCTATCGCAATGTGCGCAAAGTCGTCATCTTCGGCTCCGCTCGGACGGCGCCGACAGAGCCGGATGCACAGCTGGCTGAAGAATTTGGGCGGCAAATGGTGGCGAACAATTTCATGGTCATCACCGGCGGTGGCGACGGCATTATGGGGGCGGCACAGCGCGGCGCGGGACGTGAAAACAGTTTCGGTTTGAACATCAGGTTGCCGTTTGAGCAGCGAGCGAACGAGATCATTCAAGGCGATCCGAAGCTGATTAATTTCAATTACTTTTTCACTCGCAAGCTCAACTTTGTGAAAGAAACCCACGCCTATGCCCTTTTTCCCGGAGGATTTGGGACGATGGACGAGGGCTTCGAGGCGCTGACCCTCATGCAAACGGGCAAAGCGCTCATCATTCCAATCGTGCTCATCGATCAACCGAACGGCAGCTATTGGGAAACGTGGAAGAGCTTCCTGACCGACCATCTTTTGCAGCAGGGTTTGATCTCGGCGCCCGACTTCAATTTCATCAAGATTGCACACAACGTGGAAGAAGCAGTCGCGGGGATTTTGCTTTTCTATCGCAATTACGACTCGTCGCGCTGGGTGGGATCTCAGCTGGTTTACCGAATTCGTAACCGCTTAACGAATAGGGCACTAGCGGACTTAAATCAGCGGTTTGCGGGTTTGCTTTCCGAGGGGGAAATTGTCCAGGGTAGGCCGCTGCCAGAAGAGCGAAACCAGCCGGAGTTAGCGAGCCTGCCAAGACTAGTCTTCACGCCGCAACGACATGAGTTTGGGCGATACCGTCAGTTAATTGACGCGATCAATCTGGCCGAAACGCAGTAGGTTTTTGGGGGGACTTGTCAAGCCGCAGAGCGTTCGGTCTTCTCGACAATGTAATCGTGAATCGAGTTGACCGTTTGCAGTGCTTTGCCTGCGACTTCCGAATTTGGCACGCCAACCCCGAAGGTTTTTTCCATGCTCACCACTAATTCGAGAGCATCGATCGAGTCCAAACCCAAACCGCCAGGACCGAAAAGAGGCAAATCGTCCGCGATCTGATCTGCCGGGGTTTGCAGCATCAGGTTTTTGACCAGCATTTCTTTGATTCGACTGCGAAGATCGGACTCGGGCATGGTGCGGAATTTTGCGGGCCGTATGCTTAGACGAAAAGGCGCTCGCTGTCACCGGATAATATCCGCGATTGCTAACGCCTCGCGTTACCAGCCGAATCTCGAGGTCCAGCTGGGAATGAGGGGGAAATCAGACTTCCCGCGTCGGGCTCTCTTCCGCTGCCCGGAGCGTCTCATCGCGCGGTGGAGTCGGCGGTATTTCACGCGCGGTCGGAGCATTCTCAATCCGGGGAACCGTCGCGTCAGCCGCGCGAACATCGGGCTTCTCCGCAGTCTTACCCGCATTGTGGAGTTCGTCGGTGAATTCGTCCTTCGCCTTTTGAAACTCCTTCACGGCCTGTCCCATGCCGCGAGCCAATTCGGGAAGTTTTTTCGCGCCGAACAAGACGAGCACGATCAGCAGGATGATGATCAGATCAGGGCCGCCGAAGTTCGACAACATGGCCAGCAGACTCATAACGAATCCAAACATCGGACGAACTCCTGCGCATGCAAGGAGTTTCCGGTTTCGTTAGGCTTGAGCAGTCACCGGTGGCAGTGCAGAGGAATCGCCCCGCCTACACGTCGTAGTACATCTGGAACTCGAACGGATGCGGGCGCAGTCGAAGCGCGTCGTATTCCTTTTGCTTCATCTCGATCCAGTTGTTGATGAAGTCCGCATTGAAGACGTCACCGCGAAGAAGAAACGCATGATCGGCCTCCAGGGCCGCAATCGCTCCGCCTAACGAGTCCGGCACGCTCGGCACGCCAGCCAGTTCTTCCGGGGGCAGCTCATAAAGGTTTTTGTCGAGCGGATCGCCGGGATCGATTCGGTTTTGGATTCCGTCCAGTCCGGCGAGCAGCAGGGCCGCAAAGGCGACATACGGATTCGCGGCTGCATCCGGAGTGCGGAATTCGATGCGCTTTGCCTTCGGATTTGGCGAATAGGTCGGAATGCGGATCGCGGCCGAGCGATTGCGTGCCGAGTAGGCGAGATTGACTGGGGCTTCGAAGCCCGGCACCAGCCGCTTGTAGCTGTTTGTCGTCGGATTGGTGATGGCGGTCAACGCGGGAGCATGCTTCAAGATGCCTCCGATAAAAAAGAGCGCCGTGTCGCTCAACCCCGCGTAGCCGTTACCGGCAAAGAGCGGTTTGTCATCCTTCCAAAGTGACATGTGGGTGTGCATGCCCGAGCCGTTATCACCGAAGAGCGGCTTCGGCATGAAGGTGACGGTCTTGTTGTGCCGGCGCGCGACATTGCGAACGATGTATTTGTAGTACTGCATCTGGTCGCCCATCGTCTTGAGGGGCGCGAAACGAATATCAATCTCTGCCTGACCGGCGGTTGCGACCTCATGATGCTGGCGCTCAATCGGGATGCCGGCCCGCTCCAGCTCGAGGCACATTTCGTTGCGGATGTCTTGCAGGGTATCAGCCGGCGCGACCGGGAAATAACCTTCCTTCGCGCGGATTTTATATCCAAGGTTCGGTGCTTCATCTCGATCGCTGTTCCAATGGCCTTCGCTACTCTCTACGCAGTGAAATGAGCTGTTCCCGCTCGTGCTGAAACGCACATCGTCAAAGATGAAGAATTCCGCTTCCGGGCCGAAAAACGCCGTGTCGGCAATGCCGGTGCTCTGCAAATATGCCTCGGCTTTTTCCGCCAGACCACGTGGATCGCGATTATAAGGCTCGCGCGTGATCGGCTCCACGATCGTGCAAATCAGGCTGAGCGTCGGCTCGACATTGAAAATGTCTATCCACGCCGTTGCCGGATCGGGAATGACGAGCATGTCAGAGGCATTGATTGCCTTCCAGCCGCGGATGCTCGAGCCATCGAACCCGAGGCCTTCGGTGAAAATCTCCTCATTATATTCGGTCAGAGTGGTGGTGAAATGCTGCCACGCGCCGGGCAGGTCGGTGAACTTGAAATCCACGAGTTTAACCTCGTGGTCTTTGATCATTTTGCTGACGTCGGATGGAGTCTTTTTGTTAGGCATTGGTCTTGGTTAGGCGGCGATTCGGATAGCGGTTCCGGCTCTGAAAGAGTTGAAGCGTTGCGACAGGAATCTTCCCGCGGCAACGCTTCAGCCCTCTTGTCTGACAATCACACCGCCTTTTCGCCAATCTCCTCCGTTCGAATTCGCACTGCATGTTCCACTGGCAGGACAAACACCTTGCCGTCGCCGATCTTGCCCGTCTTGGCCGCGCTCACCACCACGCCGACGGCCTTGTCCACCATCTCGTCCGCGAGCACGACCTCGACCTTCACCTTTGGCAGGAAATCGACCGTATACTCGCTCCCACGATAAATCTCCGTGTGCCCTTTCTGCCGTCCGAAACCCTTTACCTCCGTGACGGTCATGCCCTCGATCCCGAGTTCGGCAAGCGCCTCCTTCACCTCCTCTAGTTTGAACGGTTTAATGATGGCTTCGAGCTTTTTCATGGGCGTTACAGTGGCGGCGTCGACGTGATTTTCAATCGCAATTCACTTATAGAAAATCAGAGAATGCCACCAGAGCGCAAGCGCCGAATTTAACCGAACCGCCGCGGTGACTGAATGACGGCGCCAAACGAAGCGTTACGAGAAAGCCCTAGCCTGCGGGAGCGGCGGAGGTAGTGCGCTGTTCTCCCACGTTGTCTTCGACCCGGGCTACTTTCTCTGAAACGACGCCCACCTCCTTCTGGATGGCTTCCACGTTCGGATGCAGCTCGTTGAGAATGGCGTGCTCTTCGCGGGAAATTTTCTCGATCCGCTCGCTCTGTTTTTGCAACTGAGTGAGGACCGCATCCTGTCGACTCGATATGCGATGCATCCACCAGAAGCAGACACACCAGCAACCAAGACCGATCATGTTGGCAGCATCGAGTAGCAATCGGATCATCGAATTAAGAATAAGCACCCAAGCACCAAGGTGATCGGGCGCACTCTTCTTGATTCGTGTCGACCTGGCTGGCTGGCGGTGACAGGGGTGCGATGCACCCTATAAAGTTGTAGGCTCTCAATATAACTGATTCAGCGGCGGCGTTTGCGCTGGCGGCGGTAAATTGTCTGGCCGAAAGTTAATCGGCGTCCAGGCAATGAACGATCAGATCAAGAAAACCTCTCACCGGAACTTCGGCCGATGGGCGGGGGAGTTATTCCTCGTCTTTATCGGCGTGTATGCGGCCTTTTGGCTGAATAATTATCAGCAGCATCGCGAGGAAGTGAAACGCCGTGATCTAATTCTTGCGACGCTCGAAGAGCAGTTGGGCGAGGGCATCGCGAGCGGAAGGGTCAGTCGCGCAAGAGAAGAGCGGGAAGCCATCGAATTTCATCGCGCGCTTAAGGCTGGCGAGATGCCGCAGTTGCGCCCGTTTGTTTTTACGACGGACTATAATCCGGGCGATATCGGTGCGTTGCTGCAATCGGGTGGTGTAGCTTTGCTCGATGTGAAAACGCTGGTAGCTCTGCGTGAGCTGGAATCGGTCATTCGCTGGGGCTTGAGTGACATGGCACGCTTCCAGAAGTTAAGTGACGAAATGATTGTGCCGAATCTCGGCCATGATATCTCGTTCTTCTATGATCCGGCGACGAAGCAGCTGCGTGAGCCTTATGAGATTTATCCTCAAGCCCTGGACGCGACAGTGAAATTCGCGCGCGACGTGGAACGAGCCAAGATCAAACTGGTGGAACAGATGAAAGCGGTAAGGGGGAAGCGACCCTAGGTCGCGCCTATGGGGCTTACCAATGGCCACGAAACCACTCTATCGGGGTGGACAAAAAAGAATGCATCGCCATGATTGATGGCTTTCAACGAGACTTGCCTGGCGGATCACCAGTGTTCATTTTCTGCAGGGGGTTCCGTTAAGATGTTCCCCGATCAGCAGGAGGATTAATGATTATGGCGACAAATACGATTCGATTGCACCGGGTGCTGCGGGCTGATCCTGAAAAAGTTTATCGGGCCTTTCTCGACCCGGATGCGATGGCAAAGTGGCTTCCGCCGAATGGGTTCACCGGAAAGGTGCATGAGATGGACGCAAAGGTAGGCGGCGTTCACCGGATGTCGTTCCGGAACTTCACGACGGGCAAGAGTCATTCCTTTGGTGGAACCTATCTGGAACTCATCCCTAACGAACGTATCCGATACACTGATAAATTCGACGACGAGAATTTACCCGGAGAGATGCAAGTCTCCATTACTTTGAAAAAGACTTCCTGCGGGACGGAGATCAACATCGTGCAGGAAGGTGTGCCAGAGGCAATCCCAACCGAGGCTTGCTATCTTGGCTGGCAGGAATCGCTCATTCTTCTCGCCAAACTGGTTGAAGTCGATATCCCCGATAGTTAGGAATCGCTTACCGGTTGTTTGCTCCGTTCATTACTTAGCTTGTTGGTGTCGAACCTTCGTCCTCTTTCGGTTTCGAACGCAACTCACTGCCCGGATTAGCTGGCGAAATTTGCGGGCACAGTCGAATGGTTTACTGAGATTAGATCAAATGGCTAAGCATTCGCATCATAATACGAGGTCTGACCGCGCGTTTGTTTTGCAAAAAGTCCAGCCCGCGCTCCTCGGTCTGATGGACGGCTCGGTTTCGACTCTGGCGCCGCTCTTTGCTGCCGCGGGTCTGACGAACGATGCGCATAAGGCCTTCTTTGTGGGACTGGCAGCTTCGGTCGGCGCGGGAATCAGCATGGGGTTGGCGGAAGCGTTATCCGACGACGGAACGGTGACCGGTCGCGGCGGACCAGTGATGCGTGGTGGGATCACCGGTCTGGCGACAATCATCGGCGGGATGTTACATACTTTCCCCTTTCTGATCTCGGATCTGAATCTCGCGTTGCACCTGGCCTATGGGGTGGTTGTGCTGGAGCTATTTGCCATTTCCTTTATTCGTTACCGCTTCATGAAAACACCGCTCCTGAAAACGGTGGTTCAGGTGATTGTCGGCGGGGGGATCGTCTTTGCGCTCGGACTTTGGCTGGGCAAACTGGGCGCCGGTAGCTGAATGCAAGGTAAACTCTCTGGTCGCCGAGCGGCTTTCGCGAAAAAACAAAAAGCCGCCGAGTCATAAGACCCGACGGCTTTTGTAATAATTGATCTAAGTCTTAAGCCATCCCGAGGGAAGCGAGGGTCGGCTCGTCGATCGCGCCGGTGGTGTAAAGTCCGTTATCAGCCTGATAGCCGTTAAGTGCTTCGCGGGTTAACGGTCCAAGCAAGCCGTCGACTTCACCTTTGTAGTAGCCTTGTTCCTGCAAGGAAGCTTGCACGTTGGCGATGACTTTATCGGGCGGCTCGGCCTGGGTGCCGGCGTAGATAGGGCCATCGTAGGCATAATACTGAGCCGAGGGTGCATAACCCCATGCAGGATACCAATAGCCGGCATTAAAGAAATACCAGCCGCCGCCGATCAACTCGACGCGATGGTAGTGCGAATGATACCACGTCTGGTCGTGCCACACCGGATGATACTGACGGAAAGCTACATACTGCGTGCCCTGCCAATGCTCTGCATTGGTAATGCGATGACTTTCGCTAAAGGTAACTGCCGGAACCTGCTGAGGTTTTGGCGTAGCCCGGAAGTTGGCATTTCTGGCCTTGATAGCTTGAGCGTCAGGCTTCTTTCTTTGTGCGGCGACCTTTTGTGCGGGAGTAGCGGGAGCTTGGCCAGCTTGCGTCGTTTCAGCGGCTTGAGTTTGGGTATTCGCTCTGCCGGCCGCCGGCGTCGTGGTCTGCTGCGCGTGATGACCTTTTTCGGTTTGCGTTGCCGGGGCATTGACCGCGGGAGTAGCATGGGTCTGCTCTGCGTTGGGATGACCTTGCATTGTGCCGTGAGCAGGCGGCTGAGTCTGGTGCGGCTCCTGATTCATCTTATGCCCCGGATGTTGTTGCGGAGCGGCGTGGTGAGGCTGAGAAGGGGACGCCTCCTGCTCGTCATGCGCCTGGGCGTGAGCGTGCTGTTGTTGTTTTTTCTTCTTTTCCTGTTGCTGCTGGTCGTCCTGCTGTGCACGTGCACCCACGACGAAGGCCAGCGAACAGGCCGTAATTAAAGTAATAAGCGTTTTCATATTTCCGTTAGTCTGATTCCCGTTTGTTTTCATTCATTCGTTTTCATTCAAATTTTGCGTGTATTTTTTTGAGACGGTTTTCGTCCCCTAAAGAGGGAGGAGTACGCACGCACCGGTCATCGCGGCAACGCGCTGCGCTCTCAACTCATCGCCACCGCCCGTGCGTATTCAGCGTCTTTCTATTACTCGGTCCTCGGGATCCTTCCGACTAGCTTTGCCCGTGCCGCGATTCTAGCCCATAAGCGCCAGTTCAAGCAAAGCTCGGCAGCTGTGCGACCGGACTCAAATGCGAACTGAAATGACCTGCCCCTAGCCAATCGATGAAGCCAACAGCCCCACCTCGAAATAAGCTCAGATCCTAATAAGCGCTTTCAGTGTAAAGAGAGCTTCAATTGGCGCGTGGTCGCTTAACTTCTGCACCTTCCGCAAATCATGCAAATACCCGCACTCAATGACCTCCAGCAAATGCGATGCGAAGATGTGATCGAAGCGCCGGCCTATCCGGTTCCCTCGATTATTTGTGTAATAGCTGAATTCTTTCGCGCTGTTAAATCCTTCTTGGCCGTAGGGGTGTTTGGCGCGAAAGACATCGCTGAGATCATAACGACGCAGGCCTTGTAAAACTTGTCGTTCAGCCATGTCCCAGCGCTCTGAGGGAAATTTTCTGCCCTGTTTGTCTCTCCACGATCCGCCGATGATATATCTCCCGTCCGACCGCCGGATATCTTGGCCGCACGTCCTGATCTGACCGTCCGCCATTTCGTGCAGTGGACTGTTAAAATCGCCGCAAAGAATTCGATGATGTTTCACGTTGCGCGCGAGCTTTTTGTAAATTGCCTCAAACATCTCGATCTTGGTCCATCCGTTTGCAGATCCGTTCGGGAGATGAACCGAATGCAGTTCAACCCGCCCTTGCGGGCTGTTGATATCTACAGACAACACCTTTTCCGACCACGGAGCGCCGAAGCTTGTTGAAGCAATCTGTTCCAGCGGCCAGCGACTCGCGACCAACTCTCCATACCTCCTGCAGCCGGTTAACTTGTGGGCGTTGCAGCGCGGAAAACTGTGGGTGAAATGCGCAAGCTCAGTCATGCGAAACAATTCCCGGAAAGACTCCACCGACCCTGGAGTTACCTCTTGGAAGGTCACCACGTCCGGGTTGCGAGCAATTACGGCGTCGACCAGCCTGGGCTTTCGATCTCCTCCGCCCGCCTGAATATTCCACGAAATCACTCGCACGAATTCTATAACTCAACCTACTTTTTCACCGCACCCACCAGGGCGCCGGATAGTATCCGCGCGGGTCGTTAGGCCAAAATCTCGGCGACATCTTCCGCAAACGTGTCCGGTTTGTTACCCGCGGCGTATGGCCGAAAACGGTCACGGGCGTGCCGACCTCCACGGCATTGAAAAACGCAATCGCATTTTCCTTCGGGAGACGAACGCAACCATGGGATGCCGGATAGCCCGGCAAGATTCCGGCGTGCATTCCCGTGGGGCCATCAAAGCGAATAAAATAATGCATCGATCCGGGGACAAACTTACAGCCGCGAGGCACCCGCATGTCGGCGTCTGCATCGGGCAGAACCGTCCGCCCGTACGGATCTACGATCCGACCATAGAGCGATGAATAGTGATACCTCTCCTTTTCCAGAACATGAAACGATCCAGTCTCGGTAAGGTGGCCCGGTCTGCCAGTGCAAATCGGCGTGGAGAGCACCGCGCGACCGTTACGCGTCAAGTAAGCAGTTTGCTTCTGAAGATCGATCTCGATCGAGGTTTCGGGTCGTTGCGCATGCGCCGGACCAGCCGCGCAAGCAATAGCGAAAACCGCAACGATAAGGCGGTTCATCCTTAACCATACATCCGGCAAGGAGATTCTTAAAGAAATTCTGAACTCCTTAGTTTGAAGGCACAAGGCGCGCCTCCACAAATCGTTTGTGGGCGACTAGGTTCGTTTGCGCGCCACCCGATCTGCGGACGCGGAGAGTGGCAACATTCACTGGGAAGAGAAAACTCAAACTCGATGTCCATGTCGTTTCCGGTAGAAGTGCAAAGGAAATGGCTTGAAAGAATGGCGCACGATTACTCATGGAGGAAGTCACTCGCGCTGACCTTGCGGCCTTGGTCGCGTTGAGTGAGAGACAGGGGGGCGCCACCCGCATAGTAACGAGGGATCTTAGAAAACGATTTCTTGATTGACAACAATGGCCGCGAACCAGTCAAATGCGTTCAACGGATTCTGAATCAGACGGAGGACATTTGTCCCGCTACGTTTTTCGCCCTTCTGAGCCCGCGAATCACAGAATCATCGTAGCGGGGAAAAAGAAGGAAAGAACCATGAATCCACTGACTCAATCGAAAAACGCAACAATTCTGACAGTTCTCATCGCACTAACGCTCGGCTGCTTTGGCCTTTCGCCGCAAGCGCAAGCCGTTTGCCGAGAAGGCTGCGATACCTCAACCGCTGCCACGTTCCTAGGTGAGAACGCGCTTGTAAACAACGGCGGCACCAGCAACACGGCCATCGGTGCGAATGCGCTCAATAGCAACACCAGCGGCGCCGCGAACACGGCCGTCGGTTCTGCAGCGCTCCTCGGAAACACCACCGGCCAAAGCCTCACGGCCATCGGTGTTTTTGCGCTCGGGCGCAACACCACCGGCAACTTCAACACCGCCACGGGTCAGAATGCGCTCCTCGAAAACACCATCGGCGGCGACAACACGGCCATCGGTTATAATGCGCTCGATGCAAACACAACCGGTAACTCCAACACAGCCATCAGCCGCGGTGCGCTGGGTAGCAACACCAGCGGCAGTAACAACACGGCCATTGGCTTCGGCGCGGGAAATCAAATCACCGGGGACAATAATATTGACATCGGCAACGCAGGGGCTGCAGCTGAGGCTGGGATCATCCGCATCGGCACCGCTGGAACCCAAACGGCGACTTTTATCGCGGGCATTAGGGAGACGCCGCTTGCTCGTGGCGTAGCCGTCGGCATCACTGCCGATGGGCAATTGGGTGTAAAAGCTTCCTCGGCGCGATTCAAGGAAGCGATCAGGCCAATGGAGAAGGCAAGCGAAGCGATTTTCGCACTCCAGCCGGTGACGTTCCGATATAAGAAGGCCTTTGATCCTCAGGCGCTGCCGCAGTTTGGTCTCGTGGCCGAACAGGTAGCCAAGGTTGATCCCGACTTGGTGGCCCGCGATGCAGAGGGCAAGCCTTTCACTGTTCGCTATGACGAAGTGAACGCGATGTTGCTCAATGAGTTTCTCAAGGAGCACCGCAAGGTGGAAGAACAGGGCGATCAGATCGCAGAGTTGAAAACGACCGTGGCAGAGCTGAAATCAGCTCTCAAAGCGCAGGCAGCCCAAGTCCAGAACGTGAGCGACCAGCTTAAAACACAGGTCGTTGCTCCGCGTGTGGTGGCTGACAATTAGGCCCGTAACAACGCACTACATTCCTGTAAAGAACCAGCAGAGTCAGAGTCGCGTCGTAGCCTACCTTGACTCCACCCCTGGGGTTTAAGTTTTATCAGCAATATTAGCGAGCGCGGGGTGCGTAGAACGTCAAAATAATTTTAGTAAGCAGCACGCGCCAAAGCGAGTCCATATCCGGACCTAATCCTGATCATGGGTGAGATCATGAGCGGAGTTATCAGGTTACGCGCGATCATTTGCCTTTTTAATCGACAAGGGAGACGTGCACTCCTTGCAGCCGCGCACGGCCTACACAATCATTGAGTTTTATTTGCGCCCACATCAACCGCGGGTGCGTAGAACGTCAAAATATTTTTAATAAGCAGCGCGCGCGAAAGTGGGTTCATTTCCTGATCAATGGGCGAGATCGTGAGCGAGTCGATCAAATCGCCCAATCTGACAAAATGGCCTGAAAAGGCACCCGAAGGCGTCAGAGTTAGCCCTCTAGGATGACCGCCAGCGCGTTTTGATTACCCGTCAGCGGTCCTGACTCCCCTCAGTAAATAAAGAGCGTTAGCGAGGCTTCCCCGCGTAATCAAAACGCAGCCTTAGTGTCGTTAGGCAGCGGAACGATTTATTGGGCGAGACTGACTGAATAACTCGTTCGCAGATACACATATTCAGGTCGCGCGCCATCATTTATCATCTGGCGGCTGAGGTGCGCGTCCTTCCACTTATCACTGCATTTTGCGGATCACGCCCAACGATTTGTGGGGTGACAATCTTTTGGTCACATCCTGGCTAGTTTCGTCATCGGGACCCAACGGCCATAGGTGAGCATCCGCCAAATCCATTCAAGGGGTCCAAACTGAAACCGCGCCAGCCACATCCGACTGACTGCGATTTGACCAAGGTAGACGGCAAAAGCAATCGGCAAATACAGTGTTGGCCCCATCCTTCCTCCAAGCCCCAGGCCTGTCCCATAGAAGATCAAGGTGCAGATCACACTTTGCCCGACGTAGTTAGTCAGTGCCATTCGACCAACTGGAGCGAAAATCTGTACCCGCCTGTGCCAACGCTGATTGAGCCAGAGCAAGCACACGAAGCAGGCATACGCGGCGCTCAAGGGAAGAATGGCTGTCGGCTCGGCCAGGTTACGCACCCAGAATTCCTCCGATGAAAATGTGTATGCATAAATAAGGTTTAGCGGGATGCCAATAATTAGCCCCCCAATCGCCACCCGCCTGATCGTCGCACGGTAATTCTCCAGCCTTTTATAGATCTCGTTCCGGCCAATGTAGAAACCGAGTAGAAAACAGCCAAAGATTTTGAAAATCATTCCACTTGAAATGATGTAATCCACCTGACCGAACCAGTCGCCGAGGTTCTGCCGCCAGATGTCTAAGACGCTGCCTTGCGTCAACCTGGCTAGCTCCGATTCATGAGTGAAACCGAAACGAGCGTACAGCATCTCTCGCGGACCCGTAAATGAGTGCCGGGGAATCGCGCCGGTGAACTTAATCACCGCGCCCGTGGCCAATACGAGAATTGCGAACACGATGATCGTGCGATTCCGGACCTTAACGAAAGGCAGAAGCAATGCACCGCAAACCGCGTAGCACTCAAGGATGTCGTCATGCCAGACCAAAACCGCGTGCGCCAGACCGATCAGAAATAGGATAGACATGCGCCTGAGAAAGAAACGATGAAACCCTGCACTCCTTGCCTGAGACCGAGTGAGCAGGATAGAAAACCCTATTCCGAATAGCACGGAAAAGATTGTATAGAACTTACCCTCGATGAAAGTCAGTTCCAGGAAATCGAGCACCTTATCGATTGGGTATGTGCTCATGCTCATCTTCGCGGACTCAGATAAGGAATCGTAGAGCGAGTAGAGGACCATGTTCGCGGTAATGATTCCGACGAGCGCAAAGCCGCGAAGGACATCGAGAAACTCGTACCGTTCTTGGCCCAACGTCGGAGTCATTCCCATGGCACGTTCAGCGCAGGTAAGGTCTCATCATTGGTCCTCTGTCGCCTAACGAGAACAAGATGAGCCACGCCACCGAGAGCGCGACAGGCTTGCAGGTGAAAGGTTGAATCGCGAACAAGCCCATAATCAAGTCGGCCGGCGTTGGCTCCATCGCATTGTTAGGCCATCCTAAGGTCCAGAAGATTTCGCATCTCTTGCTTCAATCGCCTTTCGCTTGCTCTCGGGAAGCTTGGCATACATCTCCTTCACCGATTTTGGATGAGAAATCATTTGATCTGCGATTGCGTTGACCAACTCGAACAAGCGTAAGGCTATTTCTCGATCGTCTTTGAGGTCTATCACGCCAGGATGCACGGCCTCATTCCCGATTACGCGGACAATGTCGAGTGACTGCTGAACCAATGGATTCAGTCCCTTCTTGACGAGCGCGGCGATGTCGTCGTCGATGTTCCTGCCCTTCTCTCCCAACTCCTTGCAGAGCTTCTGAACGCAGAGTCGAAGTAATGCCGCGGAACCGCGAGGTGACGCATTCACAATTTCGCGGGCCTCTTCGAAATCATGGAGGACGGTCTCGGGCATATCTGAGTTCGGAATCACGCCGGACTTTGCCGTGGGAAAGAGCAATCGATCATGAACCCACACTGCAATCTTCTTACAGTTGTAGCATTTGCTCAGGTGAAGGTTGTCGACGCGGTAATCCGGATACTTATTGCCTTCTGGGTCGAGGAGAACTAGGCCAGTCTGTATTCTCTCGACCCATTCAAGCAAGCGCTCCCGCTCTTTGGCGGTTGTCTCTTGCTCTTGGAGGAATTGGCGGTGTTTCTCAGTGGGAACGAACGGTATCGGTTTATCTCCGGTTATCTCTTTCGCGTAGGTGCCAAACCAATGCTGCGTGGTGAACGCGGAGCAGTGAGGACAGCTGAACGCGGTCTCGTGGATTGATGGTTCAATAGAAGCTGACATTGTTTGAAAGATCGTGGCGGCCTAACGAGATTTAGATGGCGTTTTGCAATCTATTTCCTGCCCTTCCCTTGGGGGAACCCGTTTCAAAAGGCCGCACGGCAAGAATTCTGCCGAATCGCCCAGCCAGTGTGAAGCGCAATTTCACGGCGCGGCGCTCGCGGAAATCAGAGTTGACGGCGCGGCCACCTTTTCGGACACTCGTTTGCGGAGCCTAGCCAGCGCCACATGACCGAAAAGGCGAGGCGAGTTTCCCCTCGGGTTCTCCCTCGCCATTTCCAATTTTCCGGAGTGATATGTTTTTGACCGGAGTGGGAACGAGTCTTAAGGGAAACTGAAGTGCGACCGCAACGCGGGAAAACATGAATCTTCCGGTTGGAATTTCATTCAACGAGGAGCTGCAGGCTCATGGTCTTCAGACCACTCGGCATTTTCGACGCGAAGAAGGTGGCAGAAGTCGTTAATTTCCTGGAGCATGTAGAAGACCGGCTCGACCAACCTTTCAATCGATTTACCGATACCTCAAAGATGAGCACGGTGGAATTGGATGAGCCATTTATTTACCGCATTGCGCTTCATCGTCGTCGCTTTTACGAGGCACGCCCACCCGTCAAATCTGCGTTTTACGTTACCAACTCCGCCGCTGGCCATTACATTAGGATTCACGCTGTCGTGACAGAGCATTCTCCATTGAAGGTGAAAATGTTCAGAAAGCTCGATTACGCCGTTGAGTGGCTTGGCGTGCCCCGCGGCGTCCTGGAAGAAGTAACGTGGTCAATGAGAACGATTGAAGTGCGACCCTACCGCGGCGGCTGGCAGGTCTATGAAGCGCCTGGCGTCGAGCCGTTCTATGTCGGGCCGAAGGCAAAAGAACACGCCATCGGCTATGCGACCGAGCGCCTAAATTCAGCGGCGGCGAGGTGCGCGTTGTCGATGCGGCCGGAGCGTCGAGCGCGTGATCACTGGAATCGTTTCAGGGTGACAGATTCACCGCGTCGCGGTGGTCGTCCGGCCAGGAACGCTCCCGACGCGATACCGGTCATCCTGAGCGCGCGAATCAACACGAACGTCGGCATTCCGGACGGTCTTCACCTGTTCACGCTCCCGACGATTCCAGCGCCATCCTGAGCGCATTTTGGCGGGATGTTCTCACTCTCTGGCTGATTCGGGCTGCTTTACCCGGGTAAATGTCCCCGGCGGGAATCGAACCCACATTTAAGGTTTAGGAAACCCTCGTTCTATCCGTTGAACTACGGGGACTTAATATAAATAACTAGCCGGGCGCTCCGAAGGTCGAAGTCCTACTCGGAGTTCTAATCTGGGCCTCTCGTTTCGCGCTTTGCGATGGTCGGATGGCATACTCAGCGCGTCAAATGTGATTGCATCGCAAAAATGCTTTTCAGGGAGAAACCTGATCGCGTTCTCGATTGCACTTGATCGCGGTCTTGGAACAGGAAATAACCTGAACAATCACAAAATCGGTCCCGACTCGTTTTCCTTGAGAAAACCGGTGGCGGACATGCGAGCCGGCGTCTCAAAAAGGAAATGGAGTGAAATCCGGGTTTTCGACGATGTTAGCAGACAACGTTTTCGCGGTCGTTGCCTGAAATGAGTCTCGGTTAAAATGACAGGGTGCAACGTAATCCTGCGACCACGGCAGTCGCGGTCGGTCGCACACCGCCAGGATTAAGAATGCATTGCAGATCCGGCTGAAGAGCGGCGTGACTATTCAGGGCTAGGCGGTAAGTCAATTCCACCACGGTTTCGTTGTGATTGGAAACCTTGCGCCCAAGATCGTCGACCAAAGAATCGCTAAGTTGACCGTAGCTGAAGCCCAGACCCAGTAAATCGTTTTCCCGGCCGGCCAGCAATCCTTGCAGAGTTAGTCCGCTATCGACAAAGGCTGTCATGGTGTTGCGATCCTGCGGGGCGAATCCGAGGCGACAGAAAAAGGCCAGCGTGCGATCGACTGCCCTATCGGAATGCCAGAGTTCCTGATCGGCGAGCAAGTAGATCGCATAGTTATTTTGATGAACTCGGGGATTGTTATCTCCGGCGCTAAACTCACCTGAATCAAAGCAACCCCCCAGTTTGTAGGTGCCCGATAACTTTTTCGTCGCAATACCGTCGGTCGATGAGCCCTTCTCCTGCGCGTTTCCGGGATTCAAGGTGTAACCCATCTCGGCAAAGACGAGAATCCCATCGTTGCGGGGAAAGGATAGGCGGAGATCATGTTTGTTGTTTCCGGTCGGATCGCCGACATTGCCACTGAAAGCGGCAGCCTCCAGGAAGAGGGATTCATTAGGCTGGGCACGTAACCGTACTCCGGGCGCCGCAATCGGAAAGATTGGCGAGGAAAAGTTAAAACTCACGAGCGGAAGTGCGCCGAACGAACTGTTGATAAAAAGACCGCTATATTGCGAAACGAAGAATTCTGCGTCGGCCAGAAGCTGTCCGGCCCGAATGGAGAATTGGCCATTTGCGAAATCCTGCTGAAGCCAGGCCTCATACAGTCGCAAGCTGTCGTAGGAGTCGATGTTGCTTAAGACATTGAGATCGTGAACGGCTTTATCTGTCAGGCCATAACCTGCGCAATACAGTCCGCTCACATTCAGACTGAGGCCGGGAAAATGCACTGCCTTCTCGAAATCGAGGTGCATCCCTAAGATAGACAGGCTTTCCCAAATAACCGTGCGCTGAGTCCCTCCAGACACGTTCCCGAAAAGTTCTGTAATGAGAAGTCCCGAGAAAGTGAGTCCGTTAAGGTGAGGGAGTGAGAGCACATTTGTCTCGGATGGGATCATATCCCGTGTTGGCGTTGCGGCGGCATCTTGCGCGACAGCTATGTCTGCTTGAAATGGAGAGAAGATGAAGAGACTGCTGAGAAGGAGCGAACAGCCCAAGCCGCAGCTTCGCCGGTGAGTGTAGGCAAGGATCAAGGTGTCCAACGGCAGACTAACGAGTAAAGAGGTCCATGAGTGTTAAGCAGTTCCACCTTATGCTGCGAGAGAGCAAGGTAAACCTGGAAGACCCATAGGAAGACGAAGCCGCACCCGAAAATGAGACAGCGAGCAGGCGTGAAGTGAACGCGCGGCAGGCGGGCGATCACGTTGCGATTCGTGAGCAGCTCGACGCTGTTCACGCCCAGTAGAAGCAAGCTTGCCGCGAAAAATGGAAAAGAGAGCCAGTTAAAGTAGAGCGCTCGCTCGAAGGAACCGCGCAGGAGGTAATGTAGAGCGCGGGTAGCTCCGCAAAAGATACACGGAAGTCCGGTCACGGCGCCACACGAGGTTGGAAAAGGAAGCCATGCTGATAAGCGATCAGGTTCCAGAAGGGCCAGGGCGAGGAGCGCGCTCGGCAGGATAATAAGATTGGCTCGACGCCAGAAGATGCCTGCGGGATCGAGCGCTCCGAGTTTGGCTGCCATCATACCGACGGCGAAGTTTCCTGAATCGGCGGGACGGGTGGTGGCGGTGGTAGCTCGACAGCTCTTACTCCCGCCCAGACGTCGTATTGCTCCCCGAACTGCCGGAGAAAGCAAAGAGGGAAAGCAAACAACGCCATCACTACGGGCAAAAGGATAACAGTTCCGATATAGGGCAGCATCGCGACACAACAGGTCACGCAGGTGGCGATACATCCGATCATGGCGGCGGCGATGAGAAGGACGAGATAGAAAAGGACATAAAGGATGAAGAGGCCCGGGCGATCCAGAACCAGGTTCCATACTTGCAGAAAAGCGTTGGCCGCTCCGCATCGTTGACGATACATAACCGGAACGATCAATTTCAATACCAGGCCCACAACCGCGGCCGCGAGACCGAGAATAACTGCGATGAGAATCAGGACGGCCAACGGGAGCAGCGGATGGTGCCAATACCAGCTGGCGAGAAAGAGCAGACCAAGGCCGCCGAAGATGAGCAGGCTGCAAAAGGCAACAAGAAGATTCAGAATAAAGTAGCTATTACCTTCCTCGTGATATTCGTGCCACGGTTCGACGATCGCACCACGGTTACGCACGATACAATCCGTGAAGATGAAACGAGCGCGTGCATTCAACCAGAGGAGCAAGACAGCCAGGGCGACGATGAAGATCAAACCGACGATAACGAAGGGAATATAGCCGGGAGGGATATCACGAAATGAATAGATGTGCCCGGTGCGAAGCCAGTGGGAAAATCTATCCCGTCGATTAAAATCATATCCGTAGTTGAAGCCAAAGCCATTCAGGAAGGTGGCCAGCCAGGCGGCAAAACCGATCACGAACCACTTCACAAGATCGAAAGGCTGAAAGAGTATTTGCCTGGTGAGTTCAAATGCTTCGCCGAAAGGAGCGAAGATTTCCGGTCGCGCAGGCGGTGAGTCCATGCGCCATTCAAGACAGTTTCGCGCGGATGCGCAAGCGCCGGATTTCCTTGACGCTTCCGCAGGCGCGTCGGAGCATGACTCGATGGCGCAGACCAAGTCTCCAATTGCTCCCTCTTTTCGCAAAACAGCGGAGACGTTTGTCGCGAATGCAATGACGTTGCCGCAGCGCTACTTTCTTGCCGCGGAGCTCTTCGCCGAAGAAGAGAAAAGAATTTTCGCGGCCCAGTGGGTCTGTGTAGGTCATCAGAGCCAGCTTCCGAGGGCAGGGGACTATCTGGTCCAAATGGTAGCCGGTGAGAGCGTCATTATTGTGCGCGACAAAAGTGAGATGGTGCGTGCCTTCTACAATGTTTGCCGGCATCGCGGGACGTTACTTTGTGAGGAAGCAAGTGGCCATGTTGGCGTCATTCAGTGCCCATATCATGCCTGGACTTACTCGCTCGAAGGCAAGCTGGTCGGCGCGCCACACATGGAGACTGTGCCGGGATTTGCCAAAGAGGACTATTCGTTGCACACAGTGCAGACGGCGCTTTGGGAAGGTTTTATATTCGTTAGTCTGGCGCATCGTCCAGAGCCGCTGGAGGAGGTCTTCGCGCCGCTCCAAGGAAAGTTCGGTGAATGGAACCTGCCGATTCTGAAATCGGCGCGGCGGATATCTTATGATGTGCAGGCAAACTGGAAGTTGATCTTCGAGAATTACTCCGAGTGTTATCATTGTCCCGGCGTTCATCCCGCGCTCTCCAAGATTTCGCCTTATGACTCGGCTGAGAACGATCTCGCAGAGGGACCTTTTCTCGGAGGCTTCATGGCCATCGCGAAAGGTCAAAGCCTGACAATGAGTGGCAAGTCCTGCGCCCGACCTGTAGGCGAGATCGAAAGCAGTAACGAGGCGCGCGTCTTTTATTACTCTATCTTTCCGAACATGCTTCTGAGCATGCACCCGGACTACGTCATGGTGCATTTGCTCTGGCCACAATCACCGGATCGCACCCTGGTTCAATGCGACTGGTTCTTTCATCCGGAAGCCGATAAGGCGGAGGACCTATATGAGCCGGACGAAGCAGTAGAGTTTTGGGATATGACTAACCAACAAGACTGGCATGTTTGTGAACTAAGCCAGAAGGGCATTTCCTCCCGCGCTTATCAGTCCGGGGCCTTACTCGCCGCGAGAAAGCATTCCCGCAGCCTGGGATCGACACTATCTACGAGTGATGGGCGGCGAAAGTTAGCCGCCTGCCATCGCGCCTACGATGCAGTAAGGCTCAGTTCCATGCACCACCGCGTCAGGAAGGGCCGTGTCCGGTGACTCGTGCGAGAGGTCCTCGGAACAGGCGAAAAACCTGACAAGAGCGCGACGCTTTTGCGTTGTCGAATCGCGGACGGTCCCGCGCAGGGTTGGATAGCGGGCTTCGAGGGCGTCAAGCACGCTGCGCTGAGTTATCGCTCCCGCGACCTCCAGTTGCACCTCGCCATTGACTCCAGCCAGAGTGCGGAGATGAGCGGGGAGCATAACGCGAATCATGGCAGAGTTTGAGCTTCGACAGAAAGCACGGCGGGCAAGTCGCGCACGATCGCCTGCCAGCTATCACCGGAATCGGCCGAGGCATAAACCTGGCCACCCGTCGTGCCAAAGTAGATGCCACACTCATCGAGTGAGTCTACTGCCATGGCATCGCGCAGGACATTTACATAGCAGTCACTTTGCGGCAGACCCTTTGTCAGTTCTTCCCATTGATTACCCCCGGTCTTGCTGCGATAGACACGCAACTTGCCATCCGGTGGAAAATGTTCGGAGTCACTCTTGATTGGCACGACGTAGATGGTTTCGGGTTCATGGGCGTGGACATCGATCGGAAAACCAAAATCTGAAGGCAGGTTATCGCTCACTTCCGTCCAATGATCTCCGGCATTGTCAGTGCGCATCACGTCCCAATGCTTCTGCATGAACAGAACATCGGGTCGCGAACGATGCATGGCGATTCGGTGAACGCAATGACCTACCTCCGCCTCGGAATCTGGTAACTCGAATTGAGACTTGAGACCTTTGTTGATGGGCTTCCAACTTTCTCCTCCGTCATCCGTTCGAAAGGCGCCGGCGGCGGAGATAGCGACAAACATCCTTTGTGGATTGGCAGGATCGAGCAGAATCGTGTGCAGGCACATTCCGCCTGCGCCCGGCGACCAAAGATTACCTTTCGCGCCCCGCAGGCCGGGTAACTCATGCCAACTTTGGGCGCCATCGGTGGTGCGGAAAAGTGCAGCGTCCTCGACGCCAGCAAAGACAGTGTCTGGGTCGCTCAGCGACGGCTCGAGATGCCAAACGCGTTTGAACTCCCACGGATGCTGCGTGCCATCGTACCATTGATGGGTTCCTGGTGTTCCGGTGTAGTTGAAATCCTTACCGACAGGTTCCCACGTCTTGCCGCCATCGTTCGATCGCTGAATAAGCTGGCCGAACCAGCCAGTCGACTGCGACGCGTAAATTCGGTTTGGATCAACCGGTGAGCCTTTCAGGTGATAAATTTCCCAGCCGGCAAAATGTGGGCCGCTGACTTTCCAATCGCTGCGTTTGCCATCGGAGGTAAGAATGAACGCGCCTTTGCGAGTGCCAACGAGTAGTCGAATTTCGCTCATGCGCTTTTCCTAATTCAGAGTTGGCCAGTCGATCAAACTAATTGTGGTCCTCGACCAGCTCACTCAGCCGGCGCAGTTGTCTTTCAGCTTTGGCTAGATCAGCGCGTGCGCGATTCGCGCGAACACGTAACCCAGCAACGCCGTCAAGGGAAGGGTCAACACCCAGGCCCAGACAATTCTTTCCACGACGCCCCACTTCACGCCGCCGAAACGTTTTGCCGCGCCGACGCCCATGATGGATGTCGTAATGACATGGGTCGTGGAAAGCGGAATTCCATAGGAACTGGCCACTTGGATGATCACCGCCGCAGTCGTCTCCGCGGCAAACCCGTGCACCGGTTGCAGCTTCACCATTTTGTGGCCAAGGGTGCGAATAATTCGCCATCCGCCCGCCGCCGTCCCCGCTGCCATCGTGCCGGCGCACACGACGATAACCCATGTTGGGATCTGGAATTGAGGCGTTTGAAGAAAGTGAAGAGACGCGGGCAGACCCTTAAACGCGCCGCTGGTCGTAGCAGTAAAGAGCGCGAGCGAAATGATGCCCATGGTCTTCTGGGCATCGTTGGTCCCGTGGCTGTGAGCCATCCAGGCGGCGCTGAACAATTGCAGTTTGCCAAAAAGGCCGTGCACGAAATGAGGGGTGTAGCGGTGAAGCGCAACGAAAAGGAGAAGCATCAGCAATGCGCCGACAATAAATCCGGCGAAAGGGGACGTAATCATGGGAACGACCACCTTTGGCAAAAGCCCCGTACGCCATTTCAACACCGACCAGTCGCCATGAGCCGCCGCCAGGCCGGCGCCGCAAAGGCCGCCGATGAGCGCGTGACTCGAGCTGGAGGGCAAGCCGAGCAGCCAGGTGATCAGGTTCCAAATGATGGCACCAAGCAAGGCGCAAAGGATTGCCGGCACCGTGATGACCTTGAGGTCGACGATGCCTTGTCCAATGGTGGAGGCGACTGCCGTCCCCATGAGCGCGCCGGTGAGATTGAAAAACGCAGCCATTGCAATGGCCTGACGTGGCGTCATGACGCGCGTGGACACGACAGTCGCGATGGCGTTGGCGGCGTCGTGAAAGCCGTTAATGTATTCGAAGACCAGCGCCGCCAGGACGACGAAAAAGAAGAGGAGCATTCCTTTACTCGTTAGGCCAGTCGTTAGGAATATTTCAGGACGACCTGCAGGATGATGTTGCCGGCATCGCGACAACGGTCGATCACTTTTTCCAGGAGCTCGTAGAGGTCACGAAGGAAGATTATCTGCTTCGGCGCGTAGTCGCCCTGGTAAAGTTCGCGCAAGAGATCAAGCTCCAGCTGGTCTGCTTCACCTTCGATTGCCTGCAAACGCGAATTCATCTCCCGGGCGGTTGCGGCGTCCGTGCCTTTGCGCAGCGTCTTGACCATGGCGAGCACCGTTTCGGCTGCCTGATCGAGCAAGGCGAGATGCTTTTGAAAATTTCGGCCTTGCAGATCGGCCGGAAAAATCAGAATGCGCTCGCCGATTTTTTCCACTGTTTTTGGGATTTTATAGAGCGAGGCGGCCAGTGTCTGGATATCCTCGCGCTCCAGCGGCGTAATGAAAGTCTTGCAAAGCTGCTCGGTCAGCTCCTGCGTGATCTGCTTGTCCTTGCGCCGGCTGTGGACGAATTCGTCCAGACTTTGTGGTGAATCGTGTTGCTCGAGACGACCAAGGAGCGCGACGAGGTGATGCACGCTTTGGTCGGCCTGCAGCGCGCTCGCTTCCAGCAGGTCGAAAAACTTCTCATCGTGCCCGAACAATTTGGTGATCGAAAACATTCTGACTTTCTCTCGTGCGCTGCGATTCTCTTCCCTTTCGGCGATTGGCCAAGGCGAAAATTCCGGCGTCCGCTTCCTTATGCAACCTGGTGGGGTGGGTGCCGAATGTCCTCCGCTTCCGCGGCGTAGACGGTCTCCTCGCCGATGTTGGTAGCATGATCGCCGATCCGTTCGAGATGGGCCGCGATGAAGGTGAGATCAAGATAACCCCGCAGGTGATCTGGATCGTCCGGTACCCGTGCGATCAACCGTCGAAACGCAGTAGAATTCATTTCATCCAGCGTTTTGTCGCGTTCTCGCAGTGAACGGGCCAGCTCGGCGTCGCCGCGGCTGTAAGCATCAATGCTATTTTGAAACATTTCCATGGCGTACGCGCCCATGCTGCTGATCAAGTCCGTCTCGGGCAGCGCCTCGTGTTGGTTCAGCTCACGGGCACGACGTGCGACGTTGACCGATTCGTCGCCGATTCTCTCCAGATTCGGCGAAATTTTCATTGCCGAGACGACGCGCCGTAAATCGCAAGCGACTGGTTGAAAACGCAGAAGAATTTCGAGCCCGTCGCGATCGATTTCGATTTCGAGTTGATCGACCTTTTCGTCATCTGCAATCACGCGTCGACAGAGATCATTGTTCCGGTCACGCAGACCGCGGAGCGCGTTTTGCAGACTGCTGGTTGTTAGGCTGGCCATGGTGAGAACGTTGCGGCGCAGCCCAATGAGCGCTTCCTCGAAATCGGTAAGGGTGTGGCGCGTTTCCTCCATCTTGCAGCCCTTAGGCTAACCCCAAAAACTCCTGCGCGCTGCCTCGGAGGAGTTGCTCTACCTCCTGAGCGGAAAAATCGCCTAACGATTCGATCAACTCGCCCGGATGAGCTTCTCCCAAAGGGAAGGGATAATCCGAGCCAAGCGCAACGCGTCGTGCACCGAAAAGTTTGACCAGCAAGCGCAAGGCATCGGCATCGTGGACCAATGAATCGACATAAAACCTCGCCGGCTCGCCTTCGCGCGCGAGGTAATGACGCGGATTGATTTTCGAATCCGAAGCGCAGAGATCGGGGCGAACATGAAAGCCATGCGCGATGCGCCCGATGGTGAAAGGGAAGGCTCCGCCGCCATGGGCAAAGGCGACGCGCAATTTCGGAAACCGCTCGAAGACGCCGCCGAAGATCATCGAACAAATGGCGAGCGAAGTTTCGGCGGGCATTCCGACGAGCCACGGTAGCCAGTATTTGGGCATGCGTTCCTTGCCGAGCATGTCCCACGGGTGAATAAAGATCGCGGCGTCGAATTGCTCGGCAGCACTCCAGATTGGTTGGAGGGAGGCGTTATCCAGGTTCAGGCAATCAAGCCGGCCCAGGTGCTCATTCGCATCGACGTGTGTGCCGATCTGCGCTCCGCGTAAACCCAGTTCCCGTACGCAACGCTCCAGCTCCTGCGCAGCCAAATTGGGGTCCTGCATCGGGATCGTGCCCAAACCGGTGAAACGCGTAGGATTTGCCCTAACGACTTCCGCGATATGATCGTTCAAGCGGCGCGAAAGATCGAGTGCATCGGCCGGTTTCGCCCAGTAGCTGAACATGACCGGCACCGTCGAAAGCACCTGCATGGTCACGCCGGTGCGATCGCAATCTTCAATTCGCCGGCGCGGTTCCCAGACGTTGTCCGTGATCTCGCGAAAAGCGCGATCGCCGATCATCATTCGCGCGCAACAAGGCTGATAATGTTCCAGCCTAACGAATCCACCGTAACCATATTTTGCGTCCAGGTGCGGCCAATCGTGCGGCAGGATGTGGGTATGAAGATCGATTTTCATCAAGCCCTGGGCAGGTTCACGCTTCCTCGTCCATAAGCGGTGCCGATCCGTTTTATGGTCGGAACCTGCTCAAAGGATTGTTGAGTTTCTCGAGTGCCCGCGCCCTGATCGTGATTGAGGCGGTATCCATCCCGACGGCGAAAATAGAAATCAGGAAGTGAACGGTTTTACCGGCTCCGGTTTCGGCACTTTTGTCCCACACTCTTTGCAGGTACGCCGTTCATCACTGCTCCAGAAGTCGAGCATCGCCTGGCTGAAATGATTCACGATATCGGCGCAATCGAAGTCGATGTCTTCCACCAGCGCCCCGCAGTTTTCACAATAGAAAATGACATGTTCGTGCTCGCCCGGAGGGCGCCGCCGCTCGACCACCACGCCTAACGTGTCCGGCGGCCTGATGGGCGCGTGGGGAACATTGGGCGGAATAAAAAACGTTTCACCTTCCCGCACCGGATAATCGACGATCTGATCGCGCTCCCGAATGCGCACTTTGATGTCGCCTTTCAACTGGTAAAAATACTCCTCCGAGTTGACCAGGTGGAAATCGTTCCGCGCGTTCGGCCCCTGGATCACCATGACGAAAAAGTCGCGTCCGTCGTAGAGATATTGATTGCTCACTGGAGGCTTAAAACCGTCGCGGTGTTCTTCGATCCATTTCGTTAGGTCGATGGCGGATTGGACGTTCGTTTCCATAGCTGCGTTTCTTTTAACCTCCCGCCGTCGTCATCTCAACTGCTTCTCGGGAACGATTTGCCTGCTCTGCTGATCGCCTGCGAAGAAGAAGAGCGATCAGGTTATGGGCCGCTCGCGCTTTCCGTCGTACCAAATCGAGAGGCGCTCGCGCGTGCGCAATGCTCGCTTGCCGCCTAACAAGAGACGGAAGACTTCGCTCAAGATGAATCGGGGCGCGTGCATCCGCAGCTTCCGTGCGGAGGTCACGATTGGTGCGCGCAGAATTTTGAAAGGTCCGATCTTCTTAAGCGCGAGGCTAAAGTAGACTTCCTCGCCGGCAAAATATTGCTCGTCGAAGCCGCCCACCTTTTCGAAAAGTAGGCGGCTTGTGAAGAGAAATGCTCCCGCGCCCAGACCGGTGGCGAAGTAAAGCGTCGAGAAGGCGTAGAGGATAACCTTGCCCGAGAAACCCAGCTGTCGATCGGGCGCGACGCGGGCGCTTCCGCCACTGCAGCCGGCAGCCAGGGCGTCCATCGCCGATCGAACATGTCCCGCAGTAATGTGCGTATCTGCGTCGACAAAAAATATGATCTCACCGCGTGCGACACGCCCACCGGCATTGCGCGCCGCGGCGATCTGACGACGCTGAATCTGGACTAGCTGCGCGCCAGCTTGCCGTGCGATTTCGGCGGTGGCGTCGGTGGAAGCATCGTCGACCACGATGATTTCGTAGCTTTCGTTAGCTGCTTCCGCGGCAACCCGCAGTCTTCGCAGCGTCTCCGGCAGCTCGTGCTCTTCGTTATGCGCGGGAACGACAAAGGAAAGCTTCAGCGCAGTATTCTTGTCGAGAAATCGAGTGAGAATCGCATGCGTGATTTCATAGCCGCGCGCCCATTCGCTGGCGCGTGGGCCAGCAACGTTCAAGGTTGCGGGACGATTCACCCTAACGAATTCGTGCAGCTCATCGACCGCTTTCGCGACAGGAGTGCGACTGGTATCGATGATCAGAGCCGGTTTTGCGTTCGTGCGACAAAAATCTATCGTCGCGCGTGTTCCGCCGCGCAGTTCGCCGGCGTGAACGATCACCGTCCCGTCCGATTCGCGCACATTGCGCTCCGTTCTTTCGAGATAGCCACCGCCAACCAGCTCCTGCAAAGGGTAAGATGGCGGGATCTTGCCGTCTTCCGCCAGCCGACCTTCCGGACACCAGCCGCCGCATTCGATGCCTAACGAGAGCGCAACATCGAGGGCAGCGCGATCCACTCCGGTTTGACCACCGGAAATAATCTTCATCCAGCGCCTCGCCGTGCTTGCTCGTCGAGTGCGAGATAATCGTCCCGTGGTGGACTAAAGGTGTCGATCACAGTCGTATCTTCGATCGTTTCCACCCCGTGTGGAACATGGCTCGCGAGATAAAACGCTTCGCCCGCTTTCAGCTCGTGCGGTTCGCCCGCGACAATCAAGTTCATCCGACCACGAATGACATGGGCAATTTGTTCCTGCGCGTGTTTGTGCTCTGGCATTCGACTGCCCGCCTTCAATTCAGCCTGCATTTGATACATGTTCGCGCCGCTGCAAATCGTGCGTCGCCGAATCCCAGGCGCAATCTCGATCCAGGGATTTTCCATTTTGTTCATCGAGGGAATGATGCCGAGAATCTCCGCGTTTCCAACTGGCAAAAGGTCGGGCCGCCGCCGACTTTGATTGCCTATCTCGTCGCTCGCATTCAATCTCCGACGAAAACTGACCAATAAGTGCATGGAATTGTATGATGTGACGCGGCGACTTGCGCCGGATCTCGCGCCCTGGCCGGGCGACGTTAATTTCGACTACCGCCTGGTTGGCAGGTTGAGCGCAGGTTCTTCGGTCAATCTCGGCCGGATCACGACGAGTGTGCACAGCGGCACGCACGCCGACGCGTATTTTCATTTCGACGATCGTGGTCTGACGATCGAACAGATGGAACTGGAATGCTTTTTGGGGCCGGCAATGGTGTTGGACGTTACTCAGCGGAAATCGGACGGTGAAATTTCGCTAGGTGAACTCGAGTGGGCCGCGGAGCGCTTCTCGACTGCGCCGCGCTTGCTGCTCAAAACAGGTGGCTGGCCGGACTCGACAAAATTTCCCGAATCGATCCCGACAATCGCCGACGGTGTCGCGCAGTGGTTGGGCGGGAGAGGCGTCAAGTTGCTTGGGCTCGACTTGCCTTCCGTCGATGCGATCGATTCCAAAGATCTGAAAAATCATCATGCGCTTGCCTCGGCCGGCATTGCCATTCTTGAAGGGCTCGATCTCAGCGCAGTTGTCCCGGGAGTATATTCGCTGGTGGCATTGCCATTAAAAATCAGCGGCGGAGACGGAGCGCCCGTGCGCGCGGTTCTTTGGCGCGAGTGAACGCAACCTCCGTCTGGCTCGAGCGACCGGCCACACAGCGGCTGGTTGTTTGTCTTATCGTCCTCTTTTTTGCGATCACGAATCTGCCTTGGACGCTGGACGATTACGATCAGGCGAAGCAGGCCTACGTTTCTTTCGAAATGGTCGAGCAAGGGCATTTGCTCTATCAGCACACGCCTAATCAAAGCGTGGCAACCAAGCCGCCTCTTGTTGGATGGATCTCGGCTGCACTTTACGAAGTGACGCACTGGTGGGAGGGAGCCTGGCGTCTGCCGTCGTTAGGCGCGGCAATCGCCTTGCTTTACTGGATGGCAAAATACGCTCGCGCTGCCTATGGCAACCTCAGCGGTCTTTTCGTGATCAGCGCGCTCGGACTCAATTTGCTCTCGCCTCGACTCGCCACTCTCGTGCGGACGGACATGCCCCTGGCGTTTGTCATTTTTCTCCTCGGTAGCCAAATCTGGTGGAAAATTCGCCGTGCAGAGCCGTGGGCGACAAATGATCGTGTGATGACGTTCTTTCTTCTGACGAGCGCAATGCTGATCAAGGGACCGATTGTCTATGCGTTTCTCCTGCCGGGCTTGATCACCTATCAAGTGCTGCGCCGCAAAGGAGCCGCGCCCAGCGGGTGGAGCGGGTGGTGGCCATGGATTTTGTCGTTGGCGATTTTCCTCGCCTGGACGTTTGGCGGCCTAGCGAGCCAGGAAGGCTTCTATGACAGTGTCGTGGTGCGTGAGTTTGCCGGCCGCTTCACCGAAACCATTCACAAACCGCAGCCGATCTATTTTTATTTACCGCATCTTCTGCACAAGTTTGCGCCTTGGAGCCTGCTACTCATAGGACTGGCAATTTTCTTTTGGCGGCGACGCGAACAGCTTTCGCTTCACATGCAGCCCGACACGGTTTGGCTGGTCTGCTGGAGCCTCGGTGGCTTGGTCCTCATGTCGCTCATTCCGTCGAAACGCGTGGACCGCATTTTTCCCGTCCTGCCGCCCCTTTGTTTATTGTTTGGGGCACAGGTTGCGCGCGCGTTGGAGCACGAGCGTTGGCGGGCGAAAATTCAGCCCTGGCTGATCGCCTCAATCATTTTTGCCTGCCTTTTCACTGGAGGGTACGCGGCTTTCAAAATCGGTTCGGCCTATCGCGCGCATGATGATGCGCTGGTAAAATTCTCGCGCGCAGTGCGAGGCGAGGTGGCGGCGCGACACTGGCGTTATGGAGTCGTCGGCGGACGCGAGGAGGGGATGCTGCTTTATTTGCGATGCAGCGATTTTCTCTCGCCTAACGATGCCACGGAACAGTGGAATCTGGGTCGGCTCGACGCCCTCGTGGTGCGAAACGAACCCGCACAAACATGGCTCGAGCAATTGCACGGCGCGCAGGTCCAATTCGTTTCGGAGAAGGCTGCCGATAAACCACAATACTCGCTCTTGACGAGGGGCGCGGCTGCTCGGGAATGAAAGCCGCGCTCGACATCGCGCTCGCAGCCGGTACGCTTCCCGGTAGTCGTCTTGCCTAACGATTCATGGAGTTTCCCAAAGCTGAAATCGAATCCCTTTGGTGCCCGTGGCGGGTGGAATATTTCGAGTTGGAGAATCGCAATCCCAACTTTCTCACGGATGCCGCGCAGGCTGGCGACGACGCCGCGCACCTGGTCGTCACCCGCCGCAAGAACACGTTCCTCATGATGAACCGTTATCCGTACTCGGTTGGTCACCTCATGGTGGTCCCGTACCGCAAGACGGCCGAGTTGGCTTCGTTAGGCGAAAGCGAAGTTCTTGAGCTGTGGGAGCTGGCAGTTCATGCCCAGCGGCTTTTGCGCGAGACGATGAAAGCGCAAGGCTTCAATATTGGACTCAACCTTGGCACACCGGCCGGTGCTGGCGTGGCCGATCATTTGCATCTTCACATTGTCCCGCGCTGGAATGGTGACACGAACTTCATGCCCATCCTTGGGCGCACACGTTTGCTCTCGGACGGATTGCAGACGCTTTATGAAAAGTTGATCGCGGCCCAGAATCACCTAACGAATTAAACGATGCCGACCGATTCCACCAAACCGAATTGGATTGAGCCGCCACCCCCGAGCGAACGCGGGACGGGATGCTTCACCAAAGGCTGTTTGCTGCTGCTGGTCCTGGCAGTTTTGCTATGCGCGGTTCTGACTTATCAGGTGATTTTTCGCGGTTCCAAGCGGGCAAATCTGCCGGTAAAAGAGTTGCCGCAACAACAACTGCAAGACGTCCAGCAACGGATTGATCAGTTCGAGGCGACGCCGCCGGAGCCGATCCCGACCCAAACGCCAGTCGCGACGCAAGCTACCCCAGAAGAACAGACTCAGGCACCGACGCCCGCTAACGAAGCAAATTCAGCTCGGCAGCTCATTCTGAGCACTTCGGAAATTAATGGTCTTATCTCCGCTAATCCGAAATCGCGCGGGCATGCCTATGTGTCACTTAGCGGCAATACCGCGACTGTGGAAATTAGCGTGCCTGCCAACAAAGTGCCGGGATTCCCGCAAGGCGGTTATGTTAACGGGACTTTCCGTATTACGACCGACGGACCGACGCCGATCAGTGCGCTTCAGGTTTCGAAGGTGGAGGCGAATGGCGTTCCATTTCCCTCGGGAATCCTCTCCATGAGCGTGAACGGCCGATCCGTCTTAAGTTACGCGCTGGAACAGTCCGCGGCGCATAACGTCAGTACGGCGGAGATCCGAGACGGGAAAGTCATCCTGCACTGAGGATTCAGGGCTGAATGATCTCGCGCACGAAAACGTTGAGCTGACCGTCGGATTGACGGCGCACCTCGGTGATCTCGTAAGGCGTTGAGTCGTCACGGTTCAAAGTCGAGCCTGGCTGTGGCAATGATGCGCCAGCGGGATAATCGACGATTACGCGCAGCTTGCGCGAGGGAGCGGAGGCAGCGCCGCCGTTGGTTGGGCGCAGGACCGCACGATTTGCGTCGGCGAAATTGACCACGAATTGCCCTTTGAGGTAGAGCCGATCACCGCGCGTCCCGTTGTTGGCCACGTCGCGCAGGCCGCTGGTATCGAGCATTCGTCCGGCGGGCGCTCCACCAGGAGCGAAGGTCTTCCAAGTCGCGCCGGTGGTTGAAGTAAGCGCAACGGCGGGCGATGACGAAGTAACTGGCAGAGCTCGCATAACGGTCGGCGTGTTTGCGGGCGAAGCCGCCGGCGCGACTGCGGTCGATTCGTTAGGCGCGCTTTGTTCTCCCTCCGGAACGGGCTGGGCGCGACGAATCTTGACGGGCGAGGAGGAGGCGATTTCGATGCCCTGTTTTTCTTGCGCCTTGGCAATTGCAGGTCTCCGACCCGGACGCTGAATGGGCGGTGGCGTCGACGTTTCCGCTAACGGCACGGCCGCCTCCACCCTAACGAGTGCATCTTCTGCCGGCGGCGCGATCTTGGCCGGCGGAAGGCCGACGATCGGCAAAGCGCTCGTTGCCGGAGCGAGCCGTGCATAATAATTCTCGTAGCGATTCTCCACCACGCGACGGCCCTCGGTTTTAAAGAGTGGCCATCCCGCAGCGAGATTGAGATCGGACGGAGGCTCGAGGCTGAAGGTGCCGGTACCGCGGGTCATCGCGTAGCTGCCGTAGAGCAGGGGAATGGCTGTGATCTGGACTCGTCCGTCCGGCAATCGTTCGGCATGAATGACCGCTGAGAGATCGTGGCTGCGCTCCAGGTTGACATCCATTCCCATCACGAGTCGATCAGTGAGAAGGCGCGCGTCATGATCGTTTGCCGTTGTGAAAACGTGCTCCATCAACAGTTCCGGTTGATCGACAGCGTGTGCGAGTGCAACCGCGCCGACGGTGAAGAGGTCATCCGGAGTAAGCTGACGTGCCCCCATAACATTGAAGCGCCCGACTACATAGGTGACCAGACCGTGCACCTGTTGAAAATTGCGGATGAAATTGCGCGCCAGTTCCGCATCTTTGCGGGCCAACTCCGCCGGGCCCATCGAGCTGTAGCGCTTGTAAAGCTGTTGCGGACTGAGGAACTCGCCTTGAGGCGCGGCGGTCAAAGCAAAACGCTTCGGCGCTTCAATCTTATGCAGCTTCTGCAGAATGCGGTAACTCTCCGGTCGTTCTGGCTGCCCGATAATGTAGAAACTGCCGAGCCAGGCAGCGAGAGCGACGCCGCAAAGGAGGAGGATGAGAATCGTCCAGGCGAAATAGTTAGTTCGCTTGCGCTCGAAGCCTCGAAAATCACGAAAGAGATCCGGTTCCATGCCGTGACGACGCCGGTGACGATCGCGTCGTTAGTCGTTAGGCAGGCGGGACCGGTTCAAACGAAGTCCCGCAGCCGCAGGTCCGGGCGGCATTGGGATTAACGATGCGGAAGCCCGCGCCGGTAAGGCCATCCTCAAAATCGAGCGTGGCGTTGCGCAGGTAATGGGCACTCTCGGAGTCGATCAAGAAATGCACTTCGTCGCGTTGCACAATCATATCGTCCTGATGACGCTCATCGAGGGACATCTCGTATTGCATACCGGAGCAACCGCCTTTGGCCACCTGCACGCGCAGCCCTTTGCCGGCGGGGGCAGACTGTTCGGCGAGAAGGGAGCGCAGGTGATCGACCGCACGATCGGTGACGTTAATCATCTCAAAAAAGGCTATCGTGAGAGGGAAGCAAGTCAACCCGGAGCGGGTTGCATGCCTAACGACCCAGTGAATCGCCATTGGTGAAAGCGGAGATTGCTCACCGGGTCGCTTATCTCTTGATCCCCATAGCCAACACGGCAAGGTCGTGCGCGGTGAGTGTTCGTCCCAACGTCCGCTATGCTGAATTCGTCTCACGGTTGCGCGGAATTTCGCCCGCGCCTGGGGCGTGGCAGGGCGTAACCTTTCGTTCCGTTGCGCTCGAGTACGGCAAGCCAGAACAAATCACGAGCGGCGAAGGCAGCCTTAAGTTCGGCGGGCGCTGGAACGCGCCCGGCACCTTCTCGGTTGTCTATGCGAGCACGCGTCCGGGGACTGCGATCGAGGAGGCGTTTGGCCTCGCGGCGGAATATGAGGTGATGCCGGATGATCTAAAGCCGCGCCTTACCTGCGGCATTGAGTGGAAACTGGCGCGCGTGCTTGATCTGACGAATAAAAATCTGCCGAACTGGTTGAAGCTGGAAAAGTGGATGCAGGAAGACTTTGGCCGAATCAACCACGATGGCCGCGAAGCCCTCTGCCAGGCTCTCGGTCGCGCGGCGAGAAACCTTGGGATTAGCGCGATTTTATATCCATCGGCGCGCGTGGCCGGCGGAGTGAACCTCGCAGTCTTCCGACACCGCCTGCGCAAGGAAGAGACACTGCGTCTGCTTGGAGAGGAAGAATTGAAAAAGTATTTGGCATGACTACTGCAAGATTGCATGCAATACTGTGACGATGAAAACGTCGAAGAATTCCGCTGCATCCAGCATCGGCGCGAGCCGGCCTTCCAGGAAGTCCGCCGCAGTGACGGCCACGCACTCGGTGACTTCGCGCAGGCTCGAATCGGTCAGCCAGGCGTCGACCGACGTTCGCCGGTTGGCCCGAACTTACAAGTTGTCGAACGAAGTCGTTAGTCGGGTAACCGGTGCTTCGCCCCGCACGGTTTCTTATTGGAACGCCGGTACTCCGCCGCAGCGTTCGAGCGCGCAGAGGATCAAGGAAGTGACTCGGCTCTTCGATGCTTTGGCCGACATCATTAAGGGAAGCGCAGTCGGCAGGTGGTTGCAGCAGCCGAATAAACAATTCGACGGATCGAGCCCGCTCCAGGTGATCGAGCGCGGCGAAACCGACCGGATCTGGCGCATGATCTGGCAATTGCGCGAAGGCAACTCAGGCTAGGGATTTGCCTAACGATTTGGCCCTTTCGGGAAAAGCACTTTATCCGGCGCAGCGTTGAGCGCAGGAAGGAGCTTCTGGATCAGCCGCGTTTTCACCGGGCCAGCTTCGCGCGGCGCGACCAAATAACGGACGATCGCCTCCAGCCAGGTATTCTCGCTCACGCGAAAGACGACGCGTGGATGCTCGCGTACTTCCAGCTCGTCGACCGGTGTGCGCGCGAGCAGGCGGCGATATTGTTCGACGCGCTCGATCATTGCCTCGCCCAGCTCCTCCTCGGCAATGCGCTGCATGGTCGTGGCGACGAACTGCAAGTCGCTTTCGTAGCCAATATTGAGTTTGATCTCGTTCCAGATGTAGGGAAAGAGCGGCCACGAGTAGTTGTAGACGATCGAATTGAGGACTTTCGAATTGGGAAACTTAATGATGCGTCCACTCGGATGGTCGCCTGAAATGTATTTGCCGCCGAATTCCCAGAGCGTGGTGTCGATGTAGCCGACGTCGATCACGTCGCCAGTAGCATTGTCGATCTCGATCCGGTCACCGACGCGGTATGGGCGCCTAACGAGGATGTAAATCCAGCCGATGAAACTGGTCATCGGTGTCTGGACAGAAAGGCCAATGATGACCGAGACAACGCCGACAGAGATGAGCGCGGTATACCAATTAACAAAAACCACCGAGACCGAGACGAGGACGACGAGAAGAAAAACAACCAGGCGTTTGATGCGCTTGAGGGTAAAGCGGGTTGAGGGATCCGAGACGCGCGCAATGCTGTAAAGCGAGATCGCGCCGGACGTAGCCAGGATGACAATGGTGATGGCGGCGCCGCGCAGAATGCGATGGGCAAGATCGACCTGAGGCTTGCTCAGCGGAAGAAAGCGAGAGCCGACGAGGTAATAAAGAACGCCACACCCGACGAGGAGGATCAGATGAGTGACGAACCAAAACTCATCGGACTTTTCCGGCGCGCGGCTTTTGTGCCCGCTGGTTTGCTCGAGCGCCTCGCGCACCTCCGTCTTCTGCGAAAGCTCTTCCGCGGATTCGGGCATTTTCGTTAGGCTAATTCGGATGAGGTTTTCACCCAGGCGCGCAAGACTTCCGCGACGCTCCAGGCCTGGGCGATGCAGCCGCGCGGAATATGCGGCTCTTCCGCGTCGAAGACTTCGCTGATCGTGCCAAGACCGGCTTCACCGAGGTGAGCAGGGAACGCTTTGAGAAATGAGTGGGCCTTCTCACGTTCGTTAGGGTGAATTTTCATCCAGGCGTCGAGGAATGGCCCAATGAGCCAGGCCCAGACGGTTCCCTGGTGATAGGCCGCGTCGCGCGTCTTGAGGTCGCCATGATAATTTTTTTTGTAATCGGGATGGTGCGGTGAAAGCGAGCGCAATCCGACTGGCGTGAGCAGGTCGCGTTCGACAACCGTGAGAACCGACTCCCAGCGCTCGCGCGCGAGAACCGGCTCGTCGAGCGAAATGGCGAAGATCTGGTTAGGTCGGTTCGAATGATCATCGGGGCCTTCCGGTGGATCGATCACGTCGTAGAGATAACCGCCGTGGTCATACCAAAAACGCGCGTTAAATGATCGTTCCGCGCGACGGGCATGGCCGGCATACCGATCGGCCGCCGCGGCGTCGCCAGTCTCGCGCAACCAACGGGAATAGAGGGAGAGGGCATTGAACCAAAGGGCGTTGATCTCAACCGCCTTGCCGCGGCGTGGTGTCACGACCCAATCGCCCATCTTCGCGTCCATCCAGGTGAGCTGATAACCTTCCTTGCCCTGGCAGAGCAGCCCGTCCTCTGGATCGACATGAATGTTGAAGTCGGTGCCTGCAAGATGATGCTCAATAATGCTGCCTAACGTCGGCAGGAGCATCGCGAGCGTGATGCGATCATTCGTGCTCCACAGATAGCGATTGAGCGCGTGGAAAAACCAAAGGGTAGCGTCGGCAGTGTGATAGAGGCCCGCGCTCTGGCCGTCGGGAAACATGTTTGGAATGAGGCCGTGCCAGACGTAGTGCGCGAAAGTGCGCAGAATGTAGCCCGCTTCGAGAGTCCGGCCGGTGGTGATTGTTAGGCCTTCGAGGCTGATCATTGTGTCGCGCCCCCAATCGGTGAACCAGTGGTAGCCGGCGATTACCGTTCGCACTTCATCGCCGAAGGCATGGGCGCGGGCGGCTTCCTCTGCCCGGCCGGCGGGCGTGATGACAAATTGATCGGCGGCAAAAACCAATTCTGCCGCGACGCCGTTTCGTGCCGCTGGATCGGCCTGATCAAGCAAGCGCTCGCGCCGATCGAGCTCCGCCCCGATCGCCTGTTGCGGCGTCAGCACTTCGATGATGTTCCAATCTTCGGTTGAGCCAACAAGCGTGGCGGAGTCGCCGTTGCGAAAATCAACCTGGAAAAGACCTGGGCTCCAAAGCTCGCCCGCGGAGTCGTAACCGCGTTCCAACTCCGTCCGGTAAACGACTTCAGAGATCGGTCGCGGATCAATCAGGAAACCGCAGTCGCAATCGTTCAAGCGCATCCGCAGGGGCGGAAACTTTTTTTCCGGGTCGCGCACTTCGTAGCGGTCAGCGACCGCGCGGAATTCATAAGGTGTCTGTGGAAGCGGCGAGACGGGGTCCTCGTAATGGCGGAAGTTAAAAGCCGGACGAAGATCGAGGCGCGGACGTGATCCTTCGCCGGTCAGCTGGTAGGTGAGGTAAACGGTGTTCTGGAGATGCGGCATGAGGAGGCGCTTCTCGATCGTTAGGCCGCGCACTTCGAAGATCCAAACCGGCAGTCCATTTTCGAGGCGAAATTCTTTCAGGTAATCGGCCCCGTGCAGATCGAGCTGACCTCCAGCGCGCTCTTCCGCGCCTAACGAGATGGTGTCGCCTTCACCAAAGCGGAGCACTTCGAGGACGTGACTCCACATCACCGTGCGACCGAAGGGCGCCGGCAGGGCGGCCGTGAGCAAGCCGTGGTAGCGACGCGTGATTGCGCCAGAGATTGTGCCCGAGGCATAACCGCCGAGGCCATTGGTCACGAGCCATTCCCGCGTCAGGAGCAGTTCGCGTGAGCGATTCTTCGCGCTCCATGGCATGATGCGCGGGTGCGGAACACGATGGCGTTTCTCCGGATTCATCCTCCGAGAGAATCGTTCACCGGCCACAATGCGACCGCAGCTTCAGCCGGAATTTGCCAGCCGGCAGCGTCATCGACCGGCAGTTCACCCGGTCCACCATAGATGAGCGACTCGCTTGTCCACAATGTCTTCCAGCCACACCTGGGAGGCGGAGCGAGTAAGGGCTCGGGCACGATTGGCGGCGTGAAAGCGTGTCCAAGATTGATCAGGAGAAGGCGATCATTGCCTAACGAATCGAAGAAGCGCAGGATGAATGCGCGATCATTCAAAACGGCACCATCGACCTTTCCTGCTTCCTGCCGGGAAAAAATTGGATCGCGGCGGCGCAGCTGAATCAGGTCGCGATACAGCGCGCGGATCTCGAGAAATTTGTCGCGCTCGGCAAAGTCGAGTTTGCTCCGGCGAAAGGTCTCGCGGCTCGAGGGAGCTGAGAGCTGATGTTGCACCTCCACAGATTCGATTCCCGGAAATTGCTTGAGGAAATCGAAACGTCCTTTGCGCACCGGTTCGCGCAGTTCCTCAACCACGTCAGCGAAATAAAGGAACGGTGTGGTGGCGCCAAACTCCTGTCCCTGGAAAAGAAGCGGCGTCCACGGGGCGAGGAGAAGGAGAGCGCTGAGGGCACGATAGCGGCCCGGAGATGTCGTCAGGCGCGGACGCGCACCATTGAACGAATTGGCCACCTGATCGTGATTCTCGAGGAAGGCAATGAAGGTTTCCGGGAGGAGACCAAAGGTCGATGTGCCGCGGCGTTTCCTTTGCCAGCGATAGGACTGTCCCTGGTAGAGAAACCCATATTTTACCGCGGAGATGAATTCCTGCGGGCTGCCGCCGTAATCGGTGTAATAGGCAGGATTGCGTCCAGTCAACGCGACCGTCGCGGTGTGATGCAGATCGTCATTCCAGAGACCGTCAAAGCCATAACCGCCGCTGGCCCGCGGCCTAACGAGTAAAGTCTCCTGTGGCTCATTTTCCGCGATCAGGACGATTGAGCGCGCGCCTGCCGCCTCGCGAGCGACCTGCGAAAGGGCCGAAAGAATGTGCTCGGACGAGTGATCAAAGATGCTCTGCGTGGCGTCAAAGCGGAAGCCATCGAAGTGAAATTCATCAATCCAGTAACGCGCGTTACTGAGAAAAAATTCACGCACCGGACCGGAATTTTCGCCGTCAAAGTTAGGCGGCTTTCCCCACTCGGTGCTGTAGCGATCCGTAAAATAGTCGTCGGAAAAAACCGTGAGGTAATTCCCATCCGGCCCAAAGTGGTTGTAAACGATGTCAAGAATCACGCCGATGCCTAACGAATGCGCCTGATCGATAAACGAGCGCAGATCGTCCGGCCTTCCGTAAAGGCGACACGGTGCAAAGAGATCGACGCCATCGTAACCCCAGCCGAATTCGCCGGGAAAATCTGCGATCGGCATCATCTCGATGAGATTGATGCCCGTCGCTGCCAGTTCGGGCAGCTCGCGCATTGCTGCCGCCCAGGTCCCTTCGGGCGTGAAGGTGCCAACGTGCATTTCGTAAATGACTTGACCTTTCAGCTGCACGCCCGGCCAGTCGTCGTCACTCCAGATGAACGATTTGGGATCAATCACACAGGAAGATTGATGCGGACCATGCGGTTGGGATCGGGAAGCTGGATCGGGATGAAAATGCTCATTTCCGTTCAGACGAAATCGGTAGAGTGAACCAGCCTTGGCCGGGGCGAGTCCGCTGAAGTATCCGTTTGGTTCGGGGCGGAGTGGATAGAATTCGCGGGGCGCGTTGGGTTCAGCCGACACTTCGATTACGACGTCCAAGGCACGGGCTTTCGGCGCCCAGACGCGAAAGTGCGTCTCCCCTTCGGAAACTAATTCAGCCCCGATGGGCAAGCGACGTTGAGCCGGCGATGCAATCACGCTTTGACTTCGACCATGACTAATCCTGCGGTTGCCGCCAAGAGAGAAAATCGGCGGCTCATTTCGGTAGCCGAAGCGGCGAAGACAACCTTGGCGTACGCGGAAAGCCACGTTTGGCGGCGGGAATAATAGAGCTTCTCGTGAACTCTATTGTTCGATAAGACGGCTGGAGAACGCGTTGCATGTTTAATCCTATCAGGCGTTACACCCGCTGGCTTCACACGCGTTGGCCGGCAGGAGTTGTGGAGAAATTGCCGGAATCTGGGAAAGTCGGCCTAACGAATATACCTGGTGTGCGCATCGTTGGCGATCTCACCGGAATTCCGCTGCTAAAGTTTTCTTCCAAGACCGGAGCGGAAGCGGTCCACGACATTCTGGCCGAGCCCGACTTTCGCAGCGGTGATGGCGAACGGACAAGAAATGAAGATGGCGTCCTGGATCTTGCAATCATCGGAGGCGGCGTTTCCGGAGTGTCCGCGGCGATTGAGGCGCGTAAGGCTGGTTTAGACTTCAAGATTTTCGAAGCAACCCAACCGTTCTCGACGGTAGCGAATTTTCCGAAGGCCAAGCCGATTTACACTTACCCGAGCGAGTTAAAGCTGAAAGGCGGTCTGCATTTTACGAAGGACGTGAAGGAGTCCCTGCTCGAGGAAATGGAGGAACAGCGACGGGCGGCTGGGATCGAGTTTACACCGGTCCGCATCGAGCGATTGGAAGCGTGCGGGCCGGAAATTTTCCTCCATCACGGCGGTGAGGACGTTACGCCGACCAAAGCGCGGCGGGTGATTGTCGCGATCGGCCGGAGTGGGAATCATCGCAAGCTTGGCTGTCCGGGCGAGGAGTTGGATAAGGTTTTCAATCGCCTCTACGATCCGAAGGAATTTGCCGGCCAGGACGTGCTCGTGGTTGGCGGCGGGGACAGTGCTCTGGAATGTGCGATCGCGCTCGGCGGTTGTGGAGCGCGAGTGACGCTGAGTTACCGCAAGCCGGAGTTTTCGCGGCCAAAATCAAAAAACATCGAGAAGCTGCAGAGATTACAGCGCAATCCGGACGCCGAGGTGGAGCTTGAGCGTCCAACCTCCGAGCGCGTAACTTCTGCCCTAACGATTGAAATGTTGAAGGGCACGCCAACCGGATCCATTGACCTCGAACTGGCCACGACCGTCTCGCGAATCGAGCCTAACGAAGTGAAACTGAAGCGGGCGGACGGAAGCGAAGTGACTCTGCCTAACGACGCCGTCTTTTCCATGATCGGACGGGAGGCACCGCTCGAGTTCTTTCGGCGAAGCGGACTCAACGTGCGCGGCGATTGGCGGGCGGGCACGTGGCTTAGTTGCGGCGTCTTTCTCCTCTTCTGTGTTGTTCTTTATCACTGGAAGAGTGGACACCCACAGGAATTTCCGGTGCAACGCTGGGCGAGCCAGCACCACGCTTTTCCTTACAACGTGCCGAAGGCGATAGACGCAGCCGGAGGGAAACTCGCCCAATGGTCGAAGCGCGAGAGCAATCTGCTTTACACCGTCCGGAGCGGGCTCGGCAATCCGGCCTTCTACTACACGCTGGCTTATTGTAGCTGCGTCCTGTTTTTTGGAATTCAACGCATCCGCCGTCGGCGCACACCTTATGTGAAGTGGCAAACGATCGTACTCATCTCCGTGCAATGCTTTCCCCTTTTTCTTTTGCCGGAAATCCTCCTGCCGTGGATGGGACGCAATGGCTGGTTTGAACCAGGACATCCGCTCAGGTGGCTGGCGGATCACTTGTTTGAAAGTTACGACGGTTCGTTAGGCCATGAACGCGCCTATTGGCGGGCCTACGGTTTCATCCTCGCGTTTCCGCTCAACGTTTACAATGTCTTTACCGATCATCCGATGTGGCTCTGGCTCGGGATTTGTTTTCTACAAACCTTCGTCATCATTCCGCTTATCATCTTTCGTTGGGGAAAGGGAGCTTACTGTGGCTGGGTTTGCTCCTGTGGTGCTCTTGCGGAAACGATGGGCGACACGCAGCGTTCGAAGATGCCTCACGGGCCCTTCTGGAATCGGGTCAACATGGTGGGGCAGGCGGTGCTCTTTTTTGCGTTCCTGATTCTTGCTTTGCGCATAGCCGGTTGGACGTCGGGTGAAGACTCCTGGCCAAGCCACTGGTATCACAAGCTCTTCGAGGGAATTCCGTTCCTAAACTATGGTTGGAGCGTCGACATCTTTATGGCTGGTATCGTCGGAGTCGGGCTTTATTTCTGGTTCAGTGGGAGAGTTTGGTGCCGCTTTGCCTGTCCGCTCGCCGCTCTCATGCATATCTACACGCGCTTCTCGCGCTACCGTATCTTTCCCGATAAGCACAAGTGTATCTCCTGCAATGTCTGCACCTCTGTGTGTCATCAGGGCATCGACGTCATGAACTTCGCCAACAAGGGTCTGCCGATGGAGGACCCGGAGTGCGTGCGCTGTTCCGCTTGTGTGGAGCAATGCCCGACCGGCGTTTTGTCGTTCGGGCGCTATGACGGACGGCGGAACATTATCCTCGATAAGCTGCCAGCGTCACCAGTGTTAATGAGGGAAGACACTCAGCCTGCGGCTAACACTTAACCGTAAGTGGGAGGACAGCCTGTTTTTCAGGTATAACTCGCTTCCGACAATGTTAGCTGTTATTCAAAGTTGGGCCGTAGCTCTGCGTATTTCTTTTCCTTGATTCCTTTCACCCTCTGCAGGTCATCAGCACTCTTGAAAGGACGAGTGGCAATAATACGTTCGGCCAGCGCCGGCCCGATTCCGTGAATCGCCCGCAACTCTTCAGCGGTTGCCGTATTGATATTTAGCTTTGCGCCGCTGTCGGAAGCGGAATTTGACGAGGATGCGGACGGAGCTGCGGTGGGATGAAAGAAGGATTGAAAATAATCTGCGTCTGTCGCGGGCTGAATCGCGGCGCGTTGACTTAGTCGGCCGTTAGCAATGCCCCAGCCGCCAATTCTATTGTTCCTTGCCTGGCGCTCCAGTTGTTCCAGCCTTCGCCACTCCGCCTCGGGTCTATTCATCTGCGTCGCATGGGAGGCGGCGCCATAAACCCGCGCCAGACCATTCGCTACGAGCCTCTCGGCCAGATCGGAACGGTCGCTCTCAACAAGTGCGAAATAACGAGGTAACCTGCTCCGCCCGCGTGCATCTTGAAAACAGGTGCGAACGGTGAAAGGTCGGGCCAGTTCATGTCTGGTAAAGCGTTCGGCCTCGGCGCCGATTTGGAGCGTCCTGGAAACAGTGGTGTGGAAGTAGATCGCCTGTTCCCTCACGCGCTCTGGGACACTCATGTCCGTCTCGGGAGTGTCCACGAAATAAAGTCGGAAAATATATTCCCTGCCGCTAGCACGGACATGAAAGCTATCACCGTCATTGGCGGGATTCGGAAGGTAAGAGCAATTACGGAAGGTTTGCCATAACTCGTTGGCTCGGGCGGTCGAGCCTAACGCTAATAGGAGGGACACTAACAGAACCAAACCTCGAGTACCGGAGCCTGTCCGGCTCGACCTACTCATAACGCAGAGCTTTAACCGGGTCGACGCGGGCAGCAAAGTACGCCGGGATCAGCGCGGCTAACGAACAGATAATAAAAGCGGTAATACAAATCTTGACCACGTCGCCCGGTACAACCTGGGCTGGAATCTCCGAGAACTGATAGACCGCGCGGGGGAAAATCTCGATGTGCAGGGTTCGCGAAAGCCATTGGCTAAATTCGTTGCGAAAACGGATGAGTGCCATGCCCAGGCCAAGACCTGCCACGGTCCCGAAAACGCCGACCACGATGCCTTGAAAGAGGAAGACGCCCATGATTTGCCAGAAGTTAGCGCCGAGAGCTTTGATGATTCCTATCTCACGGCGCTTTTGTACCGTCACGGTGATGAGGGTATTGCAGATTCCAAAAGCAGCCACGATCACAATAAAGAAAAGCAGGAAAGTCATCACCGTTCGCTCCAGCCGCACGGCGTCGAAGTACTGCTTGTTCATGTCGATCCAGGTCTGGGCGTATTCGTCGCGCGGGAGATATTTCTCAATGGCACTCTTTACGTTCGCGGCCTGGTAAGGATCGATTGTCTTGACTGTGACGCCATGGAGAGCATCGCCGAGACCATATAGCTCTTGTGCGATAAAGAGCGGCACGAGAAGAAACTCGGAGTCGTGCAGATATTGGCCGGTCTCGAAGATCCCAGTGACAGTTAGTTCTTTAGGCAGGACGACCTCGCGCAGATCATCGATTGCCTTGTCCTTTTCCGCACCTTGCTTGCGGTCGAGACCTTTGAGGCGGTCGAGAATTTCCCCGAGATTACCAGGCGAGTAGATGGTCACTTTATTACCTACAGTGACGCCCAATCGCTGGGCCAGCTCTGATCCCAGTACGGTCGAGTCGCCCTCCAGGTCAAGCTTTCCAAGTTTGATGAATTTGCGCAGCGGAATGACCTTTTCTTCCTGTGCCGGATCGATTCCCCTGATCATCGGCGCGAGTCGCCGATTTCGGAATTCCACGATCACTGGACCCTGAACATAGGGAGCGGTTGCGACCACCCCCGGCGTATTGCGCAACTTTACGGTCAGATCGCGCCAATTGCTCATGACGCCATCTGTCGTCACGAGAATGTGCGCGTCGAAGTCGATCACCTTTTGCCGCAGTTCCCGATCGAAGCCTGTCATAACCGCGATGACGAGAATCAGTACAGTCACACCCAGGGTGACGCCGAAGATCGAAACCAGCGTAATGATGGAAATAAAGGTCCGCTTCGGTTTTAGGTAACGAAGAGCGAGAAAAAGACTAAAGGCGCGTTTCAAAGCAGCGATACGGTTGCTGAAATTGCAGGATTGCCAACGGGAATCGCCATTGCCCCGGGGACACAGGCTTTCCGGCGGGGTGACAAAGCGGCTAATTATGGGATCGGTTCAGCGGCGTGCAAAACGATATCGTTGGAATCGATCTTGGGACGACGAATTCGCTGATCGGCGTGATGGAAGCGGGCTTCCCCGTCTTGTTGGCCGATGCCCATGGCTCGCGCCTCACCCCATCGGTCGTCTATTTTCCAGAATCCGGCGCCCCATTGGTTGGGACGGCCGCCAGTCGTATCCGTACGGTCGAACCGGAAAACACAATCTACTCTGCGAAACGCTTCATTGGCCTCCGCGGAGAAGATCTTTTGCCGAAGGAGCTGCCTAACGACTACCAAGTCGTCAGACGGAGGGGTCATCCCGTGCGCATCGAGGTCCGCGGCACCCACTATGCGCCGGAAGAAATTTCTGCCTGGGTTCTCAAGAAACTGAAAGCCGATGCCGAGGCGATGCTCGAACGATCGGTTTCGCGCGCGGTCATTACCGTGCCCGCTTACTTTAACGACGCGCAACGCAATGCGACCAAGGCGGCTGGCGAAGCAGCCGGTTTTACGGTCGAACGAATCATTAACGAACCCACCGCTGCCGCGCTCGCCTACGGACTCGATAGGTTAGAGGAGAAATCCAAAATCGCGGTCTACGATCTCGGTGGGGGCACGTTCGACATCTCCATCCTCGAGCTGAATCATGGCGTGTTTCATGTCCTGGCGACGAGTGGCAACACCCGCCTTGGTGGCGACGACATCGACGAGGCGATTATTGCGATCTGCGAATTGCCAATTACCCCTTGGCGGAAACGTGAGCTGGCCATCGAGGCCAAGCATCGACTTTCAAGCCAGGAGTCTGTGCGGGTCGAGGTGCCCTTTGTTGAGGGACAAAATCTTACTTTCGAGCTGACGCGCGCGGACCTGGAAAGGGTCGCGCGACCAGTCGTGGAGCGCACCCGACCGCATTGCTTGCGCGCCTTGGCGGATGCGAAGTTGAGTGCGCGCGAACTGGATCAAGTCATCCTCGTTGGCGGCATGACGCGCATGCCACTCGTTAGGCAATTTGTCGCCGACCTGTTCAATCGGGAACCGAATACCTCGCAGAACCCGGATGAGGCGGTGGCACTTGGCGCGACCATTCAGGCTGGGATTCTGTCAGGTGCGGTGCGAGAGGTGGTGCTATTGGATGTTACCCCGCTATCGTTAGGCATCGAGACATTCGGTGGTCTCATGAACATCATCATCCCACGTAACTCGACCATTCCGCTGAAGGCCGGCGAGATGTTTACCACCGCGGTCGCGAATCAGCGCGCGATGAAAATCAAGGTGCTGCAAGGCGAGCGCGAAATGGCCGCCGATAACTGGATGCTGGGCGAATTCGAGATCGAATTCGAGCCGGCGCCAAAAGGAGTTGCGCGCGTCGGCGTGCAGTTCGAGATCGATGCCAACGGCATTCTCCAGGTGCTGGCCCGCGATACAAAAACTGGCCGTGAAAAAAACTTAGCCCTGAGCAGCGCTGTCGATGTCTCGGATGAGGCGGTGGAGGCGATGATCGCCGATTCTCTCGAGCACGCCTTCGAAGATATGAGCGAGCGAGTTTGGACCGAGACTCGGCTCAAATCAGAAGAAATGCTCGCGGCAGTAGGGCAAGCCTTCGCGCTCAGTGGCGGTCGCCTATCGCAGGCGGAAAAGGATCAGATCGAACAATTGGCGGAGGAAGTCCGAATTGCGCTGGGCACACACGAGACCGCGCGACTAAAGATGGCCAATGACGCTCTGGATGAGGCCACCCAGAAGCTGGCCGCGATTGTTCTCGAACAGGTTATGTCTTCCTCTGCGGCGCGCGATTGAGTCGCGTCCCTGCCTAACGAAGAGCGACAGTGGGTTCGTTATGACTGTTCGCCTAACGAAGAAAGGCGGCGGGAGCCTCCGCTACTTCATGTGTCGTCGGGCACTGCAGGCCTGGATCACCGGACGGTCAAGAGCGCATCACGGCTAGTCACGCTCCCACCTGCATTACTCACCACAACAGAGAAAAGCGCGCCGTTATCGCTCGAAGTCGTGGGTGGTGTCGTGTAGGCGGAAGAGGTTGCACCGGCGATATTGGTGCCGTTTTTGCGCCATTGATAAGAGAGCGGCGGAGTGCCGGTGGCGGCAACCTGGAATTTAGCCCGTTGGCCGACGCTAACTTGGCGATCGGAAGGTTGAGTCGTGATCTCCGGAGCAGTGGTCGAGATAACTGTCAGCTTGGCATTATTGCTTGTAACGCTGCCGATGGAATTTGAGACGACAACAGAGAAAAGCGCGCCATCGTCGCCGCTCGTCGCAGGTGGCGTCGTGTAGAGCGCTTTCGTTGCCCCTGCGATATCCTGCCCATTCTTCCGCCACTGGTAACGAAGCTGCGGATTACCGGTTGCGACGACTTTAAAATGGGCGCTACTGCCGACATTGACCGTCACATCGGAAGGCTGAGTAGTAATGACTGGGCTGCCCGGTGTAGGAGTGGGTGTCGGTGTGGGTGTAGGTGTGGCCGCAGCCACCGTATAGGTGACCTGGCGAGTTCCAAATTGATCCACCGCCTGGAGCAAGAGACGATCGGGATTCTGCATTACGCCCACAACGCCATAACCTGCGCACAGCCCTTCATAATAACCTTCACTCCAGATCCCGGGGGCATCGGTTGAGCAAAAATCGCCGGGAACGATTCCGCCCGGAGGCGCGACGCACATTTCGGGGAACCCGGAGGCAGTGCCATTGTCGATTGCATCCAAGTGCAGATCGCCTGAAATGAAGACCACGTTCTGAATGTTGTTAGTGTTGATGAAATCCCGCAGCGAGTTCCACTCCGTCTGATAGCCACCCCAGCCGTCCGGAACCTTGGTTGTCGGATTGGTGATAACTGAGGTGAAAATCACTTTCCAAGTCGCGGTTGAGCCGAGCAGGCCATCCTTTAACCATTGCAGCTCGCCCGTGACGCCAAGATTGTTACCGTCGAGCATGCTCTTGTTAGAATCATCAACATCGTTCTCGGGATCGCGCTGGCTCCGGCAATCCAGCACGAAAGCGTCCATCTGCGCGTAACTGAATTTCTGCCAGATTCCAGGTGAGACAGCGGGCAGGGGATAGGAAGGAATATATTCCTGAAACACTTGCTGGCTGAGCGGCCAGCCCGGGAAAGTCTTGTCGAGATTGTTTTGACCTGCGTCATGATCGTCCCATTGGTGGACAATTGGCATGCGTCTCAAGATAAGATCAACAAAGCCGCCCATGTGTGGTGTTGCTCGATCATATAGGCTTCGAAACATCACTCGTTTTCCCGTTACGTTAAAGGGATTACGATGGTCGAAGTCACCGCCAATGAAGGCAAAGGCCGGCGATTCAGCCGAAGCGTGACTAAAAGTCTGGATATCCTCTGTGAGAGTATAAGTGGTAGCGAAGTCAGTCAGAACGACAAAGTTAAAAGTTCGCTGGCTGCCGAGAACCGGAAAAGTGCTAAAGGTGGGATAAGGCGCTACTGTGAACTGCGGAACGCCATTAACCACCGGATTAAGATAGATAGCGGTTTCTGCAGGCAGTCCGGTAAGCGGGATAGTCTTGGTAAAGTCACTAGAGGAAGCCGTCGAGTAAGTCTGCGAAACCTGAAAAGTCGTCAGATTCGGATCCGTGCTCCAGCGCAGGGAAACAGTTGCTGTCTTATCCGTGCGCACGAAAACCTGCGCGCTCGAATCGGTCACTCCACCAACTACCGGGCCGTGGGTGAGGACCTGGGCGCCGAGCGAACCCAGTACAAAGATTTGAATAAATAAGAGGCTCAACGCCCCCTTGGAAACCCTGTTCATAAGATGCTTTCTCCTTTTCGAAGGCGCAGCGGCTCTGCAAAGCGGGACAGTCGAGATAACTGAATCCTGCGCGCGACGGTACCCCCATCGGAAAGAGCAAGGATCCGATAATTGGGAGGGAAAAGTCAATGGGATATTTCGTAATCGATCGGTAAGACAGCTGACAACTCGAAAAAATGACCGGGGAAAAGACCTAGTGCGGGATGAGTGAAGGAGACGGGGAAGGCATAGCGGGTGCAGCCGCAGTGTTCTGTCGCCGGGCGGTGATCTCTTGCAGGAGCTGTTTTTCCTCCGGAAAAATCGTGCCGGCCTTGGCGATCGCGATGTATTTGTTTGCTAGCTCAACCTGATTCTCGTCGTCATAAAGGAGCGCGGCGTAAACTGCGAGGTGTGGATCGTTCAGTTGATCAGGAGCAAGCTTCTGTAGAATCCCGACTCCTTCCGCCGTGCGTCCGGTGCCATAGAGAGCAAAGGCATAAGTGACGGCGGCCGCGGCGTCGTTAGGCGACTTCTCGTAGGCCTCCCTGGCCAGGGCGAACCCCGGCGCGGTGTTACGATCGAGGAGCAAGGCGAAACGTGCCGCGTTCGCGCTCAAGGCGACTTCTTCCGGCGAAATTTCGTGAAGACGCTGAGCGATGAGGTGCAGATTGGGGAGATCGTTTGCGACGCGATAAATCGCGTAGAGCGCATCGAGGGCTTCGCGGCGCGCGTTTGACGTTTTTGCAACCTCCAGCCAGAGCGGCTCCGCTTCTTGCGGTAGGTTCCATTTTGAGGCGAGCCTGGCGAGAGCCAGTTGGTGTTCCGGGTTCGCCCCGGCTGCTTCCTTGGCGGAAGTCCACAGCGAATCGAACTCCGCTGCCGCGCCGCCACGTCTCGCCTCGCGCGCGGCGTAGCCCTGATAGGCGAGGCGGAGATAATCGTCATCGCCCCAGGAGCCACTGCGGGTCCACCGTCTTAGACGCGACCAGTTTTTTGTGAGGACGAGTGACTCAGCAATGGCAGTCGCCGCCGGTGGTTGAGTCGTTAGGCGGTCCGAGAGTTTCTCGCTCCATTTGAGCGCGTCGCTCGCCAGATTGTTCTTGTTCATCCACTCGAGGAGCTGAGCGAGGTCGTGCCCGTTGCGCGCCGCCACCGGTTTCACCTTGGCGAGGAGAGCGTCAAACTTTTTCGGATTCAACTTTCGATAAAGGTCGAGACAGAGCAGGTAATCGGCAAAAGTCACCTGTGGGCTCATTTGGAGTTCCTGCGCGAGTTCGTTAGCCGCGTCTGTTTGATTTTGGCGCAAGGCGTTATCGAGCAGGGCACGCAACGCTTCGGTGCGGAACTGCGAGATCTTGCTCAGACGCTCGAGTTGATTGCGCGCTGCGGCATTCTTTTCTGGATCGGGCGACTGGATCTGGAGGACAGAAAGGTTGAATTGATAGACGTTGTTCGAAGGTTCTTTCGCTACAGCAGCGGCGAAATGGCGTTCTTCCTCAGCGTGATCTCCCTGTGCCCGCGAGAGCCAGCCGGCCACCACGTGATAGGCCGCCTTCTCGCGATCGGATGGCGCTACCCGGGCCAGCGCATCACGCGCGACGTCGAGTTGTCCAAAGCGCAGGGCGGCCGAGGCGAGATTCAATTCACTGTCCAGCCCGGGATCGAGATGCGCGATTTGCGCACGCCAGGCAACCGTCTCATCGCGATTCTCCCTTTCGGTCGTTTCGGCGAGCAGCCGCAGGGCGACGAGCGAACCCGAATCGAGAGCGAGCGCTTTATGGGCGGACGCTTCGGCCGCCGGGAGGTCATTTTGCTCGAGATGGCGGGTCGCTTCGTCCAGGAGACGCGACTTCTGCCAGCGGTTCCAACCTTTCCGCAAAGACGAAGTCGCGAAGAGCCCGACCACAAAACCAAGGACGATGAAGAGGGAAATGACGAGGCCCGTTCGCAGTTGCAAATTGCGTTGCCACGAAATCCGACCGCGGCGTTTTCGTCGAACACGTCTTACCTCTTCCGGCATAACAAAGGGCTCTCTGCACCTCCGGAAAGGCTTTGGCAACTGTCGCGCATCCCTGCATGCAAAGGCGATATCTCTCCGCGGTGCTTGTGTTTCACCACAGCCGCTCGGCGGCAGCATCCCTGTTTGAGAAATTCAGCCTAGGGAACCGCTTCGGCTCGCGCTCGTTCCACAACCGGCACCTCTTCGATCGTTTCCATCACTTCTTCACGCAAACGCCGGCCCCAGACGTAGCGCGCCAGCAAAACCTTGATCGTTGCCGTGAGCGGGATCGCGAGCAGCGGCCCGAGCAGGCCGCCGATGAGCAGACCCCAGATAAAGATGGAAACAATCACAGTCATGGGATGCAGGCCAACCGAGTTGCCAACAATGCGCGGGGCGTAGAAAAGCCCCTCCAGATTCTGCACCGCGATGAAAATGATCGTGACCCAGAAAGGATGAATCCAATCGCCCCATTGTGCGGCGGCGATCAGAACTGCCGGAATCCAGCAAAGCACGATTCCAAGATAAGGAATCATCGTTAGGGGAACGACGATCAAGCCGATAAGCGGTGCGAAGTTCAATCCATAAATCGTCAGCGCGGTTCCAATGAGCACCCCGTCAACAAGGCAAACGAGTAGTTGCCCGCGGAAATAAGCGATGATGTAGCTGTTAATCTGCGAAAGCGTGTCCGCGACCTCGTCCTTGAGCGGCGAATTGCGCAGCGGCAAATATTCGCGCCAGCGTCGCTCGATCGCTGGACGTTCCTTCAGCAGGAAGAAAGAATAAATCGGCACCATGACGAGGCTGAGAAGAAAACCGGTAAAACCAAGAAAGCCGCCCACGCTCGTCTTCACCAAAGCCCACGACTTTCCGACCAGATCCGGAAGCTGCTTCTCGAGTGCGGGTAACTGCTTTTGCACCCAATCCTGAATGCGCTGGCGATCGGCGGAAGTGAGCTTCGTCGGCGCCGGCTGAATGACCTCTCCATTGCCGGATAATGGCGTGGCGGCCGGTGACGGGCTGGGAGTTGCGGCTACCGGCACAGGCGTTGGGCCCGCCAGCAACCAGTTTACTATTCCAGTTGTAGCGCCGGTTCTGGTCGATTTCTCGCCAAAGCCAAAAACGTGTTCGTAGCGGTAAATCAGATCAACCACTTCGTCGCGCACGTGCACCGTAAAAGTCGGGAGTTGCCGGGCGAGCGAGGCGCTTTGCACGGAAATCGTCGGCACGATCCAGGCCAGCAGTCCTGCAATCGCGAGGAAGATAAGGAGGAAAATGGTAAGCACCGCCTTGAGTCGCCCGAAGCCGCGCCGCGCAAGATAAGTCACCACCGGATCGAGCAGATAGGCAAGAATGGCCGCAATCGCCACCGGGATGAGGATTGGTTGCAGAAACCCGATCACGTTCGCCGCAATCCAGATTACCGCCGTGACGATTCCAATGAGCAAGACGACGAAGATGGCAGTGAGCGACGCCCACATTGTCTTGCGTTGCCAGGGCGTTGGATATTTTTTCACTTGAGTGGTGACGCGGCGGTCGGATCGCTTTTGCTTACCCTGCTTTTAGCTGCGGCAATTTTTGCTGCCAGCTTTTTGTTAGTCGGATCAAGAGCAAGCGCTTTCTCCCAGTACTCAAGCGCCTTTGGCGCCTGGTTCAGCATCGCGTAGGTGTCACCAATGTGCTCGAAGACGGTCGGGTCGTCTTGCTTCAAAGCATGCACGGCGCTGAGCAGTTCGGCGAGCGCCTGCTCATATTGCCCCTTGCGATAATGCACCCAGCCGAGGCTATCAAGATAGGCGCCGTTATCCGGGTCGGTCGCGAGCGCGCGTTTAACATAATCCTCTGCCTCGTCCAGGTGAACGTTCTGTTCCGCCCACATGAAGCCGAGATAGTTATAAGACTCGGCCGCTTCGGCCGGGTCGGCGTCGATCGATTTCTTAAATAACTCAGCCGCTTTGTCATAAAGACCGGCCTGCTCCGCCGCTGCGCCATATTCGAAATAGAACCGCCCATTGGTCATCTCCAAACCCTGGGCTTCACTGTCGTGAATCGCTTCTTCAAAAGTTGCGACCGATTCCTGCGAGCGTTTCGCTTCACGCAAAGCCACCGCCAGCAGGTAGGTCAACTGCGGAGTAGAGGGAAACCGGTTGCGTGCTTCCGCCAACACATGCACCGCGCGCTCGCTGTCGCGCAGATTAAAGATGAGTATCTCGGCGAGGCGGACATAGTTATCGGCCTGCGCCGGATTGATGAGGAGACTTTGCTCATAATTAGCGGCAGCTTTCGCATACTTCGCCTTGGCTTCGTCAAACTTCTTCTCGCTGATGAGAGCCTTGGCATCCTCCTCGAGAACTTCCGCCAGTAACTCGTAGGGTTGATACTTTTCCGGATGTTGCTGAATGATTTCCTGCAACATTTCGGCTGCCTTGCCTCGCTGGTTTGTCAGAATAAAACCTGTGGCCAATTTTTCGCGTGCATTAGCGTCGTTCGGCTGTAACTCCAGGACCCGGAGATAAAGCGGGATGGCTTCCTGCACCTGTTGCGTCGCGGCAAAATAATCGGCTGCATCTCTTAAGACAGAAGCGTCACTCGGGGCGAGGGTCAGGGCCTTATGGAAAACGGCGTTAGCCTTCTGCAAATCTTCCGTCGCTGTGTCCTTCTCCGGTTGAGCGATGAGCGCGAGATAAAGCTTGCCCAACTGGGTCCAGAATGATGGATCTTTTGTCTCGACGCTGGCAGCCCGGTCGAGCGTATGCATGGCGGCCTTGCGATTACGCCCTGTCAACTGCACTTCCGCCAACCGCTGATAGCCTTCAATTGCCTCCGGCGCCAGAGTCACGGCCTGCTCGGCATAACGGGTCGCCGGTTCCAGCTTCTTGAGATACTTCGCGTAAATATAAGCCAGTTGGAGATACGGCCCAGGTTCGTTAGGCTGGGCCTTGACTGCGTCCTTCAAAATATCGATCGCACGCGGATAATCGCCTCGTTGCGTCAGGAGAAAGGCGACGCGAGTAGCGAGATCGACTTCGCCCGGATCGACGTTGAGCACGCGTTCAAAGGCCGCCAACGCCTTTTCGCTTTCGCCGTCGTCCTGTAAGTCGAGCGCTTGCACGTAATCGAGCATTGCCCGCGCCTTGCGTTCGCCTTCGGGCTTGAGGGCGAGATCGTTAGGCGGAGTGAGCGTCAGCGAATCATCCTGGTGGACAATCTTCATAGCGGCGACGCGGGGCGTAGGCGAGGGACGGCTTTCGCTCTCGGGACGGGCAACCGCCAACTGGACCGAAACGGCGTAGGCGAGCACAGTCCATCCCGGCAGAAGCAACCGGCGCAGCGTGTTTCTCATTTCCTCGAAGGTACTGCGCCGCGGGATTGGCGCAAACCGGGCATGACTCACGCCTGTCACCCGCCGGCGCCGGTCTGGAGAAGAAAGGAGTGTGGCTCTAGTCTCGCCTTTGGCAATGCGAAAGGCCGCGAACCGAAGTTCACCAGCACGCGATCACCACCTTCCCAATCGGTGTACTGAACGCTGCGATCTGGCGTCAACCAGCCATGACCAGTCATACGGGCAAAGCCGATACGTGCACGCACGGAAGCGATCCCGCGATAACTTGCGACATATTCGGCCTTATGACTTTCCCACAGTTGACGGTCGATGTGCCACATCGGCATTGTGCCATAGAGAATATTGAATAGATCCTTCTTCCAGGCGTAAGGCCGGCTCTGAAAGTTGGTATCGCGCCAGACCCAGGTGCCCGCCACATAGTCATGGAAACCTAGTTGGAAAAGCGGAATGCGACGTTTCTCGTCCAGGATAAAAGCTGCGTCGCCACCATAGCTGTCGCCCATATCTGTTCCATAATCACCACGCGGGATCTTTAACTCCGGATCGGCATAGGTGCGCAAGGACATCAGCCCTTCATAAAAATCCAGTCCGGGCAAGGCCCAGGTCGGATCAAGGCCTTCCCCCGAGCCGACTAATGTGCCCAGATCCTGAGTTTTCTCCGCGATTGCCAGCCGAGCCTGCTGGTTTTCTTCAATCGTTGACGGATGCCGCGAGCTAAGGCAGGGCGCTAGCTGCACCACAAGAGTATCAAAATAGAATAACTGTGGCCCGTAACTCTCGAGTAATGACTTCGCTTTCTCCAACCAGCGCGGCAGTTGATAACTCCCGCAAATCCGATCCCAAAGAGCGGAATTGTTTCCGCGCCGGAGCTGGTCAGCCGCTATTTTGTCTGTCAAAATATCGTTAGCCCAACCATGGCGGCCAAGCCGGAACAAATTGCCGGTTGGCATTTGATACATCCCAGGCACCCAGCCAAGGCGCTTAATTCCGTCAAAAAGCGCTCGATCGACCGGATGGTGGCCATAAAAAACGGCTACCCCTCGTTCGATTCCGGCATCCTTCATCTCTTTCACAAGATCTAAGTCTTCCCCGGGATCTTTTCCCCAGAGATAAACATAGACACCGTCCTTTAGTATTCCCACGGGTGGCCGCGCCCCGACTCGATCACCCAGAGGCTTTAAGTCCCGATGAGTGGCCAGAAAGTTCTCCCGGTAGAGTTGAGCCAGGGCAACATAACCACCCCGGTCGACGAAGTCATAGTGCAAGCGCATTGGCAGGGCGTAGACCGTCGAGTCTCCAGGGCCCGTCGAAGTGTCTGGGTTGCGAAAAGTGTCCAGGCGAACGGCGAGCCCGTGCTCGAGATCCGTCAATCCCCACCAGGGCTGGCTTCCGCTCCACCCATAGGCCTTGTAGATGTCAGTCGGCCGATCCAGCGGCATAAGCATTCCTTCGCCACTGGTGTTTTGCACATAAAACCAGCCTTCGCGTGACGGCGCGACAAAGTGAAAAGGATAAGCGGGCAGTCGAGTGTAATGTTCGTTAGGCAGATTAACCGTTAGCTCAAATCCAGACGGCGAGCCCGGATTCAAGGTAATCGTCAGATCGTAAGTTTTTCCAGATCCCAGGACGCGCCAGGAGATCGATTCAGGTGTGGTGCGCAGCGTTTCCTGAGTCGACTTTGAATCCGGATACGACAGCCTGTGACCAGGTGAGCTTGCTGCGTTTGTCGACTACGAAAAGCGTCTCCGCTCTCTGAAGATCGATAGATGTAGGGCGCCAGTCTCGAGCGAACCGATCGGCCCGGCCTCTGCGGCTCTCACCCATGCCGGGCCTGCCATCAACAAAACCACCGCCAACCAAGCAGCCTTTTCCACAGAGAAACCTGCCACGCAATGGCCCCGACTTGAAAAGACAAAGTGCGTCCATCAGCACCGCTCTGATGTTTCTTTTCTCCTGAGCCGCAGATTCTGATCTTTTTGCCAACATTTCGCGACTGACGATTACCTCCTTCACCCTCTTATTTTTCACCACTATTTCGGCATTCCGGTCGTAAGGATCGTAAGCTTCTTACATCAAAAGACGACGAAACGGCAATGGACGTAGTTTCAATCTATGAGATTCAATCCGACAGTCCGGCCGACACGCCGTGTGGCGCAGATCGTAAACTTTCAGCGGCTGAAGACACCCTTAGGGCTTCATCTGACGGGTCCATAGTAATCAGACGGACCCACTGCCTCTATCCTGCATGTCGGATTATCCGGACAGAGCGAGCCTCTTCCTTCAGCACCTTCAGATAATGGTTTAATAAGCGCGTGATCGTCGCAACGCAAGTTTACTTCAACGATAACATGACCCTCAACAATTAGCACGACATACATATCATAAGAGTCAGCATGTAGATGCCATAACGTGAGCATCCCATTCGCGCTTCGCATCGAACGATTCAATCTTCTTAATACTCTTTATTGTATCAGACTCGCGAAGGCTCTCGAATGCCACCGAGCTTGCTCGGGTGCTTGGTTGAATTCCAGTCGGTCTTTTGCCGTACATGGCATTTTCCTTTGATTCTACCGCTACACGAAACCTGTAAAACGATGACGGGATAGTCTTTGTCATCAATTCGGAGAGAAAGCGCTGTCCTATCTCCTAGGCGGTGCCACCAGGCTCGGCGTCGCGTACTTTAACGAGCACATTCCTTTCTACGGGAGGAGAAAACCTCATCCCAGTCGTTGGGTCGACCGTAATCGTTTGGCTCAAACCAGTTGACCGTAACGCTAACAAGAGAATCACCATTAGCAGGCACCGATGCGGCCATCCGTACCTACAATAGACCACGTGAGCCCATCGAATAGCGCCGCTGACGGTCCCACATGTGCAAAAGGTCGCATCAAGCTATAAGATCTCGCTCCATAAGCAAATGAATTTCCGCACTTATCACCGCGTTAGAAATCCCGCACTCTGACCCCAACTCGCACCACCACCTTCCGCTCTGTCGCCTATATATGTGCTCGGCATCGAGTCAAAGGCAAAAGGATCATTTCCGGCAGAATAGGTCGTCGTATCCCCCGATCGAAACATCTTCAGGCCCTTGGCCTAAATGAGATCATCAATGCCAGGAACGGGTTCGGCCGATAGACAGTAGACCATTAATGTCGCGGTTCACGAAGATAGCCCTGACTCGCTATGGATCGTATTGCATCTTCGACATCACTCCCATAATAGCTTTGCAATTGCTCGGCCGTTATAATGTTGGGAAGGCGTTGTAAAATTGCGATCACGGTCCCCCTTTATCGGAATCGCCCTGGAGCATCGTAGCCAATCAGCCACATGTAGGTTGGAACCGCACCGGAGTGTATTGGGGTAGCGTCATAGCCATTTTGTCCCCCTTTGTGCCACTAATGTTCCCGGTGCCATTGAATAGTTTAGCGTGTCTCCCTCGAACCAGGGGTGTCTGGCTTTGATCCAGACGAGTCTGCGGCACATCGTGGAATTCTCCGTTTCCATTACACCTCCAAGTAAACCTGCGCATTACCGGCGCATTGGAGTCTGCCGCCTTACTGTGGTGACGGCCTAACACATTAGACCAATAAGGGAGTCAAAGTCACCGGGCACCCATAGCCATAAAGCCCACCACCTGAGGTAAACCGCAAACGTGCCATCCGGATCCGTTCTGATTCACCGGATTATTACCGCAGTAGCGATAGAGGTTCGCGGCATCGCCACTGAAGCCGGTTGGATCGGGCTGGAGGAAGCGGCCCATGTCGGGTTTGTAAAAGCGATTGCGCAGGTCATAAAGCTGCAACTCAGGATACCATTGCTGCCCGTTGTAAAGATGGCTCACACTCGCTCCCGGGAGCACGTTATTATTTGGACCGTAGACGGTGACGACGCCGTTCATGTCATATTTGTAGCGCTCCAGCATGGTGCCCTGGTCGTCGCATAAATACGCCGTGCTGCCAAAGGCGTTAGGGTAATAGTATTGATGATTAAGGGGGCTCTCCAATAAATCGCCTCCCGCGCCATAGACGAGCCGTTCGCTGGGAATATTCGGATTTCCTGGGCTGAATTCGGCATACAAGTTCCACCCGTCCCATACGCTGTAGCTGGTCACTCCGTTGATCGTTCGCGCCACCTGCCGATTTAATCCATCGTAGTAAAAGCTGGAGGTTGTACCCGTTTTATTAGCGGAGGTGAGGCGCTTCATCGCATCGTAAGAATAGGTCCAGCCGTTGTATGAGGTCATGACGCCATTGCTTCCGTACCCAGGCGCTTTCCCGGCAAAGTTTGTGTATTGATTGAGGTTGTTGACCCCATAGTGAGCGCCGTCCCCGTTCACGCTCGCCCAGTTGCCGCTGGCGTCAAAGGTAAGGCTGGTGGCCGTTCCGCCCGTCACCGTGCTTCCGTTCAGCGTCCCGTCACGCACAAAGTTGATGATCTGGTTATTCTTATCGTAAGTCACCCCGTCCGCAGTGCCATCGCCCCGTTGCACATAGCTGACGTTGCTCATTACATCATAGCCGTAATTGCACCACCCGGTTCTTCCATTAAACGTGTAGTTGATGCTTTGCACTCGATTAAGCGCATCGTAAATCATGCTGCTGGAGGTGTTGGCCACGCCGTTATAAAGGGTACGCGTCTTCATGTTGCCGCTGGCATCATAGGAATACTCCGCCCATTTGGAACCGCCCGCCCCAGCGGTCACGTCCAATATCTGATTGCGACCGGTGTACGTGTAGCCCGCCGCGGTGGTGTTGGGCAGGCCCACCGACGCACGATTGCCGTCGTCGTCGTAGGCATAGGATAAAGTGTGATGAGTGCCATCGCCGTAACTTCCCGTGCCCCATTCCTCCTGCGAGGCGAGCAGCCCATCTCTAAAGTAGGTAAAGTTGATGTAGGTATTAGTCGTGCTGCAAGCCGTCATGCGCGATGCATCATCCCAACTGACTGTTCGCGGCTGCACATTGCCACCGGACCACGAGTAATTATATTCACGGTTACGCGTGTCGTAGAGAGACGTTTGCACATTGCCAAACCGGTTTTTATAGGTGGCGCGGTTGCTCGCATTGTCGTAGGTGTTCACTTCCGTGCTGCCATCGGGATAAGTCGCGGTATAAAGACGATTGAGCAAATCGTAGCTATAACGGTAAATGTTACTGTTTGGATCAGTCATCGATTCGAGTTTACCCGCTTTTGTCCAAGTGTAGGTTGTCGTGGCCGTGCTGATCGGATTCGGCCACTGGCCGATTGTCGTTTGTTTCACACGATTGCCGAAGTCGTACTGGTGGGTAATGGTTTGATTATTCGCTGGGAGCACGGAAGTCACGTTGCCCGCCAGATCGTAAGTATAGCTGGTGGTATGGCCATCGGTATTCAGATCGCTTCCCGTTGGATCGTCCACATAGAGCAGCCGGTCTCGCGGATCGTAAGTATAGCTCCAGTGCGCTCCGCTCGGATAATAATTGGGCTCCGTCCTGGTTATTAGGTTTCCCAGTTCATCGTAGCTGTAACCCGAAGTGGCGGCATCAGTCGTACCGTAGCCGACGACAAGCTTGATCTTGCGCCAGTTTTCATCGTAAGTCGTTTGTGTTTGTTTTCCACTGGGCAGAATGAGAAGGGTAACAGCGCTTTCGGTGTGTGTGTAATCATCCGCCGCCACGCCAGCTTTCGAATACCAGTAGTGGGTTGGCTCTGGGTTCGGATGTCCAGGGCTTGTAACGGTGCGCAGGCGTTTATAATTGTCGTAGGCGTAATCGGTCTCCACTCCGCGCTGGGTGCTGCTGATATCGACCCTTGTGTCTGCCTGGGTACCATCGTCGTTATAGTCATTGACGACCTGGCTGCTATCAGGATCGTCATTGATCGTTAAGCTGAGTTGTCCGCGTTCGTTGTGTCCGAGCGTCGTCACATTGCCCCTCGGATCAGTCACAGTCTGAACATGATCATAGCTATCATAGGTGTAGATGGTCGGGTGCGCTGACGGGTTGGAATCGCCGTCCACTGGCGTGGCGGGCGGATAATATTTCCAGAGACGATGACTTGTGTCGTAGATGAAGGTTTCGGTGCCTCCTGAACCGGGAGAGGAGGTAGTGCTGACCATAGTATGGGAGGTCACCTGGTTAAATCCGTTATAGGTGTACGACTCAACGCCCCCGTCCGCGTGATTAATGGTCACCGTGGTAGTGGTGCCATTCGGGTGATTTGTATAAGTGGTGGTATGGGTCAATTCGTCCTGCACGCTTGCCAGATAATATCCGGTCGTGGCGTCTTGATAGCCGAAATGGATGGTCGAGGTGACGCCATTGTGGTCGGCTGGATGAGTGATTTGGGTAATCGCGCCTGTTAATGCAAGCGAGGTGAAATAGGTATTGCGCAGTTTGGCATCGCGCTTCTGCGACAAGTGACCGTTATTATCGTAGGCGAAATTTGTAGCCTGTGCTTTGAAATCGGTCACCGTGGCCAGCAGATAATCCCTTGGAATGTTAAATCCAGCTCCCGACGTTCCGTAAGTAAAAGTTCGCACGGCGCCATCGCCCCGGGTCTCGGTGCGCACGTTTGCGCTCGTGATGGCTAGTGTGGCAACTTTCGTTCCATCAGCGTTCTTTTCGTTGAGCAATACGCCGTATGTGGACCCGGGCCGAAAGTCATAGCTGATATTTTTCATCGGCCCTGGATAACGCAGGTCGAGGCATGTCTGGATTAACGGCGTCCCGTTCGGCGTGACGTTGGATTGCTGATAGATATAGGTCGCCTTTACGCCTGGGCTGTCTCCGCGATAGGTTGCGGTTATCAGGACCAAATATTGGGCGCCGCCAAAGGTTTGCGTTTGGTAGCCGTAGGTCACCTGTTGGGCAAGAAATCCGGCAGCCGTGTAGGCGGAAACATGATAGATTTGGTTAGCATCGACTCCGGTGTAGTCGATTTGGAGATAACGACCTGAAGCATCGGTCACCTTAGTTAGAAGACCCGAAGTATAAGTGAGAGCAGTCGACATTCCATAAGGATCAAGGATTATGGCCGGGGGAGAGAAGGTGAAGAAATATTCCCCAGTGTCGTCAGGCCCAGTCATGTGTTGCGTGAAATGCACCTGCCCGCCGTCAGACAAAATCAGATAGCAATCCTGATTGTCCCCGTTCGCGGCGTGAAAGCGATCATTTACACCCAACGGTCCCTGCCACTCAGGGGAACCAGGACCAAAGACGACCACACGGCCGTCAGGATATTTAACGGTATAGGAACGTGGGACTGTCGTACCGCTCGAATCGTCCGCACTGCAACTCCATTGATAGGAATGACGCCAGCCGCCGCCCCCGCCCAGGTCGCCACCGCCACCACGGTCGCGACTGTTCATGGTGCGCGACCATTGCAAAGGGTACGCGCCGACAGACTGGGAGACGACAAGATCGTTGATCGTGCGGGTGGCATTGCCCGTGTACGGATCGTAGGAACAAGCGGTGTTGCTGTTACCGTTGAAAACGCCGCAGCTACCCGTGGGATTGTCGTTCCCCGGCGGAACGAGCGCGAAGGTAGAGGTAGCCAGGGAGAAACTGCCGAGCGCAATCGCGCTCAATCTGTTGAAAAAGGATACGTTCATTTTCGGTGTCGCTCCTTTCTTCAATAAAGGCCGGCCAGATTTGGCGGCGTGTTTTCTGGATGATCCGGATCCACCACCCAAAGCTGGATCGTGTTTTGATCGTCGGGCTGATGCACCGCGATCCGGCAGAGACCGATTAAGTCGATCGCCTGAAACTGGATGGTGACGTTGCCATTGCTATCGACGACAAATCCGCCATCGGGAAAGGTCAGCACGCCTCCATCCAACTGCTCGACGATCATCGATTGGCCCGCCAGCTCCAACGGAAACTGGACGGTAATTGTCAGCAGTTGTCCCGGGTCGAGTCCTAGCCGTTCAAAATCGGCGCCGGACTTACCGGGATTGAAAACACTGCCATTGCCGTAGTCGACCGTAGCCCCGATGGCGCGGGAGATTATTGGTAACGGAGGACCATCGTCCTGAGCGGGTAGGGAAGTTGGAACGCTGGTGAGGGTGCTGGCGAAGAAGACCAGCCCGGCTATCCTGGGGGGAATAGTTTTCATATTTAGTTATTTTTTAATTGCTATATGTTCTTTTGCACATGTCTCCAGTGCGAGTCAAGATTTTTTCTTTCTTTTTTGGGGGGCGCCACTTCTCAGCTCTCCGTCGCGGCTAAAGAAGAAGAAGCGACCGTGTGGCAAAGGTGAACGGACGCGGCAAAGATCGCATCGTCGATAAACCTTGTCGTGGTGAACGCGCGGGACAGGTAAGGCGGACTTGAGGGCCGCTGCGCTTTAAACTTGGATCCCTAAGTCGGCTCGACCATGGCCGGTAACTCTCCTGAGATTCCTATCACCACGAAAGCGAACCCGGCGAATGCCGCCGAAGAAACAGCCTATCCTACGACTTATAGCGCAAACGCTTTTTGTGGCGGTTTTCTTTCATCCGCTTGCGGCGTTTGTGCTTGGAGATTTTTGCTTTTCGTCGTTTTTTCAGCGAGCCCATAAGGGAAGGTTTTGATCAGCCGATTTCGGAGCGCCGATCATCAGCCTCGGAAACCATCGTTCGCGATCGAACCCGGTCGCGAGCAGCGAAGGTAAAGGGATTGCGCAGGAAGGCAACTCATTTTGCAGACGCCAGAGCGGCCTCCAATTCGGCGACGTGTTCCGCTGGCTTTACCTTGCGCAGGATGGCGGCGATCCGACCATTCGGGTCGATGACAAAGGTGGTGCGCTCGGTGCCCATGTATTTTTTTCCATACATGCTTTTCTCGACCCAAACGCCATAATCGCAGACGATTTTCTTTTCTGGATCAGCCAGAAGCGGGAAGGGGAGTTGATACTTTCCGATGAATTTCTCGTGGCTGGCGGCCGGGTCGATACTTACCCCGAAGACTTTGCTACGGCCGTCGAATTTCGGCCAGGCATCGCGCAACCCACAGGCCTGCGCAGTGCAGCCGGGCGTGTCGTCTTTTGGATAAAAATAGAGGACGACGGGAGAACCGCGCAGGTCTTTTAGTCTGACGGTTTCGCCGGGGCCATAGGGGCCGCCAACCGCGATCGCGGAAAAGTCCGGAGCCGGATCGCCCACTGCCAATTCGTTATTCTGCATGCTCATTTCTCGAAGACAATAATCAGCAGGCCGACGAGACACAACAGGCCGCCCATGAGCCCGCTTTCGTGTTTTTCGAACCAGCGCAACTTGATCTGTTCGATTCCCGCGAGGGCGAGAAAGGTAAAAACGAGCATGCCGGCGACAGTCGCGGCGGAAAGGATAACGGTGAGGAGAGCGAAGCCCGACCACCCATAACGCACACCCGAGACATAGATGGGGATAAACGCTTCGCAGGGTGAAAAAGTCAGCAAGGCGAGCAGGCTCAGGATCGCTGCCCAATCGGAGGGCGCATGCACCAGCGCGTCGTACTGTTCCTCGTCCTCGTGTGGGTGATGATCGGCGTGACTGTGCGCATGCTCGGGATCATGTGCATGCTCGTGCCTAACGAACCAATGAAGATGCGTGTGAGTGTGCCCACGCCATTGCTGGAAGATATAAAACAACCCAAAACCCACGAGAGCCGCGCCCGCGATGCGAGGAAACCAGACGCCGATGCGTTCGCTCAGCGCAATGCCCAGCCAGGCCACAACCAGACCGAGCCCCGCAGTTGCAAGGACGTGTCCGCTTCCGGCAAGCGCGGTGATGACGAGCGTTTTCGCGCGGCTCCAATGTTGCGCCCGCGCGGTGAGGACAAACGGTAGCCAATGTGTCGGGATTGCGGCATGAAAAAATGCAATCCCGAAACCCGTAATCGCAATCGGCGCTAGGACGGAATCGTTCATGACAGCGGCGGCCGCGGGAACTGTGCTTCGTGATTCGCCTGAGTCAAAAGCGCAACCTCTTCAGAGTCGTTCTTATTTCCACCAGCGCCGAAGAAGGGAGACAATGGGAAAGGCGAAAGATTGCGAGGATCTCGGGCTGGTGGGATTTGAACCCACGGCCTCTGCGTCCCGAACGCAGCGCTCTACCAAGCTGAGCCACAGCCCGTACTCGAATCGGTGTCCGACTTACCACATCGACGTGCAGAACGCAAAGGCGTCTGAGCCGGAGATTGGTAATTAACCATCTTGCAGCTTCTCGTCGGCGAGCCGGACGCGGCGCTTTAGCGGTTCAGCCTTGTTCCAATGGCGGCAGGCGATCCCGATATTTCCAGATGAGCCACGGAAGTTTTCGCGCGCTCCAGAACCGTGGCACAAACACCTTCGGCTGCGCCATTGAGCGGAAGAGCCAGCCCAGATAGTATTTGTCTGCCCAGTCCGGGATACGGACCTGGTCGCCGGTGAGAAAACCGATCGCCGCGCCGATGCAATGCACTGCGGGACGATAATCGAGCCGATCGAGGAGATAACGTCCCAGCTTATCCTGGTTCCCGCCGCCGACCGCGATCACGATATGTCGGGGTCGGGTTTGCCTGACGACGCCTAACAATGCCTCGTCCTCCACCAGCTGCGCGTAGTGCGGCGCCACGTAGATCGCTGCGTCAGACTGAGTCTTGCCTATCGGTTGCAGATAAGTCCCGAGTTTGGCCTTCGAACTTTCCGTCGCTACCACCCATAACACCGAGCCCGGCTCCCGCATTGATGGATGTTCCAGCAACCGTTTCATATGCTCGAGCCCGGAAATGCGCGGCACATGTTCGCCCGTGAACAATCTCCAAAGCATCACCATCAGCCCGCTATCTGCGATAGCGAGATCGGCCGTGAGCAAAGCCGCCCGATAATCCGGGTCGTGACAGAGTGCGATCATGGAGGGCGCGGCGGGCGCAACCAGTAACCCGCCGCGACGCGTGATTTCTTCCACCGCCTCGCGCGAGTTACCGCCGAAAAACTGGATCCCGAGAATCTGGTGCGACTTCAAAGGCAAGAAAGTGAAAGGTTGGCTGAAGCAGTGATTGCCGAGTTTGTCGAGACCGCGCTTTGCCTGCGATAAAATAAAAGCTTGGACCAAGCCGCATCGCCTGATTTAGCTTGAGCTGCAGTCATTTTTCTCGTGGATTAGAACCTCGCCTGCTATGTAATTCATTTGCACTCCCCGTTACCGGTCTAGTAAGATGCGGCTGTTCTGGGGGGACATGGCCGGGTGTTTCGATCTCGTCGAGGTACCCGGCCTCAATTTTTCGCTTTCGGAAAAACGGTCAGACTTTGGGATCAAGGAAAAGTCCCGGTAGAAATCGCCAAGTCGAAGATACCGAAGCGTTGGCGCGACAATCCGGCGGGAGCAAAGCTAAGGTCGTGTCGACACTCTTGATATTTAGACCTCGAAACGCGTATTTCCCCAAACAGTGCAGACATTCTTGAAAGAGCTTGTTCGGTTCATCGGTATGGCAGCTGTCTTGTGGTTAGTGTGGACAGCCGCGGATCACCTATGGAAAGCTGCGAAATGGTACGTTGTATTTATGTATGTCGAGGGGTGGGTGTTTGCGCTTGCCCGCCGCTTTGAACATAACGTGCTCAATGAGAAGTATTCCACTTAGAGAGGGCTCATCCGCGGAAAGCTTTATGGCGTTTGAATTTGAGTTACCCTATGGGGATCAAATCGTCGTAATGCCAAGACCTCCTTTCGACAACCAGAGTAAGATTCAAGCAGTCTTCGTTGTTTGTTCTATTGACAACGAGGAAGGTCTAATAGCTCCAATCCAGTCCTGAATCGAGGGATCTGTCGCGGACTTTTGCGACTCTTGTTTTTAACAGTTTCTAACCGCGCTGTGAGGTCGAATGGTTCGACCTTATTCCATCTCCTAACGCGAAAAAGCCGTGGAGATAATAAAGACTCTCCGCGGCTCTTCGCATTCTGCTCGAGCTAGTCGACTCTCTTTGATTGTTTCAACTCGCTGTCACGGGGTCCTCGGCCCGTGGCAGCTCATCCTGGTGGTGGTAAGTCGGCCCCGGGTGCCTCGTCGGGCAGTCGGGTAATAGGATGACCCATTGAGGCCTGCTCGGCGGTACGCCGCCGCTGAATCAGGCGCTCGGTCGCTTAGACGATGGTTTTGGAAAGTCGTTTGACGCACTGGGAAGCGCGCGGCTTGCCATCGGACCGTGTTCGCGTCTATGCGGGGGAGATGTAATGAAGTTATGGAATGCCGATTTTTGCCGCGTCACTGCTTAATTTCAATTTTGCGTTGCCTTTCGGCGCATCACAACGTCAATCAGCTTGTCGACAGCGAAAGCTAATTGCTGAACTGCGGCGACAAGATGGTCAGTCTGCGGTTCGCACCGGGCTGCTTCAATGGAGCGAATGGCCGTTCGCACGACTCGCTTTAAATCCTCTGGTTCCTCCTCCATACTATATAATCGCAACTCGAAGCGCTCGCGGATATACGGATCGCATTCTTGTTTTTGTTCAGAGGTGCGGCTCTGGCCTTAATCATTCATCTCGCGTCTCGCTCGCCGAGAGGGACGTGCCGTCGCGCCGCAGGGGTGGACGGCGTCGTGACACGCTGGCTGCCTCCGAGCGGATTGTTGAAATAGCGAGGCGGTTTCTTGTGTTTTCGCCGTCGCCATCTCCAGTCTTCCTCTGCATCCCTTTAGAGCGGGAACTTAATTTCGATTCTGATTTGCGGTGATTCCCCACGATTCAATCGCGGTAAGTCCAATCGCGGAACGACGGCAAACCCCATCTCCGCCGATAGTTCTTCCAGTCCCTCAAGGTCTTCCTCGGCGAACCAGCGCTCTCCATGCTCAATTACCGCGCGGAATGTTTCAAGGTCGCTCATAAAGCAAGCTTATCTAACTTTTTTGTCAGCTTGCAAGTGCTTGCTTCAAAAACGAAAAAAACCGATTTCTCTCTGACGCCAGCCCACGTCGCCAGAAGAGGCTTTTGATAGTCTGCGATAATAATCCCGAGGACTAGCTTTGCGACGGAAAATCTCAAACCGGCAGGGAACAAGCACCTGCCGATACACCTCAGCTTGCGCAACAAAACGGTCAGAGAACAGCTGCGCGGTCGTAAGCCGGCAGCTTAGCGACTGCCCCCGTTAAGCCACTCGAGGTGTGAGACGTTTTGGAGCCTCCGCGGTGTGAAACAGATCCTTCGCCTTGTGAGCAAGGACGATAGCCGGCCACGCGAGAAGCGCCGACGGCAACGCCGCGCCCCAAAAGAGAACTGATTCCACAACACGGAAGCTTTCGAGTGTGATCGTTTTCATAATTTCACCTAGGGATCGCCTTCAATCCCTACTGTGGCCGTATAGATTCAAAAAAGATTTAGCGGAGCGAGGTGTCGCTGACAGACGGAAATAATCAAAGTTAACGTTATCGGTGCCTGTTCCGCACGCAGGGTGGCCGAGAGAATTGGCGGTGACCTTGTAGGGATTCTGCGCTCCTGAGCTGGCAGTATCGTGCCTGTATTACGTACTTGTCGAACCGGCCGCAGAGACATACTCGGGATTAGCACTTAGCCGCGCCGCGCCCAAGTCTTCCTGGCAGTAATCGATCCTCGGCCGTTAAATACCATCATAGCGAGAATAAGTGGGCGCGCAGGTAAGACCAAAGGTCAGAATAACCATCACCGTCTTCCACACCCCAGAATCCTATTTGGGCAAACTGCCCTGAAAGCTCCTGAACACTGTCCATATAGCTCTTCGATCGCGAGAAACAATGCCAGCAGGCTGTAACTGTCTGGGTTGCTGCTCGACAGAGGGCAGTAAGGAGTTGTATGCCGAAGGGGAGTAACAGCAAAGTTCGGCAAGGATTGAAGCAGCAGTGACTATTGAACGCGAAACTCTAGTAGTCGATTAACAAATGCCGATTCCGATAAGCGAGAAGCCGGCCCTAAGAAGATGGGCTTTTTGTTTGCAGCCGCCGCATTTATCGCTCTTACAAGATGACGATGCCTTCGGCGCGGAGCTATTTCCTGATCTCGGGCAACATGTCGCACGGGATGGCTGATGGAATCGGCCGAAAGATTGGCTTAAAGCTCTTGTCTTCTGTGCGATCGGCGCGATATTAATCGCCTTATTGGTTAGCCTGTTTGTATTTGCACGGTAGGTCGTCAGCCGGATTTGTCTGGTGGTGATTTGAAACCCGATCCTCGGGAACGGCACTGTACCTCACAGTTTCTCCGATTTGAATCACAGTATGAAACTCTATGTAGGTAATCTCGCTTTCGAGACCACTGAAAACGATCTTCAGGATCTATTTGAAGAACAAGGACGCGTCACCGAGGTCGCACTCATGACCGACAGGATGACCGGCCGCTCCCGTGGCTTCGCTTTTGTCACGATGGAGGCCAATGAGGCCGGGCAGAAGGCAATCACGACGCTTAACGGAAAGCAACTGCACGGGCGGGCGTTAACGGTAAGTGAGGCGCGACCTCGCGAAGAGCGGCCCAACCGGGCTCCCGCACGTCGCCGGTAATTTTGGCCCCGTGACCGGCCGACATGGTTTCTCTTTGAGGAGCGAGATCGGGTCGGCCCGGCCACGGAACGGTGACAATGGATACTGACAAAGCGATCGATCTTGAGGGCGTGATCATGGCTGTGCTGCCTGGAACCATGTTTAGGGTTGCGTTGCAAAATCAGCATCTGGTGCTAGCCCATATCTCGGGCAAAATGCGCAAGCGCTTCATTCGACTGACGGCGGGCGATCGCGTCCGTCTGCAAATGTCGCCTTACGACACTGCCAAGGCGCGGATCGTTTACCGGTTGGGCTAGGGTTTCACGATCGTGGTGCCACAATGCTCACCAAAAGTCCCCAGCCGCCCAGTAGTAATGCGCATCCTCGTGCGCTGTCCGGGGACGGCGAAACTGTTCCCTACTGGCCTAACGACTAAAGCCACGAATTTCGCTGCGATAAAAGTAGCGGACAACAAGCTGGCTTGTAGCTTTTGCGGCAAAGTGCACGTGTGGACGAAGCAAAACGTCGTTCTCGGCCGTATCCCCATAAAGGGCCAAGGCGGGAAGGGCTTAAAAAGCTAAATATAGCTCGGCGAGGCCTAAACGACTGCCCCAAAGGTTGGAAGCGAGTTTCGCGTCTAATGAGCGGGGTTCGGCAGGGTAATGATCGAGAAATCTGGCGACCTGCAGCCAGAAAAAACAACGAAAAAGCCGATCCTAAAGGAGGCCGGCTTTTTTTAACGCCTTGAAGGCGCCGTTTTTGTTGATCGTTTTCAAACCGCGGGCGGTAGTTTTGACGCGGACGAATTTCTTCAGTTCGGGTACCCAGACGCGTTGTTCACGCAAATTGGGGCTGAAAACGCGAGGCACATTCTTGGTCACGTGACGGCCGACGCCGCCCTTTTTCTTGGCCATACCGCGACGATGGATAACGCTGCCGCGCGCGGGTTTCGATCCTGTAATGCTGCAAACTTTTGACATAGAGCCGGCTCCGAAAGGGGCGTAAGTTGGGGTCAGTCGCGGGAATGGTCAAGCGATTCCTGCCTCGCATCGACATCTTGCCCCCGGCGCCGCGTTGGCCGACGCCGCAGTTCAGTGCAGCGGCCAAAGTCCCGTCGTGAGTCGTTAGCGGGAGGACGACTTTATTTTCCACAAACTTCAGTGTTGAACAGAGAGAGCATCCCGTGGTCAAATGCGTTTCCACAAAATCCCGGCCGCGACCCGGATTCTTTCGATGACACAAAAAACTAACCATAAGCTGCGGGTCGGCATCGTCGGCGCGGGCGAAATCGTAAGGCGCCGTCACCTGCCTGCACTGCAGCGTCACCCCGATGTGGAAATCGTCGCGGTTAGCAATTCCACCTACGAAAGCTCGGAGGAATTTTGTCGGAAGAATGTGCCGCATGCGACGCCCATGACGAACTGGGCCGAATTGCTCGCTATTCCCGAGCTGGATATTATCTGGATAGGCACGCCGCCTTACATGCATTCGGCCGTCACCATGTCGGCGCTGGAAGCCGGCAAACATGTTTTTTGCCAGGCTCGCATGGCGATGGATCTGGCGGAGGCGGAGGAGATGCTGGCCGCTTCGCGCCGATATCCGGAACTGGTGACCATGCTCTGCCCGCCGCCGCATGGGATGCGCGGGGGACTACTCGTGCAGAAGTTGCTCGCTGAAGAAATTCTTGGTAAGCCGCGTCATTTGCGCCTGCAAAGTTTGAACAGCGCTTTTCTCGATCCCGACGCGCCAGCCCATTGGCGCCAGCGAATTGAGATTAGCGGATTGAACATCCTGACGCTTGGGATTTACGCGGAGGTGTTGCAGAGCTGGTTTGGTGAAATAACCGGCCTCTATGCCCGGGGAAAAATCGCCCAGCCAGTGCGGCAGGGTTACGATGTATTGATTCCTGATCTGCTAACAGTCCTCTGCACGTTCGGGAACGGGATGGAAGGCGTTCTGGAATTCAGCGGGATCGATGCTCACGCGCCCTCTGATCGGCTGGAGGTCTATGGCGATCTCGGCACGCTCACATACGACTTCGGAGCGGATCTTGTGCATGCGAGCAAGATTGGAGATCGGGCTCTGCATGTGGTGGAACTGGCGCCGGAGCTTGAGACGAACTGGCATGTCGAAGACGACTTTATCGCGGCGGTGAAAGGACGTGGGCGGATTCGGCCGCATCCTGATTTCGACGATGGTGTACGCTACATGCGTGTGGTGCAGGCGGTAGCTGATTCGCGACGGACTAACGGCTGGGTCGACATCTCGGCGGCGCAGGTTGTTCCCGCTACAGCATTGCACCTCGCATGATGAAGAACGCGATGCTGAAGTAAATCACCAATCCGGTTACATCGACCAATGTGGCGACAAATGGTGCGGAAGAGGTAGCCGGATCTGCTCCCAATCGCCGGAGCAGGAACGGCAGCATCGATCCGGAAAGCGAACCCCAGAGCACCACACCGATCAAGGCGATACCGACGGTGAGCGCGACCAGCGGCCAGTGGGGCCCATAAATTTCGCGATGAAAATATTTCTCGCCAATGACGGACCAGACCGTGACCCGAATCGCCCCGATCGTACCAAGAATTAAGCCTAACGAAAAGCCGGCCTGCAATTCCCGGCTCGCCACGCGCCACCAATCGCGCAGGCCCACTTCGCCCAAGGCCATTGCGCGGATGATGAGGGTGGAGGCTTGCGAGCCGGAATTTCCACCGCTCGAAATAATCAGCGGCAGAAAAAGCGCGAGCACGACCGCCTTCGCAATCTCGTCCTGGTAGTTTGACATCGCGGTGGCGGTGAGCATTTCGCCGAGGAACAAAATCACGAGCCAGCCGGCGCGTTTACGAACCATTTTCCACAGAGGGATGCGCATGTAGGGCTCGTCGAGCGCTTCCATGCCGCCGATCTTCTGGATGTCTTCGGTAGCTTCCTCTTCCGCGACATCCAGCATGTCGTCCACCGTCACGATGCCGACGAGCACGTTTGCGGAATCAACCACCGGCAAGGCCGCGCGGTCGTATTTGCGGAAAATATTGAGTGCCTCCCCTTGAGTTTCGTTGGCCGTCAGATGGACAAAGCTGCGGTCCATGATCCGGCCGACCTTTGTCGTTAGGGGACGAAGCAGAAATTCGCGCATGCGCAGGTCGTCGATCAGGCGGCCCTTATCGTCGACCACGTAAACGAAGTTGAGCGTCTCGCGGTCCTGACCGTGTTCGCGCACGTAGTCGAGCACCTGTTGCACGGTCCAATCTTCCCGGGCGGCGATGAAGTCGGGCGTCATTAAACGACCCACGCTGCCTTCCGGATAACCAAGCAAAGCCTGCGCGATCTTGCGCTCATCGGGCGTGAGGAGCTGAATCAGTTGGCGCGCGGCCGCACTGGGCAATTCCTCGAGCAAGGCCGTGCGATCATCGGGCGACATCTCGTTAAGAAGGGAGACGACCTGTTCGTGCGCCATCCCGCGCAGGAGTTGTTGCTGCGATTCGAGATCGAGGTACTCGAAAACATCCGCCGCCAGCACATTGGGCAGAATGCGAAAAATGATGACGCGCTCGTCTTCAGGCAGGTCGAGAATGATCTCAGCCACATCTGCCGGCGGCATCTCGGAAAAGAGAGCCCGTAACGCGGCAAAGTTGCGCGCTTCGACCATGGCTTGAATTTCCGGTATCAGGATCTTGCCGACCATGTGATGCAGAGTTGAGGCGACGAGCTTGCGCTGTTTAACCTAACGGTCGGCTGGCTTCAACGCTTTCTCCCTTAAGATGCAAAAGAGCGTTCGGTCAGGTGAAGCAGGGAAACAGGTGATCCAGTTACGCATCCGTGCTTTGCTGTTTCCGCGAAACTAGTCAAACTAATTCGGATGACTCCACCTACCTCGGCTCTCAACATTCGCCGCGAAATCGGCGATGACGGAGTTTGCCTGCTGATTTTCGACCGGCCCGATTCGGGTGCGAATATTTTCGACGCGGCGACGCTCCGCGATTTGAACGAGCAACTCGACATTATCGAGAGGGATTCCAGCCTCAAAGGCGTTGTAGTTACTTCGGCCAAAAAATCCATCTTCATCGCGGGCGCCGATTTGCAAACTCTGCTGCGTCAGGCGCAAACCGGAGAAATGCGCGCGTTTATTGCCGAAGGACAAAAGATCTTTAATCGGCTTGCGGCGCTGAAAATTCCGACGGTTGCTGCGATTCATGGCGCCTGCGCCGGCGGCGGTTACGAAATCACGCTCGCATGTGACTATCGCGTCGCATCCGATGCGCCGGCCACGCGCATCGGGCTGCCTGAGACAACACTCGGACTGGTTCCGGCGTGGGGCGGCGCGACACGTTTGCCGCGCCTGATCGGTCCGGAAAAGGCAGCGGAGGTTATTTTGAAAGGGAAGCTTTATCCTGCGCAGGAAGCGCTTCAGCTCGGTCTGGTCGACAAAGTTGTGGCGCAGGAAAGTTTATTGAGTGCGGCCAAAGAGGCTTTGCGCACGCAAACGAAAGAACGCGCTGCGACAGAGGCAAGTCGGTCCACTGCTACGGGGAAGCAAGTCGAAGCCCCGCCTTCGCAAAACTCGGCACCGGCGCGCGCGGCGGAAATCATCAATCACAGCCTAACGAGTTCAGTCGAGGACTCCTTGCGGTGCGAGCTCGACACGATCGTTGAGCTGGGCGAAACGGAATCAACTCGCAACCTGATTCGCAATTTTTTCCTCGCCGACAAATACAAAAAAGGCAGCGCCACCGCGCCTAACGAAAAGATGGTGCACGCCGCGGTGATCGGCGCCGGCGTGATGGGTTCGGGCATTGCGCAATGGCTCAGTGCGCGCGGTATGACCGTCATCCTGCGCGACGTGAATGCCGAGGTGCTCGATGGCGGCCTGGCCAGGATCGAGAAGACTTACGGCGAAGCGGTGAAGCGGGGCTTGATGAGCGAGGAAAAAGCGAAAGAAGGTCGCGCCCGTATCGTCGCCTCAGCCAATCCCGGACCAATGCGCGACGTGCAGATCGTGATCGAAGCCGCCTCGGAAAAAATGGAAATCAAAAGGGAAATCTTTCACGATCTCGACAGCAAGATTGATGATACTGACATTCTTGCGACGAATACTTCCGCGCTCTCCATCAGCGATCTGGCCGCGCAGACACAACATCCGCGGCGCGTCGTCGGCCTGCATTTTTTTAATCCGGTCAGCCGGATGAAACTGATCGAGGTCGTTATCGGCAAACAAACGAGCGAGGAGACGAAGGAACGCGCGCTGGCTTTCGCGCGCCAGATTGGTAAGACGCCAGTGGTGGTGCAGGACAGTCCCGGCTTTCTCGTCAACCGCGTCCTCTTTCCTTACCTGCTGGAGGCGGCTGAGCTTTTCGAGCAGGGCGTCGATGCGCAGAAAATAGACGAGGCACTGGTGGCGTGGGGAATGCCAATGGGACCGCTGCGTTTGATCGATGAGATCGGCATCGACATCACGATCGATATCGCCGTCACACTGGAGAAAGCCTTTGGCGAGCGCGACGCGACACCGGCAATTCTGACCAGGATGCGGGAGGCGAAAATGCTTGGACGGAAGACCGGCAGCGGTTTTTACAAATACGAGGGCAAAGAGCAAATGCCTAACGAATCTCTGGAGGAGTGGCGCAGCAAGTCAAACTCCTCTCAGATGGAAAGCGAGGATCTCGCGCTGCGCCTCGTTTACATGATGGTAAACGAAGCCGCTCGTTGCCTGGAGGAAGGTGTCGTCGCGACGCCCGCGGACGCCGATTACGGGATGATGCTAGGCACTGGCTTCGCGCCTTTGCGCGGGGGACCACTGCGTTTCGCGGATCACTTTGGGAGCGGGAAACTGATCCAACTCGGGGAGCGATATGGCGGAAAATTTGAGCCGTGCAATCTGCTTCGAACGACTGCCAAAAACGGAAAGAAGTTTTATGCAAATTAAGGTGGCACAACCCGCTTTCGGCACCTGCATCATGCAAGCGAAAGGCTTGCCCAGTCTTTATGAAAACACCTCTCGAAGCTCCTGAAAAACAAATAGCCGAAGAAACGTCTGCCAAGCCGAGCAGCGCAGATCCGGCCTCTGTCATTGACACGTCGAAAATGTCGGAAGGCAAACGTGCCGCCCTTGAACTGGCCGAAGCCTCGCGTGATCCGCTTGATGAACGCGGCAGTTTCGCGAGCAACCTGTTCATCGGTCGCTACGATTTCGATCGCATCTTTCCCTACCCGGCGCAGAGCGATGAAGACCGAGCGAAAGGTGAACCGTTTCTGAAAGAGCTGCGCGATTATCTGGAAAAGAATGTCGACGCCGATGAGATCGATCGCAGCGGCGAAATCCCGCAGAAGAACATCGACGACCTTTTCGCGATGGGCGCTTTCGGAGTGAAAATCCCAACGCAATATGGCGGGCTTGGATTGTCGCAGGTGAATTACGGCCGAGCCGCAATGTTGTTGGGCAGTTGGGATGCCAATCTGACCGCGCTCGTTTCCGCGCATCAATCCATAGGCGTACCGCAGCCGCTCCTGATTTTTGGTACCGAGGAACAGAAGGCAAAATATCTCCCGCGCGTCGCTCGCAAGGAAATCTCGGCTTTCGCTCTTACGGAATGGAACGCCGGATCCGACCCAGCGAACATGAGCTTGCGGGCCGATCCAAGCGACGACGGCAGTGCCTACATTCTTAACGGCGAAAAGCTTTGGTGCACGAATTTGATCAAGGCTGGCGTTCTCGTGGTGATGGCGAAGACCGCGCCCAAAATCGTAAACGGAAAGGAACGCAAACAGATCAGCGCCTTCATCGTCGACGTCGATTCGCCGGGCCTGGAGATCACTTATCGCTGCCGTTTCATGGGACTGCGCGCGCTCTACAATGGCATTGTCAAATTCACCAATGTGCGCGTGCCGCGCGAAAACCTGATCGCGAAAGAGGGACAAGGTTTAAAGGTTGCCCTGACGACACTAAACACCGGTCGCCTAACGATCCCTGCGGCCTGTGTCGGTTTATCCAAGCGGCTTCTCGAGATCTGCCGGAAATGGGCAAGCGAGCGCGTTCAGTGGGGCGTTCCGATCGGTCAGCATTACGCCATTGCGGGCAAAATCGCCGAGATAGCGGGAAATGTTTTCGCAATGGAAGCCATGACTTTCCTGACGAGTGCGCTGGTTGATCGGAAGGCCGGCGATCTGCGGATCGAGACCGCAATGTGCAAAATGTGGTCGACAGAGGCGACCTGGCGGATTGCGGACGAAGCGATGCAGGTGCGTGGCGGCCGCGGCTACGAAACCGCGGAATCGCTTAAGGGCCGGGGTGAAGAAGGCATTCCGGTCGAGCGGTTCCTGCGTGATTGCCGCATCAATATGATCTTTGAAGGTTCGAGTGAGATTATGCGGCTCTTCATCGCGCGCGAGGCGCTCGATCCGCATCTCAAAGTTGGCGGCGCGATTTTCAATACGCAGCTGCCGACCGCAGAGCGGGCCAAGGCTGCGATCAAGTCGGGCAAGTTTTACGCAAGCTGGTATCCCAAACAGTGGGGGCTCGGCACGCCTGGCAACCTGGACAACCTGCATGCCGATTTGCGACCGCACGTTCGGTATGGAGCGGGCGCGAGCAAGAGATTGGCGCGTGGCCTCTTTCATGCCATGACGCGTTTTGGTCCGAAGCTCGATCGCGAACAGTTGTTGCTCTCGCGTTTTGTCGGGATTGCGACGGAACTGTTTGCCATCAGTGCGACCTGTTCGTTTGCGCAATACAAGATCGATTGCGGCGAGCCAGTGGATGAGATTCTTTCGGTGGCGAAGTATTTCTGTCGCTCCGCTGCGATGCGGATTGATCATCACTTTGCCGGCACATCGCAGAACGCGGATCGCGCCGGCTACGATCTCACACAAGAGTTGATGGAAGGGAAACACGCCAACCTGCGCCAAGGCATCGTGTAGGCAACTCGCAAAGACTCAGTCGTAAGAGGGAAATCCGCCGACTGCTTGCCCCGGCGCAGGTTGACCAAGTCCTTGGCGCCGACTAACATCAGCGGATGAGCACTCCGACCACGCTTCCTGAGGCGGCGGGCGCAACTGGCACGCGCCGCGTCAGCCCGCCCCGGCGGGCGCATTCCGAACCGAAATCGCGCGTCCTCGACCAAATCGCCGAGCACGTTTTGCTCGATGGATTTCGCATTGTCATCGATCTCGACAAGAGCGAGGGCTCTTATCTTTACGACTCCGCGCACGACCGACGATTGATCGATTTCTACGGCTTCTTCGGCTCCAACCCGGTCGGATTCAATCATCCGTATTTTGAGAAGCCGGAAGTGCAGAAAGATTTGCTGCTGTGCAGCGAAGATAAAGATCGCGAACTCCGACATTTACTCCGAGGCTACGCCCGGTTTCTCGAAACCTTCTGGCGCGTCATGGGCCTGGCACCGCTCGAGCGCATGCTGTTGATCGAGGGCGGCGCACTCGCAGTCGAGAACACCCTCAAGGCTGCGATGGATTGGAAGGTGCGCAAGAACATGGCCGCCGGTCGCGGACAGCGTGGCACGCAAATCCTGCATTTTCGTCGCGCTTTTCACGGCCGCAGCGGCTATACGATGAGCCTCACGAACACCGATCCGGTAAAGACGGATCTTTTTGCCAAGTTCGATTGGCCGCGCGTCTCCACGCCTTGCATTGATTTCTCGTTAGGCAAAGACGCCCGCGAAGCCGACGTGATCGAGCGAGAAAAGAAATCTGAGGCCGAAATCCTGCAATTCGTGCATGACCGCGGCCACGACATCGCCGCGATTATTCTCGAGCCGATTCAAGGTGAAGGCGGTGATAACCATTTCCGGGGCGAATGGCTGCAAACTCTCCGCCGTATCTGCGACGAAAATGAGATGCTCCTTATTTTCGACGAAGTGCAGTGCGGCATGGGTGCGACTGGCCGCAACTGGTGCTGCGAACATTTCGACGTTCTGCCCGACCTGCTGTCTTTCGGCAAAAAATCGCAGGTTTGTGGCGTGATGGCTGGGCCGCGTCTGGACGAAATCAAAGAGAATGTCTTTCGTCTCCCTAGCCGGATCAATTCGACCTGGGGCGGCAACTTCACCGACATGGTGCGCTCGACCCATTTCCTCAACATCATTGAAGAAAAAAACCTGGTCGAGAACGCAGGAGTCGTCGGCGAACATTTCCTCAGTCGCTTGCATGAGCTGCAAGACGAAATCCCAATCGTGAGTGCGGTCCGCGGGCGCGGCTTGTTCCTCGCGTTCGATCTGCCCGATCCCGCTACGCGCGATCAGCTTTGGAAGAGATTCTTCGACGGCGGCGTTCTCACCCTCAAGTCGGGTGAGAAAGCAATTCGCTTCCGTCCCTCGCTCGACATAACGAGAGAAGTAGTCGACGAAGCGATCGAGCTCATGCGGCAGCAGATGACAAGGTAGGGCGAGCCTTCGACTCCCAGTTTCCCCATTGCACTGGGGAAATCGCAACGCTTCGAAATATGCACAACGTCCTCAAGAATCTTGGCCTCTCCGATGAAAGCCTCGGCGCGTTCTCTGGCGAATGGCATGGCAGCGGCGAAGTGCATGAAAAGATTTCGCCTGTCGATGGAAAGTCGTTAGGCAAATTTCGCACCGCTTCGGCGGAGGATTACGAGAAAGTGATCCGGCGCGCGCAGGAAGCCTTCCTGAAATGGCGCGCTACTCCCGGTCCGGTGCGTGGCGAAACCGTCCGGCAACTCGGCAACGCTCTGCGCGAGCAGAAGGATAATCTCGGTGCGCTCGTTTCACTCGAAGCCGGCAAAATCATCGCCGAAGGCAAAGGCGAAGTGCAGGAAATGATCGACATCTGCGACTTCGCCGTCGGCCAATCGCGTATGCTTTACGGCCTGACGATTCAGTCAGAACGTGCCCGACACCGCTTGATGGAGCAGTGGCATCCGCTCGGGCTCGTCGGCGTCATTTCCGCTTTTAATTTTCCGGTCGCCGTCTGGTCCTGGAATGCCGCGCTCGCCGCGGTGTGCGGTGACGCAACAATCTGGAAGCCATCGGAGAAAACGCCGTTGACGGCTATCGCCGTGACGAAAATCGCCGAACGCGTTTGTCGGAATACTGGCGCGGATCCCGCGATCTTTTCACTTCTGATTGGCGATCGCAAACAAGTCGGCGAACGCTTGTCCGCCGATCGGCGTATCCCGCTTGTTTCCGCGACCGGCTCGGTCCGCATGGGAATTGAAGTTGCCAAAAGCGTTCACGGCCGGCTCGGTCGGAGCATCATGGAACTGGGTGGTAACAACGCGTTGATCGTTTGTCCGAGCGCCGATCTCGAGATGGCGACACAATCGATCTTCTTCGGCGCCGTCGGGACGGCTGGGCAGCGTTGCACCTCGACCCGTCGGGTCATTATGCATGAGTCGATCGCCGATAAGGTGCGGCAAAAGCTTTTGGCTGCTTACAAGTCGGTGCCGATCGGACATCCGCTCGACGAGAAAACACTGATGGGACCACTGATCGACCGTCAGGCTGTCGACGCGGTCTTGCATTCCATCGACCGGCTGAAACAGGAGGGCGGGGAGGTTCTGTATGGAGGCGAGCGTCTCGATGGCGAAAAATATACCGGCGGTTGTTACATGACACCGTGCCTAACGAACGCAAGACCGGACTACAACATCGTCTGCGATGAAACCTTTGGTCCGCTGCTTTATCTCATGACGTATCGCGATTTCGATGAAGCGCTCGCGATCAATAACGGCGTGCCGCAGGGATTGACCTCCGCCATCTTCACAAACGACGTACGCGAGGCGGAAAAATTTCTCGGACCGGAGGGCAGCGATTGCGGGATTGCCAACGTCAACACAGGCACGAGCGGTGCAGAGATCGGCGGCGCCTTCGGCGGCGAGAAGGAGACCGGCGGCGGGCGCGAAAGCGGGAGCGATTCGTGGAAAATGTACATGCGTCGCACGACGAACACGATCAACTACTCGACCGAGCTGCCGCTGGCCCAGGGTATTCAATTCGGCGGTCCAGAAGAAGGCAGTTCGACCGCGTAGCGCTGGGCGGGCGCCGTTGAAACCTTCTCTCGTTTCGTTAACCTAGGAAAAGTTCGAGACGACAGAAAGTCGTCGGCCGCGCATACGAACCGCCCTAACCATGGAGCATTATGAACACTACGACGGTTGAATCGCCTAACGAAGCCGAAAACCAATTTAACTGGCCGCTTTGCTATGAGGCGGAAAATTTCCTCCTCGAGCGGATCGATGCTTTTCTGAAGGAGAACAGTTTCGCCCGCATTCTCTCCGAGCGCATGCGGAACGAGACCGGCACCCTTTTTCTCGACTGGGTCGATCATCTCGTCCTGCCCGCTTCAGATGAAGGCAGGCTGCGTGAGAACGGATTCGTGGACGATCCGTTAGGCGAAAACGGGGAAAACCTGAAGGCGCTTTGGCATCCGGAGGCGATGCTGCCGCGCGTTTTGCTCGCGGCAACCAATGTGAAATATCCTCCGGCGATCGCCATCCGGCCGGAGTTTGTGGCCGAATTTGCTGCTGTCCACGGAATCACAAATGCAATTGATGGTGAGCCGCTATCGCGCTTTCGAAAGATGCTCGCCTACAAGGAAAATGGTTGTGAACTGTATGCGGTAGAGCGCCGTGGCTATCGCGGTTACCTGACTAAGTCGCCGGACCTGAAGAAGTATCTCGCCGCGCGCGAGCTTTGGCAGACGCGCCGCCGGCGCTGGGATGGCGACGCGAAGGGTTACGCGTACTCGCTCGATCGTTTACAACAGGTGATCGATCTCGTCGGCCGCGATCTCGCCTGTCATCTCGTTTTTGAGGAAGAGAGGAATTATTGGCAGAAACGCAATCGCGCCGGGATCGAGCAGAAACGGCGGCAGGATTCGTTAGGCTTGGGCTGGGCGAACCACGATCACCACACCTTCCGCTCGTCGCGGAAGCATTTCGTCGATCTCATGAAAGCGTGGGACATGCTCGGCTTCCACCGGCGGGAGCGTTACTACGCCGGGGCGCAGGCAGGGTGGGGCGCGCAGATCACCGAGCAGCCGATCGAAGGCATCACGGTCTTCAACGATGTCGATCTTTACTCTGACGAAACCGAGATTGATTTCTCCACAAAACCTCTGCCGCCAGAGGAGAAAGTGCTGCGAACGGTCGGGCTCTGGGTTGGGTTGCATGGCGAGAGTTTTCTCGATGCGGGAATGCATCACCTGGAGTGCCGTTTTGATTACGCACTCCTTCGCGAGCAACTCGCCGCGGCCCATATCAAGACGATGGCGCCGTTTTCCGATTTTCCTTTCCTCAAGCAGGCTTTCACCCAGGGCGAGCGCTGGGTCGTGCGGCCAGAACGAATCACCAGGCTGAGGCTGCGAGGGCTCCTCACGGACGAGCAGGCGCAGAAGTTCAGCCGCGAAGGGGCGATCGGAAGTCACCTGGAAAACCTGCAACGCAAAGGCGGCTTCAAGGGTTTCAACCAGAAGTCCGTCAGCGTCATCATCGAGGCGACCGATCCGCGCAAACAGGACGCGGTGCACAAGTGGGCCTAACGAGCGTCCCCTAGACTTTGGCAGATAGTTCCTCTAGGTACATTGCTCGTGAAGCGACGCGATCAAATCTCGATGCAAAGGCGAGCGGCGATCATCACGGCTCTCCGAACACCTGTCGGTCGGCACGCGGGCGCATTGGCGTCGGTTCGCCCCGACGATCTTGCCGCCCACATCATCAAGGCCGTCGTGGAGCGATCCGGCATCGACCCCGCATTGATCGAGGATGTCTACTTCGGCGCTACCAACCAGGCCGGCGAGGACAACCGCAACGTCGCGCGCATGGCCGCGCTGCTGGCGGGCCTCCCCGCGTCCGTGCCGGGTTCGACGGTGAATCGCCTCTGTGCGTCGGGGCTGGAAGCCGTCAACATCGCGGCGCGCATGATCGAGGCGAGTCACGGCGATGTGTTCATCGCGGGCGGCGTCGAGTCGATGAGCCGTGCACCTTATGTGCTCAGCAAGGCGGAAACCGCGTTCGACCGGTCGCAGCAGATCTTCGACACTTCGATCGGCTGGCGCCTGGTCAATCCTCGCCTGGCGGCGCTGCATCACCCCTTCTCCATGGGCGAGACCGCCGAGAATGTCGCCCGCAAGCACAAGATCAGCCGGGCGGATCAGGATCAGTTCGCGCTGCAGAGCCAGCAACGGTGGTCGGCGGCGCACCAACGCGGGCTGTTCGCCCAGGAGATCGTGCCCGTCGAGATTCCGCAGCGCAAGGGCGCTCCGACCCTCGTCAGCGTGGACGAGCACCCGAGGCCGGACACGACGCTGGAGAATCTCGCCAAGCTGAAACCCGCATTCTCCAAAGACGACCAAGGCACGGTGACCGCGGGCAATTCGTCGGGTATCAACGACGGCGCGGCGGCATTGCTGATCGTTGAAGCCGGGCTGGCCAAATCGCTGGGTCTTCAGCCGATCGCCTTCATCGGTCCGAGCGCCGCGGCCGGCGTCGATCCCGCGTTCATGGGGCTCGGACCCGTGCCCGCGATTCGCAAGGCGCTTCTGCGCGCGAAACTGACGCTCGACCGCATCGACCTGTTCGAGTTGAACGAGGCGTTCGCCGCGCAGGCCCTCGCCTGCCAGCGCGAGCTGGGCATCGACAACGCAAAATTGAACGTCAACGGCGGCGCGATTGCGATCGGTCACCCGCTTGGTTGCAGCGGCGCCCGCCTGGCCACGACGCTGATCCACCAGATGGCTCGCACCGGCGCCTCGCGCGGCATCGCGTCGCTCTGCGTCGGGGTAGGACAAGGCTTGGCGACGGTCTTCGAACGGGAGT
>CAWDEC010000006.1:0-773201 GCA_963801255.1 uncultured Verrucomicrobiae bacterium | reverse complement strand
GAAAACCCCGGGTCGTTTGAAAAAGGCTCCATGAATCACGCCGGCACCGTCGGTATATCTCCCCACCATTTCGCCCTGGTCGTTCACGTCCTCGAGTACGCTGGTAAGCACGGCCCCTGGAAAATTGATCGGAAATTTCAAGACGCCACTCGCACTTCTGAAGAAGGCATGCACGATTCCCCCGCTGTCCGCATAGAATCCGACGACATCTCCAGTTTGGTTCATGCCTTCAGCAAAACTCGTCAGCGCGGGGGGAATATTGATTGGCTCGGTGTTCCCACCAACATTCATGAAGGCCTGAAAATCGTGTGTGCTGGTCGTGAACGCGCCGACAAAATCCCCCGCGTCATTGTTTTTTTCCACCATCGTGGAAAGCGCCCCCGGCGCGTCGAATGGAGTGAAGTTGTCCCCGGTAAGGAGATAACCGTGGAAGAACCCGTCTCCTGCCCCGACGAAATAACCCGACACCGTTCCGATATTGTTAATGCCGGACGCCAAAGTGGTGTTTCCGTCGTCCGGTTCAACAATCGGCGCGCTGAAAGTGCCGTCCCGGAGACGCACAAATCCGCTGATCATTCCAGACGAATTGGTAAAGAAACCCGCAACGGTCCCTGCTTCGTTAATCTCGACGCCAGTCGTCGAATTTCCCACACCAGGATAATCGAAGGTCGCTACGATTTTGACCGAGAAAGCCGGCTGCTCAGCCGCAGCCGGATCTGAGAGAGAAGAAACGGCCGCAAGGATGCAAACAATTGCGATTCGGTAGTGCATGTATTCCTCCTGTTTGGAATGTTGATCTGCTTTGGTTATTCAGCCGGAGATTGTCGAGCCAAAAAATAACGCATGACTTCGTAATGAGGATGTTATGCGGTTCGATGACTGGGGAAATTGTTTCTCTCACCGCCGCCACATCCAATGACACCGGCGCGAAAGCAGCGGCGCGCTCGCAGAGGCTTGGTTTGAGTGCTTGGCGATTTTGCTCCGACGCGTGATCAGGAAAAACGACGCCTGCTCCCTCACGACCAGTGTGAGCGGCGGCGATGGATCGCCGCCGCTCTTCGATTCAGGAAATGCTTGATCTCGCCTCAATAGGCAGCACCAGCCAGCATTGCCGCAGATTGCACCCGCAGTTGCACCGGCATCTTAAAAGTATGACTCCTGGCGCTATTACCGTCACCAGTGCCATTGGGATTCACCCTGGCAAGAAATCCGTGCGCTATCCCAGCTGAGTCAAGATAGCGGCCACAGATATATCCCTGCTCATTAATGCCGTTGAGAGAGGTGAACCCTGCCGAACCCGGAAAATCAAAGCTCAGGATATCGTCCGGCGTCATGAAGAAGAGCCCATGGGTCACAGCGGCCGTGTCAGTATATCTTCCGACCGCCCAGTTTGAATCATTGTTTCCGAATAGAATGGTTCCGGTAGAATCGTCCGCATCGATCGGAAAGGTTAGAGTGCCATCGCTGTCGCGAAGATAGGCATGGGTAGTCACCCCGTCGGCATCGACATAGTAACCTACGACCTGGTTTGAGCTATTCAGTGAATAAGCCAGGGTTGCCGTGGCGCCTGGAATGGCGAAGGTCGTAATGTCTCCGTCAAGGCTGACAAAGCCCTGCTGGCTTCCGTCACTTAAAACAGCGCTGCCCGAGAAATCATTCGCATCGTTTAATCCCAGCGGAATCGTGTTTGTGGCATCGGCGACATCGAAATTCATGAACCTCTGGTGCGAGAGGAAGTAACCGTGAAAGGTGCCATCGGTCCCATTGAGATATTCACCGCAAATCTTTCGGAAGTTATTGATAGCGCGCCCCTGAGTAACACCGCCAGTGTCGTTAGGGTCAACAAAAGCATGACTGAACTGACCGTTGCGCGAGCGAAAGAAACCGCGGGCCACTCCATTGACGTCAATAAAAACGCCAACAATAACCCCTCGATCATTGATCTTTTGCGGAAAGGTCAGGTTTCCGGTGCCGGGATAATCAAATGTCTCCAGCACTTCGATGGTCGCCGCCGGGGCTATACTCGCGATAAGGGCTAAGAAGGCTAAGGCAGCAAGGGTTTGAACAAACGGATATCTTGATTTCATATAATGGTCATCTTTCTATTTGGATTTCCTTCGCCTATGACTCAGCAATTCATGAGTCAAGGTGATGACCAGGACGAAATACCGGCAAAATCGGTCTTTCCCGAGGACTGAATGATCGACGTACGTTATGAGCTCACCGCCGCCTACTCGATAACTCCAGTGCGAAAGGACGGGCGCACTCGCAAAAGCCTGGTGATCCTGCTTTGGCGCGTGATCAGGGAGACGACATCTCCTCGAGGAGGTATGGTGATTTAGTCGCGGATTATTGCCTCAGCCGCCCGATAAAGCCACTCCCACCATTGGCTGCGTAAGAGAATCCGCAAATGATATTGGAGTCATTAATCCCAGTGAGAATCGTCTGCACGGCACCGGGAACGTCGAATGATGTGAACTCAGTCAGATTGCGCAGAATAAGGCCATGCGACAAGTCATGCGAGTCATACCATACGCCCACCAGAGTTCCATGATCATTGAGACCGAGGAATTGTGTGTCACTCGTGCGAGGGTAATCAATGGGAGCGACCACGGTGCCGTTCCTATCCCGGAAAAAGCCATGAGTTCCACTCGAACCATCGTCGTAGTAACCGGCAATCTCCTGATGGTTGTTGATCGCAAATGGCCAGGTAAACTCCGCGTCGGCTGGCGCCGGGTTGATGATTGAACCGCCGAAGTTAGCAAAGGGAAGAGTCACACCGGAGGAAGTGTAAAGTCCCGTGAAATCACCGGCATCATTCAGGCTATAGATAATTGTGGCGGTGGAATTGGGAACATCATACGGCGTAACAATTCCGTCCTGATAGAAGAAGCCGTGCTCACCATTTGTGTCGCTACTCCACCCCGCCACGAGTCCGTCGATATTGATCGACTGCAAATATGTGCGCGCGGTGGGCGATGCGGTGATCGCTGGCCCGAAGCCCCCGTTTGCGCTCCGCAGGTAACCGTGTTCGTGCTGCTTCCAGGTAAATGTTCCAGCCACAACTCCGTTGTTGTTGATCCCCCACGCCGTTGTGTCGGTAGTTCCCGGCTGGGGATAATCGAAAGTCGCCAGAATCTCGACCGAGGCGGTCGGCTCCTGCCCGAGAGCGGCTGCTAAAGAAAGTGCGACGATCGTACTAAGCAGACCGTAAAAGCAGGAACGTTTCATGATTCGGAGAAAAACAATCGGCGCGGAAAAATTCAAGCCAATTTAATGGCGTAAGAAATGCCGCCCGAACCAGGGCAAAGTCGATTGAGTTGCAACGACGCCTAACGAATGCGGGCGATAAAACCGGTCGAACTGTCGTCCGGGAAACTGCAGGTGCCGGCGACCAGGCCGGCATTGTTAATGGCGTTGATCTCGGTGGACGTCGAGCCCGGCACGTCGAGGGTGCTGAATTTGGTGAGCGATTCCAGAAGCAATCCGTGAGTGCCGCCGAATCTCCTGGGATAATAGCCCACGATCGTGCCTTGGTCGTTAATTCCTGTGAGAAAAGTTTGGCCTGCGCCCGGATAATTCAGACTTGTGATGACGACGCCATTCGCGTCCTGGTAAAAGCCTTGCGCGTTGATGTTCTCGGCAGTCCCATAAATACCCACCACTTCATTGGAATTGTTGATTCCAGCTGGAAGAACAATGGTGCTATCCGGAATATCGATCTCCGCGATCGTTCCGCCGATGCTGGTAAAACCGATCGTGGGAAAGAGGTTGGTAACCGAATACGCTCCAACGAAATTCCCCTCGTCGTTGAGGGAGAAAAGATCGGTCTGCGTCGCGCCAGGAACGTCGTAGGTGGTAAGAATTTTGTTTTGAAAAAAGAAACCGTGATTGGTGAGCGCGGGTGGACCAGCTACTGTGTAGCCGCAGACGAGGCCCGAGGTGTTGATGCCGCCGCTGAAAACCGCCTGATTGTGCACGGTTATTGGTGAGCTAAAAGTACCTTTGGTCGAACGGACAAAGGCCGTTGTGTGCGTGACTGAAAAATAGCCCACCGTGGCTCCGGTGTTACTGATACCCGTGACATAGGTGAGGTTTTCGGGCGGGTGCGGATAATCGAAAGTGACGAGCAGTTCAAGAGTGTGCTGCTGTGCCCGCAGCACCCAGGGCATCATCAACAGCGCTACAACGCAGAAACGAACGGCGTTTTTCATCAAGTCAGGATGCCCACAGAAAAGACAGAGAATCAACCCGAAACACTTCGGGAAGTTGCCGGCGATTTGTTAAGCAGCTGGCCACGGAGTGAGCATCTGTGCGAAGATGCACAGGCTCAAACTCCAGTTATCTTGTCACCTCGATGATGCCGGAAGAAATTCTATTAACGCCGCAGCAGCCATACCCAATGCACGAGTGCGGCATTTTCGGCGTGTTCGGTCATCCGAACGCGGCGGTCTTGACGTACTACGGTCTTTTCGCGCTTCAGCATCGCGGGCAGGAGAGCGCTGGCATTGTCACCTCGCAAGGTCCGGGCGCGACCTTTCTCCAGCACAAGGACATGGGATTGGTCTCACAGGTGTTTGGCCAGGAGGAACTGGCGCGCCTTAAAGGTAACCGAGCTCTCGGTCACACGCGCTATTCCACTACCGGCTCGAGCACAATCAAGAACGCGCAACCGTTCGTAGTCGATTGCGTGCGTGGGCAGCTCGCCATTGCGCATAACGGCAACCTGATTAACGCCGACGTTCTGCGCGACGAGCTGGAACGCAAAGGCTCCATTTTCCAGACCACGGCCGATAGCGAGATTATTCTCCACCTGCTCGCCCAGCCGTCGCTCAATGGCGGCAGCATTCTTACCGCTTTGCGCCGAATCGAAGGGGCATTCTCGGTCGTGCTCATGAGCGAGCGCGAAATCATCGCGGTGCGCGACCCGTTTGGGTTTCGGCCATTGTCGTTAGGCAAACTCGACGGCGCCTATGTCGTTGCCTCGGAAACGTGCGCCTTCGATCTCATCCATGCGGAATTCATTCGCGAAATCGAACCGGGCGAAGTGCTCATCATCAGCGAAGAAGGCTTGCGCTCGGAATGGCCGTTCCGCGACGAGAAGCCGGCGTTCTGCATGTTTGAATACGTCTACTTCGCGCGTCCGGACAGCATCATCGGCGGAGTGAACGTCGCGAAGGTGCGAACCGAGATGGGTCGCGAGCTGGCTCGCCAATTTCCGGTCGAAGCCGACATCGTCGTGCCGGTTCCCGACTCGGGGAATTACGCCGCGCTTGGATTTGCCCATGAGCTCGAAATTCCCTACGAACACGCCTTTGTCCGCAATCACTACATCGGGCGCACCTTTCTTCAGCCGAGTCAGCTCATCCGCGACTTTGACGTGCGGGTGAAGCTCAACCTGATCAAGGAAGCCGTGGAAGGAAAACGAGTCGTGGTCGTGGACGACTCTATCGTCAGAGGGACGACTGCCCGCGCCCGAGTCGTCAACCTGCGCGAGGCCGGCGCCAAGGAAGTGCATATGCGGGTGAGTTGCCCGCCGCATCGCTTTGCCTGCCATTACGGGATCGATTTTCCCGATCCCGAAAAGCTGATCGCGAACCAGAAAACGATGCCGGAAATCTGCCAGTATCTCGGCGTCGATAGCCTTGGCTATCTCGACGTCGAGGGAATGATCCGTGCCACCGGCAAACCGCCGAGCGAATTCTGTCTTGCCTGCTTTACCGGCAATTATCCGCTCGCGGTCGATCCGGAACTGGACAAATTCATCATGGAAAAGCGCGAAGCCCGGGCCAAAGCGCTGGCCGAGGAAGAGCAGCCGACCTTGTTCGCGGGGTTAAAGTAAGGCTCCGCAATTATCTCAGCTTTCGGGCTACCTCGCATGCGCTCTCCCGAGCATCCTTCCAAGTCTGCGAGATCGACGGAGCGCAAAAAAGCCTATGCCCGCGCCGGTGTTGACGTGGATCTCGGCAATCGACTCAAGCGCAGGATCCAGGGACTCGTTAGGCAAACACATGGCCCGGAGGTGCTGGGCAAGATCGGTGGGTTTGGAGGTTTGTTTGCGCCGAACTTCGCCCGAATGCGCGAGCCGGTTCTGGTCAGCAGCATCGATGGCGTCGGCACCAAGCTAAAGATCGCTTTCGCGATGGATCGCCACGACACGGTCGGCGCGGACCTGGTCAATCACTGCATCAACGACATCGCCGTCCTCGGAGCGCGCCCGCTTTTCTTCCTCGATTACATCGGGGCAGAGCGATTGGAGCCGCGCGTCTTCGAACAAATCCTGCGTGGGTTCAGCAAGGCGTGTCGGGCCGGTGGTTGTGCATTAATCGGCGGCGAAACCGCGCAGATGCCGGGAATGTACCAGCGCGGCGAGTACGACCTGGCTGGTTGCATCGTCGGAGTGGTCGATCGCAAGCGTATGATCGACGGCTCGAAGATTAAGCCGGGCGACATCATTCTCGGACTCCCGTCCAACGGCCTGCACACCAACGGCTACTCCCTCGCGCGCAAAATATTTTTCGAGCAACTGTGCCTGAAACCGACGGCGCGCCTGGCCGGGCTGCGCTTGTCGTTAGGCGAAGAGCTTCTCCGCACGCACAAAAACTATCAGCCGCTCCTGGCGAAAGTGCCTAACGAAAAGCTGAAAGGCCTCGCCCACATCACCGGCGGAGGAATGGTTGACAATCTCCCGCGCATTTTGCCCGACGATTGCGACGCGGTAGTTGAGAGACAAAGCTGGAAAGTCCCGTCCATTTTCAAAATCCTGCAGGAGCGCGGAGGCGTACCCGAGGAAGAGATGTATCAGGTCTTTAATATGGGCGTTGGCATGGCGGCAATCGTCGCGCCTAACGACGCCACGGCCGCCGCGCGCAGCCTGCGGGCGTGCCGCATCGGACACATCGAATCTGGCCGCGGCCGCACGATTCTCAGATAACAGTCGGTCGCCTGAACTCTAAGGCAGGCGAAGCATCTGTCCCTGCAATTGATCGCCCTTTGCGCTCGCTCTATCGTCATTCATGGAGCGACGTGCCTTCGGCCAAACCGATATGCAGGTCTCGGTGCTTGGATTTGGTGGCGCTGAGATTGGCTCTGGAAAGCGTAGACGAAACGACCGTCGCGCAATTGTTAGGCAAGGCGCTCGATGCCGGGCTCAACGTCATCGATACCGCGGAATGCTACGGCAAGAGCGAGGAGATGATTGGCCGAGCGGTAGCCGAGCGCCGCGAGGAATTTTATCTTTTCACCAAATGTGGTCATCCCCACGGGATGGAGAGCGGGGCAAACTGGTCGCGGGATTCCATTCTCGAGAGCATCGAGCGCAGCCTGCGCCGGCTGCGCACCGATCGCGTCGATCTTGTTCATCTGCATAGTTGCTCGGAAGCCGTCTTGAAAAAGGGTGAAGTGATCGAAGCGCTCCAGAGCGCGCGCGAGAAAGGATATACGCGTTATATCGGCTACAGCGGCGATAGTCATGCCGCGCGTTATGCCGTGGAATGTGGAGTGTTCGATTCGTTGCAAACTTCGATCAACATCGCCGACCAGGAAGCGCTCGAGCTGACTTTGCCGCTGGCGCGAGAAAAGCAGATGGGCGTGATCGCAAAACGCCCGATCGCCAATGTCGCCTGGAAAAGCGGACATAAACCCTCCAATTCCTATCATCAGACTTACTGGGATCGGCTGCGCGTTTTGCGTTATGAATTTTTGCAGGGAGGCGATTTGGAAAAATCGGTTGCCATCGCATTGCAGTTCCCGCTCAGCGTACCGGGCGTTTGCACGGCAATCGTCGGAACGACGAAACCGGAGCGCTGGGGAGCGAATGCCCGGCTGCTTGACTCCGAGTCGTTAGGCAAAGAAGAGTTTCGTGCAATTCGCGAGCGCTGGGAAGATGTCGCGCCCAAGACCTGGATTGGTCAAACTTGACGAGGCATCCGCTGGTCACTCGGGCTGTCCTCGACACGACGCATGCCGTGGTCTAAGAATCGGGGCGGCAAACGGGCGGTTAGCTCAGCGGTAGAGCGGCGCGTTTACACCGCGTCCCAGCCACCCACGTGCCGTCGAATCTTCGAAGGCGGAAAATGATCGCGAGTGGCTTGCGCCCCCGTTAAAGATAACGGTGTGGTCCCTGAATCTGAGGGCAATCTTCGACTCGAGATCGGGCACGTGCTGCTCATTCCCGCGCTGCTCCGGCTCGATCCGATGTTCGATCGGCTACGAAATGATCCGCGCTTCCAAAAACTGATCGGCGACGAGACGGTCATGCCGGCACAGACCAAGCCATGAGCGACAAGCACTCGTTCTTTGCCGAATTGCAGCGCCGCCACGTCTACAAGATCGGCGCTGCTTATGTAGTGGCTGGTTGGTTGATCGTGCAGGTCGTCACCCAGGTCTTTCCAATTTTCGAGATCTCGGCATTGGCGCAGCGGATCATCGTGTTGGTGATCGTTGCGGGATTTCCCATTACGCTCATTTTAACGTGGCTTTTCGACATTCCCTCGGAGGGTATCGTGCGCACCGGCGACCTGCCGGCGAGTGGCGAAGCGCCTGGAGTGCGACGCGAGCGGCGCGGTGCCGATCGAAAGCTCAACTACGTTCTGGCCGCACTGTTGGTTGTGGCCATTGCGTATTTTGCCGCCGAGCGCTTCGGGCTGATCAGCGGATCGCGGAAAACGTCCGCCGCGACGGTCGTGACCAACGCCAAGTCGATCGCGGTCCTGCCGTTCGAGAATCTAAGCCAAGATCCAGACAACGCCTATTTTGCTGATGGCATCCAGGAAGAAATCCTCACGCGGCTGGCGAAAATCGCGGATTTGAAAGTGATCTCGCGCACCTCAACCCAGCAATATCAGAGCAAGCCGGGCAATCTGTCGCTAATCGCGAAGCAGCTTGGCGTGGCCAACATCTTGGAAGGCAGCGTCCAGAAAGCCGGCGATCAGGTGCGCATTAACGTGCAGCTCATCCAGGCGGCCAATGATTCCCATCTGTGGGCCGATACCTTTGATCGCAAACTGACCGACATCTTTTCGGTCGAAAGCGAGGTGGCGAGAGCCATTGCCGATCAGTTGCGGGCGAAACTTACCGGCCGGGAAGAACAAGTCATCGCCGCTAAACCGACGGACAATCCCGAGGCTTACGATGCCTACCTGCGTGGTCTGGCTTACACATTGAAAACGCAAAACACACCAGCTAACGCCCGTGGCGCACAGAAATATCTCAGAGAAGCGGTGCGCTTGGACCCGAAGTTCGCCCTTAGCTGGGCGCTGCTGTCATACGTTGATTCCGTTGGCTACACTAGCCTTAGTCTTCAGCCAACGGTCGCGCTCCGTGAAGAGGCACGGCAGGCAGCCGAAACCGCGCTCACTCTTCAGCCCAACCTTGGCGAGGCCGTGTTGGCTAAGGGATATTACCACTACTCTTGTCTAAAGGACTACGACACGGCGGTGGATTACTTTGAGCAAGCACGTCAGCTCTTACCCAATAGCAGCCGGATTCCTGAATCGCTGGCCTTTGTAGAGCGAAGGCGCGGCCAATGGGACCGGAGCGAGTCGTATTTCAACGAAGCCGAGCGGCTCGACCCGCGCAACGTTTCCATACTCACCCAGCACGCGCTTTCGTATATGGAGCTTCGTCGTTTCCCGGAAGCGGTGCGGAAGTTTGATAAGGTTCTCGATATCACGCCCGACGACCGGGATACGCTTGTGCTAAAGGCGGCTATCGCCCAAGCCGAGGGCGATCTGCCGCGGGCTTCGGCGATCCTTGCTTCGCTCCACCCTGCTACCGACGATTCCGGTGCGCTGGAAATACAGGCTTACCAAGCGATCTTGGAACGTCGACCTGCACAAATTATCCCTCTGCTAAAGGAAATACTTGCCAAGCCTGATCCAGCGTTGGGTTTTTACACTGGCGAGCTGCGATTTTGGTTAGGCTGGGCGCAAGAGGTCGCCGGCGATCAGGCGGCCGCCCAAGAAAGTTGGCAACAGGCGCGCAGCGAACTGGAACCTTTCCTAAAAAAACAGTCGGAGAATGTCGGCCTCATTGCAGATCTCACCCTGATCAATATGGGCCTCGGTGACAAAGCTGCCGCTTTTGCTTTGTCGGAGCAGGCAATGGCAGCGAATCCGATCGAGAAAGACGCGGTAGATGGTCCCATTCCGATCGAGATCCTCGCCCGGGTGGCAGCGCGCTTGGGAGAACCTGACCGCGCCATTACCGCTTTACAGAAACTACTCTCGATACCATACAATGGCGCACTGGCTGCGGCCCCGCTCACTCCAGCGCTGCTCCGGCTCGATCCGATGTTCGATCCGCTCCGGACGAACCGCGGTTCCAGAAACTCTGCGAAGAGAAGGCAAGAAGGTAAATGCCGTTTGAAACTGAGAGTATTCTTCGGTTCGAGGCTGGGCACGTCGGACCAGCGCCGTAGGAGACTTTGCGCTTTAGAACGGTCTCGGTAGTTGCGATCAAGGCACCAGTAGGTGGCGTCGCGATTCCGACACTCGACAGGTCAGGTGGCCTGAACTAAGAGTTGAGAGGCGGGCGGTTAGCTCAGTGGTAGAGCGGCACGTTTACACCGTGTTGGTCGGGGGTTCGAACCCCTCACCGCCCAATCTTATCTCTAACGACCAAAGAGGCGTGCTTGTGGCTCACTGATCCTTCGCCCCCTGCTGCTGCATTTGTCGGTTATTCGGGGTTTTCGCAGGAATCGCAGTGACTTCTACGGCATACTGCGGTTTGGAATCCTTGCCTGGTTCCGGTTTCGCTAAAACCGTCTCGGCCACCTGCTTAAGTTTCAAGACCGCTTGCTCCGAGAACATCCCAACTACGGCGCCCAAGGCGGCGAAGCCGAAGGGACTGGTTTGCTGAAAGCCAGCTTGGGGCGAAAAAAAACCACCTCGAACGACGAGATAGAATACAACCGAAAGGGCTGTGCCCGAGAATGGCTGGAGGATATATCGGCAAACCCAACTCCAGACGAGCTCGCGATTGCCGACATACCAGAAAACAGAGCGCAAACTGTGGACCAGACTGCCTAACGCCCCAGCAAAGCTGACGATGAGCAAAAGGCGGATTTCATCCGCAATTTGAAATCGGTGTCCAAAAATCTCGATATCTCCCGTGGCGGGCGCAGCGGAAAGATTCCGACTGATATCCCCAGGCTTTTGCCGATCGGAATTTTCGCCAGGCATATTCGAAACCATAGCCGCCGGCTCAAGTTGGGGAGTACGAGCCGGTGTTGGCGTTGGCCACAGTTTGACGAGCGTGTACAAACACGTCACGACAGCAATGATGAGATAAATGACCACCGTAATGATCCCGGCTGTCCCGACGTATTGAGAGCCTGGACCACCAAGCGCAGGCATCTCGCGATCCCCGAATTCATTTTCCGCCAAAGTATTGGTTGTCTCAGATTCAGGCATTGCAATCATCTCCCAGTTCTTAAGTATCGTCTTTTGTCCGAGGAGAAGGATAGTCAGGCATCAAGCTAGTTCGGTTTTATTTCTCACCAAAGTTACCAGTTACCTACTAGCCAGACTCGCGCGGTGTGATCCACGCCGGCGGTTACAATAAATTTTCCATTAGGGCTGAACTCGGCGCTATTCACATCGCCTTTGTGTTCTCGTAGCTCCGCTAACTGCAGGCCGCTGCGCGCCTCCCAGACACGCGCCGATCCATCGCCGCTGGCAGTGACAATTAACTTGCTGTCCGGACTAAACGCAGCACTTAAGACCACGTCGCTGTGTTTCAGGGGACTTGTGATCTCTGCGCCGGTGATTGCATCGCACACCCGCGCGGTGCAGTCCTGACTCGAGATAACCACCATGGTTCCGTCAGGACTAAACCTGGCATTCGTTCTTCTGTAAGACTCTCCCTTCATTTGAAGCGGAATCGATTTTACGCCTTGGACAAGACGCCACACAAATGCGCTACCGTCCTCACTTGCGGTGACGAGACGTTGACTGTCAACCGGGCTGAAATCGATGGCGATCACCTTTTCTTTGTGTCCGGGCAAGTCAAGAAAAGGCTCGCCAGTCTGTGTATTCCAAGCTTTGACAACGCCGTTGTCGCATCCGGTAACGACTACCTTGCTGTCGGGACTAAACGCCGCGCATTCCACTTCGCTTTCATGCGGAAGCGTGAATAGGCACTCTCCTTTTCCGTTCCATAGCCGCGCGGTGCGATCCCAACTCGTTGTCACAATCAAGCCGCCGTTGGGGCTGAACGAGGCGCTCGAGACCCAATTAGTGTGTTTGGGAAGCCAGGTGACGTTGTTGCCTGTCTCCACTTCCCAGACAGCGCTCGTATTGTCTCGGCTGGCAGTGACAACAAGCGCGTCGTCCGGACTAAATTTCGCGCTCATCACCTCCCGGCTATGGCCGTGTAATGGCCGGACCAGTTCGCCTTGGGCAGACCAGATCTTTGCAGTTCCATCGCTGCTCGCCGTCACGATGTATTGGCCGTTGTGACTCCACTCCGCGGAATAGACCTCGCCATCGTGCATCAATGTGAAAAGACTTCGCGCCGTGGAAGGCGCCCACACTCGAACGGTCCCATCCATGCTGGAGGTAACAACAAATCTTTCGTCAGCGGTGAACTCGGCGTGTGTTACATCGCGGGTGTGCCCTTGCAAGACTGCTTCAGCTTGGCCGGTCACCGTATTCCAGATGCGCGCGGTGTTGTCGTCACTGGCCGTGATCAGCCGCTTGCCGTCGAGACTAAACGCGACGCAGCGAACGTAACCGGTGTGTCCATTGAGTTCGGCTCTTAACTTCCCGTTGCTGGCATCCCAGATGCGCGCGGTGCCATCGGCACTCGCCGTCGCAACCACGCTGCTATCCGGACTAACCGCGGCATCGATAACGACATCCTTATGTCCCGATAAAGTCGCTATCGTCTTTCCAGTTGTGACGTTCCAGATGCGAGCTGTCCTATCGAGACTTGCAGTCACCGCGAAGACCCCGTTCGGACTGAACAAGGCGGTGTAGAGAACGCCCGAATGCCCTTTCAATTCCTTGACAGTTTTTCCCGTCACGACATCCCAGATTCGCGCCGTTCCATCTGTACTCGCGGTGATTACCTTGCTGCCGTCAGGGTTGAAGACGGCGCTGTTTACATAAGTCTTGTGTCCGATGAGTGTAGGATACTGCTTCCCGGTATCGATCTCAGAAACTTGCGCAGTTCCATCCGCGCTGGCCGTCACCACCAATTGCTTATTCGGGCTGAAGGCGATGCTTGTGATCAGGTCTTTGTGGGGTTTTAGTTCCCGCAGAAAGCGACCAGTCGCTCCGTCCCAAAGTCTGGCGACATAGTCATAGCCGCTGGTCGCGATCAGGTTAGCGTAAGGACTGAAAAACACATTTTCGACAGGTTTGTCAGAGCCGCGAAGCTGAAACAAAGGCTTGCCAGTTGCTGTGTCCCAAACACGAGCGATCCCATCATTACCGGCAGTGACAATGTGTTTACCACCTCCTCCGCAGCTAACCTGGTAAACGTGTTCGCGAATGACAGCCCGGGAAAATGGAACTGCTTTATCCATTTCGTCTACGACTTCCAAGTTAGCCCGTGCCATTTGGAGGGCATTACTTGTCTTTTCTTTCTCCTTCTGTGCCATTTGGAGGGCCGTATTCGTCTTTTCTTCCTCCCGGAAGGCGATTAGTCCGATGACTACTAGGACAAGAAACACCGCCGTTCCAATACCGACGGCCCAGCGAATGTAACGGCGAACCCTCCGCCAAAAGAGCTTCCGCTGACGCCAGGCAAGAATCGCCGCTGCGAGAATATCGTGGAAGATTTCATAGCGCATGCCCGCGGAATCGTCCGGTGGCGGAGGAATTGTCCGAAGAACGCGAACGTCCGAATCTGCAAGTCTATCAAGCAAAGGTGTCAGGCGGCTCTTAGGTCGATTCGAATAGGTCGCGAGGTCGTCAATGGTGTGCGCGATCTTGCTCCCCGAAGGAGTGACGAGGTGACCGAAAATGTCGACCGCGATGCGGCGCTGACGTCGCTCTAGCCTGCCCATCGTCTTGTCGAGATGGTTGCGTAAGATCTTAGGCGCGCCCCCGAGCTTCTTGAGTGTCGCCAATGTCAGATGACTTGAACCATGTTTCTTTTCTTCCTCCCAGAGGCGGGTAAGGACGACCTGTAAGAATGGCGCTTCGACCCGAAGCTCACTATCTGGTGAGCTAGCCCCCATAACGGCGACGTTGGGTGCTCCCGTGTGCTCAAGAGTAATGCGGCCGACCTTTACTTGTTCGAGCAGTTCTTCCACGAGATCGTCATCGATGCTTGCCGACGATTCGCCGACTGGCAGCCGCCGGTTGTAGGCGGAAAGGGGCTCGCGCATTGCGCACATTGCCGCTTCGCGGTCCAAATGCTCGAGACGGAGGAGATTGTTAAGCAGTTTTGGAATTCTTCCCTGGAAGCGATCGAGCTTGCTTAGTCCGTCCTCACGCATGGAGAGCAGAAAGCTCGCGTTGATCTCACTCCGGTTGACCGATCGGGCAAACTCGGCGTCGAATCCTTCGCTCACCGCAGACGCGCCATGGTAGAGGAAATACTCTTCAAATTGGTCGAAGATCAGGACGACGCGTCCGGACAACACACGGGCACACTCGAGCAGGAAGTCGTCGAGTTGCAGCTCAGGCTTGACTTCGACCTCGGTTTTAGCGGCCACCCTGACGGCGTCGAGAATAGCTGCCTTCAACAAAGGCAGCGTATTTTCCGCCTGCCATGTCCGGAAAACAACGCAGGCAAACCCCGGCGTCTGCCGCAGCTTGGGCACGACCCCGGCCAGCAACACGGAACTCTTCCCTACGCCGCTGGCGCCGTAGAATATCGTGAGCGGAGAGGCGTAGAAATTCGCGAGAATGATTTCCTCATCCAGCGCTCGGCCGGAAAAGCGTGCCTGATCATCGAGGCTGTCCGTGTAGGGCCTCAAGCCGACATAGGGCTCAAAGAGATACTGAGTCGGGATCGGTGGCGGCGAGTGCATCACAGAAGCGACGACTCGAGCCGAAGTCGGCGAACGAATTCATTGATATCGACATCGAAAATCTTAACGTTGCGTCCCTTCCACAGCTCCACTTCCAAATCGGACGGTCGGAACTGGATCGCATAAGAAGGAGCGCGGCTTTGCTCACGATCGGTCCCTGTCCGTTCGCCAGTTGCACCGGCGCTGACGTCCCTGGAAACGTCAGGCAGGACTCCGCGCAGATTTCTTAGCACGAGACGCAGATTCCAATCGCGCAGACCATAACCGAGAAAAAGAAAGTGACGCTCATGAAACGCCTTCATGAAGAGCGCCGGCACTGCTGTCCGGTCGGCCATGCGCGAGAGGAAGTCGACATAATCATCTTCGGTGATGACGTAGTTATCCCATTTGCTCTTCCGATCTACGGTCCCATGCATCTTGTAAATGACCGTTGTCTTCGTTAGGTCGATCGATAGCTTCGATGGCAGGATCGGCACAGGCTCTTCCTCACCCGCCTTCCACCACAGGACAGAACCGGCAACTTCGCTCGAATCAATCGCGTGAACGACGAGATCGTACTCACGACCGGCAGCAGTAAACGCGCGCTCCGTGAGATCATCGTAGTTCGTCGTAACAATAAGAAGCGGGCGGGAGACCTCGGCGAGGTACTTGTGTATCTCGCACGGAACAAAGTCTCGATTGAAGAATTTGTGAAGCTGATCGGTCAGGCCTTTGCGGGCCGCAATCTCAACGTAATAGGCGGAGACTTTCGCAAGGTCATCCACATCCTGGCGCTCTTGCGAGGGGAAGCTGCTGTAGCCCGCAAGAATCCTGGAGAGCTCAGCCCCGCTGGGTAGGAACGCACTGCTCTTTTCATCCCATTTCGCGTCGGGCGGATCGCGCGTGCCAAAGTTTACACCCGCACCGAGAAAGGGAATGATGCTCCCTTCCTTGAAGTAATTCGCAATGACGCCGTATGGGGGCTGTAGTGGCACGGTTCAGTATCTAAAGGCTTGAATCCCAGCGATTCAATCACAATCTTGCTTGGGCTTAGGCTAGCAAGCTCACGTGCTCAGCGCCTTTTCGCCTAACGATGACTTCGGACTCGCAGGATGGCGAGGGCGATGAAACTTTGCACCACTTTGTCGTCCTGATTTTTCGTTAGGCTGCGATAACGAATGAGCCCGTAACCCGGTTTCGATTGCGAGAGACGCGCTTCCAGAATTTCGATCTCCACTTGGAGGCTATCGCCGGGATGCACCGCTGCCGGCCAGCGTAACTCATCGATCGCGCGACCGATGATCCCACTCTCCACCTCCATCGTTTCGACAAAAAGCCGCATGGAAATCGATGCGGTCTGCCAGCCGCTCGCGGCCAATTCGCCTAACAAATTCTCTTTGGGATGAACGCTGAGGTGAAAAGGCTGCGGATCATAGCGGCGTGCGAACTCCACGATCTCTTCCGCGGAAAGGGTTTGGCGGCGAGACACGAACCGGCTGCCGACAGGAAAATCTTCAAAGGTGCGTGACACGCCCCAGCTTCAATTGATCGCCCGTCAGAGCGCAAGAAGTAACCTGCAAAGCCAACTGGCCGACCAGGAATTCCCAGCAGTTGCGCTTCCACAAACGCGAACGAGCGGTCACACCTCAGCGTTTTGGCAAATTGAGAAGGAACCGTTTCTCGTCGTCAGTGAGTGAACTGTTTTGGATCCAGGCCTGCGCGGCTTCCGGGTCCGAGCGCATCCACTGATCGACTAGTCCCCATGCGCTCCATCTGCGGATCGAGGGATTTTCGATCGTTTCCACCCAACTCGCGGCTGTTGCCGGGTCCTGTGGTGTGACGGCGGAAGCGAAGCTGGCGAGAGCGTTGTCGCGGGTGCTGCCGGCCATGGTGTTGATCCAGTTGGCGACAGTCTGCGGATCCTTCAAAGCACCACGCGAAATGATGAGTTCCGTCGCCGATTGTTGATCGTTAGGCGAAAGTGTCTGCGCCCATTGAATCGCGGCCGCTGGATCGTTGGAGGCGAGGGTGCTGGCGATGCCCGAGAGGGCCCGCCAACGAACGGCTTGCGGAAGTTGGTTGAGCCATTTGATTGCTGCTTCCGGAGCGCGCGAGGCGAGATCACTCGCCAGTACGGTAGTTGCCTGTTGAATATCGACCAGGCTGGCGTGAGCCGCGACGTAATCCATCACCGCCTGCGGATCCTTTTGCGACCACCCAACCAGCGCGCCCTGTAAAGCCACACTCGCACGCCGGCGGTCGGCAATACTCGCGGCCCAGCTCATGGCCGCCTCTGGTTCGGCGGCGCCGAAGTTCTCCGAAACGCGATTCCAGGTCGTTGCTGCCTGGCCCATTCCACCGTGACCATCGTTGGCGATCGCTGCGCCGTTGCTCCCTAGAAATTCCGCAGCCGCCGCTGGATCGCCGTCGCTCCATCTCACGATAATTTGCCCGAGAAAGGAAGGAAGCGCGGGAATCGAGCCTTGTGGCAGTTGGATCATCATCTGCGCAACGCTTGCGGCATCGTTAGACGCGACGAATTGCACGATCGCTTCCATCGCCGTGTCTTGCGTTTGGCGATTGGGAAACGTGGCAGCGATCTTGAATGCCGTCTTCGCGTCCAGCGCAGTCCAGACCTGAAAGAAAAGGCGTAGCTTTTCGTGAGTCGCGTCACCGGAAGCTGGTTCTGCAAGCTGGCGCGCGAGCGCCTCAATTTCGTCAGGCGATTTCTTCGCCAGAAAAGCGTAAAGCTGCGAGAACGAAGAGCTCGCCGTGCTGGAAGGCAAGCTTGAGGTTTCGTCCCTTGTCGTTAGGCCCGACCGGTTGGCGAGCAGGGAATCCTGCGCGGCACCAGACGCTTTCTTCGGCCGCAAGGAAGTTTCACGACTGAACCACAGCAGGCCAAGCGCTATCGCAATAAATAGGAGACATGCGAGACCACCGTAGACAATTTTGCCCGACATCTTGGAATTACGATTCAAGAAGGAGCGCTCGCAGTGGTTTGTTCTCCGTCCACTCGGACTCGCCAAAAAATGCGCCACTCGCATCGCCAGGCCTCTGTTCGGCCCATTCTGACAGTAACAACCAAATAATGTGCGCAAATTCTTCACTTACCATCACAGTCTTGTCCCGCAGTCTTGAACATTTCTCGAATCGCACATGGCCTACAAGTCTGTCACGGCCAAAAGCGGCAGGTGAAACGATACCGTGGGCATATGAAACTAAAATACTTTCTCAGTGTCTTAGGTCTCTCCACGGCCCTTTGTGCCTTTGGCTCGTCCACTTTCGCCGCGGATGAAGGTGCGATGAAAGCGACGGCAAGGGAGAAGATGTTTATCAAGAAAGCCGCCATGGGTGGCATGACGGAGGTCGCCCTCGGCAAAGTCGCGGCGCAAAATGGCGGCAGCCAGGAAGTCAAAGACTTCGGAAACCAGATGGTAACCGATCATTCAAAGATCAACGACAACCTGAAAGATGTGGCCGGTAAGGCGGGAGTTGAGGTTCCAGACAGCCTCGATCCCATGCATCAGGCGGTGGTGGATAAGATGAGCAAGTTATCGGGTGCGGACTTCGATAAGGCTTACGTGAAAGCCATGGTGAAAGATCACGAGAAAGACGTCGCCGAGTTTGAGAGAGCGAAGGCATCCGTTAAGAACGAAGATCTGAAGAAGTTTATCGATGACAGCCTTCCCACGATGAAAGACCATCTGGACAAGATCAAAAAGTTCGACCAGGCCAAAGGCACGGCGAGCGGCCAATAGAGTCCTTTAAATAAATCCAACCGGAGGGCGGCGTGCAGAATTCCTGTGCGCCGTCCTTTTTATTTCAGGTTGGATCGTTCGAGGCGGTTATCGTTCTAGACTGAATGCGTTGTCACTGGTTGTGTCCGCACCCTCATGTTGTATCTGCGGATTGAGATAACTATCTCTTTCTGCCAAAGCCCTCAGAGCTAGGGAAAAAACTGAGTTATCAATCCGGTTCCAATCTCCCGGGCGATGTTGCGCGCTTACACGCACTTAGCGTTTCTCTTGCGAAGCAAAGATGTGACGCTTCTGGCTATCCCCGATGACCACATGGAAGAAGTCCTGCGCGAATATCAGAAGAAGCAGGAGCAACCTTCCGATAGACCAGAGAGTGAAGCCATAACCAGACCTGACGACTATTCTCCGGCGGAGTGGCGCGAAGTCACCCAGGCACAGCAATAGCGCTTCGGGCGTCCTTTATTCTCGCGCTAGAGCGCAGGTCACGGAGGTGCCGCGACCCTGGCGCGACTCGATCGTGAGCTTTGCGCCGATGACGTTGGCGCGATGCTGCATGATGTCCACACCCATTCCTCCTTTGCCGGATCGGTTCCTGGACAAGCCGGCGCCATTGTCGCGAATTTCCAGGCAAAGAATGGACCGCTTGCGCACAAGTGTAAGAACAATCTCACTCGGCTTGGCGTGTTTGAGGGCATTGTTCACGGCTTCCTGCGCAATTCGGTAAAGGTTGAGGGCCACAGCATCATCGCGGATGCGCACGGGTCGTGGACAAAGGAGGCGGCAGGAGACTTTCCCGGAGTGTTCCGTGCGAAACGCGAGTTCGCGGAGGGCATTCTGCAAGCCCGCCGTGTTCAGTTCGATCGGGTGCAATCCACGCGCAAGGTCGCGCGCAAGCCCGACGTTGGCGTTCACCGTGCGGGCGGCCTCGGAAAAAGTCTTGGCCTGCGACGAATTTTTCTTCGCCACCTTCTGTGCCTGGGTCTCGAGAATAAAGGCGGTCGCGGCCAATTCCTGGCAAAGGCTGTCGTGCAGGTCCTGTCCGATGCGGCGCTTCTCGCGTTCGCTGATGAGGAGGATTTCCTGTTCGAGACGGGCGCGCTGTTCCATCTCGTTCTGAAGGCGCTCATTGCTGGCCGTCAGCTCTGCTGTGCGTTCGCGCACGCGTTCCTCCAGTTCTTCCTGTGCCAGACGCTCAGCCGTGGCATCGCGTGCGACTTTGGCGAAGCCGCGCAAGGCGCCGGTTTTTTCGTCGTCCACTCGATGCATCATGCCGTCTACCCAGATTCGGCTTCCATCTTTGCGCAGGTGCCAGCGACGATCACTGGCGCTTCCTTCGCGCAAGGCGACTTCAATCTCGTGTTCCTCCTGTTTCTGCGCCACATCCTCGGGAGTGAAGACCAGCCGGCCCGATTGTCCGACGGCTTCCTCCGCACTCCACCCGAAGACGCGTTCAGCCCCGGAATTCCAGTGGGTGATGGTGTTTGAAGGGTCCATCATAAAAATCGCGTATTCGCGCGCGCCCTCGACGAGCAAACGGAAACGTCGCTCGCTCTCGCGCACCACATCGGCGGCAGTCCGTTGTTCGTGGATGTCGGTGGCAGCCGCGAACCATTTGATGGCCGTTCCTTCATCATCGAGCACGGGTTCTTTCTGCACCAGGAACCAGCGATATTCGCCGTTGGCGGAACGAATCCGTTGTTCGTGTCGCATCATCCGCCCTTCCGCCAGCGCGGTCTGCAAGCGACGTTTGACTTCCTGGACATCGTCCGGGTGGATGGTATCGAGCCAGCCTTCGCCCGCCGCGTCTTCCGGACTTTGGCCGGTGTAGGCAACCCAGCGTTGGTTGATCCAATCGACTTCCCCGTTGGGGTTCAGGCTCCAAAGCAAATCGGGCACGAGGTTCGCAATCGCGCGGAAACGCGTCTCGCTCTCCTGCGTCGCAGTGATACGCTCCTTCTCCTCTGTGATGTCTTGCAGCACGCCGGCCACACGCAGGATCTGGCCGTGCTCGTCGCGAATCGGAAACCCCCTGTCGCGAATCCAGCGAATCGCGCCGTCGTTAGGGCGAATGATGCGATAGTCGACGGTTACGGTTTTCCCGGCGAGAAGACGGTCCAGCATATCGGCTCCGTGGTCGCGATCCTCGGGATGAATAAGCTCAGCCCAGCGGCCGGCGTCGCGCATGATGGGCGCCGGCGACTCGCCAAAGATCTTTTCGTAAACCGGGTTGAGATATTCGAGCTGACGCGTGCGGCCGTTGATGATCCAGAAGACGTCACTCGAGTTCTCAGCAAGTTGCCGGAAACGTTCCTCGCTTTCGCGCAACGCACTTCCCGGTTCGAGTGTGCTCTCCCGCTTCGCGTTGCAGTTGGCGATTGGAGTCTTCCGCCTGCTGCCGAACTCCAATTGCGTCCTGCATCAGGTTGAGGGCGGCGGCGCTCGCAACACGCAAGTCTGCGGAAGGTTCATCCGGATCGCGCCGCTTCTTCGCGCCACTACGCGCATTCTCCACCGTCCCGTCGGAGGCGGCCGGATCTAAGCGCTCTGACGCGGAGGAAGCCTGTTTCTCGGATTTATTCGGCATAATCAGGAAACAACCGCATTCAACTTACACCCGCGAAGCGACGATTCCCAAAAGGAAACGCAATCCGCCGGCGCGCTGGACGCGCTCTTAGAGCTCTGAAATTTGCTGGATGATCTTCCTGAGAAAAGCGAGCCACGAGCGAGGTATTAATCCCAAGCCTAACGAATGAAGGTCATGAGGCGCGCTCCGTCACCACGGAAGATCTCGTGCGACGGCGTAGTCTTGCCTGCCTCGCCAGACCGACCAGCATCACGCATTCGAACGGCACTGGCTCAGATTACAGCACCGTTTCCATCTCTGCCGAATGGAGAATCCGGGCCAATACCCCTGTTAGCTCTTCTCCCTCGCGGCGACCATTATTCGGTTGGCTTCAGCTTTCTTCCGGCCAAGGCCGCACGCAGACTAAATCATTTGCGGCACCCGCAGGAAGCCGAACATGCTCGGTCGATACTGTGGGTGCCGCGCCGGTAGGGAATCCCGGGTAAATGAAGGAGGTAATTGGGCATCAATGGGCGGCGGCTTTTCTGCCGCTTCCACGATGATCCATTCGATCGGAACCGATGGACAACCTTCGGTCGGGCATTCCAATCGATAGCCCGTTCCATCTCGCGCGGAGACCACTTTGATCTCCGCTGCCTCTAAACTGTCCCACCGCAGCGGCGGCAGTATCTCTTTTCATCGAGAGATTGCCAGGGATGAAAGATATCGAACTCGCGCACCAAACGTAGTTTTTCTGCAGGAGAAATGTCGGCCACTTTTGGTGCCATGTGATTAGACGTAGGCGCTCACGCGCTGCGCGACTATCCGCCACAGGGCAATTCGTGACGTAGGTGAAAATCGGATCGCGCCCGCCGCGAAGAATTGCGAAACATCGGCCGCGGATCGTGACCGTCGGCTCGTTCGTCAATCATTGCAGCTGACAGCCTGTTTTCACGGGTGGGGCGTCGCGCTCCTCCCGCAATTGTGTAGTGTTGTTTTGGCAATGAAATCCTTAAGGAAGTTGATTGAGCCCACTCTCCTCTGCGCAGTGTTGATCACTGGAAGCCTGTCCTCCATCGCCGCGGCCAGGGCCCAAAGTGAGCAGAAGGAGAAAAACACTTTGGCAGAGTCAGAAGACGATGATCTCCGTAACAAGATTTCGGGTGAGTGGCCGGAATATCCCGCCGAAGCCGAAAAGAATCACTTAAGTGGATTAGGAGTAGCTGTCGTAAAAATCGATCAAAAGACCGGGAAAGTCGTACGAGTTTTCATGTATGTCAGTACGGGCGAACCGATATTGGATCAGGCTGCGGTAAAGGCTTTGTCGGAGTGGCGATTCAAACCTGGAACGGACAAGAGCGTGAAGGTCCGGATTAGCTATTCCCTGGATAACGGTGGTCCTACCGTGGCCACCTACTCCCGCAAGGAGAAGTCCATGGATGAAGCGCTTGCGCGCTATCTTGGCAAGGGCACCGTCTTACAAGCACCGATCCCGGAATATCCGAGCTACAAAGAATGGGATTTTAAAGAAGGCAGAGGCGTTTATGAGTTACACGTTGACAGATCCGGTAAGGTCCAAGAGGTCAAAATTCTAAAGAGCAGCGGAGATAAGTCCTTTGATCACTCGGCCACCAGGACTCTAGGCAAATGGCGTCTTAGCCACGGGCCCATGATTATCGAGCTACCGCTTCGCTTCGTTCTTACTCCACAAAGCTATTCCGTGGGGCTGGTCAGGTAAGTCTTTTTTCGGAGAAACGCGCGCTCGAACAAGTCGCCAAACCGGGCCGATTGGCTCGTTAGGGCAGAAACGCTCGTGAAATTCATTTCGGCTCGAGCATGGTTCCGCGGCATTCCGGCGCGCCGCAAAGGCAGGCATAATTTTTTTCGACCTTCTTCGTTCGCCGCTCGCCGGGATCGAGGGAGTAGTCATAAAATAGTTCCTCACCCGGATAAATCGTGCGCAAGGCATGGATGAAAATACGGCTGTCCTCTTCCCTCGTCGTGCAATTGGGCGCGCAGGAATGATTAATCCAACGCGCGATGTTGCCCCCTTTGCCGGCATCGATCACGTCGCCGTTATCGAGCAAATAATAAAAGGTATGGTAGGGATTCTTTGCATTCGCCGGGCCCAGCTCTTCCGCTTCCTTCGCGGGAATCAGCTTCCCGGTGTACTCGATGATGCGTGCGTTTTTGCGGATCCTTTGCTTTGTGTAAACGCCCGTACCATGCACGCCGGAACGACGCACGTGAAGTTTGTCGACGACTTGCACCTGAGGTGAACGCGGTTGGCTCGGTTTGCGTGGCATGTCGATAAAGTTCGAAATCTGAGACGCGATGGCTCGTTATCTTCCAGCAACTTGACGTCCGCAAGACATCGCAGCGTTCCACACCTACCTAACGAGATGTGTCGTTAGGCCGGAGATGGAAGAACTGCGGCTGAAGAACGTGGAGATGATGCAAGGCGACCGACGCCCGATCCTTTCCAATAACCTGCATTCCGCAACCGGGACAGCGATAAGTCGTCTCTGCCGGCACGGGCGGATTCCGCGATAGCGTAACCGGTTCTTTCTGTCTCTTCAATCTGGCCACGAAGAAAGCGAAGCAAAGGACTCCGGCTCTGCCAATGGGAAGCGGTTCTGTTTCTCACCTAACGAAAATTCCTAGTGATCCTTTAAAGGCATCTGGCTTCGCGGCGACTAGCGAAATGAAGAGAGAGAAGGAGCAACTTATGCCACGAGGAGACAAATCCAGTTACACCCAGAAACAAAAACGCAAAGCCGAGCATATCGAGAAGGGTTACGAAAAGCGCGGGACCTCGAAGAAAGAAGCTGAGCGTCGCGCCTGGGCGACGGTGAACAAGGAAAGCGGAGGCGGGAAGAAGAGCGGTTCGGGCCGCGGCAAAAAATCCAATAAATCGTCCTCACGCAAAGGTGGCCGCAAAGGCGGTAAGGCTTCCGCGAAGAAAAAATAGTTATCGCACCGCGCAATCGGTAGCGGCGGTCCATGGCCGCCCAGGCTACACTCACCAACGCCGACCTGGCCGAGCTGCTTGCGCGGGAAGCCGAGCAGCAGGAGGGAATTCGTCAGCGCGCCTTTCGACGAGCTGCGCGGGCTGCTTTTCTCTGGCCCGCATTCCAGCAGATCGAATCCTGAATTTTCTTTCCCTGACTGATTTGCGCGCGTGGGCGAGCACTCGGATTTCTTAGGAATTTTCCTGAAGAATCGAACAGGAAGCCGCCCAATTGTGTCCATTCCCACCTGACTCTACTAATGAAAGTCTCCATGAATCGACGTATCGGCTTGGACGAAAAGCTGTCGCTTCTCCAGGACGCGGATCCAATCCGGGACTGGTCGTCGCTGGATGACCGGCGAGTTTGTGTCCTCTGCAACAGGGTCATCACCGGACGGATGATCGATATTTGGCAGGATAGAAGCGGCCACTATCGCTTTCACTGTCCAACGCCCGGCTGCCCGGCCACGCCGCGCGACTGGTTCTACCACGGGCCGGTCATGGCTGGCAGCCGCGCGCAGCGAACGCCGGAGACGGTCGTGCGGTGAGCGATCGACCACCGCGCCGACCTCGGAGGATTATTTGCCTTCGCTGGCTGACAGTCTCGCTACCTGGCCATCGTTTTCGCATCGTTAGGCGGAGCGTGAATTGACCTCAGCAGTCAGGCCTTCATCTTGGAGGCGATCTGGCGAGAATGAAGGAAGCGAAACGCGATGCCATCGTAGTCGGCTCGGGGCCCAACGGATTGGCCGCGGCCATTACCCTGGCACGCGCCGGCATCCAGGTGCGCGTATTGGAAGCAAACTCCACCATTGGCGGCGGAGCGCGCTCAGGCGAACTGACGCTGCCCGATTTTGTTCACGACCTTTGTTCCGCCATTCATCCGCTCGCCCGCGGTTCTCCTTTCTTTCGCATTCTGCCTCTGGATAGCTTTGGCCTGAAGTGGATTCAGCCGCCGATCGCCCTGGCTCATCCGCTTGATGACGGCGGTGCTGTCTGTCTGCGGCAAAGCATGGAGGAAACGGCGGATTCGTTAGGCGAAGATGGCTCTGGCTACCGGCGCCTCATGCAGCCGTTGGCGCGCAACTGGCAAGAACTGGCCGCTGAGTTTCTGCAACCGATGTTGCATCTCCCGCGGCATCCATTCGCGCTCGCGCGTTTTGGCTTCAATGCGCTCGCACCTGCGTCCACTCTGGCGAAGCTTCGCTTCAGGACACCTGCGGCCCGGGCACTTTTTGCCGGCATCGCCGCGCATTCTTTTCTACCGCTCACCGCGCCCGCTTCCGCAGCTTTCGGTTTAGTCCTCGGCGCGGCTGGCCATGCTGTGGGTTGGCCGCTCCCGCAGGGCGGCGCGCAGGCCATCAGCAACGCTCTGACAGGGTACCTGCAATCATTGGGCGGTGAGATCGAAACCAACTGTCGCGTGGAAACTCTCGCTCAGTTGCCACCGGCTCGGGCCACTCTCTTCGACACCAGTTGCTGGCAATTTGCCACCATCGCCAAGGGCAAGCTGCCAGCGTCCTACCTGCGGCGCCTAACGAATTTTCCTCACGCTCCGGGTGTTTTCAAAATCGATTACGCCCTTTCCGCCCCTGTGCCTTGGCGAGCCCAGGAATGCCGCCTGGCCGGCACCTTGCATCTCGGCGGAACGCTTGAGGAGATCACTCAAAGCGAGCAGACAATTGCCCGCGGCAGGATTCCGGAACGGCCTTTTGTTCTTGTCGCGCAGCAAAGCCTTTTCGACTCGAAGCGCGCGCCGGAAGGCAAACAAACTCTCTGGGCCTATTGCCATGTGCCGCACGCTTCGGCGCACGATATGACGGAAGCGATCGAGACTCAGATTGAACGTTTCGCGCCCGGCTTCCGCGACTGCGTGCTTGCGCGTCACAGCAGAACAGCCGCCAACTATGCCGCAACCAACTCAAACATGGTCGGCGGCGACATTAACGGTGGCGCCAACGATCTCTGGCATCTTTTCGCGCGGCCAGTTATAAGTCCTGTGCCCTATCGGACGCCAATCGCTGGCGTCTATCTTTGCTCCTCCTCGACTCCACCCGGCGGCGGTGTTCATGGCATGTGCGGCTATCACGCTGCGCGTGCCGCTCTGCGCGACATCTTTGGGATTCGACTCCATCCAGTTCCGGCCTAACCATTTGCCGGGCATTACATCGCGTGATAGGACTGGACTGAGCCTAACGAGTATAGCTTACCTCCCCAGGAATTCTTGCACAGCTACTCATTTTTTTGGTTGCCAGTTTCCGAGGTTTTGTTCCAAATAGAGAGATGAGCAATGTTTCTCCCGGAGCGACCGGGCCAGTTAAGTTCGGTGTCTTTCTTTTGCTTTGCGCGGCATCGTTCCTCTCAGTCGCTCAAGCCAGGAGTTTGTATCACCTCGATGCTATTCAGCGCGATGGCTATGGCGTCGTCGAGCTAAAGCAGCCCATTCCAAACCAGTTCTTTATGGAGGCTTCGCTCAACGGTCATCCGATTCGGCTGATCCTCGATAGTGGCTTTTGTACTCGCAACGTCACGCTTTCAAATGCCTGCGCGAAATGGCTTCGCTTCGCTCCCGTCCCCGTCAAAGACAAGGTTTTTGGCTTCACCGGCAAAGCGGCTGTACCGATCAGTCGAGGCACGGCCGATTCTCTTGCCCTCGGCAATATTCAGGTCTCGGGCACGACGCTCGATTTCACTTCTTTCAATAATATCTTACAAGGACGAACCATCGAGGGCTTGTGGTTCACTGATGGCTCTCTCAGCGCTCGTCGAGCGGTCAATCTGGATGCGGACGGCTTTCTCGGCCTCGGTTTCTTGCAAAGATGTTCTGCGGTCATCGACCTGGCCAATCGCCGACTCTATCTCAAGCCACCGGGGACCGGCCGAACAGTAGATCTCGGACCAGTCCTAAAGTCGCTCGGCTTTTCCGAGGCAAGCTTCGAACTGACCGGTGGCGGATTGCTGGTTGACGCCTCGATCAATGGTACTCCGGTGAAGATGATAATCGATACCGGCTCTTACATTACTACCATCGATGATCGAGTCGCTGCACAAGCGCATCTCAAGACCTATCGCGCTGCGCCGATGCGAGCGAAAGACGTCACGGGCGCTGAGCAAGAGGTGGAATGGGCCGATCCCGCAAGCTTCAAGCTAGGCGGCATAGAGACGATCCGGCCAAAACTGGAGGTGGACCCCATGAGCTTTTATGGAGCAAGCGGCGGCAAGCTCGGAGGTTTGCTTGGGATGGATTTCCTGGGACAAACCTGGAGCATCATCGATTTTTCCCAGCATAAGCTATACTTTGCCGGCGGCGCCAAATAGGTCACCTACGAGTCAAGACCGACGGCGAAGAAATTTTCGCCCGATCCCGGCCATAACTGTATTCACGATTCATTAGGCAAAGATCTTGCGTCCCTAACCAGGGCTGTGCCTAGACTTATCGGAGCGCCGTTTCACCAAGGGAATGGTGACGAAATGCGCCACGAAACCCACGACAAAAACGGCCATGCCAATCGATGCCCTTAGCGTGAGCGCGGTCATCAACTCCGCCACCCCGAAGAGCCAGATGAACGTTTCGCCGGCAAAAGCCTGCCCCCAGCTCGGCTGACGGCCGCTCGCCGGCACACGCGGGGCAAGCGCTGGCCAGAAGCGCGGCACGACGCGACAGTAGGCGCGGTAAGGTTCCCCTTGGGTCTCGCGTAGCGCAGCCTCTTCCCGAAAGATAAGCCGATAAACAAACAACCAGTTCGCCGCGACCAGAAATAAGCAGCCAAGCCGGCTTGAGAGTAACCCTAGTCCTAACGCCATCGGAACATTGGCGAAATAGAGGGGATTGCGCGTAAAACGAAAAGGCCCATCGGCCACAAGTGCTTCTGCGTGCTGAGTCGTATCGTGGACAATCTCGGTGCGCAGATAGGCGCTGGCCCAGGTACGGAATATCGCAGCCAGGAAAACGAGAAGCGCGCCAAACCCCAGAGCGATGCGCGAAAAGGCCGCGCCGCTTAGTCTGGTCGACCCAATAAGGTGTCGCAGCCACGAGAGTGCGTTGATATCCCAGCGGAAACAGCAAAATCCGACGAGAAATATCCCGCTGATGATCCAGAATCGGTGCTCAAATTCAAACTTTGTGGCCTTCACGAGGCGAATCTAACTCGACTCGCTCTTTGCCGAAAAGGACAAAGCCGATAGGCCAGCTTGTTGCTGCATCAATTACCAGCGCTGGCGCGTTTGGAAGCTTATTGTCAGGAGCTCCTGAACAATGCTTTACCTGGAAGAACTCGATTTAGCTTTCTGAAGCTCGATGGTTCTCTTTCGGAAACAGGCATCTCATCATAAGCCGGAAAGTAGAAAGGGCATCCGGCGTTGTCACCGGATGCCCTTGGAACTACTTCAAATAACCTCTAACTAGAACGTAATAGTTACTTCGTTTGAGCAATCACCTGTGCCGGTCTCACAGACTTGATAAGTGAATGATCCGGTTTGTGTTCCGAGGTTGTCGAAGGCGGATCCATTGTCCGGGACCGTGGCGACCGTGACACCGTTTCGGATGATGTCGACCGTGCCGGTGTTATCAGCCGGCTTCCACTGCAGTTTCGCACGGTGCTTGGTTCCCTGGGTCTGGCCAACGGCCTTAAGCCTGAGTTGCTCACCGCCACCCCCGATCGCCACCTGATCGACAAAGGGATCTTGTTGCGAAGCACTATTGATCGACACGCGTCCATCTGTCCAGGTATGGATATGATCGGCCGGCGACGCAAAACTGTAGTCATAGTCACCTGCGTATTCCGTTACGATGTTTGGATCGGGTTGGTTAGGCAACGGTGAGACGACGTCCGAGAATGCCTCATCCGGCATCCAGGTAGCTCCGTTGTCCATCGACTTGCGCGCCCACATCCTATAGCAAGGAACCGCCGGGTTACCCTTGGTGCAAGTGGTCGACTCACGCGCGTCATACCAGACTGCGAGCAGGCTGCCATCAGAACCGACAGAGAGGTTCGGCTGCCACTGAGGACGGGTCGTGGTATCGGTGTTCAATTGCAGCGGCGCGCTGAAAGTCACGCCACCGTCAGTGGAACGAATATAAAAGACGTTGCTGGAATCGCCGTTCGTGGTGTTGCGCGAATCGTAAACATAGGAAACCACATTGTTGAAAACCGCAGGCTGACCCCAGCCCATATGCCGCCAGAAGGACGGGCCGCTAAACATACAGGCAAAGTAACTGTTGGACGCGCAGGTCGTCGTTCCCGGGCCGGCAAAGGTTGGGCCCGTATAAGTCAGCGTCCAGCTGTTACCGCCGTCAGTGGACTTATAAAAGAGGTTGGCGCGATTACTCAGTCCGCCGCCCATTTCATTCATGGACGCAAGATAGAGATTGCCGTTGGATGCGTCTCCCGTGAGTTGGACGTCGCGGAAGAAGCCCGTGGTGACTTGCCGTTCGTTAGTCCAGGTCAATCCGTTATCCGTCGAATAGCGAACGAAGAGCGCTCCACCGCCGCGGTTGAAGTCGTTAAAGGAGATATACATCCGGCCGTAGAAGGGGCTGCTCGGATTCTGGTCAGTCCAGCCAGACTCGCGGTCGTCCGCCGAATTGCTATGAATGCAGAAATGGACCCAGCTGTTTGCGTCCGAAGGATTGGTCGACTTGTAGCCACCAAGGCCCTGGCCACCGCAGCCACCGTCCAGCCAAGCCGTAAACCAGGTCGCGGTTGGACGATTGTAGAGAATAACGGGATCGCCGAAGGTATTAGAGAACGGACTCTGGCCCGTAGTCTTCGTCACGCGTGTGAAAGTATTGCCACCGTCAGTAGAAACAGACGCACCAGAGATGTTGAGCGGGCTGGCGTTAACGCCACGAGAGTCGTTGTAGGCCACGACAATTTGCATCGGGTTATCCGGGTTAGCCGCCGAGAACGTCTCTGACTGGGTGATGTGCGGAGAAGTTTCCGTGCCGGTGATCAAATCCTCGTCGGTTCCGCCGAGGAGTGGCTCCAGTATTTTGCCCAACATAGGCGAGGTCTCGCCGAAAAGGGTTGGCGAGCCGCCCTGGGATTCGCCGCAGTAGATCATCAGCGCACCAGCCCTCAGGTTCTCCTGGATGTTAAGCCCAAGCGATTGAATCTGGCTACAGTCAAACATGGGAGGGATGAGCGCGGGATTGACGCCGGTGTTTGACCTGGTTGTTTGCGGTTTTGCTTCTGCGGAGAACTGGTTAACGCAAAGGAGCGTTAGAAACACACCAGCCAGCAGTAACGCCAGACCGATGGAAACACGCAGATAGAAGAAGGCAGACCTTGAATTGATTCTTTTTTTCATAGTAGGTTTAGTCAGCTGCAGCGGCCAAGGATCTTCTTAGCCGATTTCGAGACTATCAAGAAAGGCGCACGAGGTCGGTAGATTTTTTCTTACAATTACGTAATGTATTCCACGACAAGAGAGCACGGGCTTTCGAATGACCCGTTCGAACCGGCTGGCCCCTTCGTCACTCAGCGACCCGAGTCGCTTTAAACGTCCCACGTTTTGAGGGTTCGGCTTTAGGATCCTTGACGTCCTGATCCGCGGGAAAAAAGGCGGCTTCTCCCGCGATCAAGCCTTCGGACTGAAAGTGACCGCGCAAGAGCAGCGTGCCCCGCAGGAGACCGACGTTGCCCAACGGAAATTGCACCGGACCGGAAAAAGTTATCGAGCCGTTATCACTTTCGCTCCACGTTGCCGCCGGTCCTTCGGCCGCACCAACCGATATCGGCTTCGGGATCAACAACACCAGGCTGCCTTTTCCGGAAGCTTGAGCGTCGAAGCGGACGGAGCGGGTTTCGCCGTTGCCAAAGACGATTTCCACTTTCCAACCGCCGATAACCTTTGCCGGCTCCGCCGGCGACAAGCTTATAACCGCCATTTGAATGAAAAGGCTCAAAGCCAGAACTACTTTCATCTCACGATGCCCCTCGGTTTGTTCTCCTTACCGTGGGCTCTCATCTTCTACAACTGCGAATCTAATTAAACTGTTACGGATTCGGATTCGTGCTTCGTGTTGACGCCAAGATCGGACGATGAACGCGATTCATGACTATCCATGCCTGTCACTTGCAGGGAAGGATAACTCCGCACTGCCCTTCGACAGGTTGCTTTTGACCTGGCCTCATGCTTAGTCGCCTGATGCAACCGAGCGAAGCTCTTGGCGTCGCCGCCCAGGTTGCAGTTACACTCGCCGGCTTTGCCGGTATCGTTGTCGTCTTTCGCCCAGAGTCAGTGCATCATTGGTCACAGCTCGATCGCTTCCGCCTGCAACTCCTGCTCACGAATTCAACATTGCCGCTCGCCGAAGCACTCTTCGGCATGCTCCTACTTACAATTGTGCCAACGCCTATGAGCATCTGGCGCTGGTGCAGCGGAGTCAGTTTCGCCGCGCAATTGCTCGTTATCATCTACACTCGGAATCCGACCCGACAGCTTTCACCTGCTGACATGCAGAGCGCAAACAAGACTGTCTTTTATGGTATCGCCGTATTCGGGACCGCGGCGATGTTGTTGCAAGTTATCAACTTGATCGTGTGGGATCGTTTCTGGCCTTTCTTCGCTCTCATTGTCGTGCACCTGGTCGCGGCCCTTGCACAATTTGTCCGCATGGTCCTGCTGCCGCCTCATACTAGCAGTCAGGCGAATTGAATCGGGAAGCACCAAGGATAGAACTCCCTGGTTCGCCTTTCTGGTTTCGTGGCTTCCCAATTCCTTCCCAGCGAGAGATAGGCAATGCCTATCGCAGCCAGTGGTAATAAGTATTTCAAGGCGAGCCGTGCCTGATCGTTAGTCAGGCATGCAAACACTAACCTTAAGCAGCAAGGGCAAGAACGGTCAGCTGCTTGAATCGAAGACTTCGCTGCGCCTGCGCGCTTTTCGCTTGCTGAGCGAACGCTACGCCCAGCGCGAGCGGCCCAGCGTTGCCGCGGAGTTTATTCTTTTCGCTGTGATCGTTCTGCTTTCCACCTGGCCGATGTTCACCCTCGTGCACGCGATGGGTTTGAGCAGGTAACGGCGCCAGCGATCGATTTCGCCTGGCGCTCGACGGTCGACTTTAGTCGGCCGCTCGCCGGGGTAAGAAGGCCGTCGCGGCTTCCTCACGGAATGCTGCGGCGGCCTTGCTTTCGAAGCGCAGCGGATTGCGAATCAAAACCAATTCGCGAGTCGGCACCGGCCGCGCAAACGGGACGGCCACGCATCCCTTGACGAATTCCGTGTGCACCATCATCTCTGGCACAACGGTGACCCCCAGCCCGGCGGCGACCATCGCGGCGATCGTCACCAGCTGCGCCCCTTGCAAGACAATCTCCGGCTGGAGGTGATTTGCCGCGAGTAACCGCCGCACAGTGATCGAAAGCGAATGAAGCTCATGCAGGAGCAGGAATTTTTCCGAACCGAGATCGCTCCATTTGATCGCTCTCTTTCGCGCCAGGCGATGCTTCGCCGGGACAAGCAGAAGGAGTGCCTCCGTGCCTAACGAATGCTGGACCAGCGTCGGAGTCACGGAGCCTGACGACGCAAGCACTACGTCGAGCGTTCCATCTTCCAACCGCTGCGCCAGCTTGTCGGTCGTGTCTTCAAAAAGCTCGAACGTCACCTTCGGATAGGCACGCTGAAAACTACTGATGAGCCGCGGCAAAATGTAAAGCGCGATCGAAGGCACCGCGCCAACCGCCAGTCTTCCCGCGACCTCGTGCTCGAGCGCCGCCACAGAACGACGCGCGTCCGCGATTCCGGTTAGAATTTGTCGCGCGTATTCAAGAAAACATCGCCCGGCCTCAGTTAGGACCACCGCGCGCGGCAGACGATCGAACAATTGCTGCTCCAGCTCCGCTTCCAGCTTTTGGATTTGCTGGCTGAGCGAAGGCTGCGAGACATGCTCGCGTTCCGCCGCCTGCGAAAAGCTTCCCTCCTCCGCGACGGCCACAAAATATCGGAGCTGATGAATCTCCATCGGAGCGACTCTCAGTCCAAGCCGACCGCTTGTCCAAAGACCGACGCCTGACTTTCGGAAATCGTGACTACTACAACTGACGCCGTGGAACGCACGTTCCGAGCCAGAGCTCTGATTGATTGAATTCGAACTTCTGACTTGTGAGTCTTAGTTCCGCGTCAGGTTTGCCTAACCAAATCTCAAACGTGCAGACTTGACCCTGACTTGCTGGCGTTAACGGAATTACTTCGCGATTTCGTATTGTACTTTGACGACTGGCGTCAGGCCATTTGCGCCTTTGGCGAAGATTTCATTCTGCCAACCGCTGTCGCCCTTCGGTGTGACACGCGCGACGTAATGCGCCGTCTTTCCATCCTTGTCTATCTCTTCGAATTCATGGACAAGCTTGCCATTTTCCAATCTCACAATGCCGTTGGTTAGGCTGCCGTCTGCACCAGCGTAGCAAAAGACGATCGAATGCTGCTTCGGATCCCAGGCATAAAGCCCGTCAATGTATGGAGTCGGCTTTCCATCGATTACCATTTGATTGCTGATGCGAATCGCCTGGCCGTTTGGAGTCCAATTGAACTGCGCGTGAATTTTTCTTTTCTTTCCATCGGGTGCATCAGGCAGTGGTGCGTCCCATTCATGGGCGGTGAAAAACGCTATCGGGTGAAGGTTGGCAGCCGACGAACCTGGTGGTGTTTGTGCGTGGCTCGTCAGACAGATAACGGTCAACACACTCAAGGTAAGGAATCTGGAAAATGGAATGAGAGTCATGCCGATAAAGTATCAGTCGCGGCGAGGCGGGGATTGTAAAAAATTGACATTTCCGCGCGCCCAACTGCCCTAACGAATCTCGAGGTAGTTCAGGAAAGGCCCGCGTCTGCCAAGGTAACTCGACGGAGTTAGTCCGCTGAAGGCGCGAAACTCATGAATGAGATGTGCCTGATCGTAGTAACCGCATGTTGCCGCGATACTCGCCCAATCCACTTCCAGCTTCTGTCCGACAAAATGGATCACTCGTTGAAAGGAGCACAGACGCCCGAATAACTTCGGAGTTAGTCCCACGCATCGATCGAATTCGCGGAGCAAGTGTTTGTGACTGATTCCAATCTCTGAGGCAATGCTGCCGACCCGCATTTCGTGTGGCTCTGTGCGGATCATGCTCAAGGCGCGGGTTACCGAGGGTGTTGGTTGGAATCGCGCACGAGCGCGGCGTATCAGCCAGCTCTCGACGAGATCGAATCGCGTGTCGTCATCCGATAGATCTCCGAGTCTTTCCCGCAAATCCACAATGTCGCGTTCGAGGAAGGATTCGAGCTCGATTACCTGATCGGTGAATTCACGCACCGGAATCCCGAGAAACGGCCACCCGCCACCAGCCCGCAATCGGACCCCTACCAAATCAACGTAGCCGGTCTCCTCGATGACAATGGGGGACGTTCGTTCCCCTGAGATCCAGCTGCTGCGAAAAACGGTGCTCTTTCTCAAGTCATCGCTCGCGCAAAGCTTCTGCGGATCGCCGAGATTAAAGATCAGCTCTATGGCGCCGTCGGGCAGAATCATATTGCGCCAACGGGATTGGATGTGCCCTCGCGCCAGCCACAGATGTTCAACGTGCGGTGCGAGCAGCGGCGACACCCGTCGAATCCGATGAGTCAACACGCCTGCCAGCGTGACGCATTTCACCTCGGCCGTCCAGCACCAGGGGAAGTCTCTATCGCGGCCTGAGGCGCCCCCTGTGCGTAACCCGCGCGTGACTGGAAAGAAGTCAGAGATAAGGTTCAAGCAGCCGGCGAGGGACACCAATGGGCGATTGCTTCCTAACGAAATATGTGGTGGCATTTGCTGCGATCGTTGGTCTGCTGCTAAGCTCGTTGCTCGCCCAGGACCTGCCGAAATCCGACGACGAGTCCTTCGACATCGAGCCGCCGCTGTTGATCCAGCCACCCGAGCTGCAGTCTGGGACCGACCAGTCTCCGGAAGACGCGCCAATAGCCGAGACGGATCCCGTGAAGCTCGCCCAGCAATTGGAGGGAGCGAAGAAAAGCGCCGCCTCGGCCGCGCGCCTGGTCAAGATCGGCGTGCTGGCGAAAGTCGAGGCGGAACAGCGAGCGTTACGCGTCGTTCGACTACAGTCCGAACTGGCGCATGCGCAAATGATCGCCGTGCAAGCGCAAGTAACGTCGCTGAAAACGCGTCTAGCCGCCGGACAGGCGACCCAGGCAGAAGTTGATGCAGCAACCGCCGCGCTCGCCGCAGCCACCGCGGCCGCGCAAAGCGCGGAAGAAACTTATCACAAGGCGCAGCTCGATGCCGCGACGCTCAATCTTCGCCGCCAACGTCAACTGCTCGCGCTCGGAAGCGCCCGTAAATCCGACGTCGCCCGTGCGGAAGAAAGACTCGCAAAGCTCCAGCAAAGCAACCAGGCACCGCAGTGATTGAAGTCGCAGGGCGAACTTCGCGGGCTGTCGTGTCTTCGTTGCCTCGGTCCAAGCAAACCGCTACAATCCTCTCATGAGCACCGCTCAGGAGATCGAAGATGCCATTCGATCCTTACCATCGTCGGAGCTCGCCAAGCTTCTCGAACATCTTCCTCAAATTTTCCCTGAGTTCGCCGGCGATAAGGAGTGGGATAGGATCTTTGACGACCAACGTCCGCGACCCGCTCTGAGTGAGTTGCTAGACCGTTACAAGTCCGAGCTGGCTACGCAGCCTGCCAAGTTTCCAAAAGTCGTTAAAGGCGACTTCACTCCCAAAGACTGATTTCTCGCGCAGCGCTTAGGTTCTCGCAGTTGATCAGCAGTTTCCTCCTGAGATAAATCTACGACGAAGGCGCCTAACGATGCGGCGGAGCGATGTCAGACGGCTTCCTCCAGAAGAAAAGCAGGTAGCCTGTTCCCAGCCAGAGAACCCAGTAGACGAGGTTGAGCAGGATACTCGCAGTGATCCCGACCCAGCTCGCTCTGACGCCTAGAAAATGCGCTGTCGGCCGTGACTGCGCCGCGACAGGAATCGCACTGAGCGCCTCGACCGCGCCAGTGCCGACGTTACTTTCCATCAGCATCATGCCGAGGTAAGCCAGGATACCGATGGTGTAGATGGTGAAGGCGAAAACCTTCATCCGGACGCCGGCCTGGTGAAGGAAATAATAGATCGCCACCACCATGGCGAAGGTGATGGTGACGACTTGTGAGAACTCGCTGCTGATGGTCTGTCCGCAGGAGCGGGCGAGATTCAAAAGGTCGATTTCGGACATAGACTTCGCTACGATTCGTTCGAGGTAACTCGCGCGATCCATTGAAGTCAATTCATTGGGCGCGCGACTCACGTCGCCTTGCTCGATCATGAATTAACCGCCCACGATTTTCCGTCCCGATTGGACGCGCGACGTTGCGCGTTCGACCTTCGCGGTTCCCATGGCAGAGACCTCAGCCGCAGTCATCGCGAGCGCGAACAATCTTTCCGTCAAGTACGGCACTCAGGTGGTGCTCGACGGTGCGACGATTGCTTTCAACGAAGGCGAACACATCGGGCTGGTCGGCCGCAACGGTTCGGGCAAATCGACTTTTCTTCGCATCGCCGCGGGCGTCGCGCAGCCTGACTCCGGTGAATTCACCCGCCGGCGCGATCTCGTGACCGGTTACATGCCGCAGCTATCCGATCTCGATGATACGGCCACGGTCCACGCCAGCATTCTCAGTGGCGCGCAGCGGATTCTCGATCTCATCGCCGAATACGAACGCGTTCCGGGCGACAGCCCGCTCAGCGCCACGCTCCTCGATCAGATCGTCCAGGCCGATGGCTGGAATTTGGAGCACCGGATCAAGTCGCTGATCACGAACCTGCACGCGCCAGAACCTGATCGCGTCGTCGGCACGCTTTCCGGCGGAGAAAAACGTCGCGTCGCGCTTTGCCGTGCGCTGCTCGCCCGTCCCGATTTCCTAATTCTCGATGAACCGACTAACCATCTCGATACCGGTTCGATCGAATGGCTGGAGGATTTTCTCGCGCGCTATGCCGGCACCTGTCTGTTCGTCACTCACGATCGCTATTTTCTCGATCGCGTGGCGACGCGGATCGTCGAGCTATTGCGCGGCCAGTTCGTCAGCTACGACGGCAACTACACTGATTACCTCCTCGCCCGAGTGCAGCGAAAAGCCGTCGAGGAAATGCAGGAACACAAACGTCAGCGGTTCTTGAAACGGGAATTGCAATGGGTAAGAAAAGCGCCCCGGGCGCGTCGGACAAAATCGGTCGATCGCGTCGAACGTTATTTCGAACTGGCCGCGCAGGAAGCACCGGAAGCGGAGCTCGATGTCGAGTTAATCATCCCGACGCCGCCGAAGCTCGCGAATCGGATCATCGAATTGCGCGACGTCAGTCTGGAGTTGGGGGGCCGCATCCTTTTTCAGGATGTGAATCTCAAGCTCGCGGCCGGTGAACGTCTCGGCGTAGTCGGCCGCAACGGGCTCGGCAAATCCTCGCTCCTCAAAGTCATTCTGCAGGAACTGCCCGCGACCAGCGGTGTGGTGGAGATCGGCGCGCGGACCGAGATCAATTACGTCGATCAAAACCGGCTCCTGCTCGACGACGAGAAAACGGTTTGGGAAGAAGTCGGGAGCGGCGGAGAACACGTCACCCTCGGCGAGCAGAGCATCACGCTGCGCGCTTATCTGCGCCGATTCCTTTTCAGCGAAGAGCGCATCAACACCAAGATCTCGCAGCTGAGCGGCGGCGAACGCAGCCGGGTGTTGCTCGCCAAAATCCTGAAGCGCGGCGGCAACGTCCTGATGCTCGACGAACCGACGAACGATCTCGATCTCGGAACGTTGCGCCTGCTCGAGGAAGCACTCGTCGCCTTTGGCGGCTGCGTCATCGTGGTCAGTCACGATCGCTATTTCCTGAACCGCGTCTGCACCTCAATTCTCGCCTTCGAAGGCGAAGGCCGCGTGACCTACAACGTCGGGAACTACGATTACTACCTGGAAAAACGAGTCGTTCCCGATCCATCTCGCGCTTCAACTCCCGCGCCGACCGCAGTCGCCACCGAGCCAAAGAAAAGCAAAGAAAAACCGAGAAAGCTCAAGTGGAAAGAAGAGCGCGAATGGGAATCGATGGAAGCGAATATTCTCGCCGCGGAACAGGAAGTGTCAGATTTGGAAGCCATCTTCGCCGCGCCGGATTTCTACAAGAAACCGCGCACCGAGATGCTCGAGTTAGAAACTCAATTGAAAACCGCCCGCGACAAAGTCGCGCACCTCTACGCGCGCTGGCACGAGCTCGAGCTTCTACAAGGTACCGCGTCTCCTTAGCCAACGTGTCCGTATTCGCCGCTGGAGTCGGAGCTGGAAAAGCTCGCGCAGCCTCAACAGCGTGAGTGAGGACCGCGCCGGTGGTCGCGCGTCGTTAGGCATCTACTTGTTGACCGCGGGCCAAATAGGCATACTGCCCCGCGTGGAGATCGTTGCCTCACCTGCTCGCAAGCCAATGTCGCTGCGGTTCTGGTATGGAGATTCTATCCCAAAATTCGTTGGGGCGCCTCCGAGCAACATCCTAGGTGAAATCGCATCGAACTCTGGCTTTGCGATTTTGCCCACACAACGGAGCGCTTGGCTAAAACAGATCGACCTTTTGCACTCGCAGTTACAGGGCTTAGCGGGTTCAATTTTTTTCGAGTTCAATATCCCGCGCATGGGTCGTCGCATCGACGTCGTTCTCGTAATCGATGCTCTGATTTTCGCGATCGAATTCAAAGTCGGCGAAAGGGTGTTCGATCAAGCGGCAGTTGAGCAGGTCTGGGACTATGGGCTTGACTTAAAGAACTTTCACGAGGCGAGTCACGACGCATCGATTGTTCCAATATTGATTGCGACGGAAGCTAGTGGGTGCGGACCGATCCAGCTGTTTGCCGACCCGGACAAGGTTTACCGGCCAATCGTTGTCGACGCTAACAGTCTTCGCACGGCTATTGTTCTCGCGCTGGGAAACGTGAGTGCCGCTCCGGTAAATGCCGATGAATGGGCACGTGCGTCCTATCATCCCACACCAACAATCGTCGAAGCCGCGCGTGCGCTCTATGCGCAGCACTCAGTCGAAGCTATCGCGCGATTCGATGCTGGCGCGCAAAATCTTCACGTCACATCACAGCGCATTGAAGAACTCGTAGACGAAGCGCGAGCGAATGGGCGCAAGCGGATTTGCCTTGTAACCGGCGTCCCGGGTGCAGGTAAGACTTTGGTTGGTCTCAACCTAGCGACTCGGCAAGAAGAAAATGAGCCGACTCATGCTGTCTTCCTTTCGGGTAACGGCCCTTTGGTAGCGGTGTTACGCGAAGCTCTGACGCGCGACGAGTTCGAACGTCGCAAAAAACTAGGGCAAAAGGTGCGCAAAGGAAAAGTTGGCGAAAGCGTCAAAGCTTTCATCCAGAACATCCACCATTTCCGAGATGCAGGGTTAGTGGATCAAGACGAGAACAAGCCACCTATCGAACACGTGGTGATATTCGATGAGGCCCAGCGCGCTTGGAATCTGAAGCAGACCGCGAGCTTCATGCAACGAAAGAAGGGACAAGCCGGATTCTCCCAATCCGAGCCGGAGTTTCTTATTTCGTATATGGACAGACACAGGGATTGGGCTGTGATCGTGTGCCTAGTCGGCGGTGGTCAGGAGATTAACACCGGCGAAGCTGGAATTGATGCATGGCTGGACGCCGTAAATCGCCGATTTCCAGAATGGGAAATGTACATATCCGAGCGACTGACGGACAGCGAGTACGCGGCAGGCCGAGCGGTGCAGGTCGCGCGCGAACGCCCGCGCACGCAATTCGACAATTCGTTACATCTTGCAGTCTCGATGCGGTCCTTTCGCGCGGAGAATGTTTCAGCATTCGTCAAGGCGTTGCTCGACTGCGACTATGTCGAAGCGCAGACCGCGCTCGCCGCTTTCTCTCAGCGTTACCCAATGGCAGTTACTCGCGACCTGAATGCGGCGAAGAGATGGTTGCGCGATCATGCACGAGGAACCGAACGCTACGGCCTAGTTGCTTCGTCAAAAGCAATGCGCCTGAAGCCACATGCAATTGATATTCGTGTATCGGTCAATCCAGTGCACTATTTTCTTAACGACAAATACGACACGCGATCGAGTTACTACCTCGAAGACGCGGCAACCGAGTTCCAAGTGCAAGGCCTCGAACTAGATTGGGCCTGTGTCAATTGGGACGGCGACTTTCGATACAGCGGCTCGAGTTGGGACTATCACGACTTCCGCGGAACCAGCTGGAGCAACATCTGGAATGCTGACAATCGCGCGTATTTGCGGAACGCTTACCGAGTCCTCCTAACGCGAGCGCGCCAAGGGATGGTTATCTTCGTGCCGCCAGGAGATTCTAGCGACCCCACCCGTTTGCCGAGTTACTACGATTCCACATTCCAATATCTCTGCGACTTGGGAATTCCGACGCTCGGTTCATGAAGGCCGGAATATGTTCGACAACTTATGAGAAGAGTGGTTCGAGACTCGACCCGCGGGTTCATTGGTTCCACTCGCTGCAAAGTATTCGAACGCAGTAAGCAGTCGAGTTCAAGCACGTCAGTATCGCTGGGTCGTCTAAGTCGAAATGACTAACGATTTCGCGACTCGCCGCAAATCGTCGAGCAGGATCTCCATGTCACGCAAGGTGGTGCGATAATTCAGGACACAACCGCGGAGGGCAAAGCGGCCGCCAAGTGTGGTGTTCGAGAGATAGGAACTGCCGTCGCGTTGCAAGGCAACGAGGAGACGTTCGTTGAAGGCATCGATCGCCTGCGGCGATTCGTTCCGAAGTTCCCGGGGGACATGTCGGAAACAAAAGATGGAAAGCCCAACTGGCGCGACCATTTCAAAGTCATCGCTGGCCCTGACCATTGACTCGAGATGGCGCGCACAGGCAAGGTTGCTTTCGATCGCTTCGCCTAACGAGTAAAGACCAACTCCTTTAAGCAGCATCCAGACTTTGAGGGCGCGGAAACGCCGCGATAGCTCCGGGCCATAGTCCCAGAAAGCAAAGGCTTCGTCTGACTCCTGGCCAATAATGCGGGTATATTCGGCGTCGTGCGCAAAAGCGGCGCGCGCGACTTGCGGCTGGCGATAAATCACGCATCCAACATCCACCGGGAGATAGAGCCACTTATGGGGATCGAGCGCGACCGAATCGGCGCGACCGAGGCCAGCGAATAACTCCTTGGCCGACGGCGCGAGGACGGCAAAGGCGCCATAACTTCCATCCACATGCATCCAAAGCTGGAAGCGGTCGGCAATTTCCCGTATCTCTGCCAGGGGATCGACCGCGCCCGTATTCACCGTCCCGGCGTTAGCCACGACACAGAAGGGAGTATCTCCTTCCTTCAGGTCGGCAGTGATCTTTGCGACGAGATCGTCCGTTCTGATTCTGAAGCTCTCGTCGACGGCGACCTCCCGCACATTCTCGCGCCCGATGCCGAGAAGAGCTGCTGCCTTGGCGATGGAAAAGTGGGTCTCACTTGAGGCGTAGATGCGGAGTCGAGATAATGACTCACTCTTCGTCTGCCGCGCGGCGGCGAGCGCGGCTAGATTCGCCATCGATCCACCGCTGACAAAGAGTCCGCCGGCTCCAGAGTCAAAGCCAAGGATCTGGCGGATCCAATCAATCGTCAGGCGCTCGAGGTCTACTGGCGCCGGCGCGGAACGCCAGGCGGTCAGGTTCGCGTTCAAGGTCGACGCGAGCAGATCGGCGAAGGCCGCGAGCGGAGTGCCAGGCGACTGCACATACCCAAACATCCGCGGATGCGCGTTCTGCCGGCTAAAGGGAATGATCGTCTCGCGAAAAGTCTTCAGCAGGTTCTCGAAGTCGCTGCCGTTGGCCGGAAGCGCATTATCGAGTTGATCGCGGATCTCACGCGAAGAGAAGTCACCGTACACTTTTCGACTTCGGAGATCGCTGAGGTACTCGATCATGAGTTCGACCACGGAGTTGCCCCACCTGCGTATTTCGTCTGCAGAAGGATCGAGCATGTTCACCCTGGCAAAGTGATTGCCTCGTGCGTCCTGGTCAATCACCGATCAGGACTGGGCCGCTCGATCCTCTGCCGGTTGGAGACACGCTCTGGATAGCCAAGAAGGTCCGGGTCGCTTATCTTCCAGGACACGTCACCCGGCTTAGCGACGGCGAACGAATGGCGCTGGCGTGATTGACTCGTCGCGAAGCGCTGTGCTAAAGTGTCTTACACATGAGAGAAACGCTCACTATCAGTTTGCCGAAGGAGTTGCGCCGCGGGCTGGAAAAGATGGCCAAGGCGGAAGGCGTGACCAGCAGTGAGTACGTCCGGCGCGCCATCAAGGCCGACATTTTCCGGCGGGCGCTGCGGGCGTCGCGGCGCGAGCTGGTTCCCCAAGCGCGAGCCAAAGGCATCTATACCGATGAAGATGTCTTCAAGATCGTCTCGTGAGAGTCGTTTTTGACACGAATATTTTGTATTCGGCGCTGGCCGCGAAAGGATTCTGTGAAGAGGTCGTCGATGAGGCAGCCGGGGCGTATCCTCTCGTCTGGTCGAATCAACTGAGGGAAGAACTAGAAGAGGTCCTCACCCGCCGGCATAAGATCGGACCCGCGACCCAAGCGGCGCTTTCCGCATACGCCGACCTCTGCGAATTCGTGGAACCGCATCCGCTGCCTAAGCGCATCTGCCGTGACAAGGATGATGATGTAGTCTTAGCTACAGCCGTGGCTGGTAGAGCAGATATCATCGTGACTGGTGACGCTGACCTACTCATTTTAAAGAACTATCAAAGCATTAGGATAATAACTCCGCGCCAGTTTCTGGAGTTCCTGGATTTGGGAAACTGAAGTTGTTTACGGAATCGCCTGCGCTCTTCGGATCAACACGACCATCACACCAGGCAACGTCGACTGCTTTGCAACAACCGTGCAAAGCCGTCACTGGTTTGCTTTGCTATTTCTCGACCCTGAAATTTATGAAGCGACCGGACTGATTACCGGCGAATTGGGAGAATTGCCGGCTTGGACGGTCGCGGCGTCAACCATTGGCGGCGTAAGTATAGAGAATATGCCGTCCGGTGGCGACAGTAGAAAGAGTTACCGTCAAGCAGATTGATGGGGAGTTTCCCGCTCCAACATCTTATCTCGGCGCCTTCTTCCACCGCCTCGTCGAGTGGCTGATCGCGGGAAGGAGTTCGTGGCGCTACCCCGTCGTGACGTTCGCCAAAGGAGAAAGGGCGGCTTGACATCTTCCGCGTTAACGGGCGTAATGAGCGGCTGATGAATTCGCTTACACGCCGTTTCTCCGCGGCTCCGGAGGGAACGGCTGTGCTGTTCTTCATTCAGATCTTCTCGACGCTCGGCTTTGCCGTCCTTTACTCGACGCTGGTTCTCTACGCGACGAAGCACCTGCAGCTGAGCGTGATCCAGGCGACCACGTTGATGGGTGTGTTCGGCGCCTTCAATTACGGCCTGCACCTTTTCGGTGGCTACCTCGGAGGCCGCTTCCTCTCGAATCGCAACCTGTTTGTAGGAGGCATGGCGCTGCAGGTTATTGGCTGCGCCTGTATCTCAGTTGGGACGCTCGCGCTGTTCTACCTCGGCCTTGCCCTCTTCCTCACCGGCAGCGGTCTCAATGTCACCTGCATCAATATGATGCTAACGCAGCGTTTCGCACCGGAGGATCCGCGCCGCGAAGGAGCTTTCCTATGGAACTACGCTGGCATGAATGTCGGCTTCTTTGTCGGGTTCAGCGTCGCGGGTTACTTCCAGGGAACTCAGAGTTACTCAAGTCTCTTCATCTTCGCGACGCTCGGCAACTTTGTCGCCATCGTTCTCGCCGCGTTGTCGTGGAAGACGTTGATCGACCGTAACACTCCGCTGCTCGAGGCGACATCGAAACAGTTCCGACTGCGCCTGCTGGCGGGAATCGCGATTCTGCTCGGTCTTGTTCCCGTCGTTTGGCTTCTGCTGCAGCGGCCTAACATGACTGAAACGCTGGTTAAAGGCATCTGCGCTCTCGTTGCCTTGACGCTGATCTACCTCACGCTTCGCCATCCAGATCGCCGCGAGAAGCGAAACATGACGGCCTATCTGATTCTAACTCTCGGCTCGCTGATGTTCTGGTCGCTTTATCAAATGGCACCGAGCGGGCTCCAGCTCTTCGCGATCAACAACGTCGACTTACAAGTCGGCTCCGTGACGATTCAGCCGCAGTGGATTCAGAATATCAACACTGTCGTCATCGTGGTGGGCGGACCAATTCTGGCGTCACTCTTTACCCGGATGCGCGCGGGTGGATGGAACATTGATATACCAAAGCAGTTCGCGGCGTCGCTGCTCTTGATGGCGCTCGCCTTTCTCATTCTCCCGCTGGGTATCAAGCTCGCCGGTGTCGATGGCAAAAGTGCGTTCGCGTGGCTCTTTGCGAGCTATGTGCTGCAAAGCATCGGTGAACTGCTTATCTCACCTATTGGTTATGCGATGATCGGCAAGCTCGCGCCGCGGCGATACCAGGGCGTGATGATGGGCAGTTGGATGCTCGTGACCGGTCTGGCGTCATTGTTTGCGGGTGACTTCTCGGGGATGATCCCTGAGCCAAATGGCACCACCGCGGTCGTAACCAATCCGGGATACATGAAGCTCTTCGGTGCGCTCGGTGCGGGAAGCCTCCTGGTCGGTATCGCGCTCGTTGTGCTCATTCCATTCCTCAGGAAACTAATCACCGATAAGGCCGAGATAAGTATCACGGAAACGCCAGTTGCCCTTGTTCCTGGCGAGTTAGAGTTGCCGTAAGGCAGCAGACGAAGTCGGCTTTCTCGTAAACAGATCGCAAAGTGGACGAGCGGACCACGACGTCGACTGAATTGGATTAGGGAGTTGCCTTATCAGCTCGTTCCCCAGCATCGAGCAGGTCGGCGCGCGTGAAGATGGCAACCACTTTGTGTCCTCTGGCTTCGATGGCGGCGCGCCCTCCTTCCTGACGATCAACCAGGGCAACAACAAAGGCGACCCGGCCGCCCTCGCTCTCGACCGCATCAATCGCCTGCATGGCTGAGCCACCGGTGGTGATGACATCCTCGATAATGACGACAGAGTTACCTTTGGCGAAATTTCCTTCAATGAGCTTGTGGCGCCCGTGTTCTTTGACCTTCTTTCTGACAGTAAAGACTTGCGGGAACGCTTCAGGGTTATCGGCATAGGCAGTGACGCCAATGCTAAGCGCGATGGGATCGGCTCCCATGGTCAGGCCGCCGACCGCGTCCACCTTGTAACCCAGCTCTGACGCAGTCTTACGAAGCAAATCCCAACCGACTTTGCCGATCAATGTGGCGCCGCGAGGATCGAGGGTCGTTACTCTGGCATCGACATAGAAGTCGCTCTTGGCCCCGGAAGCCAAAGTGAAGTCACCCTGGCAGACCGATTTCTGGATGAGGAGCTGGCGTAACTCTTCTCTCGGATCTGATTGACTCACGTCAGTGACAAGTGACAGATAGCGTTCACGCGATGCCAATAGGCTGCGTGTTCACTTTATTCGGTCGAATGTCTTTTGGAGAATCTCGACATCGGTTGCGCCGCCGAGTTTCTCCTTCGAGCTATCGATCCACCTTTTCTCCAAGGCGTTCTTAGTCGGGCGATCTGACTCATAAAAGACGCCAAAGACGCCGGGGTAAGGCAGGCCGGCGAGTCTGTAGGCGGCTAACTCATCGGTGACGTCATGTCTTGATTCGTCTTCCGGAGTGTTATCCCATTTCTTTTCCTGGATGAGCTCGAAGATGCCGCCTTTGCGCGGGTTGGCCGGATCGAAGGCGCCGGGGAAAAATTCGACGCATTCGCTAAGGCATTCGATGACGGAGAAGCCCTGGTGATCCATCGCGCGCTCGATCATTTGGATCATATGATTCACCTGGGCGGCGTGGGTGCGCGCGATGAAGGTGGCTCCGCTCGCGACCAGCTTTTTCATGGCGTTGACCGGCTGGTCAATCGCGCCTTGCGGATCGGTCTTACTCTTGAATCCGATCGGCGAGGTGGGTGAGGTCTGCTTTTTCGTCAATCCATAGACGAAGTTATCCATGATGACGTAGGTAAGGTTGATGTTCTTGCGCGCACCGTGATCGAGGTGGTTACCGCCGATGGAGAAGCCGTCGCCGTCGCCACCGAACAAGAAGACGTGCAGGTCGGGACGGGCGAGACTTACTCCTGAAGCCATGGGGACGGCGCGGCCATGGATGAAGTGAGCGCCGTAGCCATTGACGAAATAGGGAAAGCGCGAGGAGCAGCCGATCCCCGCCAGGGTAACGATCTTTTCATGGTCCACATTCCGTTTCTCAAGGACCTTGTAGTAGGAGGCAAGAACGGCGAAGTCACCACAACCCGGACACCAAGTTGGGTGATCGGCGGTGATGGCTTTCTTCGTTAGTTTTTCGCGCGGTGGCTCTGCTGTTACTGTATCGCTCATAAGTTAGAAATTTTAAATTTGAAAACCAGAAATTCCTGGTCTTAGCCTACTCCCTGAGGCACGACTTCGCGCGTGTTTTTAACGTTCTCGCCCGCGGTGTCGGAGTGGACGGTGGCCGCACCTACGCGCGGGATTTTTTTTGCGGCGAAAGTCCGGCCTTCGAAAACTCCGTCGAGAATTTCTCTCACCCGGAAAGTGAGTCCGTCGGTCTTGGTCACACTCTCAATCTTGGGCTCGCAATAACGGGCGCGAAGGACAGTTGCGAACTGGCCATAGCCGTAAACGCCAAGGTCGTTCATCTCTACGACGACGATGCGTTTGAATTTCGGCCAGATGTTTTCCAGCCCGTTGGGCAACGGATGGAGATGACGGAAATGGATGGCACCGATTTTTTCGCCGTGCGCCCGCGCCTGCGTCACAGCCTCATGGATCGGGCCATACGTGGAGCCCCAGCCGACGAGGAGGACGTCGCCCTCCTGGTCACCATAAACCTCAGGCACTTCCACTTCCTCGGCGAGCTTGCGGAGTTTGTTGCGCCGTTTCGCGGTCATGACCATGTGCAACTTCGGGCTGCCGGTCGGGTGACCCATCTCATCGTGTTCGAGACCGGAAAGGAGCGGATATTTGCCGTCCAGGATACGCGTCCCGGGCGCAACGTGCTGCGTGATGCCGTCAATGGGATATGGCTTGAAGGTCTGGATGGGAGTGAGATCGGGTTTCGCGTTCTGCATTAACTCGGAGAGATTTGGCTCATCGAACGCTTCGATCCGGGTCGCGAGCGAGCTGTCGCTCAGGATGAAGACTGGTGTGCTGTATTTGCGCGCGATCCGGGCCGCTTCGAGCGCGATGTAAAAACAATCTTCGACCGATCGCGCCGCGAGCACGACCCGCGGGCTGTCGCCGTGCCCACCAAACATGGCTTGGAACAAATCGCTCTGCTCGACATTGGTCGGCAAGCCTGTGCTCGGTCCGCCGCGCTGGACGTTGACGATAATGAGCGGCATCTCGGCCATCGAAGCCCAACCGATCGCTTCGGTTTTCAGCGAAATGCCGGGACCAGCGCTGCCAGTGACGGCAAGGTTGCCCGAAATCGAAAAACCAATCGCGAGCGAAACCGCAGCGAGTTCATCCTCGGCTTGGACAAAAATTCCCCCGTACTTCGGGAGTTCGCGCCGGAGAATCTCCATGACCGACGACCACGGGGTAATCGGATAGCCTGCGCCGTAGCGAATGCCCGCGGCGATAAGCCCGTAAGCGAGGGCCTGATTGCCATCCATCGTGATCTGGGCGCGGCCGTTGGCGCGCGGGACGTGTTCGAACTGGTAAAGCTGCTTGAGGAAATTACCGACCGGATAGTTATAGCCTGCCTGGAATCCCATAAGCGCCGTATTGACGACGCTCTCGTCTTTGCCACCAAATTTCTCCGTGATCAGATTCTTCATCTTGTCGGCGTCGAGGTGGAAAATTTTGCAGATCAGGCCGAGGACAAACATGTTTTTGCCCTTGTCTTTGGCCGTGCCGCCGAGCGCCTCGACGGTCAGACCGGTAATCGGCACGCCGAGATAAACGAAGCGTTTGTCGTCGAGGTCGGGCTCGACGTTGTCGGAATCATAAAGAAGAACGCCGCCTTCCTTGAGGAAACCGAGATGGTCCTCATAACTGTGTGGATAAAACGCGACCAGGAAATCAGCTTCGTCGCCGGCAGAAAGAACTTCGCCCGACCCGATGCGCACTTGGAATATCGACGGCCCGCCGGAAATCGTGGCTGGAATCGTCATGTAAGTCATGACGTCCTGGTCGCTGCGGCCGGCAAGCCGGGCGAGGAACGCGCCTGCGGTCTGGATGCCGTCCTGTGAATTACCGGCCAGCCGAATGACGGCGTCGTCGATGTTCTCCGGCCGGAGGTCAGCCCGCTCAGCGGTCGACTTCGTTGCGTCCGCGGCGACGGGTGGCGTTGTTTCTGGATTAAGAGTAACTGGATCCACGGTAACGGAGATATTCGCAAAAGGTGCGGGAAAATCCAGCCATTGTTCCCGCGGCGCGGAGGAGGGAGACGAGGCGTTGCTTGGGGATTTCGAGAGCAAGGCTCGTGAATGGCTTTGCACCCGCTTCGCTTCCGTCATTGAATGGCGCAATGACCGACCAGGCTGACGCTGAACCTCGCCGGCGCCTTGGCGGTGGCTCTCTCATCGCCGCCCCGCTGCTGCTTTTCGTAGCCGATTTGTTTCAGGTCTTCACCGGTTATGGTTTTGTCTGGACGACGATCGATTGGATTGCGTTCGTTTTTTTCATCCCGGCAGCGCTCGCGCTCGGCCACGTAACGCGACCGCAATGCAGCTTCCTCGGTTTAGTCGGTAGCGGCTGCGTGATTGTCGGAGCGATGGCTGCAGCGCAAACGATCGCTCTGTTTCGCATCCGTGGCGTGCTCCTGCACGGGGTTCCGGGTCTGCCGGCCGATACCCTGCAACGAATTTTCAAGGCGGATCCGCGACTTTTCCTCACCATTTTCCCTTTGGGACTTTTCTTCTCTACAGGGCTGATCCTTCTCGGGCTGGCGCTGCTTCGGACCGGTCGGTTTGGTTTGGGCGCGCCGGTCCTTCTGGCGTTAGGCGGATTGATCTTTCCCTTCGGGCATGCCGCCGGCGTTGCGGCTGGTTTGTTCGCCGGCGATTTATTGCTCGTGATCGGGATGACTTGGCTGGCGCGACGCATTCTAACCGAGCCAGGTGCCTGGTAGTGGCAGCCGCCTGACCACCCGGAAAAACGGTCGCTAGGTGCGCGAGATATCCTCCGGCCGCAGTGGCCGCGAACTTCGCAAAGGGGTTTCTCGCTTCGCAGGCGATCACTTGCCCTAACGACCTGCTTGCCCGTCAGTGCAGATCATGGCGGGATTGGTTGTAAAGCCGCGAGCGCGCATTTTGCACGGGCACGATTGGGTCTTCAGCGGCGAAGTGCTGAAGGTCTTCGGTCAACCCAAAGACGGGGACGTCATCTCGCTGAAAGATGGGCGCGATCATCTGATTGGAAGCGCGATCTACAATTCAAAGTCACAAATCGTAGCGCGCCGTTTTTCGCGACGAAAACAGGATCTCGATCTCGATTTTTTCCAACGGCGCGTCAGCCAGGCGATGGAGTACCGCGCCAGGCGTGGAATCAATCTGCGTTTGTGCCGGCTGGTCTGGAGCGAGAGCGATGGGTTGCCGGGAGTAATCGTGGATCGTTACGGCGATCACCTCGTCCTGCAAACGCTCACTTTGGCGATGGACCAGCGAAAGGATCTGATCGTTAGGGCGCTTAAGGATCTCGCGGGAGAATGCTCCATCATCGAGCGCAACGACGCTGTCGTTAGGCGAGCAGAAGGCATGGAGCTGCGCAGCGGCACCTTGTCCGGCGATGTGCCTAACGAACTCGAGATTGAGGTTGCCGGTCTGCACTTGCGCATCGATCTCCTGCACTCGCAAAAGACCGGCTTTTACCTCGACCAGTTACCGCATTACGAACTGGTCGCGCAGCATGCCATTGGCCGTCGCGTGCTCGATTGTTTCACCAGCCAGGGCGCCTTCGCTCTCGCTTGCGCCCGGGCGGGGGCGGGTGAAGTGGTCGGCGTCGAAGTAGGCGCGGAGAACGTTCGTCTGGCGCAAGAGAATGCAGAGCACAATGGGCTCGAGGTTCGCTGGGTCGAGCAGGATGTCTTTCAGTTCTTGCGCGGCGCGGAGAAAGCGGAAGAGCGCTTCGACCTCATCATCCTCGACCCGCCATCATTCACCAAAACCAAAGGCGGATTGCACGGCGCCTTGCGCGGTTACAAGGAGTTGCACGTGCGCGCATTCCAGCTGCTTTCGCCTAACGGAATACTCGCGACTTTTTCCTGCTCGCATCATGTGGGAGCTGAGATCTTCGAAGAAATGATCGCTGATGCGCTGGTTGATGCCCGGCGTTCCGCGCGGCGCTTGCGACGGTTCGAGCAGGCGCTCGATCATCCCGTGCTCCCCACCATTCCGGAGACAGAATATTTCCGCGGTGTTCTCCTGGAGATGATGCCTGGTCGCTAGGCAATGTTTCTCCACCACGCTGGAAGCGCGCCAGGTTCCGAAATCGTCGCGCCTTTGGACGCGAGTAGCCCTTTCCGACGACGAGGCGGAGCGAAACTGTGCAAAGCCGAGTGAAAAATCTGGCATTCTCCCGGCGCACAATTAATATCACCGCCGTACCGTCTGCCGCCGCATCGAAACGCCATGTCTGAACGCATCCGCCCGATCGAACAAATGCTGGAGCTCAACGAGGATGATCAGGTCAGCACCGAACACCTCGATTCGCAGGTGCAAAAGGCGCAGGAACAGCTTCTTCAGCTCAAGCGCCAGCAGGAGCAAATCGAAAAGCAAAAGCGCGAGCTGGAGGAACTCAGCCGACGCCAGGAAGAACTGGAGCGTGGTCGCGGAGAGATGACCGACAAGCTAACGCGCTCGCTTGTCGTGCTGGAGCGCGAAGCCTACGAGGCGCAGAAGAAAATGGAGCAGTTGCGCGCCACGCGCGAGAGCTTCGGTCAGCATCTCCAAATTCTGGAAGGCATCGATCCGCGGACCTGGAATCCGACCGACCTGAACAAGGAACTGAGTCGCGCTCTCAGCATGGTCGACGACGCTCGGGCCGAATACAGCCAGCAACGCAGCCGTCTCCAGGCGACCAACGATGAGAGCGAAAACCTGCCGTTGCCGGAAGCGAGTCCGGCGTCCGAAAGCCACAGCGGAATGGCGCAATCCTTCGGACAGTGGGTGCAGATTGGGTTCGCCTTCACTCTGCCGCTGATCGTCTTTGCCATCATCGCGCTCGTCGTTTTCCTCTGGATGAACGGCCCGGCTCGTTAGGCGTGCAATGGCTCGTCGACCCGCTTCATCCGATACGCCGCTAAACCACAAGCAGCAGGAGCTTGCTCGTGAGGAAGCCAACCTGCGCAAGAAGATGGACGACCTCCAGCGCATGATTGAGGACGCTCCGCGCGTCGCCGAAGAACGATCACGCCGTCAGCGCGAGGAGCTGCTGGAACGTGCGAGCGAAGGCCGCGAACGCCTCGACGTTTCCATCGCACTTAATGACAAACGTTTTACCGACGCGAAGTCGGAGCGTCGCCGGCCACGGTCGTTGCGCAAACAGCGCAGCGAGGGTCGTCTGCTTTTTATCGCCCTCGTCCTTGCCCTCGGGCTCGCGATTATCTGGATCGTAACCCATCTGCCGTTTTGATTTGGTTCGGCGCAGGAGTCTGCCTAACGAACCTGCAACGTCCGTAATCTCATGAAACAATCAGTCATCGCCTTTGCCTGGCTGCTGCTCGTTTTTCTTCCTCCGCTTCGCGCAGCCGAACCCGACTTGATCACCCAGGATGAACTCGTGCGCCGGACGCAGGAGCTTTGCGACGCTGTCGTGCCAGGAAATGCTGCGCCCTGGAAAAAGTATTACGCGGACGACTGTCTGTATCATGACGAGAAAGGCCGCGCTCTGAACAAGCCGCAACTCGTGGCCGATATCGCACCCCTGCCAGAAGGTTACTCGGGCAAGATCACGATCGATAAACCCGAAAGCCGAATCACGTCGGGGACCGCGGTTTTGAGCTACGACATGCTGGAGACCGAAACAATTTTCGGACAGGAATTGCACGCCCGTTACCATCAGATCGACACTTGGATGAAGCGCGCCGGGCAATGGCAAATCGTCGCCAGCCAGGCCTTCCGTTATTACGAGGATCCCGCCGAGGGCAAAGCCGAGCCGGCAGAGCTCGCGGCTTACCTCGGAACTTATGAGCTCTCCCCGAAATCGGAGCGCAAGAGCATCTTGACCAGCGAAAACGGCAAGCTCTTTCTGCAGCGGACCGGGGGCAAGAAGGTGGAGCTCGTGCCGGAAGTGAGCGGTCTATTTTTCCGACGCGGGGTCGAAGGCCGGATCCTCTTTCGTCTCGGTCCGGATGGGAAAGCGGCGGCGTTAATCGATCGCAGAAATAACGAAGACGTTGTCTGGAAAAAGGTCGGCTAACGATCCGGGCCAGACAGTTCCTGCGCAAGCGATAGTCGCTTTCGCGCGAGACCTTACCTCGACGATTCGGAGCTGGCCGTGCCGTTCTTCAACGTCGCGACAATGAGGGTGGATTTGCTCGGGCTCCAGCGATAGCCGATCCCGAAATGCAGCGGCGCCGGGTTACTTTGCCGGAAGATTTCGAACAACTGCGGCTGGTAATACTGTTTGAAGAGATCGATCGGCCCAGCGTAGCTCCCAAAGAAACGTAGCGACCAGCGCGCCGAATCGAAGGCGCCGATTGGAATGCCGGAGTCGTCCTGCACGATCGCTTTGCTGTGGTTGAGCAGAAAATCGCGGGATGTGCTGAATCCATTCTCAAACATCAGATAGGAGGCCGATTTGAGCAGACTTGCCGCCGTCCCCTGAGCCGCGCAGAACTTCAAGAAGCCGGGCTGACTGCGGATGCCGTCATTGGAGAGGTCGGTCGTGAAATAATAGAGAGTCTTCGCCGGTGAATCGGGTGCGCCGGTAAAGGTAACGCGCACACCCGGCGTTAAGCCCTTTCCTTTTTCGTTAGGCGAGGACGGATGCGGCTGCCCGTTTTTGTCCAGGGTGATGAAGTTCACCTCCGTGATCGTCTTGCCGGCGCGCGCAAGGAAGACATAGAAAATGGGCAGCGTTCCTTTGAGCTGCTCGTTTTGCAGATCCGTCTTCATTTCCCTCGTGATGAAGAACGAAAAATTGAGAACGCTGTTGAGCGATTTCTCGAGGTTTTGCAGAACGGGCTCGAGCGGCGGGCCCGCAAAATGCAGCACATCGGGAAGCGGTCCAATCGGCTCGGTCCCGGCCAGGATGTAAGTGTTGGCATTGGGGAAAAACTGGTTCGCGTAGAGAAGATCCGGACCGCTAAAGAAATAGTAAACCGCCGAGAGCGGTTGCGTCGCGTCGGGCAGGTAATTCACTTCCCAATCACGAATATTCGCCAGCTGGCGCGTCGCCAGTTTGGCCCAGGCTTGATCGAAGAATCCGGCATGCTGTTGCCAGGGACCTGTCTGTTCGAGCGCGAAAAGCGGCGTTCCTTCCGCCACCGGGAGGCCGGCAAGAAAACGTGCGGTGTCGTTGACCGTCGCGGGAACGCCCGGAACGATCGGCACCGGCGGAGGAGCAATGCCCGGCGTGGCTGCGACCGGTGGATTCTGCGACGACGCGGTCGGAAGCTGCGATGTCGGACGAACGTTAGGCGGCGGCGCCGGAGCAGGGGTCGTCACGACTGGCGGGTTTACCGGAAGAGCCCGTCGCACTTCCTGTCCATGCACTGTCGCGCTCAGAATGCAGCTGGCCAGAAGCAGCCTAACGAGTTGTGAGCAAAGAGATTTTCTTGTTTGCATTCTTCCCGCGCGATTGCCTAACGAGAGACTTTCGCCCTTACCGGTTGCGGCGTTCCCCGCCCCACCCGCCGCCGCAAGCTCACGACTTCCGCAAACATGTGCAAGCTGTCGTGCACGATGTGGACCTTGCTGCCTTCGTGATGATCCCAGCGCACCGGAACTTCCAGCACGCGGCATCCGGCGCGACGAGCAAGGAACAGAAGCTCGACGTCAAAACCGAAGCCATCCACCTCCGCCTGCTCGAGGATTGGTCGCACGGCGGACATGCGAAAAGCCTTGAAACCGCACTGCGTGTCGGCAAAAGGCAGGCCAGTCGTTAGGCGCACGATCGCGTTGTAGACTTTTCCGCCTTGTTCGCGTCGCCACGGCTGGCGATGACCGATCAAACTGCGATCCAGTGCGCGCGAGCCAATGACAATGTCGTAGTCGCCGCGCTCGATTGGCTCGACAATCTTCGGCAGCTCGGTGATGGGCGTCGAAAGATCGGCGTCGGAAAAAAGGGCGATCGGCGCACTGGTCGCGAGCAAGCCGGCGCGCACCGCATGTCCCTTTCCGTGGTTCTGCTCAAAGCGTAAAACGCGCGCCGAGACATCCGGCCGGGTCGCGAAAAGTTCTTCCGCAACCTGGGCGGTGCGATCGGTCGAGCCATCGTCGACCACGATCAGTTCCGCTTCGGGCCGGAAAGTTTGGAGGTAACTCAGAAGAGTAAGGAGATTGTCGGCCAGGCGACGCGACTCGTTGAATGCGGGAATGATGACAGCGAGCTTGGGATCGATCATACCTGACGAAAGCCTAACGAGCGCCTATCCAATCGCACCGAACGCCAAGCCCAGACCGTAAGTCACGACTGCTTCCAGAATTCCGACGACCGTCATTTCCAAACCTGAGGCCCACCACGAGCGAATGGTAATGAGCGATTTGATCGCGCCAACTGCGAAATGCGCCAGAATGCTAATCACAAAGGCTGCGACGACCGCAGGAAAACCGCTCATGAAAAAGAAGGGCACGATCGGAATGAAAGCACCTACCGCGGTGGAGAGCGCGGCGGAAAAGGCGGAAGTCCATTGGTTGGGGAAATGATGTTGCGACAAGCCCAGTTCGCTTTGGGCCATCGCCTGCACCATTTGCTCCGGCGATTCGGCAAGGCGCTCGGCCATGCGCTGCGCTTCCTCCGGAGCGAAGCCCTGCAGTTGATAGAAAAGCGCCATCTCTTCGATTTCTTCCTCCGGGTTTTCTTCGACCTCGGCCTTTTCGCGCGAGATCTCTGCTTCGTAGATTTCGCGTTCGCTCTTGTTCGCCAGCCATGCCCCCGCGCCCATGGAAAGGGAGGAAGCCATCATGCCGGCTAGACCCGCGATAAGAATGTAATGCTGCTGATTATCGGTCGCGCCGGCCACGCCCGAGACGATGCCGAAGACCGCACCGAGCCCGTCGTTTACGCCGTAAATGGCGTCCGCCACCCAGCCACCACCACGCCCATGCCAGCGCTCGCGCTTCAGGATATTATCGAGCAGGCCCTTCGCGCCTAACGATGGAGAAGGCCCAGCCATGGTGTTGAGAATGTGAGAGTGCGCTTTTTCTTCGAGCGCTGTTTGGCGAAGGAATTCTTTTTCTTCCTCGTTCGTCGCGAGCACCCCCTGTTGTTGCGCCTGATAGCGTTCTTTGTCGCGATCCTCCGCCGCTTCCATGCGACGGATGGCGACATCCGCCCCGGCAGCGCGCGTGAACCAGCGGTTGAGTTTGCGCCGCCAATCGTTCGTTAACTCAGGCGGCTTTGCGCCCAAGTCGCGCAACTTTTCTTCCCAGCGCACAGCATGTCGCTCTTCGGCATCCGCCATGCGCAGGAGAATGCCGCGGCGTTTTTCGTCAGCCTCGTTTGCCGCCAGATCGCGGTAGACCAGCGCGGTCTCGCGTTCGGCGCGCCAATTCGCCTCGAGCGTTTCGATTGCCTTGGCATCTTCCGGTTTCATCTTCCAATCCCTCAATAGCGATTCTTATTTCCTTTGCGCAACCGCCGCCATTGCAGGCACGACGGTATCTCCTTTCTCCTCTTGCGTAGTAAGGACAAGCGCGACCGAGCCAATAATGATCGTCCCAGCCACGATGGTGCGCGCGTTCAAATTTTCGCCGGCAAAGGACGCGCCCAGGAAAACAGCCACCACCGGGTTAACGTAGGCATAGGTTGCTACCTTCGCCGGATCGCAATGGCGGAGAAGAAAAATGTAGGCCGTGTAACCGACGATGGCGCCCACCAGGACAAGATAGAGAAATGCGCCTAACGACAAAAGGCTCAGATGGCGCGGATGGAAGTCGCTTCCTTCGCCGCTGAGAACTCCCGCGATCAACATCAAAGCGCCGCCACAAAGCATGGTTTGCGCAGACGACAAAAACGGTGGCACGGAATGTTGTACGCGACGCGAGTAAAGGGAGCCGATCGACCAGACTAACGAACCAAAAAGAAGAATGAGCATGCCAAGTCCAAGGTGCTTTGCCCCGGCCACGGGCAACGCACCAAGAGCTGGTGCGACGAGAATGCCGACGCCAACAAAGCCGGCGGCGAGGCCAAGCAAAACGAGCGCTCGCGGTCGCGGCGCAGAGCCGCTCAACCAGGCGAGGAGCACAATATAAATCGGAACGGTCGCCACGAGCAATGAAGCAAGCCCACTCGGCACCCATTGCTCGGCGACGGTCACTCCGCCGTTACCGAAGAAAAGCAAACAGGCGCCGATAATAAAGGCGACCCGCCACTGCGCGAACGAAGACTTCGGTGCGCCTTGCCAGCGGGCAATGGCATACATGATGGCGCCCGCAAAAAAGAAACGCGTGCCCGCCATTAGCAAGGGCGGGATCGACTCAATCGCAAAGCGGATACCCAGATAAGTTGAACCCCAGATGAGATAAAGGGCGACGAAGGCCGCGACGATCGTCCATCGGCGAGGAGAGCGCTCCGAATCCCTCACGAGAAACGATCTTCCGTCCAGGGATCAGCCGTGTTGCTGTAACCGCGTACTTCCCAGAAACCCAGCCTGTCCTCGCCGGCGAATTCAATTTGCCTGACGAATTTCGCTCCCTTCCAGGCATACAATTTCGGAATGATCATACGCGCGGGGCCGCCATGCTCGCGGGTAAGCGGTTTGCCCTCAAACCTCGTCGCAACCAAAACATCCTCGTCGAGACAATCGGAGAGGCGGACGTTCGTCGTATAGCCGTCGTAGCTGGTAAAGAGGACGTGATTCACCTCTGGTTTTGGCCTAACGAGATCGGCGATGGTGAAGAAGGCGACACCACTCCAGCGACAGTCGAATTTGCTCCAGGTGGTGACGCAGTGGAAATCGCTTACGTCGTCGAATTGCGGAAGGGCGTTGAATTCCTCCCAGTTCAGCGTCATCGGACTTTCCACCTGGCCGCCGATCTCGAGGCGCCAATCGCCTAACGAAATCTCGGGACGAATCCCGAGATCGAGCACCGGAAAGCCGGGAGTGAGATGCTGACCGGGCGGAAGGCGATCTTGCGAGCGGACAGATGGTCTGGCTTTTCCCGCCATTTTGCGGGCCCAGCGCTCCTTGCGTTCCGTCAGACTGGAATCGGACGCTGCCATGGAAAGGTTAGGCTGACCCGCCCGAAACAATCGCTCCCGCTTAGAGCGTCCGCCCCTTGAACTGTCGAATAGCGTCGCGTAGTTCCGCGGCGCGCTCGTAACGTTCGCCAGCGATCGCCCGTTCCATTTCGCGCTCCATCACTTCCAGCTTCGTCAGCGGACGTTTGGCCCGCACTTCCTCCAGCCACTCGTCGAGGAAGGCGATCTCGGAACTTTTCGCTTCCAATTCCGGAAAGGATGACTGCTGGAAAAACTCCACGATCCGGTCCCGACCCTTTTCGATTTCGCCAATGGCCTCCGTGAATTTTCCTTCTCCGAGCAGAATGGAAACCCGCGCTCGCGTATTCATCATGAGCACGTAGGGCCGAAACTGCTGGAAGCTCCAGACGACATCTTCGCGGTCGCTGTGTTCGTCGACAAATGTGAAGAGATCGAGATTGCGTTGTGTGTCGCGGATCACTCCTTCGAACTCGTCGAGCTGAAAGAGACTCAGGTAGCGGTGATAATATTGAATACCTTCCTGCTGCAGCTCGCTGCATTGCTCGGCCGTGAGCTGATATTCTTCACCCCGCTGGGCCGCGCGAATCGCCTGACGTTGATGGTAGACAAGACAGGACTCACAGTTGTGGGGGCGCTGACCATCAGGCCGGCCTTCCATCTCCATCTGGAGCAGACCGAGATCGATCCGGAGCTGTAACTTTTCTCGGCCGTCAAGACCGGGGACTTTGCGGACTTTGATCGCACCGGGTTCATGGGGCCAGTCTTTTAGCAGGCTGTTTAGGTCGAGACTCATCGCAGGAAACAATCGAGTCCGCGTTTGCTTTGTCAACGCGAGCACAGATAGCGTGGAGCGCAATGGAGGAGGAGATCGAGGCTTTCATTCGCTACCTCGCAGTCGAGCGCGGTTTGTCGGAGAATTATCAGCTCTCCACCCAGCGATCGTTAGGGGAATTTGCCCAATGGTGCGCGCAACGAAAGCAGATCACACGGGCGCAGGAGGTCGGGCTGCCTCTGGTGAGTGAATACCTGGCGGAACGGAAACGTGGCGGACTCGCCGCTTCCTCGATCAAACTCATTGTGGTGGCTTTGAAGATTTTCTTTCGTTTCGCCGGCGCACGCGGCTTTGTCATCAAGGATCCGACTGAGTCGTTAGGTCTGCCGCGCATTGAGCGCTATCTACCGGAGACCTTGAATGAGTTGCAGGTCGAACAATTGCTCGAAAGCGTGGACATGAAGGCGCCTTTGGGACTGCGAGACAAGGCGATGCTGGAATTGCTCTACGCGAGCGGGCTTCGCATCTCGGAACTGGCGGGAGCAAAGCTGGAAAATCTCGATCTGAAGAGCGGCGTTGTCCGCGTGACTGGAAAAGGCAACAAGACAAGGATTGTGCCGGTGGGGCGCAAGGCTTGCGGGGCGCTCGCTGCCTACCTGGAAGAGGAGCGGCCACGTCTGGTCCGGCGCCGGAGCGGAAGTGAGGTTTTTCTATCCGTGCGTGGCGGCCGCCTAACGACGGTTCGCATCTGGCAGATTGTGAAGGCGATCGCCCGACGCTCCGGCTTGGAGGCAAATGTCTACCCGCATCTCTTGCGGCACAGTTTCGCCACCCATTTGTTAGGCAACGGTGCGGATCTGCGCATTATTCAGGAGATGCTCGGGCACGCCGACATTTCGACGACGCAGGTTTACACGCACGTCGATCAGCAGCGGCTGAAGGCGATCCACCACAAGTATCATCCGCGAGCCAAAATTCGATCGGACTAATCGCAGAATAGCGCTACGGAGGCGGTGTAGCCGTGGAGATAGCTGGCGTGACCGATCGGACCGATTTCGCCATTGCAAAAGAAGCCGGCGCTTGGAACCGGGCCGAAGATTTCAGCCAGGGTGGCGGCGTCGTGATTTGGGGCGCCAAAAAATCGTTGCCCGCGACCGTTGCAGGAAAAGATGAGCGAAGCAAAGGGCTCGCAACCCTGCAAGCCATTCACGGTGGCCAGCTCGACCAGGTCGGTGTGCGCGGTGCGCTTGTCTCGTAGTTGGTATTGAAGCGTCTGTCCGGTCCGGGCGCGCGCACCGATTGCGACCGCGCCGGTTTGCGGATCGGCGCCTAACAAATTCCGGACAAGAAAATCGCCGCGCTTTAACTCGGCGACATATTCGGAAGCAGCGATACCGGCAAAAAGATTGCCCCGCGCGCGCTCTTTTTCGTTATCGGAAAGAGCGTTAAAGGTTTCGCTAAGGACCTGATAAGCCGGTCGCGAGCCGAGCGAGTAAACGAGATTTTCTTCCGCCTGGGTAATGGTAAAAGGTTCACCCACCGGCTTGCAGCCCTGACTAACGATGGTGCGAATCCTCGTTCCTTTGACGGCCAGCGCGAGGGCAGCGGCGTCTATCATTTTGCCATCAAGGAGGAGACCGTTTTCACCTGGACCGTTGATCCCGCTGGCCAACCCGCCAATGCTCGGCGTATTGGGGAAAGCTATGTTCCATTCTGCCAGCCAACGTTCCAGCTCAGGCGCAAATGGGTTCGCCAAAACAATCCAGGAATCGACGTCCTCCGGACTGAGTCCGGTTTCCATCTGCCAATAGGCCGGACCGGTCGATTCTTCGATTTGTTCGTTTGAAATGACGACCGGCGTAAGCTTTGTCTCCTCCAGCCGGACGAGGAGGAGCGACATGCCGGCGGCGCCTTCTGCTTCGCGCTTCACGCCGATGAGCCCGCCACCGACTGCGCCGACGAGGAGTGGAATCCGGCCATGCAGCCTAACGAGATCCAGAACTTCAGCAATTTGAGGTAGCCAGCTGGCGGAGAGAAAAAGAAAACCACAGGTCGGCTGCCCGCCACAGTTGGCAAGCGCCTCTTCCGCGGCTGTCACGACAGCGCTCTCGTGGAATGGGCCGAGAACGAGCTGTGAGCCCGCACATCTTTTCATGCATGGAGATCGTCGATGCCGCGCGAAATGTCGAGCGCGCGGCGAGGCTCGCGGCGACGCGATTTGATGCGAGACTCCGCCGATGAAAAAATTTCTCGCGCTGATAGCGATCGCGCTCGTCGTGGCAGCTGCGGTTTGGGTGACGCTGCGGATTCAGATCGCGAACCAGTTGGCGAAAGTGCCGGAGCTGTTGCCTGGGTCGACACTGCTCCTGGCACAGGCGAGTTCTCCGATGCGCACGCGTGAGCGTTGGCACCAGAGTGACCTTTATCAAATCTGGCGGGAGCCTTCGGTGCAGGCCTGGCTGCAACGCCCACTCGCACAATTGCCAAAAGATCAATCGAGCCACCAAACGCTGGAGGAATTTCTGCAACTCGGCTCGAACCATCTCTTTCTCGCCCTCACCTCCCTGGAAAAAAACGAGCCCGTGGTCATCGGCGGGTTTCATTTCGAGACCACAGAGGAGAAAGCTCGGCAATTCATCGCGCAGCGGGAGGCCAATTGGTGGCCGAAATCGAGCGGGGCGAAACATACGACGGTCGTCTACGAACAGCATCCGATCGAGGTGGTGGCCGTGGGTAACCTCACTTACACGAGCGTCTACCATAATCACTGGTTCTTTGCCTCGAATGATCTTGCGACCTTGAAGGCTTTGCTCGACCGAACGCGTCGCCGCGGCGAACAAACGAGCGGTTCCCTGGAGGAAAATCCGCATTTCGCAGCAGCGACCAAACATCTGGGAAGCGACTATGACGCTCTGCTCTACGTTGATCCTCAGCCGTTCGCGCAAAAGCTGAGTCTTCTTTTGGCGATGGCGGAACAGCCGCTCGCCACGGCTGAGCTGGAACGCCTGAAATCAGTGCGCAGCTTCGCAACCACATTCGGATTTCAGCACGGCAAGATGCGCGAGGTGGATTTTCTGGAAATGCCGCGGGCGGGATCGAAGGAGAAGTTGACGCAGCCTCTCCTGAAAGCAGCGACGACCGATACTTTTCTTTACACGGTTTCAGAACTGCATTGGCCGCCAAACTTTCTCGCCCCGTCGACTGGACCGGCTCAGGGCCTTATGGCGTGGCTTCAAGACTTCGGCCAAACCTTGAACTCGCATGGAATCACCGCTGATGAAGTACGGGCCACATTTGGCGAACAGGCGGAGACAAGTGGAATCTGGACGCAGGACGCGCATTGGCCGGCGTTCCTCGCAGCGCTGCCGGTGAAAGACCCGTCCCGCGCACGTAAGATCGCCGATGCACTCGCAACTATGGAAGTCGCTGGCGCAGGCTGGACTAGAACAGAGGAAAACGGTTCGACCTTCTTCAGCGCGCAAATTCTCGACGGACTGGTGCCACTTAGCCTGACGATGGCCCTGAACGATCGGCTCTTCGTTCTCGGTTTGGACCAGGGAGCAGTGAAAGCAGTGCTCACCGGGGCGATTCCGCCGAATGGCCTCGAGAAAAACAAAACCTTTCGCGATGCGGATGCGCTAGTGCCCCGAGGTGAGTCGGCCTTTAACTATGTCGATACCAAGTTGCTTTACGAGCGGCTGGACTCGGCGATTCGCCCGCTTCTGACCATGGGCGCGACACTTTATCCCGCCTGGAACAAGACCGTCGATCTGGCAAAGTTTCCGCCCCCCGAGGCGATTACAAGGCACCTTTCTCCCATTGTGATGTCGCAGCGCTACGAAAACGATGGCTACGTGACGGAGTCGATTGGCCCGGTGACGTTTCGCCAGGCAACTGTCGGCATCGCGGCGGCGATAATTGGCTCACTCGCATATTTTCACCAAGGACTAAAAGTACCTGGGTTGTCAGCCAGTCCGACAACCTCGCCTTCGTCGACCTTGGCGAGCCCAAGTCCAAGTCCGAGCCCGTTTTAGGCGAAAATCCCGCGGATATCTGCGGCTGCGCCAGAATCGCACACCACGAGGAAGTTATTTTTCGCGCAAACGAGAAAACAGCTGCGGTTCTACCAAGATATGTTATCTTTTGCGCCCTATGGCCATCCTGAAAAAGAATGCATTCTCTCGTCGCGTGCCAGATCTCGTAACCGAGGAATTGGTCGCCGTTCTCTCCCGGCGCACTTCCTTCGAATTCAAGCAGCTTTTCGAGATTCTGCACGAAAACCTGCGAGCCCGGAATGCGGCTAGCGGGGGTGAGGAAATGTTGCGTCTACGCGCCTACGAGAAACTGCAAAATCTTGTCGCACGCGGGATGGTGAAAAAGAACGGCAAAAAGTATCGTGGCCTTCCCTCGGCGTTGGCCAAGGCCCTGATTCCGCCGAACGGTCACATTCCAGCGGCAACGACCTCGCGTTAGAAGCCGTCGCGGGGAGCGGTTTGAGCTCATGATCCGCGAATACATTCCCATCCTTCTCCAGGCTGTGGTGGCGATTGGATTTGCCGTCGGCGCCCTGACCATAAGCGTCTTGCTTGGGAAGTCCGGAGTGCGCAACCGCACGAAAGATTCGGCCTACGAGTGCGGCATGGTGCCGCAGGGAGAAGCGCAACCGCGCTTCAGCGTGAAGTTCTATCTCGTGGCGATGCTTTTCATTCTTTTCGATCTCGAAATTGTCTTCATGTATCCATGGGCGGTGGTTTATCGCGATGCCATGGTTCATAGCCACGTCATCTTTTGGAGCATGTTGAGTTTCGTTTCGATCCTCATGGTTGGCTATGTCTATGCCTTGAAGAAAGGCGCGCTCGATTGGAAAAAGTAAAGCCTGCCTGGGACCAACGCCAAACTCGAACGAAGGCGCAATAGTCTTTCCAAAGTAGCCTTCAGCCGCCGTCCGATGACTTCGGCCAAGACACGTGTCTCTCCACAGTTGCGCGGCTCACCGACTTGGCGATTCTTCCTAAAGATCAATGAGCACGTCGAATCACATCTTCACTCTCGGTATCGAGGAAGAATTCCAGATCATCGATCCGGTCACGCGGGAGCTGCGTTCTCACATCCAGGAGATTCTGGGCGAAGGCAAAGTTACCCTAAAGGAGCAGATCAAGCCGGAGATGCACCAGTCAGTCGTCGAGTTGGGCACGGACGTTTGTGGCGACATGAACAAGGCACGCGAACAAGTCATTGCTCTGCGCGGACATCTTGCCCGCACCGCTGCCCGCGCGGGACTCAAGATTGCTTCCGCCGGCACGCATCCCTTCTCCCATTGGTTCGACCAGCACATCACGGAAGGCGAGCGCTATGCCACGATCGTAAAGGACATGCAGCAGGTGGCGCGCGCGAATCTCATTTTCGGCCTGCACGTCCATGTGGGAATTCCGGACCGCGAAACGGCGATCCACGTCATGAACCAAATGCGTTATTTCCTCCCGCATCTTTACGCGCTCTCGACCAATTCGCCGTTTTGGGTCGGACGCAACACGGGCTTGAAAGGTTATCGGCTCAAAGTTTTTGAGCGCTTCCCGCGGACCGGCATGCCCGATGCCTTTGAAAGTTTGTCCGAGTACGAGGATTTCACCAAACTCCTCATCAAAACGGGTTGCATTGATAATCCGAAAAAAATCTGGTGGGACATTCGACTCCATCCATTCTTCGATACGTTGGAAGTCCGTATCTGCGACGCACAGTCGCGTGTCGACGACACGATGGCATTGGCGGCCTTGATCCAGGCCATCGTAGCCCGGCTCTTCAAGTTGCTCTGGCAAAACACAACTTTCCGTGTTTACCGGCGCCGTCTTATCGATGAAAACCGATGGCGCGCCTCGCGCTATGGATTAGAAGGAATGTTGATCGATTTCGGACGGGAGTGTGAGGTGCCCGTTCTTGATTTGATGGAGGAGCTGTTGCAGTTCATCAGCACCGAGGTCGACGAACTCGGGACCCAACGTGAGATCGAGCACGTGCGCAAAATCCTGCACCACGGCACAGGTGCCGATCGCCAGATTGCCGCTTGGGAACGCGAGCACAATATGCATGACGTCGTCGACCATCTCGTCAGCGAGACTTACGAAGGTCTCAATTTCAAATTGGCGGACGCGGTTAATGCATAAGAGAACCGGCCGGCACAGGCGGTGCTATTCTGATTGCCCGGACTGCGATTTTACGCTACACCTGACACCTTTATGCCCGATCGCTTCTACCAAGATCCTGTCGATCCCGAACTGCTTCCCGGCGCCCGTAATGCGGTCGAGATCTGCCTGCGTCTTCAGCCTAACGAACGCATCACGATAATCACGGATGCGGCTACGCGTGAAATTGCTGCCGCCCTGCAGACAGAAGTGGAACGCATCGGAAGCGATTTCAGTCTTTTCGTGCTCGAGCATCACGCGCGACGACCGCTCAAGTTCATGCCCGAGGCCATTCTTGACGATCTCGCCACGTCGCAGGTGTCGATCTTTGCTGCGCAATCCCAGATGGGAGAGCTCGGTTCGCGCATGCAGATGAGCGATGTCGTCAATCACTACCACATTCGCCATGGCCACATGGTGAATATCAGTCGCGAGATCATGCTGGAAGGAATGCGGGCCGATTTTCTCAAGATCGACGAGCTGAGCCAGCGGCTGGTCGAACGCGCGCGCAAGGCGGAGCGCGTGACTTGTAAGACGCGCAACGGAACCGATTTTGTTGCCGAACTTTCGCCCAAACTGAAGTGGCTCAAGACGAGCGGCATTATCACGAAGGACAAATGGGGCAATTTGCCCGGTGGCGAAATTTTCACCTCCCCCATGAACACGAACGGCGTCTTCGTCGTCGATGGCGTTGTCGGGGATTATCTTTGCGAACGCTACGGCGACCTGAAGGAAACTCCCCTGACGATTGAAGTGGAGAACAACCGCATCGTTAATCTCCAATCGGAAAACAAGGATCTACGCGACGATTTTCGTCTCTACACAAGCACGGATGAGAACAGCAACCGAGTGGGCGAATTCGCCGTCGGGACCAATACCGCCTGCACCCACATTATCGGTAACATTCTCCAGGACGAAAAGATCCCCGGAATCCACATTGCCTTTGGCCATCCTTACGCCGAGCACACTGGCCAGAACTGGATTTCCAAAACGCACATCGACTGCGTCGGCCGCGAATTCGATATCTGGTTCGACGGCGAACAGGTCATGGAGCGCGGCCGCTTTCTCCTCTAACTCGATCAGCGTTTTTCCTTAGTAGCCGGCCAGCGCTGATCTTCGGAAAGTCAGGAGCTTGCCAAGGGAAGTCCTTTAGTCGTTAGGCCGAGCCTCCTCCGGCACAGTCCTTTCCTTCTTCAGTTGCACCTTGCGAAAGCGACGCAACGAATCGGTCTTGATGTTTTCCTCGAACAAATCCCGATTGATCGCCTGTGCGGCGGCCGCGCCCTGGCCGGCGGCAATGATCATCTGGCAGTTGGCCGGCGTAACGCAGCCCGCGGCATAAAGTCGCGGCACACTCGTGCGCATGCATTGATCCACTTCGATCTGACCGTCCGCATCGAGGCGCGCACCTAACGATTCCGCCAGCTCGGTATAAAAAATATCGCCGCGGGTAGTGAAAATGTAATCGATCCGCACCTCACGCGCCCCCATGAAACGCAGTCCATGCACCTGACACCCGCGATGCTCAACCCCGGTAATTTTGTCCCGGTGCACCGGGATTTCGTACTTGCGCAAAAGGCGTCCGTACCGCTGACTCCAGCGCGGTTTTTCGCCGTTGGTCGCTACGACGATACAGGGCGAATAATGGAGCAAGCCGAGTGCGTACTCGACCGCTTCATTGTTCGCGCCGCAGATCGCGATGCGTTTTCCGCGCACACGGTAACCGTCACAATCCTTGCAAAAAAACATGCTGTGCCCAAGGCACTCCTTTACGCCGGGAATCTTAGGAGGCAGATGAAAGATGCCGGTAGCGATGAGCAATCGGTTAGTGCTGTAGGTGCGCCGACGGCCACGCAGGAAAAATCCGTTTTTGCGGCGCGCGATGTTTTTCACTTCGTCGTTGGCAAATTCGACCTGATAGCGCCGTGCCTGGCGCCGTCCGTAGCGCAGGAGCTGCGATCCGGCAACGCCGTTCGGGAAGCCGAGATAATTCTGCACTTCTGGTTCCCATTTCGCCATGGAGCGTCCGGAGTCGATGACGAGGGTGTCGCGCTCCGCGCGTCCGAGATAAATGGCAGCGGAAAGTCCGGCGATGCCACCACCAACCACGATCACTTCGCGCTTCTCCGAATCGCCCAGGTCTTTGTGCTTGATCATCTTTTCAATTCGAAAGTGAACCGAGAAGAGAGGGGGAAGTAAATTGTTCCGACAGACCGGCGCGATGCCGCGAATGCCTAACCGCTTAATCCGCCGGGCGTGATGGCGGCAGAAGTTGACGAATTGGCTCGGCATCCATCAGGGCGAGGATGCGGCGCTTTTTTGCCTGATAGTCCAGAGCCCGAAAAGTGCGGATTTCCTCCACGCGTCGTAGACCATTCAAGCTATCAAGGAAGCGTGTGTAACTCGCCGCCAGCTCTGTCGTCTCGAGATAGCGCCCACGCAGGTTTGCGTCTTTGAAGGCGCCAGGATTTTGCGATTCGAAAAGATGGAAACGCAGCCACCGGCGGTCAGCGCGCGAGATACGCTGGGTCTTACGAAAGAAGGCAACGAATAAGAGCAGGACTAGATAGGTGTCGACTCGTGCCTGTAGCTCGAGATCGCGCACAAAGCCTTCCGAGCAGATCCGGCGTTCGCCATTCCGGAATTGCAGAGCCGCGTGCAAGGCGTGGTTAATCTCTTCCACGAACATAATCAGCGAACGAATATTTCTGTTCGTCAGGCCGGCACGCGGATCGTGTTCCTCCAGCTGCTGAATGAGCCAGCGTGAGTAGTAAATACCGACGTAGAGCCGATCATTCGCCGTGCGAAGAAAAGTCCGCGCCAACTCACTCAATTCACGAGCGGAAGCGCCAGCCAGCCTGGTTAGTTGGCGGCAACGGCTCGGATCGATCAGGCATTCTTCAAGATTGATCCCCACCTGGGCATAAGTGCGCTCGAAGAGTTGCTGAATCTGGCTGAAAAGCGTTTCGTTCACAGGACTAACGACGAAAGGTGATGATCGTCGTCGAGGTTGATCAGTTCGTCCGAGAGACGATTAAGCGCCAGGCGCACCTCATGAAAACGATCGGCCAATTCTTCATAAACATCATTTAACTCGCAACGGCGCGCGGTCGAATGGCCGGCCACGAGTTGAAAGTTAGTTCGTCCGACTTTTTCGTAGAACTCCAGGTCGGGCGCGCCGCGACGACTACGAAGCTGCGCGTTTTCGTGAAAGATGCCGCTGATGAAGAGTGAATAATTCCCCACGTGCGCGCGCAGCAAAAAGCTCTGTGCCGCAGTCGCGCGTGTGAGCGCGATGAGCATGTCAGAGATGTATTGCCGACTGCACTCGTCGTCACTGTGGGGAGAACGCAGTCCATTCGCGCGTGAAAAGGTCTCGAGGAGCGAGCCGATATAATCGCAGAGCTTGCGATCGGCAATCTGCGCACGTTGCAGGACATGACGGGCCAAAACGTAAAAGTAGAAGGGCGACGAAATCGTGAGCTGGCCCGTCTGGGAAAGGATGGCCTCCACCAGTCGTGGATTATCCAGCACGGCGTCGCGCGTTTCGGCGTCACTCAGGAGATCGACCAGCGACACTTGATCGTTAGGCGAACGCGCCAGCGTCTGCACGATGAATTGAAAATCCGCCGCCGTGAACCGCGCCCGACAATTCGCCTGGATCATCGGAAACCTATCTTAAGCTTTCTGCATGCCAGAGGGCAAGGGCCTTGGTGCGCTAGAGAGTTTTGAGATACTCCAGCAGTTGATCTTTTTCTTCCGGCTGAAGGCTGGTTCCGTAGAGATGACCGCCATTACCGTCGCCGCGGCGTTGCGTGTCGTAGAGGAAATAGCGCTGCTCCATCCCGCCGTTCACGCCTACAGGACGCGGTGCCGGTTCCTGGAAGCCGACCTTTACCGGATCGTAGACGTCGTAGCCGCGATGGAAGGTTTGTGGTCGTTCGTTAGGCAAATTGAGCAGGTCGCGCAAACTGGGGACGGAACCGTTATGCAGATAAGGCGCGCGCATCCAGAGTCCGTCGAGCGGAGGTGAGATGTAGCCGTATGGATCAAGCTCGGTCATCGGCGGACGATCGATGCCTAACTCTTTCACTTTGCGATTCGCTTCCTGGGCGGCGGCTTTCGACCAGGTATGCATGCGTTCGGCATCGGTTCCGATCTGTCCGATCGGGATCACCTTGTTCGTAAATTCGCCGCGCGGCTCGTGACAGGCTGCGCAATCACGCGCAAAGATTTTCTGACCTTCGGCCGCAAGTTGCTGATTGATCGGGCTGGTTTTGGCGAATGGCCAGGCCGGCGGCGGCAGGTTGCTCAGGTAGCGATCAAGGTCAGCCATCCTTTGCAGAAACCATGGTCGCGCCGGTGCGCCAAGGCCGAGGGCGGAATCAATCAGGACCGAACGAACCGCCGGCGTATCGCCCGACCAGTTGAGCAGCATCTGTTTGCCGGCTTTGTCCTTGCCGCTGCGGATACCGAGATTCCAAATGGAAGGAAAATCCGTCGGCCCAACCGAGTTGTCCTCCGGCATGCTGGTCATGAAGTACTTGGTCAGGTTCATGGCGTCGTCGCGACCCGGACCCCAGGGTGGCTTGGGATGGTTGTCGCTCACATACCGATTCATCCAGGTAAATTGTTTCTCCTGCTCGAGTAGTGCTTTTTTCGTTAGGGGAATGAGCAGGTAGCGATAAATCTGCCGGTCGATGAATGAGAGGCCGCCGTTGCCGAAGTTGTTTGCGCTCACGAGCCGGACTTCGCTCATAATGGTGTCGGCGTTGAAGCGTGGGTCATGCGCTGCCTTGAAAAGGAAGCGCAGCATTTCCTGAAGGCGTACGTTGCTCCCGGCCGCGATCACGACATGTGGCGTTTCCTCTTCGCGCGCCCGCCAGGTAGCGGTGTGACAGATGGCGCAATTGTTCGTGATGCGGTCGAAGCCAACCCTTTTCTTGGAAAAGCCAACCGGAATCTCAGCGCCTTCTTCCCAGACGACGCCGAACGATTTATAGCCGCCCGGCCCGGGCATGAGATCGGGAAAAACTCTCGGAAGAACCAGCCAAAGATAATACGGGACGCCCCGATCGCCTTCCGCGCCTAACGAACCGTATTTGAATTGTTCCGCTTCGTTGGCGAAGACCTGCTTTTCCTGGCGGAAAGAATTTGTCCCAGGTGAAAAGGCCGCCAAAGATGAGAAGGAGCACGAAAAGGACAGCTGCGACCCAGAGAATACGCTTTGTCTTCGGCGAGAGTTTCATCAGAAAGTCTTGAGGTATTCGAGAAGCGCGTCCTTATCTTCCGGTGACAGCGAAGTGCCGTAGGCATCGCCTTCGTGGCCGGCATTAGAGTTGCCTTCGTTGCGTTCCCGCGGCGTTCGGCCCGCCTGGTTTACTCGTGTATCGAAACGGAAATAAGTCCTTTGATCGTTAGGCGTCATCGAGACTGCGACCATCCGGACTGAAACGTTCGGCCTGCGAGACGAAACCGACATTTTGCTGATCGTAAACGTCGTAGCCGCGATAGAAAACCTGCGGCCGTTGCGCGCCTGGCTTCAGCAAATCGCGCAAGGTCGGCACGGAGCCGTTGTGGAGATAGGGGGCGCGCAACCAGATGCCGTCGAGGGGCGAGTTAGCGTAACCGAAAGTCTTGCGGAAATGCGTGAAGCGCCAAGGATAACCGGTATAGATGGTGCTGAGAGTGGAAGCGAGCTCGGGCGTGAATGAATCGAGGCGATGCCGATCAGTGCCGACGTGCTCGACCGGAGTCACGCCTCCGACCCAGCGTCCGCTAAAGTCACGACCATTTCGCCCGTGACAATCGCCACAGTATTGGCCGTAGATTTTCTCGCCCTGAGCGACGAGAGCTTGATTGATCGGGAAAGGATACTTCGGCGGCGTAAGGTCGAGCAGCCACTTTTCGATGCGGGCCAAACCTTGAAGATCGATCGTAGGTGGAAAGGCGCCGGTCCCAAAGGCTGCGTTCTTATTGCGCTCTTCCATTTTGCGCTGGTTACCGTCCCAGTGCAGCTGCATGTCGTGATCGCGCCGTGGGCCTTGCAGCCAGATCGAGGGCAGGTCGCAAATGCCGACCAGCTCGCGCGTCTCCATCTTTTCGAGTGGATAATTGATGAGTGTCTTGGCGGGATTAAAGGTGTCGGTCCGCCCTGGCCCCTGTTCCGGTTCCCAGTCGATGAAACGGAAACGGTCCTTCAACATGAGGAGCCGCTCGCGCATGAACGGAATGGCGTAGTAACGAATAATGGTGCGGTTGAGCAGATCGTAGTGGGCGCCGAGCGCCTGCATTTCGCACATCATGCGATCGGCGTTGAAGCGCGGATCGGAAGCACAGGAGAAGATGAAACGCTGAAAGCCTTCGAGATCGACCGTGTTCGAGGGCATCCCGGTGTAGATTGTGTGCGGGCTTTGCGCGCTCCCGCGCACGGTGCCGGCGTGGCAGATGGCGCAGTTGAGAAAGACCCGATTGATCCCTTGGGTGTTGCGTTGCGAAACGCCCACGGGTAGGTCTTTGCCCGGTTCGTAGATAAAGCCTAACGAGGCGTATTCGCGGCCCGGGACGTATTGTTTTCCCGGCAGATATTCTGGAAATAGTTTCGGGAGAACTTTCCAGATCCAATAGGGGATGCCGGATTCGCGCTCGCCGCCCAGCGAGCCGTATTTGAAAAACTCTTCCGCATCGGCGTAGGCGACCGGCTTATCCAGGGTAAGTCGGCCCAGCAGGCTATAGGCGGCGATAATAACCAGGCCGACGACCACCAGAACGAGGATCCGCCACCACCAAACAATCGGTTTGGGCGGCGGCGTTGGGATGGGATCGGCCATGGCCGCAACAATTCGTTAGGCAGAAGCAGGAAACTCGAGTGCGAAATCGATCAGGCGCTTTTTGCTCCAGTAAACTTTGCCGAGATAAGTGTGCGGCGCGACCTCACGGATTTCGTCACGGACCCAATGGGCGAGGAGTGAGGTGTCCGAGTAATCGAGGACGATGCACTCCTTGCCGTCGAGCCAGCTTTCGCCTTTGTAGACTTTGGCGATGATGGCATTCAGGCCAAAAGTCGTGATCTTGTTGCGCAAGACTCCTTTCTCCGGATCGAAGACTTTCCCCTGCCAGGCGAAGTGATTGACAAAACTCGCAATGTTCTGCGTGTAGGTCGTGCCCGGAGCGACGATCGCCGTGCCTTTACCTTCGCCTTTGGGAATTTCTCCCGCGGGACTTTCGGTAAACAGTGTGTCCAGATCAGCCTGCGACATCTTTAACATTTCAGCAGCGGTCATCTTCTTTCCTTTCGTTAGGGCGCAACGGGTTAAAAAGTCTTCAGGTATTCGATCAAGGCGCGCTTGTCTTCGTCGGGCAGATCGGTCCCGAAGTAATGGCCTTCGTCTTCGATGAAATCGGGACACTTGTTCGCCGCCAGTAACTCGGGGACGGACTTGATCAGTTCCTTGCGCGCTTCCTCCGGCGAAAGGTTACGGGCATGAATGGCGAGCAGAGCTTTGCCCAAACTGATGTTGAGCGCGGCCAATTGATCGAAATCGGGCTCGGTGTTGGCGAGCAGGTTAATGGGCGTGCCTTTTGGAATCGGCCCGAGTTTTACATAGCCGTCCGTGTCGGCAAAGGACTGCAGCACTTCGGGGACGAATTCCTTTCTCAGGTGGAGGTAACATTCATTCTGGGTCCGCCAGATCGACGCTTTGCCGAGACGCTTTTCCGGCCAGAGGAGTTTTTCGACGGCGTCGTTAAATGCTTCCAAGCGGCCTGCGACCGAAGGATCGCCGGTAAACTTACCGAGCGCGTTGTTATGCAGGAAGGGTGCCGAGCTCCAAAGACTAACGAGTGAAGGCACGCGATACCAGCCGGGCCCGGTCTTTTTCGCTTTCGGCTGGAACTTGATCGGCTGTGTCTCGTCCCACGGATTGTAAAACTCGAGGTCTTCGGGGAGCGGCAGTTCCTTATAGTTAGTCGAGGAAAAGTTATCCCAGACGTGACCGGACATGGCGTTCGTTCCCAAGGCGCGGGCGGAGTTAGTCCGGATTCTCGAAAGCGGATAACGCTGGTCGCTGGAGAGAAAATTGTTCTCAAGGAAATCCGGCTTCATGACGGCGGCGCGAAACCAGGCTTTCCCGTCACCAGACTCGGGATCGATCCCGGGGGGAGGTTGTTTGCTCGAGTGGCAATGGGCGCAACTGTTGGCAAAGATGAGCTTGCCGTGATTCATGAGCGATTCGTCGGTCGAAAGATAGGCCGCGCCGCCCGGTGCGTCGGCGAGATGATAGGGTTGGAGTCGCCGGAAGAAAGCCGCGATATTGGCGACTCGCTGTTCCGTCGCCCGCCAGAAGACAGAATGCTCTTGTGCAAAAGGAATCTCGAACGGTTCCTGCGCGGTAAGGCCGATGAGACGGTTGTGGCGCGTGAGCCAATACTCGGAGAACATCCCGATGTTGACGTAAACGCGGATGGTCGCGCCCGCGACGCCGATCGAGTCGGCGCCATCTTTCAAAATATGTGGCACCGCCATTTCCTCTTTCTCGCCCGGCAAAGCGAGGGTGCCGCCGGCCATCTTTTCGTTCCGGGCCATCTTTTCGCGTTCGGCCAGGAGGAAGATGGCGTTGATCGCATTGGGGTTGTTGATGTGATCGGTCGCGATGCGTGAGGTGTCCGACGTGCCGGGCGGTTGCGCGGCCAGTTCTTCGTAGAAGAAGCCGCCTTTTTCCACGTTCGCCGCGAAGACTTTTCCTTCCCGGATGTATTGGTTGCCGATGGCGGAGGCAAGATTTTCCCAGCGCGGATTTTCCGGGTCGTCCGGGGGCTTGGAAGGATTGGGCGAGATGTGACAGGCCCCGCAGGCAACCCCGACGCGATATGGCCTAACGAGTTTATTGTTGCTGTAATAATGCGGGTCGTTCATGAAGCGCGCGCCATCCCACTTTTGGCGCGCTGCATCGTCGAACTCCGGATTGGGGAAGAGACGGAACCCGAGAATGCCGGAAGGTTTCCCATAGATTTTGTCGTCAATCCCGGCTGGCTCCGGTTCAACCTGCTCATCGAGCCAGAGACCGTATTCGTCCGGCTTGGTCGCGGCGCGGAAACCGGGCTCGTTCACCAGACCGAGAGTCTTGAAGCGGTCGCCACGCGGGTATTTGCGGTTGTCCAGCATCTTGAGCAGGTCCATGAGGCCAAAGCTGTCCTGGGCGACGTGATTCCAGAAATGCTGGTTGCCGCCACTCCAGAGGTTCCAGGTGTTGCGGCCCATAATTTCGTTAGGCTCGAGCGCGATCCCACCGTCGAGCGGCTTGAAAATGTCAGCCGTGGTCTGCGGAAAGTCGTTAGGCGTGAGACCGGCGAGTTTGGCTTCGTCCTCGGGTGCAGGCTTGGGTTTGCAGCCCGCGACGAGGAGAGAGAAAAACGCGAGCGTGCATCCCCCGATCGACGCGCCTCGCCTGCACGCCGCCAAACCGCTTTCGAACGGTCGCGGTTTCATAAGAGGAATTTCTAGTCCCGTTCCGGAAGGCGCAGCAAGAATAAATTTTTTCTCGCCGAACCGCGCAAGATTAACCGGGCTCGGGTGTTGCGCGGGCCAGGTTCTCTTTCACCTGCTGGAAAAATTGCGGGAGACTTTTCGGCGTCCATTTCTCGCCACAGATGGCGTCGATCGTGTGCACTCCGAGCAAACGATAACTCTCGAGCTGCGATTCGCTGAACCATTGGTCGCTCGTTGGTTCGTGGGGAAATTCAGGATGCGCTGCATGGTAGTTGTAGACGTCGGGCGGTTCGTCTCCTGAAATGACCGGTTTGATGTAAATGAGTTCGCCGTCCGGCTTCGACGTGTCGACCACGGAATATTGGACTTTGCCGTAGGCGCAGCGTTGAACTGTGCCTTGAGTCTCCTTTTTCGGCGAGACCACCTTGAGATCGATCGGGATGCCGAAGTCGATGCGGATTTTGCGAATGGCATTGCCGAGATCTTCGAAGACGTAGTTCGAATCCTGCCCGGCATCGATCACGACGATGTAGCGGCAACGGCGCAACACCATCTCGTAAAGGCCAAGGTTCTCGAAGTGGCCGCCATCAGAAAGATTGACGTATTTGTAGCTATCGGTCGTGTTGCCGAGCGCTTCGGAGAAGAGCGGCCCGACTGCGTAGCGCGGGCCATTTCGCTCCCAGGTAGTCGCGCCGTGCTTGCCGGGATTCCCCAGCCACCAGCCGAGGCGGACGTTGAAGAGCGTCATGAGAAAACCAACCAGCGCCGAGGAGTGATATCCCATATTGGGATTGGCCGCGGCCCCCGAGATAGTCAGAGCCGTGCCTAGGCTGATGGTCGCGCCATATTTTTCCGAAGGTCGATAGCCAACGTGCCAGCCGCCGCAATGGAGACGACTCATGGTGAAGGACTCGGCCTTGCGCTCTTGCCAGGCGAGCTCTTCGCCTTTCACCAGATTGAGAGCGGTGTTGATGATGTGAAAAGGCTTGCCGGGCGGCAGGCAATGCAGGTCGATGTTGTCACCATCATCGAAGCCGGTGAAGCGATGCGGGCGCCGAAATTTCAAGGCCTCGTTAGGCGGATCGGCCGGCTCATCATCAGGCGGCTCTTCGGGGCGCGAAGCGGCGAGGAAAGCGCGAATGAGCCGGATACGATAGAGCGCGTGGAGGGAAAACTTGTTCACGTTGATAAAGAAGCCCATCACGATGCCAAAGATGAGATTGACGCCGATGACCAAACAAAGCGCGATGAGCTGCTCCTGGTAGGAATGAACATGCAGTGCGGTCCTCTTTTCCGAAAGCCACGCCGTCACAACAAGCAGGGCCCAGGAAAGAAGGATCGCCAGCAGGACGAGGAAAACCGCGGCCGCGATTATGAGTGGCCCGCGGAGCGGGCGTTCTGCTTTCGTTTGCGTCTTCGATAACTTGGAAGCCAGCCCGAAGAGGGCGCCGAAGATACCCGCGATTGTTCCAAAGCTGGCATAGATGGCGCGGGCACTGCGACTGGTGAAATCAAGGATATCCCGGCCGTTGGCGCCGTAGAGGACGTCGATGCGGTTGGAAGGTCTCCCCGAAATCATCTGCGCACCCCAAAGCACAATAACGTTGAGTGCGACCCAGGCGCAGATCGTGATAAGAATCCAAGCAGCCGAGCGTGCCCACCATTCTCGATCGGGATCTTCCGAGAGCCAACTGGCCAATCCGGTGAAAAGGAAATTGACCAGGAGGAGCACAGCCATGATAGCGGGCGGGCCAAAGCAGACGTAATTGATCGCCATGGCCGCGGGGTTAAAAAACCAACCTGTGGCTATCTGCCAAAGACAAAGGCCGCCAAGGGCCGTTGTGACAAGGATGGCAAGAAGACGGAGAAGCGATGCGCGCAGATGTGACTCCCGCGGTTTGCCTGTTGCCGACTTATCCTGCCAACGAAACCATTTTTGCCGGCGCAACCATAGGAAACCGCTCCCGAGAAATCCGCCTGCGAGGTAACTCCCGATCGCGAAAGCGAGAAACTCGAAGGCGCCGCTCGCGGAGCGAAATTGCGCGCTCCCATGAATATTCGCATTGAGCGCCCACCATTCCGTAAGGGCAAGCGCGGCAACGGCGAGCGGAAGTTGGCGAAAGAGAAGGAATTTTCCTTGCGGCCAGCGGGCGTTGCCGGTCGCCGGCACATCGACAATCGCGTAGGCCATCGCCAGAGCAACGAGAAGAAAGCTGCCTGTCAGAAGGAGACTGAGGACGATGTCATAGCGATGAACGATCGTCGTGTAATCAGGCGCCCATATCCAACCTTCAGGTGGCAATAGGATAGCCGCGAGGTAGAGGCGTGGAAGTGTCAGCACCGCAGCCATCCATGAGAAGAGGACGAGCCAGTTTAGGAAAACGTTGCGCAGATAGATCGCGATCAGCGTCCAGGAGTCGACCGAAGTGAAGCCGGTCTTCGGAGTGAGATAATTGCTGTACTTGCGCAGATGCCGGATCGGGACCGGCTCAGGGTTGAGCGTCAGGTCGGACCGTTGCCCCAGCTCCTCCGCCACGCCTTCCGCGCCGCGTGAATGATTTTTGATCCAGGCGCTGAACCATCCGCCGACGTAGCCGCCGCCCGAGACGGTCGAGAGATAATCGAATTCGCGCAGCAAAGACGTGTGCGCCAAACCCTGCAGAATCCCGAGACCGAAAATCGCGCTCCGGATGCCTCCACCGGAAAGACAGATCGCCGAGCGCTCTGGTTGTTCGGCATGAATCCGATCGTAGACCGCGCGCAGAAGCTTCTGCTTCTCTTCCACGGATAATTCCTGCGTCCGGCTCTCGCTTACTTCGCCGTCGAGTTCTTCCGCCAGAATATCCGCCAGTGACTTTGCCTGTCCTGCCGTCTCGCGGTCATCGCTCATCGGTCTTTCCCTTCTCTCTGTTGCCCGTCTTAGCTCTCTGTGCCTCGCGCAACAAGCTGATTCTGGCCAGACCTGCCCCGTCGGAATCAAGAACATTCTATATTCAACAAATAGGTTGCACATCCGGCGCGCTCGCGCGTTCGAACAAGTTCGTTGAAAACGACGCCTAACGAATGGAGTCGCCTTCGCTCCGCTGGCCTTTGCCGTTCGACGGGCTACCTTTTCGCCCCTGGTGAAATTTCTCGTGACGAATGACGACGGGATCGAAGCTGCCGGGTTGCAAGCGCTCCTCGCCGCAGCCCGTTTGTTAGGCGACCCGATCGTGGTCGCACCGGCCGCCCCGCAGTCGGGTGTAAGTCATTCCGTCACATGGCATGAAGGCGTGCGGATCGAGCCGCGGGGTGAAGAGTGTTTCGCCATCCATGGCACGCCGGCCGATTGCACGCGGCTCGGCCTTCTTCATCTCGTGCCAGAGGCGAAATGGGTTCTGAGTGGAATCAATCACGGTGCCAATCTTGGCGCCGACGTCTGGTATTCGGGCACAGTGGCAGCCGTTCGCGAAGCGCTTTTGCATGGTTGGCCCGGCATCGCCTTCTCGCATTATCGAAAGAGCGGCGTTGAGTTTGATTGGGCACGCGCGCAACGATGGATCGCTCCGATTCTGCGTGAGCTGCTGGAAAAGCGAATCGATCGTGGGGTTTTTTATAACGTGAACCTTCCGCTGCTCGCTCCCGACGCAGCTGATCCGGAGGTCCTTTGGTGTCCACTCGATCCGAAACCGCTGCCGCTCAACTACCGTCACGAAGAGGAGAGTGGGCTCTATTACGCCGGCGACTATAACCTGCGTGGACGTACGCCAGGCGCGGACGTGGACGTTTGCTTTGCCGGAAACATTGCCGTCACCGAAGTGCGGCTTCTCTGAGGCCACGACGTCAATCGCCGGCTGCAAGCGGCATCGCGCGAAAAATGCTAGAATTGTCTTCTGAGTAGCCATGCATATCACCGACATCATGCGGCAGGATCCGCCGACGTTTTCCTTCGAGTTCTTTCCGCCGAAGACACCTGAAGCCGCCGAGACTCTCTACCAAACGATCCGCGAGCTGGAGGAGTACATGCCGCATTTCGTCAGCGTCACCTACGGTGCCGGTGGCTCGACGCGCGAGCTGACCCACGACCTGGTGGAGCGCATCAAAAACACCACCAAGCTCAACCCTATCCCGCACCTGACCTGTGTATGTCACACGGAGGCCGAGATCGACGGCATCCTCACCCGTTATGCGCAGTCGGGTATTAGTAACATTCTCGCCCTTGGCGGGGATCCGCCGCGCGGGATGGTCTACGATAAGTCGGCCGACGCATTCCAGCACGCGATCGACCTTGTAAGATTCATTCACCGCTTTAACGGAACCGGCGCGCATCCGGATCCGCGCGGCTTCGGCATTGGCGTGGCAGGCTTCCCCGAAGGTCATCCCGCAACACCCAACCGCCTCGTGGAGATGGACCATCTGAAAGCGAAAGTCGATGCCGGCGCCGACTACATCGTCACCCAGCTTTTTTTCGATAATCGCGACTTTCTCGATTTCCGCGAACGCTGTCTGCTGGCTGATATTCACGTTCCGGTCATTGCCGGCATCATGCCGATCACGTCGATCAGCGGATTTAAACGAATCGCCGAGCTGGCGGGAGGCGCGCGTTTTCCTGCTCGGCTTCTGCGAGCACTTCAGCGCTGCGACAAAGATCCCGCAATGGTGAGTCGCGTAGGTGTCCACTTCGCGCTCGAACAATGCCATGACCTGCTCGACAACGATGTTGCAGGCATCCATTTCTATACGTTGAATCGCTCTGACGCGACGCGCATCATCTTCGATAGCCTCGGTATTCCGCGCCGGCGCAAAGGCGCACCGCCAGTGACACAGAGTCAGGTTTCTTAGTCAGCCAGTTAAGGATTCCCTTCGTTCCAAAACAAAGCGGTGCAGTTTTGTTGTGCGCGCCGGTTTGTGCCATGGTCTGGGCCCATGGATCCAGTTCAACGCGCCCGCTTCAATGCCGATTTCTCGCCCGAGAAATACGAAGCCCTGGTCCGTTGCGTGCAAAGCAGCGAGCGCTGGCCCGCCGATTTCCGCATCGCTGAGACGCCGGTCTTTCTCACGCGGGAATTCGCCGGCGAAGTCGTTGGGGCCGCGCACGAGCTCGTTAGGCAAACCCGCACACCTGAGTTTGCCAGGCATGCGGCCGACGCCATCCCGGCCGGTCTGGAGGTGCCTAACGAACCAACACATCCCAACTTCCTCGTCGTGGATTTCGGCATTTGCGAATCGGAGGGTCGGCTCACGCCGCGTTTGATCGAGCTTCAGGCTTTCCCGAGTCTCTATGGATTTCAGCTTCTTCTCCTCGGCTGCATTCGTCAGGCCTTCTCGAGCATCCCGCGTAATTGGACCTCGGCGTTCAGTGGCTTGAAAGACGAGAGCTATCTCTCACTTCTGCGGGAGGTGATTATTGGCCGCTCGGATCCGGAGAATGTTATCCTGCTCGAAATCGAGCCGGAAAAACAAAAGACGCGGATCGATTTTGCCTGTACCGAAACGCTGATTGGTGTCCGGCCGGTTTGCCTAACGAAGATAAGACAGCGCGGCCACCAACTCTTTTACGAACGCGACGGGCGCGAAGTGCGCATCGAACGAATTTACAACCGCGTCATTTTTGACGAGCTTCTCCGTCGACCGGACATTACGCCCGGATTCGATTTCAAAGACGACCTCGACGTCAGCTGGGCCGGGCATCCCAACTGGTATTTTCGGATCAGTAAGCATTCGCTACCCTTCCTCAGGAGCGCGCACACCGCGCCTGCGTTTTTTGCCGACGAGTTTCCGCCGGGTGAGTCGCTCGACAACTACGTCCTCAAGCCGCTCTATTCCTTCGCCGGACTTGGCGTCGAGATGGAACCGACCCTGGAAAAACTTGCTGCGCTCGATTCTCCGCACAGTTGGATTTTGCAGAAGAAGGTGCAGTACGCCGAGTGTATCCAGACCATCGATGGGCGGCGCTCGAAGGCCGAGATCCGGATGATGTTTCTCTGGCCCGAAGGAGGCGAGCCAACTCTGGTAAACAACCTCGTCCGCATGAGCCAGGGCAAGATGATGGGAGTCGACTTCAACAAGGAAAAAACCTGGGTCGGCGCCAGCATCGCCCTGCATGAGGGTGAGTGAACTCTTCAAACCTCGCGACGTAATCGTCCAAGCTAAAGCTACAAAAATTGCTTTGTCGTGCTTAGCCGTCCTCAGGACGTCGCCCTATTTCAACTCCTGGTCTGTCTCGGCAAAAGCGTTGACGGCACGCTCTAACTCCTCACGGCTGTGCGCGGCCGAGACCTGGGTGCGAACGCGTGCCGTGCCGTGGGGCACGACCGGATAGAAGAAGCCAATGACATAAACGCCTTTCTCCAGCATGCGCGCCGCGAATTTCTGGGAAAGCGCGGCATCACCCAGCATGATCGGAACGATCGGATGAGTGCCCGGCTTGATGCTCAATCCTTTACTCGTTAGGGCAGCGCGAAAGTATTTTGTATTCTCTTCCAGCTTGTCGCGCAGCTCCGTGGAACTGCTCAGTAACTCGAGCGCTTTAAGCGAGGCGGCCACGATGGGCGGCGCAACGGTGTTGGAAAAAAGATAGGGTCGTGAGCGTTGCCGCAGGAGCGCGACGATTTCCTTGCGCCCGCTCGTATAGCCGCCGCTCGCGCCACCCAGCGCCTTGCCTAACGTTCCTGTGATCACATCTACCCGTCCTTGCACGCCGCAATGTTCCGGGGTGCCACGACCTGTCTGGCCGATAAACCCGGCCGCATGCGCGTCGTCGACCATGACCATGGCACTGTATTTTTCCGCGAGGTCGCAGATGCCTTTCAGGTTTGCGATCGTGCCGTCCATGGAGAAGACGCCGTCAGTCGCGATCAGACGGAAGCGCGCATCCCGGGCCGCTTCGAGCTGCTTCTCGAGATCGCCCATGTCGCAGTTCTTGTAGCGATAACGTCGGGCTTTGCAGAGGCGAATGCCGTCAATAATCGAGGCATGATTGAGTTCGTCGGAAATGATCGCGTCCTCTTCGCCTAACAAAGTCTCGAAGAGCCCTCCGTTGGCGTCGAAGCAGGAGGGATAAAGGATCGTATCTTCGGTTCCGAGAAACGTCGTCAAAGACGCTTCCAGTGCTTTGTGAATATCCTGCGTTCCGCAAATAAAACGCACACTGGCCATGCCGAAGCCATGGGAATCGAGCGCTTCCTTCGCCGCCGCGATCAAGGCGGGATGATCTGCCAGGCCCAGATAATTGTTTGCACAGAGATTGATCACGCGCCGCCCATCTGCAATCGGGATCTCGGCATTCTGCGGGCCGGTGATGATACGCTCGGTCTTATACAAACCCTGGGCTTTGATTTCTTCGAGAGTGGATGTGATCTGATCGGCTACTTTCGCGAGCATGGCCCACGGTAGCATACCGTTCCAACGTGTGGGTAGATCAGGCTGCGAGTGAAGAAACGGCAAGCGCCTCTCGTCCAAAGCATCGCAGTTCAGAAAAGAGCGACTTGTCGAGCTTGTGAATAACTGTTAATAACTTTCCGATTCAGGAGGCATGCGTTTTCATCCTGCTCTGCTCGCCACCGCCAGCGCGCTCACATTAGGAGCGTGTAGCACGGGTCGTCATCTTCCCGCTTATGAACCCCCGCTCGGCCGAGCCGATTTTCAGGTTGTTCGCACCACCGCCTATACGCACACAGAGAGCGATCACGAGCAATATGGTAACCGCACAGCGCTCGGCAGCGTATTGCACGCCGCGCCACCGCCAGTCGTTCCGCGTGCCATGCCACTGACGCGGGACCAAAGCCTGAGCGGTTCTGAAGCAGACTATCAGCAGGTCGCCTACATCTCCGGATCGCAGCCTTTTCTGCGCGATAATTTTTCGCGCCAAGTCTACGGCAGCGCAGCGGCGGACTGGTCGCGCTGGCCGGCCGGAACCATCTTTCGCGTTGTCTCGACCGGACAACTTTATCGTGTCGAGGATTACGGCTGGGCTCTGTCGGGTCGAAACACCATCGACCTCTACATGGCAACGCCGAGCGACATGAATGGCTGGGGCGTGCGGCGGGAAATGATTCAAATCGTGCAGTGGGGTGATCCGGCCGAAAGCCTGCGTCGGCTCGCACGGCACACGAAGTATCGTCACATCCGGCGAATGGTCCTCGAACTCGAGGGACACGAACGCGCCGCGGCGGCCCTGGACTAGCCAGTCCTGAAGAAGCGGTTGAAACGCCGCGCCGGTTGCCAATCGCCGGTCCCTGCCTCCATCTTGCATCGACATGCGTGGACTGGAGATCAATTTGGTTGTGCCCGATCTCTGGCAGCAGGAAGCCGTGCGCGCCCTTCAATCCGGCAAAGACGTCGTCGTGCACGCTCCTACGGGTGCGGGGAAAACTTACATCTTTGAGCTGCTTTACTCGTCGCTCAAAGGTCAGGCCGTATTCACCGTTCCGACCCGCGCTCTGGCAAATGACAAGCTGACCGAATGGCGCGCGCGCGGCTGGGACGTTGGCATCGCCACTGGTGATCTTGCGATCAATCTAGAGGCAAAAGTTCTTGTCGCCACGCTCGAGACCCAGCGCGCGCGATTTCTCCGCCGCGAAGGGCCGCAGCTGCTCGTGGTCGATGAATATCAACTCATCGCCGATCCAGTGCGTGGAGTGCATTACGAGCTGGCGCTTGCCCTCGCCCCGCCTGGCACTCAGCTGCTCCTGCTCAGCGGGAGCGTAAATAACCCCCAGGACGTGGTGGAATGGCTGCGGCGAATTGACCGCGATGCCCTTCTCGTTAGGCATGATCAGCGACCCGTGCCACAACATGAGATCGATTTGCGCGCCCTTCCGGACGCCGGTTTTGCGCGCACCCGCGAATTTTGGCCGCGCATGATCGCGCGCGCCCTGCATGGTGGATTCGCGCCCATCCTGGTTTTCGCGCCGCGACGCAATGCGACCGAAGAGATGGCGCAAGCGATCGCGAACGTGGTGCCGGTGCGTGATCCGCTGCCGCTTTCGCGCGAACAGGAAGCTCTCGCCGGCAAATACCTGACGAAGCTTCTGCGTAACCGAGTTGCTTATCACCACAGCGGTTTGAGCTATGCGGCCCGCGCCGGTTTGATTGAACCGCTGGCCAAAAACGGCCAGCTCAACGTGGTCGTCGCGACCATGGGCCTGGCGGCTGGAATCAACTTTTCCATGCGCTCCGTCCTCGTCACCGATACGCGTTACTTCGCGGGAAACTTCGAACGTCAGGTGCAGCCGGATGAACTCTTGCAAATGTTCGGCCGCGCGGGACGCCGCGGACTCGACGACACCGGCTTTATTCTTTTCACGCCCGATCAACCGCGCCTGAGCTTCGCCCGGCCGCGGCAGCTGAAACGCGCGACCCAAGTCGACTGGCCGAGCCTGATCAGCGTCATGCGTGGCGCGGCCGAGCGGAGCGAAGAGCCTTTCACCGCCGCGGTTGAGTTGAGCCGCTCGCTTTTCAGCGCGCAGAAGGTGCCGCTTGGCGTGGAACATTCTCTCGCGACCGGCGTACGACCTTGCGGGCTTTGGGTCGATGCCGAACGAGCACGATTCGTCAGACGACCGATCGTCGAAATCCTGAATAGCCAGGAGCAATGGGAAACGCGTGGAGAGCCGATTGAGGTTTCGTTAGGCGAAGTGCTCTTGCGTGACGGCGAGCGTTGGTTGCCCGCGTTGCGTCTGGCGCGCACCCTCGATCGTTTTCCTTTCGGGAACCTGTGTCGTCTACGGGCAAAGAAAATCTATGGGCGCGAATTGCCTCTCGCCACCGTGCTCGCCGGCCGGAAGGAGCTACAACTGGTCAAACCGCTGCGTAAGGTTCTCCAGAGCAAATCGCTGGCGGAGCCGGAATTGAGGGCACAGGTGAAGGCGCTCATGCCACAGTGGAGCGGGGGTGGAGTGGTCCTGGAATTCGTCAGACGCGGCAATCTCTTGTCAGCCCAAGTCGATTTTTCTGACGTAAAGGCGCGGGCCTATCGCGATTCGTTAGGCCAGGCGCTTGCTGATCCCCCACAGCACGAAGCGTTGCCGATCGTCTGCCGCGGTTGCGATCAACTGGAGCACGATCAGAGCGCCGAAATTGTCGCCTCGCCCGCTTTTGCCTGGCGACGTCTTGGACTGGTCGAGGCCGATGGAAGACCAACGCGCCGCGGACTCGTCTTTGGTTTTTTCCAGGCCGGCGAAGGTCTGGCCATCGCCGCCGCACTCGAGAACGAGAGCTACGGGATTGATGATCTCATTTTCGATCTTGGCAATCTGCGCGCTGGTCACCGCTTTGCCGGTGACGATTCGCCGTTAGGCGGCCGGCTGGGCGCGCTTTGCCAAACCGTTTATGAACGAGCCGATCATCCCGGCTACCTCGAGATGGGCGTGCCTGTGCACTACGGCGCGGGGGCGTCGGAGGTCATTCGGGAGCTGGTGACGAACGCTACCGGGCGCGGCAAACTTACCTCTGAATCGTTGCGTCACGGCGACATCGAACGCGCAATCATGGAATGGCGCAGTCTTTTGCGTCACATCACTGCCGCGCCCGACTTGGATTGGCCCCGTTGGCGCGAACTAAAGGAGGCCGCAACGCGACTTGTGCAACTAACCGCCTCGCCCACGGTCCTCGATTTCCCGCCCCTGCTCGCGACGCAACAGCGGCGATTTGCCTAACGATTGTCAAATCGCCCATCCTGTTTCAATCTTCCGACCTATGCCGGATGAATCCAAGCCCACCGCCATTGGCTATCGCATGCCGGCGGAATGGGAACCGCACGCTGCCACCTGGCTTTCCTGGCCGCGGCGCGAGGGAATCAGTTTTCCTGACTCCTACGACCGGGTGGTGCCAGCGCTGCGAGCGATGGTGGCGGCGCTACTCACCTCCGAACCGGTCAACATCAATGTCTGCAACGGAGCCCATGAAGCCGAAGCGCGCGTCGCGCTGGAGGGCTTGCCTAACGAACGTCTGACGTTTCATCTGATCCCGACAAACGAGCCCTGGTGTCGTGATCACGGACCCATCTTTCTCACCCGCCAGGACGAGCCGCGGGTGGCCGTGGTCGATTGGGATTACAACGCCTGGGGCGGCAAGTATCCGCCGTGCGATCTTGATGAGGTCGTGCCGACACGCATCGCGGAAAGACTCCGGCTCCCCGTTTATTATCCGCACATGATTTTAGAAGGTGGCTCGATCGACGTGAACGGTGCGGGCGCGCTTCTCACAACGGAAAGTTGTTTGCTTAACCCCAATCGAAATCCTCAGCTCTCGCGCGAAGAGATCGAACAACGGCTGCGCGATTACCTTGGCGTGCGCGAGATTCTTTGGCTCGGCGATGGAATCGAAGGCGACGACACCGATGGACATATCGACGATCTGACGCGTTTCGTCGGTCAGCGGCAGGTCGTGACTGTCGTGGAAGAGGATGAGTCGGATGCGAACTACGCTCCGCTACGGGCTAACCTCGAACGGCTGCGCGGCCTAACGATTAACGGCCAGTCGCTCGAGATCGCGACCCTTCCCATGCCGCGCAAGATCGTCAGGGAAAACCTCCGGCTTCCAGCCAGCTACGCCAACTTTTACATCGCGAATACGAACGTCCTTCTCCCGACCTTCGCTGATCCAGGCGATGACGAGGCGATTGAAGTCTTGCAGCAGGCTTTTCCCGGCCGGCAAATTGTGCCGATCGATAGCCGCGAGTTGATCTGGGGTCTCGGTGCATTTCACTGTCTGACGCAACAGCAGCCGGCCACAGAGTAGATCAAGAAAAAGGACCAACCTTCGCGAGAGCCAGGCGTGGCAATCGTTCAATCTAAGAGCGGCGAGTCGAAAGTAAGCGCCCGGATTTTGAGGCGGTCCGCCGCACGAGTCTTCGACGCCAGTGTCGCAGCACGCGGTGTCGTCGTACGGCGGTCGCATGCGCGCTGGCAGATTCGATCAGCTCACGTCGGCGCAGTGTTTCCAAAGCCATTTGCACGGTGCTCTTTGACAGGCCGGTACCGTCGGCGATCTCGCGCACACTGCCCGTGACCGGTTGCCAGTTACACTTTTCTGCCGCGCGATAAAGATGAAGATAAACAAGAAAAGCTCCCGGCTGCTGATCATGCCCCACAAGATCGCGCATCAGAATATCGAGAACATAATCATCCACCGGAACAGTCTTGCGGAAGCCAGCCATTGGATCGGCAGGTTAGCCGTTCTGCCGATATCCGAACAACCAGTTTCCGAGTATCCGGGTAAAATCACGCCTCGATCGCTGTACCGATAAAGGGACAGCAGTTTCTTCGTCCTTCTACTGGCGAACGCTGGACGGGAGGCGGAGCCGCGACCTACGCTTTTCAGACCATGATCAAGCAAATCAAATTCGTCAGTATTCCGGTCACAGATCAGAATCGTGCACTCGATTTTTATACCGATAAACTCGGGTTCACGATCATCACCGACCAGCCTTTCGATGAGAAACAGCGCTGGATTGAGCTGCGTGTGCCAGGAGCAGAAACTCGAATCGTCCTGTTCACCGCCGACGGCGAAGAAAAGCGCATCGGCGGCATGATGAACATCTCCTATGCGTGCAATGACATCAATCAAACCTACGAAGAGTTGAAGAACCGCGGGGTGGAATTCGAAGGTCCGCCGGAAAAGCAGCATTGGGGCAGTTACGCCCTGTTTAAGGACAGCGAGGGCAATCGTTTCGTGCTCTCCGCCTGAGTAGGAATGCGCCCGTCAGCCTTGCGAGCTGCGAACTATAGGAAATGGACCCAGCCGATCCACATAATCTGCACGACACTGCCGATCACGAAGTGCTGGAGACGATCGATATTGCAACAGAGGGAAACGATTGCGACGAATGCGTGCGCGCCCTGCGAGAGCCATTACTGCGCATCGACGGAGTGAAAGAGGTAAAAGCCGATCCGACCAACGAGCGCGTGTGGATCACCTTTGATGCCCGGAAAACGCATGCGCCCGATTTGCACGACGCGATTTTGAAGAGCGGCTATAAACCGGCACCGACGGCAGATTAGTGATCGTCATCGAGTCCGAAGGCACGTCCGGTCGTTACGCCAGGGCCCAACCTGTCTTGTCGAGAAACGCTTCTGTCGCGTCCGTTAGGCAAACCTGTTCGCTCGACGCGATGTCCGCCTTACGACCGTTCATGGTCGAGCTGCGTGAGCAGCTTTTCCACTTCGCGCGCACCATACTCTGTTTGCGCATACTCTAATGGAACGGCGCCGTGCAGATTGCGCTGCGGCGCCTTCAACCATTCCCGGGCTTCCTCAAGTCCACCAAAAAGATGCACGGCGTGGCCAAGCAGTCGGGCGAAGGAAACAACCTTTCCTGATTCTTCGGTCGTTAGGCGACCGCTCGCTTTGCGTTGCTCGATCGTGGCGCGAGAAAGACCGAGCCGCGCACTGAGTTCTTCCAGGGAAAGATCGAGTTGACGGCGGAGTGCTTCGAATTCACCAAAAGCCAATCCGCCCGCTGCGCCGACAGATTTTTTCGCCTGTTTGACAGACACGGGTTTGCCTTTGCTCTTCGCAATCGGCCTTGATTTCTTCGCCGCAACCGGGCGGGCTGCGGAAGGCTTCGCCTTGGGTTTCACTTTGCTCGAAGGTTTCATCTCGCGGCACCGTCATATCAGATCGGTCAAGCGGTTTACAAGCGTCGCCGGGGAAAGAGCGAATTCGCGACAGGCGGCTTGCTAGTCGCGCCCTTCATTCAATACTCTTCAGACATGAGCACAAATCCGACGCAGTACGCGCATCCTGAAGCGCTGGTTGAGACCGAGTGGCTCGAAGAGCATTTGGACGATAAAGACATCCGCATCGTGGAATCGAACGAGGACATTCTCCTTTATGATACCGGACACATTCCTGGAGCCGTCCACATCGATTGGCGGGCCGATTTGCAGGACCAGGTGATCCGCGACTACATCGCGCCGGAGAAATTCGCCGAACTGTGCCGCCGCAACGGCATCTCGCCCGATACGACCTGTATTTTCTATGGCGACAAAGCGAACTGGTGGGCTTGCTACGCGCTTTGGGCCTTTCGCTTATTTGGTCATGACAAAGTGAAAATCCTCAATGGCGGTCGCGACAAGTGGAAAGCCGAGAATCGCAAGATGACGCGCGACGTGCCGAAATATCCAGCGACCGATTACCCGGTTCCGGCGCGCCGGATGGATAAAGAGATTCGCGCTTTTGCCGACGAGGCGCTCGCCCAGAGCAACGCGAAAAAGCCGCTCATCGACGTCCGTTCGCCGGGCGAATACAAGGGAGAGATCACTCATATGGCGGAGTATCCGCAGGAAGGTGTGCTGCGCGGCGGACACATTCCCGGCGCGAAAAGCGTGCCATGGAAAACCGCGACAAAGGACGACAACACGTTCAAATCGGCGCCGGAGCTGGCGAAGATTTATTTTGAAGGCGCGGGAGTAAAACCAGATGTCGACACCGTGGTCTATTGCCGCATCGGCGAACGTTCGAGTCACACCTGGTTTGTGCTCACCTATCTCCTAGGTCTCGATAACGTGCGTAACTACGATGGCTCCTGGACCGAATGGGGCAACAAAGTCGGCGCACCAATAGAGAAGAGCGCCTAACAACTTCGCCGAATCGGGCCATCGCCGGTCTAGTTTGGAGAAGCGGCCCGGAAGGACCAGAGGCCCGTGAGTTCACGGCCGCCTGCCGCGTCGGTCAAGATGACTGACTTCGGAAGCTATGGAACATTTCTTCCGCGATGTATCCGAAGAAGCTGCATAACATTATCGACCTTTTCGATCATCTACCCGAGGTGGAACGGCGGGAAACGCTCGTCGCCTACGCTGACAGCGCGCCGAAACAAGCCCCTCGGCCTAACGAAAAATTCGACCTGGAAGATGTGCGCAAAGATGAAGAATGCGCCGACACGGTTGGCGTTTACTTGCAGGTCGACGATCAAGGCAAGGCGCACATTCGCATGACTCTTGGCCCGGAGGTGCAAACACTCACTCGCGCCATGGCTTCCATCCTTTGCAAAGGACTCGACGGCTCTACTCCTCAGGAAATATTGGATTTGCCGCAAGATTTCGTCATGCGAATCGTCGGCGCTGATCTCGTGAGAGTACGCAGCCAGACGACCTACTACGTCCTGAGCCGCATCAAGGGAATCTGCAAGGTTTATCTCGATCGAGAGCGAGCAAGCGGAGCGGAAGTCAAGATTCCGGCCTGATAGTAATCAGCCGGGCTGGCGAAGAGGAAGCTGCGCGCAAAAGCGGTTCGCTGAGCAGAATTGCGAGCGCGGACTGCCCATCCTTGATTTCACCCCGCCGCGCGAGCTCGATCGCTTCCGCGATTGCGACCGGTTTCACCTTGATCGTTTCGCTCGGTTCGCGCGCCGCTTCCAAAAGCGTCACACCTTGCGCGAGAAAAACATGGCATTTCTCATCCGTGATTGACGTGGCGGAAAAGAAGAAGCCGACATACGTCATCGCCTCGCATGTCCCACCCACCTCCTCGCGCAACTCGGAGCGCGCCACTTCTTCCAATGATTCGTTAGGCTTGTCGTGCGTGCCTCCAGCCGGCAATTCGAGACACCATTGGTCGATCGAATAACGATATTGATCGATCAACACCATCTGTCCATCGGGCGTCACAGGCACGATGATGACTGCTTCTGTCCGTACCATGTAGGCGAGCGACATCTCCGTCCCGTCGGGCAGCTCGATCTCATCTTTGCGCAATTTGAAGATCGGATTGCGAAAGACGATCTCGGTCTCGCGACGGTGCCAGCCGACCTGTGCGCCGATCGGCTTTGCCCATTTCGACTTTCTCGCCACGCTTCCTGATTCGCATGCCGTTTCGAGGCTGAATGTCTCGACCTGCCAGGGCGCTTCCTTGGTTCAGTTCGCTGGAGAGAAAGTTTGTTCGCCTTTTCCGCCGCTCATTTCATCAACCCGCTGAAGGCCGCTGCCAGCATCGCCTCGGCAGGCCCGACTTCCATTCGCCCGCTTTTTGCATACTCTCCCGCTGCGCATGCCGCGGAACAATCAGCTCAACAAGATTCTCCTCATCGGCTCGGGCCCCATCGTCATCGGGCAGGGCTGCGAGTTCGATTATTCCGGCGTCCAAGCCTGCAAGGCTCTACGTGAGGAGGGCTATCAGGTCGTGCTCGTGAATTCCAATCCGGCCACCATCATGACCGATCCGGAGTTTGCCGATCGTACCTACATCGAACCCATTTCCCCTGAGATCATTGAGGCGATCTTGGAACGCGAAAAGCCGGATGCCATTCTCCCGACCATGGGCGGCCAAACGGCGTTGAATGCTGCCATGGAATTGAATCGGAGCGGCGCACTCGTTAGGCACAATGTTCGGCTCATCGGAGCCAACGCCCAGGCGATCGCGAAGGGCGAAGATCGTCAGCTTTTCAAGGAAGCGATGCTCAGGATCGGGCTCGACGTTGCTCGTTCCGGGATCGCGCGCTCGCTCGAGGACGCGGCACGAGTCGCCAGTCAGATTGGAAGTTTTCCGCTCATCATTCGGCCGGCATTTACCCTGGGCGGCTCAGGCGGCGGAATCGCCTACAACCGCGAAGAGCTCGAATTGATCGTCGAGCAGGGGCTCGATCGCTCACCAGTCCACGAGGTTTTGATCGAGGAGTCCCTGTTAGGCTGGAAGGAATTTGAGATGGAGGTGATGCGCGACCGAGCTGATAACTGCGTCGTCGTCTGCTCGATCGAAAACCTCGATCCGATGGGTGTTCACACCGGCGACTCGATCACTGTCGCGCCGACCCAAACCCTGACCGACCGCGAGTATCAGGCGATGCGCGATGCATCATTCGCCGTCATTCGTGAGATCGGCGTCGAGACCGGCGGGTCAAACATTCAGTTTGCGGTCAATCCGGAAAATGGGCGCATGGTCGTGATCGAGATGAACCCGCGCGTCTCGCGCTCGAGCGCGCTGGCCTCGAAAGCGACGGGATTTCCGATTGCAAAAATCGCGGCCAAACTTGCCGTCGGTTACACCCTTGACGAAATCCGCAACGACATCACACGGGAGACGCCGGCGAGCTTCGAACCAACGATCGACTATTGCGTGGTGAAGGTGCCGCGTTTCACCTTCGAAAAATTCCCGGAGGCGGATCCTACCCTGACGACGCGGATGAAGAGCGTCGGTGAGGCAATGGCGATTGGACGCACGTTTAAGGAAGCGCTGCAAAAGGCGTTGCGCAGTTTGGAGATCAAACGTTTTGGCCTTTGTTGTGACGGGCAGAACGGGCGAGTCGACGAAGAGACGCTGCGCCGGAACCTGAGCGTGCCAAATGCCGAACGCATTTTCTATCTGGCACAGGCTTTTCAGGAAGGATTATCGCTCGAGGAGGTTTTTGACCTAACGAAAATCGATCGGTGGTTTTTGCAGAATATCGCGCAGGTGGTGAAGGAGGCGGCTGACCTGCAGTCGAAATCCGCCGCTCCCTCGAGGTCTGCTTCCGCTTCGAAAGTGGGGTGCGAATTGTCGGCTCAGCGCTTGCGCCGCGCCAAAAAGCTGGGCTTTTCCGATCGGCAGCTGTCACACTTGTTAGGGCCTGACGAATCTGAAATTCGCGCGCAGCGAATCGCGGCCGGGGTGATCCCGACTTACCGCCTGGTCGACACCTGTGCGGCCGAGTTTGAGGCCTACACGCCCTACTATTACTCAACCTACGGGGACGAGAACGAGCAGCGAGTGAGCGCCAAACGCAAAATCATGATTCTCGGCGGTGGACCCAATCGCATCGGTCAGGGAATCGAGTTCGATTATTGCTGCGTGCATGCGGCCTTTGCCCTGCGTGAGCTGGGGATTGAGACCATCATGGTCAACTCGAACCCGGAAACGGTTTCGACCGATTACGACACGAGCGACAAACTCTACTTCGAACCGCTGACGCACGAGGACGTGCTCAACATTTATGAGCAGGAAAAACCCGAAGGCGTGATTGTTCAATTCGGTGGACAGACACCGCTCAATCTGGCGGCCGGGCTGAAGGCAGCCGGCGTGCCGATCATTGGCACACAGCCGGAGAGCATCGAGCTGGCGGAAGACCGTAAACTCTTTGCCGAAACGCTCGACCGATTGGGGCTGCGCCAGACTCCCAGTGGGTCCGCGACAAGCGAAGAGGAAGCGGTCGAAATTGCCGATCGAATTGGTTACCCGGTTCTCGTTAGGCCATCGTTCGTTCTCGGCGGTCGGGCGATGGAATTAGTTTATCATCCTGAAGATCTGCGCCGTTACATGCAGAGCGCGATCGAGGTAAGTCCGGAGCGCCCGGTGCTGGTCGATCGTTTCCTGGAAGACGCGATCGAAGTCGATGTCGATTGCATCGCTGATGGTGAAACCGCAGTCGTCGGAGCGATCATGGAACACATCGAAGAAGCCGGAATTCACAGCGGTGACAGCGCGTGTGTCGTCCCGACCTTTTCTCTTTCGCCCGCCATCCTCGACGAGATCAAACGGGCGACCAAAGCGATGGCGCGCGAGCTGAATGTGCGCGGACTCATGAATGTTCAATTCGCGGTCAAGGACGAGAAACTTTATGTCCTGGAAGTGAATCCGCGTGCCTCGCGCACGGTACCGTTCGTGAGCAAGGCAATCGGTGTTCCGCTGGCCAAGCTCGCAGCGAAGGTCATGACCGGCATTTCGTTAGTCGAACTCGGTTTCACCGAAGAAATTTTGCCGCCGCATTATTCCGTCAAGGAAGCAGTTTTTCCCTTTCTCCGTTTTGAAGGCGTCAACATCTCGTTAGGACCGGAGATGAAATCGACCGGCGAAGTAATGGGGATCGACGCCGACCTGGGGCTGGCCTATGCCAAATCGCAGCTTGCCAGCTCGTGGCCATTACCGCGCGCAGGCAATGTTTTCATCAGCGTCAAGGACAGCGACAAGCAGAACGTCATCGTGGTCGCGCGCGAATATGCCGCGATCGGTTTTGGCATCGTTGCGACCGAAGGAACTGCTGCCGCGCTTTCCGCGGCTGGAATCCCTGTGAGCAGGGTTTTCAAGATTGGGGCTGGCCGGCCCAATGTTCTTGATCTGGTGAAAAACGGCATGATTCAATTCATCATTAACACCCCGAGCGGCAAAATCCCGCGCAAGGATGAAGTGAAGATCCGCACGGCCGCTTTGGGAGAAAAAATTCCAATCATGACAACGCTCCGAGCCGCAATGGCGAGTGCAAAAGGCATTCGGTCTCTGCAAAAAGGAGCCATGACCGTGAAAAGCTTGCAGGAGTATCACGTTTCCAGCTCCACTCGACCGACTGACTGCCAGCCGCTTGCTTCGAAGTGATAACGGCCAGGGAAAATCGTCCATCGAGACGGCCAAACGGAATGGCTTTTTGACTGCCGACGACGCCGCAGCAAATGACACAAAGATTTAACATAGATTTTTGTTTACACCGCAATCCGAGGAGGCTAGAAGCGCCACAAACTGCATGAAAACCGCCACCACTGCCTCGTTGGTTTTGTTCGCTCTTCTCTCATTTCCTGCGCTGCGGCAGGCCTCAGCACAGGGCTCGGAATCGGATCGTTTGCAAAAGCTGGAATCGGCCGTGAAGCAACTCCAGCAGCGTAATTCGCAACTGGAAGACGAGGTGAATCATCTGAAGGCGCGCAGTCCTTTTGCGCCTGTGATAGGCGGCGAAAAACAGCCCACGGCAGGCAACGACAACAAAGCCGTCTTTGTCGCACCCGCGCCTTCGCCTGGCACGGTCGAAGTGCACGCGGCTGGTCCAGAGTACAAGCTTACCCTCGGAGGTTATGTGCAGATGAATTATGAAGGAGGAGATGTCTCAGCCTTTGAAGGCCGCTTTGGTTTAACGGCGCTGAAAGACCGCTTCCGCCTGAGGCGCGCGCGCATCTCCATCACCGGAGATTACACCGATCAATTTGACTTCAAGGTCGAGGGCGACTTCGAGCAGAGCGACGCGGCGGTTACGGCGATTAGTAAGGTAACGAGCAAGGACGGCGTGATTACGACCACGACGACCTCGACTTCCAATCGCACCCAATTCTCCGCCACGGACATTTTCATCAACTGGCATGGCATACCGGAGGCAAACATTAAGGCCGGCCAATGGAAAGCTCCGTTTGGTCTGGAAAATCTCACCCCTGACACGCTCATCTATACGATCGAACGCAGCTTACCGACTGGTGCGATCGTGCCGGAGCGCCAGATCGGCGCCATGGTCTGGGGCAAACCGCTGACGAACGTTTTTCCCGACGAAAAGGATCTCCTCACTTACTACGGCGGCGTCTTCAACGGCAACGGGCGCAACTTCAATAACAACGACAACAACGAATTCATGTATGTCACGCGGCTCGAGCTCCAGCCGTTCAAGGGTCAGCTGATGGGACAGGAGTCGTATCTCAAATTGGGCGCCGACTATTTCCACAGCCGGGACGATGCCGGGACCAACATCTCGCCCGCGCTCAACTTGAAGGTGGGTCCCGACGGCTCGCTTTCCTCCTTTACCCTAACGAGTGCAGACGAACGCAATGCCTTTAGTTTCGATGCCTGGCTGCGACTGGGACGCTTCGATCTTATCGGAGAGTTTCTTGAAGAACACGTCGACGGCCGCGAAGTGAACGGCGTCCCGGCAATGCCCAGCTTTGTGACCAATGGTTACTATGTTCAGGGGAGCTATTTCCTTATGCCGAAAAAGCTGCAGGCGGTCGTAAAATGGGAAGCACTGAATCCGGGCCAGTTCGGCAGCGACGGTATCCACTCCATTACCGGCGGCCTTAACTATTATGTCCACGGCGACAGCGTAAAGATGATGGCCGACTACGTGCACACCTGGTCGGATTTTCGAGCGGCGAATCCGGACCTCGGAGAGGATCAATTCGACGAAGTGCTGCTGCGTTTGCAGGTCATATTTTGATCCTGCGCCGCGCGCTCTCGGCAAAGGATCGACTTGCCAAACGTTAGGCAAGCGCCCCTGCGCCGGTTAGACGCGAGGTCTGCCTAACGAAAGAGCGCCGGAAGCTTGAGCAGCGTGTTGTAAACGCCCCAGACGAGGGGAATTCCAACCGCGATCCAGGAGATCAGGAGCATGAGCGCATTTCCGCTCGATTTCGATTCGTTAGCCATGATTTGCCTCCGATTTCTTGTAATAGAACCGCTCGGCCACCGGCCGCACGGCAAGGTTGCAGATTAACCCGATCACGAGCAGGCCAGCCATGAGATACATGGTCGGCGCGTAAAGCGCCACGCCACTCGCTCCGCGATTCTTCAAATATTCTCGAATGTAATTCACCAGTACGGGGCCGAGAACTCCCGCCACCGACCAGGCCGTCAGCAGCCGTCCATGAATTGCGCCCACCTGCATCGACCCAAAAAGGTCCTTCAAATAAGCCGGGATGGTAGCGAAACCTCCGCCGTACATGCTCAGGATAATCACACAGACGGCGACGAAAAACGGCACGCTGCCACTGCGCCCCGCGAGCGGAATCAGGCAATAAAGGATCGCGCCTAACAAAAGGAAGATGACATAAACCGTCTTGCGTCCCGTGTAATCGCTTAGCGATGACCAGGCAAAGCGGCCAGCCATGTTGAAAAGACTGAGCAACGCGACAAAGCCACCTGCCGCCGCGGCCAGTACTTTGCCGGGAAACATTTCCTGAATCATGGGCGAGGCCTGTTCGAGAATGCCAATGCCGGCAGTAACGTTAAAGCAGAGGACAATCCACAACATCCAGAACTGGGGTGTTCGCCAGGCTTGGTCGACGGCCACGTTGGCGCTGGTGATGAGACCGTGTGAATGCGTGGGCGCAACGTACCCGGCCGGCCGCCAATTTTCAGCCGGCACCCGCACGATGAACGAACCAAACATCATGTAACAAAAATAAATGATGCCGAGCGCGATGAAGCTTTTGCCGACGCCGACACTGGTGGCTGATTTGAAATGATCCATCAGGAGCAGGCTTAAGTTCGAGCCGATGAAGGCGCCGCCGCCGAAACCCATGATCGCCATTCCAGTGGCCATTCCCGGCCGATCGGGAAACCATTTCACCAAAGTCGAGACGGGCGAGATGTAGCCGAGACCGAGCCCGCACCCGCCGATGACGCCATAGCCAAGATAAATCAACCAGAGCTGGTGCCACCAGACTCCGAAGGCGGAAATAATGAAACCGCCGCCAAAACAGAGCGCCGCCGTTGCCATGGTTTTCCGCGGGCCGACCCGTTCCACCCAGCGGCCAAAGACCGCTGCCGATAGGCCGAGAAAGAAAATTGCGAGACTAAAAATCCAGGCAAGCTCCGGCTGAGTCCAGTCGTTAGGCGCGGATTTCGTGATCCCGATTACTTTCGTCAGCGGCAATTTGAAAACGCTGAACGCATAGACTTGCCCGATGGACAAATGCACTGCCAAGGCCGCAGACGGCACGAGCCAGCGGCTGAACCCCGGTGGGGCGATAGTTTGTTCGCGGTCAAAGAATCCCATTGCCTTAGATCGTCTGCCGATCGGCCGGCGATTGTGCAATCAAAATCGCCGCGAAAACTATTCCTTCTCGACTCGCCTTCCATTTCCCCGCAAAGATCACGGCAACCAATCAACACCCGCGGAGCGAAGAATCACAAGCATGGATAACCTCGCCGATCTGCTCGAGCAGTGGCCGTTGCTTCGACAAATTCGCCAGCGCAAAGACGGGACTGGACTCGAAGCGATGTCGGAGAAGACCCGCGCAATGCATGCGCGGATCGACGATGCGAAGGTCGCAAAGTCAGTCTGTCCCTACTGCGGCGTCGGCTGCGGTCAGCTGATTTATCATCGAGACGGCAAATTGCTCGCCATCGAGGGCGACCCGGAGTCGCCGATCAGCCAGGGGAACCTTTGCCCGAAAGGCGCCGCTTCCTATCAGCTACTGACCCACGATCGGCGCGAAACGAGAATGAAATATCGCGCGCCGCGTGCCAGGGAATGGACGGAGATTTCGTTGGAACGCGCGATGGACATGGTCGCGGATCGTGTCTGGGAATCGCGCAAGCGCACTTTCGTGCACAAACGAAACGGCCGGACGCTGAATCACACGACGGCGATCTGCCATCTCGGCGGCGCGACTCTCGACATTGAAGAAAACTATCTTATCAGAAAACTCTTCACTCTCGGCCTGGGGATGGTGTGCATATCCAACCAGGCCCGGATATGACATAGCAGCACGGTGCCCGGTCTGGGCACCTCTTTCGGCCGGGGCGGAGCTACGACGGCGCAACAAGATCTCGCCAACGCCGATTGCATTCTAATCGAAGGTTCGTCCATGGCTGAAGCGCATCCAGTCGGTTTCCGCTGGGTGATGAAAGCGAAGGAGCGCGGTGCGACCATCATTCATGTCGACCCAAGGTTCTCGCGCACAAGTGCGCTCGCCGATATCTGGGTGCCGATTCGCGCGGGCAGCGATATCGCGTTTCTCGGCGGACTCGTTAGGCACATCCTCGAGAACGAGCTTTTCTTCCGCGACTACGTTGTTCACTACACGAACGCCTCCTGCATCCTGCGCGAAGACTTTCGCGACACAGATGAAGGACTAAGTGGCCTCTTTTCCGGCTGGAATCCGGAAAAACGATCTTACGATAACAAAACCTGGCTCTACGAAGGAAACGACAAACTTAGTTTTCCAAAACGGGATCTCACCTTGCAACATCCGCGCTGTGTCTTGCAAACGTTGCGCCGGCACTTCGCGCGTTACACACCCGAAATGGTGGAAAAGATTTGCGGGATTTCCCCCGCTCTCTTCCAGAAAGTGGCGGACGCACTTGTTAGGGCATCTGGCCACAATAAAACCGCAGCGATTTGTTATGCGCTTGGCTGGACCCAACACTCCAAAGGCGTCCAGATTATTCGCACCGCCGCCATCCTCCAACTCTTGTTAGGCAACATCGGCCGGCCCGGCGGCGGAATTCTCGCGTTACGCGGCCATGCCTCAATCCAGGGCTCGACCGATATCCCGACGCTATACGACATCTTGCCGGGTTATCTCCCGATGCCACGCGGCGATGGTACGGAGGAGACGTTGCGGGACTATTTGAGCCATCAAACCAAGCCGACTGGGCTTTGGCACAACACGCCAGCTTATTTCATCAGTCTCTTGAAAGCTTATTACGGCAAGAACGCGAACCCGCAAAACGACTTCGGTTATGACTGGGTCCCGAAGATCACAGGGAACCATTCATTCTTCGATTATGTCTACGACATGGCCGACGGAAGGATGGAAGGCATGTTTGTGATGGGCCAGAATCCAGCCGTTGCCGGGGCTAACTCGCGGTTGCAGCGGAAAGCGCTCTCGAAATTAAAATGGCTAGTCGTGCGTGATATGGTCGAGATCGAAGCGGCCGTATTTTGGCGCAAGTCACCGGAGATTGAGCGCGAGGAACTGAAGACGGAGGAAATTGAGACGGAAGTTTTCTTCTTCCCGGTGGCTGGGCACGCGGAAAACGACGGCACGTTCACGAATACGCAACGGCTCCTGCAGTGGCGTCAGCACGCGATCGACCCTCCGGGTGACTGCCGCTCAGACGAGTGGTTCATGCATCAGCTTGCCTTGCGTTTGATTGCAAAAGCGAAGGAATCGAACGACCCCATTGATGAACCTTTGCGCGCTCTCGATTGGTGGTATCCGGAGGGGAAACGAGGCGCACCAGAAACGGAAGCGGTGCTGGCAGAAATTAACGGCTGGTACACTTCTCCGCAGTCCGACGGTGACGGAGTGGTCTTCGGACTCGATCGCGGTGGTAATCCGCATCACGGGCCGCAGATCGACGGCTATCCGCAACTCAAGGCCGACGGCTCTACCGCTAGTGGCGCTTGGATTTACGCCGGCGTACTCGGCCCTGATATGATCAACAAAGCGAACTCGCGCCATTCGAAAGATTACCTCGGACATGGCTGGGGCTTCGCCTGGCCGGGGGACCGGCGCATCATATATAATAGAGCGAGCGCGGCACCCACGGGTGAACCGTGGAGCGAGGAGAAGAAACTGATCTGGTGGGACCGGGCACAGGGTAAATGGACGGGTCTCGATCACCCGGATTTCCCCGTCGAAAAATCTCCCGAGTTTCGACCAACCGGGAACGAAACCGGACTCGACGCGATTCCCGGCGATGCGGGATTCATTTTGCACGAAGATGGTCTCGCCTGGTTGTATGTGCCGAAAGGTTTGCAGGACGGTCCGATGCCGACTCACTACGAACCGCTTGAGTCGCCGGTGCGTAACGCCCTTTACTCACGCGACACCAATCCTGTGGTTAACTGGTTTACGCGGAAAGAAAATCGTTTCGCGCCGCCAGGCGACCCGCGGTTTCCATTTGTCCTAACGACCTACCGCCTGACGGAACATCACACCGCCGGCGGCATGTCGCGTTTCCTCAGTCACCTTGCCGAATTGCAGCCGGAATTGTTCGCGGAAATGTCTCCCGAGCTCGCGCGCGAACTGAAAATCAACAACGGTGATTATGTTTCGATCGTAAGTCTGCGCGGAGGGATCGAAGCGCGCGCACTCGTTAGCCGCCGCATGCGTCCGATGCAACTTGATGGGAAAACAGTCCATCAAATTGCAATGCCGTTCCATTTCGGTTCCGCCGGACCAGTGCAGGGCGGCGCGACCAATGATCTAATTCCGATTTCAGGCGAGCCAAACGTCACCATCATGGAAGCCAAAGCCTGCGGCGTTAACATTATTCCAGGCCGATTGCCCCGCGGAGCAGCCTATGAGGACTGGATCAAAAATTATGTGCCCGAGGGCGGGCCGCCTAATTTGCATCCGGAACAACCGCCGCCAAACGAGCCGGCCGGGGCGCAAGGTGGTGGGCACGGTCAACATGGAAAAACCGATTCACAATGATCGGCGAAGGCATTCAGAGCACGAACCAGCGGCGCCATTCCTATGTCGAAGAAGGCGCAACGGTTGGCTTCTTCACTGACCCAACCGTCTGCATCGGTTGCAAGGCTTGCGAGGTCGCGTGCAAGGAATGGAACCAGGTCCCCGACGATGGCTACGTTTGGACCGGCAACTCCTACGACAATACCGGCCATCTTGGCGCCTCGACCTGGCGGCACGTGCTTTTTCTCGAACAGGATCTGCCAAAGGGAAATCAGATCACCGGATCCGTCTCGTTAGGCAATGGCGACCCGGGCGAGGACCCGTTCCGCTGGGTCTTTCTATCCGATGTTTGCAAACATTGTGAAGAAGCCGGTTGCCTCGAAGCGTGCCCCACCGGTTCTATCGTCCGCACGGAGGTCGGTTCGGTGCTGGTACAGAACGACGTCTGCAACGGGTGTGGTTACTGCGTCGTTTCTTGCCCATTCGGCGTGATCGATCGCCGCCCCGAGCCCTTGCCCGACGCCGGCGGCGCCTTCAAGTGCACTTTCTGTTACGACCGACAGAAAAGCGGTCTCACTCCCGCCTGCGCCAAGGTTTGTCCGACGGAGTCGATCGTCTTCGGTCGCCTCGACGATCTTCGCGCCCGCGCCAGCGATCGTGTCCGTCATCTGCGCGAGAGTGGCTACAGCGACGCACAACTTTACGATCCCCAGGACACCTCCGTCGGCGGTCTTCACGCCTTCTTCCTTTTGTTAGGCGAACCGGGGCCGTATGGCCTTCCCCCAAAACCAGAGGTTCCCACCATTTATCTAAAATCCTCATGGCTTGCCGCCGCCGTGACCGCGATCGCCGCAATCGCGGTGGTCGCTCTTGCTTTCGCTTTCTTCTAAAAATGGCGCGCGAAATCGAAGGCAATTTTGAATCTCGCCTTGAGGCTTTGCGCGAACAGGCAAAGCATGGCGCGCCGCTCCAGGGCCGTGGCGTCGATGTCGCAGGCGGCCCCGTCCCGCGCTACGTGGGCTACTATGGTGAGGGGGTCGTTAGGCCGCCAGTTTGGACTTGGGAAATTCCGCTCTACTTTTTTGTCGGCGGTGCAGCCGGAATGGCGCCCCTCATCGCGTTCGCCGCGCTTCTCCTCGGAAAAATCGAGTTAGCCTATTTCGCGCTTTGGATCGCCGGCATCGGCGCGCTTCTTTCGCCCCTTCTTCTCGTCATGGATCTCGGTCGCCCGCAACTTTTCCTCAACATGCTGCGCGTCTTCAAACATCGCTCTCCGATGTCTGTTGGCGCCTGGGTTCTCAGCCTCTTTGGCGCCTTCGCTGTTCCGGCCTGGCTCATCATGGTCCTTTACGTGAACCAGGCTTTCGCGCCTTCTATTTATCTTCTCGTCCTTGTTGTCGTTGCGTTGCTCACCTTTGCCGCTGCAATCGCCGGTCTCGCGCTCGCGACTTACACTGGCGTGCTTATCGGCGCGACCGTAATCCCCGCTTGGAATTTACATCGAGTTTTGCTGCCAATTCACTTCGGAACCGCTGGCCTCGGCTGCGCCTCAGCAATTCTGGAACTGTGTGGTTTTCAAATTCGCCCACTCTGGGTAATTGGATTGGTCGCGGCCTGTGTTGAGACACTCCTCTGGGTTTGGCTCGAGTTCGACAGGCACGGTGCGGCTGATCGCGCGTTGCACCACGGTCGCGCCGGTTGGTTGATTCGACTCGGAGAAATTCTTTCGGGTCCGCTTGCGATTATCTTTCGCCTAACGAACTTGGTACCGTTGGCGGCCGCGTCCTTCCTCCTCGGTGCCCTCAGCAGCCGCTATGGCTGGATCGAAGCCGGCCGTACTTCTGGTCGCGATCCGGAAGCTGTCTTTGCCGCGCAACGACGCGCCTAACGAAGCGTCCGGCGATCACCGGATCGTCTCGTTAGGCCAATCCGATCGAAATATTCCAGTAATGGCACGATCACTCGACGTGTCGTCCCCGTTGCCTGGCGCAACTCGCTCACGGTCGCGCTTTTTCCGCCGCGCAACTGCTGCTCAATCGCCACTCGTAGCTTTGTAATCCCTTCGGCACTCAGGACGAGGTCTCCGTTCAGGGCGACAAGTTCACCGGTTTGACAAAGAAACCGCAGGGCCTGAGTCGCAGCCGCATCGCTGGCAAGTTCCCGGCGCGCCGGCGGATCGAGCGGACGCGCTCGCAATGCCGTCCGAATCCTCTCTCCCGCTGCGTGTAAATTTGGCGGGAGCGACGGTTGAAAGCTCGCGTGTCGCAGCGCTGCTCCTTCCTGTCGATATCCATCTTGCGCCAGGGCGTGCACGAGCGCGGCAAACAAATCAGGGCTCGTAACGTGAAGCACTTCGCGCAGACGACTAATCTCCAGTCCCTGTCGCTCCGGATGAGCGTCGTGCTCCGCGTCAACCAATCGTGCGGCGGATTGACGAAATGACGTCCACCAGGTCGCATCCACCGCTATCTTCTCGTTGAGAAAGATACGGCCGCTCGCATCCAATTCTTTCAGTGCCGCCGCCACTTCGTCTTCGGAGAACGGAGCATTCCGCAGCAAGTCGACGCGGATAGCGAAGTGATCGCGCTCCAGGTGTGTGCAGAGCAGTGTTTCAAGGTCGTTAGGCGCAGTCGCGCGCCGATCGAGCAATGTGCGCTGCCCGCTGGAGCGAAACTTGTTTCCTTCTGGCGTTGCATCGAGCACTACTCCGCCGGCGATCGTTTGTCGCTCAGACGCATCGCGCAGGATGAAGCGGTCGCCAGGAAAAGCGCAGACGGGTTCGGCAAGTCGAAGGCGTGCGACCGTGTTTTCGTTAGGCAATAATTCACCGCGGCCGCGTAACTGCATCCGGGCGGTATTGCGTGCGCTGCCGAAATACAAATTAAGCATCGCACCGTTACGAATTGGTCGTGTCCCGGGGGGAAGTCGCGGTGATCGATTGAGCAGCACATCGATCACTTGTGAAACTCCAATGGCATCGCCTGCCGCGCAGATCGCCGATCCGCGCGAAATTTGGTCGGGTGCTAGATCAACGAGGTTTAACGCCAAACGCCGCCTCGGACCCGCAGTTTCGAGGGGCTGATTGTGACTCTGCAAACCACGGATTCGCGCAGTGCGATTCTGTGGCTGAACCAGAATGTCGTCGCCGCGCCTGAGACTTCCGCCGCTCAATGTGCCGGTCACGACCGTTCCGCTGCCATGCACGGTGAAGACGCGATCGACAAAGAGCCGTGGCTTGCCGACGTCACGCGGCTTCGGCAGTTGCCCAAACTCGTTCGTTAGGGCGACCCGCAGCTCCTCGATCCCTGCCAATGGTCGCATCGAAGTGGGGACGATTGGCGCTGACGCGAAAGGAGTGCCGTGCAATTGCTCGCGAATCTCCGCGGACCGTTCTTCCACTTTGCCGAGATCCGACTTCGTCAGGGCAACGACGACACGAGTGACGCCGAGATAGTTGAGAATCTGCAAATGTTCCTCCGTCTGCGGCATCCAGCCGTCGTCCGCCGCGACGACAAAGAGAGCAAGATCGATCGCGCCGACACCCGCGATCATGTTGCGCACAAAATCTTCGTGCCCGGGAACGTCGATCACGCCGATCGAAAAACCGGGCAGTGCGAGATGCGCGAACCCGAGATCGATCGTGATTCCGCGGGCTTTCTCTTCCGGTAAACGATCGGTGTCGATGCCGGTCAGAGCCTGGACGAGTGCGGTCTTGCCGTGATCGACATGCCCGGCCGTGGCGAGGATGAAATGCCTTAGGCCTGACTCGTTAGGCATTTCTTCAGAGTGTCCATGATCAGCTCATCCTGCTCGGGGAAGATTGTCCGGAGATCGAGTCGAAACCGCCCTCGCATGATGTAGCCGATAACCGGCGGTGTGGCGTGGCGCAGGCGCAGACCCAGTTCGTCAGGCGAAAGAAATCCGCAACTCAACTCGAGCGCGACCGACGGGATAACAGAACGTGGCAAAGTGCCGCCGCCCATCTCGCCGGTTGCATCAATCACGCGGATTTGCAGCGGAAGGTGAGCCAGTTGCCTAACGAATGCCTGACCGCGTGTTCGCAAATCGTCGAGGGAAATCTTTAGCAAATGAATGGTTGGAATTTCCTGCCAATCCTGCCGTAAGTGAGCGTCGACAGTGGCCTGGAGCGCAGCGAAGACCAGTTTGTCGCAACGCAAGGCGCGAAAGAGGGGTTCGCGCTTCAAAGCACTGATCAGTGTCCTTTTGCCGGCGATGATTCCCGCTTGTGGGCCGCCGAGGAGTTTGTCGCCGCTAAAGCAAACGAGGGCCGCGCCGCTCTTCAGAGTTTGCGCCGGCGTAGGCTCGCCTTCGAGAAAATCAGGCATTTCGCGCGCGAAGACGACCCCGCTGCCGAGATCAGCCACAAGCGGAATGCGCCGCCCGCGCGCAAGCTGCGCGACCTGGTCGTTAGGCGGAACATCGGCGAAACCGCTCATGAAGAAATTGCTTTGGTGCACGCGCAAGATGAGCGCGGTCTCGGGGCCGATGGCGAAGGCATAATCGTCCAGCGTTGTCTTGTTCGTTGCCCCGATTTCCCGCAACCGTGCGCCAGCGGCCGCAACAATCTCTCCGATCCGAAACCCGTCACCGATCTGCACGAGTTCTCCCCGGGAGATAATCACTTCCGGTCTTGTTTTCGTGAAATGCCTAACGATCAGAACGACCGCCGCGGCGCAGTTGTTGACCACGGTGGCGGCTTCGCTCTGGCAGAGCAGGGCAAGGGCCGACTCGAGTGAAGCGCCGCGCTGGCCCCGGGTGCCGGTCGTGAGATCGTATTCTAGATTATTGTAACTGCCCGCTATCTGGTTGAGCGCGCGTAGCGTCGCGGGACCGAGCGGCGCGCGGCCGAAGTTGGTATGCAGAATGATGCCGGTGCCGTTGACGATTGGCTGGAGGCGAGCTTGCTCGAGTCGCCCGATATTTTTGCGCACGGCTCTGACAATTTCGTCGTGCGACGGAATCTCATCGTTGGTTCGAAGATGAGCGAGATGTCGCCTAACGAGTTGCGCAACTACTGGACGCGGCAGGTCGAATTCGCCCAGTTCCTCCAACAATTTCCCAACCGCAGGAATGGAGCGGCGCATGGTCATTTGCCTTCACGTAGGCTGATTAACCGTTTGCCCCGCTGCGTGATTTGCCCAACGACGGCGCGTGCAGGAGTTCGATGTTTTTTGAGAAGATCGACGACGGCCTCCAGTTTTCGCGGTGGAACCGCAAGCAGGAGACCGCCGCTCGTTTGGGCGTCGCTCAGGAGCAATCGTTGATGCGCTGGAGTTTTGCCCCAAAAGGTAACTGCATTGGCCGTCGTTAGGTTTTGTTTTGTGCCGCCGGGAATGCAGTCCTGGGCGATAAGATCGAAAATTTCGTCGCTCAGGGCAGGAACTTCGTTCGCTGAGATTTCGGCACTCACGCCGCTGGCCCGGCACATCGACGCGAGATGGCCAAGCAAGCCAAAGCCGGTGATGTCGGTCGCCGCCCTAACGAGTCCGTGTTCGGCCAGCTCGGCGCCAACGACATTAACCTTGGCCATGAGTTTTACGACCGCGCTGGAAAGCACACGACTCGTTAGGCCGCGTTTCAATCCGGTCGTTGCGATCCCTGTGCCTAACGGCTTCGTGAGAACGAGGAAATCGCCCGGCTTTGCTCTCGCGTTTGTCAGCATTTTCTTTGGCGAAACAATGCCGGTGACGGCAAGGCCATAGATCGGTTCCGGATTGCGAATGGTGTGGCCACCAATGATGACGCAGCCCACCTCCCGCGTTTTTTCCAGACCGCCGCGCAGGATGGCGGCAATCGTCGCCGGCGTGATGAGTTCGTTAGGCACGCCCAGGAGATTGAGCGCAGTGAGCGGGCGGCCGCCCATGGCGAAAATGTCGGAGAGAGCGTTAGCGGCAGCAATCTGACCGTAGGCGAACGGGTCGTCCACGATGGGAGTGAAAAAGTCGGTCGTTTGCACAAGAGCGCGATTACGATCGAGACGAAAAACACCTGCGTCGTCCCCCGTCGCGGAGCCGACAAGGACGTTGCGATTCGGATACTGCGGTAGCTGACGCAAAACTTGCGCCAGGGCCTGTTGGCTCAGCTTGGAAGCTCAACCGGCGCAGGACGAAAGCGAGGTCAGCTTGCGGATCTGCTCACGCGACATCGTGTGTCACCTCCCTTCGACTGAAAGAGAATGGGACTTGGAAGCTGGAAGAGCGTGAAGGTTGGTAGAAGGACTTCTCTAATCGGTCTCTTTTTGGCCTTCCAGTTTCCAGATTCCTCGGCTGACGAAAAAGGCGGAGAGGATAGGAATCGAACCTACCCCGGCCCGCAGAACGAGCCGACGACGGTTTTGAAGACCGCGCGGGCCACCAGGCACCGTTCACTCTCCGAAAAGGGGAAATTTGAAAACCAGAAAGCCAGAAAGAAGAGCCGCGCATGCGAAAAACCTCCCGGGATTGAAGTCCCACCGCCTGGCCTCGGTTGCTCTTCCGATTTCTTCCCAGGTTTCCGCGTTCCAGATTCGTTAGGCTTTGATCTTCTTGATCTGCCTAACGATTTCGTCGAAGTCCGGCCATTCGCCGGTTTCCAGTTTAGAATGGACCTTTTTGCCATTGGCGGTGACTTCGAAGGCGCCGCCGCTCGAGGGGACAAGCGTGAGCGACGCGATCCGATCGCCGAGTTCGAGAATCTTGGTCGCCAAACTGACGGCCTTCGGCGTGTAGTTTCAGACGACGCAATACTCGATCCGGACTTCGGTTTTCATCGCTCGCTCCTTTCCGCCAGCGAGAGTAACGACTGGGGAGCGAGGGTCAAGCGGCGCGCTATTCGTTAGGCCGCAACGGCGTTGGCTGCACGCTTGCGGGCGTTGGCGTCGAGGATGCGCTTGCGCAGACGGAGCGACTTCGGGGTGGCTTCGACGTACTCGTCGGCGTCGATGTACTCGATCGCGCGTTCCAGGCTCATCTTGAGCGGGGCTTCGAGCTGAATGCCTTTGCCGTCGCCCTGACTCCTCATGTTCGTCAGATGTTTGGCCTTGCAGGGATTAACCGGCAGGTCTTCGGGCCGCGCGTTCTCGCCCACAATCATGCCGGCGTAAATTTCCTCCTGTGGTCCAATGAACAATTTTCCGCGGGCCTGGATGTTGTTGAGCGCATAAGCCGTGCTGATTCCTGGTTCCATCGAAACCATCACCCCCCGGCCGCGCCCTTCGATCTCGCCCCGAAAGGAAACGTATTCACGGAAAAGGTGGCTCATGATGCCTTCGCCGCGCGTCAGGTTCACGAGATCCGTTTCGAAACCGATCAGACCGCGGGTTGGGATGGTCGCTTCAACCGAAACGCGATTGGCATGGTGGTCCATCGCGGTGACTTCGCCTTTACGGCCGGCGATCGATTGCAGAACATCGCCCAGGTTGTCGTTAGGGACTTCGACATAGAGATTTTCGAGCGGCTCGAGCAGGTTGCCATGTTCGTCTCTGTGAAAAATAACTTCCGGCCGCGAAACCATCACTTCGTAGCCCTCGCGGCGCATTTGCTCGACGAGAATCGCGATCTGCATTTCACCTCGCGCGTTGATCTCGAAAGCACCGCCCGTCTCGGTATCGCTTACCTGAAGGGACACATTGCCGCGGGTTTCCCTCACCAGTCGCTCGCGAACGTGGCGGGCCGTCACGAACTTTCCTTCGCGGCCGGCAAAAGGTGAATCGTTCACCAGAATCCGCATCCGGATCGTTGGCGGATCAATGTCGACAAACTGGAGCGCCGTTCGCTCCTCGCGATCGGTCAGCGTCTCACCGATATAGACTTCCTCGAAACCGGTCAGGCCGACGATGTCGCCCGCACTGGCGTGCTCGGTCTCGACCTGCTGCAAGCCCGTGTAAGTGAAAAGCGCGGTCACGTTCGCGCGTTCGCGTCGCCCGTCGCGATGAATGCAGACAACCGAATCACCGACCGCGACACGCCCGCTTACGATCCGTCCAAGCGCGATGCGGCCGAGATAATCGCTGTAGTGCAGATTCGAAACCAGCATCTGAAAATACGGCTCGCTCGCGATCGCCGGGGGCGGGACGTATTTCACGATCGCCTCGAAAAGCGGCGTCATGTCTTCGCTGTTCTCGTGCACCTCGCGCATCGCGAACCCGTTCTTCGCGCTGGCGTAGATGATCGGGAAATCAAGCTGCTCATCATTTGCTTTCAGCTCGACGAAAAGATCGAAAACCATGTCGAGCACTTTGTGCGGGCGGGCATTTTCGCGATCGACTTTGTTGATGACAACGATCGGCTTAACTCTGTTCTCCAGCGCTTTTTTCAAAACGAAACGCGTCTGCGCTTGCGGGCCATCGTGTGCGTCCACCACGAGCAATACGCCATCGACCATTTTCATGATCCGCTCGACTTCGCCGCCGAAATCGGCGTGACCTGGTGTATCGACAATGTTGATGCGGTAGCCGTTCCAGTTAAAAGCCGCATTCTTCGCGCGAATCGTGATGCCCTTCTCCCGCTCGAGATCCATCGAGTCCATAACCCGTTCCTCGACCTTCTGATTGGAGCGGAAGGTGCCGGACTGGCGCAGGAGTTGATCGACGAGCGTGGTTTTCCCGTGATCGACGTGAGCGATAATAGCGATGTTGCGGATCTTATCCATTTCGTAGCTGCGCCCTCGGAAGAGAAAGCTGGCGCTTGAAACTCACGTTATGCCGGCCAGCTGGGCGCAGAGGGCGCCGTGGAGGGCCGAATATCAAGGCAAGAAGGGCGGGCGTCAACCGGAACCGCAGCAAAGGGAGAATTCGGTGACAAATCCCGAAAAAAGCAAGAACGGCAGGCCATCGCTGGCCTGCCGTCCCGCTAGTTCAACCTCACTAACACTTACTGTAGTGGCGCATTAACCGCCATCTGGGCGTTGATGAACCCGAAGCCGTCCGTCTTCGAATAGCCGTGCCCGATTTTATTCGTCAGCACGCCGTTGAAGGTCGCGCCCGTGGAAGTCGTGCCGCTAAAGGCCATGCCTCCCTGGACTCTCGTACCAGCCGGCAGGAGCGTCTCGGTGCCGAACAAGTCAGCCATAACGAAGGACGTGGAAGTCGCTCCGCCGTCCTGGCCGGTGCCGTTGGTAACCACGCGGTTGTGCTGCGGACCGTGACCGACCACAAAATGCAACTCGTCACCATCGGTGAAGTTACTATTCGGGAAGGTCAACGTCATTGTCCACCATTGACCCGCGACCGACGGTAACGGGGCCTGATTACTAAAGGTCGCCACCGCATCACCCGTGCCGAGACCCACAGAGGTACCCATGGTAAATGGCTTGGTATTGGGCTCCCAAACCAGTCCTGGGTAAATGTTACTGAAGTAAGTATTGGTCAAATCCAGACCATTGTTGCCTCCAGTAGTGTTACCCCCTGTCTGCGCCGTGCCTGTCGGATTGAAGGTAATGCTCGTGATAGAGCCTTCACCGCGATAACTGATGACAAAGGCGTTGGTATCGTTGACACCAGCGCTTGGGTTCAAGCCAAGGTCAGAGTTAATCGTAATGCGAACTCGGCCACGATCCGTGGTGCGGGCTACGCCGTTCGCGGAGTTAGGATCCAGGTCGTGCGGGAAGGTGCTCCGCTGCAAGAGGGCCTTCATTTGCTCTGGCGTAACCGAACCTGGCCCGCCGTGGGCCTCGATAACGAGGGCGGCAATGGCTGCGGCGTGAGGAGCAGCGGCGCTCGTGCCGGAGAAGTTGGGTTTGGTGTCCAGGTCTCCCGGATCGTCTCCACCGAAGAAGGAGGTGTTAGCATTATCCGCCGCAGCGATGCTCGGCTGCAACCTTACTTCAGGGGTAGACAGACGGTTGCCCATGATATCGAAGTAGATTGTCGCCGGACCAGGCGAAGTGAAATACTCCGGAATGCTCGGACGGAAAACGCCGTAGGCCGCAGTGCCGTTACAGCCATTCGCGACTGAGTGACCATGGGTGTTAGGAGTATTGTAGACGAAGTATTCCGCCGGGCCGATACCAGACAAACCGTTACCACGAATGATCCAGCGGACATGAGTCGCAGGATTAGGGGCCGTCGGTATGCTGGAGCGGGCGATAACGTACTGTACCTGAGTTTCACCGGCTTTCGGAGTCGTGGCGCCAAATTCGAACGGGACATTGTTGGCAATGTTGTTCGCCGTTAGCGAACTACCGCTTAGATAGTTACCCTCTTTGTCGAAAACAAGGAGGTTAAAATCAGTCGTAATTTGCGGATTGTTGCCGTTGTAAACATTGACGGTGAACGCTCCCGTCGTCCCGCCAAAGTTCATGACAACGATCGTGTAGACGCCAGTGACAGGCGGAAAGAGATTGATGGTCTCGTCCGTCCCCGTGTCCTGGTTGTTGACGATGATGTTACCATTCGGGTCCTTCACCGTAACGATCGCATCGAAAGAACTACCTGCGTCGGCCGTAACCGTGATGACGTAGTTGTTTCCTGCAGTAAGGCTGGGCGTCATGAAGGTAATCGGCATATTGGTATACACCTCGTGGGCCGTGTAGATCGGGTTCGGATCGAAGGTTAAGATCTGATTGTACGGGTCATCCCACTGAAAGTTGGTAGCAGGTTCACCTGAAGAAAGGACATTAACGGTTTGGGCAACATCCTGCTGACCAGCGGCTGGATTGAAGTTATGGAAACCACCTTGATACAGGTTGGTCGGAACGCCGGTCAGGTTGATATTAGTGCCATCGAGCGCGTGCGGACCATTTGGCACATTACGATAGTCTGAATCGTAGTCATAAGTGCCGATATCGTTTCCAGCGGAGGAGAAGTAAGACACACCGGCCGCGGCGACGTCATTCACTGCCTGACCGATAATACCGTCCTCGAAGAAAGGCTCATCGCTGTAACCCACGTCATCGCAGATCGTGTTGGCCGCGAAACCCTGCTGGATCTCCGGGGGATAGACAAAGTCAGGTAGTCCGGCAAGAGCACGAATGTTGTTCGCGAAGCCCACCTCGCCGCCGTTAGCAGTAGCGAAAGCGATCCGCGCCTTGGGCGCCATTTTGTAAACGATTTGTCCCATGCCGCGACCTTCATCAGTGCCGGGAAAGTCTTGCAGAATAACTACCGGCTGCGTGTTGATTGGGTTATTAGACGCACCCGGAAGGTCGAAATTGTTAACGTCGGTGGCAATGTTGCCAATGCTATCGGAGATAAAGCCGATATTCATGCCGCTACCCTCATAGTCGAGCTTAGCCGCAGGATTGTAGAATTTATTGATTTGGTCTACCCGATGGTCGTAGACACCCTGGTCGAACGCAGTGCCGAGAGCAGTTAGCGTGGTGCCAGGCTGAATACCGCCATTACCTGTCGCAGCGGCGCGGCTTAGCTCGGGCTTCAGACCCAATTGAACGGAACGCACTCCCCACAGGTTACCAAGTGCAGGGGCATCATCGATCGCGATAAAGCCTTCCAACACGCCCGCACCCTTGTATTTGGTGTCCTGGGCAGTAAGCGTGAAAGACTTAAAGCGGGTCTCAATCTTCTTGAGGAGCTTATCCAAGGGCACCAGACCGCTGGGGTGGATATCGACCAAAAAGCGGCCGGTCTCTTCGTCCTGAATCGCGTTTCGAGCGAAATCAGCTGCCTGCTGAGTGGCATAACCGTTAAATTTTGCAGAGACCGAAAGGCCCTGAGCTTTTTGTTGTTTTTGGATTTGATTGCTTTCAACCAATTTATCCAGGCCAGACGCGAGGTTTTGCGGAATTGGGCGTGCATCGAGCGCACCCACGATAAGACCAAGGCAAAGAGCCGTGGCCACGACGGAGCGCGCATGTCGCCCCGGGAAGCAGATTGTAAGTTGTGACGATTTCATCTTTTTGTTTAACACCATTTTGCGCCCCTGAACCCGGGTGAATTTGCGCAAGAGACTCTGACAATGACAGAAATGTCACCTAGCTGACAAGGAAATTTTACCTGAGACGAAAGTTTTTAATCCCAACCTTCGAGAAGGCGGGAGCGAACGAGAACGAAACGGTCCAGTAAACGCCTCAAGATTGCTTTCCCGCGATGATCGTTAGGCAACGAGATCGCGCGGAGGCATTAACCGTTTGCCAATGCGGCTGCCGGTAGCGTGGACGACGTGTCGGCCGGTGGTTCCACCCATTTGCCATGCTCACGAATGAGATCCTTTAAGCGATCGACTGCTTCGACTTCAGGAATGTTGAATTTCACCGCGGTCTTGCCGACGTAGAGATTCACTTTCCCGGGAGCGCCGCCTACATAACCAAAATCGGCGTCGGCCATCTCGCCCGGACCATTCACGATACAGCCCATGATCGCGATCTTCACTCCTTTCAAATGAAGGGTGGCGGCCTTAATGCGTGCCGTGGTGGTCTGCAGGTTGAACAACGTGCGCCCGCATGACGGACAGGCCACGTAATCGGTTTTAAAAATACGCGTCCCGGCTCCCTGGAGAATGTTATAAGACAAACGCAATGCCTGCCCAGGCCCATGCTCGCCTTGGACGAGAATTGCGTCGCCGATTCCATCACAAAGGAGTGCACCAATGTTCGTCGCCGCACGAAGGAGAGTGCGCAGGAAATCAGCTGCCGGGTCCTTGGAAATCGTTAGACTATCTTTGAGCAGGATCGGATGCCGCGGTTCCAAGCGAGTCGCGAGCAAGCGATAGGCGCCGACCACAGGCAAGTCGAGCCCGTCCGCAACCGTCACCAGCTTAAGGTCCGAGCTTTGGTTTACGGCCGCGATGCCTGCGTCATCGCGTGGATCGACTTCCACAATACCGGACTCCTCATAAATGAATTCGGGCTTGAAATCGCCCATGCGATCAAGCTTGTGCGCGACCTTTTCAAAATTGTCCTGGCGGATGGCAACCCGGACAGTTTCGCCGCCGCCTAACAAAACGTCGTCGTCGATCCCGACGACTTTAATCACGCTGCTCTCGCGTCGGCGGTAAGAAAAGGGGTCGAAACCATATTGACCTTCGATCGCGGATACATGTCGAGTTGCGCCTTCCGAGTCGCGCGTCGACACCATCTCCACGAGCGCTTGCGCGACTGGGATTTCATGGATGCTGTCTTCGGTGAGCGAAACACGGATTGTGTCGCCGATTCCATCCTGCAAAAGGGAACCGATCCCGATCGCGCTTTTTATCCGCGCGTCCTCGCCTTCGCCCGCTTCGGTGACGCCGAGATGGATGGGATAATTCCAGTCCGACCCTTCTTCCTCGAGTCGTGCGACGAGCAGGCGATAAGCTGCGATCATGACCTTGGGGTTGCTCGATTTCATCGAAAAGATGAACGCGTGATAACCGAGCTCGCGAGCAATGCGGGCGAACTCGAGCGCGCTCTCGACCATCCCGAGCGGTGTGTCGCCGTAACGGTTCATAATGCGGTCGCTGAGCGAGCCGTGATTTGTGCCGATACGCATCGCGATGCCACGTTCCTGGCACAGCCTGACGAGCGGCGTGAAACGCTCGCGTATCCTGTCTAACTCGGCGGCGTATTGCTCGTCGCTATACTCGATGATCTTGAATTTCTTCGAGTCGGCATAATTGCCAGGATTGATTCGCACCTTCTCTATCCACCTGGCTGCTTCCAAGGCGGCCTCAGGTTTGAAATGAATATCGGCCACGATCGGTACGTCACAGCCACGCTGGCGTAATCCCTCAACGATATGTTGCAGGTTGGCCGCGTCCTTTACGGTTGGCGCGGTGATACGGACGATCTCGCAACCGGCCTTTGCCAACTCGATCGTTTGCCCGATTGAAGCCTCCGTATCCATCGTGTCGCAGGTGATCATCGACTGCACACGGATCGGATTGTCGCCGCCGATACCGACGGGCCCGACGAGCACTTCACGCGACCGACGGCGGCGGGCGGAAAAAGCGCTTGTCAGAAGGTTTTTCACTGTTTCCGGTCGTGGGGTGCCGTTGCCTTTCGAAATTGGTTAGAAGTCCCTCCCAACGTCATACTCTGTTCACTGTATTGGGAAGGAATCAGCGGCGCAACGGCTCAAGGCTTGGCCGCCTGCGGAGTCGGAAGTGGTCGAGTCGTTTCCCGTTTGTCGCCGATCATATCGCCAACGTCGAAGAAGCTGATGTAGCAAATGTAACCGATGATCAGCACGGCACAGCCAGTTTGCACAACTTCGAGAACACGAATGTTAACGGGTTTGCGTCGTACGGCTTCCACGAGCGCGAGGAGAATGTGACCGCCATCCAGCACGGGAATCGGCAACATGTTGATGATGGCGAGATTGACGTTCAGGATCACGCTAAACCACAACGCCAGCTGCCAGCCGCGCTCATTTTCGAAGAGCAAATAGTAAATGCGAAAGATGCCGAGTGGACCGCTCAGATGCTGCAGCCTCACGTCCGACTTCGGAGACGCGACCGCGCCAATTGTTTCCAGCGTGCTGGTAACGCTGTTGTAGACCTGTTCCACCGGATTCGGATGCGAAATGCTCGTCTGGCCGGAAGTATCCCAGGCAATGCCGATGCGTGGTGCCTTTTCGTTGGGCAAAACCTCGGGTTTAACCGTCAGATGAAGCTGCTGGCCGCGCCGATCGACGTCGAGCACGACGGGCTGATTCGGATGATTTTCCAGCCAGGCGCTGAGCGCGACCGGGCTATAAATGCGGTGACCGTTTAAGCCACGGATGACGTCGCCATGTTGCAGACCGACAGCGGCCGCCGGCGTCTTCGGCTGCACTTCATCGATCACAGGCAGAGTCGCGGGATAAATCAGCACCTGCCGCACGCTTTTGCGCCGCCAACCGCTGCTCGGCGCAATATAGGGCACGACCGAAGTGGTGATACGCTGGCCATTGCGCTCGACGACGAACAGAATCGAGTCGCCTTCGCTCCGGATCACATTCCACGTCACGCTATCGCTCATGCCGGAAAAGCGCGTCACCGCTTTGCCATCGACCTCGAGAATTTTATCTCCGGGTTTCAGACCTGCCTTTTCGGCGGGTGAGCCCGCTTCAACAAAACCAATCACGGTTGTTGTGTCGGCCTCGCTTACAGGATGACCTACGCCCCAGACGATGGCAGCAAAAACCAAGGCGAGGAGCAGACTGAAGATCGGTCCGGCGATGGCAACAATGATCTTATCGAGCGCCGATGCCGGCGGCAGCTTGCTACGGTCTGTCTCCGTTTCGCCCTCGATGATATCCATCGGAGCGAGTTGCGGAAGAGAAACAAAGCCGCCAAACGGCAACGTGCCTAACGAATACTCGACACCGTTGATCTTTGCTTTCCAAATCGGCTTGCCAAACCAGACCGCGAACTTCTCGATTACCAGGCCACGCCAGCGGGCGGCGAGGAAATGGCCCAGCTCATGCACCACGATGAGAAGGTTAAAAAGGAGGACAACCTCCAGTAGGATAAAGATGATTCGAAGGGCGTGCGACAACATACGCTCGATGGATGATTAATGGCCCGAATCGACAACGCTTTTGGCGGCTTCCTGCCGCGCCCAACGGTCGGCCTCCAATATGGCATCGAGGGTCGGGTTGGCAATTGGCGCGTGGCGATTCATCACTTCCTCGACCATTTGCCAGATACGCGGAAAGGAAATCTGGCGATCGAGAAAGGCTGAGACAGCAACCTCATTGGCAGCGTTCATTACCGCCGGGAGTGTCCCGCCGGTTTCGCCCGCACGTCTCGCGAGGTTGAGCGCAGGAAAGTCGACCAGACGCGGCGCAGCAAACTCCAGCTTGCCCAAGGCGTGGAAATCGAGCGGCGGCAGAGTGTTTGCCACCCGTTCCGGCCACGTCACGGCATATTGAATCGGGAAACACATATCGGAATGCGAGAGCTGGGCGAGAACGGAACCATCAGTGAACTCGACCATCGAATGCACAATGCTTTGCGGATGGATGATGACTTCCACTCGCGCCATTTCGACACCGAAAAGCCAATGCGCCTCAATCATCTCGAGCCCTTTGTTGAAAAGCGTCGCGGAATCGATCGTGATCTTGGGTCCCATGTTCCAGGTTGGATGCTTCAGGGCTTGCTCCGGCGTGATAGTGGCAAATTTTTCGCTCGAGGTTTCACGGAAAGGGCCACCCGAGGCAGTCAGGATAATCCGTTTTACCTCCGACGAGCGCCCGTCGAGACATTGAAAGATCGCGTTATGCTCGCTATCGACCGGCAGGACGCGAATGCCTCTGCCTTCCGCGGCGCTCATGACCGCTTCACCAGCCATGACGAGAATTTCTTTGCTCGCCACCGCAAGATCTTTGCCAGCCTCGATCGCCGCCAGTGCCGGACGCAACCCACCGGTGCCGACAACGGCCACCAGCACCATTTCAGCGTTCGCCAGGCGGGCGATTTCGATCAGACCATCTTCGCCCGTGAAAATCGCCGGATGATATTCGAGATTTGCGCAGAGTTCTCCGAGCTTTCCTTCCTCGACGAGGCAAATCGCTTCCGGCCTAACGAGATTAGCTTGCACAGCCAGCTTGCGGGCGTTCGACTTTGCCGCCAGGCCGACAATTTCCATGCGCTCGGGAATGTCGCGAGCGACCTTAATCGCGCTTTCGCCGATCGAGCCGGTCGCCCCGAGCACCACGACTCTTTTTCGCTTCATAGGTGAGACAGGACTTAGAAGACTAAACAGGATCGGACGAATCTATCCTGACAATGCTGCTAATCCTGTCCTTAGGGCACTCCGATTACCAACCGCAGATAAAAAAACAGCAACGGCGCCGTGAAGAGGAGACTATCGACCAAATCAAGCGCTCCACCGATTCCCGGTAGCATGTTTCCGGAATCCTTCACGCCGGTGCTGCGCTTGAGGATGGATTCGGCCAAGTCTCCAACCACCGCCGCGAAACCCAGCAAGAGCCCGAGTACGATCGAGTGCGTCCAATTCAAGACCGCGAGATGCCCGGGCATGAGCGCAAATAATCCCATGCTCGCCAGGAGCGAAAAACCGATCGCTCCAAAAAACCCCTCCCAGGTCTTTTTGGGGCTGATGTGGGGAACGAGTGGATGCCGTCCGATCAGGCTCCCCGTCAGATAGGCTCCCATATCGGAGAACTTTGTGATTGCGATGCAGTAGAAGACGTAGAACTGCCCCGTAGTCGCGCCCGCGGGCGTGCGTGGCGTTACGTAGACGATCTTCGTGATAAAATTATAGAGCCAGAGCACATAGAGCAGCCCAAAAAGCGTATAGGACATCGTCCTTAATGGCGCGTCATCCCGCAGCCCGCTAAACATCTGCCGGGTGAAAACCGTCAGGAGAAAGAAAAGCAGTACCGCCATTTCATAGTCGTAGGAGCGGGCCGGCCCATAGACTGAGAAATAGTAGAAGCTCCCCACCAGCATCGCCGCCCCGCAGATCATGGCGGTGATCTTGAAATTCGGGAGCCCGCGGTGATCGAGCATGCGATAAAACTCCCAGAGCGCAATCAACCCCACCGAACCGATGAGGGCAAAAAAGGCCAGCTCGTAGCCCGAGAACACGATCAGGAGGGCAACCGTCCAGAGCACAATAGTGCTCGCAAAACGGAAGATAAAAGTCAGCCGCGCGGTCGGCGCCGGAGGGGCAGGTTTCTCGAGCGTGGCGGACATTCCGGTCTGCATCATCACAGTCCAGGTGGAAATGTCCACCTCGGAGTCGGGTCAATTCTTTCCTTGTATGTAGCACACGCAAGTAGTAAAACTGGAACCCCCCGCGCACCAAATTTATGAAGTTCATTATATCTCATCGCCTCGCACGTAATGTCCGAGGCCGACTTTTCGCGCTTCTTCTTCCGATGATGGCTTTTGCCCTGACGGCGGCCAGCGGCCAGACCGGGGCGGAAGCAAACCGCATCGCGACTGGATTAACCATCCCGCTTTACGTCTGTGCGCCGGCGGGCGATACCAGCCGCATTTTTGTGCCTGAACAAGGTGGCAAGATCAAGATCATTGACCTCACGACCAACACCGTGCTTCCCACTCCGTATCTGGATATCACAGCCATAGTTGGTCAGGGCTCGGGAACAGGTATTCTCGGCATGACCTTCGATCCGCATTACTCCACCAATGGTTTCTTTTACGTATCCTACACTACCAATTCGGGCGGCGTTTTTAGTGCGGGCGTTTCCTACGTCGCGCGATTCCAGGTTACTTCCGACCCCAACGTAGCCGACCCGCAGAGCCGACTGGTGGTGATTAGCGCCGACCAACCCGATCACGACCATAACTTCGATTGGATCGGCTTTAGCCCGCGGTCCGGCGATGATAATAATATGTATATCTCCTCCGGCGATGGCGGCCTGAAGGAGGATGATGGTTCCAACGCTCCGCCGGGCGGCTTTGCCCAAAGCACGACGGTCCTGCTGGGCAAGATGCTACGCATCCACGTAGAAGCCGACGGGAGCTATACTATTCCGCCTAATAACCCCTTTGTCGGGTCTGACACGAACAAGCAGGAGATCTTTTGCTACGGTCTCCGGAACCCGTTTCGTGCCAGCTTTGACCTTCACAACGGCGACATGTTGATCGGAGACGTCGGCGAAACCGCGCGCGAAGAAGTAGACACACAACTGGGTTCGAACCCAGGAGGCGGAGAAAACTATGGATGGCGGGTTCGCGAAGGTTCGGTGCAAAATATGCATTACCCCGATGATCCACCGCCACCTAATGCCGTCGATCCGATCTACGACTACACTCATGGCGCGACCGGCTCCTGCGTCATCGGCGGCTATATCTATCGCGGAAGTGTTACTAACCTGAAGAACCTTTACGTTTTCGGCGATTGCTTCGGGCCAGGAAGTGACTTCACGGGTCATGTTTTCACCCTTACCTACAGCAATGGGACAGCTTCTGGCTTTACCGAAATTACCTCCGAGCTATTCCCGACACGCATCGGGGGTTATACCCTGGGTGCGCTGACTTCAATGGGTGAGGATGCTTTGGGAGAGCTTTATCTCACCGATATCAACGGAAACGTCTTTCGGATCGTGCCGGCCGGATCTTCTACGCCGACTCCTACCCCAACTCCAACCGCGACGCCGACCCCTACACCCACTCCAACCGCAACGCCGACTCCTACTCTAACTCCTACTCCAACCCCAACGGCGACACCTACTCCGTCGCCCACACCAACTCCTACTTTAACTCCAACGCCTACCGCAACGCCCACAGCGACACCCACTCCATCACCGACGCCGTTCTACCCTGTCCAGCTAGGCAACATCTCGACCCGACTGAGTGTCGGAACGGGCGATGACGTCCTTATTGGCGGCTTCATCGTCACGGGAACCCAGTCGAAAGACGTCGTTGTCCGCGCCCTTGGTCCTTCCCTTCCCGTCGCCGGTGCCTTAGGCGATCCTTTCCTCGAGTTACACGACCAGGCTGGCGGACTTGTCGCTAAGAACGACAACTGGAAGACCGGCGTTAAGATGCAAGCCATCATCGACAAGGGCCTCGCCCCAACGAACGATGCTGAATCGGCGCTCCTAGTGACTCTTGCGCCGGGAGCTTACACCGCAATTGTCCAGGGAGTTGCCGGCGAAACGGGCGTCGCCCTGGTCGAGGTCTACGACGTCGATCGCACCGTGGATTCCAAGCTCGCTAACATCTCCACTCGAGGGCTGGTGCAAACCGGAGACGATGTCATGATCGGCGGCGTGATTGTCCTGGGAACCGTGGATACTCAGGTACTTCTTCGCGGTATCGGTCCATCGCTTGCCAGCGTCGGGGTAGCAGGAACCTTACAGGATCCGGTGCTCGAGCTACATGATTCCAACGGCACGGTGCTTCAATCCAACGATAACTGGAAAGACTCTCAGGAGGCAGCGATTGAAGCCACTAAACTCGCGCCAACCGACGATCGTGAGTCGGCCATTCTGACGACTCTGAGTCCGGGCACTTACACCGCGATTCTAAGTGGAAAGGCCGGCGGAACAGGTATCGGCCTGGTCGAGACCTACAACCTCAGCCCATAAGCAGCGCGTCCAATCTGATCGACTTCGAAGAAAAAGGATTGCCGGGAGCATGGAACGAGTTGTCGGCATCGGTGGTTTCTTCTTTCGTGCAGAGGACCCGACGTCATTAGGCCAATGGTATCTCGAGCATCTCGGCATCAATATGGTGCCGGGGGATTATGAGACAGAGCCCTGGTCGCAAGAGGCAGGGCCGACGGCTTTCGCGCCCTTCGAGAAGGATACGCAGTATTTCGGCAGTGCCGATCGACAATGGATGATCAACTTTCGCGTGCGCGACCTTGATGCCATCATCGGTCAGTTGCGCGCAGCGAAAATCGAAGTGACCGAGCCGGAAGATTATCCCAACGGCCGCTTCGCTCGTCTCTGTGATCCCGAAGGCAATCCAATCGAGCTTTGGGAGCCAAAGGGATAACGCTGGTCTAGGCGTCCACTTTCCTGTTTTCCTGGCTTCCTGATTCGCCTAATCTTCTGCCGTGCAAAAGACGATGCGCGCGCTCGTGAAAAAGGAGGCCAAGCCAGGCCTCTGGCTGGAAGAAGTGCCGGTGCCCCCGGTCGGCGACGACGATGTGCTCATCCGAATCAAGAAGACGTCGATCTGCGGGACTGACGTCCATATCTACAATTGGGACGCCTGGTCGCAAAAAACGATCCCAGTACCGATGGTCGTCGGCCACGAATATGTCGGCGTCATCGAACGTGTCGGCGCACGTGTGCAGGGCTTCGCCCCAGGCGACCTCGTCACCGGCGAAGGCCACATTGTCTGTGGACACTGCCGCAATTGCCTCGCCGGACGGCGGCATCTTTGCCCAAACACCGAAGGCGTCGGCGTGAATCGGCAGGGCGCATTCGCGGAGTTTCTCTCCATTCCGATGTCAAACGTCTGGCACGCCGACTCGAAGATTCCGCTCGACGTACTCTCCTGTTTTGATCCGTTCGGGAACGCGACCCACACCGCGCTTTCCTTCGATCTCGTAGGCGAGGACGTGCTGATCACGGGAGCGGGCCCGATCGGTTGTATGGCAGTGGCCATCGCGCGCCACGCCGGCGCCCGCAACATCGTCATCACCGACGTAAATCCCTATCGTCTTGAGTTGGCAAAAAAGATGGCGAGAAACGTGCACGCGCTTGATGTGCGGAAAGGCGATCTCGCCAACGCAATGCAGGAGTTGGGAATGAAAGAGGGGTTTGATGTCGCGCTGGAGATGTCAGGCAGCCCGCAAGCGATGGCCGATCTACTGCCGGCGATGTTTCACGGCGGAAAGATCGCATTGTTAGGCATCATGCCAGATACGGCGGCGATCGATTGGAATCTGGTCGTTTTTAATGGCCTAACGATCAAAGGAATCTACGGCCGGGAAATGTATGAAACCTGGTACAAAATGACAGCCATGATCCAGAGCGGGCTCGACATTTCGCCGGTCATCACCCACCGCTTCCCCTACACCGAATTTAAGGAAGCGATCGAACTGATGAAATCGGGTAACTCGGGAAAGATCGTGCTCGACTGGTCGTAAGCTGAGCGCGCAGTCGATACTTCCTGCGGGGTTTGGCTCGACATCGGTCGAAATATAATAGGTTATCCCCAGAACAACTGTTCGGGGATGTGTGAAACGGCAATGATGGCAATCGACCAAAAGGTCGTTTTCCTTTGCGGCGATCGCGTTTTCACTCTTGGCGACCTGCTCGATGCTGCGCTTTTTCGCGGCGAGCTGCAATCGGCCTGGAACAACCTTCTTCGACTTCTCGCCGCCGAACAGCGGGCTGATGAGCATCAACTGGAATGCAGCGATGAAACGATTGACGCCGCGGCCGAGAGGTTCCGTTACGAGCACGATCTCATTACCGCCGAAGAGACCGAGCAGTGGTTAAGCGACCGCGGTCTTTCGTTAGGCGATTTTGGCGCTTTTTTCGTCAGGCATTATTGGGGCGAACAATCGGATGACCTCGAGCCGGAGGCCCGGGATTACTTGACTGCGCCCAACGAATTGCGCGAGTTGCTCGTCGCGGAATTGATTCTCTCTCGCGAAATCGGGCGCATGGCCGAGCGTTTCAGCTGGCGTGTTGCCGCTGCGCGGGAAGTGGACGGAAAGCAGGTCGATCCCGACCTGATTGCCGCGGAGAAAACACGCTTTTTCGAGCGCACTTCAGTCCCTGTCGAAATGCTGCTCGACTGGCTGACGAAAGCCGGACGCGACGAGTCGTGGTTTTGCGAAATGCTCACACTGGAGGCCATTTTTTGCCGTGACACCGCCGCGCTTCTCTCGCCCCAGGCTCGTGAAAAGGAAATGGCTTCTTTGCGGCTCCCGCTCACCCGTTTCGAGATAGAAACCATCGAACTGGACTCGCTCGACGCCGCGCGCGAAGCATTCCTTTGCGCACGCGATGACGGACTCGCCATGGAGGAAGTTGCGGCAGAAGGGCGTTATCCATTTCAGCGTACGGTGGTCCCGCTGGAGAGAATCCCGGAAAATTTGCAACAGCGGTTTCTCAGCGTTCATCCAGGCGATATCCTGGAACCGATCGGCCACGGCGACACCTATCACGTCTGCCGCATCGTCGGCAAGACCGAGCCCGAGCTGTCGGATCCGAGCGTAAAGGAACGAGCCGGACGACAAATCCTCGATCGCCATTTGGCCGACCTCACGACACGGCACATTCAGTGGAGGCTTCTTGCCTAACAAATGAAAGCGGCCGACGAAGATCTCCTGCGGCGTTCGTCGCTCTTTCAGTTCTTATCCGATGGCATTTTCGACAAACTGCGTGCGTTGCTGCTGGAAGAGCATTACGAATTTGGCGATTTGCTCGTTAGGCAAGGCGACCCCGCAGATGCCTTCTACGTTCTGATCTCCGGCCGTGCCCGGGTGGTGAAGCAGGACCAAAGCGGCAACGAAATCGTCCTAGGTAGTCTCAAGCCGGGCGACAATTTTGGCGAAGCCGCACTCACCGAAAGTGGGACGAGGAACGCGACTGTACGTTGCAGCACCGCCGTCGAGGCGCTCCGGCTGAATCGCGATGATTTTCTCAAACTTGCCGAGCAAACGCCCGAGCTGAAACACCACGTCGAGATTACGGCTCGGCATCGCGCCCTGCATGGATTTCTCTACGAATTCAGCAACTTTGGCCGTCTGCCGGTTCCGGCGCTGCGTGCGCTCGTAGAAAAGCTTACACCGATTGAAGCCGCCAAAGGCGAAGCGATTATTCGCGAAGGCGATCCCGCAGGCCCAATGTTCATCCTCGAGAAGGGCCGGGCGCGCGCCTTTCATTCCAATAATGGTTCACAACAGAATCTCGCCTTTTACCGCGACGGTGATTTCTTCGGCGAACTCTCCATTCTAAATGGTTCGCCCCGCGCCGCGACGGTCGAGGCCTACAGCGATTGCCAACTTCTCGCCCTCGAACCCTCCGCGGTGCGCGAGCTAGAACGACGCTATCCGGAATTCGGCAGGTTGATGGAAGAGCGCCTCGCACAATATCAGGCGAAGACAGAAGCGCGTATTCCACTTGATTTCGCCGCTGAAATGCTGCCGGCGGAAATCGCAGCACACGACAAGGTCGCAATCGACGACAAAGTCGAGTCCGATAAGACTGCCGACGGTGAAGATCCTTTCGCCGACGAAAGCGGTCTCTTCCGTAAGGGCAAAAAGCGCATTCGTCGAATCGATCATATCGAACAGATCGACGAAATGGATTGCGGCGCGGCGAGCCTCGGCATGATCTGCCGCCACTTCGGTCGCAAGGTCAGCCTGGCGCGGATTCGTCAACTTTGTCACACCTCCACCGACGGCACGAGCCTGAAAGCCATCTGCCGGGCTGCGACCGAGTTAGGACTCGCGGCTCGCGCACTCAAGGTTTCCTTGCGCAACCTCCCTTTGATGCCGCTACCGGCCATCGTTCATTGGGAAGGCAACCACTGGATGGTGCTCTACGACGTGACAGGCGAATACGTCCGCGTGGCTGATCCGGCGCTCGGTTTGCGCAAGATCTCGCGGCGCGAATTCGATCAGGGCTGGTCGGGCTACGCAGCGCTCTTCGACTATACAATCGCGTTTGCCAACGCGCCGGAGAGTAAACCGACGCTTGCCTGGGTTCTGCCGTTTCTTGCCCGGTTTAAGTCGATCTTCCTCCAGGTTCTCTTACTCGCCTTCGCGATCACCCTTCTCGAACTGCTTTTCCCAGTCTTCTCCGAGATCGTGGTGGACAAGGTGATCGTGGAGAAAAACGTCGGCCTTCTCGAAGTCATTCTCCTCGGTATGGGTGTCTCGCTTCTTTTCATCCAGGCTTCATCCCTCGCTCAGGAATATCTGCTCTCATTCGCCGCCGTCAGGCTCGACACAATAATCCTCGATTTTCTTAGCCGGCAGATGCTGTCGCTACCGATGAGCTACTTCACGAGTCGTCGGACGGGCGACATTCAACGCCGACTCGACGGCGCGCGACAGGTGCGCGAGTTCGCTGTCCATCACGGCATCACCGCCGTTCTCGCGCTCGTGCAATTAACCGGGGCGCTCACCCTTATGGCGATCTACAGCCCGATGCTCATGTTCGCGTTTCTCGCCACCACGCCGCTCTACGGCGGGTTAATGTATTTTTCGCAAAAGGTCCTGCGTCCCCTTTTCGCTGAAGTCGAGGAAAGTCAGGGTAAATACAGCTCGCATCAGATCGACGCGATCAAAGGCATCGAAGCGGTCAAGGCAGCCGCGGCGGAGAACGTTTTCCGCGAGATGATGCTGAACGAATTCCTTGCTGTCTCGCGCAAGATTTTTCGCAGCAATTTCATCGTCATGACTTACGACAGTGTGCTGCAAAGCATCGGCCTTCTTTCGACGGCCATCTTTCTTTGGGTGGGCGCACGGCAAGTCATGGCAGGCCACCTCAGCATCGGGGGGTTTGTTGCTTTCAGCTCGCTCACTGCCATGGCTTACAGCGGAATCCTGCGAACCTTAGGCGTGTGGGACCATTTGCAGTTTGCCAACGTTCTCCTCAATCGGCTGAACGACATTTTCGAACAGGAGCCGGAGCAAGGTCGCGATCGTTCACGCCTCGTGCCGGTGCATAGTTTGGAAGGCCGGATTCAACTGCGCGGCGTCAGTTTCAAGTACGGTGGACCGGAAGCACCCAATATCCTGACGGACATCAACCTCGAAATCGCGCCGGGGCGAATGATTGCCTTTGTGGGTCGAAGCGGTTGCGGCAAGACAACTTTAATCAAACTCATCGCGGGCCTGCTCGAACCGACGGAAGGCACCATCCTTTTCGATAACACCGATTTAAAAACCTTGAATTATCGCGACGTGCGGCGGCACATCGGGATGGTCTTGCAGGAAAACCACATCTTTAACGAGTCGATCGCGCAAAACATTGCGTTCGGCGATTCGCAGCCCGACCTGGATCGGGTCCTCGCTGCCGCCCAGACCGCTGCCGCGCACGACTTCATCATGCGCCTGCCGTTAGGCTACGAGACGAGGATCGGTGAAAGCGGGCTCTCGCTTTCTGGCGGACAAAAGCAGCGCATCGCGATCGCGCGCGCACTCTACAATAATCCGCCTATCTTGATTTTTGATGAAGCGACCAGCGCGCTGGACACCGAGTCGGAGCGTGCCATTCAGGATAATCTTAGTCGTCTCACGGCGGGTCGGACCACGATCGTGATTGCGCATCGTCTAAGCACGATTCGCGAAGCCGACTCTATCGTCGTCCTCGAGAAGGGCGCAATCGCCGAGGTCGGAAACCATGATCACCTCATGGCACAGCGCGGCCTCTACTTCTACCTCTCCAGCCAGCAACTCGGGATCTAGTTTGCCTAACGATGCCTAACCAACTCCTGCAGCGCGGTGTCCTCGACCGGGAAAGCGAGCTGTTGCCACAGGATCCGCCGCCCTGGTTCGTGCGCTCCATTGCTTGGCTGCTCATTTCGCTTTTCGGCGTCGCGCTGCTCGCGGCGATCCTGGTCAAGCTACCGGAGACCGTGACAGCGCCGTTCATCCTCGTGCCCGCGGGTGGCGCCGATCCAATTCAGTCGCCACGCATGGCTGTGATCAACCAGGTCTGTGTGGTTGTCGGCCAGACGGTGAAAAAAGACGATCCGCTTTACGTCCTGCGTTCGGATGAAATCCGCGGCTGGGGTACCGAGGCGCAGACAATGGCCCAGGATTTGCGCACGCGAGAAGATGGACTGGCGAAAGCGGATGCCGAATTTGTTTCCGCGCTCGCAATTAAGAAGGCAGAAATTGCGCAAGCGGAAAGCGAAGTCGCTTTTCGGGAAAAGCACGCTGCGAGCATGCTCGAGCTGCTCGGCCGGCTCGAGAAGTTATCGAAGACTGGCGGAATTTCGGTGGTGGAAGTCTTGCAGCACCGCGTCGATGCCGCGGAATCGGAGAAAGATCTGAGCGTCGCGCAACGCACCCAGGAACAAGTGAAGCTGCAGTTGCAGCAAATGCAGGCCGAGCACGGGCGTGCCCGCGCCGAAAACGGGGCCGAGATTGAGAAGCTGAAAATGCGGCTTGCGGCCTTGCATGGAGACCTGGAAAATTCTCAAAAACTGTTGCTCGCGGTTCGCGCACCCTATGCCGGCGTCGTCATTTCTCAGACGCAGCAAAACGCGGGAAGTGTCGTGCAAAGCGGGCAGGAACTTTGCCAGCTCGCGCGAACGGATGCGAAACCGCGTGCGCAACTCACATTAGGCGAAGCCGGTCTGCCACGGCTGGCCAGCGGCGAACGCGTCCGCCTTTTCTTCGACGCTTTTCCTTATCAGCGTTATGGCGTCGTTAACGCATGGCTCGACTGGGTGAGCCCATCAGCTGTTTCCTCGAATCAGGGGCCGCGTTTCGTCGCGCTGGCTTCCCTGGATGAAAAGGAGTTGACGCAGCTCCATCGGCTGGCGTTTCGAATCGGGATGGCGGGCGAAGCCCGTATTGTGGTCGGCCAGCGCACCATCATCGAATATGCCTTCGAGCCGATCCGCCAACTGCGCGAGAACATGCGCGACTGATCTGTTATGCGGCGCACACTTTCCCGTCTCAAGGTCGAAGACCTGACAACCTCAAATGCCGCCATGGCGCGCTGTCTGCGCCTGGCCGCCCTCGCGGCCAACTCGGATGTGCCGGTGGTATTGTTAGGCGAAACCGGCACCGGAAAAACGTTGCTCGCTCACGCTATTCACAATTCCTCGGGTCGCGCGGCGAAATCGTTTGTCGCTTTCAATGCCTCCGCCATGAGCGATACCCTGATCGAGAGCCAGCTTTTTGGTCACGAGCGCGGCGCCTTTACGGGCGCGCAGCAAACGGTGAAAGGAAAATTCGAGCTCGCCAATGGCGGCACAATTTTCCTCGACGAGATCGCAGACATGAGCCCGCTTGCCCAGGTGAAAATCTTACGCGTGCTCGAGTATGGGGAATTCGAGCGACTCGGCTCAGAGCAAATGCTGCATACCGACGCACGCATCATTTGTGCGACGAATTGCTCGCTCCTCGAGCGCGTTCGGCAGGGAAAATTTCGCGAGGATCTTTATCACCGGCTCAATGGCCTGACGTTACTCATCCCGCCATTACGCGAACGGATTGAAGAGTTGCCAGCCCTCATCGCCGCCGAGCTAAAGGCCTCTGCTGCCAATGAAGGCAAAACCATTACTGCGATTCATCCCGAAGCGATGGACAAATTGGTCGCTTATCCTTGGCCGGGCAACTTGCGCGAGCTCAATCACACCGTTCGCACGATGACGCTCTTCTGCGATGGTCGAGTGATCCTGCCGGAACATGTGGCCTTTCCACCCGATTTGAAAACGAGTGCACCCCTTGCCGATTCGATCGCGGGTTTGCCAGTTTCGGCCGACGGCGCAACCGACGGTGTGCCCGATCTGTCCCTGGCCTCAGCAGTAGCCCGCCACGTGCAATCCGTTTACGAGCAAGCCGGGCGTAATCAACGGCGTACCGCGCGCCTTTTGCGAATCTCGCGGGCCACGCTCGCCCGCCATTTGCGCAATAAGACTCAGAAATGAACCGGTTATGGGATATGATTACGCCAGTCAGCCTCGCCTCAAGGCCGCTTGGGGAAAACCAAATGGAGATCGGCACTCTCGTTAGGCAAAAGTTTTTAAGGCCCGCTTCTCTCGTTTCGCGAGGGAAAGACAGGGAGAACAAAATCTGTCGGGCCCCCTTGCGTCCGACAACAACCCAACCATGGCATGAATGCTGTTAAGAGGAGGCTTTTGTGAGCACACCGAAGGACAAGGACCCAGCTCCCGCTGGTGGTTCACCAATGCAGAAGCAGTCAAACAAGAAAGAAAAATTGATCCGTCTCGACGACCTCATCCCCAAGAAAAACGTTTCGGGTGGTCGTCAATTGCTCTTCGGTGTGACTGAGATCAACCAAACGACCAACAACAAACCAAGGAGACAGAAATAGTATGGCTCAGAAGAAAGAAATAAAAATGAGTGACCTCAAACCGAACAAAGATGCGAAAGGCGGCGTTGCCCATTCCAATCAATCATCTTCCCGCACGCAGCAAAATCGCGGAACGCTGAATCAGAATCGCTCGACGCTGAATCGCGGCACCAAAATCCCGCAATAATCAGCTAGTCGGGGGCCGCCTTCTGGTTCGAACCCGGTCTGGCGGTCTCAAAAAAAGACATTCCACCCGGAAATCAGCCTTTTGTTCAACGCCGGCGGGTTCCGTTTTATAAACCGCGCGGATGCCGGGATTCGAAACCTTTCGGCGGCCGATAATTCAACTGCCAGCGCGGCGCCTCGTGCTCGCTTCGTATGTTCCAGGCAGTTGTGTCGAGCCGCAATCCCGCGATCACTGCAAAGGCGTGGCCGTTACGCGCGTAGATCGTGATCCATCGGCCGCGACCGTGCTCTCCAAAATTGCGCAGCTCTTTTGAGCACATGGGAGCGCCGATCAAGCCCGCACCCGCCAGGACATAGGAGATTGTGCCAGAACAATCATATCCGAGATCGAAGAAAGTCGCGTGACCGCCGCCCCAACGATAAGGCTTGGAACGTAATTGATTCGCCGCCCAGATAGCGCGCTTCACCGGCAACGGAGCCTTTGCCGGCGCGTAGGCGACGCCGCGGCGCAGTCGGGCATATCTTCCAGGAACAGTCGGCCCATTGCTAGGAAAGGAATTCGTCAGGCCGCGCGGCACAATGCCCAAGAGGACGAAGTTCAGAACGAACGCGAAACGAAAACCAGTTACCATCGATGGATTGCGAAGCTGTTGCCATGCCAGACGCGCCTGGCGCAACGCGATCCGAACGGGCTCGTTATCGACGAGACCAAAATTCCGCGCAAGAGTTTCCTGTGGCGGAAATGAAAAAGGAACAAATCGTGGCAGTGCTCGAGACAATCGCCACCCTGCTTGAGCTTGAAGAAGAAAATCCCTTCAAAATCCGCGCCTACACGAATGCCGCCCGCTCAATCGAAACCTGGGGCGGAAATTTGCGCGAACTGGCGGAGGAGAATCGACTCGAGGAAATTCCCGGGGTCGGCAAGGCAATCGCGAGTAAGATCACCGAGCTCGCGCTGACCGGTTCGTCCAAATTCTACGACGACCTTTGCGCCAAATTCCCGCCTGGGATTCTCGAGCTGTTTTCTTTACCGGGTCTGGGCGCGAAAAAAATCAAGGCGCTTTATGAGAAGTTACAAATCGGTTCGATCCAGGAATTGGAGCGGGCCTGCCAGGAAGGCCGGGTCGCCGAGCTGCCCGGCTTTGGTAAAGTCACGCAGGAAAAAATTTGCCTAACGATCGCTAATCGCGCCAAGCATGCCGGAAGTTTTCAGTTCGGCGCAGTCGCGGCGGAAGCGGAAAAATTGCTGGAGGACCTGCAGGCACATCCCGACACGTCGCAGGCCAGCATCGCCGGCAGCTATCGACGACGTAAAGAGATCGTGCGCGACCTTGATTTTATCGTGTCCACGAAAGCTCCGGATGCGATCGGGGAGTTCTTCGTTAAGCATCCACTCGTTGAAAGTGTCATCGCGCGCGGCGCGACCAAAACGAGTGTCCGACTCCGCTCCGGCATTCAGGCTGATCTTCGCGTTGTGAGCAGCACTGAATATCCCTTCGCGCTTGGCTATTTTACCGGGAGCAAGGAGCACAACATCGTGCTGCGTAATCGCGCCCTGCAATCCGGCTGGACCTTAAACGAATACCGTCTCGCGCCAGCCGAGCAGACGACAAAAAAGAAGCGAGCGGTCCAGGGAATTCCGACGGTACAGGATGAGGTGGAATTGTACCGTGCCCTCGGTCTCGACTTCATTCCGCCAGAGTTACGCGAAAACTGCGGCGAAATTGAAGCCGCCGAAGAAGGGCGTCTCCCTGGTTTGATCGAGGCGAGCAATCTGCGCGGCTGTTTCCACTGTCATACGAGCGCAAGCGATGGGCGTAATTCGCTCGAGGAAATGGCAGTGGCAGCTCAGGAATTAGGCCTCCAATATCTGGGAATTGCCGATCACAGCCGCAGCTCGGTCCAAGCGGGCGGCCTGGATGAAGCGCGCCTGCGCGTGCAAATGGCAAAGATCCGCCAGCTAAATCAAAGCTTTGAAGGCTTTCGTCTTTTCGCCGGCGTCGAATGCGATATCCTGCGGGACGGTTCGCTGGATTTTCCCGACGAATTGTTAGGCCAGCTCGATTACGTCGTCGCCTCTGTCCATTCCGCGCATCAGATTCCGGAAGCGGAAATGACAAAGCGAATTATTCGCGCGATCAGCAATCCATACGTTACCATGCTAGCGCATCCTACGGGGCGGCTCCTTCTGCGGCGCGAGCCCTACGCGCTCGATATTCCGGCAGTCATTCAGGCAGCCTCCGAAACCGGCACCTGGATCGAACTGAACGCTGCGCCTAAACGCCTCGACCTCGATTGGCGCTGGTGGCCTTTGGCGAAGGAAAAAGGAGTGAAATGCGTTATTAACCCTGACGCGCACGGCGTGGAAAAGCTGCAGGAACTTTGGTTTGGCGTCGGCATAGCGCGCAAGGGTTGGCTCACGAAAAATGACGTCGTAAACACGCGACCGTTAGGAAAGATTGAGCGTGAGCTGCAAAGGAAGCGGGAAAACTTCAGGGGCTGATTGTCCCCTTTGCAGCTCCCGACAAAGGATCTTTTCCTAACACGTCTCTCTTTGCGGCATAAGCATCGTTAGACACTTACAGGCGCCGCCGGCTTTCAAAAACTCGGTCATCGGCAGCGGATGACAGCTATAACCGCGTTTGCCTAACGATTCCATCAAGCGCGGCGCACCCTCGGGCATAACCACGTTGTGCTCGAGCACGACAGCGTTGCACGAGAAGTGGGCCGCTTCTTCTTCTGCTACGTCGATCAGATTCGGAACATGACTGCGGATCGCGCGCTGCCCGTACTCGTCGAAAGCCGCCGGAAACCAGATTGCGCCGCCATCAGTCAACGGACAAAAGCAGGTATCGATGTGATAGAAGCGCGGATCGACCAGTTCGACGGAGATGACAAGACAGTTCAAAATCTCAGCGACGCTCCGATGGGCGCTCACATCGGTGCGGAATTTGTATCCGCAAAAGAGCGCATCGCCGGCGAAAAGCGCGTCGCCTTCGCCTTCGAAAAACTGATCGCCCGGCAGCCAAATCACTTCGTAATCGTGCTCTTGCATCCATTCCGCGAAGAACGGCGCTTCCCCGGCGCGTTCTTTGTGGCGGAAATTGCTCGGGATGAATTTTTTTCCAACTGCAAGGCCAGCGTTGGCTGTGAAGACCATGTCGGGCAGTTTGGGCTGCGGCGGGACGAGATGGACCTCGCAACCGAGGCTGCAGAGCTTCTCATGCAGGCCGCGCCATTGCGTCCGGACGAGTGCGGTGTCAGCGCCGCGAGCGCGACTCATCCATGGATTAATCTCGTATTCAATCCCGTAATGGTCCGGTGGACAAAGAAGCAGCTGGCGCATGAGACTTTGTTGCCTAACGATCGCCGATAACGCAACTGGTCAGCTCGCGCAGGAATGGCTCCATATCGGTCACGAGGCCGACAGTTTGAAAATTGCCGCGTTCGGTGAGTTTTGCCACCACGGCAGGATTGATGTCGATGCAGAGCATTTTGACTGTGGCCGGAAGCAAATTGGCAACCGCAATCGAATGCAACATCGTCCCCATCATCACAGCCATCGTGACACCGTCGAGTTTGGCGCGCATGGCCTTTTGCGCTTCGAGCACATCAGTGATGACATCGGGCAGCGGCCCATCATCTCGAATGGAACCAGCCAGGACAAAATCGACACCGTGCTTCACGCAGCGATAAAAAATGCCGCGCTTGACCAGGCCGCTTGCCACCGCTGGCCGAATGCCGCCCGCGCCGCAAACCGCATTGATGGCGCGCAGGTAATTCTGCGTTCCCTGTCGAGCAAGGCCGCCTTCCTCAAGGTTTACGCCTAACGACGTGCCAAAAAGCGCATTCTCCAGATCGTGTGCGGCAAGGGCGTTGCCGGCGAAGAGAAGCTGCACAAAGCCGCCCGCGATCAATTTCTCGAAATGCTCGCCCGCGCCGGTATGCACAATCGCTGGCCCGCCAACCACGAGAATGCGGCCATTCCCTCCTTTGGCGCGCTTGATTTCCTGCGCCATCTCGCGAATGACCACACTCTTCGGCTTCTCAACCGAGGCGGGGCTCGAAAGGAATTCGAAAAGATCGGAATGCGAAGCGAGGCGTTGCAGCGGTTCGACGCGAATGCCCTGATGGCCAACGACAGTTTCCATCCCTTTCTTGACCTCGCGGAATCTCTTCGCCGTTGCAGTCTTGGAAGCGCGATCGACCACGATTGCGCTATCCATCAACGTGGGATGGACTTCGATCTCGGTATCATCGATTCGGGCGAACGTTCGTTGGTTCGTCGTAATATAAAAATCCTGCGGAAAGACGCCATCGGCCGGCGCGGTTGCAAGTTGCACATTCTTCTTTTCCTCGACCTCGGCCCCGTGTTGGCGCAAGCGCAGGACAAGCGCATCAAGCGTGTTGGCATCGGGCGCCATGACCTCGATACGAGCGAAGCTCTGGTCTTTTCGCTGCTCGCCGATATTGACTTCACCGATCTTGAAAGTCGCGCCGTGGGAGATGATTTCATCCAGGACCTTGGGCAAAATGAGCGAATCGATGATGTGGCCACGCAGCTGGATGGTCTCGGAAGGCATGCGCCAAGTTTAGTCAATGAAGCGCATCACGCCAGACCGTAAGTCGCGCCCGAGGGCGCACTTCAGAGGTTTTCCCGCCGGCTTCGGAGATTTCGCTTGTTGCTGCGGAAGGCTCAGATATTAATCACCGCGATCAAACCAGGATCGTGAACGAAGAAAAAGCACCGAGCCCCACCGGGCCTAACGAAGAAGGTTTCCACATCTCTGTGCAACCGGTAGTGCGCGTCCACCCTTCCCCGAACGGCGACGAGTTGCCCACGACTTACGATTCTGATCTGCTCTACGTCACAGCGCGCGATCCAGGTTCACTTTTCCTTTACTGGGACGTGAACTGGCGCCGGCTCTTTGCGCGCGCTGGGTTGAGCCCGCGGCAGGTGCTTCTGCGAATCTATCGGGAGGATGGCTCGGTCGAAGGCGCGCGCGAGATCAATCCTTTTCTCGAGCACTGTTTCGTCGAGGTGGTGAATGCCGGCGGCGGCTACTTTTGCGAACTAGGTTGTTTTGTCGGCGACAACTGGACGAGTTTGGTTCGATCAGGCACAGCCTTTACTCCGCGAGATCGACTCTCGCACGATCTCGGCGCGCAATTTGCCACGCTGCCTTTGCACCTCAGTTTCCAGCGGATGCTCGATCTCTTCGAAGCGGTCAAGATAACTCCGGCTACGCTCGCAGAAGCCGTGGGCAAGTTGCAGGAAGAAGCGCGTGAACTGCGGAGTAAGATGAATGACAACGAGTGGGAACGCTTCGTCACAGCGACGGGGAAGGAGACGGTCAACACGAGACGCTCGACTGACCTGGCGACGCTTTTGAAAGCAGCCGTGGAAAACGAAAAGCCGGGCGAACTGAGCGCGGACCAGTTGGCGCGTTGGCAAAGATTGATCGAGCAATTAGGCGGCTCAAGCCCTTTTGCCTAACGAATGCCGAACGAATCGCCTCGCACGACGGGATAACAATCTCGTCACTGCGAAACGACTGCCGATAAAGATAGGGCTGCCGATAAGATTGTGACACTTGCCCTGGCCATGGCCGAGACGCCAACGATGCCGCTGCTCTTTGGGCTACCGGTCGAGTTCATTCTTTTCGCTCTCACCTTGCTGGGTGTGGCGATTTTTCATCACTACACGATGCGTGCTGCTCTTGCTGGCCTAACGAGTATTGCACTCTACAAGATTTTTTTTACTGGTTTCAAGGCTGGCCCGGGACTGGTCGGTTTCCTCTTTCACCTTGGGCATGAGTGGGTGATTCTGGTCAATCTCCTCGGCCTGCTCACCGGCTTCGCGCTTCTCTCACGCCATTTCGAGAAGAGCCATGTGCCAGTCGTGCTGCCAAAATTTATGCCACACGATTGGAAGGGTGCCTTCCTTCTGCTCGCGATGGTGTGGGTGCTCTCGTCATTCCTCGATAACATCGCTGGAGCCATGATTGGCGGCGCCATGGCGCATCAGCTTTTTCGCGCCAAGGTGCATATTGGATACCTCGCCGCGATCGTCGCCGCTGCCAACGCCGGCGGTGCCTGGAGTGTAGTCGGCGATACCACCACCACCATGATGTGGATTGAGGGTGTTTCGCCGTTAGAAGTCTTCGAAGCGATCATCGCTTCGTCCATCGCCCTCTGCGTTTTCGGGGTCCCGGCCGCCATTCTCCAACAAAGATATTCCTCCATTCTGAAACATTCCCACGAACACACCCACATCGACTGGGCACGCATTGCCATCGTGGGATTCATTCTGGCTCTGGCTCTCGCAACCAACCTGACAGTCAACCTGAAGTTCTCGGCCATCGCGAATCACTTTCCATTCATCGGTGTCGCCGTGTGGGTGGCGATTCTCATCTCGGTGACTCTCCGCCGGCCGGATTGGGAAGTGTTACCCGAAACCTTCAAGGGTTCGATCTTCCTTCTCTCGTTAGTCCTTTGTGCTTCGATGATGCCGGTGGAAAAATTGCCAGCCGCATCCTGGCCGACAGCCCTGGGACTAGGTTTTCTCTCCTCCGTCTTCGATAACATTCCACTCACTGTCCTCGCTCTAAAACAAGGTGGCTACGATTGGGGATTTCTCGCCTACTCCGTCGGTTTCGGTGGGTCGATGATTTGGTTTGGATCGTCTGCTGGTGTGGCTTTGACGAATCTGTATCCGGAGGCAAGGTCCGTTCTGCCTTGGGTTCGCCACGGCTGGTTCGTCGCTCTCGCCTATGTGGTGGGATTTTTTGGTATGCTCTCTGTGTGGCAATGGCAGCCAAACCAGCCCCCCAAAGAAAAGACTGATTCTGCCTTAGTGCAGCGCTGGCCATCCATAATGAAAAGCGGTGTCGCCGCATAAGGCGTGGTGCTATTTTCGGCGATGAGATTGACCGGGCATTTGGCCGTCACCGGTAGATTAACCGGTCTATTCTTTGGCGCGGTTGCCGCAGGCTTTTTCGGCGTCGGCGCAATGTCCGCCGCTAGCCGAGGGTCCGTCACTCAGCCGGCGCTCGACAATTTGGTCTTCCAAGCCTTACCGCTCGAGCGTTCGCGCCAGAATCATTTTCTCGTTAGGGCAGAAATCAATGGCAAGCGAGCCATACTTGGAGTCGATTCCGGCGCACCGGTCAGCGCGATCTCCGCTACACGTGCTGCTTATTTTGGGATAAGTCCTATTCCGCGCTCCTCCACCCTGCCAGCACGGTTGCGCATTAATGGCGGCTACAACCGAGTCACCATCGCGCACCATCTGCGGCTCGGCGCTCTCATCCTCGTCGACGAGCCAATGGTCTCGATTGACCTCCGCACGCCTGCGCGCGCCGCACAGGAATTTCACGAGCAGCAGCTGGATGGTATTCTCGGGGCCGACATTCTTTTTCCCACACAGGCGGTACTGAATTGCGAGGAACAGTTACTCCTCATGAAGATTGACCCGGATGTGCCGGGGACGGTGCCGGGCGTGAACCATCGAGGATGGAAAAACATTCCTATCCGCGTCACCCAGGGCTGGAACCTATACGTCGATGGCAAGCTCAATGGGAAAGCCGCGCAACTCATGGTCGACACTGGTGCTTTTACGACCTTGATCCATCGTCCGTTCGTTGACCAGATGCGCCTGCATCTGCGCGATACGCCTTATGCTTCCGGGGCCGTAAACCTCAAGGAGCGCGGCCTCCAGCTCGCGGTCATTCGACATTTTGCGATTGGACATTTTCTCGTTAGGGGAAAGGAAGTTGGAGTCATGGACCTGCGCGGCCTTATTCATGGCGATCTGCTCAAAGGCTCCCCCCCAGTCGCGGGATTGTTAGGCTCGGAATTCCTCAGCCGCAATCACGCCATCATCGACTTTGGCACACGCACGCTCTATCTAAAACTCTAGCCACAGCTCACCTGAACGGTCTCCAGGACGCGCCTAATTCGCTCTGGAATTTCGCGAGAGCCTTAAGGCGAGTCTGACAGAAACTCATCGTGTGCGCATCCGGCGTGACTAGGCCTGTCGAGCAAAAATTGAGTGCAACCGCCCCTCATTCGTGCCACAAGTCTGCCATGAAAACGATCCTGTTCGGCTGCCTGCTCGTCTGCTCTCTGGGCCTGGCGAATGTTCGCGGCCAGGAACCCAACACTAAACCGGAGGAAAAGAAAGCTATGGAAACAAATCAAAAAGAGGTAGCGGTCTTAAAAACGAGCGAAGGCGAAATGGTGGTCGAGTTCTGGCCCGGCGAGGCCCCAAAGACGGTGGAGAATTTCAAGAAGCTCGCCCGCCAGGGCTTCTACGATGGCACAGCCTTTCATCGCATTATCAAAGGTTTCATGATTCAGGGCGGTGATCCGAACACGAAGGATCTTTCCAAAGAGAGCAGTTACGGGACCGGCGGACCGGGTTATAAGATCCCCGCTGAATTCAACGACCATCTGCACGTGCGCGGCGTACTTTCCATGGCTCGTTCGGCCGATCCTAACTCCGCCGGCAGTCAGTTCTTCATCTGCCTCGGCACAGTTAACCATCTGGACCACGAATACACAGCGTTCGGTCATGTGATCAAAGGGCTCGACGTTCTCGATAAGATTGGCAACACGCCGGTAACTCGTAGTGCCATGGGCGAAACGAGCAAGCCGACGACCCGAGTGACCCTGGAGAGCGTGAAGATTGTCCCAGCTGACTCAGTGAAATAACGATGCCTAACGACTGCACTCGCGTCGCTGCCATCCAAATGCAATGCGGTCCGGAGCCGCAGGCCAACCTGGAGAAAGCCGTCGCGCGTCTGCGCGAGGCCGCGACTGAGGGCGGGGAGATCATTTGTCTTCCGGAGTTATTTCGTTCCCAATATTTCTGCCAATCGGAAGACCATAAGTATTTCGATCTGGCTGAACCGATTCCCGGGCCTTCCACGGAATCGTTAGGACAAGTCGCTCGCGAGACCGGTACGATCATTGTTGCGTCGCTCTTTGAAAAAAGAACCGCCGGCCTTTATCACAACACCGCGGTACTTCTCGGCTCTGATGGTGAAATTATCGGGAAATATCGCAAGATGCATATTCCCGATGATCCGGCTTACTACGAGAAGTTCTATTTCACCCCGGGCGACCTGGGCTTTCAGGCCTGGGCTACCTCGCGGGGAAAAATCGGTGTCTGTGTTTGTTGGGATCAATGGTATCCCGAAGCCGCTCGCCTAACGACTCTAAAAGGCGCCGAGATTCTCTTTTATCCTACGGCGATTGGCTGGCATCCTTCCGAGAAGGCGACATACGGTTACGCCCAGCACTCCGCCTGGGAGACCATGCAGCGCAGCCATGCCATCGCCAATGGTTGCTTTGTCGTGGCGGTGAATCGCGTTGGCCACGAAGCACCAGTTGGTGGCGACGGCATTGAGTTCTGGGGACAAAGCTTCATTGTCGCGCCGAGTGGCGAGATTCTCGCCAAGGCAAGCGTCGATCGCGAGGAAATCATCTATGCCGATGTCGAATGGAAGAGAGTCAACGAGCATCGCACCCATTGGCCTTTTCTGCGCGACCGGCGCATTGACGCCTATTCCGGCCTGGAGAAACGGCTACTCGACGACGAATGAGACTAACTACTGCCTTAGCAGTGGCTGCTGCTCTCCTGAGCATACCTGCGATAACCGTCCGACCCGAACCAACTCCGACACCGGCGAGGGTGATGGATCCTATTGCCGAGACTTACGTGAGGCTGGTGCTGGCACTAGGAGAGATCGACCCCGATTACGTCGACGCCTATTATGGGCCGCCGCAATGGCGGGCGGAAGTCAAAGCGATCAAGCCGCCACTAAGCGCACTGGCTCACAGCGCAGGAACCTTAAGCAATCGCCTGAAGCAACTCCCGGTCCCTCAGGATGAGATGGACCGGTTGCGGCGCGAATATCTGATCAAGCAATTAGCCGCCTTTCAAGCCCGCATCCGACTTCTTCAGGGCGGAAAGATGACGTTTGATCAACAATCACAGGCCCTCTATGACTCGGTGGCACCTGCCTTTTCGCCGGAACATTTCCAAGAGCTGATCGATAAGATTGAAGTCACCGGGGCGCTCAAGACGAAAGATGCAACTGATCACCGCACGTTGTCGCAACGCTATAGCGACTGGCGTAAGGGATTCATTATTCCGAACGATAAGCTAAACGAGGTCTTTCAGCTCGCGATCAAGGAATGCCGTGCGCGCACCCTCGCTCATTTGCAGTTACCGTCGAACGAGAGTTTCACAGTCGAATATGTGACTAACAAACCTTGGGGAGGATACAATTGGTACAAAGGGAACTACCACAGCGTTATTCAGGTTAATACCGATCTGCCAACCTACATCGATCGCGCAGTCGACCTGGCGGCGCACGAGGGCTATCCCGGCCATCATGTGTATAACACGCTCCTGGAAAAAAACCTCACTCACGACCGCCGATGGGTCGAGTTTTCCGTCTATCCGCTCTATTCTCCACAGTCGTTAGTCGCGGAAGGCTCGGCTAATTTCGGCCGCGAAGTCGCCTTCACCAAACTGGAGCGGCGCAAGTTCGAAAAGGAAATTCTCTGGCCAGCTGCCGGACTCGATCCGAGCAAGGCCGATCAATATTATGAGGTGGAAGACTTAGTCGCTAAACTGAGCTATGCCACAAACGAAGCAGCGCGGCAGCTCATCGACGGCAAAATCGACGCCACCGCAGCAGCCGATTGGCTGGAGAAATACGAGCTGGAAGAGCCTGACAGAGCCAAGAAACGGGTGGAGTTCATCCAGCACTACGGGAGCTACGTCATTAACTATAACTACGGAGAGGATCTGGTTCGGCAGTATATCGAGAAACATGGCGGAACGCCGGATCAGCCAGCGAAGCGCTGGAAACTGTTTGGCGAATTGCTGGCCTCACCACGTCTCCCGAGCGACCTGCGCTAGGTCCTGCGAGTAAACGGCTTGGTGATTGTCTTGATCTAAGTTAGGTCAACATGAAGAGCTGGTCTCGTCACTTAGTCATCGTGTCCGCATTCGTTCATTCGGCCAGTGGCCAGCCGGTCAACGACCCGGGACGGATCGACGTTTATGTAACGCCGTATTACAACTCCAAGGGTCCCGACGTTCACGTCGGCTCGTGGAGCAAAGGACTCGCCACTACTAGCGAGCCGGAGTTTGTCGCAACTATCTCGAAAATGAAGCAGTCCTGGGACGATTTGCGATTTCCCGAAATGTACGTCGGCGCGATTCGGCTCTACGACCTTGGTTTCAGAAGCGAAGCGACTTACTGGTTTTACTCGGCCCAATATCGCGGGCGCCTTTTCGCGGCCCTGGTCGATCAAGAGAAAATGGGTAGCATTGGGACGCCCGCATTCGAGCTAGTCCAGGCAGCGAACGCCTTTCAGCAGCTGGTCGGGCCATACATTAATGGGTATGCCTTTGGTAACATAGATCACCTCATCCAGATCGTCGCGCGGGTTCAAAAGGAAAACCAAACAGGTTCTGATCTGGATAAACTTTATCCAGGTGTGGCCTTCAGGCAGAGATCGGAATGGAACGCCGGAAACAGCGGTCTCAATCAAGGACTAACTAAATTTCTGGCGGTGCTGAAGGACCAAAAGGCGACTCTAAAGAAGACACGGACAGAAAACGGCACCGAAGCGAAGTTTTCGAGACTAACCACCAGAGACCTGCCGAAAGAACCGCGCTAATAAGTCTTTTGCGACACTTGATCGCAAAATGCCCGCCTTTCAGGCTCCGATTTGCAAAGGCGGCTCCATTTCCGCGTGAAATGTGTCAGGTTTGCGGCGTGGTTGAACTTTTGACTCTACAGACGATTCGTGAGGCCGTGCAGAACGAGCCGGTGGAAGCGCGCCTGCACGTGCAACTCGAGACGGTCGCGTCGAAGCTGACTCGCGAAGGCAAACCTTATTGTGAGCTGACGCTGGCCGACGCGGGCGATCGCATGACCTTGCGGGTATGGAGCGATCATCCCAATTACCCGGCCTGCGATTCGATGCAGAGCGGCGATTTTGTCGAGATCGCGGGCGAATTTTATCAGCACCAACAATACGGACTCGATGTGCGACGCTGGGCGACGCGCCGTCTCACCGCTGAAGAGCAATCGCAACTGCTCCAGGGTCCGGCTGAGTTGCGCGCGCGTCAGACAGCCGACTGGAAGTTCATCGTAGAGACGACATCAGCGATTCGCGATCCGCGGCTCCATTCGCTCTGCGCGGAGTTCATCGAGCAACATGGCGCACGGTTTCGTAACACGGCCGGCGCGCGCACTTATCATCACGCGCGCCGCGGTGGCCTGGTCGAGCATACGGCGCAGATGATGCGCGTAGCGCAGGCGATTGCGCCGCTTTATCCGAGTCTGAACCTTGATCTGCTTACCGGCGGAATTCTTTTTCACGACGCCGGCAAGCTTTGGGAAAATTATCTGCCCGAGAGCGGCTTCAGTATGCCATTCGACGAATTGGGCGAAATGGTCGGTCACATCGGCATCGGGATGGAAATTGTGAATTCGCTTTGGCGAAAAATCTTGTCGGAAGAAGACGCTCGTTCGTGGCCGGAGCTGCGCCCGGCGAGTGACGATGTGCGGCTGCACCTCTTGCATCTCATCGCCGCGCATCACGGGGAAAAGCAGCTCGGTTCGCCGGTCTTTCCCAAGACGCCGGAGGCGATGGTGCTGCATTACATCGATAACCTCGATGCGCGACTGGAGATGTTCTTCGCCGGTTATCCGATCGCAAAACCGATCGCGAATCGCATCTTTGAGCGGGTACGGCCGCTACCTGGGAACCTCGTCAAAGCGCTGGAGAAATTCGAGCCGCCAAGTGCGGAGGATGGGGATCGCCTATTCTAAGTGGCTTCGCTCGGCGGAAGTCGGTCCCCCAGGCGGCGCTTTGCTTCACGCAGATATTCTTCGTCGATTTCGAACCCGATGAAATTATTCACGGCGCATTGCTGCGCCGCGACGCCCGAGTTTCCGATGCCGAGAAAAGGATCAAGCATTCGCCTTACTCGCGTTAGGCCGTGAAGCCGGATGCAGTACGCGGCTAATTGCACTGGGAAAGTTGCTGGATGCGGTCGCTCTTTCTCACGACGCTGGATTGTTTCGTAGGGAATGAACCAAGTGTTGCCCCGACACCGCCGATCGCGCCCGCTGGTGTGGCTCCAGCGAGCGATGTTGCTCTTGTCCTGATAAGGCACGCCGAGCGCCAGCCGGTCGAGCGGTGTCGTGCCACGCGGGGTAAGATGGAAGACGTATTCGTGGCAATCGTTGAGGAATCGCGGCGAGCGGATCGGTTTGAAATGGCCACGCGAAATCTCATCCCCATTTTCGTTAGGCAAGGTGATGGACTTGATCCAGTGAATAGTGTTTTGAAGCACGAAGAATTTTCGCAAACGCAGAATCAGTTCGTGCGGCAGCATCGGATTTGAAGGCGCGGCGCCGAGATTAAGAAAGAACGATCCAACAGGCCGAAGCAGTCGATCGATTTCTCGCGCCCATCTTTCACACCAATCAAGATACGATTCACGGGTCGCGTTGTCGGCGAATTTCCCATAGCGAACTCCGAGATTGTAAGGCGGCGATGTGACCACAAGATCGATCGACTTCGCCCGGAGCCGCCCCATCCCTTCCACGCAATCAGCCAGTCGCAGATCGAATCGCGTCACGGATCGAGATTACAATTTCGGAAATGAAAGTACAACTCGGCGTTGTAGGTTAATCGAGATGTCAGACAAACCGTCAAAGCTCAAGATCGCCGATCGCGAATTTGGTTCGCGGCTTCTTGTCGGCACCGGCAAGTTCGCGTCGAACGAGCTGATGCGGGACGCGCTCGCGGCGAGCGGGACGGAACTCGTGACCGTAGCGTTGCGCCGGGCCGACCTCTCGGGGCGCGGCGATCCGTTCGCCAACATTCTCGATTTCATTGATCGCAGCCGATACCTCCTGCTTCCCAACACGAGCGGCGCACGCAATGCCGAAGAAGCAGTGCGACTCGCGCGCCTCGCCGCGGCGGCTGGATTGCCGACGTGGGTAAAGCTCGAGATTCACCCTGATCCACGCTACCTGCTACCCGATCCGGTCGAGACCCTCGCCGCGGCCGAGATTCTGGTGAGGGAAGGTTTTACTGTCCTCCCGTACATCAATGCCGATCCAGTGCTGGCCAAACGATTGCAGGATATTGGCACGGCCACCGTCATGCCCCTGGGTTCGCCCATCGGGAGCAACCGCGGAATCGAAACGCGCGCGCAAATCGAGATCATCATCGAACAGGCGACCGTTCCCGTAGTGGTAGACGCTGGCTTGGGTGCGCCAAGTCAAGCGGCCGAAGCTCTGGAAATGGGTGCGGACGCAGTCTTAGTGAACACTGCTATCGCTATCGCCTCCGATCCGGTTCGAATGGCGGCGGCTTTCCGCAAGGCAACTGAGGCCGGCCGAGACGCCCGTGAGATCGGTCTTGCCGAAGCACGTGCCACCGCTTCCGCGACCAGCCCACTCACGGCATTTTTTGCGAACCAGGAAAGCTGACTTGAAACCCCCAGCCTTAGTAAAGGGCGGCAATTATGGTGATCGAGTTAGCGCCCAAAGGATGGTTATTGTCGCAGTCTGCGCGTCGTTATAGAATTCAATCTGTCGCCCGCCAATCCGCCTAACCACTCGCCAACCACGACCGCGCGCAAAACGACGCAGATCATTGTCGCTTAGCGCCTGAAAGAGCCGAAGCTCACTTGGATGGGTAACGAAATGCTCAGGTCGTGTGGCCAGACGTTGCGCGATGACGCGCGCCATTGGATCGAGGCGGGCTAGAGGATCTTCGGGCATAGCTGCGTTCTGTCAGGATAGCTGTCGGCGTGGCTTTGTTCGTCGGTGGCCGTCGGCGCAAACGCAGGTCCGCGGACGTTTGATTTTTTCATGGCACGTTCTCGCGATTTTGTTCAAGTGCTTACCGTTCGGCGAAGGTTGAGCTGATGTTCAGCATTGCTCCTCGTTTTTCCTTTCGCAAACTGGATCCCTCGTGACCTTCACCAATTCATTGCGCAGCCAGGGGGCCGAGATGGTCGAGTGTGGAGTCCGCTATCGCACTTGGGCGCCCGGCAAGACGGGAGTCGATGTGATTATTTACAATTCGGCCGGTGAAACAGCGCGTGTGATCTCATTAGGCAAAGAAGAGGGTGGCTACTTTTGCGCGAGAGATCCGGAAGGGGGCGCCGGCGATCGTTACAACTATCAGTTTGATGGCGCGAAATGGCCCGATCCGGCTTCGCGTTTCAACCCCATAGGTGTGCACGGCGCCGCAGAGGTAATCGACCCAACGACTTATCACTGGAGCGACACTCTTTGGAAGCCCCCAGCATTAGCAGATCTGGTGATTTACGAATTGCATGTCGGCACGTTTACGCCATGCGGAACATTCCGCGCGGCGATCGAGAAGCTGACTTATCTCGTCGAATTGGGTGTGAAGGCCATCGAAATCATGCCGGTGGCAGATTTTCCAGGCGATCGAAACTGGGGCTACGATGGTGTTTCGCTTTATGCACCGGCGCGCGTCTATGGCACGCCTAACGACTTGCGCGCGCTGGTCGACGCGGCTCACGGTCACGGCCTGGCGGTGATTTTGGATGTGGTTTACAACCATCTCGGGCCCGATGGGAATTATCTCGGCGCCTACACTCGCGAGTATTTCAGTCCGACACACAAGACGCCCTGGGGTGACGGCTTTAATTTCGAACTGCAAGCGGTGCGGGATTTCTTCGCCGAAAATCCCGGCTATTGGCGGAGGGAGTTTCATATCGATGGCTTTCGTCTCGATGCTACTCATGCAATCGCGGATAGCTCGCCAACACATTTCCTGGCGGAGCTAGCAGAACGGATTCAGTCATCAGGCGGATTTGTTATTGCGGAGGATGAGCGCAAAGAAGCAAATCTTCTGCGCGCGCGTGATCGTGGTGGGTTGGGGTTGGATGCCATTTGGTCGGATGATTTTCACCATGTGGTGCGAGTGATGGCGACTGGGACACGCGAAGGCTATTACTCCGTCTACAAAGGAAACAACGAGGAGCTGGCGGCGACGCTACAGCAGGGATGGCTGTTGAGGGGGGAAAAGCAGGCGCGGCAAGAGTTAGATCATCCCAGCCGAGCCGACAGCATGGCGGCAGAACAATTTGTGTTTTGTATCTCGAATCATGATCAGATCGGGAACCAAGCTCTTGGCCTACGGCTCAATCACCTTATTTCCGCGCCTCTTTACCGAGCGGCCTCGGCCCTTCTTTGTCTCGCGCCTTACACGCCGCTTTTCTTCATGGGGCAGGAGTGGGCGGCTTCAACGCCCTTCCTATTTTTTACCGATCATAATGCAGAGCTGGGCCGTAAGGTGACCGAAGGGCGACGCCAAGAATTTCATCAGTTCGCCGCCTTTCGCGAACCGGCCGCGCGCGAGCGGATCCCAGATCCGCAGCGTATAGAAAGCTTTTTGAGTTCCAAGCTGAGCTGGGACGAACAGGAGAGTGAATTGCACAGATTAACTTTGCGGCTTTATCGGGAGCTGCTGCGGCTCAGGCGGGAAGTGCTGACTCTGGGCGGGCAATCGCGCGCGATTTATGCCGTCTCGCGGCCAGACTCCGATCGCCTGCAGCTAAGTTTCGGAAGAGTCGATGAAGAGCAATGGCTGGTGCTGGCTGATCTAAAGGGAGGACGCCCTTGGGTCTGGTCGTTTGGGGAAGAGCCTCGATGGCAGTTAGTGCTCTCGACGAACGAACAACGATTCGGGGGTAATGGCGGAGAACCTTTTGCCCGTCCGGAAGTGTGCGTCTTCCGACGCGCTCCCGCGGCTCGTTAGGCAGACGATTCGCCTAACGAACGCTAACGTTGACCGTTCTCGTGGACATGAGAAGAGTGGTGATTCGCCCGTCATGAAGAAGATTCTCACGTTGCCGGAGCTCGCCGAACGCGCGGCCATCCTTCGCGCCGAAGGACGCCGCCTCGTACTAACGAATGGCTGCTTCGATTTGCTGCACGTAGGGCATGTGCGCAACCTTCAGCAGGCAGCGGAGCTTGGAGATTGTCTGGCGGTGGCAGTGAATAGCGATGAATCCGTGCGCGCGCTCAAGGGCTCGGGAAGGCCGCTTAATTCACAGGAAGACAGAGCAGAGGTTTTGGCAGCGTTAGGGTGCGTGGATTTCGTGACAACTTTTTCGGAGCTCCGCGCCGCGCGGGTCATCGAGGCTGTCCGGCCGACCATCTATGTGAAAGGCGGCGACTACACAATCGACAACCTCGATCCAAGCGAGGTGGCAGCGCTCGAAAGCGTGGGCGCGGAAATTCAAACGGTTCCGTTGGTGCCGGGAAAATCCACCTCTATCCTGATCGAGAAGATGCGGTCGTGAAGGAGCCTCGCCGACTTAAGCTCGCTATTCTGGGATCGGGCAAAGGCTCAAATTGCCGCGCGATTCTTGATCAAATCCGGTCGGGCAATTTGGCTGCGGACTGCTGTGTGGTGGTGTCTGACGTGGCGCACGCGGGAATTTTGTCGATTGCTCGCGAATTTGGTGTGCCCGATGTCTCTCTTCCTCCCGCAAAATTTCGGACGAAACTCGAGCCCGAGCTGGAGAAAAACCTCGTTACGTTACTGCAAGACGCAAAGGTGGAGCTGGTGGTATTGGCAGGTTTTATGCGCATCCTTAAGGAACCGATGCTGGAAGCGTTTCCGCGCCGGATCATCAACATTCATCCGTCGCTCCTGCCGAAATTTCCTGGTCGTGAAGCATGGACTCAAGCACTCGCGACCGGCGAGAGCGTGACGGGTTGTACCGTGCATTATGTTGAATCGGGAGTGGACAGCGGCGAGATCATCGCGCAGCGCGAGGTGCCAATCTTGCCTAGTGACACGTCAGCGAGTTTGCACGCCCGAATTCAGCTCGCTGAACGCGAGCTTTTCCCGATGGTGATCGGTCAATTTGCCGCTCAAATGCCGGCTCCGCTTCAACCACGCTCCGACTTCTGATCGCGGCCTAGCAATTCCTGCATCGCCTGAGCAGGCGATTTTTGTTTGTGAAGCACAGAATACACTTGGTCGATGATCGGGGTCTCCACACCGAGCCTGCGCGCGCATTCGAAGGCGCTGCGGGAGGTCGGAATTCCTTCCGCGACAGTCTTCATTTCGCGTGTAATGGCTTCCAAAGATTTTCCGCGACCCAGATGCTCGCCTAGCTGGCGGTTTCGACTGTGCCGGCTAAAGCAGGTTGCGATAAGATCGCCCACACCACTCAGCCCTTGAAAAGTGCGTGCGTCGCCACCCATGGCCACGCCCAACCGTAGGAGCTCGGCGAGCGAGCGAGTTACAAGGCCAGCCTTGGAGTTATCTCCAAAACCGAATCCATCACTCACTCCGGCGGGAATGGCGAAGATGTTTTTCAAAGCGCCGCCCAACTCTATTCCCACAACCTCATTACTCGTATAAATTCGAAAGCGCGAACTGCCGAGCATCGCTTGGAGATGTTCTGCAACCTCTTGATCTCGGCATCCTAAAACGGCCGCGCTGGGAAGCCCTTGAGCGATCTCAATCGCAAGATTAGGGCCGGAAAGGACTGCAATCGGGTTATCAGGGAATTTTTCCTGCAAAATCTCACTCATCCGCATGCCGGTGCCATGTTCGATTCCTTTCGTGCAACTCATCAAGGCAGCGAATCGATTGACCCCTGCTTTGCGGAGCGATTCGGCGACATCGCGCAAGGCAACAGATGGCGTGACAAAAACAATCAAGTCTGCACTGGCGCAATCGACGATTTGATCGGTCAAACGAACGTGTTCGGCCAATTTGGCGCCGGGCAAATATTCGGGATTTCTTCGCGTCTGAGCGATCTGCGCTACGCGTGCGGGAGTGCGTCCCCAGAGGAAGACGTCAACATCGGCCTGCGACCATAGAAGGGAAAGCGCAGTGCCCCAGCCACCGGTCCCTAGGATTGCGACACGCGTGATCTTCATTTCTGGCCGAACCGCTGTTCCTTCCCTCGCACGAGTCGCTCGATATTTGACCGGTGCCGCCAAACAACAACGGCAGCGATCAGAAGCGAGAATGGCAGCAAGCTCGCGCCCGTGAGGAAGTTAAATTGGAGGTAGATCGCAACGAAGATTGGGAGAGAAAGTGCCGCCGCAACAGAAGCGATTGAAACATAACGAGTTAGCTTAAACAGCACAATCCAAACAACAAGGACCGACAATACCGCGATAGGCATCAGCCCTAGCAGGACGCCCGCAGACGTGGCCACGCCTTTGCCTCCGCGAAAACGAAGCCAAATCGGGAATGTATGACCAAGAACGCAAGCAATACCGGCGGCGATGCCTACAAGTTCGCGCTTGAGCGAAAAGGGGGAATAAGCCACTATCACAAACGCAAATATCACTGAGAGAAGGCCTTTTAAACAATCTAATGAAAATACTAAGTAACCCCAACCTTTGCCTAAGACTCGCAGTACATTCGTCGCCCCAATATTTCCGCTTCCTTGCGTGCGAATGTCTATGCCCTGACTGGCGGAGATCAGGAGGCCATTCGGACAGGACCCTAGCAGATATCCCATTAGAGAAGCTGAAACGTAACAGAGCAATGGCGTCATTGACAATTTGGTTTCAGAAACCTCGAACGGAGCCAAAGAGTGACAATTCCGAGATCGCTTGGCGTGACACCGCTAATTCTCGCTGCTTGACCAATAGTTTGCGGACGTACCGCCATCAATTTTTGGCGCGCTTCAGTGCGAAGTCCAGGCACGATGGTATAGTCGATTTCAGTCGGAATCTTCGTTACATTGGCAGATCGCTGGGCATCGATCTGAGAGGTTTGACGGCGAATATACCCTTCGTACTTTAATTCCGTTTCAAGTAGCTCCCACACTTCAAGCCCATACTCTCGAATTAAGGCTTCGGGTAATTTGCGAGCATCGAATCCCGGCCGCTTCAAGGTTTGTGCCAAAGTTTCACCTTGCCACCGGAGAGAAACTGCGAGTTGTCGGGCCTGCTCTATACGTTCCATCTTTCGAGTGACGCGCGTATGACGCCCGGCGTCCGCTAGACCCACCCGGGCAGCCTTTGGCGTCAGCCGCTGATCGGCGTTATCGTGCCGCAGCAAAAGTCGATATTCGGCGCGACTAGTAAACATGCGGTAGGGTTCATCGGTACCGAGCGTCACAAGATCGTCGATCAGGACTCCGATGTAGGATTCACTCCGATCAAGAGTGAAGGGCGCCTGACCCGCAACGCTCAGAGCGGCGTTAGCGCCCGCCATTAACCCCTGTGCGGCTGCCTCTTCATAGCCAGAGGTTCCATTGATCTGACCGGCGAAATACAGCCCTTGAACAAGCTTCGTCTCCAACGTGGATCGAAGTTGCGTCGGCGGAAAGTAGTCATACTCGACTGCATATCCAGGGCGCATTATTTCTGCTCGGCTCAACCCAGGAATCGAGCGAACGAACTGCAGTTGCACTTCGTAAGGAAGGCTGGTGGATATGCCATTGACGTAAAATTCTTCGGTTTGCCGTCCTTCGGGCTCCAAGAAAACAAGATGTCTATCTTTGTCGGCAAACTTTACCACTTTGTCTTCGATGGAAGGACAGTAGCGAGGTCCAGTGCCTTCAATTTGTCCGCAATAAAGAGGTGACCGATGAAGATTCTGGCGGATGATTTCGTGCGTCTCCTGGGTTGTTTCCGTCAGCCAACACGGTAACTGTTCCACGTGGAACGTTCCGTCGATCATTCTGTTCGAAAACAGCTCAGTGTCCGGGGTTTCTTCTAAGGGGAGATAGGACAACCGCGTTGGCGGTTCATCACCCAATTGCATTTGACAGGCACTAAAATCGATCGAGCGCGCATTGAGTCGACAAGGAGTTCCCGTCTTGAACCGCGCCATCTCGAAACCGATTGCAGCCAACTGGATACTTAAAGGCGATGAGACATCCGCCATTCTGCCGCCTGAGGCCGTTCTGCTTCCAACATGCAAGAGACCACGCAAGAATGTTCCGGCCGTTATGACTACGCTGCCAGCTCGTACAGAAAAACCAAAATCTGATTGCACGCCCACCGCTCGGCCGTTGTCAATTAAAACGCTCTCCGCCCCGCCCTGCTTCACATCTAATTTTACCTGCCGCTCCAAAAGGCCCTTCATCCGAATCTGATATGCCTTTTTGTCACATTGGACTCGAGGAGCCTGCACACTGGAACCCTTTCCTCGATTCAACATTCGAAACTGAATTCCGGTCGCATCGGCGTTAAGGGCCATCTCCCCACCAAGGGCGTCAATTTCTCGTACAATTTGCCCTTTTGCCAAGCCGCCGATAGCCGGATTGCAGGACATTTGGCCTATGGTGTCGAGATTCTGCGTCAACAGAAGCGTCTCCGCTCCCAGTCGGGTGGCCGCAAGCGCGGCCTCTATACCAGCATGACCAGCCCCGACCACGACAACGTCGTATCTGCGTTTGAGAAAAAACTGGTCCACGGCCAACCTATTCTTAATTCTCGGGAAAACGGAACACGAATAAATGCCTGGGCCGATATAGCCTAGCATTGCGGCTAGTGGGTAAGTTGAACCGCTTTATTTGACTGCCCATACTTCATGCCGCCTGTGACTGCCCGTTGTTTCGCGAATGTCGCGCATCTCTCGCGGCTTTCCGGTTATCTCTGCTTCCTGCAAGAGACGTAAGGAAATCCGCCCCAATAAGATCAATACTACAATAGAGAATATTAGGCCGCCTCCCCAAATTACATACTCTATCATCCTAGGATGACTCTGGCCTCTTACAAGATTTAGACCCAACTGGCCCAGTGTGCCTATATATGCGTATAAAAACAGGCCGGGAGCTTGTCCGATCGCTATCCACAAAATGCACGTCCGAAACCGGACCGCTGTTAGGCCGTATAAATAATTCAGCAGACTGGTTGGAAATAACGGGTGTAATTGGCTGAGTAAGATGATCTTCCAACCTTCTCTTTCAACAGCAGGCTCCAGGGCCTCAAAGGTGGGATTATGCCTCAGTTTTTGTCGCAGCCAACCGCGGCCGACCCAGCGGCTAATAAAGAAGGCTATTGCCGCGCCAGTGATATTACCGACAAAGACTATTAGAAATCCCCACCAAAGACCAAAAAAAAAGCCGCCACCGATGCTCAGTAAGCCGCCGGGCAGGAGTAAAACGTTGCAGCAAGCGTACAGGAGCGGATAACAAATCGCGCTCCAAGCCCCAAGATGCATAATTTTCAGTTGCGCCGCCGACAACCAATCAGCGATTGGGAAGAAACGGCTGGCAATGCTTAGGAGAAGGGCCATCGCAATGACGCTCCCAACTTGCAGATAGAGAGCGCGCCGCACTTTCGACATTCTCTCACTTTGCCTAGTGAGGAGCTTGGACGCAACAGCGTCAATGCCCTAGTCTTTATATACCAAACACTGCCACCTCAGTCTCCTGGCGCGGATCTAGATTATTAGGGTCAATTGAATCCGCTTGTTACTGATGCTCTTAAAGCGGATCGGGCAGTTGCCTGTCACCAGGCTTGCGGCAAGGAACCCCCCATTCACAAGATCGGACAGATAAACTTGCCACGCATTTACTCACTGTTATGAACTTGCGCACAGCAAACTAACAACTGCTAACAAGCATTAATACTAGCTCGCGATAACCTCGCAATCGCACTGACCTCGGAAGTTGTTCGGCATTAATATCAAGTCGATTTTACTAGGTGTTCTCCGTTACCGAGCTGGGTTATTCGTTCTATGAAGATGAATAATTAGAAGCTTCGCCATTAAATATTCTTATTTACGGTGGGAATAAGTCGATAGCTCAGATGAATAGGCCCGGCCACCTAGGATCAAACAGCGCAAAACAAATGCGATTGCTCGCGAGATAGACAGCAGCAATATGCTTTGTGCAAAAAGGCATGATTGGGCGGCATCAAGTTCTTTCGCCGGACATACCTGTGGCACAAGCGGTCGGGCGCTGTGCTCTTGTGATTATGACGAAAGCCCCTCGCGCCGGGTGTGTAAAGACACGTCTATCTCCTCCGCTCACGCCGACCCAGGCAGCCGCTCTTAACGTTTGTTTCCTACGTGACATAGCGTGCTCGATTGAACACACTGGTCCGCCGGGGCAGGGCATCGCCTGCTACACTCCGGTTGGGCAAGAGGATGCTTACCGCGGTGTGTTGCCGGCTTCGTTTCAACTCATGGCGCAACGTGAGGGAAATATCGGTCAACGTCTCGCAGGCGCGATAGAAGATCTCCTCAGAGTGGGATTCGCCTCGGTTTGCTTGATCAATTCTGACAGCCCAACTGTGCCGTCATCCAGTTTTCAACGGGCAATAGAGATTCTTTGCGAGCCTAACGACTCGGTTGTTCTCGGTCCATCGGATGATGGTGGCTATTACCTAATTGGCATGAAAAGGCTGTATCGCCGGCTTTTTGAACAGATCACTTGGAGTACTGAAAAAGTCTTTGTGCAGACCCTGCAAAGAGCTTCCGAAATCCAAGTGGAAGTCCGGCTCTTACCTGCAGCGTACGATGTGGACGATCGGTATGCGCTTAATCGACTATATCAGGATTTATTAGGCGCGAACGAGCCGGATCCGTTGACGGCTCCCGCTACTCGTGAATTTCTCCAACGTTGGATGGCCGGCGTGGTTCCACCATGAAGCGCGCCCTTGTTACGGGCGGCGCGGGACTCATTGGGGATCTCACGTTGCGGATCTATTGCGTCAGGAAGGCTGGTGGGTGCCCCGTGTGCTCGACAATCTAGGAATTTGTCGCAAATTTTTGCCAGCCGCCTGGCTGGGTTCCTTTCTTCGCCGTCTTTACCAAGTGAAATTCAGCGACATGTGCCCCTTTCGGGCGATTCGACGCGATGCTTTGCAACGTCTTGGCATGCGTGAGGAAACCTATGGCTGGAACCTTGAAATGCAGATGCGCGCCGCCCGCGCCGGACTGCGAATCGTAGAAGTCCCAGTGGATCACCGTTGCCGCGCCGGCGGAAGATCGAAGGTCTCAGGCCCAGGTCGCGGCGCTTTTGTGGCCGGGGCGCGAATTATGACGACGTTGCTTCGAGTTGCCCTTGAGCGCCGATCCGCTACGGATGGACGTTATTAGTCCAGAGAAACTGATAAACCGCGATGGCGTTAATCGCTATCGAGACGAGGAAGAGTGTGGCTTCCATTTTCGACCAAGTTCGCGGGCCATTGCTCACGAGCAGGAGGAACATCCACGGCAACAGGATCATTGCGTAACGGTAGGAAAACTGCCAGCCGCCCGGATTTCCGTGACACCAAAGCGCGAAGGTTAACACCCCGATCGCCAGCCATGCTGGCGTGCGGAAACGACCGCCTTCGCGAAAAAGCAAAAAAAGAAAGGGACTGGCGAGGAAGATAGAGCAGCCGAAAGCATGCGGCTGCAAGAAAGGAAAGGCGGAAACGTCCGTCATTCCTTCGAAGAGCATTTTGAAGACGTTCCATGGGATCGCGTGAAGCGAGAAAAGACCATAACGGTACCAGGGTTCCGCATTTACGTTCGGGATGCGCATGTAGCCGAAATCGAAAATGGACCCGAAGCGGGCGAAATTGTACGCGATCGTGGCAATTCCAAAGGCGATTGGTATGGCGAGAAAAAAGACCAGCCTTTTCCAGCGTTCGCGTCGCGAATTTTGTTTGGCGCCGCTGTCCGGAATCTGGAAAAACCACCAGAACATGAAGATGGGAGCCGTTAGGATAATCTCGGTACGGTTGCCGAAGGCGAGAGCGAAAAAGGCGCCCGCCATAAGCGGGCGCGGCCTTACAAGTGTAAAATACAAGGCAGCGGTTTCCCCGAGCAGAGCAAATCCCAGCGCGATCTGCCATGCGCCTGCGAACCCGAGATTGCACCACGACCACGTTCCGAAAATCGGAAAGAGCGCGAGGAGAATCCGGCGCGGCTTGGAAATTGGTTCCAGCTCGCTCAGTTTATAAAAGGCGTGGACGCAAAACCCGGCCAGCACAGCGGCGACAACCCCGCCAGGAAAGGTGTTGAAGAGACCAATCGTAGCGAGCAGCGCCACCGGAATGAGTGAGAGAACAGCCCCCAGCGGAAAGACAGAATAGAAATGGCCATCTTTCGAGACCATTTCGTTCAACCAGGAAGGCGGCTGCGCGGAAAGACCCAGGTGGCCATGTAGAAATGCGGCCGCGATTCGGCTCGTGTAGTCGAAGTGCTGTTGTTGGGGTTGAATCGAGAGCCAGAAAACAGACGCCGCCACGATCGCCACCAACACCGAGATCCCGTTTGCGTCGTCTCTTCTCGCTTTCTCTTTCCCAGCTGCCATGGCGGGATCTTAAGAAACGTTCCCACCAAAGCCAATCCGGCTCTGCAAATTTTGATCGCGTGCTACCAAGTTTCCCGGTGAACTTAAGCTTTTGAGGCGGTCGAAGTCTTTTGCAGCCGCTTATTGAACTCCTTGTCGGTGGGTTGCCACGTTGCTTTATGGCCAACGATAAAGTTCCCATGGCATGCCCCGGTCTGCGCAAGCTCACAGTTCTCTCGCCGCCTAACGACTAATGTTGGCAGCGCGGACACCAGGCGGCGGTGCGGCCGCCGATGATTTCGCGACGTAACTTCGTGCCATGCTTTGGGCATTTGCCGTCCGATTTCCAGCGTTCGTGCAACAGCCAAGTCGGAGGCGGATCGGTATCGTCGCGACCGATGGTCCGCAAAGAAGCGCGCGAGACGAAACGCACATTATGCCAAACGAGGGCTAGCTTGGCCTCGCTGAGCGAGCCCGCCCGGCGCTGCGGCGCAATCCCGGCGCGCCAGAGAATTTCATCGGCCATCCAGTTGCCAATGCCCGGAAAACCGCTTTGGAGCAGAAGCACCGCCTTGATCGTCGCGCGGGCGTGTCGCCTAACGAATGCGGACATGAGCTTGCGAGTGAAGGCGCGCGAGTGAACTTCCGGCACGTTCGACGGCCACCAATTTGGCGCCTCCTTGCCATGGTGAAAACGGACGCGACCAAACTGCCGCGGGTCGCAGAAAACGAGAGCGCGCGACGATTGTTGCAACACGAGATGATCGTGTTTCCCTGGCTCGAAGCCCTCGTCTTCGAGGCGTAATTTGCCGCTCATTCCGAGGTGAATCCCGAGCCAGTTATTGCTCGAGAATTTGAAGAGCATCTGTTTGCCGTGGGCTTGGGAACTACGGTATTCTTGCCCAACGAGTCGATGGCGCAGAGCTCTCGTATCTTCGCCGCGAAACACTCTCTTGTTGTCGTGCAATTGCACTGCGGTGATCTTCTTACCGAGGCCCGCGTCCCAGCATCTACGATAATATTCGACCTCAGCGAGTTCCGGCATGGCGGAAGATTAGATCGCCCGAAGGCTCCATGCTACGCTTGGCGCGCATGGAAAAAGTGATCATCGTCGGGAGCGGTTGCGCCGGCCTAACGGCCGCGATTTACGCCGCCCGCGCCAACCTCAATCCGCTTGTCCTGGAAGGAAGGCAACCTGGCGGTCAGCTCTCCACCACAACACTGGTGGAGAATTTTCCCGGATTTCCCGACGGAATAGACGGGCCGCAGTTGATCCTGAACATGCATCGCCAGGCAGAGAAATTCGGAGCGCGTTTTTCTTATGCGGAAGCAACGGCGCTGGATTTGACTAACGAATATATTCGCCTCGAAGCCGACGACGACTGGCTCGAAACCCGGGCGCTGATCATCGCGAGCGGCGCCTCGGCTCGATATCTCGGCTTGGAAAACGAGGAGAGGCTGATCGGCCACGGCCTAACGAGTTGCGCCACCTGTGATGGCGCATTTTACCGTAACGTGCCGGTTTGCGTGGTCGGTGGTGGCGATTCCGCGGCGGAGGAAGCGCTCTTCCTCACTCGCTTTGCCTCGAAGGTTTATCTGATTCACCGTCGCGACCAGTTGCGGGCGTCGAAGATTATGGCGGACCGCGTGCTGGCCTGCGAAAAGATCGAGCCAATTTGGAATACGACCGTGATCAAATACCTGGCCGACGACAAGGGCGAGATGTCCGCGGTTGAGTTGCGCAACCTGCAGACAAAGGAAGAGAGCATCCTGCCGGTGGCCTGCGTTTTCGTTGCGATCGGTCATGACCCAAACACGAAAGCTTTTCGTGGAAAACTGGAGACCGATGCCCAGGGATATCTCCTCGTTAGGCATTTGGCAGAAAGCAAACACCAAGGCGTTTTCATCGCTGGCGACGTAGCTGATCGCGTTTATCGCCAGGCGATTACGGCCGCCGGCTCGGGTTGCGCCGCGGCGATCGAAGCCGAGCGATACCTAAGCGAGCATTCCGCCTAACGGGGTGCGCACGGTGATCTTTTGAAGGTTTGCGATCTGACGCAGTTTTATTCGCCGCTGAGCGGCGGAGTGAAGCGCTATGTGCACGAGAAGATCGACTACATTCAAGGCGCTACCGAGGACGAGCACGTCCTGGTTATTCCCGGTCCGAGAACTGAACGGATCGAAGCGGGGCGCTCGCGGATTTACTCGATCCGCGCGCCACTTCTTTCGCGTACCTCGCGTTATCGCGTGCTGCTCAATTTGCGGGCGATCGAAGAGATTCTCGAGCGCGAACGGCCCGATCTGATCGAATCGGGCGATCCATATCAAGTGGCGTGGAAGGCGATCGCTTCGGGCGCGGCGCTGCGCATCCCGGTGGTCGGGTTTTATCATTCACATTTCCCCGAAGCTTATTTGCGGACGACCTCGCGGTTTCTTGGCAAAACCGCGACCGAGTTCATGATGGACCTGGCTCGACGCTATGTCCGGCAGATCTACAACCAATTTGAAGCGACCCTGGTGCCTTCCGTGCGGTTGGGAAATCTGCTCACGAGCTGGGGCGTGCAGAACGTGCGTGCAGTCGATCTCGGGGTGAATGTGGACGTATTTAGGCCTGAGCCAGACGACGCGGAAGCAACCCGTAAGTCGTTAGGCATTGCGGCCGATCGTTGCCTCCTCGTGTATGTGGGGCGGCTGGCGCATGAGAAGAATACACAGACATTGTTCGCCGCTTTCGAATTGCTCGTTAGGCGCGAGCCCGGCCGCTACCATCTGCTCGTTGTAGGCGACGGTTTGCAACGCGCCGAATTGCAAAGGCTGCAGCAGCGCGTCGGCAATGTGACGTGGTTCCAGTATTGCAGTGAGTCAAGCGAGCTCGCCCGTCTCTATCGCGCCGCCGAGCTTCTGGTGCATCCGGGTGTGCAGGAAACCTTCGGCCTTACTGCGCTAGAGAGCCAGGCCTGTGGCACACCGGTGGTTGGAATTCGCGGAAGCTACATGGACCGAATTATCTTTGGCGGGCAGGAACATTGGGCGCGGGAAAACACCGTCCCTGCGTTGGCTGACGCAATTGCCGCCGCAGCAAGCGGCGAGCTTCGCCGGGCAGGTCACGCGGCAGCCGGCCGGGTGCGCGAACACTACAGTTGGTCGGTCGTTTTTGCGCAGCTATTCCAAATCTACCGTACGGTGCGCGCCGGCTATCACTCCGGATAAGATGTCGGGATCCCGGATCGCTGGTTGCGAGAAACGATTCGGAAGTTAATCTGCAAACCATGAAGTCCGAGCCCGCTCTTACGATCCGCGGTTTTCGCTCTTCCGATCGCGACGCGGTCCGCCAGCTCTGTTGCCAGACCGGTTTCCTCGGGACACCGATTGATCCGGTCTACGAGGACCATGAATTGTTCGCTGATTTTCTGACGACTTATTACACCGACCACGAGCCGGAGTCTTCGTTCGTTATCGAAATGAATGGCGAGTTGAAGGGATATCTTCTCGGCTCGCGTCGGCCGCTGCTAAACCAGCTCTACTCCTTTCAACAAAACATCGTGCTTTTCGTGCGCGCCCTTTGGCGATATTCGCGTTACAACCCGCGTTCACGGCGTTTCATACGTTGGATGCTGATGAACGGTTGGCGCGAAGTCCCAGCCGCGCCCCGCCGCACGCCCCATTTCCACATCAACCTTTTACCGGAAGCACGCCAAATCACTACCACGCGCGCACTCATGAGCGCCTATCTCAGCTACCTATATCGGCGAGGCGAAAAGCGCGTTTACGGTCAGATTGTCACCTTCGAAAGCAGGCGCGGCGAAAAGATGTTCGAGCGTTATGGCTTTAAGGTTATGAATCGGGCGGAGATTACCAAGTATCGCAGCTTTTACCCCAAATCGGTATATCTCAGCACGGTGATTAAGAACCTCGAAAGTGACGGCCCGCTTTCCGCCTATGGCAGTCCAATGGCGGTAAACCTATCTCAGCAGCGAAACGCGTTACCTTAAGTCTCTTACCGGCTCAGTCCGATTCATAAAGGGGCTGACATACGTCCGACCACGCTTGATTCATCGGCGCCGGCTTAACGTTTCACTTCTAATCAAGCCTCACCAAAGGCCCGGGACGAGACGGTATCGTACAAAGGAGGTGTAAGTCGACCATCGAGCATGGTGCGAAAGTATTTTTTCCTCGATCCGAATGCGACAAATAAGAGATATCCAACCGACTAAAACCAGAAGCAGAGTCACTAGGTTCCATTCCTCCAGATTATATCCAATGTCTGCGACAATGTACGAGAGATACATCGGATGCCGAACGAGTCTGTAAGGGCCGCTAGTTACTAAATCTCTCAAGGCGGGACGAACGCCGAAGCGCCTGCCAATGGTGACAAGACTCACAAGACTTAATACGGCGGCCAATGTTACCAGAATTAGGCCGGCTGATTGCGATGCTGCCTCACCGGGCGACCAGCGTAAATAAATGACTTGAGCGTACGGGTATAAATACGCGACTGCGACCGCGGTACTGGACAGTATGGAATAACTCCGAATTTTTGGCTTCGGTCGTGTTAGCGCGACAGCGAGCACAATTAGATGTTGCAGGACATAGATCCAGTCCGCGACCGTAAAGGTAGGGGTCATCAGGAAAAGGAGCACTGCCTCCACAGACGTGACGGAAAACAGGAGAAGATCGGCGAACCGTCGGCCAACGGTTTGAAGAGCCCGTGAAGCAATGGCAGTGGGCGCCATGAGTTACTCTAGCGACAGAATCTACTCGAATCAGTCAGGAAAAACTTGGGTCCCCTGAGCTTTACTTCTGGCACCGATCATCTCAGCCGTGCGAGCATTGCGACATCGGTTTGCCGCCCGGGATTGATTGAGCAAATCGAAAGCTGGCGTGCCTGGTCGTACCACAGGGCAAGCCACTATAACGGGCCATCCGAATCCGCGGCCCAGGAACCTTAGTACGTGGCGACGCTTATTCGGTCGAGGCCTGAGGGTCTTCCGGCCAATCGTCGTTAGTCCCCTTCCAGGTCTTATCAGGGTTAAAACGGTCGATGCCTTGGAACTTCGTGAGCGTGTCGGGTCCGAGATCCTGCTCATACACAACGCCGCGCGGGCCGACAATAAAGCTTTTCACTCCGGTGACACGATATTGCGCTGGCGCAGCCGCAAGGGCGAACCCTCCAATCATCGCGCCGTCGATCACAAAATCCATCTCGCCCATTGGTGCGGCTGGACCCTGACCCTTCAGAACTTTGAAATAATAGCCATGATACGGTTGCGTCTTCTGTGTGTAACCTTGTTCGATCGCCTTGGCGATTTCTTCGCCGACCGGGCCGGCCCATGTGCCGTCGGGATTTTTCCAAGCAAGGCCATCATGTTTGCCCGGAGTGCTTATGACGCGTTGCGCGTACTGATTCACTTTTGCGTCGTCGTGTTTTTCAGTCGCGTATTCCTCCTGTGCCTCAACAAAGCCGCGGCAGATAGCGATTGCGTCCAGTTCGTTCGCGCCGATGCGACGATTGAGAATTTCTTCCCGGGCAATTTTTGTGTCGAACACCCATTTGCCTTTCCGTTTCACGACCGGAATAGGGAGCGGGAAATTATCGTTACCGATTTCGATAATGGCCCGACCTGGGTCCTTCTTGTCCATCGCTATGGTCATTTTTTCCTTCGCCTTCGTTGCGAATTTGGCCGCTCGATTTTTATCTTGCACAGCATCTTCCGAGGTGACGATATCCTCGCTGTCTATCCCGAGAGTCTTTTTCAGCGCCTCCCGATCAAAGGAGTCAGCTGCTTGAACGAGCGCATCAGCCGCCTCTTTCGGGGTGGCAAATTCCCTTTGCCTCAAATCCGAAGGCGTGGCTGTCGCTTGTTCATTCTGGGCGATTGCCGCCGACGCGACGCTAAGAACAATCGCGCAACCGGTAAGAAACATTCGTGATGCTCGGTTCATATTTATCCTCGTAAAGTAACTCATCTCCGACCTCCGCCTCCGCCTCCCCGGCCGCCTCCGCCTCCCCCGCGACTAAATCCGCCACCGCCCATACTGTGGCCACCTCTGGAGCTACTAGCGCGTGCTGCACTCGCCGAGCCGCCGCTGAAGCCGCCGCCGCGCGAGCCACTGTAACTGGGACGGGAAGAGACGCTGCGATTCCCTACTTGAGAAGGGCTGCGACTTCCGCCGCGATTCGCCGTGGTGGCCGGTCGGGTGCTCGCTCCGCCGCTTGGCCTCGTGCCAGTACTTGGGCGGGTTGAGGTTCCACCGCGCGGCCGGTTTGCTGTTCCGCCTCCGCCAGCGGCCGGGCGATTGCCAGCGCCTTGGCTGGGGCGATTGCCTTGTCCGGGACGGTTACCAGCACCCTGACCGGGACGATTGCCCTGACTGGGCCGATTGTTGCCGCCAAATTTGTCAGTTGTCTTGCGATCCCCGTAAGGAGCGTTTCCGCGATGTTGCGGATTGTGCTGCCACTTCCCTTGGCCTCTCTCACCTCGGTTAACGTTTCGGTTGGTGTTGCGGTTAACGTTTCGGTTGAACTCGTTTTTGTTGTTGATGTTGATATCGCCGTTGTTCCAATCGCAATTGCCCCAATTGCCGCCAACCCACGCACCCAGGGCAAATCCCGCCGCCCCCCAGGCGAGTCCCATGCCAGGATAGTACCCGGGATAGGTATAAGGATAATAAGGATACGCAGGAGGAGGTGGCCCATAAATAATTGCTGGGTCGTAGGAAGGAACATAAACTACATCGGGCTGCGCGGGCTCAACTACGATCACCTGCTTGCCGCTTTCCACCGTCTTGGTCTCTACTACCTGCTGCTCGCTGGTTTTTAGAGTTCCCTTACCCTGAGCCTTGGCGCGCATCCGTTGCACTGCCGCCATGACATCCGATTGCTGCGCGAGAAAGGCGTTCCCCAAATCAGTTGTCCACTGAATGTTGCCCGCCAGACGTTGAACTACATCGGGAGTTACGACCAACGCTTGCACACTTGGATCCCACGCTTGCTTAGCCACGGCATCCGCGAGCGCTTTATCCTTTAAGTTCGGATTCTTCTCCATCCATTGCTGCAACTGAACGAGCTCCAGCGGATAAGTCGAAGCGGCCAGTGTTTGCGCCAACAACGGATCTGGATAAAGCGCGATCGGTGCAACGAGGGAATCCAACTGATCATCCGGAATCTTCTGTGCCGGCTCCTGCTCGGTTGTCGTGGTACTCAGCACCTGCGACTGCGCCTGCGATTGCGTCTGCCCGAATGCAGTAGTCTTTCCCGATAAGATCAGGAAAAAGCCGGCAAGAAGTGCAACAACGGGGTGTCGCAGCGGATCGGGAAATTTGAAACGGCAATTACATAAGTTCATGGTTTGGTGTCGTCGTGGGACGCCTGTTGAGTGGCCATCGATTCCAATCTTATGGCAGCACGTAAAAAGATAATATCGGACTTTGGACCTACTCTTGCCCCGTAGTCGTAGACGAAGCAACGGGAAAAGTCTTCACCAGATATTTCGCCGCGCTACTTTTTGCGCTTTTCACGTCGGCGTGCTCGATATCCGATGGCCCATGTGTGGGCAGCCTGAACCTGGTTGCCATCCTTGTGGCGCTCCAACCATGCCTTTAGCCCGTCTTTGTCTATAGGGAGATCCAGCACCCGGGGGCGTCCTCGCAACGTATTAAAAATGGCCAGTACGTCATTTATGGTGGGAAAGATAAGCTCATCGATGGCCTCTGGTTTATCCTGGCAGGCGTAGGCATTGAAATCAGCCCATTGACCATCCGGTCGGAGTACGAACATCCGTGTTCTGGAGGCCGGTTCGTTCGGTGCGACGCCGGTTTGCGTCACTAAATAGGGGCCCTTTTCGGATGCCGAACCAAGATCCATGATTTTGGCATCGCGATAATCATTGGTGATCGTGCGCATCGGGCTGGTGGCTAACTTTCCCCACCACCGGTTGAATGGGGTATTGGACTTTCGCCCTATGTGGCGCGCAGCCGTCGGAATCCATAACAATTCGGCGATTTTTCCTCTTAGGGATGTGACGAGGCAGAAGACAATTGTCACAACTTCCGATGCGATGAACAACACCACCCACGCAGGAACATTGGCCGCAGCATCGAATGTTTCGCCATGTCAGATGAGGCCCGGAGCAATTAGGAGCAGGCCGTTTCCTGCTATAGCGGAAGCTACTTCTCAGCCATGAAAACTTTCAATCGCCATTAGTAGGGCCAGGGCGATGTTCCGATTGCTGCTGCGGCGCAGGTAAGTATCTGATTGCGATCTCGGTTCTAGTCACGTTAGTTCAATAACACCGCCCCAAGGTTGAACTACAGCTCGGGGTATCTTATCCAGATAGCGCGCACGGCCATCCGACAAGGGTGGTTACAATGCTATCCGCCGGTTGGCGGTAGCAGGTAAAGTGCAGCCGCAAACATCAGGTAAACAATAATCACCAGGACGCCTACCAGCCAGGCAGAGCGGCCGGATGCAGATACAAGATTCGCAGTTAAGGTCGCCACGAAGATCATGATCACTGCGCCAGGCCAAAAATCCAGATCCATCGGAGCCGGCCCGACAAAGAGGCTAAGTAGCACGAGAACTGGCGCGACGAAGAGCGCGATTTGGGCCGCGCTGCCGAGTGCGATACTTACACTTAGATCCAGATGATTCTTGCGTGCCGCAGAGAAGGCCGACGCCATTTCGGCGGCCGCACCGACCAACGCTACGACGATAAACCCCACGAAAGCCGGCGTCATCCCAAATGCGGTAGCGGCTGACTGGACTGAACCGACAAAAACTTCACTGACAAGTGCTATTAACACCGTCACACCGGCGAGCGTGCCAAGAGCTGTGCCGATTGGCCATGCCGCTTCCGTCTCCTCAGCGCCGCCCACAAAAAGTTCGCGATGTGTTCTGAGTGAGAAGAACAGGCCCAGGCCATAGGCGGAAAGAAGCAGCACCGCCAAAGCAATGCTTAAGTCTTCATTGAACCTGGATGTTGCTGCGGAGGCAACATGTTCGGCGGCAGCCGATGGGATCAGCAGTGCGACTGTGGCAAGAAAAAGCATTCCAGCCTGCAAGCGTGCTGCCACTCGGTTGAATTCCTGAAGGTGATAGCGCAGTCCGCCGAGAAGAAATGACATGCCAAGCATGAACAACGAATTGGTCACGATGGCTCCCGCGATGGACGCTTTCACCAGCGTGTACTGCCCCGCCCGTAAAGCGGTAATGGTAATTACTAATTCGGTGAGATTTCCGAGCGTGGAATTGAGCAGACCGCCGACAGAATCGCCTGTCTTAGCGGCGACTGATTCGGTGGCGTGACTCAGCAAAACGCCAAGGGGAATAATCGCCAGGACTGATGCAACAAACAGGATCGTATGTGCTTCTGGGTTCGTCCGTTCCCCCACCAGGGTTATCGGCACAAAAACCACCAGCCACAGCAAAGGGTTACGGCGGATTTCGTGCAGGAGCGGGCTCATGATCGGTGCATTGACCTCCTTCTCTGCCGAATCGACTTTGATTACAAGAGTAAAGACCGACCGTTTTCGCGCTGGTGGGATTCCGGTTCCTAGCATCTTTTTGGCCGTACTGGTCTCAATTTCAGGACCTAGGCCTAAGGTCCGACTTCGCACGTTGGGCGAGACGGTGAAAAAGCGGAGGGTGCTGATACGCCGGCTAGCTATCGCTTATTATCTCGCCACTTTTACCTTTGTCCTGCTCGGCGATGCACAGTCGGTAGCTCCAAGCGTCCCCTTGCCTCAAGCCATCTATTCACCCGCGCCGGTTTACCGCCAGGAGTGGGCGAAACAAGGTCTCGCTGGGAAAGGAGTTGTCCTGGTCACCATAGACCCAAAGACTGGCAAGGTTTCCGGAGTGCGAATGCTCCAAAGCACTGGCAGCAGCCAACTGGATGGCGCTGCGCTTCAGGCGTATTCCCAATGGCGCTTCAGACCAGGCAGCGTGACACAGGTAAAAATGCCGATTACGTTCGCCAATCGACAGGCAGCCCAGACGCCGGTTCGATCTGCAAGGCCGCCACCAGCCTCTTATTACTTACTAATCCTTTTCGGCCTTGTCGTATTCGCGACGGCATTTTTCAGGAGGCGAAAAAGGTGAAGTAAATCTAAGCCGAACCGGGACCGAGGGCTGGGAGGGCGGCAAAGGTTGGTCGGCTTGGAGGATGCTGTCGGACATCCGGCAAAGCGCGGTTCTATCTCGACTTTGTCGAAGCGGAAACTTCCATTGGCGTCCATCCGCCGCCCGAAGAAGCGCTCCGCACCCTCGGCGAATCGATCGATTTCGCTCTGAAGGCGAGCTTGCCTTTGCGACCGTCGAGCGCGGCATCGCACAATTAGTCTGTCATCAACTGTCTCCAGACCTGGATGCGTCCGTCTTCGCTCGCAACGGCCTGTCGCACGCTTGAGGACGCCGGCGCGATAAGGCCAAAGGCATTGACGAGCGGGTAAGCCCAAAGTCCAATCCCAAGCAGTCGCTTCAACGAGTAAAATATTCGCCATGATTCCAAAAAGCTTCTTCATCTTGATCCTTGTGCTCGCGACGCTGGTGGGGACGCAGCCGATTTTCGGCAGCACCATTCCAGCCGGTACCGTCTTCAGCGTGCGCTTACTGAATCCTGTCTCGTCGAAAGATTCGCCGGGCAGAGTTTTCCATGCAGAGCTGGAACATAACATCACCGTTGGTGGCAAGATAGCTCTGGCAGGTGGCACGAAGTTTTCCGGGAAGGTTATTACTTCACGTCGTCTGACGAGCAGTCCGCATGACCTGACGGTAGACCTCGTTGCCGTGCAAGTTAACGGACAGAATGTGCCGCTCACGACAACGGGTCCCCAACCGCTGAGCAACAACACCACCACCATGGGCGGAGTTGCGGTTTCCCGTAACAGCTACACGGTGGCTTCCGGGAAACGAATGCAGTTTAAGCTCGCTCGCCCACTAGCTTTATGAGAATCCAAGCACGCCAGAAGTGGCGTAGGTCAAGGAGGACAGTCGTGACAAGTCAAGTAGGAGCTGCTCCCTGCACGGGCTGCAAAAGCAGATGAAGCTGCCCGATGACATACAGTTCCACAAGGAGGAGCGATTACTCGTCTATCGACCGCGGGGGACGTTGAACGAAACGGCGGTCAACAAAGTAATCCGTGTCTTGGGCGACCTCGAAACTGCAACTCAGGCGCCGTTCAATCGGTTTCTCGACACGCTCGCAACGGACGCGGTCGAGCTCAACTTTAGATACATGATACATATCTCGCTCTATCGCCGGTTTGCCTACGCGAATCGCCCACCTGTTAAGTCAGCTATTCTGGCGGTCGATGCTACCATGATACATTACGCACGACTGCATGCCGTGCTTACCCAGGGTTCGCCCATCCACGTCTCTATCTTTCAGAAACGAGAAGATGCAGCGCACTGGTTAGACGTGCCAATCTCCTTGGTAAAAGAAGTCAGCGTGGTATAGCTGGCATGACCCACTCAGATCGTAAGCAGGCCAAAGACCATAGGATATCGGAACAAAGATTGTGGAAAATCATCGAGTGTGACCGGCTGAATTGCCGTGCCCGAGTGAAATACCGGCGCAAATATTAAGTACGACCAATGTCCGATTAGGATTGCCGGTTCTCCCCACGACACTCGCCTATGAATAATCTCATTGTCATTGGTTTTCAGAATCAGGCTGACGCCTTCGAAATGCGCGCCGCGCTCGCGAAATTGCAGTCACAATATCTGATCGAGATGGAAGACGCAGTCGTGGTGACGCGCGACGAAAAGGGCAAAGTCCAGTTACATCAGCCAATGAATTTGACAACCGCGGGCGCGGTTGGCGGGGCATTCTGGGGGATGCTTATTGGCATGCTTTTTCTCAACCCATTGCTGGGTGCGGCAATTGGTGCGGGCAGCGGTGCAATTTCCGGCAAGTTCGCTGACATCGGCATCAACGACAGCTTTATGAAGGAGCTCGGCTCAACGCTGACGCCCGGCGGCTCTGCGCTGTTTGTCCTGGTCCGCAAATCCACTCCGGATAAGGTGCTCGAAGCGCTCCGGCCATTTGCGGGCAAAGGTAAAGTGCTGCAGACATCGCTCACCAAAGACAAGGAAGAGGAGCTACGCGCCTTCATCGAGAAAAACGCCGCTCAGGAGGTAACTCCTGCCTAGACTCTTATCGGGTTAGCAAGCTTGCAACGCGGCTTGGGAGACGGCTGAAATAGAGTCTTCAACCAACCGGCGTCTTGGGCGCTAACCGCAGGTATTGTCGAAGGCAAAGAATCAGCGTTGCCGTTCACGCTGACGTTTTCTGTATTCAACCGCCCAAAGTTGAGCGGACGGGAAAGGATTGCCGCCTTCGTGGCGGTCGAGCCACTTCTTGAGGCCCTCCTGATCGATCGGTAACTCCGCGACACGGGGTCGTCCGGCCAGTTTCCCGAAGAGCTCCGTCACTTCCCCCATCGTGCGAAAGACCAGTTCATCCATGGCTTCAGGTTTTCCCTGGCAGGCGTAGGCGTTGAAGTCCACCCACTGTCCATCTGGCCGGAGCACGAATATATGGGTCTTCGGCACCAATTCGTTAGGCGCGATCCCGGTTTGGGTAATGAGAAAAGGTCCCTTTTCGTAGCCGGACCCAAGATCAAGAATCTGCGCGTCGCGATAGTCGTTTGTGATTGCCCGCATGAGTGTCGGGGGAGATCATTTCCCTGGCGCGCCCGTTCCCTGAAAATCGCCGCCGAGTGCCAGGTAAAGATTCACCCGCTCGCGGAGGCGGGAAGCGCGGACACTGGTGAGTTGGATCTTCGCGGCAAGGTTTTCCCCAGCAAGACGCAAGGTGGTGAACATGTCGATCTGGCCCTGCTCCAGTTGCGATCTGCCGAATTTCATGGAGTCGGCGCTGCTCGAAACTGCGTCGGACAGCGCACCTTCACGTTTGCGCAGGTAGTAATCGCCAGCGAGAGCATCTTCGACGTCCTCGAATGCGCGCAACGCAGCGCCCACGTAGGTTGCCGCCGCAGCTTTTTGCTCGGCCGTGCGGAGATCTTGTGCGGCCTTTAGTTCCCCGCCGAAAAAGATTGGTTGCGTGATCCCAGCGGCGAAACTCCAGATGACGGCATCGAGTGTGCCGACGGAGTCGAGCTGCGCGGTCCCGAGTCCGCCCGTGGCGCTGAGCACAATGCGCGGCAGGCGCGCGGTGCGAGCTTCATTCACCCGATGAAAAGCGGCAGCGAAGCGGCGCTCGGCTGCGATGATATCTGGCCGACGTTCGAGAATTTGTGCCGGCAAACCGGCGGGAACCGCTTTGGGTTGGCCGGGGAAGGAGCGTCGCACATCAAATCGGCCCGCCGGGTAGCGGCTGGTCACGACTTCGATCGCGCGAATCGTTTGCGCTCGCGCCGCTTGTGCGGTGTAAAGCGCATCTTCGGCTGCGGCTGTGCGCGACTTAATCTGCGACACGTCGAAGTCGCTCGCAAAGCCCTGCTCTTTCTTCTCGCCAGTGAGCTTTGAATACTGCTGATAGAGATCTAGCGTCTCCTGCGCGTTGGCTTCCTGCTGCGCGGCCTCGATAGTCGAGAAGTAGGCGCGCGCCACGGCCGCGGCGAGGGATTGACGGGCAAATTCGTAGTCGGCTTCGAGCGCGCCACTCTCCGCCCATGCGGCAGCTTTTTTCGAGCGAATGCGACCCCAAACGTCGGCTTCCCATGCAGCACCGACGGCGAGGCCGTACACCCAGCGCTGCGAGGATTCATCCATGCTGGTGTCGAGTCCGGCGCCGCCGGGGTTCTCGGTTCCCGGGGGCCCGAAATCCGGCGGATTTATGCCGCGACCAAGGTCTCCATGAATTTCCTGACCCTGGCGCTCGCCCAAACCCTTCATCGCAATGCGTGGATAGAGCGATGCTGCGGCGATGCGCACCGCAGCGCGCGATGCTTCTACACGGGCGGCTGCGGCCTTGAGATCTGGATTTCTCTCAACGGCGTCCGCAACCAGCGCAGTCAATTCCGGGTCGTTAAAGGTACGGATCCAGTTCGGTACCACGGCGCCGCTGCGATGCGGGCCGGACCAGCTTCCGGGAATCTTCGCCCGAGCCGACTCAGGCATGATGTCGGCGCCGTAAGGCGGCTGCTTGAGCGCACAGCCGGCAAGCACGAGGCTGCTGACGTTAACAAGAAGCAAGGTGCAACGTCGCGCCTTCATAGTTTTGATTCTAGTGGCCGCCGAAGAGAGCGGAGAGATGCTTGATGACGAACCAGTCGAACTTGGCCGCGATGCGGACGATCACGCGACGGAGGATCTGGATCGGGGTAATATCGTTCGTATAGATCGCTCCCCCGCCGCGGGCGCCAGCAGCGAGGAAGACGTCTTTATCCTTCCCATCTGTGAGGAGTCGCACCGCGATGCGCTGCTCGGGCGCCGTTACAGGCATGGTGTTGGGGAGGTTGCCGTTGATCGGCAGCTGGCCTTGTGCCGTCGCCCATAGGATGGAATCGACCTTGCACTTGATGATGCGGCCCGGATACACCTTCATAAAGATCTCCGCTTCATCGCCGGGTTCGACGTAGCGCAGTTCGTTTTGCCGGAAGAATGCTAACAGCCACGGATCATCCTCCTGGATAAAACTCATCACCGGCATCGTTGCGAATTGGGTCGCGCGCACGCCGGGTTGCAGGGAGAGATTGGCGACGCGCCCGTTCGCGGGAGCAAGGTGCACGCAGCCATCGAGGTCGAATTTCTTATCGCGCAGGTCGGCTTCGGCCTTGATGATCTGCGCCCCGGACTGCGCTTCCGTCGCGTCCGCGGCGAGGTATTCGCTTTCAAGATTGCCGAGGTCGCTTTGCGCCTGCTCCAAGTCGGCCCGCTTCCCGGCCCCAGTCGCGGTGAGTGCCGTGAATTGCTCGACGCGCTTTTTCGCGAGATCGATCCGCGGTGTCAGCGCGGCTTTTTTGGCCTTGGCGTTGTTGAGCTGATCCTGAAATCCGCGCAGCGTGGCCTCAGCGGCTTTCACCCCCGCTTCGAAGGGGACCGGGTCGATCTTGAAAAGCACGTCGCCTTTCTTGATCGGCCGGTTTGGTTGAATCGGTACCTCGGTTACCTGACCGGTTACGCGCGGAACGATCGGGATTACGTAGTTCATGGCGCGCACGTCGTCAGTTGCGGGCGCGCAGATGTTCAGCAGGAGAAAAAGAGCCATCATTGCTACGATGGGTAGCGTGATAGTAATGAACTGGGTGGTAAAATTCCAGGGCAGCCATTTGAACTTAAAGAAAATGAGCCAGACGAAGAAGCCGTAGATGCCAAGCAGGATGACTTCCATTACGCCTTTCCTCCTTTAGTTTCCGCTTCGAGCTCAGCGACGCGGGCGCGGAGTTGTTCGAGTTCACTGGTGGCGGGTTCTTCCCCGCCCGTCTTCCCGTGCGAGTGATCGACATCGGTGCCGTAGGCCATCTTATGGAAAACTGGCTTCGAGTAGGCCCAGAGCCATGCAATCGGCCAAAGGAGTCCGCCGAAGACAAGAGAGAGAAAGCAGAGGCACTTGATAGCCCCGAGCTGTGGATGCCCTCTCTTTTCGGCAACCTTTTCGGGGATGATATGGACCGCCAGGAAGGCCACGATTAAAACGGGCGGGACGATGATGAACGCGAACCATGCAATGCCGTTCGCGATTGAATCGAGTGTCTCACCGTGAAACATCGAGGCATGAGCGCTGGATACTGATGCCAGTAACGCGAACGCAATAAACGGTCCGAAACGTCGGTAACAACGCCGGCGGCTGGCGGCGGATTCCAGAGCTGATGGTTGGGTTTTCATTGCAACGACGGATGCCGTTTGCGCAATTGAAGTTTTCAGGTTCATCCGGGCAATCATCAATTGGACAGGTGATGAATCGTACCGTGTCCGAAGTAAAAGCGTATTAGACCTTAGTCCTACATTCCCACTCAGTTCGACGATGGCGGCTGGCGAGTGAGCGGTAACTCACGCCGGTTGTGGCTGAAGTTCGTCATCGTTAGGCAGCCGCGCCTGCCTAACCAATCGCGATTTCCATTCCTTCGCGCGCCAGCACCGCATTCGGGCACCGTTCCTGGCACAACTTTTCAATTCGCAGCAGAAACTCGTCGTCGTGCTCCGGGTCGTGATGTGTGAGCGCGAAGCGCTTCACACCAGCCATTTCTGCAAGTTGCATCGCTTGATCAAAGCTGCTGTGTCCCCAGCCCCGGCGCTTTAGCAATTCCTCGGCGGTGTATTGGGCGTCATGGACCAACAAGTCCGCACCGCGCGCCAGCTCCACCAGCCGCGGATCGATTTGCTCGCCATGCTCCACATCCGTGCAAACGACCAGCACCTTTCCGTTCCGCTCGATCCGGAAACTGTACGCGCCACCGGGGTGATTATGCCTTTGAGCCGTTACGACGGTTTCCACGCCGTTGATCGCGGTGAAGTGCTGGCTCGCGTCCGCGATCTGCAGGAACTCGAAAACTGCGCCCATCTGGTCCAATTGCACCGGGAAATATTCGGCCTGCATCTGGACTTCGAAGATCTGGCGCAAATCTGTCGTTGTCCGGTCCCGGCCGAGAGTTAGAAGCGTGATTTTCTGTTTGGAATCATAAGCCGGGGCAAAGAACGGGAAGCCCTGGATGTGGTCCCAATGAAAATGTGACAAAGCGATTACGATTTGTTCCTGTTTGTGGCCGATGGCGCGAAGATCTCTGCCCAGGTTTCGCAGGCCCGTGCCCGCGTCAATGATGACGATGCGGTTCGTATCGGTGAACGTAATTTGTAGACACGTGGTGTTGCCGCCGAACTGCTGAAAGCCCGGATCGCAGACGGGGATGGACCCCCGCGTGCCATAAAACTTGAGTTTCATCAGATCACCTTTGTGAACGTGAGTCCCGGCTCGCCAGCATGAAGCTACCAACCAGCAACAGACGTTCGGACAACCCAAATCGTTAGACGACAGCTTCGCCCTGCCAGAGGCCGTATCCTATCGGACTAAGGTCCTATGGCATCCATTCGGTAAGTCTTTTATTTGTTCGCAGTAGATCTCGAAGCAACGCATTTGCACGACAAGAAACGGGTCCTCGCAAGACTTAGCTCTTAGTTAACTCGACAAAAATCATGCCCACTTCATCATCAAAAGCGAACAAGACCCAGTCCAAGTATCGCGTCGGAATGTTCAGTGCGGGCGAAGCCCGATGTGATCGCTGGCAGGAAATGGCGCATGCCGCGCAGTCTCTCGTGGCCCGCTCCGCGGCCGGTTCTTCCACCAAGGAAGCAGTTGCACAAGTCGAGGATTTGTTCGGGCATCTCAGCATTCTAGAGGCGTTCCACGCCTATCCCGGTGAATCTTTAATGGCGGCATTGAAGGACGCGCTGGGCCGCGATGATTACTCCGGCTTTTCCAAGCTCAGCACCCGCATCGCCAAGGCGATCATCACTGGCTCCTACCGTCGTTCGGCAAGTGCCTGGAAGCTCGGGGAAGAAGGAGAGCAGGAGGGCAACGAACGTCTGATGAAGGACTACTTTGACACGGGCGATTTAACCAAGCCCTACTTCGAAGTCCTGATCGTTAGCGACGACCCAACCACGGAACAGGTGCGTCAAGGGCGCAGCGAAATGCGCCAGCTTCGTCGCCCCGAAGATCCCTTCGTCTACGAAGCGGTCACGGTGCCCAGTTTTGAAGATGCCATCCTCGGGGTGGTACTTAACGCCGATGTGCAGGCGGTGGTGATCAAGGATAACTTCCGTTTCCGCTCGCAGTTTGACGCGCCCAATTTACGGACCTATCTCGAGCAACACCTGGCGACGGAACCCGGCACTCTCGAGCCGAAAGATTACGGAGTGGCTCTCGCCCGCGCAATCGCCAAGACGCGCCCGGAGTTGGACGTTTATCTGCTCCTCGACCGGGCGGTTGAAAAGATGGCAAGCCATCTCGACTCGAAAAACATCCGGCGAATTTTCTACGGAATCGAAGATCTCATGGAGATCCACCTCGCGATGATGGAGGGCGTCAACCAGCGCTACGACACGCCATACTTCAACAACCTGAAGAATTATGCGCGTCGCCCGGTCGGCACGTTTCACGCGCTGCCGATTGCCCGGGGCAAGTCAGTTTTCAACTCGCATTGGATTCGCGATTTCGGTCACTTTTACGGCGCCAACATTTTCATGGCTGAATCCTCCGCGACGACCGGTGGTCTCGATTCGCTGCTCGAGCCGACTGGCAACATCAAGGTGGCGCAGGAGAAAGCAGCGCGTGCTTTTGGTTGCCGGCAGCTCTTCTTCGGCACAAATGGCACCTCCACATCTAACAAGATCGCCGTCCAGACCATCGTGCGCCCGGGCGATATCGTGCTCGTGGATCGTAACTGCCACAAGTCCCACCACTATGGACTCGTCCTCGGCGGCGGACAGCCGCTCTATGTAGAAGCCTACCCGTTGACTGAGTATTCCATGTACGGGGCGGTGCCGCTTAGGACGATCAAGAAGACATTGTTCGACCTAAAGGCTGAAGGGAAGCTGGACCGGGTTCGGATGTTGTTGCTCACGAACTGCACCTTCGACGGTCACGTCTACAACGTGCAGCGTTTCATGGAGGAAGTGCTGGCGATCAAGCCGGACATCGTTTTCCTCTGGGACGAAGCTTGGTATGCCTACAGCCGCTTTACACCCTTCCATCGGATGCGTTCCGCCATGGGCGCGTGTGAAGCCCTGCGTGAGAAGTATGCCTCCGATGCTTACCGGGCCCAATACGCCGAGTTCAAAAAGAAACACGGCAAACTCGATCCGAAAAATCCCAAGCTTCTCGACACGCACCTGCTGCCCGACCCGGATGCGGTCAAGATGCGAGTCTATGCGACAACTTCGACGCACAAGTCGCTCTCGTGCTTCCGCCAGGGTTCCTACATCATGGTAAACGACGATTGCTGGGAGAGCACCGAGCCAACCTTCAAAGAGGCCTTCTTTGCCCACACCAGTACGTCTCCGAACTTGCAACTTATCGCTTCGCTCGACATCGCCCGCCGCCAGGCGGAGCTCGAAGGCTATGAGCTGGTCGGCCGCGCCATTGAGCTATCCCTCATCCTGCGTCGCGAGGTGAACCAGGATCCGCTCATCTCGAAATACTTCAGCATTGCTACCAATGCCCAGATGGTGCCGGCTCAGTATCGAGCCAGCGGATTCGATGACTTCCATTCGGAGAGCGCGAGTTGGCAGAGGATCTATGACGCATGGGCTAACGACGAGTTCACCCTCGATCCTACTCGTATCACTCTCCTCTGCGGTTCCGCCGGTTTCGACGGCACCTCCTTCAAGGGGATGCTCGCGAGCAAATTCGATATCCAGCTCAACAAGACCTCGCGTAATAGCGTCCTGCTCCAGACCAACATTAATAACACCCGAAGTGATATCGCCTATCTGATCAAGGTTCTCGCCGATATCTCCCGCGATCTCGACCGCAAACTGGCGAGAGACTACGACGAGAAGGCTGGCTTCGACGCCCGGGTCAAGAGCCTGATCACCGACGTACCGGATCTGCCGAACTTCAGTCGCTTCCACGATGCCTTCCGCGAGAATCCTAAGAGTAAGACTAACGAAGGTGACATGCGGACACCCTTCTTCCTTGCCTATGACGGGGAAAATTGCACGCACGTGAAGCTTAACTCGAAGGAGATCGACGATCTAGTGAAACGCGGTCAGGCCGTCTCGGCGAAGTTCGTCATACCTTATCCCCCCGGCTTCCCGATCATGGTGCCTGGTCAGGTGATCACCAAGGAGACGATCGATTTCATGCGCAAGCTCGACGTAAAGGAGATCCATGGGTATCACGCCGCCTCGGGCTTGGAACTAATCAAGCCGGAGAAGCTTGGCAGAGCCAAAAAGAAAGCAAAGAAGTAGCAAGTAATTGCTTCAAACTACGTGACCACAGCGCAGACCTTAAAATTCGAGTATCCGGCCTAACTAACTAAGACAGAGCACAACATAGATATGATTAACTGGTTCTTCACTACGCTTAAGACTTACCCGGAAATCGCAATCTTTCTCGCGCTCGCCCTCGGTTACTACTTCGGCAAGTTTACCTTCAAGGGTATAGGACTTGGGTCGGTGACCGCTACCCTGATCGCCGCCGTCGTAATCGGACAGATCGGGATCACAGTTAACCAGCCCCTCAAGGCGTTTTCGTTCCTCATGTTCCTCTTCGCCGTTGGCTACGCCGTCGGGCCGCAGTTCGTGCGCGGGATTGCCAGCAGCGGCCTGCCGCAGGCGATCTTCTCGGTGGTGCAGTGTGTACTGAGCCTGGTTGCCTGCGTGTTGGTCGCAAAGATCGCCGGTTACGACCTCGGTTATTCGGAGCCGGACTCTACTCGGGCTCGCAGACGATCTCTGCCGCGATGGGGCTCTCGACCGACGCCATCAATCGGCTGGGCCTGCCCCCCGATCAAGCTAAGGGCCTGCTCGACTCGATGCCGATCGCTTACGCCGTGACCTATATGTTTGGTACCATGGGCTCGGCGATCGTGATCGCCATCATCGGCCCGAAGCTGCTAGGCATTGATCTTGTCGCCGCTTGTAAGGACTACGAGGAGAAATTTGGGGGCGGCACGAAGCAGCTGGGCGGTCCGGGTTCGGCCTGGACGCGCTGGGCATTGCGCGCTTACACGGTGCAGTCAGGTGGCAAAGCCGCCGGTCTGCGTGTGGCCGAGGCTGAGTCGCTGGTGCCCGATGCGCGCCTGTTCATCCTGCGCATTCGCCGCGGGGGCGAGATCATGGATGCAACTGCGGACACCGTCCTGAAAGAAGGCGATGTGGTAGCGGTCGCAGGCGAGCGCGAAGTGCTGGTGAATGTGCTCGGCGCGGTAACACAGGAGGTGGAGGACCGCGAACTGCTCGCCGTGCCAGTGGAGGGTATTGACGTCCTGGTGACTAACAAGGAGGTCGACGGCAAAACGCTCGCCGAGCTCGCGACGCGTCCGGCGGCGCGCGGCGTCTTCCTGCGCAAGATCACGCGCGGCGCTACCGCCACCGATATTCCCATACTGCCGAGTACCGAAGTCAATCGCGGCGACTTGCTCACTCTCGTAGGTCGCACCCAGGATACTACTGCCGCGACCAAAATGCTCGGTGTCGCCGACCGTCCGACTGATGTCACCGACATGGCGTTCGTTGGCCTGTTTATCGTAATCGGCGCCCTGATCGGCGCGTTGGTTTTCAAGGTGGCTGGCGTCCCGCTCACCCTGTCGACCGCCGGCGGCGCGCTGGTCTTCGGGATCATCGGCGGATGGCTCCGCTCGGTGCGCCCGTCCTTCGGACGCATTCCGACACCCACCGTCTGGTTCATGAACTCGGTCGGCCTCAACATCTTCATCGCTATCGTCGGTATCTCCGCCGGCCCGGGCTTCGTCAACGGTCTCAAAACACAGGGCGTCGGTCTCTTCCTGTGGGGCGCGGTCGCTACGACGGTTCCCCTGATTCTTGGCATGTTCATCGCCAAGTACGTGTTTCGCTTCCATGACGCGCTCAACCTCGGAATCATTTCCGGGTCACGCACGACAACGGCATCGCTCGGTCTGGTCTGCGACCAGGCCAAGAGCCAGATTCCGGCGCTTGGCTACACCGTTACCTACGCCGTCGGGAACACCCTGCTAACGATCTGGGGCATGGTCATCATCATGTTGATGTCGTGAGCCGCATGTTCCGCACCTGATTCAATAGCAAGAAAACTATGACAACAAAAAGCAAATCCTCTCGGGCTGCGAAAGCGAACGGACAAGCTCGCCGTGGCAGTCGCGAATTATCAGATAACGCGAGGCTGAAAGAGTTCGAGAAACTCGGTCCGTTCGAGATCAAGGATTTCGTCCAAAAAGTGGCATCGAAATCGGCGCTTGAATCTTCCCTATCTTACTTGAACGCCGGTCGTGGCAACCCAAACTGGGTCGCCACTGAGCCGCGCGAAGCATTCTTTCTCCTCGGGCAATTCGCAATTACTGAGAGCAAGCGGGTCCTCGACCTGCCGCCCGGTGTCGGCGGGATGCCGAAAGCATCTGGAATTGCCGACCGGCTTGAAGGTTGGCTGACGAAACACAACGACATGCCGGGTGCGCCCGTTCTTCAGGCAATGGTGCCGTGGGCGGTGAAGAAATTCAGCTTCGATCGCGACGCGTTCGTTCATGAGTTGGTGGATTCCATTATTGGCGACCACTATCCGGTGCCAGACCGCATGCTGGTGCATAACGAACGGATCGTTCACGAGTACTTGGAGTGGGCGATGTGCGGAAGCCCGCGGCCGAAAGGCAAATTCAAGATCTACGCGGTGGAAGGCGGCACCGCCGCGATGTGTTACATTTTTAAGTCGCTAAAAGCCAACCGGCTTCTCAACCCCGGCGACACGATAGCGCTCGGAGTGCCGATCTTCACCCCCTACCTCGAAATGGCACATCTGGAGGACTACGACCTCCATTATGTCGAGATACATGCGAAGCAGGAGGCGCGGTTTCAGTATCCGGATGAAGAGATCAAGAAACTGCTCGATCCGAACATTAAGGCATTCTTCATCGTCAATCCCGGCAATCCGTTCGCGGTCGCGCTTTCTCCAGACACGATTAAGAAAATCGGCGCCGTCCTCAAAAAGCGGCCAGACCTTATCCTGTTAACTGATGACGTCTATGGCACGTTTGTCCCGGGCTTCCGTTCTTTGATGGGAGAATTCCCGAAGAACACGATCGGCGTCTACTCGTACAGCAAGTATTTCGGCTGCACCGGGTGGCGGCTCGGAACCATCGCAGTCCACGAGGACAACATCTTCGACGAGATGATCGCCGCGCATCCCGAACCGACCTTGAAACAGCTGGACAAGCGCTACGGCGGTCTCACGCTCGAACCGCGCAAGCTCGCCTTTATCGACCGCATCGTTGCCGATAGTCGCGACATTGCGCTCAATCACACGGCTGGGTTGTCGCTTCCACAGCAGGTCATGATGACGCTGTTCTCGCTCAGCGAGCTGATGGACGAAAAGAAGATCTATCAGAAAGCCTGCATCGGCATCTGCAAGCAGCGGGTCCAGGCAACCATCGAAGGACTGGACATCGAAGTCGGTCCCAATCAGTACTTCGACTACTACTATGGCCTGATCGATTTCGAGTTTTTCGCCCGCAAATACCTGGGCGAGGAAGTCGTCAAGTGGATGAAGGAAAACGTGCATCCCCTCGACATCGTGTTCCGGTTGGCCGAGGACCACGGCATTGTCCTGCTCAACGGCGGCGGCTTTGCCGCTCCCGATTGGTCGGTGCGCATATCCTTCGCTAACCTAGAGAATCACGTCTACGACGATATCGGTCGGGCGGTGCGTGCCATCGCGCGCGGATACAGGCAGGCTTATGAGGCAGCTACGGGCAAGAGTGCCGCGCCACCCCCAACGAGAGCGAAACGCTAATTCGGTTACTTCGCCATGTTGCCGTCACAATAGAATCCTAACTCTGGAGAACCTGCTATGACCAGGCGAACGTCCTTACGAAAACAAGCGTGCGCGGTCCTGGCTTTAGCTTCATTGTTTCTCGGTACCGAACTGACCCTGGGGCAGCAGGCGCCTGCGCTTGTCACGACCGCGCCAGATCCCGTCGCGACGGCCACAGCGACACCATCGGCAGCGCAGTCATCTGAAGAGCAGGGTCAGACATCCCTTGATGATTCATTTAGCGATTTTCGCGAATGGCGGCTTGAAGAGCGACGACAGGCCTTCAAGGATACGAAGTTCGAATTCAATTTCCGCACCTTTTACTTCGATCGCAGCGACTTCAGTGGCGCGGAGAAGCAGGCGTGGGCCATCGGCGGATGGGCGGGAGTGAAAACCGGTTATTTTCTCGACCACATTGCCTTTGGACTTACGGCCTACACCTCACAGCCGATATACGCTCCTAAAGACAGAGACGGGACTACCCTCTTACAGGCTGGTCAGAAGGGTTACAGTGCCTTGGGCGAGTTCTACGCAGAGATTAGGATTATCGACGACTTGACCGTGAGTATCGGAGCTAAAGGCTACGACACTCCTTTTATCAACCGTAACGACACTCGCATGACGCCAAACACTTTTGAGGCGGTCGTTTTGCAGGGCCGCACCGAGCTTGGGGGGAGCAGCAGTGACACCGGTTCGACGACGAACGCCATCGGTCCGAGTGGAGACGGAAAAGAGACTGCAGTTCCGACGCCAACCCCTGCCGCAGATGTCGCGACTATCAAGTATGGGCTCGGGTATTTCTATCAAATCAAAGAGCGAAACGACAATCAATTTGTCTCGATGGCGATCGACGCCGGGGCTCATGTTGAGCGAGGTGTATGGACCGCCGGAGCGATCTATGAGAAAGGAAAATTCTCCATCGGCGCGATCGACTACTACAGCCAGGATATTATCAATATCGCATATGGCCAGGCAGGCTTTCAGGTCCCGCTTTCCGACAAGTGGAAGCTGAAACTCGCTGCCCAGTACGTGGATCAGGGTAGTGTTGGGGAAAACCTTCTGCAGGACCACAGTTTCTCGGGCCATCAATTCGGTTTCAAAGTAGAACTACCTGTCGAGAAAGCGTTGTTTACCGCGGGCTTCACTCACGCGTGGGGGAATGCCAACTTGCAGAACCCGTGGAGCGGCTATCCCGGTTATACGAGTGTTCAGGTTCAAGACTTCAACCGAGCCGGTGAGAGCGCGTTTCTTCTCCGGGCCGGTTATGATTTTCCCTGGGTGGATGGACTAAGCGCTTATGCCCTGGCGGTGTTCGGCACGGACCCGGATGCAGCGACGCAGTTTCGGCAGAACGAATATGATATTAACGCCCAATGGGCGCCGACTAAGGGCCTTCTGAAAAATCTGTCGCTGCGCCTGCGTTACGGGGTTGTCGAGCAGTTTGGAGGAGATGTCGATAACCTTACCGACTTCCGTGCCATTTGTAACTACGCGTTCAAATTCTAGCCAGAAAGCTACGGTATCACGGACTCTTTGAGTCCAAATGATTAAGAACCAATACCTGGATAGGCAGTGTTATTATGACCTATTTCGTTAACGCTCTTAGGGAACACCCGGAACTCGCAATCTTCCTAACTCTTGCGATCGGGTTTTTTATCGGTCGCCTCAAGATAGGATCATTCAGTCTCGGAACGGTCGTAGGAACTCTGCTCGCGGGCGTTCTCCTCGGGCAAATGGCGATCCAGGTCCCGGTCGTGGTCAAATATGTCTTCTTCGACCTGTTCCTTTTCGCCACTGGTTATAAGGTGGGACCCCAGTTCTTTCGCGGACTGAAGAAAGATGCATTACCGCAGGTGGCGATCACACTTGTCCTTTGCGTCACTTGTTTGCTCGCTGCATACACCGCGGCAAAGGTCCTCGGCTATGATATGGGGACGGCGGCCGGTCTCCTCGCCGGTGCATTCACCGAATCTACGGTCATCGGGACCGCCAGTGACGCCATCGGACGACTCGGCATATCAGCCGCAGATAAGACCAACTTAGTTAACAACATCCCTGTAGCGTACGCCGTGACTTATCTTATCGGTACGGGGTTCGTCGTCTGGTTTCTCCCTAACGTTGGGCCGAAGCTGATGGGGATCAATCTCAAGGAAGAGGCCCGCAAGCTACAGAAGCAAATCTCCGGCTCCGAGAAAAGCGGCGTGGGAAGGTTATCCGCCTTTCAGAGCCTGGCGGTTCGCGCCTATCGAATTACTCGTCCTGATTTGCTGAACCGAACTATTGCCGAACTGGAGGAGCGTCCCAAACCAACTCGCGTCTTCGTCTCGCGCATCAGAAGGGATGGTCAGATCATCGAGCCCGAGCCCACGACAGTGATTCTTGAGAATGACACCGTCGCGGTCCTGACACGCTCGGAACTCCTAATGGCCCGCGGAGCCGAGATAGGGATCGAAGTGAGCGACAAGGAGCTGCTGGATTTTCCGTTTGAATTCCTTGACGTCGTGATCACCAACAAGACAGTCGTCGGCAAAACCATTGCCGAGTTGGCGGCCATGGATTTCGCTCGAGGGGTATTCCTGAAAAAATTGACCCGTAGCGGGCTACCTATGCCATTCGCGCCTGAAACTCAGGTGGAACGCGGGGACTTGATGACACTGGTTGGTGCGGAGAACGACGTCTGTCGGGCGGCCAAGAGCCTCGGTTATGCCGATCGGCAGACCGTTATGACGGATATGATCTTCGTTGGGCTCGGTATCTTTCTCGGCGGACTGGTGGGATTACTCACAATCGTAATCGCAGGCCTGCCGCTCACTCTTACAGCCAGCGGGGGCGCACTCATCATGGGCTTGGTATTCGGCTGGCTGCGTGCAGTTCACCCGACATTTGGTCGCATCCCGGAGTCAGCCATGTGGATCTTCGACACCGTGGGTCTATCAGTCTTCATGGCCTGCGTGGGACTCGCGGCCGGCCCTAGCTTTTTTTCGGGGTTGCAAAAGTCGGGAGTCAGCCTCGTGTTTGTGGGTCTTATCGTCGCCATCCTCCCTCACACTGTAGGTATTTTGTTCGGCCGTTATGTTTTAAGGATGAACCCTGTGATCGTACTGGGCGCTTGTTCCGGCGCCGGGACAGTGACTGCCGCGCTGCGCGCGATCCAGGAACAGGCCGACAGCGAGCTGCCGGCTCTTGGCTACACCGTACCGTATGCGATCGGCAATATTGTGCTCACCGCCTGGGGTCCTATTCTCGTCGCGATGATGTCGTAGCCCAGCGGATTGGCTGGGCACTGACGGTCTGACAGTTATTGGAAGTGTCACGATGTTCGCAGATTCATTGGCCGTCCGAAGCGTAGCGCTCCCGATTGGCATCGATCTCGGAGCAACCGTGCTTTTCAGTATTACCGGCGCGATGGTGGCTATTCGGCGACAATACGATCCGGTTGGTCTCTTTGTGCTGGCCTTGGCCTGCGGTCTCGGTGGCGGTTTGCTGCGCGATGGTGTCTTTATCCAAGCCGGACCACCGGCGGCGATGCGCAATGGCGCCTATATGATTGCCGTCCTCGCGGGCTGCATAATTGCGCTCCTTTTCTTTCCGCATGTGGAACGGTTCTCGAAGCCATTCCTTATTATCGATGCGCTTGCTACCGCGGCCTACGGCGTTGTCGGCGCCAGCAAAGCCCTCGAGGCAGGTCTGGCGATTTCCGCCTGTATCTTTGTCGGCGTCGTGAACGCCGTTGGCAGCGGCTTGATTCGCGATGTGCTCGTTCGGGAAGAACCGCTCCTGTTCAAGCCCGGCCAGTTTTACGTCATTGCCTCACTGCTAGGGGTGGCTGAATTCACGCTCTTCACTACTTTCTTTAAGGCTCCAGTGGTGCCGTGCGCGATCCTGGCCATTGCGATCACGTTCCTTCTCCGTCTCCTTGCGATCATTTTCGACTGGAAGACCAAGTCAGTGCTGTCTCTACCGCGGGATCGAGAAGACAATGATTGATCTGAGCGCCGGGACTTAGCTGGGTTGCGATTTCGTCAGTATCCCATAGTTTTGCTTGCATTACGCTTCCAGGAGATGAGATCCCAAAAGTGTGCCTTATCGTTTTACCGCAATTACGGCGAACGCATCGGACGGAATAACTCCTCAAATATCCCGTTGGGCAACTCTTCCCATTCCGCGAGAACGGCGACTTTATTTGTTGCGTTTTCAATTCTGCTTATCGGCGGCTGTGCATCCGATCGCTCGTCGGAGAAGCATCGGTCTGACGCGAGTTTTTTCGACTCGCCGGACGTTGAAAGCCTTCACTAGCTCGATGCCGGGCACCAGCAACGCCGCATCGTAGGATGCCAAATTTTTGAGCTACCACTTATTTCGGTCTGAGCGCGATCGTCTTTAGCACTTGTATTTGCCGAACGGCGCTGACCAATTGCGACCGGTGGTGATAATCCCGCTGTGCGAACTCCATTAGAGATACAGACGGCAAGCGACGAGTCTGAATGATTGCGTTATCTGCGGCGCGCGCTCGATCGTGCCAAGCGGCCCTTGTCCGGCAAGAATCATGCGCGAGCATGAAAACGATGACCTAGAGCTCTTGTTTCTCGATTTTCAGGTCTACGACCAAGGTCCTATGGGCGATGTCCGTCCGGAGCTTGCAAAATGGCAGAATGAAAACAAGTCTGATCCGTCGCGCTATCGCTCTTTTTCCCGCGGTGCTGCTGTTGATGGGTCAGCCTGCGGCGTTTGGTAACGACACCGAATCCGATGCGGCTGCTTCGGAAACGGCGGAGGCGCCCAAGATTCCGAACGAGCAGCTGGATTCGTTAGTCGCGCCGATCGCGCTTTATCCCGATCCACTGCTGGCGCAGACGCTGGCGGCTTCGACGTATCCGATCGAGATCATGCAGCTAGGGCAGTGGCTGGGCAAGAACAAGGAGCTAAAAGACCAGGCGTTGGCCGACGCGGTGGCGAAGCAGCCTTGGGATCCAAGCGTACAGGCGATGGCCGCTTTCCCCGATGTGACCCAACGCATGGCTGAGAACATCCAGTGGACATCGGATATGGGGAATGCGTTTCTCGGTCAGCAGCAGGACGTGATGGCCGCCGTCCAGCGGATGCGCGCGAAAGCTGAAAGCAAAGGAGCCTTAAAGACGGGCGAGCAACAGAAGGTAGAAACGAAGACGGTAGGGAACGAGCAAGTGATCACCGTCGAACAGGCCGACCCGAGTGCGGTTTATGTCCCTTCCTATGACCCCACGGTTGTTTATGGCGAACCGGCCTATCCGTATCCAAGTTATACTTATCCGGGCTATATAGCTGGTGGAGCGCTCGCGTTCGGTGGGGCGATGGCGCTGGGTGCGGCGTGGGGCAATAACTGGGGCTGGAATTGTGGCTGGGACCAGGGTGACGTCAACGTCAACGTCAACAACAAGTACGTCAACAATTACAATAAGCAGAATAACATTAAAGCAGGTCAGGCAGGTAAGTGGCAGCATAGCCCGGAGCATCGCGGCAACGCTCCCTACGGGGATCGCAAGACCGCGGATACATTTGGCGGGCGCGCTGCGAGTGGCGCGGGAGGAGTTGGAAAGCCTGGTGGTCCCGGTGGAGTCGGTAAGCCGGGCGGCCCCGGTGGAGTCGGGAAACCTGGTGGTCCCGGAGGAGTTGGGAAGCCTGGTGGTCCCGGAGGAGCCGGGAAGCCTGGTGGTCCCGGAGGAGTTGGAAAGCCTGGTGGCCCCGGAGGAGCCGGGAAGCCTGGTGGTCCCGGAGGAGCTGGGAAGCCTGGTGGTCCCGGAGGAGCTGGGAAACCTGGTGGCGCGGGTACCGCCAGCAAGGCTGGTGCGCCCGCCAAGAAAAAATCGGGTGGCGCGGACCAGATTGGCAGCAAGAACATGGGGAACAAGGGTAGCTCTGCCTCGCGCAGCAGCGGCGGTGCCATAAGCGGAGGAAGCGGGCATCAGGCGAAGGCAAGTAGTAGCAGAGGGGGCAAGAGCATGGGTGGCGGGGGAATGAGTAGTGGTGGCGGAGGTGGAGGGCGTAAAGGCGGCGGCGGCGGCAAAAAACGCTAAGAAAACTGAGGAGAAGCCCAATGAAATCAAAATCTTATCTTTCAATCCTGGTAAAGGTCTCGCTGGCCTTAGTTACGGTCACGATCGGCGGCATATTGCAAGCGTCGCCCGAAACCAAGAAGGACGCGGCTGTATCCCAACCGACGGGACAGCAATTCAACACACCGAAGGCCGCGGCGGATGCTCTGATTAAGGCCGCGGAATCATACGACGCCGCAGCGGTAAAGGAGATTCTCGGACCCGGTAGCGACGATATCGTCACCTCAGAAGATGCGGTCGCGGATAAGAACCGGGCGATGGCCTTCGTCGCCAAGGCAAAGGAGCGGACCAAGGTAGGGGCTGATCCTAAGAATAAGAACCGCGCCATCCTGACAATTGGAAACGATGAGCTTCCCGTGCCGATTCCAATCGTTAAAAACAACGGTAAGTGGTCATTCGATACCAAGGTAGGCCGCGAAGAGATTCTCAACCGCCGGATCGGCGCGAACGAACTGGATGCAATTGCCGTTTGTCGGGGATACGTGGAAGCGCAGCATCAATACGCGGAGGAAAAGCACGACGATGTCAAGGTTAACCAGTACGCCCAGCGCGTCATTAGCACGCCTGGAAAACACGATGGGCTCGCCTGGCAGAATCCGGACGGAACGTGGGGTGGTCCAGTCGGTGAGGGTATTGCCCGCGCAATCGAACGGGGCTACACGGAAAAAAGCGAGCCGTTTCGCGGCTACTATTTCAAAGTGCTAAAAGGCCAGGGCCCGTCGGCGCGAATGGGGCAGATGGACTTTGTTGTCGAAGGCGCGATGATCGCCGGCTTCGCCCTTGCCGCTGCGCCCGCGCAATATCGGGTTACCGGAGTGAAGAGCTTTATCGTCGGCCCGGACGGCGTAGTTTACGAGAAGGATCTTGGGCCCGACACGCTCAAGCAATTCCAAGCCATGGATCGGTATGACCCCGATAAGAGCTGGCAAGAGACGGATGATGACTGGGGGGACGAGGCCGGAGGCGAGAACCAGTAGTCGGATAGTTCCAATAGGGATAGTCACATTTCGGACCGCCGGATGGCCGGCTTCGAGACCTACGTCGCTGAAGTGAAAGACTCGCCGCCGAAGGAAAAGAGCTGGCGAAGATGAAGAAGCTTCCTTGCTCCAGCGAAGGAGCAACAATTCCTCTCTCATTTTGTGCGCCTGCCGTCGCTAGTATGAGTCACACAATGTCAATCAGCCAGGCGGCGACGATAAGTCTGAAGTAACCGGGCCATAAGAGAAGTTAACGGTGAAGTATTTGCTGCAGGCCGCGGTGCTCCTATTGATGTTGGCGGTCGGCATCAGTCTGCGTCCGGGACAGATTTGGAATAACTGGCGCCGTCTCACCCCTTCGAAATGGGCGCGTTTGATTACGGCCACTTTTCTGCTCCCGCCGACGCTCGCACTCGCGCTCGGAAATCTGCTGTCGCTGGACGGGCCGGCAACGGCAGGGTTGTTCCTGATTGGCGCGGTACCTGGGGCGCCGCTAATGACGCGCGGCGCGGCGCAACGCGGGTTCGATGTGCAGATGGCGGCGAGCTACCAGGTGTGGAGTGGATTGCTCACGCCGGTGATTGTCCCTTTGCTGGTCGCAACGGGCGGCTGGCTTTATGGACGCGAGATCTGGGTGCCGCCGATGAAGTTACTGTCGGTTATCGCGCAGCAGCAGTTCCTGCCTTTGCTTGTTGGGATGGTATTCGTGTGGCTGGTGCCCGCGTTCTCGAGGCGAGTGCAGCGCGCGCTCGTGCCAATCGGTAACGTCATCATTCTCGTGGTGCTGGTGGCCCTGCTCTACAAAATGGGACCTGCGCTGAAGCAGGTGAGTCTGTGGCTGGCGGCTGCAGCGCTGCTTCTCGCGCTCGGATGTCTTTTCGGAGCGCGTCTGCTCCTAGGAGAACCCTCGCGGACCATTCAGACGTTGTCTGTCTGCAACGCGAACCGCCACATCGGTCTCGCGCTCTTGCTTTCCGGGCAACAAATGCAAGACAACCGGCCAGTGCCAGCGATTGCGGCCTATGCGATCGCAGCCCTGCTGGTGATGGGCGTTTACGCGAAGCTTGCGACGGAAGTGAGGGAAGCGCCGGCGACCTGAGTTCGCGCCGGCATTCGATCGCGCAGTAATTCTGTGATTCGTTAGGCACTCCAGCGACCGACTACGATTTCTTTTTTGCGCCTTGGAGCAGGTCGAGCATCTTCAAATTCCTTTAGCGCCACTGTCGCGTCTTTTACATGCAACCAGACCCTAACCTTATGATTCTCGGCAGGGCTGCCTTCGATCAGAGCCAATCATGAAACGCCTTCTGGTTGTCACTCTCGTTCTGGGTCTCAACGGATGCGCACATATCGCGACCGTTAAACCGACGACTCCGCATTTGGCAGCCAACGGCACTCGAGAGCCAACGCTTGTTTCAACCGCGCAACAGCTGCGCGAAGCGCAAGAAAAGGCGCCCCGCGATCCATTGGGCGCTCTGGGTGAATATCTCGCCGCCGCACAAACGGCTTCAAGTCGGTTAACGCGCTATCCCGACGATCGAGCGGCCCGCGACCTTTACAATTTCTCGGTCGCGCGTGCGATCGGAGTCATCGAGGATGCACGCCTCAACCCCTGGGATCACGCGCTCACGGTGCCTGGCCCAACTGGTGATTACATCTTAACGACCAAGCGCCAGGTCGGAACAGATCGTGATCCGGCGGCCTACGAAATCATTCCGAGCGACAGCCTCACGATTGGCGGAGCATATCTTCGGGAGCGGGTTACCATCAGCGGAGTCGGTGCCCCGGTCGTGGCGGTCGGCCGGGAGGAGAAGAAAGACTTTCGAGAGAAATTCGCTTCGCGCCGGCTATACGCGGGAGCGACGGGAATCATCCGCTTTCGCGGTCACTTCGCCGAGCTCGAGTTTTTCCAACCATTAGTGACCGATCGGGTTTCTCTCGATGGACACAGTTATCCGCTGGCCGCGGATATTACCGCTCCTCTCGCGGTTGGTTTGACCCGGGAACGTCCGGAGAAACTTGGGCTCTCGCGTCTCCTGCGTCCGGAGAAATACGCCGACACAGCCCGATTGACTCGCCTGCAAGTTTATGATCCTAAGCGAATCCCGGTTATCTTTGTGCACGGTTTGCAGGATACGCCGGCGAGCTGGACTCCGTTGATTAACGCTCTCTACGAGGACCCCGAGATCCGGCGCCGTTATCAGTTCTGGGTTTACAGTTACCCAAGCGGTTATCCCTATCCTTATTCCGCGGCATTATTTCGGGCCGAGCTCGATGGAGTGGATCGGGCATTTCCAGATCACACAGGCATCGTTCTCATTGGCCACAGTATGGGTGGGATGATTAGTCGGCTCATGATCACCGACGCCGACCAAAAGATCTGGGATCACTTCTTTGGCAAACCGCCATCGGAAACCGCGCTGTCCAGCGAGACGCGCGAACTGCTCGTAAAATCACTCATTTTCAATCATCGGCCGGAAGTGAAGCGAGTAATATTCATGTCCACGCCACATCGCGGAAGCGACCTGGCGAGCAATTGGATGGGCCGGTTCGCTGCCACCTTTGTGAAGATCCCATTACTGGTAGCGACCGTGCCTATCACGGCGATCACTGCCGCGACGCAAGATCCAGGGGCCGTCCAAGCGAAAAGGTTGCCGAACAGTATCGACACACTCTCTCCTCATAATCGGTTCGTGCTTGAGGTGAACAAACTCCCGATCACGCCTGGAATCCCCTATCACTCGATCATCGGCGATCGCGGACACGGCGACACGCCAAACAGCAGTGACGGCGTAGTCGCATATTGGAGCTCTCATCTGGACGGCGCTCAGTCAGAACTCATCGTTCCCTCAAATCATAGTTCGCCGGCGAATCCAGAAGCGATCGCGGAAGTGCGCCGTATCCTTCGGTTGCATTTAACGGGCCAAGGCCAGCATCGACCGATCCCTCATCCGGACAGTCATGCAAGGCGCGCGCCCTCTCCAGTGGGACAAGCGGCGAAATGATGCGAGATCGAAGCGGGGCTCGTGCAATCTCTCATCTGACCCGACTATCTCGACCGCTCGACGCCTTGCCATACCAAGACACGCCCGTCGCAGATCCGAGTAAGTAGCGCTGGCATAGGACGAAGATCCAATGTCACTAGACGGCAGCGTTTATCCTGTCTACACTTGCCCTTCAAAGCCAGCGTATGAAATTCATCACCATCCTTAGCCTCTGCCTCGGTCTGCTCACGTCTTCACAAGCGATGGAGCAGCCTTCTTTTCACACCAAAGGCACTCCAACCGGCAAGCCAACGGGGCCACTCAAACCCGGTGAGTATTGGTGGAATTCGCGGCTTTCTCCTGAAGGTCCAGTGGTGGTGCTGGTCAGCATCCCGCAACAGACGATGCACGTTTATCGCAACGGAATTCTCATCGGGCGCTCGAGCATCAGCACCGGCTCGAAAGGCCACGACACGCCTGGCGGTGTATTCTCCATCCTGGAGAAGAAGTCGACCCATCGTTCCAAGAAGTACGACAACGCTCCCATGCCTTATATGCAGCGGCTCACCTGGAGCGGAATCGCGATGCATTCCGGCCAGTTACCGGGCTATGCAGCCAGTCACGGCTGCGTGCGGCTGCCATATGATTTTTCGGTATTGCTTTTCCAGGCTACCTCAAGTGGCGGAACTGTCGTCGTAGGCGACGGCAAAACCCCGACGCCGCATCTGGCCTCGAACCCAGGCATGATGCTCGCGCCAAAAGATTTCAAGCCCGGTATGCTCCGGCCTCTAGGTGCGAATGATTACGATTGGCATCCGGAGCGGAGTGAAGCTGGACCCATCACCATCGTGGTTAGTGCCGGCGATCACGCACTATATGTCTACAGAAACGGCAACCCAATCGGCCGGGCCGCGCTCGATGTGGACGGAAGAGGCCGTCTCGGCGAGCACGTTTTCACTTTGCTCGAAGGCAGCACCGGACAAGCGAGCCAGCTTGCGCCGGGTCGCGAGGCAGGACGCTGGATGCGAGTGGATGGCCAAGGCCGCAGCATCGATCCGCAAAAATTAGCTTCGCGTCTGCATTTCAGTCCTGAATTCGGGCAGAAGGTCGCGGATCAAATCCGTCCGGGCACCACCGTGATTGTAACGGATCGCCCGGTGGTGCGAAAACCAGTGGCTGATTCCACTTACTTCGCCGCGAACTAATTCGCATCGAGATGCGCGCGCAACTGTGCGTGCTCTGCAGCCTGCTGCTGCTCAGCGGCTGTGATAAGTACGTGGAGGTGTGGCATCGAGAGCCTCATCTAAGTGGGCCGGCCGGCACCGGGGCGCTCGCTTCCGCTGAAGAAGAAATCAGCAAGGCGATGCGTGAAGAACAAACGCAGCCGCTCGCGGCGCTTGGTGATTGCCTGGCAGGAATTCAAGCAGCCGCGAGAGAGCTCGATCGCGACCCCGAAAACGCAACTGCGGTCCGCGATTACAACTTCGGTATCGCACGCATTTTCCAAATCGTGCACGCCGCAAAACTGAATCCATGGACGGCGCCCCTGACCATCCCGGGACCAAAGGGAGATTTCGTGCTGACATGTCGGCCCGACCCCCGTCCAGAGTGGGAGGCACTGCGCTATGACTTCACGCCGGCGGATGAATACGACGTCCATGGAAAATATGTCACCGAACGGACCATCCGGCCGGGAATCGGAGCGGCGATTGTCGCAGTGGAACGAGAGCCGAATAAGAACGCCAAGCGCGATTTCTTACCGTCACGCATCTTCTATTCCGTCACCGTCGTCGCTCATTTCGAGGGCCAGCGGTGCGTGCTGGCGTTCGAAGATCCGCTGACGGAAGAGACGGTCATTTTTAACGGTCGCACGGTTCCGCTGGCGGCGGATTTTACCGTGCCGCTGGCCGTCATGCTTCAGGAAACAGATCCTCAGAAACATGAATTCTCGCGTTTGATTGATCCTGAAAAATTCGCGCACACCGCGGCGATCGAGCGACTACAACCATTCGACCCAACCAAGACCGTCATCCTTGTCATTCATGGACTAATGGATTCGCAGGCGACCTGGACGCCGATGATCAACACCCTGCGCGGCGATCCGATTATCCGGAAGAATTATCAGTTTTGGTTCTACAGTTACCCGAGCGGTTATCCCTATCCTTACTCCGCGGCGATCTTGCGTGAAGAACTCGACCGCGTTGAAAAACAATTCCCCAAGCTAAAGCCCATGGTGGTGATTGGTCACAGCATGGGTGGTTGCATTAGCCGGTTGTTGCTTACTGACAGCGGCAACGACCTTTGGATGAAAATCTTCGGCCGGCCACCCGACGAGGTTCCGCTCTCGCCGCATATTCGCGAGTATTTTCGCAAGGAGCTTTTCTTCCGTCATCGCCCGGAGATCGGACGAATGATTTTCATCGCAGCGCCTTTGCGCGGCAGTGATCTCGCCACCGGATGGTTGCACAGCCTCTCGAGGCTGCTGATTCGCGATCCCGCGCTCACCAGCGCAGCGAGCGAGGAGATGCTGCGCGCCACCGCTCATATTCGCGAGGAAGAATTGAAACCAAAACGTCGAGCCAACGGGGTCGATACGCTTTCCCCGAAGAGCCGATTCGTGAATGCGATCAATACCATTCCAATGACGCCGGGCATCCCCTACGACACGATCATCGGCGATCGCGGCCGGAGCGATTCGCCCAACTCAAGCGATGGCGTGGTTCCCTATTGGAGCTCGCACATGGAAGGTGCGGAAAGCGAACATATCGTTCCCTCCGATCACCGCGCGCATCAAAATCCGCAGGCGATCGCCGAAGTGCTGCACATCCTCAAAGCGCACACCCAACCTACGCCAAATATCCGAGCTCATTAGGTACGAGCTCTGCGCAAGACACTTAGCCCTCAGATCGCGCGCAATTCGGATGCTGAACCGCTCGGCTACGACCTTGGTCCAATGGCAAGCCCAATCCCTTTTGCTCACTGTTGCAACAACTGCGCTGCCGTTGCTGAACAAATGGAATCCATGAAACGCTGGAGCTGGCCTAACGAGTGAATTGGTTGTTCGAGCTTCACAAGACCCAGCCAATCGCGCACGCGATTGGCGCGCTCGCCTTTGTTTGTGTGCTCGGGATGGCATTGGGCAGCCTGAAGTTTCGTGGCATCGGTCTTGGCACCGCGGGAGTGCTTTTCGCGGGCATTGTCGTGGGGCACTTCGGCAATCCGGTTGATCATCACACCCTCGATTTCGTGAAGGAGCTTGGGTTGATCCTGTTCGTTTTCACGATTGGCCTACAGCTCGGCCCCGGGTTTTTTGCCGCGCTTCGGCAACAGGGCGTGAGGCTAAATCTTCTCGCCGCGGCGATTGTTATCATGGGAGCGATCGGTGCGCCGCTGGTCGGTTGGCTGGCCAGCTTCGATCCCGCGGCCGTTCTGGGAATCTTTTCTGGAGCATCAACAAATACGCCGTCGTTAGGCGCAGCCACTCAAACACTCAGTACACTGCCAGGTATGGCGGCCGATCGCCTTGCCTTGCCCGCACTCGCCTACGCCGTGAGCTACCCAACCGCGATCGTCGGCATTATCGGGACACTGATCTTCCTGAAGCAAATCTTCCGCGTCGATCCGAAGCGCGAAGCCGAGGATTTTGCGGCAAAGAATCGAGTAAATGTCGCGCCACTCGAACGCCGCACTTTGATCGTGACCAACCCGAATCTTCACGGTCTTCGAGTTGGCGCCATTCCCGGCCGCATCGAATCGAACGTCACCATCTCGCGCATCCGTAATGGCCAAGAAACGGTCGCGGCCACGGACGCAACTATCGTTCAGACTAATTGTCGGCTCGTGGTCGTCGGCACCCCTTCTGGATTGGAGCGCTTCGAACGTATCGTCGGAGAACGGAGCGAGGAAGACCTGGTGCTCGCGGAGAGCGACATCACATTTCAACGCGTGGTCGTAACCGAGCGCGACGTTCTCGGAAAAACCGTCGGCGAACTGAGTCTCGGCGATCGTTTCAGTGTGGCAGTCACCCGCGTAACTCGGGTCGACATAGAGATGTCTGCCGTAGCAGGGCTTCGCCTTCAGTTCGGCGACATGATCACGCTCGTCGGACGGAAAGAAGATCTCGACAAGGCGGCCGACGCACTCGGTAATTCGGTCAAGGAATTGAACGAGACGCATTTCATTCCGTTCTTCATCGGCCTCGTCCTTGGGATTGCTCTCGGCACCATGCCGATCGCTTTCCCCGGGCTGCCGCAACCAGTCCGACTCGGTCTCGCGGGTGGTCCACTGATCGTTGCGCTCATCCTGGGTCGGATCGGACGAATCCGGAGGCAGGTGTGGCATATGCCGATGAACACCAACCTGGCCTTTCGTGAATTTGGCATCGCGCTTTTTTTTGCCGCGGTCGGCCTTGGCGCAGGCGCCAAATTTTTCTCCACCGTCTTCAGTGCGACCGGCCTTTCCTGGCTGCTTGCGGGGGCGTGCGTCACCGTGCTGCCGATATTGATCGTCGGAATTTTCGCGCGCCTGGTTTGGAGAATGAATTTTATGGACCTGAGCGGCCTCATCGCCGGCAGCATGACCGATCCGCCTGCGCTGGCTTTCGCATCCAATATCGCTGGGTCCGAGGCGCCGGCAGTGGGCTATGCGACGGTCTATCCGCTCACCACCCTCCTCCGTATCCTCTCAGCGCAAGTTCTTGCAATAGTCCTTTTCCAATGAGCCAGTTAGAGCAGGCAGGAGTTAAAACATGATCAGCCAAGATAAAGAAATGCAATTTCCGCCCGGCGTTTCGTTCGATGAGGAGCTGCGACTTATGATCTTTCGGCCACGCGGCATTTTCGATGCGAAGATGGTGGCAGAGGTCGTTCAATTCCTGGAGAATGAAGAAGACCGGCTCGACCAACCCTTCCATCGTTTCACCGACACCTCGAAGATGGATGCGGTCGATCTGGATGAGCGATTTATTTACCGTATCGCCCTTCATCGCCGTCGCTTTTACGAAGAACGCCCACCAGTCAAATCTGCGTTTTACGTCACCAGCTCCGCCGCTGGCCACTACATTAGGATTCACGCCGTAGTGACAGAGCATTCCCCTCTGAAGGTGAAAATGTTCAGAGAGCTCGATTACGCCGCCGAGTGGCTTGATGTGCCGCGCAGCGTTTTGGAAGAGTAAATATGCAAACGCCCGCACTTGGTGAGGCCCGCATCGCTTCGCGACTGACTCACACGGTGAGCGATGAGGTCCGCATTCCCGAGCGCGTTGAGATCGGTTCGGAGCCGGGGTTGCAATTCGAACAGGCCGGAGCGCGCGCGAAAATTTTCTTCGATCCAAAGGAAACGCGCGCTGGGATCGTGACCTGCGGCGGCCTCTGTCCCGGCCTCAACAACGTTATTCGTTCGCTCTTCCTCGAGCTGCATTATGGCTACGGCGTGGCCGAAGTAACTGGTTTCCGCGGCGGCTACAGCGGCCTGGATCCAGATTGCAGGTTGGAGCCAATAATCCTTACACCCGAATTTGTAGGCGATATCCATCTCAAGGGCGGCACGATTCTCGGGTCCTCGCGCGGTCCGGTAGATGTCGGCAGGGCAGTTGACAACCTGATCGCCCGCGGCGTGAACGTGCTTTTCACCGTTGGCGGCGATGGCACCCAGCGCGGCGCGCGCGACCTTTACCAGGAAGCACGCCGTCGAGGTCATGCGCTCGCAGTCGTGGGGGTGCCCAAGACGATTGATAACGACGTGGCCTTTGCCTCCCGCACGTTTGGGTTTTTCAGCGCAGTTGAGGAATCCGCCCGCGTGCTCGACTGCGCCCACACCGAAGCGCGCAGCGTCCCCAATGGAATAGGTCTGGTTAAACTCATGGGACGTCACGCAGGGTTCATCACCGCCGGGGCGGTGGTCGCGAACCAGGATGTTAACTTCGCCCTTATTCCTGAGGTACCGTTTAAGCTCGAAAGTTTTCTGGCTGCCCTCAAGCAACGAATGGTGACGAAGTCCCATGCCGTCATCGCGGTTGCGGAGGGAGCTGGGCAGGATCTGCTCGAAGCCGACGGAGTTGAGCGCGACGCCTCCGGCAATGTGAAGTTGAGAGACATCGGGCCGTTCCTATGCGAGCGCATCAAATCGTATTTTAAGGGCGAAAACATTCCAGTTGTTCTTCGTTATTTCGATCCGAGTTATCAGGTGCGAAGCCGGGCGGCGAATTGCGAAGATGCGCTCCTTTGCGATCTCTTTGCCCGCCACGCAGTCCACGCCGCGATGGCGGGTCGGACGGGCGTGGTCATCGGATTTTTGCACGAGCGTTTTATCCACGTCCCGATCGAGCTTCTTAGCACGCATGTAAAGCGCCTCGATCCGGCCAGTGGTTGGTGGCGCTCGGTCCTCGCTGCGACTGGCCAACCCGAACAATTCTTATGAAACACATCCTGATACTTCCGATCATCCTCATCGCGACTTCCGTGCTGCTCCGCGCCGAAGTGGACACGGGCCGCCCCTGCGGGGGCACGCCTTACGATGCCTACATGGGCCCGATGCGGCAGACTTACGCGCGGCTCGGAGGCGGGTCGCCGTCCATCAACGATGTGCGCTCGCAACTGCGAACCGCTTATCGCTTTCGCTACTACTTCGACCCGGCGCAGCCTTACACGCCGCAGACTCCCGAGGTGACCGAGTCGCGCCAGCAAGGCGACTGCAAAGCGAAGTCGCTCTGGCTTCTAAGCAAGATGGGCACGCGCGACGCGCGCTACGTTATGGGTAGGGCGACAAACCGTTCGCGCATTTCGCATGTGTGGCTGCTTTGGTCGAACGGCGGCACGTGGATCATCTTGGATCCAACCAACACGGCGGAGGTCATCGAGGCCGATCGCGTCGTGGGCCAAAAACTGTTCGCCAAATACTCCTACAGCGCCCGCAGCGCCTACAAACACCCAACCTACAGTCTTTACATCAAAAACTAACCGATTGCTCATCACGCCATGAAATCCTCTTTACTGCTCTTAAATATTGTCGTTGCCACGCTGCTCTGCTGCGGTGTCCGTGCGCAAACAAACCCGCTCGAAGATCGTCCTTTTGAACCTTCCCCGTCCGTCGTAAAGGGCACCGTCGCCGCGCTTACGGACTCGTCTGAGCAAGTCGCCGCCCTCGCCGTGCGCGCGCTGGCCGACTGGCGGCAAACATCAGTCGCCGCAGACGTTGCGAAACTGCTGGGGCCCTCAGCGCCCGAGGCTGTCCGGATGGAGGCATTTCAATTTTTCGCTCGGCTCGGCCCAGAAACGAAGTCTCACGTCGCAGAGGTGCTCAAATATTCCGGAGACCCAGATCCAAACATTCGCGCTGCCGTCTTGGCCGTAATGTTCGCCGCGCAGGCGTCTGGAGAGAATGTAGAAGCGATTTGGCCACTACTCAACGACTCGCGCAACGACGTGCGGGTCGCGGCGGCGAAATGCCTCGGCCAGGCGGGCAAAGCCGCCGAAGCCCATCGCGAGGCTTTGGTCGCTGCGCTAGCGACTGCCGGCAGTCCGGAAGTCAAGGCCGCGGTGCTTCACGCGCTCGCGCAAATCGGCGGACTGACCGACGCGAACGTTGACGCGATCATTCCATTGATCCGCGATCGTGATGCCGAGGTGCGCATTGCCGCGTGGGCGGTCGCGGTGAATGGACTAGACGCCGCAAAGGCGGCGGGCGCGATCACCGGCGAGAAAGAGAAGTCGGTCCTCGACGCGCTGATCGCGCAATTCCAAATCGAACCACCGGAAATCAAGGCTGCGATCATCGAGGACGCTGGGAAGAACAAAGCTACGGTGCAGGCATCGGTTGGGAGACTCGTGAATCAGATTCACATCGGCACACCCGAGATAAAAGCCGCCGCACTGCGCGTTCTTGGCAAGGCGGGTGATGCAGCGGTTGAGCAGGTCTCACTCATCACCGAGCAGGCGAAAGATCCCGACTCCATCGTGAGAGCAGCCGCCATCTCCGCTCTCGGTTCGCTCGGCCCGGCCGCGGCGAAACCCAACGTTGTTCTCATCGCCAATGCCTTGCTCGACGAATCCGATCTCGTGCGCGAGGAGGCGCTGCAAGCGCTCCCCGTCGCTGGCGACGCGCTGCGCAATTTCCCGTACAAAGTGCGCGACGCTTATTCCAAGGCCTCGCCAGCTGTGCGTGCTACGCTCGTGCAGGCGCTGCCCATCACCGTGGGCATCCTTGGCATGGATGAAGAAGCGCTCGGCCGCGCTCGTACCGCGCTCACCGACGCGGACCCCGAAATCCGTGTTGGGATGGCTTTCGTGATGAGCCAGCTGGGAGCCAAGCTTGGCGGCCCGCTGCTCCCAGAACTTCTCGCCTTGGTGAAGGATCCCGAGGCACCGGTCCGCGGGGCAGCTGCCATTTCGCTGCGGGCCTTTGTAACCGATGACGCCTCGAAGCAAAAGTTCCGCGAGGCGCTGCGCCCGTTGCTCAAGGACCGTGATTCCCAGGTGCGCTGGGCCGCGCTCGATACTCTCCACGAACTCGACCCAGGGACGGATGCGGCACTCGTGACAGAGATCGCCGCGCGGCTCAAGGACGAGGATCAAACCGTCCGCTCCGCTGCTGTACGCGCGCTCGGCGCTGCCGGCGCCGCAGCGAAACCGCATCTCCTGGACATCGTGCGCTTCTTCAACGACGACCCGGCTGTGCCTCCCTACGCTGCGGTGGAAGCGGTCATGCAGGTCAGTCCGCTCACGCCGCAGGAACTCACGAGCCTGCTGTATCCGCTCTATGTCTATTCCGATCTGCGGCCGATCACTCGTCTCGCCGCCTACAGCGCATCCGGCGGCGAACGCGACGGGTTGCTCATCATCCGTCTGCTGGGTCGGAGCAATGCCCCAATCAAGGATGTGGTGACGGCTGATGACAAGGCACGCGCCATCGCGCTGCTGCAAGATGCGTTGAAGGCCCCGTTACTGCACGAGAAGCTTAAAGCCGAGATCACTTCACGCCTTGCCGAACTCAAGACCAGTCGCTAATCGACCGATTATGCCGGATACCATCCCTGATGACCGGCTAACAGGTAAGACCAACGTCTAATGTGCCAAGCTTCACGCGTCCTCTAATACGCCACATGTCGGCGAATCTCGATTTGGAACCTGACGGTATCTGTGTGCTGCGGATCAGCGGAAAATTAAAGCGTTCAGAGTTTGGTGAAGCCCAGGAGGCGATTGCGCGCACAATCGATGCTGGATCGAAACCGCGTTTGCTAGCGATCCTCGACGAATTCGAAGGTTGGGAGCGTGGCGCAGACTGGAACGACCTGGATTTTCTTTTCTCCCATAGCCAGGAGATCGCCAGAATTGCAATCGTCGTGGATCCAGTTTGGGAAGTGCCAGCGCTCGCTTTCGCCGGGGCGGGTGTCCGCCGGGCGCCGGTAAAGCTCTTTCCGCCTAACGAGCTGGCCCAGGCCCGTGAATGGCTCGCGGAATAACCTTATTGCGTTCGGTCAGAATCCTCCGCCCCAGCGATATTGCCAGGCAATCCCGACCGCATCGAAGTCATGATGGCGATCAGCGTTGTATCCAGTAACGGCGTAGAGCTTGAGCGAATGATTACGGCTCAGAGGTAGCGCGAAGGTGGCGCCGAAGCGCGTGCCTTCCTGCTGATCGTCGTTCTCCTTCCCGTTTACAGTGCTGCGACTGCCATCAAAGTAGGTAGCGTCGAGACCAATCCAGCAGCCGGGCCGTAGCGTGTAAGTCACGTGAGCCTGCACGGAATAGAGCGGGGCTTGCTCCCGCTGTTGGCCACCAAAGAAATCGTCGTTCTCGGTGTAAATGGTGACTGCCGGCGCTAGCTCGAGCGTCCATCGCCCAATGGCTTTCGAGGCGCCAATCTCGGGCTTGATCGACCAGCGATTGCTTCCCACGTTGACCAGCCGGGTGTCGTCGTACTGGCCGAGCGGCACACCGATTCGCAAGCTCGCGCCGAGAATAAAATTTTGCCGGTAATTCTTAAATTCGTCCGCGTTCAACGCGGGGGCGCCAAGAAAATTGATCGAGAATCGAAAGTAAGGATCGGCGAAGCCGGAGATTTGCCGCGTATGCGGCTGCCCAAAGACAAGGCCCTTGGCAGTAATACCGGCAAACGGCACGAGTAGCTCTAACTTTCCTGACTTGCCAAACACATCGAGGACGCGCACGAAACCGAACACGCCAACATGGGCTTCGTTGGTGACATTCTCGATCGGGAGCGATGGATCAGTCAGGACGCTGCCAGTGGCATAACCGTAACCCAGGAGAACAAAATTGAGCCCGGTCGGCGAGTTGCTATAGGCGCGCGGCTCAAGATCCTGAGCGTGAATGCTGGCGCAATCTCCAGCGACGAGCAGGACGGTTGCAACGAAAGTGAGTGTTCGTACGGCTCGTCGCGACATACGGTGGCCGCTATTACTCGGGATTGCCGTTCCTATAGGCGCGCTTCGCCGCCTTCGCGTATCGGACCAAAGTCCGATAGGAACCGCAGCGGCCCGGCGTTCATGCTTCTTGCGAGCACTTCGACTAACGAAATCAATATCATGAAAATCAGCACCACCTTTTCCACAGCCGTTTGCATCGCGTTCATTCTAAGCGGGTGCGCATCGACGGTCACAGTTACGACTGATTATGATCACTCGGCTCCATTCGGAAACTATAAGACGTATACCCTCGCGCCGCCGGCCCACGGACAAAACCTTGCGCCCACATCCGAAGCGGCAATACAGGAAGCCTTGCGTGCGGAGCTCGCCAAGCGTGGCATCGTCGAAGCACCCGCCAAAAAGGCTGATCTCGACGTCGTGCGGCATGTCTTTGTGCAGGAGAAAGTATCTGTCCAACAATACACCGACTGGGGCTACGGCGGCTACGGAAGATGGCCTTACCGCTACGGCTATTACGGAATGTGGTACGGTGCTCCTCAGACTTATACCAGCGTCGACCAGTATCATGAAGGCACAATGATCCTCGACTTCGTCGACGCGCGGACGAAGAAGCTTGTCTTCCGCGGGGTCGGCCAGGCGGTCGTTGGTGGAACCGAAGCTAACGCTGCCAAGATCCGCGAGGCCATTGCGAAAATGATGGAGGGCTTTCCGAAAAGCAGCTGAGTTTTCGGCATGATGGCCGTACCGCTCGATTGGGCTGTCCGCGTCCAGCGATCGCACGTGACCGATGGGAGCGGGTCCGGCATGACACCGAGAGAGAAGCCAGTGTCAATTACAGCCCAATCTTTCAAGGAACCGGCGAAGAAGCGTTGGGTCGAACCAGTGACCGCGCTGCTAATGGCGATGGCGACGCTGGGCACCGCCTGGTGTTCCTATGAATCGGCCTCTTGGACGCGACGGGCGAATCGACTTTTGAATGAATTCAGCGCACTCGAGCGCCGGGCCAATCTGCTAACCATACAGGGAATGCAGACGGCGACGATTCACACAGCCATGTTCATGGAATTGCTCGCGGCCAAACAGGCTGGGAATGATGGACTGGCCCAGTTTTACGTCCAGCGTTTCCCGCCGGATGCGCGGAAGGCATACGACGCCTGGATTGCGCAGAAGCCGTTCGAAAATCCCAAGGCCGATCTCCATCCCTTCGTCCCGAGCCTCTATGAAGTCCGAGGCACCCGCGAGGCCGCTGCCGCCACCGCCACCGCCGCGGAAAAACTGAAGAACTCACGCGCCGCCGGCAATGTCTCCGGTGGATATCTGGCCAATACCGTGCTCTTCGCCACGGTGCTCTTTTTCGCAAACGCGTCGAGCAAATTCGAGCAGCGCCGTGTCCGGGTGGTGGCCTTCCTCTTTGCTGCCTCAGTCTTCACCTTCGCCCTCGTCCGGATTGCGATGCTTCCGCTCTGATCAGGTTGTGAATGCATCCGACAAAGTTCGTACCGGCCTAACGAGTGCGGAAATCAAGCAGGCCTTTCGCGACAACCTCCGTTGCGCGCTGGGCCGAAGTGAGCGCGTCGCGACGAAGCACGATCTTTATTTCGCCCTCGCGCTTACGGTTCGTGATCGTGTTCTCGAGCACACGGTCGAGAGCCTGGAAAGCTACGGCGGCGCAAAGGCGCGTCGCGTCGCCTATCTCTCGGCGGAGTATCTGCCCGGACCGCATCTTGCGAACAATCTCCTCAATCTTGGCATCACCGAGCCGACACGCGAGGCCCTTCACTCGTTAGGCTATGAGCTCGATGAAATCGTCGCGCAGGAAGAAGAGCCCGGCCTCGGTAACGGCGGTCTCGGTCGCCTCGCCTCCTGTTACATGGATTCGCTCGCTTCGGTTGAAGTTCCGGCGATCGGTTACGGGATTCGCTACGAGTTCGGGATTTTCGACCAGGTCATCCGTGATGGCTGGCAGTGCGAAGTTACCGACAAATGGCTGCGCCGCGGCAACGCGTGGGAGCTGGCGCGACCAGAGATCAGCTACCCGGTAAAGTTCGGCGGACATACCAAACCCGGTGCGGACGACCGCGGCCGGCTTCGCGTGGAGTGGGTGCCCGACACGGCAGTCCGCGGCGTCGCTTACGACACGCCGATCCTGGGCTATCGCGTTGGCACCTGCAATATGATGCGGTTGTGGAAAGCCGAAGCGGTCGAGTCGTTCGATTTCGCCTCCTTCAATCACGGCGATTACTACCGCGCGGTTCAGGACAAGATGGTTTCGGAAAACATCACCAAGGTCCTTTATCCGAACGATGAAGTCGCCGCCGGCAAGGAGCTGCGGCTCAAACAACAATTCTTTTTCTCCAGCTGCTCGCTCCAGGACATGCTGCGCATCCACGCGGTCCTCGGCGGGGCACCGAGCCATTTCCACGAGAAATGGGCCGTGCAACTGAACGACACGCATCCGGCGATCGCAGTCGCGGAGCTGATGCGGCTGCTGATCGACGAACACTTGTTGAGCTGGGACCAAGCCTGGGAAGTGACAAAGGGCACCTTCGCCTACACGAATCACACACTGCTTCCGGAGGCGCTGGAGAAATGGAGCGTGGACCTCTTCGGTACGCTCCTGCCACGGCATCTTGAAATCATCTACGAAATTAATCGCCGCTTCCTTGAAGAAGTGCGTGCGAAATTTCCCGGTAACGACGCTCGCATCGCGCGCCTTTCGCTCATCGATGAAAGTGGCGGGCGTCATGTGCGGATGGCAAATCTCGCCGTCGTCGGCAGCCACGCGGTGAATGGCGTAGCGGAACTTCACTCCGAGTTACTGAAGCGAACTGTTTTGCGTGATTTTGCCGAGCTTTGGCCGGAGAAATTTTGCAACGTCACCAACGGCGTCACTCCACGGCGCTTCGTTGCACTCAGTAATCCGAAGCTGAGCGAGCTGATCACGAAACGGATTGGCGATTCGTGGTTGAAGAATCTGGATCGCCTGCGCGACTTGGAGAAGTTCGCCGACGAGGAGCAATTCCAACAGGAATGGCGGAAGGTGAAGGTGGCGAACAAACAGCGCTTAGCCGCACTTATCGAAGAGCGCACCGGGATCATGGTGTCGCCCGAATCGCTTTTCGACATCCAAGTGAAGCGCATCCACGAATACAAGCGCCAGCACCTCGCAGCCCTGCACATTCTCACTCTGTATCTTCGACTGCGGCGCGACCCGAACGCGGACGTGCCGGCCCGCACCTTTATCTTCGGCGGCAAAGCGGCTCCCGGTTATTTCATGGCCAAGCGTATCATCAAGCTGATCTGCGCGACTGGCGATTTGGTGAGCAACGACCCCGCAGTTCGCGGTCGACTCAAGGTCGTTTACTTCCCGGACTTCAACGTGAAGAACGCGCATTTTGTTTATCCGGCGGCAGATTTATCCGAACAAATCTCGACCGCCGGCAAAGAAGCGAGCGGCACGGGCAACATGAAGTTTGCTCTGAATGGCGCCCTTACCATCGGCACACTCGACGGAGCGAACGTCGAGATTCGAGAAGAAGTCGGCGCAGAGAATTTTTTCCTATTCGGCCTCACCGCCGATGAGGTTGTGAAGTTGAAGACTGGCGGTTATCGGCCACGCGATTACTACAAGCAAAACGAAACCCTCCGCGCGGTAATCGATTTCATCGCGAGCGGCGCGCTCGGGGTCGGCGATCGGGAGCTATTTCGTCCAATCGTCGACAATTTGTTAGGCGACGATCCCTACCTGCTTCTGGCTGATTATGGAGCCTACATTGACGCGCAGGAACAGGTCAGCGCGCTCTGGCGCGATCCGAAGGCGTGGACGCGCAAGTCGATTCTGAACACGGCGCGCATGGGAAAATTTTCTTCTGATCGCTCGATTCGCGATTACTGCGAGCGAGTTTGGAAGATCGATCCCGGACAAAAGAGGATCTGACAATCCCGAAGCCAGTGATCTGCATGCCTTGATCATGAATGTCACGCCTCACGACCTTGCGTTCCTCAAGAGCAACGTCCCATTGTTCGCCGATTTTTCCGACGCGCAGCGTGCGGAGCTGGCAAACGGTTCTCGCATCGAAGTTTTGAACGGCGGCGATACCATCGTGCGGGCCGGCGATCAAACGCATACACTTGGCGTCATTCTCGAGGGAAGAATCGCAGCCTCAGCGGGTGAGGGTCAACGGCTCGGCGAACTTGGAGCAGGTGAGACTTTCGGCGAGATGGCTCTCATGACCGGCGATCCCGCAGTGGCCGATCTCATCGCCGAGGAGCGTAGTCGTGTGATGCTCGTGCCGCTCACGGTTCTGCGGTCACACCTGATGGCTCAGCCACGTGCCCTGCTGCGTGTTTCACGTGCGATCACTGATCGCCTGCAAAAAGTGATGAGCGATCCTGTCAAAGCCGCCGCAGTCATGCATAAGGAAGACCCCGGCGCGGTACTCGAGCTGAAGGGCGAGCGACCTGAACGCATCCTGGTCCTTAACTGTGGGTCATCATCGCTCAAATACAGTTTTTTCGACACCGAGCATCCCGAGAAGAACGCTCACGGACACATTGAGTGCCTCGGAAAAAACGGCTACGCGCAGGCATTCACGAACATGATCGCCGCATTGAAGGAGAAAGGTACAATCAGCGTCGTCGGGCATCGTGTGGTGCACGGCGGCCAAAAATTCACCAGCGCGACACTCATTGATGACGTGGTCCTGGCCGACCTCGAAGCGCTCAGTCCGCTCGCGCCGCTGCACAATCCGGTCAATGTCGCCGGTATCCGCGAAGCGCGCCGCGTCTTCCCGGCGGCGCCGCATGTGGCGGTTTTCGATACGGCTTTTCACGCCACGCTACCAAGTCACGCCTATCTCTATGGCTTGCCTAACGAACTCATCGAAAAGCACGGTATCCGTCGCTACGGCTTTCACGGTTCATCGCATAACTACGTTGCGCTGGCGGCAGCGCGGTTCCTCGGGCGACGGACGCGCGAGCTTAAGATCGTAAGCTGCCACCTCGGCAATGGCGCTTCGCTTTGCGCGATCGACCACGGCCGCTCGATCGACACCACGATGGGTTTCACGCCTAACGAAGGCTTGATCATGGGCACACGCTGCGGAGATCTCGATTCCGGCGCGCTCGTTTTCCTCCAACGTACCCAGAACATGGACCCGGCGCAGCTCGACGAATTGCTCAACAAAAAGAGCGGCCTTCTCGGGCTCTCCGGGATTTCCAGCGACATGCGCGAGATCGAAAAAACCGCCGACTCAGGGGAGGCGCGGGCACTCATCGCGTTCAAGACTTTTTGTTACCGCGTCCGCAAATACATCGGTGCTTACGTTGCCGCCATGGGCGGGCTCGATGTCCTGATTTTCACCGCCGGGATCGGACAAGGCAGCGCCGGTGTGCGCGCGGCCGCGTTACAGGGCCTGGCTTGCATGGGCATTCAGCTCGACGAGGAACGCAACCGCGCGGCGTGTGACGGAACAGAAATAGCGCGCATTTCCACCGACGATTCGCCGGTGACCGTCCTTGTGGTGCCGACCGACGAGGAACGGATGATCGCGGGCGAGACGCTGCGCGCAGTGACGCGCGACTATCTCGTTCGTGCGAGCGAATCCTGCCGCAAAGATCCAATCACGATCGAAGTGTCCGCGCATCACATCCATCTCGCGCAAAAGGACGTCGAGACGCTCTTCGGTCCGGGCCATCAGCTTACCAGGACCTCCGGTCTTTCACAGCCGGGCCAATTCGCCTGCAAGGAACAGCTGGCCATTGTTGGCCCGAAGGGCCGCATCGAGCGGGTGCGTGTGCTTGGTCCCGCGCGTAAGGCAACACAGGTCGAGATTGCGATGACAGAGCAATTCAAGCTTGGTCTCCAGCCACCGATCCGGGAATCGGGCGATATCGAAGGCTCGCCCGGTTGCACACTCGAAGGTCCGGCTGGCAACGTTGCGATCGAAAGGGGCGTGATTTGCGCCTTGCGCCACATTCACATGACTCCTGCTGATGCCCTGCGTTACGGCTTGAAGGATCAAAGCACGGTGCGCGTCCGCGTTCCCGGCGATCGCGAGCTGCTCTTCGGTGACGTGCGCATCCGCGTTGATCCCAACTTCGCACTCGCGATGCACATCGACACCGACGAAGCCAACGCCGCCAATTTGAAGAATGGAGCGCAAGGTTTCATCGACGGGATCCAGCACGAGGAATGAAGCGCTCTCAGCCTGCGTAATCGCCTATGGCGAAGGCGCCGCGTTCCGGTGGACCTGAAGATCGCCTCTGAGCCGTTGGTTTACTAGGTCATTATCGGACAAAGGTCCTATAGGCAGACGCAGGTATCCTTTCCCAGAATGTCGAAAGACTCGTTAACCTATGAACAAATACATCGCGGAATTCATCGGAACTTTCTTCCTAGTTCTCACGATTGGTTGCACCGGCATTGGAGCAGGCGCAGGCGTTATCGCCCCGCTGGCCATTGGCGCGGCTTTGATGGTGATGGTCTTCGCTGGCGGCCATATCTCCGGCGGGCATTATAATCCAGCCGTCACCCTCGGAGTTCTCATTCGCGGCCGGGTTAAGGCAGCGGATGTGCTTCCCTACATGATCGCGCAAGTCGCGGCCGCGGCAGTCGCCGCCTTCGTCGTGGTCGGTTTCCTGCGTGCCGGCATAGCAGTGACGCCGATCGCACCAAAGATAGGACCAGCTTTGGCAGCGGAATTCCTCTTTACCTTTGCGCTTGTCTATGTGGTGCTAAACGCCGCGACCGCCGACGGGACTTCCGGTAACTCGTTCTACGGCCTAGCTATTGGTATGACGGTGATGACCGGCGCATTTGCCGTTGGTGATATCTCGGGCGGCGCCTTTAACCCCGCCGTGGCCGTTGGTATCTCGGTCATGGGCATTTCCACCTGGAGCAACATCTGGATGTATCTGGTGGCAGACTTTGTGGGTGGCGCGGTCGCAGCTCTCGTCTTTAACATGATCAATCCGCCGGCGCAGATCGAACCCATCCCGACCCAAGAGCCACCTTACAAGACCCCGTAACGTCCGGGCAAATATGCAGAGACTCTATCTCGTAGCTCTTGGAGTCATCGCGATTCTATCTAGCATGGCCGAACTGCAGGCGGCCCAGGAACCCACTGCCACATCGGAAGTGTTTGATGCCGACCTGAGGGAGCTAACCGACCCAACAATCCTCACCCGCCGGATTTGGCTCGAGACGGAATGGAACAAGTTCAATGATGGAACTAGTACCGTGGAGCAAACGTTAGGCGGCCTTTGGGCATGGCGGCTATCCTCCGATCAGGATTGGGCTATCCGGCTCAAGCTTCCCGCCAAGTTTCGGTTCGGCAGCGACGTGCCCGGTGTCGCAGATGTCGGAGGACTTGGCGACATCAAACTCGCTACCGGCACAGCGTTCCGCGTGGCTAAAAATTTTCGCGTGGGCGGAGGTCTTGATTTGGAGATGCCCACCGGGCGTCATGAAGTGAGCGACAACTTCTGGCGCATCCAGGAATTCGGCGCCTTAGCCTGGGATATCACTCCATGGCTCACTCTCAGTCCGTCGACCGAATACAATCAATCTTTTGCCGAGGAAGGCAGTACGCAACCGGCGCATTTCCTGGAGACGTTCGTCCCGTTTACCTTCGTGTTACCCCATAAGTGGGCGGTGTCCGTAGGGTATGAGAATAAGGCGGACTTCGAGAACGATAACTACGTCACGCATCGGGCAAAGGTTCTCGTAGCGAAGGAACTCGAAAATGTCCCGCTCAGCTTTGCCCTCTCGGCCAAGCGGGATTTCGATTCGGGAGAGAAGGAATTTCAGGTGAACTTTGTCGTCACGTATTACTTCCGCTGAGGTGAGCGAGGAGCTTCTGATCCTGTGCGCGCCGCTCTCAGGCGTGGTTTATCCACTCGAGCGCGTGCCCGATCCGGTTTTTGCGCAGAAGCTGGTAGGAGACGGAGCGTCGATCGATCCGATCGATGGCACCCTTTGCGCTCCCTGTGCCGGCGAGATCACGCATCTGCATCCAGCCTCGCATGCGCTCACCCTGCGTGCGCAGGGCGTGGAAATCATGATGCACATTGGGATTGATACCGTGGCCTTGAAAGGCGCGGGCTTTAGGCCACGCGTAAAAGTGGGAGACAAGGTCCAGGCTGGCACGCCACTGATCGATTTCGACCTCGATCAGGTCGGGACCAACGCAAAGAGTTTGCTCACCCAAATCGTTCTTACGAACAGCAATTCCGGTCGTATCGTCGAACGCGCCGCGGGTTCCGTGAAAGTGGGCGCCGACGCTCTGCTCAAGGTCGCAGTCTTCAACGACCCCGCCGAGTGTGCCGTGAGCAGTGGCGGGACGGTGACATCGGATGCGATTCTTGTACCCAATGCGACCGGTTTGCACGCCCGTCCCTCGGCGGTTCTTGCGAGTATCGCGAAGAGTTTTCAAAGTGAAGTGAGGCTGCAGCTGGGCGATCGCTTCGCGAATGCCCGTAGCATCACTTCCCTGATGGGTTTGGACGTCGGCTGCGGCGACAAGGTCGTGCTTGTCGCGAAAGGCGCTGACGCAAAGGAAGCCGTGGCGAAACTCAGCGAGCTTATCGCCGCGGGTCTGGGCGATGAAGGTCACGCCCCCGCGCCTGCACCGGCGAGTGCGACGATGGCGAAAATCGCTGAGCCGCCGCCGCATCCGCTCAGCGACGATCCCAATTTGTTGTTCGGCGTGGCCGCGTCCCCGGGTCTCGCCGTTGGCACCGCCTTCCAGCTTCGCCGGGTAGAGATTACGGTGGATGAAGAAGGGCGAGGAGTGGAGCAAGAGCAACAGCTTCTCGGCAGCGCGATCGACAAGGCGCGCGGCCAACTAGAAGGGTTGCGCGCACAACTGCACTGGCAGTCGGATCCAGCCAAAGCCGCGATCTTCGCCGCCCACGCAGAACTGCTCGATGATCCCGACTTTCTCGAGATCGCCAACTCCGCCATGGCAAAGGGGAAAAGCGCCGCCTTTGCCTGGAAGAGCGCCGTAACGCTCCACGCCGAGCGCCTCGCTTCGATGCGGAATGAGTTGCTCGCGCAGCGCGCGAATGATGTGCGCGATGTCGGCTTGCGCGTGCTCGAACTTCTCACCGGCATCACGCGTCTGCCACCGACCTATCCCGAAGGCACGGTCCTGATCGCCGAGGATCTCACACCTTCCGACACCACGACGATGGAGGGAGGAAGTGTGGTCGGGTTCGCTACGGTCCGCGGCGGCGCCACCTCGCACGTCGCGATCTTGGCGCGGTCGCTGGAAATTCCGGCCATCGCGGGCGTCGAGCCGCGTGCCCTTGAGATCGTCAGCGGAACCTCGATTATCCTCGACGGAGGCAAAGGCCTGTTGCGTTTGAATCCTTCACCGGCGGAAGTCGAAAAGATGCGGGAACGGCAAACGCGTTCGAAAGCGCAACGCAAGGAAGACATGGCGCAGGCGTTAGAGCCGGCGTTGACCAAAGACGGGAAAAGAGTCGCCGTGCTCGCAAACATCGGCGGGCTAAAGGACGCCCAGCAGGTCGCTAAACTGGGCGGTGAGGGCGTCGGCCTGCTTCGCTCGGAGTTTCTTTTTATGGATCGTACCGCGGCGCCGAGCGAGGACGAGCAGGCCGAAAGCTACACTGCAATCCTGAAAGCTGTGGGACCGAACTTCCCGGTCATCGTGCGCACTCTCGACGTGGGCGGCGACAAGCCGCTGCCTTATCTGCCGATTCCGCGGGAAGACAATCCGTTTCTCGGCGAGCGCGGGATCCGTGTCGGCCTCGACCGTCCAGAAGTGTTGCGGACTCAGATTCGCGCGCTTCTGCGCTCCGCATCTGCGGGAAATTTGCTCATCATGTTCCCGATGATTACCACCCTGGAAGAATTGCGTGAGGCGAAAGGGGTCCTGGCGGAGGAAGCCAACGCGCTCGGCGTGCCGACAGTTCGCTGCGGTATCATGGTGGAAGTGCCCGCCGTCGCGGTGATGGCACACACCTTCGCTGCCGAGGCCGACTTTTTTTCCATCGGGACGAACGACCTCACACAATACACCCTCGCCATGGATCGCGGTCACCCGAAGCTCGCGCCCAAAGTGGACGCCCTGAACCCGGCCGTTTTGCGACTCATCGCGCAGACGGTGGAAGGCGCGCACGCTCATCGTCGACACGCCGGAGTCTGCGGCGGTGTTGCTGGGGATCCTCACGCCGTGCCCATTCTTGTCGGGCTCGGCATTGATGAACTGAGCGTCAGCCTCCCGGCTATTCCAAGCGTTAAGGCACAGATTCGACGCCTCAGCCTAACGACTTGCCAGGGCCTTGCGCGGCGGGCCCTGGAGTGCGCCACCGTCGCAGAAGTACGCGCGCTCGTCCCGGAAACCGAGGACTAAAATGCTCAACTTCAAAACCGCCTTCTCGCTTCTGCAAAAGATCGGCAAATGCATGATGCTGCCGGTCTCGGTCCTACCGGTTGCGGGCATTCTGCTCGGCGTCGGCAGCGCCAACTTCACGTGGCTGCCCGAAATCGTCTCGCGAGTGATGGCGGCCTCGGGCGACGCCATCTTTGCCAACCTCCCGCTCCTTTTCGCTATTGGTGTCGCGATTGGCCTAACGGAAAACGACGGCGTCGCCGCCCTCGCCGGCACAACCGGCTACGTCGTTTTTCTCGCCGCCATGGGGGTGTGCGCGAAGCTGCGCAGCATCGAGGTCAAAGCCATCATGGGGATTCCCTCGATCGAGACGGGCGTCTTCGGCGGCATCATCGTCGGTCTGGTCGCGGCCTGGGCTTTCAATCGCTTCTACAAAATAAGACTCCCGCCCTATCTCGGTTTTTTCGCGGGGAAAAGATCGGTTCCGATCATCACTTCGTTTGCGGTCATCCTTGTGGGCGCGCTCCTCAGCTTTATCTGGCCGCCAATCGGCGCCGGGATCAAAGCGTTCTCCGATTGGGCGGTGCATGAGCAGCCGGCGATCGCCTTCACTATTTACGGCGTTGTTGAGCGCGCGCTCATCCCGTTCGGACTTCATCATGTCTGGAACGTGCCGTTCTTTTTCCAGGCTGGCGATTACACCGATCCGGCGACCGGCAATGTCGTGCACGGCGAAATCGCGCGCTTCATCGCGGGCGACCCGACCGCAGGGAACATGACCGGCGGCTATCTTTTCAAGATGTGGGGGCTGCCGGCGGCGGCCCTGGCGATGTGGCGCGCGGCCCGTCCGGAAAATCGAGCAAAAGTCGGCGGCATCATGTTCTCAGCCGCGCTGACTGCGTTCCTCACCGGCATTACTGAGCCAATCGAGTTCTCCTTCCTATTCGTCGCGCCGTTGCTCTACGCGGTGCATGCAGTGCTCGCTGGTGCCGCCTATTTCATCTGCATCGAACTCGGCATTAAACACGGCTTCACCTTTTCGCACGGGTTGATCGATTACGTCGTACTCTTTCCAAAATCACATCACGCGCTTTGGCTCTTCGTGATCGGACCAATCTGGGCTGCGGTCTATTACGCGGTTTTCAGCTTCGCGATTCGCAAATGGAATCTCGCCACGCCCGGCCGCGAGGCGGAAGACGATCTGACAAAGACAAGGCGCAGTGCCGCCGAGGAGAATTTCGCTCTGCAATTGGTGCGCGCGTTTGGAGGTCGCAGCAACATAGCAAGCCTCGACGCCTGCATCACGCGACTACGGGTGAAATTGCACGATGTGACCAAAGCAGATTCGCCGAAACTGAAGGCACTTGGAGCGACGGGCGTGGTCGTGGTCGGCGATGGTGTGCAGGCGATCTTCGGCACGCAAAGCGAAAACCTGAAAACCGAGATGGAAGAATACCTCAGGAGCGCAGGGCCTGAAGCAGACGAGGTTGAATCCCGCTCACCGGTGCACGCGCCACCTGCTGTCGGCGTCATCTCAAAACTGAGGGACGCGGATGCGGCGCGCAAAGTCGCTGCCTGGATTATCGCGCTTGGGGGGGCGGTGAATATCGAGCGGGTTGATGATTGTGCCGCCACGCGTCTGCGTGTGGTTCTGCACTCGGAAGCAGGCGTTGACGAGTCAGCGCTGGTCCATGACGGCATCGACGCCGTCGTTCGGCTCCCGGGCAACACGTTGCATCTTCTCGTTGGCCTTAACGCCGACCAATACGCCGCCGAAATGCAGGCTCAGCTGGCTGCACGCAAAGCAGCCTAACGAGCCATGACGACTATTGTTTTCGATACCAAACCCTATGATCGCATCTCGCTGCAAAACGCGCCTTCCGGCAGCGAGATCGAATGGCGCTTTATGGAGCACCGGCTCTCGGCGGAAACCGCGCTTTCGGCGCAGGGCGGCCGGGCCGTCTGCATCTTCGTAAACGACCATGCCGACCGTCCGTGTCTGAAGATTCTTCGTTCGCTAGGCATCAAGCATCTCGCGCTCCGCTGCGCGGGCTTCAATGGCGTTGATCTGAAGGCGGCGGTTGAACTCGGGTTTCAAGTGACGCGAGTTCCGGCCTATTCCCCCTACGCCGTGGCGGAGCATGCCGTCGCACTGCTCCTGGCGCTCAATCGCAAAATTCCGCGCGCCAGCAACCGGGTGCGCGATCTGAATTTTTCCCTGCAGGGATTGGTCGGCTTCGACCTCCACGGCAAGACGGCCGGGATTGTCGGCACGGGAAAAATTGGTCGTGTTACCGCTGAAATTCTGCGCGGCTTCGGGATGAAGGTTTTGGCCTATGATCCCTTCCCCTCCGCGGAATGGGCAAAGGAGCACAGCATCGAATATACCGACGCTCACACCCTCGCGCGCGAATGCGAAGTGATCTCGCTCCACACTCCGCTCACGCCCGAGACACATCACATCATTCGCAGGGAGACGATCGAGCTGATGAAGCCCGGCGCGATCCTGATCAATGTAAGCCGCGGGGCGTTGATTGAAACCAGTGCTCTGATCGAGGCGCTGAAGTCCGGCCGACTTGGCGGCGTTGGACTGGACGTCTACGAGGAAGAAGAGGGCGTCTTTTTCGAAGACCTCTCCGGTCAAATCCTGCAGGACGATGATCTTGCCCGGCTGCTGACTTTTCCAAACGTCCTCATCACCGCGCACCAGGCTTTTCTGACCAGGGAGGCGCTGGCAGAGATCGCGCGGGTTACGATTACAAACCTGATCGCATTAGCTGCCGGCATGCCTTCTCTTCCCGGTACGACACTCACTGATCAATCACCATGAGCAGCCGCACCGGCAACAAAGGAACCTGTGACTTGCGCTCATATCTCGCCTTCGCTGAGATTTCGATGACAGAGTGGGTGAAGCAGTCCGGGAGCGATCTGCGCAGCGCGCGCAAATTGATCTTCGCATCATGAACGTAGCCGTGCTTCCCGCGCACAAAACCAAGATCGTTGCTACCATCGGGCCAGCTTCAGAATCGCCTGAGATGCTGGCCCGACTCATCCGCGCCGGACTCAATGTGGCGCGCCTGAATTTTTCGCATGGCGATTTTTCGAGTCACGCCGAAGTCATTCGGCGAATTCGGGAAGCGGCGCGCGCAACCGGCCGGCGCGTGGCGATCATGGCCGATCTGCCGGGACCGAAAATGCGCCTGGGAAAAATTGATTCGGAGCCGATTCAGCTTTCGCCGGGCGACAAGTTCAGCCTAACGAATGAAGACATTGTCGGCGACGTGCATCGCGTTTCGATGAGCTTCGAGCCGCTGCCACGCGTCGTAAAACCCGGCGATCGCCTCTTTCTTAACGATGGCCTTGTGCAGCTTGTCGTTGAGCGCGTCGAAGGAAACGATGTTCATTGCGTCGTCGCGGTTGGCGGCGAGCTACGTTCGCGCAAGGGACTGAACCTACCGGGTATTGAGCTTGGCATCAGCGCCTTCACAGAACGCGATCGCGAGTGCCTGGAGTTCGCCCTCGGTGCTGGTGTCGATGCCGTAAGTCAGTCGTTCGTTGAGCGCGCGCAGGACATCGAAGCCCTGCGCGACGCAGCCGCCAAGATCGGGCGCGTTCCATTCATCATCGCGAAGATTGAGCGCGCGGATGCGCTCGAGCACTTCGACGAAATTCTCGCTGTTGCCGATGGCATTATGGTTGCGCGCGGCGACCTTGGGGTGGAAGTGCCGATCGAAGAAATCGCGCACACGCAGAAGCAACTCATTGCGAAAGCGAATCTCGCGAGCAAGCCCGTGATCACGGCAACGCAAATGCTCGAATCGATGATCGCCAGCCGTTTGCCCACTCGCGCCGAAGCGACCGATGTCGCTAATGCGATCCTCGATGGTACCGATTGCGTCATGCTCTCCGGCGAATCGGCAATGGGAAAATTCCCCGAAGAAGCGGTCACGATGCTGGCGAAGATCGCCGCTTTTACTGAAACTCACCGGCCTGCCAAGCCGCTCGAGGCGCTGCGTGATTTCGTGCAACAGCCGGCCGCCATCGTGACGGGCGGCGAACGCATGGCCTCGTTGGTCGAACACGCGCTCCAGACCGTTCCGTGCGACCTGGTCCTCGCTCCGACGCGCAGCGGCACGACGGCTCGAATTATCTCGCGCTGCAAACCGCGGGTCTGGCTGGCCGCACCAAGTCCGGACCCTGCTGTCTGCCAGGGCCTCGCATTTTCCTATGGGGTGCATCCGGTTGACCTGGCCGAGGAACCTCCTGACTGGCGCGAATACGCCGCAGGCTGGGTGGCTGGGCATGGGCTAATCGTAAAACGGGTCATGCTTGTCGCCGGTCCTTCGGCGCGGAACCCCAACGCGAGCCATCGGATCGAGTTAATGAAACTCGATGCCTAACGAGTCAACTTCTGAGGGACGGCACGAGATAAAGTGCCGCGCCAAATATCACATAGATCGCCGGCGCGAGCGTGGCGACGAAATGTAAACGGGCGGCCCGAACTTGTCGCCCGCGTTGCCCCATGGCGAGCGCGGAATAGGACCAAAGTCCGATAGTAGCGATCCTGAGGCGAGTTCAGATAGATGAGGCAGCAAAGGCATTCGCAGGATCGGGAATCCTACGTATTCCAAAGTGGCCTAACGAAACTAAACGCGTGCATCGTTACAGATAATGGAAAGGAAGCTGCCAGACCACACGGTCAGGCCGCAGACCAAAGTGACGCTGTTACTCGCGACCGCCATTGCGATCGCGATCGGCGCAGTGCTCGGCCTGGGCAGCTTTACTTTCGTTTACGCAAAGGGCTACTCCTATCTCAGCAACGATCCCAACGCCTGCGCCAACTGTCACATCATGCGGGATCACCTCGACGCCTACGTGAAGTCGAGCCATCGCGCGGTCGCGACATGCAACGACTGCCACACGCCCCCGGGACTCGTACCGAAGTATTTCACCAAAGCCGAACACGGTTTCTTTCATTCCCTCGCCTTCACCACGGGGGAGTTTCACGATCCGATCCAGATTAAGGAGCGCAGCCGGCGCGTCACCGAAAACGCCTGCCGCAAATGTCATCAGGACATCGTGCACGAGATCGACACCACGCTGACCGACGACAGCACCATGTCGTGCATTCGCTGCCACGCCAACGTTGGCCACGCCGAATAAATGCCTATGAACAATCGCACCTTCAAAGATCGTCTTTTGAACTTTTATCGCAGCCGACCACTGGCTGTTTTCAGCGCTTTGGTCGTTCTTGCCGGCGCCGCCGCGATCCTCGGAGTGATCGTGCTTGTTTCGATCTTCGAGCACAAACAAGAGGCGAAGAATCCATTCTTTCGCGTCGTGGAACTCAACGACCAGATCGATGATCCGGCGGTTTGGGGAAAGAATTTTCCGATGCAATATGATGACTACCGCCGCACAATCGATCAAGTGCGGACCAAATACGGCGGGAGCGAAGCGCTGCCGCATACGCCGACCCACGCCGATCCGCGCTCAGTCGTTGCGCAGTCGCGTCTCGAGGAAGATCCGCGGCTGAAAATCATGTGGGCTGGTTACGCGTTCGCGAAAGATTTCCGGGAAGAACGCGGTCACGCCTACATGCTGGATGACCAGACTTACACCGAACGTCAGCAGGCTGCGAAACAACCCGGGACGTGTCTGCATTGCCACGCCTCGATCAAGGTGCCCTACACAAAACTGGGCGACGGGGACTTGATGAAAGGTTACGAGAAATTCAATCAGATGCCCTTTGCCGAAGCGCGCAAGCTGGTGACCCATCCAGTTGCCTGCATCGATTGCCATGAACCGACCACGATGCAACTGCGCATCACGCGGCCCGGTTTTATGGAAGGAATCAAGGCGCTCAAAGCAAGTCAGGGCGTCCAGAATTACGACGTGAATCGCGATGCCACGCGGCAGGAAATGCGCAGCTTCGTCTGCGGCCAATGTCACGTGGAATATTACTTCAAAGGACCGGAGAAGCGGCTGATCTATCCGTGGGCAAACGGTCTGAAAGTCGAGCAAATCCTCGCCTACTACGACAAGGAGAAGTTCAAGGACTGGACACATGCCGACAGCGGCGCGCCCGTATTAAAGGCGCAGCATCCGGAGTTCGAAATGTGGAGCCAGGGCATTCATGCGCGTTCCGGTGTGACGTGCGCCGATTGTCACATGCCTTACAAACGCGAGGGCGCACTCAAGATCAGCGACCATCATGTGCGTAGTCCGTTGTTGAACATCAATCGAGCCTGCCAGACGTGTCATAAGTGGCCGGAGGAAGAATTGAGATCGCGGGCGGAAGCGATCCAGGAGCGCACGCAGGGGATGCGCAACCACGCGATGGATGCGCTGGTGGAGCTAATCGGTGATTTAAAGACGGCGCGCGCTGGGAACTCGCCCGCCCCACAGTTGGCAGCGGCACAGGATTTCCAGCGCAAAGCCCAGTTCTATCTCGACTTTGTCGAAGCGGAAAACTCGATCGGCTTCCACGCACCCGAAGAAGCACTCCGTATTCTCGGCGAATCGATCGACTTCTCGCGCAAGGGGCAGCTGGAACTGCGGACGATGAGGGAAGCGCGGCAGGATACGGGCACTAGGTAAATGACCAGGTAAGCCCAAGGTCGGATGGACGCCGGGAGAGAGATGCGATTAATAAAAGCGGCGGCCGATGTCTGACCAATCAACAACCCGATCTGACCATGTCATTCGATAAATTCGTTGATTACGAAACACTCAGCAAGGAGCGCCTTGAGGCAATGGCGAAGTCAATTCGCACGATCAGCATCGAGGAACTCAAGAAGTTGGGGGAGCAGATCTTTCCTTACACCGGCGACGTATGGCGGGACGCCTTCTTTAATTTTCTCAACGAAAATCAAAGCGCGACCTATCATCACGCGATCACCCACGACGGCGTCAACATTCTTTATTGCCGTTCGAAGGATAAGGGCATCTGGTTTCTTCCCGGCAGCGGACTGGGGCCGCTACAGACGCAAGGGCGAGAGGCGATGAAGAAGCTGGCCGAGACCCATCCTTGAATGCACTTACTGCACCAGGGGTAACGAAAGAATCAACGTTTGGCTTGTCGCCGCATACCGATCCTCCGCTTTCAAAGGAGTTGCGAGTCTGGCCGGGCCGTCCTTCCCCGCTGGGTGCTTCCTGCAGCGGCGGAGGAGTCAACTTTGCGCTCTTTTCTGAGAACGCGACCAAGGTCGAGCTCTGTCTATTTGATTCGCCCCAGGCGCAAATGGAGTCGCGTCGCATCACGCTCCCGGAAAAAACAAATCAGGTTTGGCACGGCTTCCTGCCGGACTTAGAAGCGGGACAGACTTACGGCTATCGGGTGCATGGGCCTAACGAGCCTTCACGAGGCCATCGCTTTAACCCTCGGAAGGTCCTGCTCGATCCGTACGCCAAGCTGATTGCCCGCAGTCTAATCTGGGACGATGCAGTGCTCGATCCTGAATGCGATACGGCAGCAGTTGCACCACTCGCTTCGGTTGTGGGGGGAGAAGCTGCGACTGTATCAAGAGTTCCGCGCACACCGTGGCATGAAACGGTCATTTACGAACTGCATGTCAAAGGTTTCACGAAAAGAAATCCGAACGTGCCTGAGAAGCTGCGCGGAACTTATGCCGGCCTGGCTTCCCCCGCGGCGATCGAACATTTCCAGAAACTGGGTGTAACAGCGATCGAGTTACTCCCAGTGCACTATCACATCGATGAGCACTTCCTCGTCACGCGCGGTCGTTCAAACTATTGGGGTTACAATACACTGGGCTACTTTGCGCCGGATCCCCGTTATTCCGCGAGCGGACCGGAGGGCGCTGCGCGCGAATTCCTTGAAATGGTGCATCAACTGCACGCCGCCGAAATTGAAGTCATCCTCGACGTCGTTTACAACCACAGCGCCGAGGGGAACGAGGATGGCCCGACACTCTCGTTTCGAGGCGTCGACAATACCGCCTATTACCGACTCGCTGCCAATCGGGCTTCCTACATCGATTTCACCGGCTGCGGGAATTCTCTTAATGTCGGGCACCCGCGCACGCTGCAGCTCATTATGGATTCACTCCGGCATTGGGTGACAGAGATGCACGTTGATGGTTTTCGCTTTGATCTGGCGAGTGCACTAGCGCGTGATCTCTGGGAGGTCGATCGGTTGAGCGCATTCTTCGACATCATTCAACAGGATCCTGTCCTTTCTGAAGTGAAGTTAATCGCCGAGCCGTGGGATGTAGGGCCAGGTGGTTATCAGGTGGGAAACTTTCCGGTGCTTTGGAGTGAGTGGAATGGAAAGTATCGAGATTGCGTTCGCCGGTTTTGGAATGGCAAAGCCGGAACGGTTGGTGAATTAGCCACCCGTCTGGCCGGTAGCAGCGATCTTTTCGCGGACGATGGCCGGCATCCGGGCGCCAGCGTGAATTTCGTGACCGCGCACGACGGCTTCACCCTTCGCGATATCGTTAGTTACAACCAGAAGCACAACGAAGCCAACGGTGAGGAAAATCGCGATGGGACTAACGACAACGAGAGTTGGAATTGTGGATGCGAGGGACCCACGGACAACTCCGAGGTGAACCAGCTTCGCAGCCGCCAGCAACAGAATTTTCTCGCTACCCTGCTCCTTTCGCAGGGCGTCCCGATGCTCTTGGCTGGCGATGAATTCGGCCAGACGCAACACGGCAACAACAATGCCTATTGCCAGGATTCGCCCGTCGCATGGCTCGATTGGGATCTTTCGGACGAAGGGCGAACGCTGCTTGATTTCACGCGTATGCTTATGCATCTGCGCAAAACGCAGCCAGTTTTTCGGCGGCGCCGTTTCTTTCAGGGCCGGCCGATTCACGGTGTCGAGATCAAGGATATCTACTGGATTAAATCGGACGGTAACGAGATGTCGGAGGCGGATTGGAATGCCTGGCACGTGCGCTCCATTGGAATGGTCTTGCCTGGCGATCAGATCACCGAGACCGGGGAGAAAGGTGAATCCATCGCAGGTGATTCCTTCTCCGTCCTTCTAAATGCTGGTGGCGAGCCATTGCCATTTCGGCTTGGCGCGCGGCGCCGAGACCTGCGCTGGAAATGCGTCTTCGACACTGCTGCGCTGACGGCAAAGTCGCGCATCTTCGAGCATATGAGCGTTTTTCCTCTTCAACCTCATTCACTCGCGCTGTTCCAAGCCGAGTTTTTCAAGATGCGAAATGAGCATGAGTAAGGATCCGGTTTTCGGACAATCCGACATTGTTAAGCTGAGCGACGAGGACGCCGCCGTCGCCGTGCTGGAACGTGCCGTTACTGGGTTGTGGGAAGTGGTGAATGACCTGACCCGTCTCCGACGTACCACTCGCCAAAATTATCGCGTCACGATTTTTGGTTCGGCTCGTCTCAAGCCCGGGTCCCTGGCTTATGAAGGCGTCAAACAGCTCGCCAGCGATCTGACTCGGATGGGCTGCGATATCATGAGCGGCGGCGGCCCAGGTCTGATGCAGGCGGCCAACGAAGGCGCACTCTCAGTTGATCCACAAGCCTTGCACCGCTCGGTGGGCATCCGGGTGCATTTGCCCTTCGAGCAGGCGATCAATCCCTTCGTCGGTCAGGCTTACGAACACCGAACTTTCTTCTCGCGGCTGCATCATTTCATGATCATCTCCGATGCTTTCGTCGTGGTCCCGGGCGGAATCGGCACCCTGCTTGAATTGTCGTTAGCCTGGCAACTTCTCCAGGTACGGAAGCTCTATAACACCCCGCTTATCCTCGTCGGCAATATGTGGACTGAAATGCTGGACTGGACACGCCGAACGATGCTCAAGGAAGGAAACGAGCTTGCCGACGAAGTAGATCTTACAATTCCTCAATGCGTGAACACGATTGAAGAAGCGGCCGCGCTTATTCGGGAAAACCGCGAGCGCTGGCTCACTGCCCAGCCGTGAATAATAGATTTTCCGGCCATAAAGCCGAGCAGCGAGCGATGGCCATTTGAGGCGTTGCGATACTGCGGCAGATCGGAATCGGTGCTCCGCGGAACCTCGGCAACGACGTATCTTTTGATCAGTCTCACTCTTTAGCAGCGAGTAGACTCCTCACTACCCGCATAAATTCCTGGTCGTCGAACGGCTTGGTGAAGTATGCGGCTGCGCCCAATTCCATCGCGGTTTTTTGCACGCCGACATCACTTCGTCCGGTCATGATGATTACGCGCGTCCGTGGCGAGAGACGCAAGAGTTTGGACTGCACTTCCAGGCCGGTGATTTTCTCCATCCAGATATCGAGAATCACAATTGGAACCGGTTGCACCGCGATGGACGCAAGCAGGCTCTTGGGGTCGCTGAAGGTGCGAGCCTCTAGTCCCTCCGAGGCAAGGAGTCGGCCGATCGACCTGCGGACGGACGCATCGTCATCCAACACGTAGATGGTTTCACCTATAGTCCTCTTGCCAGACATCTTGCGACACTCGTTAACAATTTAGTTCGAATCGCGGACGCCTCAGACTACCTCGTGAAACAGGTCTGGATACTGGACCTTGGTCCCATATCCGGTGGGACCGCTCTGGGACCGCTCAGAGAGAAATTGGTTGCGTCGAATTGGTCTCAATCGGGAGGGAAAAACAAAGGCGTGCTCCGTCGGGAAGGTTTTCCGCCGTCAACTCGCCGCCGTGCGATCCCACAATCGTGCGGACGATGGCCAGCCCCATCCCCATTCCGTCAGGCTTGGAGGAATAGAAATGGGTGAAAATCTTGTCTGGATTGTCAGATGGGAGGCCGACCCCGAAATCGCGCACTCCGACGTGAACCGATTGTTTCGAGATCTGGGTGGAAATCTCAATTTTGCGCTTCCCGGGAGGGATTTCTTCCATCGCCTCGAGCGAATTCACAATCAGGTTGATCAAGACCTGTTGCATTTGGACCGGGTCCGCCTGCACCGTGGGAAGCTGCGGGGCCAGTAGCGTTTCGACCGACGTGCTGCGGCCCAGGAAATCCGAATGCAAAAGGCGAAGCACCTCGATGATGACATCGTTAAGACTTAGTGAGCATTTCGCCTCTTCGCCTTTGCGGACGAAATGCCGGATTCCGTGAATCACGTCTCCGGCGCGACGAGCATCAGCAAAAACATCATTTAGCAGTTCTGTGAAAATCGCGGGATCAACCTTTCCACCTGCCAGGAATCGTCTGCCCGCGGCCGCATTGGCAGCGATCGCGGCAAGTGGTTGATTGAGTTCGTGCGCAAGTGAGGCTGTCAATTCACCCATGACGGCCACGCGACCTAGTCGGGCTAATTCCTGCTGCTGCGAGCGTAACTCCAGGTTCGCCCTCACCTGCGCGGTGACATCAATCGCCACACCGAGTAGCTCGCGAGCTTCTCCGCGGTTATTGCACAGGTAGCGACCGCGCGAAATGAGCCAGCGCGTTTTCCCATCGGCCCGGCACACGCGAAATTCCATCTCGAAGTTCTGCGACTTCGTTCGCGCGCTCTCAATCGTCTGCTCTATCCTTCCACGATCTTCCGGATGCACATGTGAGAGAAAGAGCTCACGTGAGAGCGACTTATTAGGGGTGAAACCAAACAGTTCTCGACCCTTGTCATTCATCCACGATCTGCCTTGTATAAAATCGATCGTCCACAAGCCGAGATGGGCTGTTTCCGCGGCCAGGCTGATCCGCTCTTCACGGTCCTGCAGCGTTTTGCGGATCGCTTCCCGTTCCTCGGTAAGTGCCGCGAGAAAGAGCAAGGGAAGCGACATGAAAGTCACGAATAGCTGGACGTAGATAGCGCTCTCTGCCGCCGATTTTTCAGCAAAGGGACCGTGTCCGTGGACGGCTCCCCAAATGGCCAGAAATGCGGTGGTAGCGATTGCGGTAGTTGCGCCACGGAATCCAAACCGAATCGCCGCCCATAGAAGAAGTGGCAGCGGCGTGTAAAGCAACGCTAGGTCGGCATCCGGTGACAGCCGGTTGAAGAGGACATAACCCAGCACCAACAGGACCAGAATTAGACCTCCAGCTTCAACAAGCCTGGTTCGCGAGACCCCCTGGCGAAGAGCTGTTCCTCCTCTTGCCCATGCCAGGATTAATGGAGTGATTGTAATCGCCGCAAGGGCGTTTGAACCGAACCGTATTCGCCAACTACTCCAGTAGGTGTCACCTCCCCATCGGTTCAACACGACGAAAGCGGAATCCAGGAAAGAGGAGAGGAAAGGCCCGAGAAAAATCCCGCAAAGGCAGATAATCGCGAAATTACGAATCCGATTCAGGCCAAGTCGGCCTTTGATTAAGTAACGAATGCAGCTCGCACCAATTAGCGCCTCAAAAGAATTGCTGACGAACCAGCAAAAAACCATTCTGGACGGAACGCTGCTTTGGATCTCAACGAGAAAGTGGGCCGGAAGAGCGGCCAGCAGCATTATCCACCATTGACGCACTGGCGTGAGCAGGAGCGCCGCCAGCAGGATAGAATTTGGCGGCCAAAGCACCGAAACAGCATGCGGCTTGAGCGTTAGGGCAAACCCGAGCTGCGCGCCGACATAGTAGGCGGCGAAGACAAGAAGCGCGGTGCATAAGACGCGCCGGTCAATCCCGCTTTGCGCAATCTCCAATGGGTCGTTGCGTCGCAGTCCTCGAATTGAGGCTCCTGCCCAGCCGTCTCCCGCCACGGTGTCTTCCATACTGTGAGCAGCGTCTCCTTTGGTCTAACAAACGCGACACTAGGGTTCGCAGCCAACGAAGGAAAGTTTTTTTCGCGCGATTGTGGGAACGGAAACAGCCGCTCGCGCAAGATCGTACCAAGCTAAGACCAAAGCCTCGTTCGCAAGGTCAGCTTATGTTTTGGCCTGGGCAGCCTGCTTGCAGCTCGGCTCGCCGAAGAAACTGAAAATTATGCGGCTCTTGGATCGTGGCGGTCCCGCTCGAAGTTTTTGGACTGCACTCTCAGGGAAAGGTATTCGTCCTGCCTTCGATCCCCTAAGGACTCAGATACTCAATCCGCCACCAAGGCAGGGCGCTACTTTCCAACAAGTTTCTTTCTCGCGGCCGCCAGGTCACTCAGTTTCTCTTTATCCACTTTCGGGTATGCCAATTTCAGACCGGCAAGCGCGTCGATCACAGCAGCGGCGACCGCCACCCGAGTAAACCATTTGTTATCGGCTGGGATGACATACCAGGGAGCGTAACTCGTGGCAGTATTTTGGATCATGTCCTCGTAGGCCTCCATGTAATCATCCCAGTAATCGCGCTCATTCGCGTCGTTCGAGGAAAATTTCCAGTTCTTGAGCGGATCGTCGATCCGCCCGAGAAAGCGTCGCTCCTGTTCCTTCTTGGAGACGTGGAGGAAAATCTTCCGTACCACAACGCCATTGTGACTGAGATACTCTTCGAAATTGCAAATGTCCTCGGCGCGCTCTTTCCAGATTTTTTTGGTGACAAGTTCGGTCGGCAACTTTTGTTTCGCGAGAAATTCCGGGTGCACGCGTACCACCAGCAGCTCCTCGTAATAGCTACGATTAAAAATGCCGATCTGCCCGCGATTCGGCAGCTCCTTCATGCAGCGCCACAAATAGTCGTGGTCCAAATCCTCCGCCGAAGGGGACTTAAAGGAAGATACGTGACAACCCTGCGGATTCACCCCGGACATGACATGCTTGATCGCGCCGTCTTTGCCGGCCGCATCCATCGCCTGAAAAATGAGCAACACCGCCCAACGATCCTGTGCGTAAAGCTTATCCTGTAGCTCCGCCAGAGCGCTGACGCCCGTAGCGAGGGCTTCCTCGGCTTTCGATTTATGTTTCTCCTTTGTGAAATGCGACGTCTCCCCTGGACTTATTGCCTTAAGCCGAAAGCCCTTTCCTTCCGTAACCCGAAATTCCTTTGCCAGCTCTCGCGCCTGCGAGACCACGTTTTTCGTTTTCATAAGACTACTTACTTATTAGTTGAGGAACGCACTAGCTAGTCAACGGTATCAACCAGTCAACTCACACGCCCCTGGACCTTTCTCTCTTCGACCAATTCTTTGGCGGAAACCAGTAATTGCGTATGAGACCTTGGTCGTATCCAGTCTCGTAAATGTAGACACCTACCGGGAAAGAGCGGCTCAAGTGACCGCGAGCGCGGAGGGATTAGCTGTCGTCCGCGGTAACCTTGATCGCTTGCAGAAACTCCTCGCTGTCGGCGGGTTTGAGGAAAAACGCGGATGCTCCCGCTTCCATTGCTTTGCAGCGGACCGACGGATCGTCCATGCTTGTGAGGATAACTACCTTTGTCGAGGGCGAGATCTGGCGCAGCCTTCTTTGCACCTCCAAACCGTTCATAACTGGCATCAAGATATCAAGCACGGCCACCTTGGGTCGATGAGTCTGCACGTACTCCAAAAAGCATTTCGGGTTGTCGAATGGCTTTGCCATCCAGCCTGCGGACGAGAGCAGCCGATTCATCCCTCTCAAGGCGGACGGATCATCGTCCAACAGGCAAACGGCGCCGCCATTTGGCTGGGATCCGTTAGGAAAGCCGGTTTCTTCCATTCGATGCATGTCTCCGAAAATCCCGTCGTTCAATTTCGCTCACCGCGTATCTTGGTGAGGCGTATAAGATCGAACTTTTGAGCATTTTATCGTCACTGTTGGAACGACTTTCGACCAGAAAAGGTTGTATTTGTCCACGCCCAATGGGCTAATGCGTAATCCCGGCTGAAGGTCGAAGCGCAATTGGTTGTCATGTGCTTCCTCGTGCGGCAAGGCGATGCGAAAATGCACGCCGCACAGCCTGTAAAAACTGCACGTCGTCAAACGGCTTGATGAAAAACGCGAACGCTCCAGCCTGCATTACGGTGGCTCGAGCGGCGGCATCCTCCCGGCCAGTAATGAAGATCGCTTTCACCCGCGGCGAGCGAGCACAAAGATGTGCGAGCAATTCCATTCCCGTTATTCGATCCATCCATATATCTAAGACGGCGACTTCGACGTCATTTTTGGCGATATAGGTCACGAAATCCTCCGGTTCGCTGAACGCGCGCACCATAAAGCCATCGGACTCAAGGAGACGGCCGATAGATCGCCGGATCGACGGATCATCATCGACGAGACAGACGATGTGCTGCGAGGGATTGCTGATTGGCAATCTGATAGTTTCAGGATTTTCACCCTTCAGTCGCATGTTTCGGTTCGCTTGCAGAGGCGGCGAGTGGCAAAGCCGTTACGCCGCAACCGGTAGAGACATATTTAATGTCTCCAATTAACCGATTTGTAGTCGAGTTGGTATTAGACCTTGGTCTGACGTGGCGTAAAAGGTGCAGCTTCGGCCTTTTCCACCAATCGAACCAACTGGGCCACTGAGGTGATGCGCAGCTTGTGCATCGCGCGGGCGCGGTGGAGCTTCACGGTCTTCTCGGCCATCCCGAGCTCGCCGCCTACCTGCTTGTTCAGCATACCAGTGGCGACCAACTGCATAACCTCGAACTCGCGGGGAGTGAGCAAATCAAGTAACTCTCGGGCTTCATCCTTTTCTGCTGCAATGCGCCGCTGCTCTGCAGATCGAGCGAGCGCCTGCTCCACACACTTCAGGAGCTCGGCAGGCCGAAACGGCTTGGGTAGGAAGTCAACCGCGCCAGCCTTCATCACCCTTGCACACATGGGAATATCGCCGTGCCCGGTTATGAAAATTAACTGTTCCTCACGCCGTCGCCGGATCAGTGTTTCCTGGAATTCCAGCCCATTCAGGTCCGGCATCTGCACGTCAACAATGATGCAGGCCGGTCCGGGATGAGGTGGCCGGGCCAGGAAAGCCGGAGCGGACTCGAAAACCTCGCTCTGGTGGTCCGCCGAGCCCAGCAATCGGCTTAGGCCTTTTCGCGCGGACGGATCATCATCGATTACAAAAACCATTTGGGTCCGCGCCTGTCATGGCGCAGTTCCATTGCTTACCGGCATTGTGACGGAGAAGCAAGCGCCGCCGCCAGGGGCGTTTTCCGCTACGATAGAGCCTTCGTGCGCCTGGATGATCGAACGCACGATGGCGAGACCCATTCCCAACCCGTCTTCCTTTGTCGTGAAGAACTGCTCGAAAATGCGGCTCCGCACTCCTTCGTCGATGCCCACGCCGTAATCGCGAACACTCAGTTCAACCGTCTCATCGCCATTTCTCTTGGTGCTCACCTCGACCTTCCGATTCTCTAAGGCTGTCTCTCTCATGGAATCGAAAGCGTTGCCAATCAGGTTGACCAATACCTGCTGGATCTGAATCGGGTCACCGTCGACTGCCGGCAACCTATCGGCCAGGGAGATTTTCAGGTGACATGAATGTGCCGCCGCGTCGGGCTGGATAAGGTGTGCCACATGCGTGACCACGTCGTTTATGGATAGCCGCTCCCGGATCGCTCCGCCTCTCTTGACCGTGTTGCGGATGTTTTGCATCACATTATAGGCCCGCCGCCCGTCCGCCCCGATATCTACCAAAATCTCACGAAGCTGCTCGAGATTCACATTGCCTCGATCGATGAAACGTTCACCAGCGCCGGCGTTACTGATGATGCCCGAGAGGGGCTGATTGACCTCGTGAGCGATGGAGGCGGTCATTTCACCGAGGAGACTCACGCGACTCAGCAAATCGATCTCCTCGCGTCGGCGTTGGGCCTCTTCTTCGGCCAGCTTACGCGCCGAGATGTCGACGATTGACGCAAGAATGAGGATACCTTGGGGCGTTTGAATCGGATTCAAACTTATCTCCACCGGGAACTCGCTTCCATCCCTGCGCACGGCAAGTAACTCGCGGCCAGATCCCGTTGCACCTCTCTGCAGCTCGGCGAAAAATTCCTCACGATCCGCGGGGGCGTACAAAGCAAACCGCTCTCGCACGAGAATCTCGATTGATTTGCCGATGAGTTCGTCACGGCCGTAGCCGAAAAGTTCTTCGACGTGTGCGTTAACAAGAACAATTCTTCCTGTAGCATCCGCGAGCGCGACGCCGCTGGGCGATGCTTCGGTCGCAAGCTGGAAAAGTTGCTGCGCTTGTTTCAGCTCGGTCGTGTCCATCGTAACGCCCACAAGGCGAGTGAGCCGGCCATCTTTGTCACTGACACAGCGTCCTCGTCCACCGATCCAGCGGACACTTCCGTCGGGAAGCAGAAAGCGATACTCCAATGAGTAGCCACTTTGCGTTTCAATGGCTTGCTTGATTGTCGACGCACGCCGCGCCCGATCTTCTGGGTGAACTCGATCTTGATACGTTGCGTAACTAATCGGACCCTCCGATTCGAATCCAAAAAGCTTTCGTCCATTGTCAGAAATCCAGAGATCGTAGGTAACCGTGTCCAACTCCCACACCGCCAGATGGGCGACCTCGGTTGCGAGCGCGACTCGGTCTTCGACTTCCCGCAAGGCCCGGTCCTTGTCCAACAAGTCGGTGATATCAACACAGGCGCCGACGTAGCCGCGGAAGTTCCCCCGCGGGCCATAACGGGGCACTCCTTGGTCGGTAATCCAACGATATTCCCCGTCGCGCCTCTTCAGGCGATATTGCATGGCGAAACGTTCGCGAGCATCAAAGGCACTGCCGTAGGTCTGCAAAGTTTTCCCCAAGTCATCGGGATGAATACTTTCGCTCCAGCCCTCCCCAAGGTCCTGCTCGAGGCGTCGCCCGGTAAACTCAAGCCAGGCTTTGTTAACGTAGGTGCAAAGCTCATCCTCGCCCGTCATCCACATCATCACAGGTGAGGCATCAGCCGTGGTTTGAAAGCGTTTCTCACTTTCCTCTAACGAGGACTCAGCTTTTCGCCGGCTAATCAGGCTAGCTACCAGGCCGGCGATAAGCAGTCCTTGCAGAATGCAGAGCGAAAAGCCGCTTATGATCCATGTCTGGTAGCGTTCCCAAACTGTCGGCTCGCGGAACAGGATAGTGCTTCCAGGCGGCAGGAGTTTTTCATCGATCTTCCAGCGCTTGAGCGCGCGCCAATCATAGCGCGGCGGGAGGCGATCGATCAGTTTGGGCGGAAAACTGGAAGCGGGTTCGCCGTGCAAGATACGAACGGCGACGTCCCCAGCTTCCTTTCCGACAAGCTCAGTTGGGTAAAGCCGCCCACCTACGATCCCCGTTCCTAATTGGTGAGCAAATATCGAGTTCATGGGCGCGTTGGCCACTGCGCTGAGGCGCCGCAGGGCGTCATCCGTACTGTACGTCACCCCTGTGGCATCACGAAGCAGCATGAAATAAAAGATGTAGGAATTCGGCGGCAGGGTGGCGACCCGCTCCTGCATTTCCTTAAAGGAAAGATCGTTGAAGTAGGTGAATTTGATTCGCCCGGCGAGCGGCTCTGATGCTTTTTGGAAGGCGCGCTGCCAACGCTGTTCCAACGGCGTCGCACCAACCACAACCGCGATATTTTTTGTCGCGGGCGCAACTTGCAAGATGTCCTCAAACAAGCCGGGAATGTCCAATGCCTGCTCAACTGCAGTCGCGTTTTGCTCCAACGCGCCCGGTGGAAGGTTCCGCGGATCCGTCCCGATGTAGAGGGCTGGCGTTCCCGGAAAGAGGCGCTCTCGGTACTTGGCCACAAACATGGCTGCGGGTGCGGCCATTGGGACGACGAGATCAGGCCGCCATTTGGCCATGTGCTTTTCCAGGTATTCAGCAATCGCCTCCTGCATCTCGGGATCGGCATATCTCGCCATATCCACCGAAACCTCATCGAGATCGACCGGACCATCCATCTTCGCGGTCAATTCACTCTCGAAAGAAAGAGAAAGGGCCGGAATTGGCGCCGCCCTTCCAAAGGAATGGACCAGGAGAACTCGCTTCGGTTCCGTTGCCGACGCGGTCGCCGCGAGGAGGAACGGAATCACCGCGGCGGTTCCGGCCAGCAGAATCAGCCGTGCACGTCGCGCCCGCCAGATGTCACACAACTGTAACCTGCTCCTCAGCGGCAGCGTTGCCGCAAACCTTCTCGCGGCACTTACCGACGCGACGTCGCGCAGCCACACGACACGCACCCGAGCGCTCCTGTTTCTGGTCACGAAAGATAAACTATGAGGTTCCTATCAGGTTGAGGAGTCGAGGCAAAGCACCTCTTGCCTGGCGAATCTTCGAAATGTTCAACTTGCCTCGATGGGACATTCATCTCATGCAGAGCCCGTCGACGGGGATCGAGAAAAAAATACTTGCAGGGCATGAGCGCCTAACGAGACCCACGTTTCCTTGGAGACTTCCTGTCATTAAGCGATTCGTCAGCCACCGCCGCATAGTAAACGGATTCTCCCGGGTCTGGATATCGGCATCTTTTGCAGGCAGAATGATTGCGCTTTGGCAAACCGCCGCCAGTCGCCGAGGACAAGTGCAGTAGCGCCTACGGAACCATGCTTGCAAAAACTCGGGCAATGCATTTGCGATCCAGAGCAACTCACTCACAGAGCGAAATTTTACTGATCGGAGCGACGCGAGCATCGTCGAACATGCTCCCGGAAAGGCCTTCCCATAGCGGGGAAAGTCGAAGCACCTCCTGCCCGGCATCGACCAGGTTATCGTCGTCCAGCTCATCGTAAAGAAGCCGGAATTGTTGGCGTCACACGTCAGTTCCGTATCATTTTTCACCAAATTTTACGCGACATCCCAAACTAATTCATTCCAAGCAGACGTTAGGCGAAGCTCGCAAACCCCAGGGCGGGAAGCCTGTCGTCCCGGGTATCAGCCCGCCGGACTAAGGTGGTTTCCTATACGACCAAAGTCCAATGGCGAACGTTTCCCTTCGTACGACCGTCTGTAACAAACCCAACACCAAATGAAAAAAATATTATCCTTAATCTCTGTTGTCGCGGCGCTTTTCACCGCCGCCTCGCTGCACGCCGGCCCAGCAGTCGTTGAATCCAAGAACGTCGTGCAACAGCAGCCACTACCGGAAATCTTTGGCACCGGCTTCTATATGGCGCTCGATGCCGGAGCGAACGTTTACCAGGACCGCGGTGGAAGCAGGACATTCAGCAATGAATTCGGGGACACGCTTGAAATTAACCCGAAAAATGATGTCGGCTTTTTCGGCGGAATCAAAGCGGGCTGGGTTTTTGGAACCGGAGTGTTTCGACCGGCTATTGAAGCGGATTTATTTTACAATGGCTTCAGGGGGGGCGCGGATGCGACTTTGAACATTGGTGGTGTAATAACCAGGACGAGCTCCGGAACCAGTTTTATTAACACCGGGGCATTTATGTCGAATTTCATTGGGAGATTCGCTTTTGGCAGATTCCAACCCTACGTAGGCGCTGGTGTCGGTGTCTATTATGCGGAATCGGCCGGGTTCGATTTTCATAACGCTCGCGGCGACTTCGGCACAAGTGGTGGCGCAAGCCATGCCGATCTTGCGTGGCAGGTCATAGCCGGCGCAGATTATTATTGGAACCCGAAGTTCAGCACTTTTATCGAATACCACTACCTCGATTACACGAGCACTCAGTTCGAAACCAGCGAGAGTCGGGATCTCGGACAGCACCTGGTTGGCGCCGGTGTGCGGTTCCATTTCTAGGGTATTGCCTGCTTCGCCCGGCTGATTGTAATGCCGGGCGAATCCCAGGATTGGCGGCTGTGAACTCCCATCTCGTGGTGATGGAGCTTCTAGTCGGTGCATCGTATGAGGGTTATCACGAGGGCAATCATACGGAGAATTGGCATGCGGAAAGGAGCCTTGTGCAGGCTCCTTTTTGGCCTACTTTTCGAGCCAAACGCCGGCATAGCTCAGTTGGTAGAGCAGCTGATTTGTAATCAGCAGGTCATCGGTTCGAGCCCGATTGCCGGCTGAGGTGTGACCTAACGGGCTGACTTCAGCAGGCGAAGCGTCGCTGGGTCATTTTCTCCGTGGAAATACTTTCGGAACAATTCCTGAAAGATCGACTCACCAGGCGACGCGGCCGCGAATAACGTGACGCTGGATCTTAGTTTCTTCGCGTCGAGGAAACCGAAGATGTCCTCGGCCGATCGGTTCTCTAAGTTGAGAAGTGCCTCGAGACAGGTAATCAATCGCGGACCGAGGATAGGGTGCTTAAGATACATCTCTGCTTCAGCGAGGCTCCCAATCGAATAACGCTGTGACATGGCGCTGTGACCAAGGCCTTCGAGCTGAGGAAAAATATACCACATCCAATGCGAGCGCTTCTGTCCGCCTTTGATTTCCGAAAGCGCTCTCTCATAGGAGTGTTCCTGCGCGTGGACAAATCGCTCTAAGTCCAAGAGGTCTTAGGTCTCAATTAATCGTCATCGATAACCCTGCGATTGCGGTCATCAAGGCTGACCGCTACCGCCAGCCGCACCGTAGATGTTACCATTTGCATAACTTGCGTCACTCGCCGCTAACTGGACATAGATGGAGGCTAGCTCCGCTGGCTGTCCCGGTCGACCAAGCGGGGTTTGTCCGCCAAATTTCCTAAGCTTTTCCATTGTAGCTCCACCGCTAACCTGCAGCGGTGTCCAGATCGGTCCGGGCGCGACACCATTAACGCGAATCCCCTTCGGTCCCAGCTGCTTCGCGAGTGACTTTACGTAGTTCATGGTTGCAGCCTTTGTCTGGGCATAGTCATAAAGATCCGGCGACGGATCATAAGCTTGCTCTGAGGCTGTGCCGATAATTACGGCTCCTGGTTTCAAGTGCGGCAGCGCTGCCTTAATGATCCAGAAAGGTGCGTAGATGTTGGTTTTCATGGTCGCATCGAAGTCTTCGCTCGAGACATCAAGGATCGACTGCCGTTCTTGTTGCCGCGCGGCGTTGCAAACGAGGATATCCAAACCACCCAGCTCTTCCACCGCATCGGCGACCAGCTTCTTACAAAAATTCTCTTCTCGCAGGTCTCCCGGTAAAGCAACTGCCTTGCGACCGGACTCCTTGATCAACGCGATAACCTCATCGGCGTCGGGTTGTTCAGTAGGAAAGTAATTGATCGCCACATCGGCGCCTTCGCGCGCGTAAGCGATTGCGGCGGCGCGCCCCATGCCGGAGTCGCCGCCAGTGATAAGAGCCTTGCGGCCTTGTAAGCGGCCTGATCCTTTATAAGTCTTTTCGCCATGATCGGGTCGGGGATCCATCTTACTTGCCAGTCCCGGCCACGGTTGTGACTGCTCCTTGAATGGAGGTTTTGGATATTTCGATGTCGGATCCGCCAGTTTCTCAGGTGCCATAGTTTCCTCCTTCTTTGCCGACGCTCCAAACACTCGCGGGACGGCGACGGCAAGACCGGCACCGAGCCCGCCGAGGACGCGGCGGCGACTGATTCCAGATTGTTCATTCACGATTTGTTCACCTGCGCAGACCCGAGCACCGAGCTTCGTTCTCGGCTGGGTCATTCGGTCATCGCGCTTGGAAAGATCAATGGCCGTAATGCGTTTTGCACTCCGACGCGGAAAGCGGAACTAATCTGGAAGGATTGGTATTTTCAAAGCGCGCCAACTGCGCGCGAGATCAGGAGAACGACAATCGAGAGCGAGATAAAAGCCTGGATCATCGCGAAAACTTTCGCCCAGCGCGCGAGCAGAGGAGCGTCGGTTGGGCCGAAGGTGGAACTTTGTGTGAAGGCGACGAAGAGATAATCAACGAAGTGCGGCCGCCAGCGCGCACAGGCAAAGTCGCTTCGTTCTTCTCGCGGGATCTGCATTTGCGGAAAGAGAAAACTGTTGCTCCCAAACTCGTAGTGGTCGTGGCGCCTGGTTGGGCCGCCGCCGTCGATTCGCCAATACCAAAGCGCAAAAACAATAACGTTTGTTATCCAAAGAAGCGCGGCCGAGGAGAGAAGCTGGAGAGGCGGTTCTTTGTGCGAAGGTAACGCGTGTACCAGCAGCACGACTGAACCGATAAGGGCGCAAGTGATGAGTAAAGTGGTGGCAAAGCCGAGAATGCGGTTGAGGGAAAGATGGCCGAGTCGATGACTAACGACCGTGGGTACAAGTAGAACGACCATAAGTGTCAGCAGCAACCAAGTCGGGCCGACAATCAGTGATTTCGGTAGGGCGAGGTAAATTGCGCCCACCGCAACAAAGGCGAGCACAGCCTGCCAGCGTGGTTCCGGTTTGTCGATGTGCCGTGGTTCCTTCTTCATTTCCACTGGTTATAGCATGAAGAGCTCCTTCGGACATGTTTCCTTGCCTAACGAGTCAAGGTCATGCTGACGCTCGGCTGCTATTCTTCGCTCAGGGTATCAAATAGTTTCTCCGGAGAAAGGGCTTTCAATCGCTTCCATTCGTCGTCCAACTCGGCAGACTCATAGCGGACAAACTCCCCAGTCGCGGTTGAATAAAGCGCGGCGCTGACAACTTGGCCGGTTAGCTCCTGCACCACCTGCCGATAAGCCGCTAGCTGAGCACGATACTCTTCGCGCAGAACGGAAAGCTGTTTTGCCGCGACGCGATTCGTTTTCCAATCGATGATGAGCCATTGATTGGACGTCGAATCGAAGAGCGCGAGATCGATCAATCCTTCCAGGCTTCGCTCATCAGTCATTTTCCAATAGAAGGGCATCTCCAGGTGGATCATCGGCTGGCATTCGCCCCAATCGCTCGCGAGATCGGACAGCGCATTCACTCGGCTGCGCAGGAGTCGCCACTCGCGTGTCGAGCGCGCCAAGTCAGGTGAGCTGTCATGGAGAGCGGCAAAGGTTTCATCCCAAACTCGCGCCTCGCGCATCCACGGAATTCTTTGTGCCAGGTCATGCCACCAGATTCCGTAACGAGTCGCCGGATTATCGACCCGCAGTGGCCGAACCTCCGGCTCCATATCTATCCACGGCTCTCCTTCTGCCGAATCGCGCTTCTCATTGGATCCGAGATTGCTGGGGACAACCGTGCGCATAAAGCGATTCGCCTTCTGTCGCGCGCGATCGATCCAGCCGGTCTCGCGCGGACCAAAATTTTCCCATGTTCTTTCCTGCGGAATCATCTGCTGATGGTGCGCTGTCTGCGCGCACTCGTCCGGCTCGTCCGGAAGAGAGGCGAGGTGCTTCTCGTTAGGCTCGCCCCTGTCGGCGCGTAGCCATTTGAACAGCGAATCGGAATGGAAGCCTTTCTCCTTGGGAAAAAAATCGCGGTCGACAGCCAAGACAAGCGTGTGTTTAGCCCGAGTGAGGGCGACGTAAAGCAGTCGCTCCATTTCCTGGCGCGTAGCCGTCTTCAGTTCGTCTTCCAATTCATCCGAATCGGTTTTGTCGAAGACGATCTGCGCTTGCTCACGCTGGCCAGCTTTCACCAGCATGGGATAACGCGGGTTTGCGAGCCAAACCTTACGAGTGAAGAAAGGGACAATTACGGCCTGCCATTCGGAGCCTTTGGCTTTGTGCGCAGTGATGAGTTGAATAGCGTTCGACGTTGAAGGGTTCGTCTCGCGGACTGCGCTGTAATTACTTCGTAGATTGCGCGCGAAATCCGCCAGTGAAGCTTTGTTCGCTTCGGCGGCTGCAGCGGCGCTGAGCAATCGATCGAGCTCGGACGTAAGTTCGGGAAATGTCTCCGCTGGCAGGGAACGCAGACGCTCGCGCAAGTGCGTCATCCTCACAATTTCCTGCGCTGCGCTAAAGAGCGGTTGTTGCGTGATCGTTAGGCGAAGACGCGCGAGGAGATTCAACGTCTCCGGCACTGGACCGCGCCCGCCGGTCCGTTCGGCGATTTGAAAACGTGCGCCGTTACCTTGTGAAAAACGCGCCAGCTCATCATCGGAAAGGCCGAAGACTTCACGCAAGACGCCGACGATCTCGTAGCTTGCGCTGGGATCGGTCATGATGGTGACCAAAGCTGTGAGCCAGGCGTAAGCGGGATTCTCCGCGCGCAGTTCCGATTCGGAATGAACCTCGGCAGGCAAACCAATGGCAAGCAACGCATCACGCATGGAGCGCAGCCACGCTTTGCGCGGTGCGAGAATGGCGACTTCGCGCCACGACGTGGCGCGCAATTTCGAGAATCCGCGATCGCGCAACCATTCCGCCAATTCACTGGCTTCCAAGTTGGCGCGAGGCAATTCTCGACTTGTTAGGTCCACTTCACTCTTGAGATCGAACCGAATGATTTGCCCTGAAAGGATTTCCGGTCGCGCATTCAGCGGGACGAACTGCACTTGCCCGGCGGTATTATTGAGAATGGTGGGAAAAGTAGCGTTGATGAAATCCAGCGGCGCCTGATCGAGCCGAAAAGTGACGGAAAAGGTCAGCTCCTCAGCGGCGCCATCAGCGATTAGCTGCTCGTGGAGCTCGCGATAGCGCGTGAGATCCGACGGGGTGCGGTAGATGGATTGCTGGAAATCACCCACCATACAAAAGTGGCCGGGTCGAGGGGGCGCCAGGCGTGTCTCGCGCCAGATCCCAGGCGCATCTGTTGGCCGGGTGACCTCGAGGAGGACGAGAAACTGCTGCGGATCAGTGTCCTGCGCTTCATCGAGGATGACGCGATAATTGTTGTCGCGAATGCGCCTAACGACGTTGGGCTGACGCATTAGTTGACCTGCGAGCGCCACCTGGTCGGCATACGTGACCATGCCGCGCTCGAAACGGAACTCGCGGTAGGCGCGGTGCACTTCCGCAACGACACAAACAGCCAGGGCATTGACCCACCCACGCAGCGGTTGGAAGGCCTCGCGCCACAGCCTAACGAAGTGCCGCGCATTGCAGGAACGCGGAGGCCAGGGGACAAACTCGGTGGTCTGACACCAGCGTTCTTCCCAACGCCGAAGATTCTCCAAATCTTTGCGAATCGTGTTTACCGAAGACCCTTTCGGAGGGACCTGGTAAAGCTCCGTGAAGTCAGCACCTGGACAGGGCGAATCCGGAGGGACGCCATTCAGCTCCGTCTCGCATTTACGCGCCAGCTCCATCAAATCCCGTACTTGAACATGCCGGAGAAGGACTCGTCGATTCTCCTCGCCTAACGACCGACCAATGGTGGTATATTGTTGCACGAACTGGTTCCAGAGCTCGGCGTCATCACTGATCAGCTCAAGGTTCGCTGGCAGGCCAAGGTGATGTCCGTGCGCGGCAAGCAATTTCATGCAGAAGCTGTGGATCGTGCCGAAGAAGGCGCGACTAAATGCTTCGATGACCTCGAGCGGAAGGCGAGCTTCAAGAATGCGCTGGCGCGTGCGCTGCTGCATCTCATCGGCCGCGCGGTTGGTATAGGTGACGACGACTAGTTGCGGCAGACTTTCCCGTCCATTCGGGCTGCGTGCTAACTCGAGAACGCGCTCAGTAATCGCGCGCGTCTTACCCGAGCCGGCCGAAGCGACGACGGAGAAGTTGCGACCCAATCTGCTCGCGAACCGATGACGCGCTTCCTGATCCGCTGGCTCACTCAAACTGCGGCTCCTCTGTTTGAGTGACGAGAGCTGGATGGGTGAGCGCCCACTTCTCGCGGAGTAAATCGACATCGACCTGCAAGGTCGCCAGCGGATAGGCAGGACAAAAGCCAAAGCTCTTGTGTATGAAACCGAGCATGCCAAAGCTCCCAGTCTCCTGCATTTCGTGCAAAGCCCGCCAAAACTCCTTTTGCGCGATTGCGTCCTTAAGCCCGAACTGTGGTTCCATGTCGCTGTTGAAACCAAGTAAGGTCAGGCGCGCATCCTCCGCGCCCAAGGCGTGCGCGGCCAGGGAATAGAGGGCGAGCTGCACACCTCGTCCATCCACCAGTTGCCTTAGGAGCTTGTCCTGCGGAGTCTCGCTCTTCTTGTGTGCACGAAGATCGAACGCGCGTTGCCCCCCCGTCTTGTAGTCGACGATCCAAAGTTCGGGGAAGCCGCCGAGATCAGCGTTGTTTTTTTCTCCGCGTCCGAGAATCAAATCGATGCGTCCGCGTACACGTAAGGCGCGTTCGCTATCCAGTGGAATTACTGTCGGCGAATTGAGCTTCCATTCGGCGGCGAGCGCCGACCAATCCGAAAGAGCGGAAAGTTTGCAGGCGAGCGTGTCGGCAAGGTAAAGCGCATTACCCCAGCCCGAGGTCCACCAGTCGGGAACCGGACGGTCGCATGTTTGACAAAGCGATTGTACTTCAGCGTGGAAACGCTTCGCACTCGCAAGAATTCGACCGCGAATCTCGCCTGTTTCAGAAATCGGCACGAAGCGATTACCCTCGGAGGCCCCCGTTGCTTCGGCCAGCCAGCGATGAACCCATTGCCCGGTCGCGCCCGCCCAAGCGTTGCCGTCTTCTCCGTCGGCTTCTACGCCGAGGAAAATTTTCATCCAGATGATCGCGGGCCATCGAATAGCCTGCTCCCAATTAGTTACCGCCAGGGAAACCGGTTGATCCGGCGGCGTGCGCAGCGCGAATTCGTATTCGCTCGCGGGTCGGAGTTGACGACGCAAATCATAGGCATAACGCGTGCGGCCGATCTTAATTGAATTCACTTTTTCTGAATCGATCGGCGACCAATCGCCCAGCCACTCGCGCGTCTGCTTTTCCAGTGCATGCAGTACCGGCTGCGAGAGGCCTTCGCCTCGCGCGGAAAAATACAAACGCGAAAATAGATCGCTGGGGTTGGCAGTTCGACTGGGAAACGAATCGGAATACAGGTTCGCGGTGACGCCAATACCGTGCTCCGCGCTCTCGAGAAGGTTATTGAGCTGACGTCGGCGGATTTGGCGGCGTTCATTCGATCCGAGGAGGAGGGTTTTGTTAGGACGCACGCTCCAGTGACCTTCACCATGACGGCCGCGCTTCACAGCTTGCCGATTAAGAATGCGATTACTTCGATTGAATTCGTCGATCTCCTGCTCCCGCACAAAACCAAGCTCCCCGTCCAGAGCCGGCCACTCTTCTTCAGTTAGTCCAGCAAGGATGAGATGCGACCAGAACTGGCCTTCCGCCTCGGCATAAGGAAGAAGGTGCACCCGGCTGTAGGGGTGCGTGCCTAATTCGTCGCGTTGCAGCGAAGGCATTCCTAAAATTTCGCGCAGCCAGCGCAGATAAAGGTGACGCGGAAACAAGTCAGCCAGTCGCGCCGCCCAACTGCGGCTCAGACGATCGACTTCGCTCCAGTGCTGTTTCCAGCCAAGCCGCAAGAAAATCTTTTGCGTTTGCGAAAGGAACTCGAGCAACGTTCCGACGCGCGGGAGAAATTCGATCTTCTCCAAGCCGGCGACGATCGCGGCGCGCTCTGGCGACTCGCCTTGACGCGCAAAGGCCTCGCGCAGGATGTCCAGGTCATCGATGAGAACGGCATGGTAGCGCTCACGCAGGCGGCGTTCGACCTCGGTTAGCGCGACTGTGCTGAAGAGCTTTGTGTTACTCGCGCGCAAGAAACGCAAGAGCACTTTTAGTCTAGGGCTTTCTTGCAATTCCAGCCACGCACGCCACGCCTCACTATCGAAAGCGCTCGGGGCCGGGTGTGCCAGGCCATCGTTGTGCGCAATGCCCGCTTTCTCTAACAGCCGCGCAACCATGCGAGGCAGAGCACCAGGGCGGGGAAACAGAATTCCAATCCGTTCAGAGTGCGGTTCCTGAAGAAATTTCGCCGTTAAAGCGACAATGGCTCTCGCCTGTTCCGGTGTATCGCGGCCGACAAGAAAGTGAATCATTTCCCCGGAAATCCCGGTGCGACTGCTGGTTTCGTTCGTCGTTTTCGGACGAGGTAATCGTTCCGCGGACGAGAAAACTTTATCGTTGGCCGGCGGAATAGGTAGCGCTTCGCCAAAGACTTCTTCCCAGGTGCCAACCCATGTCTCATCGAGCTCAGACGCTTCGTCCCGCGGATGGTTGAGAATGACAACTGAGTCCGAAGAAGATCTCACCGCACCGTGCAGTAGCGGCCAAAGAGGCCAGTGTGCACCATTGAATCCAAGAAGCATCAGCCGGTGAAAAAACGGAGGCAATTGGGACGCTGCCGCCTCGAGTTGCCGATCCGCTTCGTGCACAAATCGAAAACCACAATCGCTCGCCATTCTCTCAAAGCGCTGTGAGACCTCGCTTAAGCCCGGTTCATTGATTTCTCCGATGGTCCAACCCGCAGCGCTGAGTTGGTCAATCGTGCGTAGGAAATGATCGGGGTCGCGAGCAATCGATTTCGCAACCAGTTGCTTTGATGCGTCCCTCGTCTCGCCGACGCTCGACTGTTTGACAACCGTCTCCGCCGCGATGGCTAGCAGGAGACGCAGATGTTCGCGCAAGGAAATCTCTTTTCCGTCTCGCGAGAGATTTTCCCGCAGCTGGGCTGGGGAAAGAAATTTTAAGCCGAGAAATGATAGATTGGCTGCGAGTAGTTTGCTCCGCAGGAGATAAGCTATGCTACGAGACGGCGTAACGATTGCGGATGGTTTTGCCGCGAGCGGTGAACGGGCAACTTCCTTGAACCACGGCAACAGGACATTCTCCCATGAGTCGGCGAATGACGCGCCGAGATGAAGTCTCACCTGTCTACGATGATCCGGCGACGAGAAACCGGTTGCTTTGGAAGGAAACGACGGGGCTTTTTCTTCCTGCACAATTCGACATCATAACACAACCGCATCAACCCATGGCGGAGTTGGGCCGCATCGGCGTAAAGAACGAATCACCTAAAAGGGGTGAGGGGTCGGCGGCGCCTTGGGTTTCCCCATAGAGGCATACCGCCGCTCCAGGGCGGGTCGCGTGGTTCGCGCAGGAGAACGTTCCGAGAGAGAACAGTGGTTGAGGAAGTACAGCCGATATTACCGGTAGAGAGAATGGGTTCTCTATAGGGTTCCTACGGAAAATTCGGAGCGAGGTTCTCGAAAACTTACGATTTCCTCAATTTAAATCGCACTTCGCGGGCTAAGCGGCGCTCGTTACGATCAGCTGACAGTCGAGCGAGCGCGGTTGCTCGTAACATTGCGATCTCAACTTAGCAATAAGAACGCCGACTCTCCCACTATCGGACTGTCAGGATAGCATTGTTACTCGTCGTTGACCCGAGGCTGTTGGTAACTTTGACGGCGAAGGCTGCGCCATTGTCTTCTGTCGTTGCTGGCGGAGTACGGTAAGTCGCACCATTGGCACCGGTTATCGGTTGACCATTTTTCATCCATTGAAAGGCCAACGGAGCCTTGCCTATGGCTTTAACCGAGAAACCCGCCGCTCTTCCAACAATTACAGTCGTATCTGCCGGCTGAACCGAAATTGACGGCGGCAGGCTGACGGTGAGCGTCGCACTATTGCTCGTAACGTTTCCGGCAGTATTGCTGACGACGACCGCGAAAGTACTCCCGCTGTCGGCACCCGTCGCGGGTGGCGTGACGTAGTTTGCCGCAGTTGCTCCGGGAATACCGACACTATTCTTCGTCCACTGGTAGCTAAGAGGAGGAGAGCCGGTGGCGGTAACCGCAAACCGAGCGCTAGTGCCCACATCAACTCTTCGATTCTCCGGCTGATGAGTGATAATCGGCGCCAGCGGCGTCGGGGTGGGAGTCGCGGTTGGGGTTGGAGTGGGCGTAGGTGTTGGGGTGTCAGTAGGCGTAGGGGTTGGGGTGTCGGTTGGAGTAGGCGTAGGGGTCGGGGTATCAGTTGGAGTTGGTGTAGGGGTGGGGTGTCAGTAGGCGTAGGTGTTGGGGTTGGGGTTTCGGTAGGAGTTGGTGTGGCTGTAGGAGTAGGAGTCGGCTTGGTAGGTGTCGGAGTCGGTGGTGGCGTTTCATCGTTGACCGTGTAAGCAATACGAATAATTCCGAATTCATCGACTGCCTGCAAAACCAGTCGGTCGGGATCTCGCGTCTATGTTCACAAGTCCGTAGCCGGCGCAGGTATCGTCGTAGTAGCCCTCACTCCAGGTTCCATTCGGAGCGGTTGCGCAGCCAAAATTAATTGTCCGGTTTGCCTGCGCTACACACATCTCGGGAAAGCCGCTTGCACTGCCATTATCAATCGCGTTCAAATGGAGGTCGCCGGCAATGAAAACGACGTTAAGGATGTTATTCGTAAGGATATAGTTCTTAAGAATGTTCCATTCTGTTTGAAAAGCTCCCCAACCGTCGTTTTGCTTCGTGCTTGGATTGGTTATAACAGAAGTAAAAATGACCTTCCACTTAGCTGTCGAGTTTAGCAGGCCAGTCTCGAGCCACTGTAACTCTCCGGCAGCGCCAATATTATTTCCGTCGAGCATACTCTTGCCAGTGTGGTCAGGATCCCCGTCTGGATCGCGCTGACTACGGCAATCCAGGAGAAAGAAGTCCGCCTGCGCGTAACTGAACTTCTGCCAAATCCCCGGACTTACAGACGGTAAAGGGTAAGTTGGGGTATATTCCTGGTAGGCTTGCTGCGTTATGTCCCAATCTGGATAAGTCTTGTCGCAGTTATTTGGGCCGGAGTCATGATCGTCCCACTGATGAGCGATGGCCATCCGCTGCAGGATCAGCGGCACGAAACCGCTCATAAATGGGGTGCTTGGGTCATAGAGCTGCTTAAACATGTTTCGCTTATCCGACAGAGTTCTGGGTCCGCGATGGTCGAAATCACCGCCAATGAAAGCGAAGGCGGGTTGTTCGGCGGACGCGTTTGCAAAAGTCTGCACAGAGGCATCCATCTTGCCCACGCTGACAAAGTCAGTTAAAACTATGAATTGAAAGTCCCGCGAAGTGCCGGCTTGCGCGAAAGTGGTGAAGAACGGATAAGGTGCCGAAAGTTGCGGCACGTTGTTAACGAGGACGTTTAGGTAGTAGGTCGTTTCTGCCGTCAGCCCGCTCAGTGGAATTTTTGCGGTGAAATCGCTCGTGCCAATCGTGGTAATCGGACTGGTGGACAGCGCACCGGCCAACCCTGGGTCAGTCGAATACTGAAGGATAACAGCCGCGGACTGGTTTGTGCGCACAAAAACCTGTGCTTGCGAGTCGGTCACCCCGCCGACGACCGGCCCGTGAGTGAGGATTGGGCTGGGGGCAGCCTTAGCCAAAAGGATTGGCATCAAGAATGAAGCAACAATAGATCTCGATAGTATTTTCATGGGGCACCGAAGCCGCAGATGTCGCCAGGGCGAAGCGCGCACTGCTTATGGCGATTAACAAACCGCCTGCATTCTGTCCAGAATATTCTCTCCCGGCCGGTGCGGCTACCGCTCTGGCATTTCGTGCTTTCGCAGCAAGCAGACTTCTTCATCTTTCGGTTGCGATGTCGCACATTCCGCTTGCCGCCCCTGCCTGCCCGTGGTCTCCCTAGCTCGTCCCACTTTGAAAGCAGCTATGTTGCCTGGTGACGAGATTCTTATCCAAGAGCTGGAACTTCTCGGTTCGGTCGGCGTGACCGAGGAAGAACGCCGCCAGCCACAGCGTCTCGTTGTTTCCCTGGTTCTGCGACCGCCAAACCATTTCGGCGAAGTGGGGGAGGATATCTCACGGACGATCGACTATGCTGCCGTGTGCGCGGAGCTGCGACGCTTCGTCACCGGCCGCCGCGACAGCCTCATCGAGACGCTTGCGCACCAAATGGCGGAGCACATTCTGCGCAGTTTCGACGTTTGCCGCGTCGAGCTGGAACTCCGTAAGTTTATTCTTCCCGAAACGCGCTACGTCGCGGTGCGCGTGCTGCGCGAGCGGGGGGCTTCTCGCTAGGCATTGGCTTTTCCGAAAGCCATCCATACCTTCCCGCGTGCAAGAGAGCAATTTGGTGCGCGACGGCGAAGGCTGGGAAACCCTCGGCAGCGAACTGCACTTCAACACCCCGCATCTTCAGGTGGCAACCGACAAAGTACGCACTCCTGCGCAGCCCGCCGGCCGCAAGTGGACAGTGGTCCATCGCAAGCCAGCGGTTGCGATCGCACCCGTGACAAGCGAGGGAAAGTTTGTCCTTATCCGGGAGGAACGAATTCCGATTCGGGCCGCCATCTGGTCGATGCCTGCCGGCCAGATCGATGAATCGCTTGAACCCGATGATATTAAGGTTCGGGAGGCCGCGCGGCGGGAGTTGCTGGAAGAAACCGGCTACGAACTGTCGTCGCAAGCAGAGCTAGTCTCGTTAGGCTATTTTTTCTCCTCCCCCGGCATGACCGACGAACATTGTTATCTTTTTCTCGCTCGACCGGTGCGAAAGGCCCTGAGTGGCCCGCAACACGACGAGACCGAGGCGATTGTCGACTGTCGCGAATTCGGCACCGACGTCGTGCGAGCAATGATCGCTGAAGGTCAAATTTGCGACTCCAATAGCCTTAGTATTTGGGCCCGCCTGATCGCGACCGGCGAAATCTATCCTTGAAACACGATGAAGCTACGCGACATCTTCTCCTTTCGCGATCCGCCGGAAAGCGTAACCTCCAAACCCTTTCTGGAACACCTCGAGGACCTGCGCTGGACGATCGTGAAGATGGCTATCACTCTTGTCATCGCGATGGTTCTCTGCTTCGGCTTCCGCCAGCGTCTGGTCATGATTCTGCAACGGCCCTTGAACGAAGTAGGCGGCCAGGTCGGTACATTGCGCGCCCTTGGCATTACTGACTCAATCACCATCTCCTTTCATCTTGCCTTTTATGCCGGGATAGTTCTCTCCTTTCCTTTGCTGCTTTACTTTCTCGCCCAATTTGTTCTGCCCGCCCTCACAGCCGTGGAGAAGCGCTTTCTTTTTCCTGCCATCGGAGTCAGCTTTGGCCTCTTTCTGATTGGAGTGACCTGTTGCTACCTTTGGCTCCTGCCCAAGACCATCCTATTCTTCTTTCACGACACGCAGTCGCTTGGCTGGATTCCTAACTGGACAGTCGAACAATACTATTCCTTTGTGACCAGATTCGTTCTCGGCTTTGGACTAGCTTTTGAATTACCGGTCGTGGTTCTGGCGCTCGTCAGGTTTGGACTTGTTACCTACCAGTTCATGGCCCGCACACGGCCTTATGCCATTGTCCTCATCTTTATCCTTGCCACCATTATCTCACCCACGCCCGATATATTGACTCTTGCCGCGATGAGCCTGCCCATGTGTCTCCTTTATGAGAGCTGCATCTGGATCGCCTGGTTTATGCAACGCAAAGCTGCCCGGGCCGAGTCATCCTAGCGAGTGGAAACGGTCGCGGCCTACGAGCTGGTCTTTCGCCTTTTTGCTTTCCTGCTTGGCGCTGCGGTTGGGTCATTTCTCAATGTTTGTATCTATCGTCTGCCGCATGGACTTTCCGTCAATCAGCCGCGGCGTTCCTTTTGTCCTTCCTGTAAAGCACCGATCCCCTGGCGGCAGAACCTTCCACTGCTGAGCTGGCTCTGGCTTCGAGGGAAATGTGCGAAGTGCGGGAGCCGCATTAGCTTTCGCTACTTCGCGGTTGAGCTTATTTCTGGTCTCTTCTTCCTTATAGTCTGGATGGCCTTTCCCTGGCCTACCGCTATCGCTTATTGGATCTTCGTTAGTCTTCTCATTGTCGCGACCTTTATCGACTTTGAGCACTTTATTATTCCGGACGAAATTACTATCGGTGGAACGATTAGCGGTGTCGTGGCCAGCTTTCTTGTCCCTGCACTGATGGATGAGAGTTCTGCCTGGCGCGCGTTTCTCTGGTCGCTCGGCAGTGCCGTCCTTGGCTATCTTCTCCTCTGGCTTGTTTTGGAAGGAGGGAAAAAAGTCTTTGGAAAAAAGCGAGTCCGGCTCAAGGAGCCGACGCCCTTTAGCTGGGTACGGCAGGTCGACGACGCCGATTTTGTCGTTGGGAGTGAGCGGGCCCTTTGGAGCGAATATTTTGCGCGCGAGACCGATCTCATGCTCATGCGTTGCAGCGAAGCGCAGGTAGACGATCGAAGCTTCTCGCGTTGCATCCTGCAGCTGCATTACAACCTGCTTACCATCGAGCAGGAAACGTTTCGGCTCGATGAAGTCGACCGCGTTTCGGGCGTGGTGGAAGAGATGCAAATCCCACGCGAGGCCATGGGCCGCGGCGACCTGAAATTTATCGCTGCGATCGGCGCCTTCCTTGGCTGGCGCGGAGTTCTTTGCAGCATCTTTGCCGGGTCTCTCATTGGCTCGGTCGTTGGCCTAACGAGTCTACTCTTCAAACGGCAGGTCTGGTCGGCGAAAATTCCCTTCGGCCCATACCTTGCTCTCGGCGCGCTCACTTGGATGTTCTTTGGTAGCAGTCTCATCAATTGGTATCTTAACTTACTGACTCCTTAATGAAGAAGGCCAACTTGCAAAGCATCGCTTGTGCTTTGAGCTGGGAAGAAGCTTTGTGCTGACAGTTACGCCTGAGGTGTATCGGTCGGCGCGCCAGGAGATACAGAGATATTCTCTTTTGCATGAATTGTCATAAAAAAATCATAAAATGAAAATCAAGAGAAACGGTTCACAGCCATCCATCAAAGGTTCCGCCGAATGGTTTACCGGTTCAGTCCGCATCGACCCGCTTTTCGAAGAATCGGCACGGGCGCGGGGCGCCAGTGTCACCTTTGAACCTGGAGCTCGCACAGCCTGGCACATACATCCTCTGGGTCAGACCTTAATTGTGACTGCAGGCTGCGGATGGGTGCAGCGGGATGGCGGCACCATTGAAGAGGTAAGTCCAGGCGATGTGGTCTGGTTTTCGCCTAACGAAAAACACTGGCATGGTGCTACACCCACCACTGCCATGACTCACATTGCAATTCAGGAGGCACTGGACGGCAGAGTCGTCGACTGGATGGAAAAGGTCGGCGACGAGCAATATCGCAAGGGACCTGAGGAACGAATCGCTTTGGGTTAGTAACTCAAACTTCGGCTTAAGATACTTAATCCGCCAAAAATCAGTCGAGCTTGTAGATCTCGACCAGGGCCGTGCCACGATCTTTGACGTCGACCGGTGAAAGAACCACGGTGTAGGCGCCTCTTGGTACGTTGATCAGCATCGCCGATTCCAGAGGGTTTTCGGGGGCAAGGCCTGTCGCCCCTATTTCGCTCGACTGGGTATCGCTCCAATTATCGTTGCTGGCCAGTAGGTTGCCGTCACCGTCGAAGAGATCAATGCGAGGATTACTCAGGCTAACCAGGCCAAAGTCGGCGAGAGAGGGGCCGAGGCCTCGGATGAGTACGGTAACGTCGCTGCCGTTGCCAACGATGAAGCCGGCAATCATGGGATCGGATGTTCCGTGGACTGCGCCGCGCGTGCTGATGTTGTCGAGCGCTTCAGCGATGATAGGACTTAGATCGTACAGTTCGATGAGAGCCGTCCCGTTGCTCGGAGCGGTCCCAATGTCGAGCTTTTTGCCCGTAACGATCGCCGAGTAGACGCCGGGCTCCAGAGTCATGACAATTGCCGACTCCAAAGGGTTGGTCGGAGCCAGACCCGTAGCGGCGATGTCGTCTTCCTGCGTGTCCATCCAGTTATCGTTCGAAATGATGAGCGCTCCAGACGCGTCATGCAGTTCGAGAGTCGGATCGGCCAGGGGAACCAAACCGAAAGTAGCCAACGATGGGCCGAGACCGCGGATGAGAATTTTTCTCGACTTCGTTCCCCCAATAATGAAGCCGCCGATGAGGGAGGTGACATCGGCGCCAAGCGCAGCTGGCGGGATATCAACGCGGGTAGATAGGTTAAGAAGGAAAGCTGCTGGCGCGGGAGTCGAGGGCAGGGTGGCGAGCAGCATGGCGAAGAGAGCGATGGATTTTCTCATGGCGTTACGCGGTGCTTCCAGCATGAGGGTCGAGCGTCCTCGGTCAAGGCTCAAAGTTGTTGCACGCGGTTTTCATGCAGGGAGTAAGTCGGGAATAAAGGGCCAGTCGTACGCGGTTCAGCTCGTCCCGCGCATTTCTCACCAGGGAATGCCTGGCAGCTTCAGTTGACACGCTGGCCTCTCCAATCCATTCAGGCCGCAGTGTCGACAAAGATCGCACAGGCTTTTGTTCTCGGCGCTGGTCTTGGCACACGGCTGCGGCCGTTGACCGATGATCTTCCCAAGCCGCTGGTCCCGATTTTCAACAAACCACTTATTACCTTCGCGCTCGATCATCTGATTGCGGCGGGCGTCGGGTCGTTTGTCGTCAACACGCATCACCTCCCGGAACGTTTCACGGATTCGTTAGGGCAGGGATCTTATCGAGGAAATCCACTGACCCTCGTCCACGAGGAGCGCCTGCTTGAGACCGGAGGCGGAATCAAAAATGCCGAACGTTTCCTTGGGGCGGGACAAACCTTCTTCGTTTACAGCGGCGATATCCTGACCGATCTCCCGCTCACCTCGCTCATCGAAGAACATTTCAGGAAAGAGAATGACGTTACTCTCGCCCTTCGCTCCACCGGCGTGGCGCGCAACGTGGCTTTTCAGGACGGACAGGTAGTCGATCTCGGCCAGCGGCGTGGTCGGGCCGGTAACTACGATTATGCCAACATCTCGCTTTGGAACCGAACGGCTTTTCAACGCTTTGCGTTAGGCGAGAAGATTTCCTTCGTCCCGGTGCTGGCCGATTGGATCGGACAGGGTGGACGCATCGGCGGAGTGGTGATCGAGGAGGGACAATGGTTCAACCTCACTTCGCCTAACGACTACCTGCGTGTCCATCAGACCATTGCCGAGTTGCCCTGGCGGCCCGATTACCTCGCCGAGAACGATTGGCCGGAGCGTATTTCGCCACAGGCGCAGCTGGCGGCGAACGCACAGGTCAATGGCTGGTCGGCCGTCGGTTCTGAGGTTCGCGTAGGAAGCAATGCAGTGGTCGAGGATTCGATCATTTGGCGTGGCGCGCAAATTGCCTCTTGCACCCACCTGAAACGCTGTATCGTCCGCAGCCATCGCCGCGCCGAAGGAGCGCTGGCCGATGCCATTATCTAGATGATTTTATCCGAGACGTTATTGCACCAGACGCGGTTGCACTTTCCGCGATTTGATCAGGCGGAGGTAAGAATCTCTCCCATCGAAAAGGGCGGCTCGGGACGCAAGTTTTACCGTATCCAGTTTTCGCCCGAGCAGACGGTCGTTCTGATTAAGTATACGCGAGAGCGAGCTGAGAATCAGCGTTACGTCGAAATCGCCGAGTTTCTCACTACGCATGAGGTGCGCGCGCCCAAAATTTACTTTCATGACTCGGAGGAAGGCCTGATTTGGATCGAAGACTTGGGCGAACGCGACCTTTGGAGTCATCGCGAGGAAAGCTGGCCGGAGCGGCGCGTCCTTTATCAGTCGGCGCTGGAGGATGTAGTAAAGCTGCATCAGATCCCCGCAGGGGGGTTCGCCAGTATCGCGCCGCATTTGCCGATGCATTTTAATGCAGCGGTTTATCGCTGGGAACAGAACTACTTTCTAGAGCATTGCCTCGGGAGACATTTTGGGGTGGGTGGAAAAACGCTCGCGGAAATTTCTCGGCTGCCGCGGCTGAAGGAAATTGCCGGGTATTTGGGAAACCTTCCTCGCGTTCTGGTGCATCGGGATTTGCAATCGCAAAACATCATCATCCGCGAGCAACAGGCTTACCTGATTGATTTCCAGGGAATGCGGCCTGGCCTGCCGGAGTACGACCTCGCTTCGCTCCTCTACGATCCCTATGTTTGCCTAACGACTAACGAGCGACGAGAACTGGTCGAGTTTTACCGCGCCGAAGCAGAGGTCGACGATACGGCGTTCGCGGAAAGGTTTCGCCTCTGTGCGATGCAACGCCTCATGCAGGCGCTGGGGGCTTACGGCTATCTTGGAATCTCGAAGGGAATTGAAGGATTTCTCCAGCACATACCGGCGGCCGTGGAATCGTTAGGCGAAGTCATGCGCGAGATCGATGGGCTTGAGCCTCTGACGGATTCCCTGGCGACGCTTTAGCCCGCTAGAATGATCCATGACCAGCGCCCGGCAGGTGGCCAGCCCGCTGGATTCTTCCCGCCGCCTATGGGCGGACGAACGGATTAGAACGGCGTTCGGCGCCAATGGTGGTGCTTGGACCGTGACCCGGCAGGACAACGACATTCTCGCCTAGCGAATAGAGTTTCTCTCGAATCCCCGAGAAGAGCAGCTCGGCGTCGCCGCCTGGCAAGTCCCACCGTCCCACGCCACCCGCGAAGAGGACGTCGCCGCCGACGAGCAATTCGTTCTCGCGCGAAAAAAAGCAGAGGCTACCCGGACAATGTCCAGGCACGTCGAGAATCTCGAAATCCAGGCCGAGGAAGCCACGCGAAGGTGTCGCCTCGATGAGCAGGTCGGGCTGTACCAGCTCGATCTCGAATTGAAATCCAAACTCACGAAAGAACCCACTCTCCGAAATCATCGGCGCACTTTCCTTATGCACGCCAATGGGACACCCAAAGTGCTGCTTGATCCGGGCGACATCCTGGATGTGATCGACATGGCCGTGGGTGAGAAGGAGGAGTCGAAGCTCGATTTTCTGCTTAACGAGCCAGTCGCAGGCGCCCTCGGGCGCGTCGAAAAGCATCCAGCCTTCCGGCGCCTCCAAAGCGTAACAATTCGTCTCAAAAATGCCGCCAGTGAAGCTTCGATACACGATCATCTTCTGTCCCTCTTTTCCTGCTCCTAAGCTTGCTTTCTTCCGCCTGCCACTGGTTTTGAGGTTCGATTCAGGAGCGCGAACAATTGGAGAAGAGGAGTTTGGAGAGCGAAATCTGCACTTTTAGCCGCCGCGGCACGCCAATCTAATTTTGAATCTTCGCAGGCGAGCGCTGTCTCATTGTTCAATTCCGCCGTTTCTCAAGCTCAGGCCCTCACCTTGCTTTAGAATCGAATTCTGCGAGCTTTTTTGTCCGCTTTTATGAACACATTTCTTCGCCGATCGGTTGCGCTGCTACCAGGTTTGATGGTCGTCGCGCTCGCCGTGCAACCGGTCCTCGCCAAGTCCGACGATGAGCAGATCGCGCTTTCCGTCGGTCGCCTTCTTGAGGAAGGGCATTACACACACCATCCGCTTGACGATGAGATCTCGAAAAAGCTTCTCACCGGTTACCTCGAAACGCTTGATTTCAGCCATCTCTTCTTCACCCAGAAAGACGTTGACGCCTTTACTGCCAAATACGGCACCACGCTGGATAACGACATCCTCAATGGCGATCTCAAACCGGCACATGAAATTTTCGACGTCTTCCAAAAGCGCGTCGAAGACCGGGTGAAGAAAATCAAAGAGCTGGTCAAGCAGCCGATGGACTTTAAGACGAACGATACGGTCCTGCTTAGCCGCCAGAAGGCGCCTTGGCCCAAGGACGATGCCGAAGCCGATGATCTCTGGCGCAAGCGAATCGAAAACGAACTGCTTCAGGAAAAACTGGCTGAGCATCCAATCGAGCCTGGACCGAAGCTGATCGAGCGCCGTTACGACCGCATGTTGCGTAGTGTCCACGAGGAAGATAGCGATGAGCAGGTAAAGCTATTTCTCGATGCGCTCGCTCAGGCTTACGATCCGCACTCGGAATATCTCAGCGCGGCTGATCTCAAAAACTTCAGCATCAACATGGGGCTTTCGCTTGTTGGCATCGGCGCCATGCTTCGGAGCGAAGACGGCTATGCGAAAATCGAGAGCCTGGTGGCCGGTGGACCGGCGCAAACCAGCGGACGGGTGAAAGTGGGCGATCGAATCACCGCCGTCGCTCAAGGTTCGAAGGAATATGTGGACGTGCGCGACATGCGCCTGGACAAGGTGGTGGAGAAGATTCGCGGCAAGAAAGGCACGAGGGTCCGTCTCCTTATTATCCCTGCCAACGCAACGGATCCCTCCGAGCGCAAGACAGTCGAGCTCGTGCGCGATGAAATTAAGCTCAAGGATCAGGAAGCTCGCGCGGACATCATCATCAAGAAAAACCATGACGGCGAGCAGGTGAAGCTCGGCTGGCTCACCCTGCCGTCATTTTATGCCGACATGGATTCGCACAAGAAGAGCACGACCAAGGATGTGCTCGCGCTTCTCCATCGGTTGAAGAAGGAAAAGATTGCCGGGCTCGTCATCGACCTGCGACGCAACGGCGGCGGCTCCCTCGAAGAAGCCATCTCGCTCACCGGACTCTTCATCAAGTCTGGCCCGATTGTTCAGACAAAAGGCGCCAATGAGCGCGTGATCATCTCGAACGATCCCGATTCGGGGATCGCTTACGACGGACCGCTCGTTGTCCTGACGAGTCGACAAAGCGCGTCCGCCAGTGAAATTTTCGCCGCCGCGCTGCAGGATTATGGGCGCGCAGTCATCGTGGGCGATCAGAGCAGCTTCGGCAAAGGCACGGTGCAAACCATTCTCGAGATCGGCCGCTTCACGTCGCTGCTTGGTACGCGCAATCAGGAGGATGGCGCCCTCAAGCTCACCATCCAGAAATTTTACCGCGTCGCTGGCGGATCGACTCAACTGCACGGCGTTGCGTCCGATATTGTTTTGCCGACTTTGACTGATTTACCGGAGTTTGGGGAAAGCGGCTTGAAAAACGCCTTGCCCTACGACGAGGTCCCGCAGGCCAAATACACGAAGTGGTCCGATTCTCACTCGCTCTTTATTGATGAGCTAAAGCGTCGTTCCGCCATGCGCGTCGCGGCCGATCCTGAGTTCCATTACGTCATGGATGACATGGCGCGTCTGCGGAAGAAACTGGACGATAATCGCATTTCGTTGAACGAAGACGTACGCCGCCACGAAGTCGACGATCAGAAGCTGCGCAAGGAAGCACGTTCCAAAGAACGACTGGCCCGCAATGGGGAAGAGCCAAGCATTTATCGGCTCACCTTGGAAAACATCGACGCTCCGAAGCTCGAGTTAGTCATGTATCCGGGGAAAGTCGCCGAAGCGAAGAGCAAAAATGCCGCGAAGGTCGCTCCCGAAGCTGCGCCAGATACTGATGACGACCAGGCTGACCCAGATGTGGACGCTGGCGACGACACCAAACCGGCGGCGATCGATCCCGAACGAGACGAGACCCTCAATATCCTGATCGATTTCGCGCAGCTTAGCGCCGGGCCAAAGACCGCCAGCAACGCGCAAAGCACACACTAAACGCTTGGTAGTGCGGTCGCGGGTAGCTAATTACCCGTTGACGCTCCGAGCAACGAAAGCGTACCGTCGATTCATGCTTTCTGCGATCGGCCGAGCGATGACGATTGGCGCGCTCTGCTTTTCGTTGGGCCTGCATTGGCTTGCTTTGCAATCCGTCGCCTGGACCACCATGCTGGTTAGTAATGCCAGGCACGTTCATCTCACTGAAGCCGTCGCCAAAACATTCGATGGCGCCCATCCCTGCGACCTTTGCAAGGTCGTCGCCGAAGGGAAAAAGTCGGAGAAGAAATCGCAGATTTTGCCAGCCATCGCCAAGATGGACCTGATCTGCACGACACGGACCTTCCGCTTTCTGCCTCCCTGGGTGTCTTATGGTTATCACTCCGCAGAGGTTTTCCGCCCGCAACACTATTACTCGCCCCCCGCGCCACCTCCGCGCGTCTCCTTCCTGGTTAGCTAATCCCCGTTAGCCCGCGGTCGCGCCGGTAGACGCCGGAGCAAAATCACCGTTGGTCACCAACCTGGGTTCGTTAGGCAAACTCTGTCAACCAACCCGCTAGAAGGAGAAATTTATTTTGCGCAAGATCATTTTCTTTTATTCGTTAGGCGTTCTGAGCCTGACCATGTGCTCGCCGGTCCACGCCTGCGACCTGTGCGGTTGCTATACGCCGCAACTGGAAACGCTGGCCAATCCTGAACTGGCCTGGACCGACCGTTTTTATGGAGCAGTGGCGGAGCAATTCACCCATTTCGGTACCCTGCAATTCGAAGGAAACGAGGTGCCAAACCCGACTGATCAGTATCTGGATAGTTCAATCACCCAATTGGTCGGCGGTTACACGTTTAACAGCCGCTTCGCGCTCCAAGTCAACATCCCTTGGATCTATCGTTCCTTTCAACGGCCCGAAGGTTTCGCCATCGATCGCGGGACAGAGTCGGGCCTAGGTGATATCTCGCTCCTCGGGAAGTTTGTTCTCTTTCAGACTCACTCGCCCGGCAAACGGATCGTTGACTTCAGTGATCCGAAGTCCCCGCGCATCGAGGAACACGAACCCGATTTCACCTTCTCCATCGACTTTATTGGCGGACTAAAATTCCCGACCGGTGCTACCAGCCGCTTGAAGGAAGAGTTTCACGAAGTGGAAGTCGAAGGAGCGCCGGAAAGTGGCATCCATGGCCACGATCTCACCTTAGGCACCGGCTCTTACGATGGGATTTTCGGCGGGCAGGCCTCGCTCCGTTACAAGAACTTTTTCTTCGGGCAGGACCTGCAGTTCACCCTGCGCGGCGACGGAGCGCATCAATATCATTTCGCGAACGATCTCACGTGGAGCGGCGGTCCCGGCTATTACTTTTTGCGCAACGCGAAGACGATTGTCGGGCTGCAGGGAATTGTCTCCGGTGAATACAAGGATGTTGACCGTTTTCGCGGTGACCCAGCGGTAGACACGGGGATCACTTCCGTCTTTGCCGGTCCGCGGATTTTGTTCTCGTTAGGCAAAGTCAGTGCAGAAATCGAGGGCGAATTTCCGCTCGCGATCGAGAATACTTCTCTGCAAGTCGTCCCGGATTATCGCATTAGCGGCGCGATCTCGATCAGGTTCTGAAAGCCATTCTGAATCGAGGGCTGGATGGCTCAACGAAATCGAACAGCGGAAAACCCTCCACGGTCGCGCGAGATTCGTTAGCTTAGCGGACCAATGAACTGGTTGTGGATGAGCTTGTATCATGCGCTCGCGATGGCTTGGGCGACATTTTGGGCGCTTGTCCTTGGCTTCAGCATTTCTGCGGCGCTCCAGGTTTTTGTGAGCAAGGAGCAAATGAGCCGCGCCTTCGGCAGGACGACAATAAAATCGGTCGCGCTCGCCACTGGGCTGGGTGCGGCCAGCAGCTCCTGCTCTTACGCCGCGGCCGCCGCCGGCCGAAGCGCGCTAAGCCAGGGCGCAGCCATCGTCCCGGCGCTCGCTTTTATGTTCGCTTCCACAAACCTCGTGATCGAGCTCGGGATCGTTCTCTGGATTCTGATGGGCTGGCAATTTGTCCTGGCAGAATTTGCCGGCGCACTCGTGCTCATCGGGCTTGTCGCCTTGTTCGTTAGGCTTTTGCTGCCGCAAAAAGTTCGTGAGGATCTGCGTCGCCACGTCGAAGCAAAAAGGGGCGACGACGATTGCTGTCACCATCACGGCACCGGCCATGAGCATCATCACGGTCGTGAACTTGCGCCCGAGACGGCAGCCGGCGGTCGGTGGACCGCGATGGCGAATGCGTTCGTCATGGATTGGATGATGCTTTGGAAAGAGGTTCTCGGCGGCTTCATCATCGCCGGCTTTATCGCCACGCTTGTTCCGTCGACGTGGTGGAAGACGCTTTTCCTGGAGGTGGGCCCGCCCGCCCTCAGGTTGATTGAGAACGCGCTTGTTGGTCCGATCATCGCCATTCTCTCCTTTGTTTGCTCGGTGGGAAACATCCCGCTCGCCAGCCATCTTTGGTCGAACGGGATCAGCTTTGGGGGTGTAGTGGCGTTCATCTACGGCGACCTGCTGGTGGTTCCGCTCATCCTCATCTATGTGAAATATTACGGAACGCGGGCGGCGCTTTGGATCGTGGGGATTTTCTACCTAACGATGGTGCTGGCCGGCATCATCATCGATCTGCTTTTCAACGCTCTCGGCATCGTGCCGACCGGTGTACGGCCGCCCAGTGCCGTCGAGCATTCCATGATCCATTGGAATTACACCAGTTGGCTCGACCTCATTGCCCTCGGATTCTTTGTGGCTTTCTTCCTTCTCCATCTCCGAGGAAGCAAGCGCGCCTAACGAGAGGGCTATAGCTGCGAGCGAAAGGGCAGCATCAGTTCTTCGGTGATGCGTTCCCAAAGGGAGCGATCTCGAAACTGCTGCAAAGTGTACTCCTTCGATTGCCGCAGGTCCTTCTCGAACATCTCCTCCATCCTGTGTCCGAACTCACGGTCGTAAATTGCCAGATCCAATTCTTCGTTAATTTCCGACGAACGTGGATCGAGATTGGACGAGCCGAGAAGCGAGAACATCCCGTCAATCACCATCGCCTTGGTATGAATCATCGTGGGTTGATATTCAAAAATTCGCACGCCGCCTTCGAGTAAACGGCCATAGGCGGCGCGACCTGCGCTTTTCGTTAGGGGCTGATCATTATGCGCGCCTGGCACGATCAAGCGGACGTCGACATGACGCTGCACCGCCTGCACGAGCAGGGTTACCTGATCATAAGTGGGCGTGCAGTAAGCGTTCGTGATCCAGATTCGCTCGTCCGCCGCCGCAAACGAGACGGCTTGCGTCAGCGGCACCGGCGCCATGGAAAAAGAATGCGAGGCGATGGCCTGGGCCCGAATGTCGCCCGCCGGATTGAGCGCGGGGAATTGGTCCGCGCCGCTCAACGTTTCACCAAAAGTCTTGATCCAATGCTCCTCAAAGGCGCTCTGCAATAGACTAACGAGTGGTCCCTCCACCCGCATCTGCACGTCGTGCCAATGCTTTGGATCCTGCGCGTGGCCCGACCATTCTTCGGCGAACCCAACGGCGCCGGTAAAGGCCACGCGGCCATCGATCACCATCACTCGGCGATGGGAACGCCGGTTGGTGCGATCGATTCGCCACGAGAGCAATGGATGGTAGTAGGCGAATTTGCAGCCGGCCTGCTGCAACATCTTGACGTCGGCGTTGTCCAGCTTCCAACCCGAACCGAGGCCATCCAGCAGCACGCGCACCTGCACCCCGGCATGCGCGCGTTCGACAAGTGCGTCGCGAAAAGCTCGGCCGACCGTATCGGAATAAATGATGTAAGCTTCAAAGTTGATCGTCTTCTTCGCGCCGCGGATCGCAGCGAGCATGGCGGGAAAATATTCGTCGCCATTTTGCAACAGATCGATCTTGTTTCCCGCCAACGGCACCGGCGCAGAGAGTGCCAGCGCCGAACCGAAGAACTCCGGATCGCTCACGCCAAAGGTGTGCTGGAGGTGATATTCCAGGACGTGCCGTCGGATGAAAAAGATGCAAAAGACCGCCACAATTCCGAGAAGGGCGAGCGCGAGCGCGACCACCTCCATGATCTCAAGTTCCCACTTATGCAGCTTGACCGTTTTGCGCGCGCGCGATGATCGTCGTCGTCTTGTCATGTCGGCAGGAGATTTGGAGGGAAGCGGTCGCGAGTCAATCCGCCAGGCAACTTTGGAAATTTGCACTAGGGCGCAGGCGAGGTTTGTTTCTCTCCCGCTCCGGCCGCGAGCCGGTTTCTTATGCCATCGAAGGTTAAACCGTCACCTGACGACAGTCCCGATAATGTCGTCGCGATGCCTTCGCCTAACGAAACCTGCGCCCAGCGCGATTTTTCTGACCCGAAGAATTTCATTAACCGCGAACTGAGCTGGATCGAATTCAACCGTCGGGTTTTTGAAGAGGCGCAGGACCCGAATCAGCCACTCCTGGAGCGGGTAAAATTTCTTGGAATCGTCAGCTCGAATCTCGACGAGTTTTTCGAGATCCGCGTTGCGGGGATCAAGCAACAGATTGCGAGCGAGACAAGCGATGTCGGGCCCGATGGGATGAGTCCAACGGCGACTTTCGAGGCAATCGAGCAACGCGTGCACGAAATGGTTGCGCAGCAATACGCCCTTTGGAGCCAGGAGATTGAACCGCTCCTGCGGCAAAACAATATCTTCATTCATGATCTCAACGAGTTGAGCGCCAAACGCGCGGCCTGGGCGCGCCGATATTTTCAGCAGGAAGTTTTTCCCATGCTCACTCCTCTGGCGGTGGACGCGAGCCATCCTTTCCCGCAGCTGCTGAACAAGAGCCACAACCTGCTCGTTAGGGCCCGAGCCAGGAAAGACGACGAACCTATGCACGCCATCGTGCAAGTTCCGCGCGCCGTCTCCCGTCTCATCCTGATGCCGCGCGGCGAGAAGGGCGACGAGAGCTGGAATTACGTTTACCTCGCCTCACTCATCAAACACCACGTGGCCGACCTGTTTCCTGGCCTCATTCTCGACGGCGTGCACGCCTTTCGCGTCACGCGCAACAGCGACCTCTACGTGGACGAGGAAGAGGCCGACAATCTCCTTCGCAGTATTGAACAGGAACTACGGCGCTCGAGCCGCGGCAACGCCGTGCGTTTGGAAGTGGAAGCCGATTGCCCTAACGACTTCTCGAATTTGCTCCTTGAATTCTTTCAGCTCACGGAAGCCGATCTTTACAAGCTGGATGGTCCCTTCTCCATGACCCACCTTGCGCCGCTGGTGGCGAACGACGCTTTCGCGCATTTGAAGGATCGCGTCTTCCAGCCCGCACGTGATCCGGCGTTACCGCCGCACGGCGATATTTTCGAGGCGATGCGCAAGCAGGATATCCTCCTCCACCATCCCTACGAGAGCTATGATCCGGTAGTCGAACTGGTCGAGAGCGCGGCGAACGATCCGCTCGTGCTGGCAATCAAGATCACGCTTTATCGCACAAGCGGCGATTCACCAATTGTTGAGGCGCTGATCGAGGCGGCAAATAACGGAAAACAGGTCACGGCTTTGGTCGAGCTACGGGCGCGTTTCGACGAAGCGAACAACATCCAATGGGCGCGGCGTCTGGAAGAAGCGGGGGCGCATGTTGTTTACGGCGTTGTCGGGTTGAAGACGCATTGCAAACTCTTGCTAGTCGTTAGGCGCGATCCTGATCGGCTGCGCCAATACGTCCACCTCGGCACGGGCAACTATCATCCCCGGACCGCACGGATTTATACTGACTTAAGCCTTTTCACTACTGCCCCGCAGTTGACCGAGGAAGTTGCGATCGTCTTCAATACCCTCACCGGTCTGGCTGGCTATCCTGGTTTGAAAAAATTGCTCGTCGCGCCCTTTGATCTTCAACAACGCCTCATCGATCTGATCAAACGAGAGCGCGATCACGCTGCGGCTGGGAAATCGGGCCGGATCGTGGCGAAGCTGAATTCGTTAGTCGACCAGGAAGTGATTGAAAGACTTTACGAAGCCTCCTGCGCCGGCGTAAAAATCGATCTCATCGTTAGGGGAATTTGCTCGCTTCGCCCGAAGATTCCCGGGTTAAGTGAAAACATCCGTGTCATCAGTATCGTCGGCCGCTTCCTCGAGCACAGCCGCATTTATTACTTCCAAAATGATGGCGAATCCGCGCTTTACCTCGCGAGTGCCGACTGGATGCCGCGAAATTTTTATCGCCGGGTAGAGGTCGCTTTCCCGATCGAAGCGCCTTTGCTGCGCGACGAGATCATGAACGAAATCCTGCCACGGTTCCTCACCGATTATGGCAAGGCGCGCGAGCTGCAGCCGGACGGAAGTTACGTGCGTCTGAAGCCTGAAAACGGCGCGCCGCGCTCTCAGGCCCAATTGCAGTTTCGCGAGATCTCGCGCCGGCAGGCGAAGAAACTCGCGGAGCGACAGCGCGTCTCCAAACTGCGGCTTGTGCCAATCAAAGATCGGCCTAACCATCGCGCATGAAGAAAATCCTCGTCGTCGACGTCGGTGGCTCCAACGTCAAGATGATGATTTCGCTCGAGGACAAGCGGCGCAAATTTCCCTCTGGTCCAAAGCTCACGCCGGAGGATGCAGTCGAGCAGATCAAGCAGGCCACCAAGGACTGGGAGTTCGAGGCCGTTGCGGTTGGTTTTCCCGCGCCGGTAAAAAAGGGAAAGATCGCGGACGATCCGAAGCATCTCGGGAAAGGCTGGGCCGGTTTTGATTTTGGCAAGGCGTTGGGCAAACCGGCGCGCGTCATCAATGATGCTTCCTTGCAGGCATTGGGGAGCTATCATGCCGGCGGTCGCATGCTTTTTCTTGGACTCGGGACGGGACTCGGCTCGGCTCTCGTCTGGCAAGATCACGTCCTGCCGCTCGAGTTGGGCGACCTCCCTTTTGTCGAGAACGACATTATCGAGCGCCAACTAGGTGATGAAGGCTTAAAGGAGCTCGGAAGAAAGGAATGGCAGCGCGAAACTCTCTGGGCAATTAAGCTTTTAAAGCAGGCTCTGATCGCGGATTACGTCGTTCTTGGCGGCGGCAATGCCAAGCTGATCGACAAGTTGCCCGATGGGTTCGAACTTGGTTACAACCGCAATGCCTATCCTGGTGGCGTGCGCCTTTGGGAGACGAACGGGGAGACAAACGAGCCGCGCTGGCGCATTCTTTAATTCGTTAGGCAGTCCCTTGCTCCAAAACGGCATGCAATCACTCTCGTTAGGCTGATGTTGCAGTACCTCGAACTTCTCCGCCTCGTGCTCGAAAAAGGGCAACCTAAGGCAGACCGAACCGGCACGGGTACGCTCTCGGTTTTTGGCGCGCAAGCGCGCTTTGATTTGCGTGACGGTTTCCCGCTGCTCACGACAAAGAAGCTCCATCTTAAGTCGATCATTTACGAGCTGCTTTGGTTCCTGCGTGGCGAAACGAATATTCGTTACCTGCGCGAGCACGGAGTGACGATCTGGGATGAATGGGCCAATAAGGAGGGCGAGCTTGGGCGTGTGTATGGCGCGCAGTGGCGCGATTGGCGCGGGCCTAACGATGAGAGTGTCGATCAAATCGATCGGGTAATCGAACAAATTAAGAAAAATCCCGACAGCCGACGACTGATCGTGACAGCCTGGAACCCGGCGGAAGTTGATGCGATGGCGCTCCCGCCGTGCCATGCCCTTTTCCAATTTCACGTGCAGGAAGGGGCGCTCAGTTGCCAGCTTTACCAGCGGAGCGCCGATCTTTTCCTTGGTGTGCCGTTTAATATCGCGAGCTATTCGCTCCTCACCATGATGGTGGCGCAGGTTTGTGGCCTAACGAGTGGGGAATTCATCCACACCTTTGGCGATCTCCATCTTTATCGAAACCATCTCGACCAGGCGCACGAACAGCTCGCGCGCGAGCCGCGACCCTTACCACGGATGGAGTTGAACCCAGCCGTCCAGGACATACGCAACTTTCGTTTCGAGGATTTCACCCTCACCGGCTACGATCCGCATCCCGCGATCAAAGCGCCGATTGCCGTTTAGGAGTCGGCCACGGAGAAGACGTAAGGCGTGGGAACAAAACCTCCAGAATCTAACTCAGATTTTCAAGGCGGCGTTTCTTGATCGGCGCTCGGGCTGACTGAAGTTGGCCACTTCATGCCCGCCGCGAAGTCAAACCGGAGCTGGCTGAGCCATCTCTGGCACGAATGGACGGTGGAAAGTTGGCGTCCGATCGCTCCCGCGTTCGCGAAGCCAAAGCCTGACGAATGGCCTAACGATCGCTTGAGCGCGAGCTGGCTCGGCCATGCCACCGTCTTGATGAACTTCTTTGGCGTCATGGTCATGACCGATCCGGTTTTGCTTTCGCGCATAGGCATTCCGCTGCCCGGGACGGCCATCGGCCCTAAACGCCTAACGAAAGCCGCACTGGCGATCGACGACCTGCCGCCGATCGATCTCATTCTGCTCTCTCATGCCCATTTCGATCATCTCGATTGGCGCACCCTGCGTCGCTTCGACTCATCCACACAGGTAGTGACGGCTGCGCGGACGCGGGACTTGCTGCGTGGCACGAGATTGCGCGCCATCCGCGAGCTGCGCTGGGGCGAAAGCTGCCAGGTTGAAACGGCACACGGCGAGATTCTCGTTAGGGCATTTCGTGTCAACCATTGGGGCGCGAGGGTGCGACGCGATACGTATCGCGGTTACAATGGTTACGTTTTCGAGCGGAATGGACGCCGCATCATCTTTGCGGGCGATACTGCCCTAACGAATAGCTTCGCGGAATTGAATGACGGACGGCCGTATGATCTAGCGATCGTTGGGATCGGCGCCTATGACCCGTGGATCCGGTCCCACTGTACGCCCGAACAGGCGGTCGCGATGGCAAAGGCCGCCGGCGCGAATTTCATCATGCCGGTGCATCATCAGACCTTTAAGTTGAGCGCTGAACCCTTTCGTCAGCCGATCGAGCGTTTCGTTAGGGCACTAGCCGACGAGCCGGCGCGGATTGCGTTGCGCGAGATTGGAGAGACGTTCGTTCTTCCGCGCTAACAACGACGGACGCCAGATGTACTTTTCGCCTCCAGGCGAATCATCGCGTTTAGCTTGTGGCCTGTGACGGCAGGGTTTGACTTCCGTTACAAGGCGAGCGCGTCGTGCAAGAATCGACGGAAGGCTGCGGGGTTGAAGATGCGATAATGAGCACGACTCGGTTTTGGGCCGATCTTGATTGTGATCAGATTCGGTTCGCCCAGCTCGAACATGCTCTCGTCTGTCTGATCGTCGCCGGCGCAGAGCGCGAGATCGTGGGCTTGTTCGCCTAACAATCGTCTGACGGCTTCACCTTTTGAAATGTTCGCGGCGCTTGCTTCGATGATCTTGCGCCCATGCCGGATTGCGACCGCCTCGCTCTCCATCACGCTACCCAGTTCGACGGCAAGCTGGTGCGCCTTCCACGCGCCGAACTCCGGATCGGTATTGCGATAATGCCAGACAAGCGACGTTTCTTTTTCCTCTACCAAACTGCCCGGAGTCGACTGCTCGTAATGGCGGAGAATGTTCAATATCTGATCCTTCCAGTCGTAGCTAAGGCCGGTGTCCAGTCGCTCCCATCTCTTGGCATGCCACAAGGCGGCGCCGTGTTCGGCGATGATGGCGAAGGGATAATGGCCGAACCACTTCTCCAGCTCTTCGCGCGAACGTCCGCTGATGAGTGTGAGGACGAGATTCGGTCGACTGCGCAGCGCTTCGAGGAGTTGTCGGACCGCGTCGTTAGGCTTGGCCGCGCCCGGATCGCGCTCGATTTCGCGCAACGTGCCGTCGTAATCGAGGAAGAGTGCAATGCGCTTTTGCGCGGCGACTGCGAGGCGCAACTGCTCCGTTAGCTCTTCGATCTGCGTGCCATTCTGCCCAGGACGCTCCCCGCGAGCGTTACGCAATTGATCGATAAAAGTCCGGGCCCAATGTCGTGCGTCGTATTTCATGATGCGAGCGCGCATCGCTTTGTTACGCGCCACTTTTTCTTCGGAGGTGAGCGCGAGCGCTTCGCGCAAAGCCCGCGCCACGCCCTCGGAATCGTACGGGTTCACGATCATGGCGTTGAAGAGTTCGCCTGCCGCGCCGGCAAATTCGCTCAGAATCAACACGCCCGGGTCCTCCATTTGGCAGGCGATGTATTCCTTTGCCACCAGGTTCATGCCGTCGATCAAGGGGGTGACGAGACCAACATCCGAATGCGCATACAGGGCGCACAGATCGATAAAATCGACCGAGCCGTGAATGAAACGAATCGGACTGTTGCGCAGCGTGGCGTAGGTACCGTTGATGCGGCCGACCTGGGCTTCTACTTCGGCGCGCAGTTCCTGATATTCTTCCACACCTTCGCGCGACGGAACGCTCACGAAGATGAATTTGATCGTATCGCGATCCTCCAGCTCCTCGAGGAAACGCTCGATTGCTTCGATGCGATGCAGGATTCCTTTCGTGTAATCCATGCGCTCGACGGAAAGAACGATTTGTTTGTCGCTATCGCTCGCCCGCATTTGCTCGAGGCGTTGTTTGAATTCCGGCGAATCAAGCGCGGCTTGAAATCTTGGCGCGTTGATTCCAATCGGGAAAACACCAAGCGCCGCAGTGTGGCCGCTTTCTGTTCGGATGAGTGCGATCTCCGATTCAAGACCAAGAAGCCGCAGAACTGTGCTGCGGAAATGGCGCATGTAACCGAACGTGTGGAACCCGATCAAATCGGCCCCGAGCATGCCCGTGACCAGTTCGGCGCGCTTGGGGTGACAGCGAAACGTCTCGAACGATGGAAAAGGCGTGTGAAGAAAGAAGCCAATTCTCAGTTCCGGCATCGCCGCATGCAGCATCGCGGGCACAAGCATGAGTTGATAATCGTGGACCCAGACAAGGTCGCCCGATTTCGCAAGCTCAAGCGCCTTATTGGCAAAGCGTTCATTCGCCTCCCGATATTGGTCCCACCACGCCGGATCGTACCGCATGTAGTTGGGCATGTAATGGAGAACGGGCCAAAGGCTGGAGTTGGAAAAGCCCTCATAGTGTCCGGCGGCTTCGTCCTCGGAAAGAAAGATGGGGATGCATCCGTGCTCATCGACGAGGAGGCGTTCGACTTCTGCTTTGCGCTCGTCGGGCACAACACTGCCTGGCCAGCCGATCCATTTCATTTCGAATCGCTCCGCGGAAAGTCCCTCGAGCGCGGCAACCAAACCGCCGGAAGATTTGGTGATCGTTTCGCCCACCGTTACCGGCAGACGATTCGAAATGATGATCAGGTTGGTCCGTTCGTTTGCCATCAAAATCTGAGTCGTTAGGCTTCGCGTCCGTAATCTGGCCGGTTGGCTCGTCGGCCGCTTCTGACTTGCCGCTCATCAAGCCATGAAGTTTGGCCAAGCTCAATGCAAAGCGTGTTGCCGTCGGAGTCGACGACGACGCGCAAGCACGAACGAGTTAGTTCCCGCCACCGAAGAAGCGTTTGAACGACCGGAGGATGCTGCGGGGAAGCTTCTTCACCGTTTGCGGGATTTGTTCGACGCGTCGGCCCAGCACAGTCGGATTGCCGCCATGGACCCCGCAAACGCCGCGCGGGATGTGACTGACGGGCAGGTCGATCGTGTAGGCGGTCCCGGCAGCAACGCAGCCGGTGGTGGCGATCGCGTTGGAGATGGAACAGACCGTTGCTTCCTGGGTCGCGACCGGTGCTTTAAATGGATCGGCCGGATAACGCTGGGCTGATTTCATCACCACGTCTGTCCACACCGGCAGAGCGAGCGCGGCACCGTACCCGTGCGGCATTATCGTGGTCGGTTGATCGAACCCAACCCAAACACCGCAGGTCATGGAGCTCGTGAAGCCGACGAACCATGCATCTTTGAAGTCATTCGTCGTCCCGGTCTTGCCAGCCGCCGGTAATCGGAAGCCTAACGAACGCGCGCTCGCCGCCGTGCCGTGGGTGAGTACTTCCTCCATCAACTCCGTCGTCATCCAAGCCGCGCCCGGATCGAGCGCCGGAATCGTGAGATGAGCCGCGCGGTAAATCGGGCGATGCTCCGAGTCGTCGATTCGTTCGACGATGTAGGCCTGTTTGCGAAGGCCAGCGTTGGGAAAGACCGTGTAGGCAGCGGTGAGGTCTTTCAGGTCGGTTTCGAAGGACCCGATGTAAATAGCCGCGCCATGCGGGATGTCGTTGCCGAGGCCGAGCGTGGCCGCGATTTTCTGTGTGTCATCAATTCCGGCAAATTCACCGACCCGAACGCTCATGGTGTTTCGGGAATGAATGAGTCCATAGGAAACAGGCTGGATGCCGCCATAGCGGCCGTCGGAATTCGCCGGCGACCAATTGCCCGCGCCCTGCACCTCCCCCGGTTGCAACGGGCCATCGCTTATGGCGGCGCCGGGAAGTAATCCGTGGGTGAAGGCAAGCGTGTAGACGAAGGGTTTGAAGGACGAACCGATCTGGCGGTTGGCAGGCGTGAGGGCGCGGTTGAATTTGCTCTGCGTATAATCGCGACCGCCGACGAGTGCACGAATGCCGCCGCTGCTGTTATCAATCGCGACTAGCGCACCTTCGAGATACGGCATGGCGTTATCCTCGCCATCCTCGGGCGCCCGGTATTGCGACTTGAGGGGATGATGAAAGCCGGGTTGGCGCTCGATCTTTGCCAGTTGTTTGTCAACCGCGTCCGCGGCGGCCTTTTGCACGATTGGATCGAGCGTGGTGTAAATGAAGAGACCGCCGTTATCAATTTGGTCGGGGGTGAGGAGAACATTGAGGTCGCGTTGTACCGCATCCATGGCGTAATTTTCCTGGACCAGAGTCTGGCGGTGTGATCGCGAAGCGATCTTCTCGTGTTTGGCCCCTTCTTCTTGAAGAACTGAAATCTTCTTCAGCTCGCGCATGCGATCGAGCACCGTGTCACGTTGCTCGCGGGCGCCTTCGGGATTCTTCAAAGGCGAAAAGCGATTGGGACTGCGAATCAAGCCGGCGAGCAAAGCTGCCTCGGAAAGGTCGAGTTTGGCGGCGCTCTTGCCGAAATAAGATTGGGAGGCGGTCTCGACTCCGTAACAGCCGGATCCGAAATAAATACGATTCACGTAGAGCTCAAGGATTTGGTCCTTGGTCAGCGCCCGCTCGATACGCAAGGCCACCATAGCCTCGAGCAGTTTGCGGCTGATGTTGCGGCCGCCCAATGGCAGACTGTTGCGCGCCATTTGTTGTGTGATGCTGCTCGCGCCTTCCTTCACCGAACCGCTCGTGACGTCGCGAAAAAGAGCGCGCGCCACGCCGCGCCAATCGATCCCACCATGCTCGTAGAAGCGGGTGTCTTCCCGGGCCAGAAGCGCCTGAATGAAGAGAGGCGAGACTTGATCGAGCGAAACCTTAAGCCGATTCGCTCCCGCGAGCCGGCTGTAAATTTTGCCATCGACATCGAAAACGGTGTTGCGCTCCGGCATCGTGCCGAGGCGCTTCAGGTCGAAGGTTTGCGCCCAGACAGCGTAGAAGGACAAGATCGCGATGACGATCGCTGCCGGGACGGCAAGAAGGAAGAAGACCGCGATCCAGCGCCAGCCGCGACTCCCGCGCTTTTTGTTAGGCGACTTTTTTCCGGCGCGGATGCGGGCGAAAAGTTTCATCCAGCGAAGCGCCAATCGCCTAACGATTCAACGCCGCCACCCGCAGCCCTAGAACTTCAGCTTCACCGGGTCGCCGTGCAGCTCGTTCGCGCAAGGAGCGTTGATCGGTACGCCCGCATCGGAGTCACTAGGCGAGACCAGGCTTTGTTCGACCAGGTAACGCTCAACTTCTTCGCCGCTCACGTCGGCCAGCATTTCCCCATTGATCTCGACGCAGGGCGAGAGCGGCTGACCACTCTTGGTCTCCATTTCCCAGCGAAAGGCAGGGTTCTGGATGATGTCCTTCTCCGCGTAAGGAAGATCGTATTTTGCGAGCACGGCTCGGACGCCGCCGCTCCATCCGCAGTGAGTTTTCAAATAGGCGGTGATCTGTGGCTTTTCCATCCGCTTACGGTAACACCGGCAGAAACTTCGGCCACCGATTTTGCGGCGGCTAAAGCTGTTCGATCTGATAACCACGCTGCCGCAGGATTGCGAGAACACCGTTCGGTCCGCCCATGTGTGCTGCGCCAGCGACGACAAAATAAGTGTGACGGTCGTGCAGGTAGCCTTCGATCTTGGGAATCCAATTCCGATTGCGCGTCGCGCTAAGGCGTTCGCGCAGAGAAGGCACAGTGGAAGACGATTGCTCTTCCAGTCGGGCAAGTGTCTCTGCATCCCCCCGGCCGCCAGGCGGTCAGCATTTTTTTCCACATCTCACTGCCCGGTGCCTGGGGAATAAATGTCGCTAGTAAGGTCAGCTCCGCATCTTTGTCGGACATCGCGGAAAGGACTTCGCCGTGTTCTCGCCTATGCAAAACAGGGACGGCATCGCGAGGCGATCGGCGCTTTTGAGCGCGCGACCAAGCTTCAACCAAATTATCAGCACGCCTGGCGGATGAATATCGTCTCGCTGGCCGGCCTAATGACGCTCAACAGGCAGCGCTACGGGCTGACAGTCTCAAGCAACAGTCGCCTAACGGATACAAGAAGCAGAGTTAAGACCTCCTTTGATCGCCGAGAAGCGCCGGCTTGGTAAGCTAGCTGCTCTTTGGCCGCAAAAGCGGGAAGAGGATGACGTCGCGAATCGATTCCGCGCCGGTCAGGAGCATCGTCAGGCGGTCGATTCCCAAGCCAAATCCGCCCGCCGGCGGCATACCGTGCTCGAGCGCGAGAAGGAAATCCTCGTCCAGTTTTTGCGTTTCTTCCCCCGCTTGTTCGAGCAGGCGCTGACGTTGCACGAAAGGGTCGTTGAGTTCGGTGTAGCCAGGCGCGATTTCCTGACCGTTGATGATGAGCTCAAAGACGTCGACCAGCGACTCGTCGTCCAGGTTTTGCTTCGCGAGCGGCACCAGCTCTTTCGGGCAATGCGTGACAAATACCGGGTCAAAGGTTTTCTCTTCCACCAGCTTTTCAAAAAGGTGCTGCGTTACCTCGAAGTCCGCCATTTGCGGATGGATCTCCACGCCGAATTCGCGTGCCTTCGCGCGTCGTCCTTCACTCGTCAGACCAAACCAATCCGCCCCCGCCGCTTCGCAAACCAGATCGCGATAGCGCGCGCGACGCCATGGTCGCCCAAGGTTAATTGTGCGCTTAATGCTTCCGTCCGCGTCGCGATGTTCAACCTGTAATCCTCCGGCCACTTTCTCCGCGAGGTGACAGATCAATTCCTCCACTAATTCGGCGATCTTCTCGTAATCCGCATACGCCCAGTAGGCTTCGAGCATGGTGAACTCCGGATTGTGCCGGCGAGAGATGCCTTCGTTGCGGAAGTTGCGATTCACCTCAAAGACCTTGTTGAATCCACCCACAAGCAGACGCTTGAGATACAGCTCCGGCGCGATCCGGAGATAAAGGTCAAGTCCCAGCGCCTTGTGACGAGTGCGAAATGGCTCCGCCGCTGCACCGCCCGGGACTGCTTGCAAGATGGGTGTTTCCACTTCCTGGAACCCGCAGGCTTCCATAAAGCGCCGTGTCTCGCGCAGCAGGGTGATGCGCTTGGCAAAAATCTCGCGCGAGCGTTCGTTTGTCACCAAGTCGAGATAGCGCTGGCGGTAGCGCGTCTCGACGTCGGTTAAACCGTGCCACTTTTCCGGCAACGGGCGCAGACTTTTGGCCAGCACTTGCAGGCTGTGCACTTTGAGCGTCGGCTCACCGGTCTTGGTCGTGAAACAACTTCCTTCGATGCCGACAAAATCGCCGAGGTCGAGAAGAGCGAAGGTGTCCATCGCATCTGCCCCGAGCTCTTTCGCCTGGACGTAAACTTGAACGCGCCCGCTCGCGTCGCGCAGATCGAGAAAATGACTTTTCCCCATGTCACGATGCGCGGTGATGCGGCCGGCAACGCGCATCATCAGGCCTTCGGCGAATTTTTCCCGCACTTCTCCGATCGAGCCGCTGGTCTCGAAACCAGAGCCAAACGGCGCCGTTCCGCGGGCGTGCAGGGCTTCGATTTTTCCGCGCCGGAGCGCGATCAATTCATTCTCTTCTTCCATCCACAATTTACTGCCTAACGACAATCGCCGGGCCAACCGCATTATTGGCGAAAGTGCAGGAATGTAGCCGGAAAGCTCGGCAGCCACAGAAAAGAAATACGAGCCTTCCAAATTCTCTCATTGTCGCGAAAACGGGCCTGGCTGGTTGAGCGTTCGGCAAGAGCATTTATGGTCGCGCGGACTTATTATGACTGCGCCGCTTCATTTCCATCTTTCTCACCGCTCGCGAGTCTGGCTCCTCATCCTTGCCGGCCTTCTTCTTCTTAACACCCAGCAGGCGATGGCAAATGACGAGCGCTCAATCCGTCTCTTTCGTGATGAGATTGTTTCTCTCGGTCCGACGGTTAATCCGGCGGAGGCGCAGATGGTCTCGGAGACCTCCTATAACACCGCCAGCAAATACCGAAAAGAGTGGCGGGTTTTTCCTTCGGCGATCTTCAACAATTTCTTAATTCATGTTGGTGCGCGGCAACGCGGTTACTGTTTTCATTGGGCACATGCCATTGGCGCAGAGCTGCGCAAATTGCCGCTTAAGACACTTGAGCTGCATTGGGCGGAAGCTTATCCAGGTGGTCAGCTCGAGCACAATGTCGTAGTCGTAACTTTGCCAGGTCAGCCAATCCGAACCGGTTACATTATTGACGGCTGGAGAGCAGCCGGCAGGCTTTTTTGGTGGCCGGTGGCAAAGGACGAATATCCCTGGAAAGAAAACCCAACGCATACCGCCTGGCTCCAACATCGCGGTCCCGATCCGCTGCCGGGTTTAGATGAAGCGGTGACCAAGGAAGGAACGCCCAGCAAGACGAACCGAAGGGTTGTCGGCACCCTGTAGCTTTGGTCATACGGGATGGCTTCAGCCTGATTCGTTAGGCGCTTTGTCCCGTCGAAGCGCCCGCTGCCGGTTCGCTTGAGTAGAGGGCGGGATCCTGGCGGTAAAAGCGTTGTAATTCCTGATACAACCGCGGGTGATGACGGCGCAAAGCCAGCGGCCGCTCGAAAAATGCTTCCGTCGCCACCGCGAAGAATTCCGCCGGATTGCTCGCGCCATAGGTGTTGAGGAGTGTTGGGATCCCCGCTTCGCCTGCCGCTCGCAAGCCGGCGAATTCCATCTTCATCGTTTCGGCCCAGGAAAGTTTTTCACCGCGCGAGCTGATTGCGGGCATGCCATCGGCCACTGAGTCTTCGAAATCGAGCTGATGAGCAAACTCGTGCAGGACAAGATTCGTGCCGTCGGATGGGTCGCGCGCGCCTGACTTGGCGGCGTCCCACGCCAGGACCATTGAACCCATCGCAGACGCGGTCTCGCCGAGGCGGCCCTCTCGTCCGCCTTCCCAAACTGGCCCTTCCAGGTGCCGCTCCTGCTCGACGACGTATCCGGATGGATAAACCAGGATTGTAACGAGCCGCGGATAGTAATCCGTCTTGCGATGTAAGAGAAGAAGACAGGCCTGGGTCGCAATCGTTACCCTGATCTCATTGGTGAGCTCGAGGCCGCTGCAGCCTTCGAAGCGTTTTTCATCGAGAAAAACTTTCACGTGACCCAGCAACTCTTCCCGATCTGGCGCGTCCAATCGATCAAAGAAAGGGAGATTGTGTGAGATGATGGCCCGCCATTCTTCTGGCGCGAGCTGTTGGCGCAGCTCGCGACGCCGGCGTTCTCGTAGGAAACGAAGCATAATTCAATTTAACGCCAGGCCCGAGCCCAGCCGAGCCAGGAAACAAGATTGCCTAACGAGTTGCCGCCCAGAACTCATCATTGATCTTCCGCCCGCGCCAGCGTCACCCAGCACTTCCCAAGAGGCTATCGACGTCGCTCCTCGAAGCAATCATGGTTTGGGGTTTCCCGACGCACCGGTCCGAACTTTCCAAGCGTGAGTGGCCAAGTCCAGGAAGCGGACGGCAGACGAAATCTGAATGTTATGCCAGAGGAAGAAACAATCGAGCGGGCGCACAAAGACGCGCGGGAAGGAAAGTCAGCGTCGACGCAGGCAGGAGAATTTGTGCGCGAAGAAATGGAGCACATCCGCAAAGGGAAGCATGGGGCTCGATCGGCGAAACAGGCGATCGCAATCGGGCTTTCCAAAGCGAGGCGCGCCGGCGTCGATTTGCCGCCGCCGAAGAAAGGCAACTCCTCGCGCCGTGTGCGCGAGCAGGCGAAACGCGACCTGAAAAAAGGCACGAGCGGAAAAGCAAAAAAGCCTTCGGCCACACGATCACGGGCCGCCAAGCGGGCATTGAAGAAAGAGCCGCGCGCCGCAGCTTCGCACCGAGCGTTATCGCGTCAGGCACGCACCGCAGCAAAAAAGCGTAGTAAGGCCGGTCGCTCGCGCTCAGCCAGGAAGGCGGCGCAAACCCGGAAGCGGAGTAATCGTTAGGCAGATTTGCTTCGAGCCAGCGAAGGAGGGGAAGCGTCCAGGAAATGTGGCCTGCTTCTCCGGCTTCCAATACCTCCTTCGGAAGTATTCATTTGCCATGCTCTCACGGGCACCGGCATATTGTCCGACTCGCGCGATGGCGTTTTATGGAGGCAAAATTACCTGAAACCACTTCTAAAATTGGCGGACCCTTGGTGAAGCAATTCTCCATTTTCCTCCCAAACAAGGTCGGCGCGATGCTCGAGATCGTGAAGTTGCTCGCCACCCGCAACACCCACGTTGTCGCCCTCAGCATCGCCGAGCAGACCGATTCGGCCATCGCTCGCATCGTGGTGAGTGATCCCGAGACGGTAGAGAATATTTTCCACGAGCACGAAGTGGCCTTTGGAGTTTCAGAGATGGTGGTGGTGGAGATGCAGGAAGTTGCGACCGAGCTTTCAAGGCTCCTTGCCTGTCTGCTTATGGCGGAAGTGAACCTGCATTTTAGTTACCCTCTTCTTACCCGGCCTCATGGAATGGCCGCGCTCGCCATGCACGTGGATGATACGGAGTGCGCCTGCAACGTTCTCCAGGGTGAAGGATTCAAAATGCTAAGCCAGTCCGATATTTCGCGGTAGGAGAGAGCGAAGGCTGCGCCTGTTCGAACTCTCGACGTCCAACTCCTTTACAAACGAGCGGCACGGGATTCGCTTGTTGCTCTGACATGAGTGAGCAGGCGATGGAGCGATTGACACCTTTCGCCGGGCTCGCGTACAAAAGGAATCCCGTCATGAGTGCGGTCTCCCTTCCTACCGGCAACCGAGCGCAACGTACTTTCGCGGTTGCCATGGCGCTCCTCGGTGCGGTGGCTGGTGGGCAAATCATCGCTGCGCTCTATTTCGCGACCCATCGCCCCGATCAGGACGAGGCAGCTATTCGCCGCCGCGCGATTGAGGCCAGGCTGTTCCATCACCCAAAAGAAGTTGAAACACCAGCACCGAAACCGGTCAAGGTCTTTGCGGTGGCTGGTGTGCCAGCGGTGACGATGCGTCCTGCGGAGAACCCACCGAAATCGGTGCCCGAAACACTCCTGCGGTTGGCCAAAGGCTTTCGAGATCGCGGCGATACGACGAATGCGATTGCAAAATTGCAGCAGGCCAGCGCGCTCGATCCGGGTAATTCCGAAATCCTGGCCGAGCTGGCATTGACCTACGAGTCGATGCAGCTTTTCGATCGCTCGAATGAAGTCTGGCGCAGGCTGCAGTCGTTAGGCGCGGCAGCTGGTCCGCTTTATCAACTGGCCGAGTTAAAATTGCGCGTTGGGGTTCCGGCGAAAGACGCGCCCCTCGCCAATAGCACTCCGACCGGGGCAGGCGATGCCGCAGGCATTCCCGATGGCTCGACCTTCGGCATTTCCGAAATCAGCCTGAAGACTCTGAACGATGCAGAAGCCGAAGCGAAGTTGCGCCTGCGCGTTGGGGTGAAGAAGCGGCCAGGCGTGGAGGTCGACCACACCAAAGTGAAAATTCAGGTCTTCTTTTACGACATGGTAAACAACGACCAGGTCGTTCTCACAAATGCCGATGTAAGTTACGAATGGATTACGCCGGGGCATGATTGGGCCGACACCGGCACAGAGGTCCTCGACGTGACTTATCTGCGTCCCAAGGCTCCGCCGCCTGGCGCGCCGCGCTCGATCGAGGTTCCTGACTCTGTCGAGAAAGCGAAGCTTGCCGAACGCACACCAAATGCCGCCAGCTCACTGCTGCCTACGAGCGAGAGTGGTCCGCGCCAATATCTCGGCTACATCGTCCGCCTCTATTACAAAGATCAACTTCAGGCCGTCCGGGCCGAGCCGACCCGTTTGCTCAATCTTTTCCCGCCGCCTTTGAGCACGCCAGCTCAGTGATTCAGGCGTTTCCTGCCAAACGAAGATGTTTTCTGGTGCGGCTGCGCCGCATCTGCTAAAAATTCTCGACTCGTTTCATCTCCCCCCAGCTACAGTACTTTAAGCGCTTATGTGCCGCACCCTCCTTGCCCTTCTCTTGCTTGGCACAATCGCGATCGCGGAAGGACAAATTCAAGTGGAACTACGATTCAGCCGTCTGCAATATATTGCTTACGAGCCGGTGCTTGCCACGGTCACGATTACCAACCTCGCCGGACGCGATATCGAGCTGCGCGATAGCGGCGACCAATCCTGGTACGGCTTTGAAATTACCGGCGACGGCGGCCGCCTCCTCACACCGATTAAGCGCCCGCAAGACCCGCCACTGCAAATCGCCGCCGGCACTTCCCTCACGCGCAAGATTGATCTCACTCCGCTCTTTCCCGTTCAAGATCTCGGTGTCTACCACGTGCGCGGCAATGTTTTCTTCGCCGATTTGAACAAATTCTTTTACGCACAGACTAAGGTTTTCGAGGTCACCACCGCGCGCCCCATCTGGCAGCGCACGGTTGGCGATCCCAATAGCCACGGAACCCGCACCTTTTCGCTCATGACCAACCGCTTTCCCGATCACACCTCGCTTTATGTGCGCATCGAAGACAGGGAGAACAATCTCGTTTACGCCACTTTTTCTTTAGGCCGAGTTATTGCCTTCGACCAGCCGCACGCGGAGATCGATCGCGAGAATCATCTTCATGTCTTGCATTGCGCCGCCCCACGCGTCTGGGCTTACTCCGTCATCGGCCTCGACGGGCGGCTCCTCAAACACGACACCTATTCCGAAGCTCGCACGATGCCGCGTCTCCGACGCACGTCCGGTGGTGTGGTCGAGGTCGCTGGTGGAATGCTCGGAGACCCCACGCACCCCGCGCCGCTTGGCAGGGAAAAGCCTTTGTCGAAAATGTCTGATCGACCAACGCACTCCGCTTCGGAAGACTAGCGAATAATGGAGTCGATTTCGAGACAAGTTTGGCGGCACGCTGCACTTCCCAAGGCTTGCTTCGTTGGGCTGGCGCTGTTCGCCTGTCTCGCCGCGACGAAAGTCGCAAGCGGTCGTCAATTTTCCACCGTCGTCATCGACGCCGGTCATGGTGGCTTTGATCTCGGCGGGATTCCTCATCAGCGCGTCGCCGAAAAAGGGATGAACCTTGATGTTGCGCAACGCCTGGGGAAAAAGTTGCGCTCTGCCGGTTATCGGGTCGTCATGACCCGTGACAGCGATGTCTTTATTTCGTTAGGCGAACGAGTCCGGATCGCGAACAGCTATCGCGACGCCGTCTTTGTCTGCGTCCATTTCAATTCCGCCACGCGCGCGGGTGCAAATGGCATCGAGACCTACTACTTCAGCGACCAGAGCGCTGCTCTCGCGGCGAACATCCATCGCCAGGTTGTGGGCGGGACGGACACCGATAACCGCGGCATCCGTCGTCGCGGCTACTACGTGCTCCGGCGTACCAGCATTCCCGCAATTCTGGTGGAGTGCGGGTTTCTCACTAACCCGACCGAAGCAGGCCTCGCCTTGCAAAGTACGTATCGCGAAAAACTGGCCGACCTCATCGCCGATGGCGTTATGGGGAGAAGGCCGCCGCCAAATCGGCCGGTTGTCGCCGGGCTGACGCATGTTGCAGCGCCGGTCCCGCAGCCCGCCGGCTACAACGATTTCGTGAGGGCCGAGCCGGAACGTTCTGCCAGCCGCTCGAGTCGTTCATCAAAGCGCGGAAGCAGCCACAAGAAGAAAAAATCTTCCTCTAGCAGCAGCAAGAAAAGCTCATCAAGCGACACCGCCTCGAAGAAAAAAAAGAAGAAGAAATCTTCGACTGAGTCTAACGAGTAAGGTGCACTCGCCCATCGTTACACCGGCGGGAATGCGGGCGGCGGAGAATGCTGCTTTTGCTCGGGGGATTACGGCCGCGGCCTTGATGGAAAAGGCCGGTGCCGGCATCGCGCGCGCGATCCGCCGATTTTTTCCGTGTGCCGGAAAATGCATCGTATTTGCGGGCAAGGGGCATAACGCTGGTGACGCTTTTGTCGCTGCGCGCCAGCTCGCTGGGGAAGGATGGGAAATCGAGACGCGACTAATTTTCCCAAAGGAAAAGCTCAGCGCTCTGACGAAGAAGAAATTGTCTGAACTCGAAAAAGTTTCAGTTCAGAAAAAACCTTCACCATCGGCTCTCAACCCACCCACCGTGATTCTGGATGGCTTGCTCGGTCTGGGCGCTAATCCGCCCCTGCGCGAGCCGATTCGGGGCGCGTGTCGAGAGATCAATTCGTTAGGCCGAAACGGCGCCTGTATTTTCGCGGTTGATCTGCCTTCGGGCTTGAATGGCGAAACCGGTGAAGCCGATGAAGCCTGCGTTGTCGCCAACTGCACCGTAACGATCGGCAGCGCCAAAAGCGGCCTTGTCGCCGACGCCGCGCTCGATTTTGTGGGCCGCCTTGAAGTTGTCGTCCTCGACAACCTGCGCCTCGACGAGTTTCCATTCGATCAGGAGGTGAGCATTCCTCAATCGCTCCGCGCCTGCCTGCCGCCTCGAAAATTCTCCTCCTACAAGAATCAGTTCGGCCGCATCGGGATCGTTGCAGGTTCGCGCGGTTTCACCGGCGCAGCCCTTATGTGCTCGTCAGGTGCCCTTCGCGCCGGCGCGGGCCTCGTCGAACTTTTCGTTCCGGAGAACATTTACGAAATTGTCGCCTCCGCCGCGGCGCCGGAGGTAATGGTGAAACCCGTCCGCTCCTACGCCAGGTTGCTCGAGGAACCGATGGATGTTTGGGCCGTTGGCCCTGGTCTCGGCCAGACACACGCGGCAGCGATCCTTCGGCTCATTCGCGAGGCAAAGCAGCCTATGGTGATCGATGCCGACGGTCTCAACATTCTGGGAAAAAAAACGCCCAGCTTGAAAAAAGTGAAGGGTTCGCGCCTTCTCACTCCGCATCCGGGGGAAATGCAGCGTCTTTTCCCTGACAAAAAGCGATCACGTGTCGAATGGGCGAAAGCGTTTTGCCAACAATATCCAGTGACCTTGCTCTTAAAAGGGAGTCGCACGCTCGTTGTGGAGGCGGGTCAGCCGCTGAGCTTTAACAGCACTGGTAATCCGGGAATGGCGACAGGTGGCATGGGCGACGTTCTCACCGGCGTCTGCGCCGGCTTACTGGGGGCAAGGTTGACGCCTAACGAGGCGGCACGTGTCGGCGCCTGGGTGTGTGGTCGCGCGGCCGAGATTGCGATTTTCAACGGACTGGCGAGTGAAGAATCCCTTCTGCCGAGCGACCTTCTCGACCATCTCGGTGCCGCCTTCAAGGAACTGCGGTGAGGAAACCGGCCGGGCCGCGCTCGTGAAACAGATCATCGTCGTCGGCTATCCAAAGAGCGGCTGCACCTGGGCAACGCGTCTGCTGGCGGAGCTGGTTGGCTGTCCCGTGGCCGGCTTTTGGGGTTCGGACAAAAAGGAAATCGCCGTCGAGGGTGAAGAGCGCCTGTCGAGCTATCGCGTCTATAAATCGCACCATCAACTTTCCGAGTTGAGTCTCTCGCCTAACGACTTCGATACTCGCCTTATCTATCTTCTGCGCGACCCGCGCGACATTGCCATCTCAGGCGCAAGTCATTTCCAGTTTGATCGCTTTCCCAAACTCGTCGCCTTTTTCCGGGCTCTGCCGCGCGGCGAAAAAATTTATCGCCACACGCTCCATCCGCTTCTCGTTAGGCAACCCTATCGTCTCGAACAAATGACCGAGGCGATTCTCCATGGCTCCGCCTCCGTCCACAACTGGGTGCGCGTTTCCTGGCGCGAGCATTGGCGGCCCTACCAGAAAATCGGCGTGCCCATCATTCGTTATGAAGATTTGCTGATTTCGCCTAACGAGCAATGCCGGCGCGTCCTGCAATACCTGGGGCTGGAACGCAGCGTCGCTCAGATCTCCACCGCGATCGATAACCAGTCCTTTGCGCGCAAGAAACAGACTCTCCTTCAACAGGGCGAAACTGGCCGGGCGAAATTTCTTCGTGCCGGCAGGAGCGGACAATGGCGCGAACAGTTGCCCGTCTACCTGCAACGACGTTTTGCCACCGAGTTAGCTGTTGAGCTGGAGGAATGGGGATATCAAATATGAAACTCCCTATTGCCTAACAAGTTTCTTGAACCGGGGATCGCCTCGCAGTGGATCCCATTCCCAACGATTTTTGAGATCGTTAGGCGTAGTGCTGTAGTCGGCGCTATCGATCGTTCCCGGCGTCTTCAGCAATCGCTCGAGCAGAGGGATTGCCTGATCGTTTTCCCCCACCCGCGCGTAGATGAGCGCGAGCTGACAAAGCACGATCGCTCCATCGACGGCGTCCTTCTCGATCGGCTTGAGCTCAGCCGCGCGCCGGCCCTCGGCGATCGCTTCTTCCTTCCTCCTTAAAAATGCGTCGACCAGACCAAGGTTGGCGTGCGCTTCAGCACTAGACGGCGACTCCTGGGCGGCGGCGGCAAAATCGGCCCGCGCCTTTTCGAGAAGCGGCCTGGCACTCGCCAGGTCGCCGCGAGCCAGCGGGATACAACCTGCCAGAAAAGCGCGCGGCGTCGCACCTCCGTTGAGATAGTCTATCGTTAGGCGAGGAGAGTTTTTCAAGGCCTCTTCGGCCGCCGGTAAATCGCGCGCGATCATGGCGGCGTCCCAGCGCGCGGCGGTTACGACTCCATCTGGATCGTTCTCCGCCGGGACATCGGCGAGGATGCGACGGAGGCGTTGCGTACTTCCGCCGGTAAAAAAGTCGAGATAACCGATCTGGATTTTTGCGATGAGCGAATCCGGTGCGATCGCCTGCCAGCGGTCCGCCGCCTTCCCTGCCTGCTTCCACTCGCGCAAGGCGGAGTAGGTATAAACGAGATTGCGGGCGACGTTCGGATTGCGCGGGTCGAGCTTTGCCGCCCGCTCGTATTCTGCGATCGCCTCACGAAATTGTCCCTGACGTCGTTTCAGCGCGGCGATGAGAGCAACCACATCGCTGTCGTTAGGCAAAAGCCGCGCGGCGGTGGCAAATTCCGCGAGAGCCGCGTCATAATTTTGATCCATCCAATAAAGACAAAGTCCAAGCGCGACGTGTCCCTCGGCCAGATTCGGATCGAGTCGCAAAGCCGCGGCCGCTTCGGCCCGCGCCTTTGATGCCCAGCTATCGAGCGGTTCGTGGAAATGAAAAATGGCCGCGCAAGTGGTGGCGAGGCGGGCGTGCGCGAGAGCAAACGACGGATCAAGCGCGATCGCCTGACCGTAAAGCTCGACCGCTTCTTTGTAATCCTGCAGGAGCGTGTCGGGTTTGTGTTCGAGTCCGAAAGCGCGCAGGTAGAGCGCGTAGGCGTCTGCATTATTCGTCGGCTTTTGCGTGACGCGCGTCTTCTCCTCCGGCGAAAGCGTGGCGTGCAAGGTATTCGCGATTTCCGTGGCCAGTTCGCCTTGTAACCCGAGTGAATCCTCGAGTTTGCGATCGTAATGTTCAGCCCAGACCTGCCGATCCTCACGCGCATCAATCAACTGCACGTTAACAACGAAATGATTACGCTCGCCACGCACACTACCTTCGAGCAAATAGGCGACACCGAGTGCTCCACCGATTTCTCGTGTGTCACGTTGCGCGGTCGCCTGGTACGAACTGACGGAATTGCGACTGATCACCTTCAACTCGCCAATGCGCGCCAGACTCGTCAGGATGTCGTCCTGAATTCCCTCGGCAAAGAAGGCGTTTTCTTTGTCGGAACTAAGATTGGCAAAGGGCAGAACGGCGATGCTCTTTTCCGGTATCAGCTCTGCTCGCTGTCGTTTTTCCGGAGAAAACCGCAGATAAAGCAAAACTGCGATAGTGATCGCCAGGATGCCGATTACGCCGGTGTAAATCTGGTGAACTACCGGCCAACCGCTGGTTTTCCCGGTCGGCATTTCATCCGTCTTGACCAGTCCTTCCGGTGTCAGCTCAAAAGCCCAGGCCGACGCCACGGCAATGGGAAAACCTGCGACAAGCAGGAGGATGATCAGCCTGACGACCCAGCTGGGCACGGCGAAAAAGGGAGAGATCTGTGTCGTAACCTGAATCAAGAGCCAGCTCGTCATCGTGTAGACGACAGCGGCGCGATAAACGTGGCGCCGCTTTAGCTCCGCGAAGAATCCCTTCGCTTTCATAGCGAACCACCTGGAAAGGATTCCAACGCGCTTGCGATCAAAAATGGATTTCGTTAAAGCGCGCGACGCACTGCGCGTCGAACGGTCTCAGTGATCCAGCCGTAAATCAGGTGCGATGCGAGTGCGTAAAGATGAGTCGTTAGGGGAAATTCCCTGGCCGGCTTGGAAAGCCCGGCGGCGGGTACTGCAATCTCGTCCGCCAGCAACCAAACGCCTGTCCCAAACGCAACACCGTCGCCCAACGTGACCATCGGCGTCACTTCCGCCAGAACACCGTAGGCAGCGGCGGAAGCCGCGCCCATCCCGTAGTGCACCGCCTCACCCGCGAGCGGCTTGTATTCCGCCGGTATTTTGTGGCCGCTCACTTTTTCGCTGATTAAGTTGGCCACTTTCACGGTTGCGGGATCAGGTTTGCGACCCCCACGTTTTTTTTCCGAAGGGCGCATCGCTGCTGCGGCCGCGCTCCAGGCGGCTTGAAATTGCTCCATCAAAAACGAGGCGAGCAAACCACCGGCCACGCCGGCCAGCAGCCCCTTCATGAGGTCGATTTCGCCATAATCCGTCTTGTCGTAGTTCATCGTCGTTAGTCTCGCTTCTTCGCCTTTCGCCGCAATCAAATCGACGGCGGAAAAAATTATGCGTCGGCGGATGGGCTCAGGAGCATGAGCTGTAAATAATGCACATTGAAGCGACGTCCGAATTTCATCCCTACTTCACGCAAACAACCCACCTCGACAAAGCCTAACGATCTCAAGAGCGCAATACTTCCAATCGATTCCTCGCAAGAAACCGCCAGAACGGTGTGATAGCCTAACGAACGTGCAAGTGCAATCAGCTCGTCCACGATCATTCGGCCGAAGCCGCGGCGATGACAATCGTGCCGCACATAAATCGACAGCTCGATTGTCTCGCGATAGGCACAGCGCGAGCGAAAGGCCGAAAGGGCGCCCCAACCCGCAACCTCACCAGCAGCCTCGAGCACGATCATCGGTTGTTCGTTAGGCCGCGTTCGGAGTTCCTCGACACGCTCCTCGGTCGTCTCGTCATCGATCTGGAAGGTCGCGGCCGAGGTGCGGACGTAGTGGTTGTAGATCATGTTTATCGCTGCCGCGTCGGAGACAGTCGCGAGACGGATGTGCGGCGCGCTCATGGGTCAACGTTTCGCCGATGTTCGGACCAGGTGCCATGGCAGAAGCTGCACGCCACCTGCAAGGCCGGTGTTAAGACCACGAGATCGGCGTCCCTCCCAACCTCAAGCAAACCTTTATCTCTCCAATTCATCGCCCGGGCGGGCGTTTCCGTGGCCATGCGCACTGCTTCGTGCAACGGAATACCCACTGTCTTCACCATTTGCCTGACGACGTCGATCATGCGGACCGCGCTCCCGGCGAGGGCGGAACCGTCGGCCATCCAGCACGCGCCGTCGCGCACGATACATTGCGCCCCGCCGAGCGAGAAATGGCTGTCGTCGGGCAAGCCCGCCCCCGCGGTCGCGTCGGTCACAAGGCAAATTTGTTCTGCGCCTTTCGCCTGGTAAAGCATTCGCATCAGTGTCGTGCCGACGTGGTGGCCATCGGCGATGAGCTCACAAAAAATTTTCGGTTCGCTGAGAGCGAACTCGAGCAGGCCAGCGACGCGCTCGCCGCCGCGTCGGCGCAGGGACGACATGCAGTTGAAAGTATGGGTGACCTGGTGCATCCCGCGATCGAATGCTGCTCTCGCCTCTTCTTCCCAGGCATTGCTGTGCCCGCCGCTGGCCGCGATTCCGATTTTCGTTAGGCGCTCGACCAAGTCCGCCGCGCCCGCTACTTCAGGGGCGAGAGTCAGGCGCCGAATGGTGTTCCTGCATTCGAGTAATTGCCTAACGAGATTTGGTTCCGGCTCGACGATAAACGCCGCCTGCTGCGCGCCGCATTTTTGCCTCGAAATGAACGGCCCTTCCACGTGCGCTCCGCGCAACTGCGGAAACAATCTTCGCGCCGCCTCAATTTTTGTAACGGCGTCCACGATTTGTCCGATCGGAGCGGTGACGGTGGTAAGAAGAAGCGAGGTCGTGCCGCCGCCGAGGTGGTAGTCGATTATGGTGCGAAATGCCTCCTCCGTTGCCTCCATCGTGTCGTGGCCCATCGCGCCGTGCACATGCAGGTCGATAAAGCCAGGCGCGAGATAGTTTCCGCCCAGGTCGACCACTTCCTCGCCGGGCGCACAAATTTTACCGGCAATTTCGGCGATCTTGCCCTTCGCGACGCGAAGTGAGAATCCCTCCTCGATTCGGTCAGGAAAAATCAGGCGGCCATTGGTGCAGATCATCGGTCGGGAGGATCATTGCGTTTGCGGAGGCAGCAGTCCATCATCCTCGTGCCATGAAGCCCGAGTTCGATGTCGCGATTCTCGGTGGCGCATTCTCCGGTGCTGCGACGGCTCTTCTGATCAAACGGCGCCAGCCCAAGGCGCGCATTTTGATCGTGGAGAAGGCCACGGAGTTTGACCGAAAAGTAGGCGAGTCGACGACGGAGGTGAGTAGCTGCTTTCTCACCAGGGTGCTCGGCCTAACGAATTACCTCGGGCACGAGCAACTCGTGAAACAGGGGTTGCGCATGTGGTTCGCCAACAGTCCCGAACAATCCTTCGACGAGTGCGTCGAAGTCGGGGCCCGCTATCAGGCGCGGCTGCCTACTTTCCAAGTCGATCGCGCGAAACTCGACGCTCACCTGCTCGAACTTGCCCGGCAGGCCGGTTGTGAAATCTGGCGACCGGCCAGGGTCACAAAGTGTGACTTGAATGGCGCGAAAGGTCAGTCGTTAGGCGTAAACGTGGACGGCGCTGAGCGCGAAGTGGGTTCGCGCTGGGTGATCGATGCCACGGGACGCGCCTCATTTCTTTCGCGCAAGCTGGGTTATTTTCGACAGAATTCCGAACATCCGATCAACGCTGTCTGGGCGCGTTTCAGCGGGGTGAAGGATTGGGACAGCTACGAGTGGCGGGAACGATTTCCAGATTACGCCGCTGCCGCCCGCACCGGTCGGAGCTGGGCGACCAATCACCTTATGGGTCTGGGTTGGTGGTGTTGGATCATTCCGCTTAAGGGCGGCGATTACAGTGCGGGATTGGTCTACGACAGCCGTCTCTTCGCTTTGCCTGAAGGCGCGAATTTAGGCGAGCGGCTCCTGCAACACGTCCTCGGGCATCCTGTCGGGCGGGAAATTTTTCGCGACGCGCAGATTGTTCCTCACGACACGCGGGCTTATTCCGATTTGCCGTATTTCAGCACACAACTTTGTGGCGATGGCTGGGCGATCGTGGGCGATGCCGCGAGCTTCCTCGATCCGCTTTACAGTCCCGGGCTCGACCTTTGCGCGTACACCACCTCGGTGGTGAGTGATTTCGTGGCGCGTTCGTTAGAAGGAGAAGCTGTCGCCGCGCGTCTGCGTTATTACAACGAGCAATTTCCGGTTAGCTATCGCTATTGGTTCGAGACTCTTTACAAGGACAAATATTTCTATCTCGGTGAAGCCGATCTTATGTCGGCCGCGCTCCTTCTCGACGTCGGGACCTACTTTCTCGGACTCGTTAGGCCAGCTTACTCGAATCCCGAAGAGGCTTTTCTCCAACTGCCATTCGAAGGGCTCCAGGGCCGAATTTTTGGCGGAATGATGAAGTTCTACAATCGCCGTCTTAGCGCGCTGGCGCGTAACCGCATCGCGCATGGCGCCACCGGTCGACACAATGCCGGCTGGCGAGAACTCTACGACGGTTTCGTACCGGACTTGCGCCTGCAAAAGCTGCTGCGCAAAGGGCTCTTCCGATGGTGGAAGGCGGAAGTGCTCAATTTGCGTTTTTATTTCACAGGGGGAAAAGAGGCCGCCGCGCCCACTCATCGGCCTGCCGAGGCGCAAGGATAGCGCAGGCTTGCAGCTTGCCTGGAGCTGGACGCAAGCTGAAGGCTCGCGCTTTTCTATGACCGATTCTCGTAGCTGGTTGCGTCGCTTCGCCGTTCGCGGCGTCCTTTGGCGGCACTATCTGGACTTCGGCATAGAGAACGTACCGTTCTACCTCGTCCCCATGGCCATCTTTTTCTGGACGATCTTCTTTTTCTTTTTCGCCGCGCCGGCGCGGCGTGCTGTCCTCTCGAATCTCCGCGTCATTCGCCCACGTTCTCTTCCCCTAATGAACTACGCGCGCGCCTTTCTTACTTTCTATAACTTTGCCTGGACGATCTCCGACGCGGCCGACTTCAAGCTCAATCGCAATGAATTCGCCTACTCGATCGAAGGCGCGGAATTTCTCGATCGCCTTGCGGTCGCGCAGGGCGCGGTCCTTCTCACCGCGCATATGGGCAATTACGATCTCGGGGCGGCGATCTTTGCGCACCGCTTTTTACGGGAAATTCGCATGGTGCGCGCGCCCGAGGCAGACAAACGAACCGCTCAACACCTCGATGCTTCACTCGAGCTCGCGGGCGGCGGCGCGGTTCGAGTCGCTTACAACACCGCCGGGATGCAGCTGCCCTTTGAACTGCTCAACGCTTTGCGCGACGGGCAAATCGTCTCGATCCAGGGCGATCGGGTGGTCGGTGATGTAGCCTATCGCGAAGTCCGCCTTTTTGATCGGATCGTTAGGCTGCCGGAAGGTCCATTCATGCTCGCGTTTGTCGCGCAGGTGCCGATTTTTCCCGTCTTCGTTGTCCGTACGGGCTATCATCACTACAAGATCATCGCCTGCCAACCGCTCGAATGCCGGCGCGGCGGAGAACCACGGGATGCCAGCGTCGATCGGGCCATGAATGACTGGTGTCGAACCTTGGAAAAGGTGCTCGTGCTTCGTTGGTCGCAATGGTTCTCCTTCGTCCAGATTTTTCCGTGAGCGATGTTGAGCAATTGGAATTGAGCTACGGCTTTGCTCTGCCGCGCGTGCTGGCGCGATTGGTGGGCAAACGCGTGGGCCAGGCGCAGTTCAGCGCGGTAGAAGCGTATTCGGTTTGTCTGCTGGTCTCCGCGATGCATTACATTTTTCTCGCCCGCCTGATCACTCCGTTTGTCGGACCAGGCTGGCCGCTGGCTCTCCTGCTATTGCTGCTGCCGATCGCGACCTGGATTTACTTTCTTTTTCTCTACTATGCGATCGCGCTCGTTCTCCGGATTTTTCGCCAGTTTGAGCTTTTCGGCTCTTTGCCTAACAATCATTTTCAGAGCGTCATCATCACCGGACTCACCACGCTGGTTGCCCTTCTTTTCCTGCGGGTGGAGGCATCTTGGCTGAAATCGCTCGGCGGGTTCTGGCTGGGGCTTCTTCTCCTCAACCTGCTGGCAATCGCTGTCGAAAAGCGGGCCGATGCGAATTAGAATTACGCGTCGATTGATCCTCGGTTTCGCGATCGCGGGCGCCCTCTTCTTTTTCGCGATGGTGGCGTTTCATCCGGTCCTCGCCCTCGCAGTGCTCTTCACTTCTCACCTGCTGATGCTCTGGCCGACCCTGGCGGCAAATTCGTCCTGGTGGGGACCGGTCGTGACTGGTTTCGTGCCTAACGGAAAGGAGCTTTGGCTAACGATCGACGACGGACCGCAGCCGCGGGACACGCCGGCCTTGCTCGATTTACTGGAGGAACAACAGGCGCGGGCGACCTTTTTCGTGAAAGGCAAGCGCGCCGAACAGTATCCAGAGTTGATTCGCGAGATCGTCAGGCGCGGACATGGTCTCGGGAACCACACTTATAGTCATCCGAGCGGATCATTCTGGGCGTTGCCGAAAAACCGGTTGCGTGCGGAAATCGACGACTGCAGCAACCGGCTGAAGAACATCACCGGCCAGAGACCGGAATTGTTTCGCGCCGTCGCCGGAATGAAAAACTTTTTTGTTCATCCGCTCCTTGCCAAGCGTGGACTGCAGTTGATCGGCTGGAGCGCGCGCGGCTTTGACACCAGCACGCGCGACGTCGATCGCGTACTCGATCGAATTTTTCGCCGGCTGAAACCTGGCGGCATCATCCTCCTGCACGAGGACACGCCGATCGCCGTCGAATGTCTTCGTCGTTTTCTCGGGCGGGCAAGGATCGAAGGCTACCATTGTGTCATTCCGGAGGGTGAACGGTTCGTGGCGAAAAGGGTAATCGATTGCGTCGATCGAAGGCTACTGTTAGATCGCACTGTGCGGCGGGGAGCGGGATTTTTTTTGTTCGTTATGCTGGCGGTTGCCTCGACGAAGGCCGCGCCGCCTAACGAAAAGAAACTAATCCAAGTCTGGCTGGAACGGCAGCACGACATCAAGTCGCTCAGTGCGGACTTCGTGCAAACGCGTTCGCTTCGTTCCCTGCAAAGTCCAATCAGAAACAAGGGCCACCTGTGGCTGTGAAACCCGATCTCTTTCGCTGGCAACTCGGGGATCCGCCGCCAATGACGGCGACGGTTCTGACGGTACGATCCTTAGTTTGCATGTTATCCGGTGCGTCGAATTTTTCCGCTCGCGGTCTTCGGCAGTTCCCTGACGAAAACAAATTTTACCGGCCGCTTGTAATTCGAAAGCCGTTCCCGGCAAAACGCGATCAATTGCGGAATCTTCGGCGGCATTGCGGGATCGCTCGGGACAATTTCCGCCATCGGGACTTGCCCGAAGGTCGGATTTTCCTGAGCGACGACTCGCGTCTCCTTAATTCCCGGAAATGTATTGAGGAGTGCTTCGGTTTCTTCGGGAAAGCATTTCATGCCGCCGACGTTGATTACGCTGTGGGTCCGGCCATGAAGGAAGAGTGCGCCGTCGACATCACGCGAGGCAAAGTCGCCAGTGCGAAACCAGCCGCCTTCAAGGATCTCATCGCGCGGCATCCACGGTATGAGGTAGGCATCGACGAAGCCCGGTCCGCGGACAAAGAGTTCGCCAATTTCTCCTTGTGGTACTTCGACGCCGTCTGCTCCGCGGAGCGAGAGTTCAAAAGCCGGTTGCGGCTCTCCGATCGAAAGTGGTTTTGTGTCGGCCCAGCGTTTGTTGATCATTGGGAGGCCGCATTCGATGATGCCTAACGCCTGCGTAAGTGGCAGGTCGAAGCGTTCACGGAAAGCAACGGCCGTTGCTTCAGGTAATGCCGCCGCCGTGGAAACGGCGAGACGCAAACTTCCGATGGGATGTGCTTCTGCATAACTGGCGAGGAGCGCGTAGTGAAACGGCGAAGCATAGAGGACGGTGCCCTGCTTCTCCTTGAGTGCGCGAAAAACATCTTCGCCAAGGTGTGATGGCTCGATCACGGTCGTTGCGCCGTGCAACAGATAAAGAATGATTGAAACCGCGAAGTGATGCGCCATTGGCAGGGTCCAGATGACGCGATCGCCCGGGCCGATTTTCAAACCGGCATTCGCCGCTGTAATGCGATCCAAGAGGGTTTGATGCGAGAGAACAACACCTTTGCGATGGCCGGTTGTACCGGAGCTGAAACGGATAAGTGCGGGATTGAGCGCAGCCAGTTTCGTTAGATCAAACTCCGTCTCCGGTTGCTCTCGGCCGCCAAGCAACGTGCCAGGTCCGAGGCCAGGCACGTGAAGCGAGTTCGTCAGCGGAAGCGGAGCGGTCCAGAGTTTTCCGTCGGCGCAAAGCACCGCGTCGAGGCCGGTAAGTTGCAAGACCTGCTGGCGTTCCCAGGAACTGAGTTCGGGCGCGATGGGAACAAGCACGCCGCCTGCGTGCAAAACAGCGAGCGACCAAACAATGTGCGCGATTCCATTTGGACAATAAAGCCCAATGCGTCCCCGCCCGGCGTCGCCCAGCGCGTCGTGGGCGGCAACGGTAAGTGATTCCAATTCGCCAAAAGTGAGCGTGCGATCGCCGACGAGAAGCGCGGGTGCGTCAGGATTGTTCCGTGCGAATATTTCAGCGGCAATGTTTAGCATGTTCGGGCAAAATTTTGGCGTGCGCTTTGTACTGCCTGGGCAAACGTGGGCCTATCACTGATCGTGTCGGGCGCAAGCGCGGCAGCAATGCCAGCGGCTTCGCCCGTCGCGAGACAGGTTCCGATGACGCGAATTGAGGCCTGCGCGGCATGATCCGAGGCCAGGCAGCGGCCGGCGCTCCAAAGGTTCGCGACCGTGCGATGATGTAGGCTGCGCAACGGAATCTCACCGCTTCGTCAATCGGGAAAACGCCAACGGGCGCCCGTAGCCCGTTCGCGCAGTTCAAGCGGCCAGGTTGGGCAGGCATCAGCGCGCTTAAACAGATTGGATCGAAATGGCTGGCGTGGCTGCGGGCAAGAATGTAGCCGCCTTGAGGTTTGGGTCCGCTGGCGCGAAAACGCAGGCGAGTGGTGTTGGAAAAGACTTGCCGGCAAAAATGCCTAACGAACCGATACAGCATTACGAGATCGTGCGCAGGCCAAAGCGATTTATCGATACCGTGGTGGCTCTGAAAGAGAAGAAAATGAAAACTGATTCCATCATGTCCTAAGAAGAGCGGAATCTCTGGTCAGCCGACTGCGGAAGAGAAATAAGTGACTGTTGAAGGGAGTTCCACCCCAGAGTGGCGCGATCGTCAAGGAAAACTGCCCGTCGGCAAAGGCAGTCACGATCGACTCGCGCGATGGATAATGGAGTTTGCCCGCGAGATTCCACGAGACCATCTGTCCGAGACGCTCAGCCAGGTAGGTGAACCAATAGCGCAGATTCTTGTCCAGAGGACAATCGCGCAGGAGCAGCATTCCGTTCGGGGTAACGCAGTCTGCGAGATGCTCTAAGAGATCAGCTTGTTCCCCTGGCTGCAGATAATGCAGCAGATCGAAGAGCAGAATCGTGCCCTTGCCGGGAAGCGGTTGACGTGCATCCTGCCTAACGAATTCAATATCCTTATAATTGGTCCCGATTTCCTTCGCTCGCGCGATCTTGCCGGCATCACAATCGATTCCCAGAATCGGCGTTCGAACGCCGCGCTCGCGCAGATAGAACGCGAGCAGTCCGACGCCGCACCCGAGGTCAATGATCGGGTCGCTCGCGTCGCGTAATAATTCATAGGCTACAGGGAACATTGGGTCGGTCCGCAGCTTGGAAGAAACGTAGCGGCGCAAGATGCGGCGACGAAATCGCGCCCGCACCCGCCGACACGCGCAATGGTGTTCTGTCGCCTCAATCGACCCATTTTTCATTGCGTGGCTCTTCTACGCTGACAAAGTGATTATTCCAATGTCCGACCTGTTTTCTCAGTATGAGGTCGCTGACTTTTTCGACGAAATGTTCTCCGCGCCCGGGGTGGCGCGCCCCCACTACAGCAGGTTGTTGACGGCGTTCAAGGAAATGGGACGGGCCGATTTTGCACGCAAACGTGACCTGGCGGCGGCGAGCTTTCTCACCCAGGGCGTGACCTTCACGGTCTACAACGATGGGCAGGGAACGGAACGCATTTTTCCCTTCGACCTCATTCCGCGCATTATTCCGGCACCGGAATGGGAGCGCGTGGAGCGCGGGCTCGTGCAGCGCATCGATGCACTCAACCTTTTTCTGCACGATGTGTATCACGAGCAAAACATCCTGCGGGATGGCGTGATTCCGAAACGCATCGTCTGGGAAGCGGCGCACTTTCGCCCTGAGTTCATGTATTCGGAGGTGCCGCACAACATCTATATCCATATCTGCGGCACGGATCTGATTCGCGATCGTGACGGCAATTATCTTGTGCTGGAAGACAATGTGCGTTGCCCTTCCGGTGTTTCCTATGTGCTTGAGAACCGGCAGGCGATGAAGCGCATATTCCCTGCCCTCTACTCGCAATATCGGGTGCGACCGGTCGAGAATTACACCCAGGAATTACTCAACGCCCTGCGTTATATTGCGCCCCCTGGCGTCACGGATCCGACAGTCGTCCTGCTTACTCCCGGCATCTATAACTCCGCCTATTACGAACACTCCTTTCTCGCGCGTTCGATGGGAATCGAGATCGTGGAAGGACGAGACCTCGTGGTGCAGGACGGCTGCGTGCACATGCATACGACGAAGGGACTAAAGCGCGTCGATGTCATCTATCGACGAATCAACGATGACTTTCTCGATCCGAAGGTCTTTCGCACAGACTCAGGCCTTGGCGTGGCAGGATTGGTCGAAGCCTATCGTTGCGGTTGCGTTAGTCTGGCAAATTCCATCGGCACAGGCGTGGCCGATGACAAAGTAGTCTATCACTTCGTCCCCAAAATGATCCGCTATTATCTCGATCAGGAACCTCTTCTGGAGAATGTTCCGACTTATCTGGCAAGTGAACCTAACGACCTTAAGTATATCCTGGATCATCTCTCCGAACTGGTGGTGAAATCGGCTAACGAAAGCGGCGGCTACGGCATGCTCATTGGTTCACAATCGACCGCAGCGGAGTTGGAAGATTTCGCCGGCCGAATCAAGCACGATCCGCGGAACTACATCGCGCAGCCGATTATGCCGCTCTCGCGCTCGCCCAGCTATTGCGAAGACGGGATTCGCGGCCGACATGTCGATCTCCGCCCCTACATTATTTCGGGTGAAACGACGACGGTTATTCCGGGAGGCCTAACGAGAGTAGCATTGCGCGCCGGTTCGTTGGTCGTCAATTCATCTCAGGGCGGTGGGAGCAAAGATACCTGGGTGGTGGAGGAAGATGAAGCGGACTGACAACGGGCAACTGATAAGTAATGAATGACAAGAGTAAGAGCCGGCGAGAGAGCCTTCTCAGCGGATGGGGTGCCACTCGTGACTCATGAGTTATTAGGCTTCCTATCATGTTAAGTCGCGTTGCCGATTCTCTTTATTGGATGGCTCGTTACATGGAGCGGGCGGAAAACGATGCTCGTATTCTCGATGTTAATCTTCAGTTACTTTTGGACTTGGAGAGCGAAGCGGATGCGATGCAACACTGGGCGCCCGTAATCGCTTCACTCGAGGAGACAGACCTTTTTGATTCACTCTACGACGTGGCGGATGAGCGTTCGGTAACCGAGTTTCTTGCTCTGCAGAAGGAGAATCCGAATTCCATTCTTTCCTGTCTCACCCTGGCGCGCGAAAACGCACGCACGACACGAGAGCAAATCTCAAGCGAAATGTGGGAGCAGATCAATCGGCTCTACCTCTTTGTGCAAAGTGCCGCCGCGCGCGAGATGCTCGTTTCGAGCCCGCATGAGTTTTTCAAACAAGTCATCAGCGGCTCGCACCTATTCCAGGGCATCACAGGTTCAACGATGACTCAGGGGGAAGGCTGGGATTTTATTTGCATCGGCGCCTTTCTCGAGCGGGCCGATTGCGCCTCACGCATCCTGGATGTGAAATATCATGTTCTTCTTCCCTCCGGCGAGAAGGTTGGTGGCAATGTCGACACGATTCAATGGATGGCAGTGCTCAAGTCCTGCAGCGCGTTGGAAGCTTATCGCAAGGCCTACACCGGTCCGCTCGCGCCTTGGAAGGTGGCGGAGTTTCTCATCACGCATCGCGATTTTCCCCGTTCCATTCGTCACTGCGTCGATTCGTTCGACGCCGCGCTGCATCGCATCTCCGGCGTTGGGGAAAGCGGTTATGCCAATGAAAGCGAGCGGCTCTCTGGCCGTTTGCGCTCCGATCTTGCCTACATCACAATCGCCGAGATTTTTGAACACGGCTTGCACGAATATCTCGAGCAAATCCAGCGGCGATTGGCGGAAGTGGGCGAGGCCGCCTATGCAACCTACTGTCCCAGTCTGGTCAACGTCTAATGAGTATTAGATCTTGCGCGAGTCGTAGGCCCAGTGGAGCAGAGCCTGGCGCTGTTTAGGACGACAGGTTAGGTCGCCTTTGAGGCAGTTCTTCCTGAGTTGCGCCACGTGCCGGTGCACCGCGCGCCAGCGCTTGATCTGGCGTTGATCATCCACACAACGGCGCCCGATATAGTAACGGCAATACCACTGGAACCAACCGCGCGGATCTTCATGATAGATCCAGCCTTTATTGCGCCAGGCAGAAAGCGGCTGAGAAGCACTCACTCCAAAATAATTCAATTTCGGATCGTGACGCTCATGAGACAGCCTGGCATGCGTAAACCAATCTCGCGGAAACTCCTTTTTGCAGTCAGTCATGTATTTACCGCCAAAGATACCAAGCTTGAGCAGTTGCTTCGGCGTGAGTTCTGGTTTGAAACCTGACGCGAAGTCTTTTCCAAGCCGCTTGGTTAAGAGATATTCGTAGCCTTGCTGCATCTTGTCATTGACCTTGATTCGTCTTGGCTGGGATCGCACAAAGTTACTATTCAGGAAGTCGGACCTGTCGCCTGCGCCTCCGGCAACGATGTTTCTTTGATGTCCACCTTCTGATTGTCTATCACTCCTGGCTTGGAGGAGTGTGTCTTGTTTCGCAGCGGTAAAGCGCGGGTCGGCGATGGGCAAAAACGGGAAGTCTTGTGCGCGCCGCGTCCAGCACCTCGTTCGACAGCTCAGCGAAGAGCAGTTCTTCCCTGTCGGCTGAGGCTGCGCAAAGGATCGCGCCATATGGATCGATCACCGCCGAGGAGCCACAAAATGTTACTCCACCGTCATTCCCAACTCGATTAGCCAGGAGAAAATAACTCTGGTTTTCGATCGCGCGCGCCATGGCCAGGACGCGCAGATGTTCGAGACGCGGAAAAGGCCAGGCCGAGGAATTCAGAAAGACATTTGCTGCCTGCTCAACGGCGAGCGTCCGATACAACTCCGGGAAACGCAGGTCGTAGCAAATCGTGAGGCCAAACTGGAAGGTGTCGAGAGTTAGGCTCGTTAGGCAGTCGCCCGCGGTGCAGCACTTGTCTTCTCCGATTGGCGCGAAGAGATGAGTTTTGCGATATCTGGCGGCGATCTCACCCTGGGCATTGATCGCAATCTGCGAGTTGTAAATGCAACCCTCTTCCTTCTCTGAGACACCGGCAACGATGCCTAACGAAAGTCGTCGTGCTAACTCTTGTAGTTCCGGCACCGCTCCTTCATTCCAAGGCGTGGCTGTTTTCCGGATAACGTCCATCACATAACCGGTGTCGCTCATTTCGGGAAAGACGACCAGGCTCGCCCCGGATTCGCGCGCCCGTTCGGCGAACTGACACATCTTTTCCACGTTGGCGGCAATGTCGCCGAGCCTGCATGAGATTTGAGCGGCAGCGATCTTCACGATCGCCTTATTCGTTAAGTGGACGCCGGGTTCAACTGAAAAGCGCGCTCGACAGACGGCGCGGTTACTCGGCGCGCAGGGCAATCATCGGATCTACCCGGGTGGCGCGCCGTGCTGGCACAAAGCAGGAAGCTGCCGCAACCGCGGTGAGAAGTGCCGCGACGCTGAAATAGACGAATGGGTCGAGCGCGTTGACTTTGAAGAGAATATTTTGCAAAGCCGCAGCGGCAACGACACCAAGGAACAAGGCGGCAAAACCAATCCCGAGTGCGAGTCCAATCAGCAATTGCCATGCACCCTGACTCATGACCATGCGAAAGATGCGCGCGGCATCGGCACCCAGCGCCATGCGAATGCCGAACTCCTGCCTTCGCTGATTCACCGAAAAGCTCATCACACCGTAGAGGCCGACTGCAGAAAGAATGAAGGCGATCACACCGAAAATGCTAAAGAGCGAAGCAACCAGGCGCGGCCCGGAAAGAAATTCCGAATGCGAGCGCGCCGGCGTACCGGGAAAGTAGATAGGCAAATCAGAGTCGAGTTTGGCGACGGTTTTGCTCAGGGCTGGCCCGAGTGTTTCCGCCGATTGACCCGAATGCGGACGAACGATGAGGGTGCAAAACTGCGGAGCGGGACTTTCGCCTAACAATGGCGCGTAAAAGCCTGCACTATCGGTCTGCGTATTAAAGGGTCCCTGCATTAAAGTATCGGGGACGACGCCAATGATTGTGCGCCAGGGTTGGGGCTGGGCCGGGTTAAAGAGTCGTACGCGATGTCCCAATGCGCTCCGGTTACCCCAATACTTGTGCGCGAAGCTGGCATTGACGATTGCAACCGGCTGTTTGTCGTCGCTGTCGTCCAACGTGAAATCGCGGCCTTCGAGAAGCTTTAATCCCAATGACTGGAAGTAACCATCCGAGACGCCTTCAGAATTACCCCGTGGCCGGTCGCGGTCGGTCGCATAACTTTGGCCATCGACTTCGTACTGGCCAAAGTTGTCGAAGGTCATACGAAAGCGATCAGTCATTGCCGCGCTGGCAAAAGCGGGATCGCTGCGCAGCGTGCGCACCGCGCGCTTGAAGAACTCGCGACGCGCCTTTTCATCCGGATAAGCGCCTTCGAAGAGCGCCATGCGAGCGGTGTAAACGCTTTCCTCATCGTAACCGTAATTGAGTTTTACCTGGTTTCGAATGGAGCGGACTTGGAGCGCGGAAGCGATGAGGAGAGCGGCGGTCATGGCGATCTGGCCGACAACGAGAACGCGCGTAATCACGTTGACGAGTCCGCTGCTATTGCCGCGGCCACCTTCCTTCATCATTTCGGAAGTGTTCCCGCGCGCGGCGAGCAAGGCCGGGACAAGACCGGAAATCAAGGTGGCGAGCAAAACAGCGGAGAGAGTGAAACCGAGGACCTTGCCGTCAATCGTGAAGCGGATCCAATATGGCAACTGGAACTGCGGCGTGCTTGTTATCTGCGCGATAAGATCAACCGCCCAATAGGCCAGCGCCACACCGACGATCGCGCCAAAAGAGGCGATAAGAAAACTCTCGGTGAGCATCTGCCTGACGATGCGCCATCGGGTTGCGCCGAGCGCGCCGCGAATCGCCAGCTCACGTGCCCGGAGCGCCGCACGCCCGAATTGCATGTTCATCACATTTACGCAGGCGATAAGGAGAACAACGATGACCGCGCCGAGCATGGCGTACATGATCTGGCGCAGTTGCGGACCGGTGAAGCTTTTCAGCAGCGGCTGCACACTGGCGGAAACGAACTGCTTATTGGTCTTGGGGTTGTCCTGCGCGAGCCGGCGCGCAAGACCGATGAATTCAGCATTAGCCTGGTCCTGCGTCACGCCAGGTTTCAGTCGGCCGAGGATGGAGGGGCCGATACCCGTGGGATCACCGCGCGGTTTGAGTGGGAATTCATTGTAAAGCGGTACCCAAAGCTCTTCGTTTTGAGGGAACTTGAAGTTCGGCGGCATGATGCCGATGACAGTGGCAGCTTTGCCGTTAATCCGGATGGCTTGTCCGATAATGTGGGAGTCGCCTCCGAAATCACGCTTCCAGATTTCATTGCCCAGAATAGTGACCTTCTCCGCGCCTGGCTTGTTATCGTCCGCGGTAAAGTCACGTCCAAGAATTGGTTTTACTCCCTCGATTCGGAAGAAATCCTCCGTGACATAGCCGCCCGTATAACGCTGCGGATTCCTTTTGTAGGAAACATTGATCGTTGAGCCATTGAGGTAAGCGGACATAAGGGCGAACGATTTCTGCCCGGCCCGCAAATCTTCGTAGTCTTGCGAAGATGGTATGTTGCCGTTGCCGAAGTTGTTGTTTTGATCTGAAGCCTGCGGATCGATTAGCCCGATGCTCATGAGCTGTTCGGGCTGCGGAAAAGAAAAGCCGCGCAGGACGATGGCGTTTACCATGCTGAACTGCGTCGTGACGCCGCAAACGCCGAGTGCGAGCACCGTTACCGCGAGGACGAAGAACGTCTTGTCCTTTGTCAGCATGCGGAGTCCGATGCGAAGATCCTGAAAGAATGATTCAAAGAACATGGCGGTTGGTTGGTTGAGTGATCTGGACGAAATCGAGGCTAGCTACCCGAAGCCGTATCGACGTTTGGATGCCGCGATCTCCGTGGTTGGATTCAGAAAAATCTAAGCTAGTCGAGGGCATAGAGGTAACCGTCAGTTGCGCCGAAATAGACGACACCTTCGACGACGAGCGGTGAAGAAAAGATCGCGCCGATGGAAAACTGGCGATCGGTGGCAACGATGGGGTCATCGCGCCAGCTCGAGTAGTAGAGCAATGGGCCGTTGAAGTGGCGATCTGCCGTCAGGACCCAGCCTTTGTTTTGCTTCGAAGCTTCGGTTTCAAAACTCCAAAGCACCTTGCCGGTAGTTCGGTCACGCGCTTCAAGAGTGCCATTGAGGACGCCGATGAATACGACGTCATCGGTCACGGCTGGCGAGGAAAACATATAGGCTTTATCCGTTTCCTTGAGGATGGATTTACCCGTCGCGGAATCGACGACGTGATAGAGAGAGGAATCGGAAGTGGCGAAGTAAACCTTGTCGTCGACCACGGCGGGCGAACTGATTACCCAGCTGAGAGCATTATCGAAGCGCCACTTTTCCTTTCCCGTGGCCTTGTCTAGCGCGTAAAGCTGCGCGTCGCGACAACCCGTGTAAACCACGCCATCCGCCACCGCGGGCGAAGATTGAAAGCCAACCTGATTGTGAATCTGTGGATCTTCGCCGCCGTGAAAGCGCCACTTTTCCTTTCCGTTCTCGGCATCGACCGCGTAGAAATAGCTGTCCCAGCTTCCGAAATACAAAACTCCCTCGTCATAAGCCGGTGACGAATGAACGACGTCGCCAGTCGGGAATTTCCAGCGCAGATCCCCGCTCACAGCATCAACGGCGTAGAGGTTTCCATCGCCGCTTCCGAAGTAGACCACGCCTTGCGCCACGACGGGACTGGAAAGGAAAACGTCGAATGGATCGGCGATTGTTTGATTTTTCGGCTGCAAGCCGTGGATGCCTTTCGCTTCGAAGCGACGCTCGCCGCCGGTGGCGAATTTCCATTGCACACTCCCGGTGTGGGCATCGAGCGCGTAGAGATTTCCGTCGTAGCTCAGTGCATAAACGATCTCTCCGCTTACTGCCGGCGTGGAAGGAGCGGGCCCAGCCGTGGCTCGTTTCCAAAGCTGGCGCCCGCTCTTCGCCTCCACCGCATAAATATTGCCGTCGTCACCCCCAAAGTAGATTCTACCTTCGCTCCAAACGGGTGATGACACGACACGCGCTCCGGTAGGAAACTTCCATTTCACCTCGTGAAACTGTCGTGGCGCCGAGCCAGAATAATAGCCGGTGTGGGCCGGCCCGCCGCGAAACATCGATTGGGCGGAACTGATCTGACTCGTCAGGCAGAGAAGAGTTCCGACCGCTAGCTCGCGCGCTTTCATGGCGTTTGTGAGTTACGATTCAGGGTGAGCGGAAACTCCGTCGCACCGAGCCGAAACGTTCCCCGCAACTGGCCCGCCCGCAGGCGGCCTTCATACCCAAGGCCCATCTCCTGTGAAGTAAGCGTGAGGTAACCGCTCTCGTCTGCCACGAAGTTGATCGGCGCGTTTGTTGTGCGCTTGCCAACTACGACAAGCGTTGCCGTCGCCGCGGCGCCTTTGTGGTTCGTTAGGGTGAGAGTGACGTGACGTGGAGAACCGAGGAGTTCAAAGTCACCCTTCCATTCGCCGGCTAAATCCTGCCCGACAGCTGTACTCTCGCGCGGCAGTTCCACCTGGGCCGATCCGATCTTGTGCAAGACAAACGGTGCGCTGTTACCCGCCTGGAAGAAATCACCGCGTAACTCGTCAGTCATTAGGCGGCCTTCCAGCTTTGCCGGCTCGACCCCGGCGCTCGCAAGCGCGTCTTTGACTGTGCCCGCGATCACGTTGCCCTTAACTGAAAGCTCCGCCAGCGGAGCGCCTTTCACATCGAGGATAGGGATAGTTACTGAGCCGACCCATCTGCTTCCGACCGTTTGGTCCAAATCGAGGATTAGAGTCAGGCGGCGGTCTGGAATTGCGACAGAGCCTTCCCAACGACCCGCGAGCTCTGCCGGAAAAGCGGAGCTGACCACGCAGAAAACAATCAAAGCCACCGCGAGTCGCATCTTGGCACGCGACAAATGCAGCCCGCATACCAAGGACGAAGACTAGTTGTAAGATGTTCATAGAAAACAGCTTCAGATTCTATTGGGCAGCACGTGAAAAGGATTTTCGTTGCGGCTGCGGGACGCGGCAGTTTCGGTTTCGAGATCGATAACCGACAATCAAAGACATTTTTTTGTCTCATCGGGGCGGGTGCGCACGCGATCTGCTGCAAAACATTTTATGCACATGACTCTTCCATTCCGTGATTCCGGTGACGTTTTGGAGAAAACCCAACGCAGGTCGGCTTTGCCGCACTCGAATCCCGCTCGCGAAGAAATTGAAGCCTGTCTTGCGACGCGCGATCTGCTCCTGCGCGAAGCAGAGAAACACACCACCTACACGAACCTTCGACGCGCAATCTCGGCGAACGAATTCGCCATCGATTGTCTTCGACCCGCGCGCTCGCCTTATGAAGCACAGGCTTTGCCGGAAGGCCAGGCCGTCGGTGAGCGTCGACGTTGCCAGGCGGTTCGGCTGCGCCTTGCAGAACTAGAGATCTTCTTACGCCGCCGGGCGGCCTGAGGAGAGATTGTAAAGGTTTTCGTCAGGCTACTCCGCGGTCGCCTTCACTAGCCCGGCTGTTCCGAGGCCAACTCGGGCGCCGCGGCGGCGCGCATGGGCACGAGGCGAATGGAGCTGCCCTGTTGTGTTTCCCTTTCGCCGCTCTCCGCTTAATTAAGTCGTGGTCGGTCGAATCCCATAGACCATCGTCCTCGACAATTCCTTGATGCGCTGTGCAGCCCAGTCGGCTGAGATTTCGCGGTAGTGCGATCGGTGGCGCCGTCGTCCCGTAACCGCGGTCGATAAGTTGGCGAACCAATAGCTGTCGTGTTGGACGAGACTGAGATTACCTGTGGGCCAGGGAGCCTGCCGGGTGAGCAAAGCCGATCGCAAGCGCCACCTGCATCGCCTTCATGAGCAAGCCGAAAGCGAGACAGCGCAGCGGAGAAGATCGGCGAAGCATAACGAACCGGCGGAGAGGAGATAATGGCTAGGTACATCGGCTTCTCTTCGGCAGGAGAAGTTCGCATCTGTCAAAGCGGTTGGCCGGTGAAACTGTTGAACGGTATTGCGACCGTGCCGCTGGAGAGATTGGAGTACCAAGACAAACGCGCACGCGCCAGCCCCAAGCTCGAAGGCTGACGCGGCGACGTTGTCAGACGGAACTAAGCCGCCTATTGGTCGAGAACGTAAATCTCTACCAGGGCCACACCGGTTGTGTTCTTCGCCCCACGCACGATGGCTGTGTAGGCCCCCGGTTCGAGCGTGGCAATGATGGCCGATTCTTTGTCGTTAGTTGGCGGAGCGGTGGTCGCAATGATCTGCTGCTCCTGATTACTGCGCCAGTTGTCGTTTTGGTAAATGAGTGAGCCCTGGCTGTCGTGTAGCTCGAGCACGGGATCGGCCAAAGCTCCCGAAATTCCAGCCACGCTGAGAGACGGTCCAATTGCGCGCAACATCACCTTTGACGGAGCAGTTCCCCCGACGATGAAGCCACCAATCATGACGGCGTCATTGATGCCGACTTCTCCCCGGGTCGAGATGTTCAACACGCGCGAATTGCCCGGCGCAAGATCGTAGAGTTCAACCAGTGCGTTACCAACCGAACCATCCGAGCTTCGCAAAACCGCGGTGTAAAGGCCCGGCGAAAGAGGGCGTGCGATTGCTGACTCGAGCGTATTAGGAGGCTGAAGTCCGTCTGGGATCGTGCCCGGAGGCAGCGAAGTCCAATTGTCATTCTCCTCAACCAGATTTCCCGTGCTGTCATAAAGGTCGAGGAGCGGGTTAGCCAAGGGTCGCTTTACTCCTTGGGCCGTAAGCGACGGACCTAGAGCGCGAATAACCACCGGTTTATCGTTGTCGCCCGCTACAATAAATCCGCCAATCAGGACGCCATCACCGGACGTCACCTTCACGCGGGTGGAAAGATTCAGGATGTACTGCGGTGGCGGAGTTGGCGATGGGGTTGGTGTCGCAGATGGGGTTGGCGTTGCAGTTGGTGTGCTGGTTGGGGTAGCTGTTGGCGTAGGTGTCGCAGTTGGAGTTGGCGTCGGTGTGCTAGTTGGAGTTGGTGTTGGGGTAGCTGTAGGCGTCGGCGTTGCGGTGGGTGTGGGGCTTGGCGTCGCGGTAGGAGTCGGCGTGGGGGTTAGGGTCGGACTAGGTGTTGCTGTTGGGGTCGCGGTTGGTGTGGGTGTCGCAGTAGGAGTTGGTGTTGGGGTGGCTGTGGGCGTCGGCGTTGCGGTGGGTGTGGGGCTTGGCGTCGCGGTAGGAGTCGGCGTGGGGGTTGGAGTTGCCGTTGGACTCGGGGTTGGAGTTGCGGTTGGAGTAGGGGTCGCTGTTGGTGTCGGCGTAGGGGTTAGGGTCGGACTAGGTGTTGCTGTTGGGGTCGCGGTTGGTGTGGGTGTCGTCGTGGGCGTAGGAGTCGCTGTTGGCGTTGGCGTTGGAGTAATGGTGGGAGTAGGCGTAGCCGTGGGCGTGGGTGTCGGCGTGGGAGTAGAGCCCACCGGTGGAACGACGACCGAAATTTCGTCGGAGTATGCGCTTTCGTCACCATTCTGATTATAAGCGGTGACCGCAAAATAGTAGCGGGTGTAAACCGTGAGATGGAGGACCATTTTCGATGTCTGATGGTGAGCATCCACCACTTGGTCATACACGCCACTCTCCGTGCCCCAGTAAACGTTGTAGCCGGCGTTTGGGTCGGTTGAGGCAGTCCAGGCCACGGTAATGTTGTTAGTTCCGCCGCGCGCCAGGCTGGCGAGGAGAAGATTGGTAAGCAAAAAGGCGAACTTCAGGAGCGGAGGCTTCATTACAGCTAAACTTATAATTATGGAAATTATAAGCAGGAGTTATGCCTTTTCCGGCCGAAAACCGGGGCTCAACACGAGACAGGCGGTACTTCAACGAAGCGCGCACTGGAGGGACGATGTCGTTCGACAAAAGCGATCCCATCTTGCCGTGCGCCTCGAAAGGCGGCGACGCCCTCTGGTGATCAACAGGCGTCCGCGATGTCGCGAAGCAAACTGGGCCCGCGAAAAATAAGGCCACTATAGATTTGAAGAAGCTGCGCTCCGGCCTCGAACTTTTCGTTGGCCGACGCAGAATCGCTGATTCCTCCGACAGCAATGACAGGCAAATGCGTCCGGCTTCGAATCAGGCGAACGACGGCCGTAGAACGCGCCACTTAAAAGCGTTCCACTCAGTCCGCCGGCTTCATCCTTCCCGGCAAGTCCCGCGTGATCGATCGTGGTGTTGGTAGCGATCAAGCCCGCGAGACCGAAAGCCTCACAGACTTGTGCGATCTCGGGGAGCGATTCGTCCGATAAATCCGGCGCAATTTTGATCAGCAGAGGTCGAGGAGAGCTGAGTCGTGCGTTTTCTTCTGTGATCACGCTCAACAATTGCTCAAGTGCCTGTTTTTCCTGCAAGGCGCGAAGTTGCGGTGTGTTGGGCGAGCTGATGTTGAGGGCCACATAATCGGCCAGCGGGGCCAGCTGGCGAAAGCTTTCCCGATAATCGCTGGCGGCTTCGTTGAATGGAACGGTGCGAGATTTCCCGATGTTCACACCGATTGGAATCGAGGGCGCGAATCGGCTCGCGCGCAAATGGCGCAACCGTTCGGCAACTACGCGCGCCCCTTCGTTGTTGAAGCCAAGTCGGTTGATGAGCACCTGTTGCGAAGGATATCGAAAGATGCGCGGCCTCGGATTTCCCGGCTGTGGTTGAGCGGTGACGGTGCCGATCTCGACAAAGCCAAAGCCCATTGCTTCCCAGGCTGGAATGGCGACGGCGTTTTTATCGAGGCCGGCGGCAAGGCCGATTGGATTTCGGAATTGCAAACCAAAGAGCGAACGGGGCCGCGGCGGCGGAGCAAAAGAACGCAAGAAAACAAGCGCGCCAGGAATCCAAGGAGCCAGATGGAGCGAACGCAGGGCAAGGTGGTGCGCCGATTCGGGATCAAGCTGGAAAAGAAGTGGCCTAACCAATCGCCGGTACCAGTCAATCGTCAGGCGGCGACTCATTTTCCGATGCAGAAATTCGCGAAAAGGACATCGAGGATCTGTTCGACATTAGCGTGCCCGATCACCTCGCCGACCGCTTCGAGCGCCCCGCGCAGATCAACTGCAATCAACTCCGGTGCGAGATTCTCCAGGAACGCCAGACGCGCTTCATTGCAGGAGGCGAGCGCCCTGCGCAAACAATCGCGATGACGGACATTGATCGCTACCGCACTCGGGACATCCCAGCGGTGCGCTTGGACCTTTGCCAAAATACCGTCCTCCAATCCGGTGAGCCCATCCTCCATTGTGCAGGAGATTCGAAGTCCCTGGATGGAATGCCAGTCCGGATGTTCTTGCAGATCGCACTTGTTAAGGAGAAGCAACGCCCGATCGTCGCCTTCACGTCCATCGAAATGCGGCGGCTTCGGTGCGTTCGCGTCCACCACGTGCAGGATTAGGTCCGCGTTGGTGAGCAAACGTTCGGTGCGGGCGATTCCCTCCCTTTCGACCGCATCACTCTCACTGGCGCGTAAACCGGCGGTGTCCGCAAGCCGAAGCGCAATGCCGCGCAAGTTGACCACTTCTTCGATGGTATCGCGAGTTGTTCCCGGCTGTTCGCTCACGATTGCGCGAGAGAAACCGAGGAGCCGATTGAGAAGACTGGACTTACCGGCGTTGGTAGCGCCAAAAATCACCACTCGAATTCCTTCGCGGAAAATTCGACCCTGATCCGCCGTTGCGAGTAATCGTTCAAGCTCCGCGAGGATGTTCTCCAATCGCGCAAGAAACGCCGAACCCACATCCGGTTCGATTCCTTCCTCGGGAAAATCGATATAGGCCTCGAGATTGGCCACAAGCGATATCAGCGCTTCACGTAAAGCGGAGATCTTTTCCCCAAGTCGGCCTTCGAGCTGCTCCTGAGCCGACCGCAAAGCGAGGTCGGTTTGCGCGCGGATGACATCTATGACCGCTTCCGCCTGAGTAAGATCGAGCTTTCCGTTGAGGAACGCGCGCTCGGTAAACTCTCCACCACGCGCCGCCCGCGCTCCCGCTCGCAGACATGCTTCGAGAACCTGGGCAGTCACCAAAACCCCGCCATGACAGCTGATCTCAACCACATCTTCTCCAGTGTAGGTGGCCGGTGCACGATGGACTGCGAGCATGACCTGATCGATGACCCTCTCGCCGTTCACAATCTCGCCCAACTGCTGAAAGTGCGACTCCGTCTCGGACGGCTTTCGCTTTCCACGAAAAACTTCATCCGCTACTGCCACGGCGTCCGCACCGGAAAGCCTAATGAGTGCAATCGCGCCTTCGCCTGGCGGAGTCGAGACTGCCGCGATCGTGTCGTTAGGCATACCGTATCGGAGCCATGCCCCGGGGTGGCTGTCAATCAGGCCAGGCGTAAAACCTCGCGCAATGCGGCGATACAGCGGCGGTTTTGCTCCGGGGTGCCGACTGAGATGCGCACCCACTCCGGAAAATTATAGCCAGTCAGTGCCCGTACAATCACGCCGTGGTGGAGCAACGCTTCGAAGACTTGCTTGCCATCTCCAACCCGAAGCAGAACAAAATTCGCCACACTTGGGACAAACGTTAGTCCCAGAGCGGAAAACTCATTTTCCAGGAAGGTACGGCCTTCGCTCGTTAGGCGCTTTGCGGCCGCCTGGTGAGCTTCGTCCGCCAGTCCTGCGATAGCGCCGGCCTGGGCGAGACTATTGATGTTGAACGGCTCACGAGTCTTTTGTAAGAGGCGGACCAGTTCCGGTCTACCCACGCCGTAGCCGACGCGAGCGCCGGCCAGTCCGTGAATTTTGGAGAAAGTCCGCAGAACAACCACGTTGTGCTCCTGCCTAACGAACCTGAGAGAATCCGGCGGATTGTCGAGATATTCGAAATAGGCTTCATCGAAAACCACCACGATATCGTGAGGCACTCGTGTCATGAAACGGTCGATCGCTTCCTGGCTAACGATGGTGCCGGTGGGATTATTGGGATTGGCGATAAAGATAACGCGGGTGCGCGCGGTTATGGCATCGGCCACGGCCTCGAGATCGAAGCGGTAATCCTGGTCCGGCACTTCGATCGTGCGCGCGCCAAAGAGCGAGGCGGCGAGCCGGTAAGCAATGAAAGCATTTTCGGAGGTCACCATCTCCGCTCCCGGTCGGAGGAAAGCGTGCCCGATGAATTCGATGATCTCATTCGACCCGTTGCCGAGAACGATACTTTCGCGCGAGACTTCCAGCTTCTCTGCCAGCGCCGTGCGCAAGGCAAACCCCCCGCCATCCGGATAAAAGTGCGCCTCCGCCGCCGCGGCACGCATTGCTTCTACGGCGCGCGGCGAAGGGCCAAGCGGGTTTTCGTTTGAAGCCAGTTTGATGATTTCGTTAGGCGAACGCCCCCACTCGCGCGCCGTTTCTTCAATCGGCTTGCCCGGCTCGTAGGCGGTTAGATCGCGCAATTGCGGGTTGGCCTTCTCCCAAATCGGATCCATCGCGCCCATGTTAGGCGAAAACCTCCGCCCTGCCCAGCGGCGGAATTTTGGTTTCGGCCTGGCACATCTTGGGGAACAATTCGCCGCTATGAATAGCCTTCACTTGCTGGCCGACGCTTCGTTTTTCGGTCTCTCGGTCAACGCCTGGAAAATCGTGGGCTGGACCGGCAACATCATCTTTGGCGCGCGCTTTATCATTCAATGGATCGCCTCCGAGCGCGCGCGTAAAAGCGTTATTCCGGTAGGATTTTGGGAATGCAGCGCGCTCGGCTCGGTTTTGCTCCTGACTTATTTCGCCTTTTACCGTCGTGACTCTGTTGGTGTGCTGAGCGCGCTTTTTCCATTGCCGATCTACCTGCGAAACCTTTATTTTCGTTACGTTCATCATGCAGCCGTCCATCCCGGGAATGAGCCGCGGGTGGAAGAATAGTTGCGACTGCTTTGCTGGAATCGTTACTCTTGCGTGATGCGTGCCGAAGACGAAGTCATTTATCTCGATAACAATTCAAGTACCCGAATTGATCCGGCGGTGCTTGACGAGATGATGCCTTTTCTCACTTCGCGCTACGGCAACCCTTCGGGCTCGCATCGTTTCGGCGCGAAGGTGAAAGAGGCGACCGAGCAGGCTCATGAGCGCGTAGCCAATCTCCTTGGCTGTCAGCCTAACGAAATCGTTTTCACCAGCGGCGGGACGGAATCGGATAACACGGCGCTGCATTCCGCTCTCCAGATGTCGCCCGAGCGACGGCACGTTGTCACGACCGCAGTCGAGCACAATGCGGTTTTAAATTACTGCGAGGCAGCCGGAAGACACGGTTTTCAGGTGACGACAGTGCCGGTGGACGAACAGGGTCATCTAGATTTGGGCGTACTCGAGCGTGCGATTCGGCCGGAGACCGCGGTGGTTTCGGTCATGTGGGCAAATAATGAAACGGGCGTTATCTACCCGATCGAGGAAATTGCCGAGATGTGCCGGGCGAAAGGCGTCTTCTTTCACACAGACGCAGTGCAGGCGGTGGGTAAAATGTCAATCGACCTGAACCGGCTCCCGATTCATTTCCTATCTCTGTCCGGACACAAACTCCATGCTTCGAAAGGCGTGGGCGCGCTTTACGTTAATAGCAAGGCACGCTTCCAGCCCATGATGATCGGAGGCCCACAGGAGGGGGGACGTCGCGCTGGCACCGACAATGTTGCCTCGATTGTCGGCCTCGGGAAGGCAGCCGAACTGGCCGCCGAAACCCTTGCGGAAGAAAATACCCGGGTGCGCAATTTGCGTGATCGCTTCGAGTCAACCCTACTTACCGAGCTGGAAAACGTGAGCGTGAACGGCGATCGCAATCATCGTCTCCCGAACACTTCCAACCTTGCCTTTAACGGCACCGATGCGCAGGCCATCCTGGTCAAACTCGACCAGGAAGGTGTTTGTTGTTCGTTAGGCTCGTCCTGTACCACTGGTTCGGTCCAGCCTTCTCATGTCCTCCGCGCGATGCATATGCCTAACGAACGCGCACGCAGCAGCATTCGCTTCTCTTTCGGCCGCTATAACACGGAAGAGGAACTGGAACGCGTCCTGGAAATCATTCCGCGCATCGTTCGAAAACTGCGCGCTTTGTAACCCGGCGAGCGCCGTTCAGGCAGTCTTCCAGCTCAGGGTAAACAGGCTGGCGCGAAAAGCGCGTTGCACCTGCTCAAAATCTTTCTTCAGCGCAACGGTGCGGAAGTGCAATTGGGTGTTTCCGAGATTCGCGAAGAGCACACTCGTCTCGTAATCCTGTCCATAGAATTGGTAGCTCATGCTAACGGCGTAGCTTTCCTGCTGGTTGATCCGCACCGGATTCTGTTCCTCCGATACCAGCTGAACGTTTTCCGATCCGCTGGGCAAGGAAGCGATCACTTGTTGCTGCAATAGCTTCGTCGTCGCCGCGTCGAAAGCCTGAGGCGCGGGCAGCGGCACCTGTTCGATCGTGCACTGGACCAAAGAAAGGTTAGGCGGAACGAGCGTCATCTTGGCCGGATCGCCGGCGCAGATCCAGCCCCGTGGCGATTCGTAGGCCACCGCATGGCCATCCTGATGGAAGATGACCTGTTTGAAAACAACACCTTCGAGAGTGCGCTCAGCGGGCGTTGGCGTGAAATCGAATCCGGCAAACGCGCTCTTGAGAAGCGCCAGCCAGATTAGCGTAAGACAAATTCTTTTCATTGCCTGAGGTTCATTCCGCCAAGGTCGTCCATTTGCGCGGCTACTTCGCAGTAACGACACTCAACCCCGGCTTCAAAAGCACGTCATATGCCGTGCTTATTGGCGGGCAAGACTGGACCTGGCTCGTGCCGTTAGCGCTTCTTCCTCAGGAAGCAACTTGGCCTTGTCGCCAAGCTGAAGGTAGTGCGTCGCTTCATCCGCTTGACCGGCCGCGGCGAGGAAGATTCCATAGTACGCCGCAACAGAAGGATCCTCGAGCTGCTCGGTAGTGAGCTGGCCCATCACTTTGAGCGCACCCTTAATGTCTCCTGCTTGATAAAGCGCAAAGGCATAGGTCGAAGCGTAAGCCGCTTCGCGTGGATGGGTCTCGTGCAGCGAGCGTGCGATTTCTTTTGCCCGGCTCGCCTCGGTGTGCAGAAGGAGCGAAATTTGAGCAAAGTTATTCCGGATTCCTTTGTCTTCCGGCATCAACGCCATGAGGCGAGACAGGGTGCGATATAGCCCGCTTGTGTCGCGTCGCTCAGTGTAATAGCGATAAAGATTTTGCAACGCTTCTCGCTGCGCGTCGGGAATGTCGGCCAGCATCCAAAGCACGCCAGTCGCCTTCTCCGGCCAGTGCCATTGAAAAGCAGCCTTTTGCAAGACGTTTAAACGTTCGGGGTCGTTCTCCGCCCGCTCGACAGCATTCACCCAATCCTTCTCGAAGCTGTCGGCGTCGCCCGTTTCGCGCGCGACTTTTGCGAGCAGCGCGAGCCGCAGCGATTCGGCACTCCCCCAAGACCCCCGACCCAGCATCGTCTTTAAAGCCGGCCAATCGCCAACTTGCGCATAGGAATTGGCGAGCGCGAAGCGCAACGAAACGGTGTTCATCATCTCCGGCGAGAGCCGCTTGCTCCAATCGATCGCCAGAAGCGCGAGGGAATGACCGTTCAGCCAGTTGATGAAAGCGATGGCCTTCTCGGCCGACTGCGCCGACTCGCTTTCCAAACGGGTCAGGGCACCGGTAAAAGCGGCAGCGTTCAGTCGATGCAGAATATCGAGTGCAAAGAGACGATCGGAAAACGGCGCGGCGGGAAGCGCCTCCAGTTCTTTTGCCAGCTCAACGCTCGATGAATCGTAGCGCCAGCGCATCGCGTCATTGATCAGAACGTGAAGCGCGGACAACTGCACTTTCGGAGTGCTCTTCAGAGCTTGGGCGAGGACGCGGCCTTTTTCACGTTTCGCCCGATCGTCGGACCGCAGCTGGAATTCCGCCAGCTCAAGCCGCTTTTCGGGGTCGTTAGGCGCAAGCCGCACCGCTTCCAGAAAATGTTTCTCCGCCGCGACCAGATCGTTTTTCGTTAGGGCGAGATGTGCGGCGGTGGATTGATAATGGGCATCATTCTGTCGCGCCGTTTCGATGCCGGCGATTGCCTCCGCCGCGGCCGCCGGTTGATCAAAGCGGAGCGCGCTATCAGCCAGCGCCAGTCGATCCCCGAAGGAATTCGGTTCGAGTTCGACCGCGCGTCGTCGCCAGTCGATCGCTTCCACGCTGTGCTGTTTTTCTGCGATCGAAGCGAGAGTGCGGCAGGCATCGATGCTTGTCGGATCGACTGCGTAGGCCCGTTGCGCGGCCATCGATGCCCAGCGCAGATCGCCCTTGTCGAAGGAAACGTGAGCCTGGCGCATGAGTTTGCGCTCCTGCCAGCGCACGTAGGCGCGATGCCCGCCCCAGCTGAGGGCAACGAGCAGGCAAAGAGCACCGATGCCGACAAGCCAGAGCCTGACGTAAGTATGCTCCGTCCGTTGCAGTGAGGTTTCGAGAGTCGGATTCGGAGAACGGGCCATTCGTCAGGTAAATGCCTCACGCCTCCATGACTGGCGCCAAGGCTCACAAGCTGCTAGGAACTTAGCATGTCCCATTCCATCGCGGTAGCGCCGGTGCGGACCGCGAGCGAGTCCGGGATGATTTTTCGCTGGTCTTTTGCGCTCGCCCTGGTGGGCTTCGTTTTCCTCTGGCTGGAAGTCATTTTCCAGCTGCAGAGCGAATGGTCGTTCAACCCGCAATATAGCTACGGGTGGACGGTTCCGTTCCTCGCCGCCTGGATTTTCTATCAACGCTGGATCAGCCGCCCGACCCCAGAGCCGTCTGCATGGCCTGGCCTAACGAGCACGCTGATATTCCTCGCTGCTGCCATCCTTCTCCCATCGCGGATTATCGCAGTGGCGAATCCCGATTGGCGTTTGCTGAGTTGGACGATGGCGCTGGTTGCGGCAGTCGTTTCGTTAGGCGCAATCCATCTTGCTGGCGGGCGCGCCTGGCTGCGGCAATTTGTTTTTCCGGTTCTCTTCTTCCTCGTCGCGGTGCCGTGGCCGGTGCAGTTCGAGCAACCCGTCATCCAGTCGCTCATGCGCGCCGACGCGGCGATTACCATTCAGCTCCTCAACCTGGTCGGCACTCTGGCCGTGCAACATGGCAATGTCATTGAATTGAGCACTGGCCAGGTTGGAATCGACGACGCCTGCACCGGTGTGCGCTCGCTTCAAGCCACCTTCATGGTCGCACTTTTCCTTGGCGAATTTTATCGGCTCACGATCGCGCGACGTGCCTTGCTCGTCCTGTCCGGCGGGCTGCTCGCTTTCGTCTGCAACATCGGTCGCACTTTTTTGCTCTGCCAAATCGCGGCCGGATCCGGCCTCAGCGCCATCCATCGGTGGCACGATCCGGCCGGCTACACGATTCTCGTCGTCTGCCTTTTCGTCCTTTGGGGTTTGAGCCTCTGGCTGAAACGTCCTGCGGAAAATCCAGCGACTCCACCACAGCGGCACATTGCCATCAGTTCCCCCCGCAACACCGTCCTGGCGCTCGCGTTGATCGTATGGCTCGGGCTGATCGAAGTCGCTGCCGCTGCCTGGTATTCCAAATCCGGCGGCCTAACGAACAACAATGCACAATGGTCCGTCGCCTGGCCGACGAACAAACTCGATTATCGCCGCTATCCGCTGCCGGAAGAAGTCTCGACGCTCATGCGATTTAACGAAGGCGGCGCTGCCACCTGGCGTTCGAGTGACGGTCGAGACTGGATGATGTATTCCTTCCGTTGGCTTCCCGGTCGCACCGCCGCGCTTTTCGTGAAGAATCATCGGCCCGACATCTGCCTCCCGGCCAGCGGCCTAACGATGCAATCTCAAAGCGAGATTCGGCTCGTCAGAATCAATGGACTTAATCTTCCGCTTCATTTTTATCGCTTCGATGACAATGGCCGCCCGCTCCATGTCGTCTATTGCTATTGGGACGGTCGCTCCTCTTATGACAGTAATTCTGCTGCCGCAGAAGAAGATTGGACGATGCGCGGCCGACTGCGCTCGGCCAGAGAAGGCAAACGCGAAGTGGGCGCACGCATGCTCGAACTGGCGATTTGGGGGGAAGCCAGTGACGTCGAGGCGCAGGCTGCGCTGACTCACGAACTGGAGCAGATCGTCAGGCGCTAGGCAGACTTTTCGATTCGTCCCTCCACAGGTTCACTTGAACGTATTATTTGCTCTTTGCGGCGTGCGAACCGATTGTCGTCGGTGGCTTCCAGCAACGGCAAAAAACCCTGCCTCACGGCGTCGTCCGACCATGGTTGCATCGAAATTCGCGGCGCCCGGCAGAACAACCTCAAGGGCTTTGATCTTGATCTGCCACTGGGAAAGCTAACCGTCGTCACCGGCCCGAGCGGCTCCGGCAAGTCTTCCCTCGCCTTCGAGACCATCTACGCGGAGGGCCAGCGACGTTACGTCGAGACCTTTAGTCCATACACGCGCCAATTTCTCGACCGGATGGACAAACCGCGCGTTGAAGAAATTCGCGGCATCCCACCGGCGATTGCCATCGAGCAATCCAACCCCGTGAAGAGCTCGCGTTCAACCGTCGGGACAATGACGGAAATTAATGATTACCTGAAGCTTCTCATGTCGCGAGTTGCTCGGGCTTTTTGCCCAAACTGCGGACGCGAGACCCGACCGGAAACGGCAAAGTCAATTGCCGACCAGATTTCCAAAGAGTGCGCAGACCGGAGTGGGCTCATCACTTTTTGGGTGGCCGTTCCTGCCAAAGAAGCGGCGCAAGATTTTTTCACCTTCCTCCAGCAACAGGGCTACCTCCGCATCTGGCTCGACGGTCAGGTCGTGCGAGTAGATTCCGTCGCGAAGAACCTCCGGCTCGGCGCGCGGGTACAGGTGATCCAGGATCGCCTAACGATCAACGAAGAGAATCGACACCGGCTCGTCGAGTCACTCGAAACCGCGCTGCGTTTCGGCAAGGACAAGATCAATTTCGTTGAGCCCGAGACAAAGGAAGAGCATCCCTTTTCCACCGGTTGGCATTGTGCTCATTGCGACGTCGATATTCGGCCGCCCACGCCCGGTCTCTTCAGTTTTAACAATCCGTTAGGCGCATGCCCCGAATGCCGCGGATTTGGCCGCACCATTGCGATCGATCTCAATCGCGCCATTCCCGATCGCGCTCTTTCCATTGCTCAGGGTGCGGTGCGCGTTTTCCGCGGCGAGGAGATGGGCGAATCGCAGAAGGATCTCCTGCGCGCCTGCGCCCGCGAAGAGATCGACGTCAATCTTCCTTTCGAGGAACTACCAAAGGCGGACCAGGATTTTGTCATTGAGGGCGAAAAGTCCGTCGTGGCTGCACGCGAACGCGGCGAAACCTACACCGAGGAAGATTACGAGAGCGATCGCTGGTATGGGGTGCGCGGTTTCTTTCGCTGGCTGGAGAGCAAGACGTACAAAATGCATGTCCGCGTCCTGCTCAGTCGCTACCGCGCCTACACCACTTGTCCCAGCTGTCAGGGCGGCCGTTTTCAGCCCGAGACGCTGAATTATCGACTCGTTAGGCTGGACGGTATCGCGTTTACTTTGCCGGAATTCGCTGCCCTTCCGATCGCAGAAGCGCTCGATTTTCTGCGTAGCCTGACCATCTCGCCTAACGACGCCGCAACCGGGATGTTGCGCAGCGAGATCGGCGCCCGCCTCAGCTATCTTTGCCAGGTAGGCCTTGGCTATCTCACACTCGATCGCTCCACCCGCACCCTCAGCGGTGGTGAGGTGCAACGAGTTAACCTCACGACCTGCCTCGGCGCATCGCTCGTCAACACCCTGTTTGTCATGGACGAGCCGAGCGTCGGACTTCATCCGCGCGACATTGGCCGGCTTGTGCGGGTGATGCACGACTTGCGCGACAAAGGCAACACCCTGGTGGTAGTTGAACACGAAGAAGCCATTATTCGCGCCGCCGATCAGGTTCTCGACATCGGTCCGGGCCGCGGCGAAAAAGGCGGCGAGCTGGTTTACCAAGGCTCGTTAGGCGGAATGTTGGAAAAGGGATCTCGCGATGTGGCGCCTTCGCTTACGCGGGATTATCTCAGCGGCAAGAAACGAATCCCGATCCCCGAGTCGCGTCGTTCTTTTTCCCATTCACTGAAAATTAAAGGGGCGGCTCAGCACAATCTGAAAAACCTCGACGTCGAGATTCCGTTAGGCGTTTTCACCTGTGTCACAGGCGTTTCTGGTTCCGGCAAATCGACTCTCGTGCACGAAGTCCTTTATCAAAACCTCCTCCGCGCCCGTGGCACGGGTAACGAGGAAGCTGGCGCCTGCAAGAGCATCACGGGAATGCATCGCATTGGCGACGTTGTCATGGTCGATCAGTCGCCTCTCTCGCGCACTCCACGCTCCACACCGATTCTCTATCTCGGCATCTACGATCGGGTACGCGAGCTTTTCGCTGCCCAGCCCGAAGCGATGGCTCAAGGGCTGACCGCGAGCGCCTTCTCCTTCAATTCCGGCAGCGGCCGCTGCGAGCGTTGCGGCGGCACCGGCTATGAAAAGATTGAGATGCAATTCCTGAGCGACCTCTACGTGCGTTGCGCGGAGTGTGAAGGCCGCCGTTTCCAGCCGCAGGTCCTGAGGGTAAAGCTGCGCGGCCACTCGATTCACGAGCTGCTCGATTTCACCGTGAGCGAGGCGATTGAGTTTTTCAATTCGTTAGGCGAAAGCAAGACACTTTCCCGGCCACTCGCTGTTTTGGAAGAGGTTGGTCTTGGTTACCTGCGGCTCGGTCAACCACTGAACACGCTTTCCGGCGGCGAATCGCAGCGCCTGAAACTTGTTCGCTACTTAACCGAAACGGGCAGCGAGATCGCACGAGACAACGCCCTTTTCATCTTTGATGAACCGACGACCGGTCTGCATTTCGATGATGTCGCATTGCTCGTCAGGCTGTTTCAGCGTCTGGTGGACGCCGGCAATTCGGTCGTGGTGATTGAACACAATCTCGAAGTCGTAAAGTGCGCCGACTGGATCATTGACCTCGGCCCCGAAGGTGGCGAAGAAGGCGGCCGCGTCGTTGCTGCGGGCACGCCGGAAGACATCTTGCCTAACGAGCGTTCCCATACCGCGCGTTTTCTGCGCAAGACTCTTGTCACGAGCCGTGTCGTCTCGTTTGTTCTTCCCAGCCCCGGCGATGGCGACGAGCTCCAACTGGCACGGGCCGCCGAAACTCCCGGACGCTACGGCACCAACGGCCATGGCCATTCCATCGCCATTCATGGGGCGCGTGAGCACAACCTCAAGAACCTTTCTCTCACCATCCCGCGCGACAAAATGGTGGTGATCACCGGCCTGAGCGGCTCAGGCAAATCGACGGTTGCCTTCGATCTTCTTTTCGCGGAAGGGCAGCGCCGTTTCCTCGACAGTATGTCGCCCTACGCGCGGCAATTCGTCGAGCAGCTCGAAAAACCCGATGTCGACCTCATTGAGGGTTTGCCGCCTACGGTTGCGATCGAGCAGCGCGTCACGCGCGGCGGCGGAAAATCGACCGTCGCAACTGTGACCGAGGTTTATCATTTTCTTCGCCTTCTCTTTGCCAAAACCGGCAAGCAATTTTGTCCCAGCTGCGATCTGCCGGTGGAAAAACAAAGTGGGGCGGCAATCGTCAGGCAGGTAGAACTGGCCGCACGCCGCGGGCCGATGACCGTTCTCGCGCCGCTCGTCAAGGCGCGCAAAGGTTTCCACACCGAAGTCGGGCGCTGGGCAGAGCGGCAGGGTTTCGAGACACTTTATGTTGATGGCCGGCTTGTGCCGATCGTGCAGTTTACAAAGCTCGAACGCTTCAAAGAACACTCCATCAGTGTTGTCGCCGGGATGATCGACAGGAAGCGCATCCGCGAAGCCCGCCCTCTCATGCAACGCGCCCTGGAGATTGGCCGCGGCACCGCACACTTGCTCGACCGACAGAATCGCCTGACCACCCTGAGCACGGAGATGAGTTGTCCCGGTTGCGGTCGTGCGTTTGAGGAGCTCGATCCGCGCATGTTCTCCTTTAATTCGCCGCACGGCTGGTGCGAGACGTGCAACGGCTTCGGCGAAATCTGGAATGAATCAGTCCAGCGTGGCGATCCGGAGAGCGGAGATTCTCGGCTGGAAAGCGAATTGGCCGCGGAGAAGCAATTTGAATCGGTTGAAGAGGAGGAGACGAGGCCTTGTCCCGATTGCCGTGGGGCCCGTCTGAACGCGACCGCGCGGCACGTGCGAGTGCAAGGCCTGACGATCGACAACTTCAACGAACGGTCGGCCCGCGAAGCGCTCGCCCTTCTTCGCAAGCTGCGTTTCCGTGGCACGCAAAAAACCATCGCGGCGGATCTGGTTCCCGAGATCGAGCAACGCCTTCGCTTCATGGAAAATGTCGGGCTCGGCTATCTCTCGTTAGGCCGTTCCGCGAAAACGCTGAGTGGCGGTGAATCGCAGCGGATTCGTCTTGCCGCCCAACTCGGCTCGAATCTCCGCGGTGTTCTTTACGTTCTTGATGAGCCCACCATTGGACTGCACCCACGGGACAACCTGCGTTTGCTCGATACGCTTCAGGCGCTGCGTGAAAAGGGTAATTCGTTAGTCATCGTCGAGCACGACGAAGAGACGATGCGCCGGGCTGATCACATTATTGATCTGGGGCCGGGTGCGGGCGTGCATGGCGGCGAGCTGGTCGCGCAGGGTTCGTTAGGCGAGATTCAACATAACCTTGCTTCGCAGACCGGACGATGTCTCCGCACTCCACTTTGCCATCCCGTGCGCAAAAGTCGGCGATCGTTAGGCGAGGTCGAGCACTGGCTGGAGATACGCGGCGCGACGGCAAACAATTTGAAAAATCTGGATGCGCGATTTCCCATCGGACGCCTATCCGTGATCACCGGAATATCCGGCTCGGGCAAATCCACCTTGATGCGTTCCGTTCTTCTCCCGGCGGTCCAGACTGCCCTCGATCGCAAACGCGGACAGACACCCGTCGCGATGCATGGGGCGGATGCGATCGAAGCGGTCTATGAAGTCGACCAGTCGCCTATCGGCAAGACTTCACGTTCGACGCCTGCGACCTACATCAAGGTCTTTGACGAGATTCGGAATCTTTTCGCGCAATTGCCGGTCTCCCGTGTGCGGGGATACAGCGCGAGTCGTTTTTCCTTTAACACCGAGGGCGGCCGTTGTGAGACGTGCGCCGGTCAGGGAGCGATCAAACTCGAGATGAGTTTCCTGCCCAACAGCTACGTCGAGTGCGAAGATTGCGGCGGGAAACGTTACAATCCGCAAACGCTCGAAGTTCTCTACCACGAACGCAGCATCGGTGACGTGATGGAGATGACGATCTCCCAGGCCGCGGAATTTTTTGCCGCCCATCCCAAAATCGCGCGTCCGCTCTCCTTGTTGGCCGAGACCGGGCTTGGGTATCTCAAACTTGGCCAACCGAGTCCGACCTTGAGCGGCGGCGAAGCGCAACGGCTCAAGCTTGTGACGCGCCTAACGAAAGGAGTCAGTCGCGCGGCGAACGAACGTTTGCGCAAAATGCGCCAACCAAAATCGACGCTTTATCTCCTTGAAGAACCCACCATCGGTTTGCATATGGCCGACGTGGAGTTGCTCCTCAACGTTCTCCATCGTCTGGTCGATGAAGGCAACACGGTGATCGTGATTGAGCACAATCTCAGTGTGATCGCGGAAGCCGATTATATCATCGACATTGGACCGGAAGCCGGGTCGTTAGGCGGGCAGATCGTCGCCACTGGTACACCGGAGCAGGTGGCAAAAAATCGCCTCAGTCGCACCGCGCCATTTCTGCGAAGGATTCTGAATCAATCAGCGCTGCGCGTATCCGCCGTGTAGATACGCGAAAACAGTCCGGGAGCGATGTTCGCATACTACCTGCATGATCTGAATCCGTTCATTTTTCGGATCTGGGGCAACTTCGGTCCGCGCTGGTATGGGATGGCATATGTGGCCGCGTTTGCCTGCGGCTTTTGGTTATTGCGTGTGCTGGCGCGTCGCGGCTACACGCAATTACGCGCTGAGCAGGTGGGCGACTTCATAACCTGGGCGGCGCTCTTTGGCGTGATGGTCGGTGGACGGCTGGGATACGTACTCTTCTATCGACCGGAAATGTTGCGCGATCCGCTTTCCATCGTGCGTGTCTGGGAAGGAGGAATGTCGAGTCACGGCGGAATGATCGGGCTGATCGTCTTCACCTTTTGGTACGCCTGGCGACACAAACTCTCGTGGACAAACCTGGGCGACAATCTCGTCGTCGTTGCTCCAGCAGGCCTGTTTTTCGGACGCTGCGCCAATTTTATTAATGGCGAACTTTACGGCCGCCTGACGAGCGTGCATTGGGCCATGCTTTTCCCGAAAGAATTGCTCGACCGAGCGAATGAAGCGGAAGCGGGGCGCGCCGTCACCGCCGCCATGCGCATCAATCCTCACCTAACGAGTCCGGAAGCGATTGTGGAAACACTGCACGCGAATCCACAGATCAAGGAGGCAATCCGACCCATTCTTACTCCACGGCATCCGTCGCAAATCTATGAGGCGCTCCTCGAGGGCGTGGCGCTTTTCACCATTCTTTGGCTGGTACGCACTCGTACGCGCCAGCCCGATGGCGTGTTGACCGGATTATTCTTCGTCTGTTACGCGATCTTTCGCATTGTGGTGGAATACTTTCGCGAGCCTGACGCTTCGCTCATCGCCGGCTTTACACGTGGGCAATTCTTTTCCTTTTTCCTCATCGCGATCGGATTGGCCTTCATCGTCGCGGGGAAGATTCGGAATCGTCGAGCCGCTCCGATTTTCGCGCGATGATTCGCGCCCGGAGCCGCGCGTTCAGGCGAAGAGCAGCTTTCGTTCTGCGGAAGTTCCGCTATTACTAACGAAAGGATGACGGCCCAGATCATTCCAGGCTTTCTGGCGGCGGGCGGGCTCGTCTTTTCCTTCGAGCATTCCACGATCGCCGGCAAGTTTGTCCTCTTTTGTCTCGCCATCGGTTCGATCTTTAGTTGGTCGGTGATGGTGACAAAAATGCGCGTGGTACAATTCGCGCGGAAACAAACCGATCACTTTCTCGCCGCCTTTCGCCAGGATCGCCAACCGTTGCGTTTGTTTGAATCGAACGTGCGCTTCCAGGGTTCGCCGGTTTTCCAAGTTTATCGCGCCGGTTGTAACGAGCTGACTTTTCAGCTTCTCGGCTCCGCCGAAATTGACGAGACCTTTCGCGCCCGACTGGAGATCGCGGATAAAATCACGCCCGCACAAATGCATGCCGTCAACGCGGCCATGGAACGGGCGATCGGTGAGAACGCACTCAAGCTCGAGTCGCAGATGATTCTCCTCGCCACGGCGGTAAGCGGCGCTCCGTTTCTGGGGTTGTTAGGCACGGTTTGGGGCGTGATGGATACTTTTACCGGCGTAGCGGAGGCGGGCTCGGCCAGTCTTGCCGCCATGGCGCCGGGCGTTTCCGGTGCGCTGATTACGACCGTAACCGCGCTCTGCGTCGCGATTCCGGCCATGTTTGGCTACAACTTTCTCGTTACCAGCATCCGCGCGATGGCTGTGGAGATGGACAACTTCGCGGCTGAGCTCGCCTCCGAGTTCGAGCACAAGTACGTCGAGCACGGCGCACGACTAACGGATTTCCGTCGATGAAGAAGAGGAAGTAGATGCGCCGTTACTCGAATCGCACCCCGCTGACGACTCTCTCGGAGATCAACATTACTCCGCTGCTCGACCTCGCTTTCGTGCTCCTCATTATTTTCATGATCACGACTCCTCTAATGGAGAACAGCAAGACGCTTGTCATTCCTTCCAGCAACACGAGCAACGCGCCGATCAATCCGTCGGCAGTGCAGATTCTTTCCATCGATCGTAACGAAGTCGTTAGGCTGAACGAGGAGACCATCGCGGCCGGGACATTGGAGAGTCGGCTGGCGCAGTTGAAAGCGTCCGACCCGAACGTGGCGGTCGTGATCCGCTCCGATCGCAATCTGCCCGTGCAGAAACTCGTCACCCTGATGGACGCCTTGCAGCGGGCGGAGATCGCCAAGGTCGGAATCGCGACGCAGGAAGAGCAGCCGGGACGATGACCCGCGACGCGCGTTTCTGGCGCAACGTCACGATCGTTTTGCTGGTCCACGTCGTTATCCTGCTCGGACTGGTGTGGTGGAGTCGCTCGTCGCGGCGGCCGCCTAGCGATATCGTGTGGATGGAAGGCGGGGCCGGCGCCAATGCGGGAGGTGCTCCCGCCGCCGAATCACCACCGCCACCGACTTTGGAATCTACTCCGGAACCCACTCCGGAATCGACGCCCGAAGAACAGCCAACACCAGAAGTCGTGCCCACGGCGAAGAGCGAAATCGAAATGCCGTCACCGGCCGTTTCGGTCACACCGACACCAACCGCAACTCCCACGGCAACGGCCAAGCCGACGCCGAAGCCAACGCCGCGTCCGACACCGAAGCCAACGCCAAAGCCGACGCCCAAACCAAGTCCGAAGAAAAAGCCGAAACCTTCTCCAACGCCGAAGGAGAAAGCGACACCGAAACCAACGCCTAACGACAAGGAGGAAAAAACGGAAGAGGAAAACGACCGGAAAAAAGAAACGGCAAAGAAAACGCTCGGCAAAGAGGACTCTGCAAAAAAGGCGACTGCGGCTGGTAAGGGTGAAGGGGAGAAGAGCAAGGGCGGCGGCGGCTCCGGCGGGAAAGGCAAGGGCGAAGGCGGTTCCTCTGAATTCGGATGGTACGGCAGCATGCTGCACGACCGTTTTTTCAGCGAATGGATTCAGCCGACTTCGGTCGTGCACAGTTCAACGCTGGTTGTCACCCTGCGCATTCGGATCCAGCACGACGGACGCATTTCCGATTACTCCATCGCCAAATCCTCCGGGAACTCGGTAGTGGATGATTCTGTCACGGCCGCGGCCGCACGAGTGAAACAGGTCGATCCTTTGCCCTCAGGGCTGGGCGATGATTATTATGATGTGAACATCAACTTCGAATTACAGTGAGAACGATGAAGATTGCCCATTTTCACTTGTCGACCGCTCGCTTCCTGGCCGGTGCGGCTTTCTGCCTAACGAGTGTTCTGCTGATTGCCGCCAAGGACGTGCCCACGATTACCGTGAGCAAAGGCGACCAGATTAATCTCGCGGTGACGCCCCTCGGGGGGAGCGACGGAGCCGCCACGACCAAAATCGTTGAGAATGACCTCACTCTTTCCGGCTATTTCAAACTAGGCGGCACCGGCAGCTCCTTCACCGCGCACGGCTCGGCGAGCGGAAACAGCCTGCAGGGACAGGTGGTCGATCACAGCGGTGGTACTGTCCTTTCGAAAAGTTATGCCGGCAGCGCGCGCGAGAACGCGCACGCCTTTGCCAACGACATTGTTGAGACGCTGACCGGCCACAAAGGCATCGCGGGAAGCAAGGTCGCCTTCATCGCCACACGCAGCGGGCACAAGGAAGTCTATGTGGCGGATTGCGATGGGAGTAACGTCAGGCAACTGACCCACGACAACACAATTAGTGTTCACCCTTCCTTGAGCGCGGATGGCCGGCGGCTTGCCTATACGGGTTATCAAAGCGGTTACGCCGATGTTTACCTGATCGATCTCGCGAGCGGAGCGCGAAGCCGGATCGTGAATTTTCCCGGGACAAACAGTGGCGCGACGTTTTCTCCCGATGGCGACCGTCTTGCCCTAACGATCAGTAAAGACGGCAATCCCGAGCTTTACACGGTAAGCGCAAACGGCGGCGGGGCGCGGCGGTTGACCCACACGCGTGCTGTCGAGTCAGGGCCGACCTGGTCGCCGGATGGCGGCGAGATCATCTACTCCTTCGATGGCGCGGGAGGGCCACAACTCTATCGCATCTCTGCTGGTGGCGGTGAAGGCTCACACATCGTGACAGGTCACGGTTATTGCACCGAACCAAACTGGTCGCCCGATGGGAAAAAAATTGCGTTCAATGTGCGGAGCGGCGGCGAGTTTCAGGTTGCAGTGCTCGATCTCGGCGGCGGGACGCGCGTCCTCAGTTCCGGCGAAAGCCCGGTCTGGGGTGCGGACTCACGGCACCTGGTCTTTTCCGAGGGCGGCGGGCTCTACATGCTCGATACGGTGAACAGTCGCAAAAGCAAAATCCTGGATGGACTCGGGAAGATTACCGAGCCGAGCTGGTCTCGTTAGGCGGCCTAACGAACAAAGGATCGCCGACGATCTGTCTTCGCGAGACTCGACCGGGTCGAGTGTGCACTCGCGGGACAACTCCTCCACCGTTCGTTAAAAAGCTTGACGCGAGCGATGGGCCAGCCGTCCAATGAGCTCAACAAGATCTGGAACCGGCGGAGACGCTTTTTCGCCTGGGGAGCATCCCCACCTCTTTCAGACTCGATCCACGAGCTAAAAACAACCAGGCACGAGGGAATTACTATGACAAATCCAGCTCAGCGGACCAGTTCAGCTGCTTCAACTTCGGAGTTGCTGCGCAACGCTTGGTGCCGGCTCCATTCCCTCCTCCTGCTCGGCCTCACCGTTGGTTGGTCGCTCTTCTCGCCCGCAGTGTTTGCGCAAACAACCTGTGACCAGGGCTGCGTCGAAACGGCCAATACATTTTTTGGCACGGCGGCATTTGACAACAATCTTACCGGCAACTCGAACACGGCATTTGGGAGCGGGACGCTCTTTGCTAATATCAGCGCCTCCAATAATACGGCGATCGGGTCTGGAGCACTCTTCGCGAACGACGCTGATAACAACACTGCGATCGGAGCGGGTGCGCTTCAATTCAACCTCGACGGCACGTCCAACACCGCGGTTGGTGCTAAGGCACTTGTCGCAAACCTGGCAAGTAACAACACTGCCATCGGCGCTTCCGCTCTGGCTAGCAACACCAGCGGAACTGATAATACAGCCACGGGCCTTAATGCGCTCCTGGCCAATACTACCGGGACGAGCAACACGGCCGATGGTAATTATGCGCTCGACGCCAACACGACGGGCGCCGATAACACTGCCAGCGGGACGAACGCGCTCACGAGCAACACGATTGGGAGCTTCAACACCGCTACCGGCTCGGCCGCGCTCGCTCTTAACACCATCGGCACCGAGAATACCGCCAATGGCGTCTCGGCGCTTTATCATAACTCCACTGGATCCTACAATACGGCAGTCGGGCGCGACGCGTTGAACAACAATACAATTGGCACTCTAAATAGCGCCACCGGTCAAACTGCCCTCTTCTTTAATAGCACTGGGAGTCAGAATACCGCCAGTGGGGCTGGAGGGCTTTATAGCAATACGACTGGAAGCTTTAACACGGCAAGCGGAGTCGATAGCCTTTATACCAATACGACGGGTAACAGTAACACGGCCAATGGCACCCTCGCCCTCTACTCGAATACCACTGGCAACAGCAATACTGGGACAGGTTTTGATGCTCTCTATTCTAATACCGTCGGCGGAAGGAATTGCGCCTATGGATGGAGCGCCCTTTCGCAGAACACTACCGCTAACGGTAATACCGCGGTCGGTAATACTGCCCTCTCGCGTGTTACCACCGGCAGCAATAATATCGGCCTGGGAAATGCGGCTGGCTCCAGTCTCACTACGGGCAGCAATAACATCGCGATTGGTCATACAGGCGTAGCGGCCGAGTCGAGCACGATCCGCATTGGGACGCAAAATGCCCAGACCGACACCTATATCGCGGGCGTCTGGCAGGGATTAGTCGTCGGCACGGCTGCTCCGGTGAGAGTGAATTCCTCAGGGAAAGTCGGGACCATGCCTTCTTCTGCCCGATTCAAGGAAGCCATTCAACCAATGGACAACGCCAGCGAAGCGATTCTTGCCCTGCAACCGGTGAGTTTTCGTTACAAGAAAGAACTAGATCCTGATTCGGTGCCACAGTTTGGATTGGTGGCCGAGGAGGTAGCCCGGATTGCTCCGCACCTGGTTGTCGCTGATGATCAGGGCCGACCTTTCACTGTCCGCTACGAGGAAGTGAACGCGATGTTACTTAATGAGTTTTTGAAGGAACATCGCAGGAACGAAGCCCAGGAAGCAACTATCCGGTCACAGCAGCAACAAATCGCAGATCTGGCCGTGCGCCTCGAACAACAAGCGGCGCAAATCCAGAAAGTGACGGAACAACTGTCAGTGGCTGATGCCGCGAAGCGTGTCGCGGGTAACGACTAACTCCATTCGATGGCCGCGAGCAACGTGTCGGCAATTTTCAGGCTTCGTATAAGCGAAGGAAAAGATTTACCATGAAGAACCCAGGCCATGTCTGCCCGCTCAAGCAACAGGCCGCACAAATCCAAAAGGTGAGCGATCAAGTGGCATTGACCGCCACCGCGCCGCGATTGACCGAGAACAACCATGAGGACGAGGAGAACGGCCCGTCCCAGCGCGTGAAGTTCAAGGAATTTCTTAATCTATGAACCACAACTGAAACACTGAGCCAAGAAGGAGAACTAAAATGATCAATAATATTCCGCTGGAACACGAAGTCAGTAATAAGTTACGGAAAGCGAAGATAGCTTTCGCCATTACCATACTTACCCTTTCAACCGCCGCGGCCTGGGCGGCAACAGATTCGGCGTGGAATCCGACCGGAAGCATGAGCATTGGTCGGTTTTCGTTTACGGCCACCATGCTTCAGAATGGCCAGGTGCTAGTGGCCGGCGGCGACACTCCCGGCGAGATCGTCACTAAGACGGCCGACCTTTATAACCCGAACACCGGAGTATTCACGTCGACCGGGAATATGGCCAAGCCGCGCGTCGGGTTCTCCGCCACGCGCTTGTCTAGCGGCAAAGTGTTAGCCGCGGGGGGCGCAACGGATACCGAAGTCGCGACGAACACCGCCGAGATTTATGATCCTACAACCGGGACATGGTCCGCCACAGGCTCGATGAAGCAGGGTCGCCAGCAGCATTCCGCCATCTTACTCCGCGACGGGACGGTATTAGTGAGCGGAGGAAACATCGACCGGACACCCTGCGTCGATGTTTGTGTTAACACCATCGCGGAGTCGGAGATCTACGATCCATCAACCGGTCAATGGAAGGCAGTGGGAGATATGACCATCCCGCGCTCCTTCTTTACCACTACGCTGCTTTCCAACGGCAAGGTGCTGGCGGTGGGTGGCCGGATTCACACCGGGCCCGATTATTTCGACTATAAGGCGATCGCCTGGGCCGACCTTTACGACCCCGCAACAAGAAAATGGAGCGCGACAGGCACGATGTCGATCAGCCGCGAAGACCATGCAGCCGTCCTTTTGACCAATGGCAAGGTGCTTGTAACCGGCGGAACCACAGTTGACTTCAATGGCGTGACTGTCGCGTCCGCGGAGTTATACGACCCGAGTACCGGCACCTGGGCAACAAGTGGCAGTATGCTTCAGGGACGCGAACGGTTTACGGCAACGCTTCTCCAGAGTGGAAAGGTGCTGGTCGCTGGTGGTGACTATTATGATGGCGTAAATGCCGGCGTTCTTACCGAGTGCGAGTTATATGACCCAACGCTCGGCACCTGGTCTGCTACCGCGAGCATGACTACGCCGCGCTTCGGCGCCCAGGCCGTGCTCCTTCGAAACGGAAAGGTACTCGAGGCGGGCGGAGAAACAGACTTTACCAATACCCCCACTCCGTTAGGCGAGGTCTACACACCGTAAGTTCTTTGCATCGTACCCGGCGGTTTCGGGAAGCGTGTTCAGCGCAAAAGCTAAGTCACAATAGGTCGAGGGTCTTGCCTTCGCGGCCTTCGACCTGGTCAAGCGTGCATTGCCGTGGCGCCTTATCTTTGCGCCAGCGAACGATCTTCGTCCCATGCCGGAAACGGCCGCCGGTAAAGTGATCATAGGTGACTTCGACTACGATCTTTGGATCAACCGGTTCCCACTCGCCCGTTCGTTCCGTGCTCCAACGGCTGGGTCCGCCAGGTGTATTGCCGGTAAAACCAGGTGCCTTTTTCAACGCCTCAAAGTTTTTCGTCAGGGCTGCTCGTTCTTCCTTTTTGAAAGCGGAAGTGAAACCGACGTGATGCAATAAGCCCTCCTTGTCGTAGAGCCCGAGCAAGAGGGAGCCGATGACACGGGAGTCGCTGGCATGACGAAAACCGCCTATAACGCAATCGACCGTGCGGATGTGTTTCACCTTTACGGCTGCGGTGCGCTCACCCGAAGCGTAAGCCGCCTGGCAACGTTTTGCGATAATGCCGTCGAGATCGCCTCCCACTTTGGCGAACCATTTGTTCGCTTCCGCCAGGTTGTTTGTTGTGGGAGAAAGACGAATCTGCTTGTCGTTAGGCAAATATTTCGCCGCGAATTCCTCCAGCAGTTGCCGTCGTTCGCCTAACGAATGGCTGAGGAGCGATCGGCCCTTTGCGTCGACGAGCAGATCGAAAACAATGTAAAGCGCCGGATGGGCCGCAGCCAGCTTTTGCACCCTGCTGGCGGCGGGATGTAGACGCAGTTGCAGTTCGTCGAAGGAAAGTGCGCCATCGACTGGAATGACGAGTTCGCCGTCGAGAACGAACTGTTTGATCTTTAATTCGCCTAACGATCTTGCGATATCGGGAAAGTAACGCGCGAGCGGCTGGCCAGCTTTCGATTGCAGAAAGACATCGTTATCTTCGCGGAAAGAGAGACAACGGAAGCCGTCCCACTTGGGCTCGTACTGCCAGCCGCTGTCGCTCGGGATTTCGTCGACGGAGCGCGCTTCCATCGGCGGAATCGGCGGCTTAAGCGAAAGAGGCATCAGGTATAACGTCGGGGCGCCAATTTCGGCGGTCGCTTTCCTTTTCGAATCGCGCCCTCCACTGGGATGTAAGCCAGTTCGTGCCGATCGACCGCGCAACGCAGGAGTAACCCGCCGCGACTCATATCGCCACGCCCGACAAACTCAGCCGGAAACTCAATGCGCTCACGCAAAACTTGGAGAAGGATGTTGACGTATTTTCCCGTGGCCACGCTGCCGAGAAGAATAATCTGGCATTGTGGAGTCAAACGCCTAACGAGCCTTCGCAGGTCGCGCTCGAGCGGTTTGCGATAACGCGGATCACCGTCTTCGATGTCGACCTCGGCAAACTCACGCAGGTCGGCGAGTGTGATCGGCGTGGCGGCGGCAATAAGCCCGCGCGTCGGCGTGATGACAAGCACGTGCGAAGGATCAGGACGGGCGAAGGCATTCGCGTAAGCGAGTTTTCCCCGAAAATAGAGGCCGCTAAGAAAAGTGAAGGCTTCGCCTAACGAAACCGAATCTCCGCTTCGCAGACGCCGTGCGAGCTCGAACTGGGCGCGATCGCTCAGCAGCATTTGGGCACGCCGGCCACCGGCATAGGCAGGCGAGAGGAGGAAGGTGCGCGTCATGGAGCAACTGTGTAGCTTTTGCACGGTACGAAGATGAAACCGGGTTTCCTCGAAAAATTGATCGGTCGGCTGGGCCGGATTGGCCCGGAGGAAGTGCAAAACTACCTTCTGCGCCTCGCCCAGGAGAAGGGTTTCCTCGAAACGATTTTTAATTCCATCCAGGAAGGGATCATTGTCACGGACGCAAAGGGTCGCATTACTTATCTGAACGACGCTGCTTGCGAAATTTTCGGACTGGACGGCGAGAGCTCGATTGGCAAACCACTCGAAGACCAGGTGCGCGGGCTCGATTGGAAAGCGCTTTCGCAATCCGATTCCGCCCTCAGCCGCGACATGGAAATCTTTTATCCGTCCAACCGCTTCATCAATTTCTATGTCGTGCCGCTGATGATCGAACGGCGAGCGGGAACGGGCTCATCCAACGAAAGCATCGCCGAAGCGGTCGGCCACGCCATGATCCTGCGCGACATCACGGAAGACCGGCGTTCGGCCCAGCAAACGATCGAGTCGGAGCGGTTGTCGGCTCTCACTTTGCTCGCCGCCGGGGTGGCGCACGAGATCGGAAACCCGCTCAACTCGCTTCACATCCATCTGCAATTGATGGAGCGGAAAATTAAGAAATTGCGCGCCGCCGAAGACAGACGCGAACTGCAGGAATCGATCAAGATCGCACAGGCGGAAATCAACCGGCTGGACTCGATCGTCACCCAGTTCCTGCGCGCCATTCGTCCCTCGCGGCCGCAACTGCGCCCGGAGAATATCAACACGCTCATCGAAGAAACGGTGCGCTTTTTTCAGCCGGAAATTCAGGACCGTGACATCGTGGTCGAGACCGAACTGCGATCCGATCTGCCGGTGCTGGAGGTGGATCGCGACCAGATGAAACAGGTCTTCTACAACGCGATCAAGAACAGCTTCGAAGCCATGAAGCGGCGTGGCATTCTGCGCATTCGCACCGACCGGGACGACACCCATGTAAAGATTAGTTTTACCGATACCGGCGGCGGCATTTCGGCGGAAAATTTGAGCCGGGTCTTTGAGCCCTATTTCACCACGAAAAGCGGCGGATCGGGCTTGGGACTGCTCATCGTTAGGCGCATCATTCGCGAACACGGCGGCGAACTCGCGATCGAAAGCACGGAAGGCAAGGGTGTGACGTTGACCGTGCGGCTCCCCGTGCTCGATCGCCGGGTGCGGATGTTGACGGAAGGAGAAAGGATGACGGATGAAAAGAAAGCCGGCAGCAGTTAACTTTCCCCTCTTCCGCCTTCATCCTTTATCTATTACATGCAGCCGACCGTTCTGATCGTCGATGACGAAAAGCATACTCGCGATGGTTTGCGGCGATTGTTAGGCGACAACTACGATGTCTATGTCGCGGCCGATTTGGCGGGCGCACTCGATGTCTTGCAGCGCGATCAAATCGATGTGCTTTTGACCGATCTGCGCCTCGGCGGCGAGGACGGCATGCAGTTGATTGAACGCGCGCTCAAACTCCCGCATCCGCCCATTTGTATCATGATGACAGCGTACGGTTCGGTCGATACTGCGGTCGAGGCCATGAAACGCGGGGCGTACGATTTCGTTACCAAGCCCCTCAACCTCGACAAGGTTGAGTTATTGATCGGGCGCGCGCTCGGCGGCCGGCGACTTGAGCAGGAGAATCGTGCGCTCCGTCAACAAGTCGATGAGCGCTTCGCGCTCGAAAACATCCTCGGGCAATCACCCGTCCTGCGCGAGGTGCTCGACACCATCCGCCAGGTCGCGCCTTCCTCCGCCAATGTGTTGCTCGAAGGCGAAAGCGGGACTGGCAAAGAATTGGCGGCGCATGCCATTCATAATCTGAGCCGGCGACATCGCGGCAAATTCGTTACCGTGCATTGTGCGGCGCTTTCGCCGCAGCTGCTCGAGAGCGAGTTATTCGGTCACGAAAAGGGCGCGTTCACGGGCGCTTTTGAGCGGCGCATTGGACGCTTTGAGCAAGCCAATGGCGGCTCAATCTTCCTCGATGAAATCGGCGAAATCGACAGCACCACGCAAATCAAATTGCTCCGCGTGATCAGCGAGGAGCGGGCTTTCGAACGTGTGGGCGGCTCGCAGACTTTGCACGCCGACGTGCGGCTGATCGCGGCGACAAACAAGAATCTCGAAGCGCTCGTGAGCGAAGGGAAATTTCGTGACGATCTCTATTTTCGTCTGAACGTAGTCAAGATCACGATGCCCCCGTTGCGCGAGCGTAAAGAGGACATTCCGTTGCTCGTCCGGTCCTTCTTGCGCTACTTCTGCGAGGCAAACGATAAGCCGCTGCTCGATCTTACGGCCGACGCAATGAACACGCTGCTGGCTTACGATTGGCCCGGCAACGTGCGCGAGCTGCGGACCGCGATCGAGCATGGCGTCGTCATGGCGACCGGCGCGAAAGTCACGGTTCGGGATTTGCCTCCCGCAGTCCGGCAGGCAGCTCCGCTCGCCGGAACACGCGCCCGCTACGTCGACGAGACAGCGAGTCCACTTGACCTGCACGCGACCGAGCGGCGGCTCATTAACCAGGCGCTCGCGTCAACCAAAGGAAACATCACGGCTGCGGCAAAAAAACTGGGGATTAGCCGCCGCACGTTGCATCGAAAGATCAATGAAATGAAAGACGAAAAATCGGAGATCGAATCGATTTCAGATGCATCGCGAGCCGAAACCATTTCGAACGACCACACTGGTGACGTCTGATACGGCGAACGGATTGCGCTACTTCCCGTTTTTCTACTTGTGCGGTTGGGCGAAGGTTTTCAACCTTCTGCTCGGATCGAAAATGAGTGCGTTTTTCTTCACCAACCAGGAACATTCGGCGGCGGGCTGAGACACCAGTGACAATGGAGGCAAAAAAGATTTTCGGGACGGACGGCGTGCGCGGGGTGGCGAACGTCGAGCCGGTCACGGCCGAGACTGCCCTTAAGCTCGGGCGCGCCGCGGCGCATGTTTTTAAGACACTCAATCCCCAGAAACATCCGCCGGGGACACGACCGAAGATTGTGCTCGGGAAAGATACCCGGCTTTCCGGTTACATGCTGGAAAACGCCATTGTCGCCGGAATCACGTCGTTAGGCGTAGATGTGCTGGTCATCGGTCCCTTGCCTACGCCGGGTGTGGCTTACATCACGCGTTCGCTGCGCGCCGATGCGGGAATTGTTCTATCTGCTTCTCACAACCCGTATGAAGACAACGGGATCAAATTTTTTCGGCACGACGGTTACAAGCTCGACGATGAAGTGGAGGAGAAAATCGAGCAATTGGTTTTCACCGGTGAGATCGATTCGATCCGGCCGACGGCCAAGAAAATCGGGCGGGCCACGCGCATCGACGACGCGCTCGGGCGTTACGTCGAATATGCGAAGGCCAGTTTTCCCCGTGGCATGTCATTGGAAAAAATGCGTATCGCTGTCGATTGCGCGAATGGCGCCGCTTACAAATCCACGCCCTGCATTCTCCGCGAGCTGGGAGCTGAACTCGTCGTGGCGCACAATCAGCCTAACGGGACGAACATTAATGCCGGTTGCGGCAGCACTCATGCGGAAGAGATCCAGCGCATCGTCCGGAAAAGTCAGGCGACCATTGGCATCTCGAACGACGGCGATGCCGATCGCGTTTTGCTTTGCGACGAGAAGGGCGAGGTCGTAGATGGCGACGAGATTCTCGCCATCGCGGCGGTCGATTTGTTAGGCAGAGGACAGCTCGCGCAAAACACGCTCGTCGCGACGGTGATGAGTAATTTCGGACTCGATGAAACCCTCGCCGCGCACGATGGCAAAGTCATCCGGACGAAAGTGGGCGACCGATACGTGATCGAGGAGATGGTGCGGCAGAATCTGAACCTGGGTGGTGAGCAGAGCGGCCACATGATCTTTCGGGATTTCACCACAACGGGCGACGGAATCATCAGTGCCCTGCAAATTCTGCGCATCATGCAGGCGAGCGGAAAGCCCCTTAGCGAATTGAAGAAATGCCTCACGAAATACCCGCAGGCGCAGCGCAATCTTAAAGTAAGGGAAAAACCACCACTCGATTCGTTAGGCCAGGTCATGCGGTTGGTGGGCGAAACGGAAAAAGAGCTGAACGGCCGGGGCCGCGTGCTCCTTCGCTATTCCGGTACCGAACCCAAGATTCGTCTCCTCATTGAAGGTCGTGAAACGAGCGCCATCGAACAGCAGGCGGAGCGGATTGCAGATGCTATCCAAAGTGCGATTGGGGAGTGATGACGAAACGCCGCGTTCGCCGGGTAAAGGAGCGGAATGTTTTTATGTCCTTTGCCTTCTCAGCGGTTAGGTAAAGCTGGCCTATGACTTTGGAACGTGTTGTCGAAGCGCTTTTGATTAGCGCGCAAAAACCGCTGACCGCGCGCGAACTGACAAACGCGATCAAGAGCGCAGGCGCGGAGGACGAATTGACGCCTAATGAGTTTGCCAGGATCAAGGAAGCCGAAGTGGCCGCTGCGCTCGAACAGCTGAAGCTGGAATACGTCGAGCAAAGCCGAGCCTTTCAGCTCCTGGAAAAAGCGGAGGGTTGGCAGTTGGCTAGCGAAGCGCAATATGCGCGCTGGGTGCGGCAGCTTTTTCCAGCCGCGAAACCAGTGCGTCTCAGTTCTCCCGCCCTCGAAACTCTGGCCATCATTGCCTATCGCCAGCCGATCACGCGCGCTGACGTGGAAGTGGTTCGCGGCGTGGCCATCGAAAGCGTTCTGCAAACCCTGATGGAGCGCGGACTGGTCAAGATAGCCGGACGTGCCGAGATCCCGGGACGTCCATTGCTTTACGAGACGACGCAATTTTTCCTCGAGCACTTCGGCTTGCGCAATCTGGATGAATTGCCGAACGCCGAAGAGCTGAAGCGGCGTGAGCTGCCGAAAGCCCCCATCCCGGCCGCAACGGAGACGCCGCCTAACGAACCTGAAGCGGTTGCCGAAAATGCCGAATCCACCACCGTCTGACCCAAACTCTGCCGAACCCGCGACGCCTTCTCGAGATGGCCTGGGGCTATGCCCCGCCCATGATCCTGAGCGCAGCCGTGCACCATCGCATCTTTGACCTGCTTGACGATGGACCGAAAACCGCAGCGGAAATGAGCAAAGCAAATGGCGCTTCGCTGCGTGGCGTGCGCGCGATTATGAATGCGCTCACCAGTTTCGAGCTGCTGACCAAAGACGCCGGCGAGCGTTACGCCCTTACCCCGGAGAGTGCGACATTTCTCGTTAAGGGAAAACCTGGTTACATCGGCGGTTTCATGCGTCACGGCGACGCGCTGATTCCGAAATGGCTCAAGTTGCCCGAGATCGTTCAGAGCGGAAAGCCTGCCATGGCGGTCAACCGGGAAGATGATGGGAGCGATTTCTTCGAATCGTTCGTGGAAGATTTGTTCGGGGTTAATTTGCCACCTGCTCGGGCGCTGGCGGCGACTTTACCTAACGAGAAGCGAATCCTCGACATCGCGGCTGGCTCGGCGGTTTGGAGCATTCCGCTGGCCCAAAGATCGAAAGACGTGCGCGTCACGGCAGTCGACTGGCCGGGCGTGCTCGCAACCACGCGCCGAATGACAGAACGATTCGGAGTCTCCGAGCAATACGAATTTTGCGCGGGTAACATCGAAACCATTGAGTTCGGGGACGGTTATGATGTCGCTGTTCTCGGACACATTCTGCACAGCCAGGGCGAAAGGAAGAGTCGCGATTTGTTAGGCAAAGTTTTCGGCGCGCTCGCGCCCGGCGGCACAATCGTAATCGCGGAGTTTCTCGCCAACGACGGCCGCAGCGGTCCGCCGATGCCAATGCTCTTCGCGGTCAATATGCTGGTGAACACAGAAGACGGCGACACTTTTACCGTGCCGGAGATTTCGAATTGGCTCACCAAAGCCGGTTTCGAGAAGTCGCGCGTGCTCGAAGTTCCCTCGCCTTCGCCGCTCATTCTGGCAAACAAGCCGGCGTAAGACGGAAACGGCAGCTCGGTAACGTGATTGTCTTGTCCGGCGCTTTAATGCTTCATCAAAGGCGTGGGACTTGGCGCGCCACCGTCAGTTGTCGCGTGACTTTACTCCCGAACCAGCCAATTCTTAGAAGTAACTGATCTTGTAATGAACAAATTTGCTTTCGGCTGTGGCGGAATTCTGCTCGTCGTCGTTTTTATCGCGGTCGTGATCGCGATGATGGTGATGGGAAAATACAACTCGCTGGTCAAACTTGACCAGAGCGTGAATCAATCCTGGGCGCAGGTACAGAATGTTTATCAGCGTCGGGCGGACCTTATCCCGAACCTGGTCAACACTGTGCAGGGCGCGGCGAATTTCGAAAAGTCGACTCTGATGGCGGTGACGGAAGCGCGCGCCAGTGTCGGCCGGCTTCAGATCAATCCGAATCAGGCGCCGGCGACCGCGCAACAGCTCGAGCAGTTTCAAGCTGCACAAGGCCAGCTGAGCAACGCGCTCTCACGCTTGCTCGTGGTGTCGGAGCGTTATCCCGAGTTAAAAGCGAACGCGAACTTCCAGGCGCTCCAAGCGCAGCTTGAGGGCACTGAAAATCGAATCGCGGTTGAGCGCGGCAATTTCAATCAGGCGGTGCAGGAGTACAACACTGCGGTGCGCACTTTTCCGACGGTAATCTTCGCGGGCATGCTTGGCTTTCAACCGAAGCCGTTTTTCAATGCGCAACCCGGCGCCGAAAAAGCGCCGCAAGTAAACTTCGATTTCAAGGCTGCGCCTGCCCCACCGGTGATGACTCCAGCGCCGACCGCAGCTGCGACTCCATAGGTTTACTCGACTGGACAAAACGAAGATGAGCTGCAAACCAGCGCGGCGAAATTGTCCGGGCGTTCTCGTCGCAGCTGGCGCGCGACTTTGCCTAACGATTTGCTTCACCCTCCTCGTTTTCCTGGCCCAGTCGGCCACCGGCATGGCCGAGACACTGCCCTCCAAACCGGCAGGATATTTTAATGACTACGCCGGCGTGGTGGATCGGGCGACGGCGCTGCGCTTCAACGAACAACTGGCCCAATTTGAGCGCGAGACTTCCAATCAAATCGTCGTTGCCGTTTATCGCACAATGCAGAGCGAATCGTCGGTTGACGATTACACTCAGCGGGTTGCGCAAACCTGGGGCGTTGGCCAAAAGGGCCGCAAGAACGGCGCGGTCCTCTTCGTTTTCGTCGAGAACCACCAGATGTTTATCCAGACGGGTTACGGGCTGGAAGGCGTGCTGCCCGACGCGACCTGTTGGGACATCACGCACAACATCATCGCGCCGCAGTTTAAGAAGGGTGATTACGCCGCCGGTCTCGGCGCTGGAATCCAAGCGATGATGCAGGCCGCGCGTGGCGAGTTCAAAGGCACAGGTAAAACGCACACGGAAGAAAGCGGTAATCACTCGAGCTCCTTCCCGATCGGGTTGGTCATCTTTTTTCTCATCTTGTTTTTCGTGATCGTGCCGCGCTTCCGTCGCGCTGGTCGGCGCGGCTACGGCTATACCGGCGTGGGCGGCCCATACATCGGAGGTTTTGGCGGGGGTGGCTGGTCCGGCGGCAGCTCCGGTGGCGGCTTTAGCGGATTCAGTGGCGGAGGTGGCAGCTTTGGCGGTGGCGGCGCCGGCTCGAGTTGGTAACGATGCGGACGAAGAACTTTGTCGCGAAGCTTGACCACGAGCGCATCGTTAGGGCGATCGCAGCTGCTGAGCAACAGACCTCGGGTGAGATCAGGGTTTTTGTTCAGCATGGCGAAGTCGCTGATGCAATTGAGGCGGCGCAAGGGCGATTTGAGAAGCTCGGAATGACCGCGACGAGCGAGCGAAACGGCGTCCTTATTTTCGTCGCGCCGCGTTCGCAAAAGTTTGCCGTCATCGGGGACAGTGGGATTCACGAGCGCTGCGGCGACGAGTTCTGGCAGCGCTTAGTCGAAGCGATGCGGCAGCATTTCCGCGCCGAAAATTTCACCGACGCAGTCGTGCACGCCATCGACCAAACCGGTGAATTGCTCTCGCAGCATTTTCCCCGCCGATCCGACGACCGCAACGAATTGCCGAACGAGGTGGAGGAAGGCGACTAGAGGCGACAGCGCGCGCGAAGCACACCCGCGTATTCCGCAGGTTTCTTCTTCAAGCCTCACGCGCGCTTTTCGCCTCACCAAAGCCGCAGACTGCTCTGCGGTTATTTCTTTTTCTCGTCCTTCTTCTGAAGGTCGCCCGCAGATGCGGACGTGCCGGTGCTCTTTGTGCCAATCTTCACGGTTCTTGCTTCCATCGTACCGTCGTCTTTTTTCCAGTACGAGCCGCCCACCATTTCTCCACTCATGAGATCGCTCAGGGTGGCCGGAGCGTTGTCCTTCGTGATCTGGGTGTTGTTGGTGATGGTGAACGTTCGTTTCCCGACCACAAAGGTGCGGGCCGACGTGTCGACTGCAGCGACTTTGCCGTGATAAGGGAGAGCCCGCGTCTTTTTCGTCGTGACGCCGGCTTGCGGCGAGCTTGCTGCACTTGGACTGGGCGACGGGGCTTGCTTCTCTTTCGCGCTTACGCTGGTTGGCGCGAAGATGGCGATACCGGTGAGAACTGCACTGAGGATTAGGATTTTGGATTTCATGGGGTTTGGGGTTTGGGGTTTGGGGTTTGGGGTTTGGGGTTTGGGGTTTGGATTTCAATGTGTTTTATCCGGCGCCGGTTCGTTGTGCAAATACAAAAGTTTCTTGCACGCCAATTCGACGACTCGCTAGTCTGGCGGGGTGCCCCACCCGGAACGTTATGTTGAGCTGCGCGCCGCCGCGAAAATTCGCGAACGCCCGCTCTTCGCGCTTCAGCGCGATTTTTCTGAACTGGAATTGCAGGCGCGCTGGTTTGCCGGCGATTTCGGGCGCAGCTTCATCGGCACGGCCGGCGAAGAGATCGAGATCGTGCAATTCGGCACGTGGAATCGCGAGTCCGGGCCAGATTTTTCCGATGCCGCCATCCGCGTAAATCGTGACGCAGTGCGGCGTGGAAGCATCGAGTTCGATCTCGCAGCACGAAATTGGGAGACTCATGGACATGCAACCAATCCGGCCTTTGAACAAACGATCCTGCATGTCGTTGTCGACATTGGTGCGCGCGAATTTTTTACTCGCACCGTCGGACATCGTCACGTGCCGCAGGTGCGGGTCGATCCGGCGATCTTGCCCGCTGGTTCTTTCAGCAATTTGCCTTTAGTGCGACCGGGCCGTTGTCAGGCACCATTGCGCAACCTGCCTGAGACAAAAATTACGGGCATGCTCGACGCCGCGGCGCAGTTCCGGCTTCAACACAAGGCGCTGCGTCTGCAACGGCTGAGCGAACTGCACGGAGCAGATGAAGCGCTCTTCCAGGAGCTGGCAGGTGCCCTTGGTTACAAACAGAATAAGCTCCCTTTTACCCTGCTCGCGCAACGGCTACCGCTCAAAAGCCTGCGCGCGTCGCCTAACGACATTGAGGCGTTGCTCTTCGGCGTGGCAGGATTTCTCGGGACGCCGGATTTGGCCAAATTCGATCCTTGCACCCGCACATATCTGCGAATTCTCTGGGATTGCTGGTGGCCGCAGCGGCCTGGCCTGGAAAGGTTGATTCTTCCGTCCGGCACCTGGCATCTGAGCGGATCCCGCCCACTCAATCATCCGCATCGCCGGCTCGGCGCGCTTGCTCAAATCGCGGCCGGTTGGCCGCGATTGTTGCGTTCGTTAGGCAAAGAAAACCTTGCTCCCGTGCGCCAATTTTTTCGCGATCTTCAACATTCCTATTGGAATTTCCATTACACCCTCATCTCCGAGCCCACGCGCGCGAGGATGGCCATGGTGGGTGAGACACGTGTCGCCGAAATCATGGCCAACGTTGTTCTGCCCTGGCGCGAGTCGCGTACCCGTATGGCCTGGCCTGAATACGCCGCGCTGCCCGCTCGCCTAACGAATCGATCTCTTGAAACGGGAGCTGCGCGTCTTTTCGGCGACGATCCGCGCCGGCCACGCTTTCTCCGCACCCTGGCCGGACAACAGGGATTGCTCCAGATCTACGAAGACTTTTGCCTGCAAGACGAGAGCGACTGCACCCAATGCCCCTTTCCCGAGCAGATGCAAAAATGGACATGAACGCAGAACCGGTGACCGAAGTCCGAGACGCGCCGCTTCGCGCCGCCTTTACTCTTCTCGAGCTCGTCGTCGTCATTTCCGTCATCACCATTCTCATGGCGCTGAGCTTTCCGGTCTTTCGCGGGGTGCAAGATCAGGCGAAGAACGCCGAAGCGAAGAACGACCTCATACAGATAGTGAATGCAGTGAACGCGTATTATACGGAGTACGGGAAGTATCCGCTGAGCGATGAAGCTGCCGACGCGACAGTTGATGGACTAAATGCCAACACCAACGATACGCTCCTTAACAAGCTGCGAGGTCAAGGTCTTGATCTGACGGCTAATCCCAAGGACATCGCTTTTATCAGCCTTCCCGCAGCGAAAGATCCTTCGCATCCCCGCAGCGGAATCGGGACGGTCGCTCCAACTACCGGACAATTTTTCGATCCATGGGGCACACCTTATGTCATTCGGTTGGATACAACCTTTAACGAGCTGGTTGAACCTAACCCGTATAAGGCGAATGCCGGCGATCCAAACGGAGTGAGCGGCGGAGCGATTGCATGGTCGTTCGGGAAAGACACCAAATCGGAAAGCATTCCCACGCCCGCGAATGACAAGAAGGCGGGGACGAACCGGGATGACGTCATCTCCTGGCAATGATCTTCTTGCCAAGCCCAACTCGCCGATGGAAAATCGAGAACCTTTGCGGGTGTAGTTTAATGGCAGAACGGCACCTTCCCAGCGTGCATACGGGGGTTCGATTCCCCTCACCCGCTGATTGAACAGCTTCGTCGCCTCTCGCTCTACGTCGATTGCGGCAGTCTTAACGATCGGAGACAGCACGGTCGCTGTTTCCACAAAGCAAGATTCCAAACCAGGGAGCCAAGTGCCTTCTGAGCTGCGAAGCATTTTGCGATGTCCGATGAATTTCAGCACTCATCCGGGCCGCCGCGCCCGGATGATGCGAGCGAACCCGCCGACCAATCCTTCATCTCCGGCAGTGTGGAGACGCGCCGCCGATTCATAAAAAAAGCCGCTGTCACTAGTGCCGCCATCACGCTAGGTCCGCGTCTGGCATCGTTCGGAGCGGAAACCGCGACCCGCGCGGCCGCCAACAATCAAATCATCATGGCCGATCTCCATCTTAAGATTAACGGGGCAGCGCACGCCTTGAAGATCGATCCGCGCACTTCGCTGCTCGATCTGTTACGCGAACATCTGCAACTTACCGGGTCGAAAAAGGGCTGCGACCACGGGCAATGCGGCGCCTGCACGGTGCTCGTCAACGGCCGGCGGATCAACAGCTGCCTCAGCCTCGCTATCGTGCACGAGGGGGACGAGATCACCACGATCGAAGGCCTGGCAAAAGGTGATCAGCTTCACCCGATGCAGAGCGCTTTTATCGAGCACGACGGTTTCCAATGCGGCTACTGCACACCGGGCCAGATTTGTTCCGCGGTCGCGTGTGTCCAGGAAGGTCACGCCAAGGACGACGCCGAGATTCGCGAATGGATGAGTGGCAATCTCTGCCGCTGCGGTGCTTATCCCAATATCGTCGATGCGATCAAACAGGCGCGCGGCCAAATGGGAGGTGCGTAATCGTGAATCCTTTCATCTATACTCGCGCGGCCGATGCACAGGGTGCGATCAGCGACGTTGCCGCGCATCCCCAGGCTAAATTTCTCGGCGGCGGGACCAATCTCGTTGACCTGATGAAAATGGGTGTCGAGCAACCGGCGCAGCTCGTCGATATCAATCGGCTGCCGCTCACCAAGGTGGAAGAATTGCCTAACAATGGAGGTGTCCGCATCGGAGGGCTGGTGCGTAATTCCGATCTGGCGGAAAACGCTCTGATCAAATCGCGTTATCCGCTTTTGAGCGAAGCGCTCCTTTCCGGCGCGAGCCCGCAACTGCGCAACCTTGCTACCACGGGCGGAAATCTACTGCAGCGTACACGCTGTTATTATTTCTACGATCCGGCATTCCCGATGTGCAACAAGCGCGCACCTGGGACCGGCTGCGGCGCGCTGGAAGGCTACAACCGCATTCACGCCATCCTTGGCCAGAGCGAGCAATGCATTGCAACGCATCCGAGCGACATGTGTGTCGCGCTCGCCGCGCTCGAAGCGGTCGTGCGCGTGCAGGGTCCTCAAGGCGAACGCACGATTGCCTTCGAGGAATTTCACCGTCTGCCGGGCGACACCCCAAACGTTGAAACCAGCCTTCAGCCTAACGAACTAATCACGGCGGTCGATCTGCCTTCGCTGCCCTTCGCCCAGCGATCGCATTATCTGAAGGTGCGGGATCGCGCGAGTTACGCGTTTGCCCTCGTCAGTGTCGCGGCGGTTTTGGAAATGGATGGCGGAGCAATCAAGACGGCGCGACTGGCGCTGGGCGGCGTGGCGCATAAGCCATGGCGCGCGCGCAAGGCGGAGCAAGTCCTGACAGGCAAGCCGCCTAACGAGCAAAGTTTTCGCGCAGCCGCGGAGGCGGAACTGGCGGAGGCCAAAGGGTACAAATACAACTCCTTCAAAATCGAGCTGGCCAAGCGCGCCATTATCCAGGCGCTCAGCACGGTCGCGAAGATGGCGTGATGAGCGCGGCGCTCGCTGCTCCACCGCCGAGAATCGGGCAGTCGCTTACCCGGGTCGAAGGCCCGGCGAAGGTGAAAGGCCAGGCTTTGTTTGCGGCCGAGTTTCGACCGAACCGGATGGCTTACGGCGCGCTCATTCAGAGCCCAATTGCGCATGGTCGCCTAACGAGCCTGAATCTGGCCGCCGCCCAAGCCGCTCCTGGAGTTATCGACATTTTGACGCGCGAAAACGCGCCGAGATTTCCTCCTTATCCTTCCGACGTCACGAAACCCGGTTCGCCGGCCGAGAATCGCGTTCCGCTCCAGGACGACGACTTGTTTTGGGTTGGACAGCATGTCGGCATGATCATCGCGGAAAGTCTCGATCAGGTGCGGCAGGCCCTATCGCTCGTGCGGGTAGATTGTGCGCCTAGCGAACCCGTCTTGCGGATGGATTCGCCCGCGGCGCAACAAAGCGCCACCAGGCCCGAAAAATGGGTCGGCCAGGAAAAGCTGCAGGTTTCGCTCGGCGATGTCGCCGGCGCGCTTGCTCCTGTGCCGGCGGAGCGAAAGCTCGAAGTCACTTACCGGACGCCGATCGAGAACCACAACCCGATCGAGCCCTATTGCACGATGGCGGAATGGCTCGCGCGCGACCGGCTCGTCATTCATGAAGCTACGCGCGGCATCAAACAACTGCAGAAGATCGTGGCCCACGCCTTCCAGCTTCCTCTGCAAAGCGTCGACATCGTTAGTCCATATGTCGGCGGCGCGTTTGGCTCGAAAGGATTTCAGTGGAGTCACACTCTGCTCGCCGCAGCCGCAGCACGAATCGTTAGGCGTCCGGTTCGCCTCGTGTTTACCCGAGCACAGATGTTCGATTCCGCCGGTCAACGCGCCGAAACCGAACAGAAGTTGACTATCGCAGCGGAGAAAAATGGGAAGCTGATTGCGCTCCGCCACATCACCACCACGCATTGCTCGCCGGTGGCCGATTATTCCGAGCCGTGCGGCAACATGTCACGCATGCTTTACGTCTGCCCGAACATCGAAGTGAGCCATCAACTGGTGCGCTTGAATCTCACGACTCCCTGCCCGATGCGCGCACCGGGCGAAGCGCCTGGCGTTTTCGCGCTCGAATGCGCACTCGATGAAATGGCCCACCAGCTAAAGATCGATCCGGTGCAGTTTCGCCTAACGAATTATGCGGAGCGCGATGATTTCGAAAAGAAGCCCTGGTCGTCGAAGCGCCTGCGTGAATGCTACGAACAAGGGGCGGAGAAGTTTGGCTGGTCCAAACGCAACTCCCAACCGGGTTCGATGCGCGCGCCAAACGGTCGTCGGCTCGGCTGGGGAATGGCGACCGCTGTTTATCCCGCGAAGCGTCAACCGGCCGCAGCCAACGCCATCCTCTCTGCGGACGGCTATCTCACTGTGCAGAGCGCGACTCATGCCCTCGGCACTGGCACTTACACGACCATGTCACAGCTGGCGGCGAACGCGCTCGGTCTGCCGCTAGAGAATGTTCGCTTTGAGTTAGGTGATTCGAGGTTTCCCGAGGCACCGGTCAATGGCGGCTCGTGGCTCACGGTGAGTGTCGGCAGTGCGGTACTCAACGCCTGCGAAAGGCTGAAACAAAAGGTGACTGATCTGGCTGGGAGTTGGCCCAACGATCTGGCCAGTTTGCGAGAGGTGCTGGCACGCAGCGGCCAGAAGCAAATTGAAGCCGACGGCAAATCAGAACCGGACAAGGAAGCGCGCGAAGAATTCTCCTTCCAATCTTTCGGCGCAATTTTCGTCGAGGTGCAGGTTGATTCGTTAGGCCAGGTTCGCGTCACGCGCGCTACCGGCGTTTACGACGTGGGTCGCATCCTGAACCCTCGCCTGGCACGGAGTCAGATTTGCGGTGCAGTCATTTTTGGAATCGGCATGGCTTTGATGGAAGCGACCGTGCCCGACCTGCAAACAGGTCGGATCGTGAATGCCAACCTTGCTGAATACCATCTGCCGACCCAAGCCGATATGCCCCGATTCGACATCCATTTTCTCGATCAGCCCGATCCGCACATGCCAGTAAACGGCGCGCGCGGCATCGGCGAGATCGGCGTCGTCGGCGCGCCGGCCGCGGTGGCGAACGCAGTTTTTCACGCAACCGGGAAGCGCGTGCGCGAGCTTCCCATCACTCCAGATAAATTGATTTAACCATGGCAAAGACAGACATCCTCGGTCCCGCACGCAATCGCGTGGAGGGCCCACTTAAAGTGACTGGCGCCGCTAAGTACGCGGTTGAGTTTGAAATTCCCAAGGTGGTTTATGCGTGGCCGGTGGTGAGCAACATCGCCAAGGGAAGCATCACCGCGATTGATACCAAAGCGGCTGAATCCGCGTCGGGTGTGCTCAAAGTTTTTACCCACAAAAACGCACCGCAACCAAAGGAAACGCAAGGCGGAGGCGGCGGAGCCCGCACCAAGGGAATCCGGATTGAAGAGCGCAATCCTTTAGCTGACGACAAGGTGCATTACGCCGGTCAATACGTCGCACTTGTCGTCGCGCAGACGCTCGAGCAGGCGAAATATTCCGCCTCGTTAGTCAAGGTGAGTTATGCGCCGGAGGTCGCCGTCCTCACCTTCGCGGCGGCCGAGGGGGATGCGAAGAAGCCCAAGAAGAATCAGGATGAAAATGTTCAGCCGAAAAAGGGCGACGTTGAGGCTGCGCTGAAGAACAACGATCTGATCAAAATCGAGCAGACCTACATCACCCCGACCGAGACCCATAATCCTATCGAGATGCACGGCACGATTGCGGCGTGGGAGGACGATCGAAAGCTGACCGTTTGGAACGCGACCCAGTTTGTTAAAGGCGTGCAGAGCATTCTCGCGCGTACCTACGGACTGGACCTGCAAAACGTGCGCGTGATCGATCCGTTTGTCGGCGGCGCCTTCGGCAGCAAAGGCGCAGTCTGGCCGCATGAGTTGCTGGCCACAATGGCGGCGAAAGCGGTCAATCAGCCCGTGAAGTTTTATGTTCCGCGAAAAGAGATGTTCACTTGCACCGGGCACCGGACACCGACGCGCCAGACCATGACTCTGGCCGCGAGCCGGGATGGAAAGTTGCAGGCCATGCGACACGTGAGCGAAACGCTTACGTCCCCGGTGGGTGAATGGACGGAATCGTGCGGTGCTCGCTCGACTGGCGTCATGTATGCCAGTCCCAACATCAAGGTCGAAGAATACGTTTACCCGGTGAACGTCTCGACTCCCACCTTTATGCGCGCGCCCGGCGAATGCCCCGGCACTTACGCCTTGGAGTGCGCGATGGACGAACTGGCGGTCGCGTTGCAAATGGATCCGGTAGAGTTGCGCCTAACGAACCACGCCGATACTCAGCCAATCAAGGGAAAGCCCTTTAGCGCAAAACATCTCAAGGAGACCTATTCGTTAGGCATGGAGAAGTTTGCCTGGTCGAAGCGCAATCCGCGGCCGGGCTCGATGCGCGACGGCGATTTGCTGGTCGGTTGGGGCATGGCGACCGCAACCTACCCCGCGCACAAAATGGCGGCGGCCGCCAAGGCCATTCTCCATGCCGACGGCCGTGCCACCGTCCAATGTGCAACACACGACCTTGGAACCGGCGCTTACACCGCGTTCACACAAATTTCTTCCGAGCAATTAGGCGTGCCGTTCGAGAAGGTCACCTTTGAACTCGGAAAATCGGATTATCCATTTGGTCCTGTTGCTGGTGGATCCAACTCCACCGCTACCGTCGGCACGGCCATTCATGCGGTCGCGGGGCTTTTGCATCAGGCATTGGCCAACCTGGCGGTAAAGGATGCCAAATCGCCGCTACATGGCTTTTCGCCTAACGACATTACGATGAGCGAACCCGGCCGCATCGGTCTGAGAAGCGACAAGTCCAGATCCGACAGCTACACCGACATTTTGAACCGCGCCGGCATGAAATCGATCGAAGTGGAAAGCAAAATGCCGGAAGAGGAGGAGAAAAACGAACAGGTCTTCCAATCATGGGGAGCGCACTTTTGTGAGGTGAAGATCGATCCGCTTCTCCCGCGCGTGCAGGTAACGCGCGTCGTGACGGTGATCAACTGCGGACGGGTGGTGACCTACAAGCCCGCGCGCAGCCAAATCATCGGCAGCGTCGTCATGGGCATCGGCATGGCTTTGCACGAAGCAACCGAATACGACCCGAAGACCGGTCTGCCGGTGAACGCTAATCTCGCCGAATACCACGTCCCGACCCATGCCGACATTCCGTTTATAGATGTCCACTTTGTTGGCGAACCGGATTACAACTTTAATCCGATCGGCGCCCGCGGCATTGGCGAGATTGGAGTGACCGGCATCGCCGCGGCGGTGGCGAACGCGGTTTATCATGCAACCGGCAAACGGGTGCGCGACTTGCCTATCACTCCGGATAAGTTGCTCTCGTGATTTCGGCGATCGACCGTTAAAACCCGATGAAGGAAATCCGCGACATCCTGGCGGAGTGCAAACGTCGTCGCGGCGAAGCGCTCGCACTCGCAACGCTCGTTCATGCCCGCGGCTCGAGCTATCGCCGGCCTGGGGCGCGCATGCTGATCGCGGCCAATGGAGAAACGGTTGGCGTTTTGAGTGGCGGATGTCTCGAAGAAGAGGTTGTGGCGCAGGCGCAGCAGGTCTTCGCCGCCGGCCGACCGCTTCTGCTCAGCTTCGATACGCGACTGCGTTATGGCTGCCACGGCTCGATTGATATTTTTGTCGAGAAAGCGCCGACCCAGGCGCTCGACCAAATTGCCCTTGCTTTAGGCAGGCGACAAAGTTGCCAGCTCGCGACGACTTTTGCGGATTCTCACTCGTTAGGCAGTTATTTTTTACACAGCGCCTGTCAGCCGCACGCTGGAACTTTTGTGCAAATAATCGTGCCTCCGCTCCAGCTTCTTCTGGTGGGCCATGGTCCGGATAGCACGCCATTGAGAAGGTTCGCGCATACACTGGGCTGGAATGTCATGGAAGCGGACGATGTCGCCAGTTTGCCTGACGAACTTGACGAATGGACAGTCGCGATCGTCAAAACGCATAATTACGGTCGCGATTATGCCGCGCTCGCCAGGCTGCTTCCGCTCGGTTTGCGCTACGTCGCGCTCCTCGGGCCGCGTCGACGACGAGATCAGCTTTTCCACGCCCTAGCGGATGCAGGGGTGCCGATTCGTTCCGACCTTTTCGCTCCCGCTGGTCTCGACATCGGAGCCGAATCGCCGGAGGAAATTGCGCTCACCATCGTGGCGGAAATCCAGGCCACCTTTGCCGGCGGCAACGCTGAACCCTTGCGCGAGCGCAAAGCTCCGATTCATGCCGACTCGGGCGTTTCCAGGTCGACTGACAAGATGGCGGACCTTCTTTCGCCTTCCGCGCCCTTAGTGGGAAATTGGTCGACAGAACTCCCGCCCCGCAAATGATCGCCGCGGTTGTCCTCGCGGCGGGAGGATCCCTGCGTTTGGGACAGCCGAAGCAGCTTCTCCGGCAGGCCGGGCAACCATTGGTTCGCCGAATGGCCATCGCCGCGCTCGAAGCGGGCTGCGCGCCGGTCGTAGTCGTGGTGGGAAATCGAAGCGAACAAGTCGCGTCCGCGCTGGAGGATTTGCCCCTCACGATCGTGCCTAACGACCTCTGGGAATACGGAATCGGCGGCTCGATTTGCGCCGGGATCGAAGCGTTGCGGGAAGGCCACGCTGCCGTTCTCCTGGCCTGCGATCAGCCGTCAGTCGATCGCGAGGTAATTGTTCGCCTTATCGCCGTTCATAATCAGACCGGCTTACCCATTGTTGCTTCAGCCTATGACGGGACACTCGGAATTCCTGCCCTGTTCGCTCATCAATTCTATCCCGCCCTAACCTCGCTTCTCGGGGACCAGGGTGCCAAATCAATTATCGCCAGGCATCGGGATCAGGTGGCTGCAGTGCCTTTCGCCGCCGGGGCGATCGACATTGATGTTCCGGACGACTTACGACATCTGGAGCCAGACGAGTTACTGGCGAAACCAGAGACGGAAAGTCTCTAGGCCCAGGTCTTTGGTTCAATGGCGCAGGCTCTGGTACCTGGTAGCAATCGATAGCGTTATCCATCGCACAAGCCCAGCAGCGCCAAGATTTTCGGCGCACTGGCACGCTCGCCGCTCTTAGCATGCGCGGTCTGGGACATGGTACCCTTGCTGCTTTCTAGAAATTATGGCGAAGTTTCTCAACACCAGTGCGGCCAATTATTATGTCGAGGAGATCATCCGCCTCGCACATGACCGCCTGTTGCTCATCAGTCCCTTTCTTCGACTCAATGATCGTGTGAAAGAACTGCTGGAAGACAAAAACCGGCGCAAGATCGAGGTTCACCTTGTCTATGAGAAAAACGATCTCATCCCGGAAGAAATTAACTGGCTGCGTGACTTGGCGTTCGTGCGCACCATTTTCAGCAAGAACCTTCATGCCCAGTGCTACATAAACGAGCAGTTTTGCATCGTGACCAGCCTGAACCTTTACGAGCTGAGTCACGCCCATAACACCGAAATGGGCGTTCTTATTTCACGCGAAGATGACGCTCAGTTGTTCCAGAATATTTCGGACGAGGCGGAGCGCATCGTGCGCGTCAGCGAAGAGGTGCGGATGAGCTTCGAAAAGGTGAGACATCTGAGCGAAGATAACGCGCCCAACGGAGAGGAAGAACAGAGCAGCATCGGTAAACTCAGTACTTCCCGCCTCGCAAAAAAGCTTGGGTTAAAAACGCAGGAGCTGACCGATCACCTCATCCATCTGGGTGCAATTGAAATCAGCGAAGGACGCAAACAAATCACACCCCTCGGCCGGCGGCTTGGCGGAGAACTACGGGTGAGTGCGCGCTTTGGTCCTTACTTTCTCTGGCCGGAAGCCTTGCCGCTAACGAAGAGCTAAGTTGCCTGGGCGATCCCTGCCCGCCGAAGCGGCGACTATTGCGGGCCTGACTCTTCGATTTCGTGCAGGCGCGGAGCCAGGCGATTGCCAAAGTGCTTCACCGATTCAAAGAGCAACCCATAAAAGCCAAACACCGCTACCAGAAGAACCGCGCCTGTCGCCCAATGATGCGAACGCATCCGCGCCATCGTCGGCGCGAAAGCAATCACGCCAAAGAGACTTAGCAGCACAATCACCGCATCGAAGCTGGCCCGCTGCCAGTAACTCCCGCCAAGGTGCAACCACATTCCAAATTCGTCGAAGGTCAGGGCCATGCCAAAGCCATAAAGGAGTGCGCAGAGCTTGCGTAACTTTGCGCCGGGCTGGCAATCGAAAAGCAATAAGCCACCGACCGCGGAGAGCAGAAAGATACCGTAATTAAGATGGTGGACGTGCGTTCCGCCAAGATGCAAAAAGAGATCCGGCATTCGTCGTGCCATGATCAGGATCACCAGCACACGCGCGGCGATAAACGTGAGAAGGAATGTGACAAAGGTAATCCGAGCCAGGTGACGGATGGGCACCTCGGAGTTAGCAGCTACGGAGTTACCTTGTGGAATGGAGTCACTCATTTGCCATCCCAGGACTTGGCCTGAACAAAGGATAACTCCGACGTCAGCCTTCCTTCGATTCCGGCACTGCCTTTTCCGCCGCCTGGAAACCGATCTTCGAATGCGTGCCGTCGCAGAATGGCTTCTCCGTTGAAGCGCCGCAGCGACAAAGCGCCATCCGTTTTTCGACGGGATAACTGTTTCCATCCGCGTCCTTCAACTCCACCTCGCCCTTCACAATATAAGGGCCGTTTTTGATGATATCGATTGTTACCTCAGCCATATGAAAGAGCCTCTCATCTGCGTGGCGAAAAACAAACTGCTAAACCGATCGAAACATTTCAGCTGAATGCATCTTGCGCATGGGCTTATCGTGAGGATGGCGACGTTTCAAGGCCCAGGCTTCGCTGTCAAAGCTCTGCCTCAAACCATCAACATGGAGAGAGCGATCGTGTCCGGGCAAAGAAGACTAACCACTTTGGCCTAACGACCGGAAAAGCTGAAACGCAGCACTTGCCGCAGACGCGAGGGGAGGGTGGGGAGATGGCAGCGTTCGATGAGGAAGGTGATAATACCGGCCAGCTCGCGAAAGATGTAGTTGCGGTTGACGGCGCCTTGCAGGTATTGCTCGCCGCTGCTGCCGCCTGTCCCTACGCGGCTGCCAATCATACGGCGCACCATCTGCAGATGCCGGTAACGAAAATTGCCGAGTTGTTCGTCGATCTCAATAAGTGAATTGAGGAGCGCAAAGGGGAGACGGAAAAGCGGCTCGTCCCGGTAAAGCATGATGAAAAGCGCGGCGCGCAAGGCAGTGGGACGAAAAGGTCCCCAGCCAGCATGAAAGAAGATGTCGTCAAACTTGCCTAACAAGTCTTGCTTTTCGTCACGGTCGGACAGGCTTTGCTCGTAAAGCTGCCGGTAGCGCTGCCAAAACGGTGAGTAGCCGCTCGACTTATACTCGTTAGGCAGTTCCTCCCAGTCACGCCAGAATTCCTCGTCGAAGAACGGCATCCGCTCGAGCCAGTTCTCCACCAATTCCAAAAGACTCGATTGTTTTTCAAACTCCGTGATCTCAGCGAAGTCTCCCTCGTTGAATCCCCCAAATTGGGTGTGCTTGTAGTAGTCGGGCCGAAAACGGTTTTCGATCTTTAGACCTAACGACGCTTCGATTTTACGAAATTGCTTGCTCTGGAATCCGGAGGCGCCGTGGAGCAACTCGCGGAACTCGAGGAAATCGAGCGGCGTCATCGTTTCCAAAACATCGACCTGGTGGTTGAGCAGCTTCCAGATTTCGACCACGCGCTTGAGGCGGTTCACGACCAGGTTCATGTCGGGGCCGTTGTCGTCGGCGGTTGATTTGCCCAGCACTTCCTGAGAGGCGGTGATTTCGTGCAGGATTTGTTTAAACCAAAGCTCGTAGGCCTGGTGGACGATGATGAAAAGCATCTCATCGTGTGCGATCAATTTTCCCTCGCGCAGGCTGAGCGGTTTTTGCAATTCGAGCAAACGTTCGATGCCGAGGTAGTCGCCGTAATACTGCGTCGCGCGCGGGTGATTGATGGGACACTCCATCGCTGCAGTCTCGTGCAAGTCGTGACCGCGCGTCAATTCCATCCGCGCTGCACGGTTGCATCGACAGGTTCCCGGCGGGAACATCGGAACGATGAAACTAAAGTCTTTCCTCGTCGCATTGCTTGTCTGTCACGCGGTGATCGGTTCCGCACAGGAAAAACATCCATTCACTTTCGAGGACATGATGTCTTTGAAGCGGGTCGGCGAGCCGGTGCCGACCCCAGATGGGAAGTGGGTGCTGTTCGCAGCCGAGGATGTCGACCTAAAGGAAAACAAGAAAACTTCGCACCTCTGGATTGTGCCTGCCGCCGGCGGTGACGCGCGGCGTCTTTCGCAGACGCCTAACGACGAATCGCGTCCGCGGATTTCGTTCGATGGCAAACGCCTCATCTTTATTTCCAAGGCAACGGATCCCACGCAAATCTGGATTGCCGATTTTGATTCGGCCGCCGGGAAACTCGCTGGTGCCTCGCGCCAGCTGACGACTCTTTCGAGCGGTGGCGACGGCGGCATCTGGGCGCCCGATGACAAAAACATCGTCTTCACCTCTACGGTTTACCCTGATTGCCCTGACGAGGCTTGTAATCAACAGCGCGACGAAGACCTGAAGAAGAGCAAGGTTAAAGCGAAGGTTTTCACGCGACTCTTTTACCGGCACTGGAAAGACTTCACGGAGTTCAAGCGCAGCCATCTTTTTGTTGTGAGTGCGGATGGATCCGCGCCGGCGCGCGATTTGACGCCAGGCGATCACGATGTTCCGCCGTTCTCGTTAGGCGGTGCGGATATGTATGACATTTCACCAAACGGCCAGGAAGTCGCCTACACGAGCAACATCGACGAAGTCGAAGCAACGAGTACCAACAACGAGATCTTCCTCGTGCCAATCGGCGGTGGGACGGCGAAGAAAATTTCGACCAGTCCGGGCAGCGATTCGATTCCACGCTACTCGCCCGATGGCAAATCGATCGCCTGGCGTTCGCAGGCGCGCGGCGGTTACGAGAGTGATCGCTTTACTCTCACGGTCTACGGCCGCGCAAGCGAGAAAAGCCAGATCGCAACACAAGACTTCGATCGCTCGGTGGGGAGTTTCGCCTGGGTGCCCGATTCCAAAACGGTTTACTTCAGCGCGGAGGATCACGGCGAGGCGCCAATCTACCGATTGTCGTTAGGCGAAAAGCAGCCAACCGAAGTCGCGCGCCTACACGCGGACGACCTGATCTTTGGAGCGGAGGGAAAGTATCTCTATCTCACCCGTAACTCGATCCAGTCGCCTAACGAAATCTGGCGACTCGATGTGGCACAGCAGAGCGAGCCCACGGCGGTGACACGCATAAACGATCAGGCCCTCTCACGCATCGCAATGCAGCCGCTGGAGCCTTTTACCTTCAAGGGCGCAGAGTTTGTCGACGTACAAGGCTTTCTCGTTAGGCCACCAAACTTCGACGAACAGAAAAAGTATCCGGTAAAATTCCTCATTCACGGTGGCCCCGAGGGAGCGTGGGGCGATGATTGGTCCTATCGCTGGAATCCCGAGCTATTCGCGGCGAACGGCTATGTCGTGGTCATGATCAACCCGCATGGCTCTACCGGCTATGGACAGAAGTTCACCGAAGGTGTGGTAGGCGATTGGGGCGGCAAACCGTTTGCCGATCTCATGAAAGGGCTCGACTACGCGGAGAAGACCTATCCGTTTATCGATAAGGATCGCGAAGCGGCGCTCGGTGCGAGTTACGGCGGTTATATGATCAACTGGATTCTCGGTCACACGACCCGCTTCAAATGCCTCGTTTCGCACGACGGCATGTTCAACACCGAGTCAGCCTATGGTACGACAGAGGAGCTTTGGTTTCCGGAGTGGGAGTTTCGCGGACCGCCTTGGAAGAGTCGCGAATTGTATCGCAAATGGTCGCCGCATCTCAGCGCGGAGAAGTTCAAAACACCGACGCTGGTGGTGCACGGACAGCTCGATTACCGGCTCGATGTTTCGGAAGGCTTTCAGCTTTTCACGACCTTGCAACGACGCGGCGTGCCGTCGGAGATGCTGTATTTTCCAGATGAAGGTCACTGGGTCTTGAAGCCGCAAAACGCGCAACTTTGGTATAAGACCGTTAACGCCTGGGTCGATCGCTGGACCAAGTGATGGCCTGTATTCGTTAGGCCCTAACGAAATCCGATGAGATAGATCGCGCGTTTGCTGAACAACGAGCGCGGGTTTTGCTATCGCCGTCGGCGGCCGAAGGAATAGCCGCGATGCGTGCGCCCGCCACCAATCGAGCGTTTACCGGGCTGGCTCGATTCCGGCTCGAAGAGCGCGGTGTAGAGATAGGGAAAATTTTCCAGCTTGAGTCGCGGAATCTTTTGCCCAATGAACCGTTCGATCGCTTGCAGCGCCGGAAGCTCCTCGCCATTCGTGAGTGTGAATGCGTCGCCCACTTTTTGTGCTCGACCCGTGCGGCCGATGCGATGCACATAATCCTCCGGGTGTTCCGGCACGTCGTAGTTGATAACGTGGCTTACGCCCGCGATGTCGAGTCCGCGCGCGGCGATATCGGTGGCAACCATGACTTCGTATTTGCCGCTCTTGAATCCTTCCAGCGCTTCGATCCGCTCGCGCTGAGTGCGGTTGGAATGCAAAACCGCCACGGCATGCTTCCCGATCTTGAGCTGGTGCGCGATGCGATCGGCGCCGTGTTTCGTGCGGCAAAAGATAAGCGCGCTGTCGTAATTCGTGCGCGCGAGCAATGCCATGAGGAGGTCGAACTTCTGCTCCGCCGCGACCGGATACACAGCATGTGTCACCGTCTCGGCCGGTGATCGGCGCGCGCCGATTTCGATCGTCTCCGGCTCATTCAAAACGGTGGCCGCGAGGCGCTCTATTTCCGGGGGCAGGGTGGCTGAAAAAAGCAGTGTTTGCCGATCGCTCGAAATTTGCCTAACGATTCGTCGCACATCGGGGAGGAAGCCCATGTCGAGCATGCGATCCACTTCATCGAGCACGAGGATACTCACGTTGCGAAAGTCGATCACGCCCTGCTCTGCGTGGTCGAGCAGTCGGCCGGGCGTCGCCACCACTACATCGATCCCGCGTTTGAAAGCTTCGCGTTGCTTGCCATAGCCGACGCCGCCGTATACGACCGCGACGCTAATATCAGTGAACCGTCCGTAGTCACGAAAAGCCGTCTCGACCTGTGCCGCCAGCTCGCGGGTTGGTTCGAGCACCAGACAACGAAACAGGCCGTGCTTGGCGAGCAGGGTAAGGATTGGGAGCGCAAAAGCTGCCGTCTTACCGGTGCCGGTTTGTGCGGTGCCGACGAGATCTTTGCCGGCGAGGATAACGGGAAAGGCACGAAGTTGGATCGGAGTTGGCTCGGTGAACCCCATCGCCTGAGTTCCCCTAACGACTTCCGGGGACAGGCCGAAATTATTGAAAGACACGAAGCGAACGTTAGGCCAGCAGCGACGGGAAGCAAAGTTACTTCTTGCTTGTGAGACTCATGCCTTGCGGCAGGATGCGATGCGATGAGATCGAATTCACTTTCCATCTTCGTCCTGGCCGACACGCACAATCACTTTCCGGGGGATCTCGAGGAGCTGGCGCAGGGGGCGGACGAGATCTGGCACCTTGGTGACGTCTGCACGCCGGCCCTTGTCGTTAGGCTGGAAAACCTCGGTCCACCCCTTACGCTGGTGCGCGGGAATTGCGACAGTAACTTCGAATGGCCGATGGCCGTGGATTTGAAACGGCATGGCCTGCGCTTTCGCCTTGTGCACATTCCGCCTTTGGCTCCCCCGGAAAAAATCGATGTCGTCTTGCACGCCCACACGCACGTGCCGCGCAACGAACGCGTGAATGACGTCCTATTCCTCAATCCGGGCTGTGTCACGCGGCCAAACCGCGGCGCACCACCGAGCGTGGCAAGGTTGGAGATCACGGAAGACGGCCAACTGGATTGGGAGCTGGTTCTCCTTCGTTAGGCGCGGGACAAACGAGCGAACGCCAGCGATCAAGAATGCGCCGTGGCTACCCCAGGCCAATCGACCACGCGGCGCGGTACGCCCGGCCAATATCAACTTGCGGTCACAGCACTGATGGGACGGTTCTCTGGGATATGCTTGTCCTACGCCCGGCCATTTCCTCAGGCACGAACGCCGCGGGCATCGAGTTGCAGAACGTGAAATACAAAGGCATTTCCGTTCTCAAACGGGCCTATGTGGCAATTCTGAACGTCCTTTGCGTGGATGGCGAGTGCGGACCGTATCGTGATTGGGAGTATCAGGAGGGCATGTTTGAAGCAGATGGTGTCGATATTGAAGGGGCGCCGGGCTTTCGGCATTGTGGTACCACGCCTGCAACCACCGTATTGGAAACCGGCACGGACCTTGGGCAACTTTCGCGGCGTCGCCCTCTACCGGCAGGGCACCGAAGTCGTGCTCGTCACGGAAATGGAGGCGGGTTGGTATCGCTACGTCCATGAATGGGGTTTTGACGCCGATGGCACGATTCATCCTCGCTTCGGTTTCGGAGCGACCGCCAACAGCTGTACCTGTTTCCTCCACACTCACCATGCCTATTGGCGTTTCGACTTTGATGTCGAAGGACCCAGCAACGCAATCTACGAGATTCCATTGCAATCCGGCCTGATCGCCGGTGTCCCTATCTCGACCGAGCGGAAACTTTTCCGCAGCGATACCAAACCGATGTATTACCGCATCCGCGGCCCGAAACGCAGTTATCTCCTATATCCTGGCGAGAATGACGGCAACGCCGACAAGTACGGAAAAAGAGATATGTGGTTTCTGCATTGGCACGACGGCCAGATCCGGTTTCGGCTGAGATCGACGACGGCCACAGCTTCTTCGATGCAACCTCTGCCGATCTCGACCAATTCCTGACGGGCGAACCGCTTAAGAAAGAGGACATCGTTGTCTGGTATCACGCTTCATTCCTCCACACGCCAGGCGATGACATGGGAGACGGTCAGCCGACTCCGGCCGAAGGTGCGAAGGCTGACACAATAGGGGGAGCGGAAGTCGTAGGGCCTGACTTGGTGCCAGTGGGTTATTGAGGACGAGCGGAGCTACCTGAAGCGAATGAAGCTCTCCTGACGCCGGCGCTTGATTGCCGGCGTGTGAAGTCCAACGACTGTCTTCCGCGGATAGGGCTTATGACTCCGCGACGACTTGCTCAGCCGGAGCGCGTCCGAAATCAGCGAAGTTCACCGGCTGATGGCCGAACTGCCAGATCGTGACCGCGATCGCGACAGCCAGCAGAAGATAAACAATGTCCTCAATCGCCGTACGAGGTTTTTCCTCCGAATCGACGAGTAACTGGTAAGTGCTTTCCTGATGTTCGTGTATGGCTTGGTTTGGTGTTGTCATGGTATTCCTCCCTGAACACAACCCTTTACGCAATGTCCATGCCAGCCAACTTGAATGATTATAATTAGCAGATATTCAGATACTTAACGCTGCATTGCGTAAATCGAAGCTTTCCCATCTGTGGCGCAGACGGGAACCTACAGTGCCAAATTCGGGAATCTAAAGACGCGGGGGAAGTCGTACGCCGTGGGCCGAGCTTATCTAACGCAGGTGTCGTAGGTCGCCAGGACTCGTTTTACTCCTTCAGTGACGTGACGACTGGAAAGCGTGGCGCCGCTGATATTGCGAATGTCGTCATTGAGGGCGAGCGGCGAGCGCGAGGTTTTCCCGACAAACTGCTTTCGCCAATCGGCGCTTTGTATCTCACCGCCATAGGATTCTCGATAAGTCAGTATCTCCAGTTGTCGCACTTCTCCAGCTGGAGAAAGAGCGAGCGCATAATCAATCGCCAGATGTTTGCCAATCACGTAATCGACGATGAAGTAGCCCTGTAGCTTTCCGCCTCGGATCGCTTTCCAAACTTGTTGCCCACGGGTGAGGACCTTTTCTCCCGAGGCGACCTCAATGGCTTTAACCTGCGTGGGCGTGAACACGATGTGGCGGGGGACGAATTGGTCGGCGCCCGGAAAACATATTCGCTGCGCCTCAGCCACGCCTAAATAGGTAGTTGCGTAGGTCGATCCTGCGCTCGCAAGAACAAGAGCGGCGGGAGTTAGCCATTTTAGGCGGTCGTCCATAATCTCACCTCATAAGTCAGATTAGAAGAAGAAACCAACTGCTCCAAGCAGGTGATCGGCCTGTGGCGAGTTAGGCGCATCGTCCAGCGCGAACTGATAATCCAGTTTTAGCACGATCTGAGGGGTAGGGAAGGCCGCGATTCCGAAGGTATGAAACTGACGTTTGCCTTGTCCAGTCGGGAAGTTGTCATCGCGTCCGCGAAACCCGCTGGTTTGCAGGTTTTCATAAGTATAGCGGTAGAAGGGCACAAGCTCCCAGCCGTTATGGATCGACCTGCTAAGATCGAAGTGATAGGCCGCTTCAAGAGAATAACCCCACATATGATCGCCGGTGTTATTTTCCGGATCCCCGTCGTTGTTTGCACGCAGATTACCCGGACTCCCGAGATGGACATCGACAAACTCGCCCCGAAATTCGGCTCCGCTCTTGGGGACTCGATAGCGTACTTCCGTATCTACCATGGTGACGCTAGTGTGACCCAGCTCTTCTCCCGTATCGGCATGCGCGTCTCGGGGGGTTACGTTCGAGGTGTAGAAGACGCTCGTGCTGCCGGATAGTCCGGGAACGAAAGGCGGGGTGTAACTCAAGCGCAAGGCATATCCCGGCGAATTCTTAGTCTGGTTAAAATCACCTACAGGCGTGCGCGCGAGGCCCAAAGCTTCCACGCCTGAAATACCCGCCTCATAAGGACCATCGGGCACTCCGTCATTTTGACCGATATCTTCCAGTCCTGTGTTAATTTGGAATTGATAGTTTAAGTTATCAACTATTTTGCCGTAGAGGCTGGTACTGCCTTCAAACCAGGTAGTGGGTATAAGTCCGTTATCCAGCTCAGGGCGTTGCACGCTATAGAACTGCGTCGGCTCGTGAAACAGGTTGATGAACCCGAACGGAACGACATCGACGCCAGGCGCGCGCCAGTTAAGATGCTCATTGAACTTAAAGTCGATATAAGCCTGTTCGATGTCTACGGAACCGGTGAGTTTATCGTCATCATCCACTGCGATGCCGCCATGCTCGAATTCAATCTCAGCATTGAAAATGATGTTATCGGTGATTTGGTAAGTCGGAAGTAAGACAATGCGACCGGCGTCGAATCCATCTTTCCACCCGCCCGGCGCCTGCTGCCCGCCAAACTTTAACTCGCCATAAGCGCCAAGGCTAAGAACGGCGTTGCTCCGATAACCTAGGCCGAAGAGTGGGGCTTTCTTGGGTTCATTCTCGGCGAAAGTGGTGTCGCTGTCAGGCGCGCTCTTGCCTGATTCCGTCGCACTCTTGGTGACGCGCGTGTGCTTCTCAGCGGGCGCCGACGGTTCGCTCTTCTCGTAGCGGGAAAGCTTTTTCTCGAGTTGATCCACCTTGGCCGCGAGCGCCTGCACTTGCTTCAATAGTTCTTCGTTACTTGGGGCCGCACTGGACGACGCGCCTTGGGATTGACTGCTTATAGAACACAGGGCAAGAAGAAAGGAAAGCGTCACCAGTAGCTGTTTCATGTTGCCTGCAGGCTAACTCATCGCGCTGCCTGCTTGCTATCGGCGGCTTGTGATTTTTTAGCGGTGAATTGCGGCCGATGCTGAAAGCTTGATAGGTTTCGTTTAGAGAAGAGCTAAGACCTATTCAAACGTACCTGTAGCAGTACATCGCGAGGTATCCATCGCGCCACGCCAAGACGACGGAAACGATGTCCGGAGGCGAAATGGGGCCTTACCAGACTAACGAAGTGTCAGAGCAAGAAGGTGCACTTCAGCCGCTTCGTCGCGACTAAGTGAGGACAGCTACTCTTCCTTTTTGTCTTCGTTAGGTGCAGACTTGCGGGCTTCCTTGGCGGGCTTGGAATCGGCCTCAGTCCTGGCTTCCGCTTTGGACGATTTCTTATCTTTCTTTGCCTTCTTGTCAGTGGGCGCTTCCTCTTTTACTTCGGGAGCGTCAACCCACTCGAGGAAGGCGAGCGGGGCGGAATCGCTCTTACGTTGGCCGAGTTTGATGATGCGGGTATAGCCGCCGTTGCGGCTTGCGCTACGCGGAGCAATGTCGTCAAAAAGCTTTTTCACCGCATCTTTCTGTCGTAGGACGGAGAGGGCGGTACGGCGGGCGTGGAGTGAGGCTTTCTTGCCTAACGTCACCATCTTCTCCGCCAGCGGGCGGACGGCTTTTGCTTTGGCAAGCGTAGTCTTGATTCGCTGGTGCTCGATCAGGCTGCAAACCTGATTAGCCAGGAGCGCCTTTCGGTGCTCCGCGGTGCGTCCCAATTTGACGGTTTTTTTCTGATGCCTCATGGCGGTTTCTCCCTGCGCTGCTTTCCTACCTAACGATTACTCTGCGTCCAGCCCGTTACTGCCATCGACGGCAATCGGGGTGTCGATCATGCCTGGATCGAACTTCTGACCCAGACCTAACCCGAGCTGTTGCAGTTTGTCCTTGATTTCGTTGAGCGATTTCTTGCCGAAGTTGCGATACTTCAGCATTTCGGCCTCGGTCTTTTGTGCGAGCTGCCCGACGGTGGTGATGTTGGCGTTGTTCAGGCAGTTGGCCGCGCGCACGCTCAGTTCGATCTCATTCACGCTCATGTTGAGCAGTTTCTTCAGTTTGACATTTTCCTCGCTCACCCCGGCTGGCGTTTCGTCAAACTCAATCACGTCCTCGTTAAAGTTAACGAAGACGTCGAGGTGATGGCGCAGAATCGCCGAGGCTTGGAGTAGAGCGTCGTCCGGGGTAAGACGTCCGTCCGTCCAGAGCTCGAGGATGAGCTTGTCGTAATCGGTGCGCTGACCGACGCGGGTGTTCTCGACAGCGTATTTCACGCGCGTGACCGGCGAGAAAATGGAATCTATTGGAATGAGCCCGATTGGCTGATCAGGTCGCTTATTCTCGTCGCCTGTGGCAAAACCGCGGCCAACGCGGACGTCGAGTTCGGCTTCGAACTTGTGTTTGCGATCGAGGGTGCAGATAGCTTGCTTGGGGTTCAGGATTTCGTAACCCTGCACAAGCTGAATATCTCCGGCGGTGACTTCGCCTTCCTTATTGACGTTGAGGGAAAGTTTACGCGCCTCGTGATCGGAGGCCTTGAATTTGATGCGTTTGAGGTTGAGGACGATGTCGGTGACATCCTCGACCACGCCGGGCAGCGTGCCGAACTCGTGCTGTGCGCCGTTGATTTTCACGGCGGTTATGGCAGCACCTTCGAGTGAAGAAAGAAGCACGCGGCGGAGCGAATTCCCTACGGTATGTCCGTAGCCGGCTTCAAAGGGCTCGGCAACAAATTTGGCGTAGGTATCAGTGGCGGACGCCTCGTCTTTGACGAGGGTCTTAGGCATTTCGAAACGACCGTAACGAACTGGCATAACAATTAATTTTGATCTTCGACTGGCGATCCTCGATTGTTAGGCAGTGATGACTATTGCCTGGTCGAAAACCGAAAACTCGAAAACCTGAATTCTCCAAAACACGCCGGGTTCCCCCTGGCGAGTACGGTCGCGCGTTCAGCAACGGCGGCCCAGGGACCAACGGCGCAAGTTCTAAAACTCGCAGCGGAGCGTGGAATGAACACGATCCGGCGGATTTTGCAAGCGCGCTCTGCGTCTCGAAAACCACTTTCTACTTTCGATTCAGCGAAGTCGAGGATCGAGCGTGAAATCACCTATATCGTGGATCCGGAGTTTTCTGAAGTCGGGATGTTTAGGATTGAGGAGATAAGTGCGCTCGGGTGGGACGAGCACGCTCGGTAATGCCAGTGCCACGGAACGGCCGGACTTGATCCATTCATCTCCGATCTTCTTCGAAACCGCCGTCGGCGGCTGGAGGTCCCAGCCTTTGGGCAGCCGCTCGAGTTCGAGCCGGGTGGTTAGCGAATCGTCAAAGGTGACACGGAAGGCGCGAAACGGCGCAGAGATCGCGACGGGTTGGACGTGGACGAGAATTTCGAGCGCCGCGAGGGCAAGATTTTCACTGCAATAGACCACCGGTACGCCAGCCGAATTCCAGCGCCCTTCGAAAATGCGCGCTCCCTCGCCGGAAAATGCTGTCGCTGCGTGCCTTTGCCTGACGAGTCGCCAGGCGACGACCGGAGCCATTAGGAATAAACGCCGTACTCAATCCGGCCCAACAAATTCTCCACTTCCCGCGCGCCAATTTCCGTTCGGGCGAATTCCAGCGGCACCGCGTTGTTCAGACCGACTTGCTTGTGCGTGAGCCAATCGCGCGCGCTTGCCGGGTTGCCAAAAACCTGCTCTGCCTTTTCCAGCAGTCGCCGGTAACGGACGAGCTTTTCCGATTCTTCCTTATCGATCCTGCCCTGAATCTTGCGCCGATGCAGGGTTGCTCGTGACATTCCGAGGACGCCGGCAATCTTCTCCAGCGGAATGTCGAGCGCTTTCTGTAAATTGCGCACTGCGCGAAAGCTTAAGCCCGCTTCAATACGCTCGATCTGCCGGTGCACCGTCGCTGTAGCGGCTGAAAGCGGCAGACTTGCGGTCGAAACCTTTGTGCTCATTTGAGACATAGTAATGTATCATATGAGAAAAGCAAGCCTTCTAATTCTGGTGAAAAGAATCCTTTTTTCAATAACGGCTCTCATTGGTCATTGGTACGGCCGCACGAAGGCAACTAGGACGAAGCTTTCAGCGCCACCCGCAGATCTTGCACAAAGAGTTTGTATTCGCGCTGACGTGATTCCTCATCCGGCTGCCGGAGAAGCGAGGATGGATGCACTGTCGCAACAACCCTCGACGCAAGCTCGGAGCCGCAAAACTATTCCACGCTCGCGCGTAACACGAAAGCGCGGTCCAAAAAGAGCCTGGCTCGCCGTAGAACCGAGGCAAACAAGCACGCTTGGCCTAACGATGCGCAATTCCGCCTCCAGCCATGGCCGACAGGCAGCGATGTCGCGCGAATTGGGCTTCTGGTGAATGCGCCGTTTGCCACGGGGCTCCCATTTAAAGTGTTTCACCGTATTTGTGACGTAGACCGCATTGCGATCAATCCCGGCCTCCTCGAGCGCTCGATTCAAGATCTGACCAGCCGGTCCGACGAACGGCTTGCCGGCCAAATCCTCCCGATCGCCGGGTTGTTCGCCAAGCAACATGAGCGCCGGTTCTTTCGAGCCCTCGCCGAATACCGTTTGGGTCGCGTTTTTGTAAAGTGGGCAGGCGGTGCAACAAGCCGCGGCTTCGCGCAATTTCGCTAGGCTTGAAGTATTTGGGGTGGCTGCTGGACGCCAGCCGTCGTCGTCTTTTTCCGCGCCGCTCTTTTTCATCATGGTTTCCACGCGTGCCGGCGTTTCAAGCCGCGGGCTTAGTATCAGCTTTACCTCCGACGGGTTGCGCCAATATTTCTTCGACATCTCGGCCTGAACTGCGTGCCCCTCTACGCGGTCTCGGTCGAAAATGTTCGTGTAATAGATGCAACCCGAGACTCTCCATGCGGCCGTCACGGTGGCGCTGCAAAGCGGATCACTCTTTCGGTAAAGGAAACTTGCCACCGTCTCGGTGCGCACAGCGATCCGGAGTAGGAATCGACGATTGGCAGGCTTCGCTTGCTGCCCGGCCTTCGAGGGCTTACGCCGGACGTTCTATGCGCTCGACCTCGTTACGGTCAGAGCTCATGCCTAACAATTCTACCAAAAATGCCACGTAGCCTTTCGTGATGTGGGCGCGGCTGGCGTAGTCTGGGTTTTGCATGAGCAGACGCTGCAACTTGCTCAAGTTATAGAACGGCACAGAAGGATAGAGATGGTGTCCGATGTGCACATGAATGTAATTGGGCGCGATCATCATTCGCTCGAAAAGACTCGCCTCAATATGTCGAGTCATCTTTAGCAAATCTTCGTGATGATCCTCAATGCCGCCGAAGTGCTCGGCCACGCCGCGAACGTAGATGATCCAAAGGAAATAAGTAAAGAGCGGCACGATCCAGTAGATGATCAACCCAAGCCAGAAATGGAAAACGATGCTCACGATTACGACCACGAGGTAGAACGCGAGTCGCAATACTTTGAGCTTAAACGGTATTTCACGACCCTGATTTACTTCACTTAGCTGTTTAATCGCGTAGTAACCGACCCAATATTTCAGGGTGATGAACACCATATCGAGCCCAGATTTCGGATAGTGAAATAGCTCCGTTTGCTTGCGCTGCCAGTCTGGGTCATCAGGATCGTTTACGTGGCGATGGTGCGCGAAATGAGTCTGACGAAATGCATTCACCGTCACCAGGATTGGCCATGCGGTGAAGGCTTCGCCGATCCAGTCATTCCACTTGCGATTGTTAAGCAGGCGGTAATGCACGGCTTCGTGCATCATAACCGCGAGTCCATTTTGCCGCGCGCCGATCCACATGACGGTAAGGAGGTAAAGGAACGGATTACGATAGGTGCTGCAAAGCCAGATCGCGACGGCGATGCCAATCCACTCAAGTGCAATCTGCGCCAGCCCGCGCCAAGGCCGAATTTTTGAAAGCGACTTGAGCGTCGCAGGATCGATAAAACCGCGCAGTTTTTCCTGGTAAACATCAGCTGCCGCAGGAGAGAGACTGACTTCCATGATGGACGATAATTTAGAGAGATTGTTTTTTTGCTCCAGAAGTAATTCGCTAAGCGCACAGCTCTCCGGCCGACCGCACGATCCCGAATGTCAGGACGAAATTACCGCGGCGGGCTCGTGCCGCCGCAGAAATTCCTCCGCCAGCGCGCGGTAGGCTCTCGCCCCGATCCCGTTATTCTCATGTTCCAGAATGCATTTTCCAAAACTGGGAGCTTCGCTCAAGCGCACGCTGCGCGGGACCACTGTCTGGTAAACACGCTCGCCGAAATGCTCTCGCACTTCCGCGACGACCTGCGCGCTGAGATTCGTCCGCGCATCAAACATGGTCATCAGGATACCGCCCAAATGAAGTTCAGAATTAGCTCCAGAGGCACGCACTTGCTCGATTAGTCGAACGACTTTCACCAAACCTTCGAGCGCGAAATACTCGCATTGAATCGGAGTGAGAAGTTCGTCTGCAGCAGCGAGGGCGTTACTCATAAGAATGCCTAGCGACGGCGGACAATCGAGGAAGATGAAATCAAACGTATCGTCGTCGCGCAGAACACGAAGCGTTTGTGCGAGGCGTGTCAGATGGTCGTCCATCCGCGCAATTTCCACTTCCGCGCCGGCAAGATCGATATCGGCGGGAATGATGAAAAGTTGATCGAGCCGCGTCGGTAGAATTTTTTCGGTGACGAGATCCTGGCCTAACAAGGCTCCATACAAGCTTTGGCCTTCCAAGCCTTGGAGCCCGAAGGAACTGGTGGCATTACCTTGGGGATCCAGGTCGACTAAGAGCACGCGCTCTTTTTTCTCTGCGAGCGCGGCGGAGAGATTTACCGCGGTGGTCGTCTTCCCGACACCGCCCTTTTGATTTGCGACGGCAATGACTTTCATCGAGGAACGATGAGGGTGCGGATTTCGAAGGTGCGGCGTCCATCTTTGTCCTTCCAGAGCAAGTGCTCCGGATCGGGCAGCATCTCAGTCAATTCCAATTCCCCCGATTTGGTCAACCAGCGATGAAAAATCTCCAGAAAGAGATAGCTCTCGAGATCGATGAAAACGGGTTTCGTATCCTTGTCGCGGCCTTCGCCGCCGCTGCGTCGCAACGCTCTTTCAGTCGGCCGAATATAGACATAACGCGGCAGGTCGCGTGCCGCGCGCAAACGCTCGACCGCTACCACAAGATCGCGAGAAATGCCGGTAAAGTCGCCACCGCCAAGTTCCTCTAGAGCCACTATCCAAGCACGGCGTTGCACAATGATCTTCCCGCACCTGAGTCGCGGGGTATGCGCGCCTAACGAAAAATTGAAAGGGTGAAAACCAAGGGGGATGACCCAGGAGCGGGTGAAAGAGCCGAGATATTCGCCAGACACTCGATGGCGCAAACCAACATCGTTCGTTTCTTCATCGATGAACACCTCGGCTTCCGAGGGTGAAACAGTCCACCAACCCGGCCTCCCCCGCTGCGGCATGACAAAACAAGTGAGGTCGGGGAGCACCTCATAAAACTGCGTCGCGGTCGTCGCCGTAAAGTCCGTGGCATAGAAACCAAAGTGCAAATTGGGCCGACCGCAAACTGTCGCTCGAATGGCTGCGGAAAGAGCCTTCTTATCGGGACAGGACCAAAGGAAGCCATGATGAATAAGCGCTACGGCTGGATGCAGTTCCGCCAGAATCCACTCATAATTGCCGCGTTCTACCGCTTCGATCGAGCTGGCTGACAACTGGAGGTCCGCGGACGGGTAGGTATATTCGTCGAACTTCGGAAACGTGAAATTCTGCCTAACGAACTGGCAATCGCTGGCCGCTAGTTGCACCTCCGCCTTATTTTCGCGTCCCTGCATCATGACGCAAAACGCCTCCTTAACTTCCCGAAAAGCAAGATGACCAAGAGTGACCAGCCCAGGGCCGATAAGCGACATTTTGGATTCCGCACAATGCTTCATGAAAGCGGGCAGCGGAGCCGCGCCGTTCTTGAGTGGCATCTGCTCGAGCAAGCTGCGAAGACCAGCGGAAATTCGGCTAGCGACAAACGCGTAATTATCGCGCCAGAGGTCAATCCACGGTGAGGCGTCGCGCGTGACTTCGGCCAAGAGATCTTCGCCGACGGAGACATGGCATTCCCGAAAACATTCTTCGCCGATCGGATTGGTTGCGGTGTAAAGGAAACGCGTCGACTCCTTGTGGGCGCCCAGTTGGCGGAGTCGATCACTCGCCTCAGACATGATGGCGATGCGAGCCGAAGTATCGTCGGTCGCGGCGAATCGAGCTGGTAACACACTTATTGGCGTCAATCGCTCCAGCCAGCGTGAGCGCGCGGTTTCGTTGCGCCACATCGCGATCTCGGAAACCAAAATGTCGAAAGCGTGCGGCTCGATTGCTGGGACCTCCATTTCCCAGCGCAACAACCCGCGTTCTTGCAGAGAGCGAAGCGTCTCGAGAGAAACGCCTAACGAATGAGCGGGAGTTAGGCCATTGCACGTCTTGAGGACGGCGAGCGTTTCCGGATCGAGTGACAGGGATTCTCCTGTCTCGGTGAAAACGTAATTTTGGCCTTCGATACGTCCAGTTGGATGCAAACGCGGCGCGATCTCAGGCTGCGTTTCCGGATCCGCATTAATGGCGGCGGCGGCACCATGCGCAGTCCAGCGTTCGAGGAAGGTTTCGCGCCGCGCGATGCCTGGTAGTAAATGTTAGTCTTATCCTGCTCGTGCCTGTCTCGAGCGACCCCCAGGTTTGAGGCCCAAATTCACTCAGCGTGTCGTTCTTTGCACACAGGCGCTGCAGATAGAGGAGAAGATGGCGCTCGCACGCGCGTAGGCTTTTCTTTCGCGGAAGCAGCGATTGATTCGGATTAACCGAAAGCAACTCACGAAGTCCGGTCGAAGAGAAAACAAAGTAGCGAGGTAAAGAGCGTGCGGCCGCGCGCCACAATGCTTGCCGTGTCGCACCAAGCTCCTGCGCTAAAGTTCGGCGAAAGCTTCGTCGGCTGCGGTAAAACGCCTCGCACTCTGCCAGCAATCAGTAAACGCGCAAGACACTGGAAGGTTAGACGGCGGCATTGCACCCTGCCGAATTACTTTCCGCCAGGAGCGAAATTGTTCCTTTGAAAGATTATGCCGACGGGACGCCAAGACTTTCTCCACCTTACATTTCGTTTCCAAGTAGTCCGCCTCGGCCTCAATGAAATCGCGGGCACGATTCGCTGTATTCCTAGTGACAAATTCTTCCAAAGTTTCAAAGGGCACACCGGCCATTCGAACTAGGAAGATGGGTGCAATACTATAGTCGGCCTCGGCCACCCCTGAAGAAAACAGATGTGTCGCGTGAGGCAACGGATAATGCCGAAGGAGGATCGGCAGTCTTCCTTAGGCGACGCAGTGGGGCAACGGAAATTTGACCGGGTTGGCGATCGCGTATCTGACGAACGCGGTTTGTGACACGATCAGGCTGTCAGTTGCTCAACAGCGGCAAACGAATCGTAATGATCGTACCGACATCGGGTGTGCTGTCGACTTTGATTGAGCCGCTGTGATCTTCCACGACTTTTTTGGTGATGTAGAGCCCAAGTCCGGTGCCGCTCTTGCCTTGCTTGGTCGTAAAGTAGGGATCGAAGATTTTGCTGATTTGCTCGGGTCTGATACCGTGACCGGTATCAGCGACGCGGACGTCGACGTAGAAATCCTTCCTAATACAACTCACTTCTACGGTTCCCTTACGGTCAGCCGACGCTTGAATCGCGTTAATAATGACGTTCTGAATGGCGCGGGTGATTTGAATCGGATCGCCAGTTAGAGTGCAGGCGTCCGCCGTCACATCACACTTCACTTCGACGCGATTCTCCTTTGCCATCGCACCCACGCTAGCGACCACTTCACGCACGATCTCGGAAACGGAAATCACTGTATGCGGCGCGGCACCCGTGCTGCCGTAGCTTTGCCACATCGTGAGGAGATCGCGGCAAAGGCGAACGTTTTGTTCGATAATTTCTAATTCCTTGTTTGAGCCGGCCGTAATCGGGCTATCTGAATTTCCCGATTCTTCCAGTTTCTTGGCGAGAAGCTGCACGTAGCCCCAAACTATCGTTAGGGGATTTCCGATGTCGTGCACAAATTCGGCCGAAGCCTGACCCAGGGACGCAAGGCGCTCCTTTTGCGCGAGCTCTTGGAGAAGACGGTTGTTCAGTTCCTTGATTTCACTTGCGGCGCTCTCGCTATTCCGATGCAGTCGCGTGCGCTCGACGTTGCGGCCAATCACTTCGCGCATTTCCCGGGCATCAAATGGCTTGCTGATATAATCGTTTGCGCCCAGCCGCAGTGCCTCCTTGGCGGTTTCAAGCGCGCCAAATCCGGTCAGCATGATGACTGAAAGATGCGGATCGAGTTGGCGAATGCGACGTAAGCCTTCGATTCCAGTCATTCCCGGCATACGAATATCCATCACGATGGCGTCGGGTTTTTTCTCAGTGAGGAGTCGAAGACCTGTTTCGACTGAGTCCGCCGTGTGAACTTGATAATTCGGCTTGAGCAACATGCGAAGGCTTTCGCGAGGGCCCATTTCGTCGTCGATGACGAGGACCTGCGGGAGATCGGCGTTGGCAATCATTGCTCCCATCGCATGAAGCTAGGGACGTACCTTCGAAGAAAAAATCTGCAAAGTGGTTAAAGGGCCTGCTGCTTCGGAGCCGATGCTTGTGTAATTTTTGTGGAAAGGCAAGCGCGAAATTGTGAAGAACCCGAAGTTTATGGGCAAATACAGAATCTCGAGAAATCTGGTAGCCCTGTGCAAGCTTTTACTTACAATGCCGCGCAGCGGAGAGAAACGGGATGGGAAGACGTAATCGGGTCGTTTTAACGGGCATGGGGGTCTTGGCTCCCAATGGCACAGGATTAAAGGCGTTTTGGCGCTCGCTCGTGGGAGGTGAAAGTGGGATTGGCCAAATCACCCTGTTTGATGCCACGGGATACAAAACTCGAATCGCCGGTGAAGTGAAAGGATTCGATCCGTTGGATTATATACCGGCGCAGTGGAAACCGAAGCGCATGGGTCGGCATACTCAGCTCGCTTACGCCGCGACTCAGATGGCCCTGCACAACGCCAACTTCGATCCCAAAACCAAAAATGGTCGGGCGGTGCTACCGGTCTGCATCGGCGTGAGCACAAGCGCGCTTGATGTCATAGAACGGGGCTTTCATGAATTGCAGGAGCGCGGGCCTCGAAGAGTCAATTCCGGCGTCGTGAGTAATTGTCAACCGCAAGCGGCGGCACATCTTATCGCCAAGAAGCTGGGTATCGAAACACAAGCGACGACCATTTCCTCGGCTTGTTCTTCTGGAATTGATGCGATCGCCATGGCGGTTTCACGAATTCGGCGAGGCGAGGTTGAGATTGCTCTCGCCGGCGGAGCTGATGCGCCGATTACTCCCCTAACTATGGCCTCGTTTGCCTCCGCGGGATTAAGCTCTTTCGCGAACTCAGATCCCAAACATGCTAGTAGGCCCTATGATCAGGCGAGCGATTCAGGCGTTATTTCGGAAGGAGCGGGCGTCGTGGTTATCGAAAGTCTCGAGCATGCCTTGTCTCGTGGCGCGCCGATTCTTCTCGAAATTTCTGGTTATGCGACCCAGATGGATCACGATCCCAATGATCCATTTATAGGCTTGGAAAATACGATGCGACTCTCGTTGGCGAACGCGTGCCGACAACCGCAAGAGATCGATTACATTTGCGCATACGGCCCGGGTCATCCCCTGCTGGACGCGGCCGAAGTACGGATGATTCGGCGAGTCTTTGGCGATCATGCCGATCGCGTGCCAATTAGTTCGATCAAAGGCGTGACAGGGAATCCACTTTCTGCCAGCGGCCCCTTCCAGCTAGTCGCCTGCGCTCTTGCATTTCAGAACGGCATGATCCCGCCAACGGCAAATCACGAAACACCTTTGGCTGGCTGCGAGTTAGATTTTGTTCCGCGCAAGGCCCGGAAAGCGCTACTAAATTGCGCTTTGATTAATGTACGCGGCTTGGGCGGTGGTAACAGCAGCATGGTTGTGGAGCGCTACACGCCAGAGTGAGAAATAATGAGCAGAACCGTGTCGCTGAGCAATGAATAGCACCACTATTCCCACTCTCGCGGCGCTCATCCTGCAAATCGCTTTAGGAATCGCCGTGTTTTTCGGCTAACCGCCATCGGCTGGCAAATCAGTGCTTTCTCATTCTCTCTTTTACAATTTCAGGATGGTTAAGCGGTCTGTTTCTAGCCTTTGTAGCGACCACTCCTCAAACCGCTGAGTTTGCAATCCGACAGGTCTCGGCGTTTCCGTCGTTTTATATCTTCTTGCGCTTAATCTTTTGCGACTCTCAGTTCGGCGACAAACGTGTGCTTGGGTGGATTTGCTGCGAAACTGCCGGATTTGGGTCTTTGTTACCGCGGCTATCATTGTTCTCTGCCAGACGCACGTGTTTCTGCAACAAGCGGTGATATCTGCGACCGCTGGGTTGCCTGCGAAGCCAGTGTATGGGCCGGCGATATCGATATACGCTTCATATTTCGTCGCCGCACTTTTGCCTTGCTTATCAGCTACTGGCGAGATTTGCGCAAAACCAGCGGCGGTGAGCACGCCGAACTTTCATTTCATCCTGATTGGCGGTATCGCTGGGGTCCTTTTTGCACCTTGCCCTCGCCTTGTGCTTGATAACCTGATCGGCCAGTCCCGCGCGCTCCTGTTTGCGCCGTTCCGCGTCGTTGTCTTTAGCCTCGTCGTTGGCTATGGCATCGCGACTCGAAAAATACTGGAAGTGGGATTTTTCATGCGGCGGGCGATTGCCTACCTTCTGCTCGCAGTTTATTTGGTCGCGCTCTATGTGCTCGTCTGGTGGCTTAGCCAAGCCGTATTTACTCCAATCCTTGGAGCCGATGGCAGAGGCGTAGCCCATATAATTGCGGCGCTCGTGATTGCCTTTGCCATGGCGCCTGCGCGCGGGGTTTCGCAAACCCTCGCTGATCGGCTCTTCGTCGGCACGCGGCGTTTGGATTTTCAAGCGACCATGAATCAAGCCGCCGCAATCCTTCGTTCGGTCACAACTCTGGCGGATTTACTCGAGCGGTTTGGCCTAACGATCGGCCAGGCTGTCGATACGGATCGTGTTTTTCTTCTCCTTCCGGAACAGGAATTTTATGCGCAACGCTTCCCGTCCGTGGCCTCAGGCGCGGGCATGGCGCGCATGGAACTGCATAGCGACCAGGCAATCATTGCGCATCTCGAGCGCACCCAGGAACCGATAGTTCTCGATGAACTGCACCGGGTTCGCTCCACTCCGGAATTGGAACGCGTGCGCCGACAGATGAAGTCGTTGCACGTTGCGGTGGCGATGGGAATTTTTGCGCGCGAACAGCTCGCTGGCGTGATGCTTCTCGGGCCGCGAAGGTCGGGCCGCATCTACGGCACGGTCGAGCAGAGCGCGCTCCTCGTGCTTTGCGGCCAGCTCGCGGTCGCGATCGAAAATGCGCAGCTCTTCACTGAGGTGCAGAACGCTAAGATTTATAACGAAACTCTTCTGCAAAATCTAACTACCGGAGTCATCGCAGCGGACAGCAGCGGTTTTATCACCGTTTTCAATCGCGAGGTTGAACAGATTACCGGTCTTACCGCATCGGAGTTGCTCGGGCGCAAAATTAGCAATCTGCCGGAAGGACTTAACGCCGTTATTGGGGAAACGCTTGGTACGGGGGAGCGACAGGAAGACCGTGAGGTCACCCTGCGCGCTGGCGACAAGAGTACGATCATGCGCGCAAGCAGTTCGCTCTTCCACGGGCAAGATGGTGAAGCTCTCGGCGCGCTCTTAGTCCTGACTGACCTAACGACTCTCAAACGCCTTGAAAGGCAAATTCGGCGCAGCGATCGTCTCGCTAGTCTCGGCACACTTTCCGCGGGCATGGCACATGAGATAAAAAATCCGCTCGTCTCGATAAAAACCTTTGCCCAGCTGTTGCCGGAGCGCTACCAAGACTCCGATTTTCGCGAGACCTTCTTCTCGCTCATTGGCCACGAGGTCGACCGCATCGATTCGTTGGTTAACCAGCTCCTCCGTTTCGCCAGGCCGGCAAAACCGCTGCTCAAACCCATGCACGTTCATGAAGTGCTTGAAAAAGCATTGCTTCTCGTGGGCCACCGCTTGTATCAGAAAGACATTAAATTGACTCGTTCCTGGCAGGCGAACGTAGATACTATCCGGGCAGATGCGGATCAAATCGAACAAGTCTTTCTCAACTTTTTCATCAATGCTCTCGACGCCATGAAGCCCGGTGGCTCGCTCAGAGTCTTAACCGAAATCGGCACCACGGAGACTTGGCCGACTGCCTTACTGGCCGACCCAGACGACGTTCGCGAGATCCTGCGCGTTTCGGTAGAGGACAACGGTACTGGGATCAAGCCAGAAGATGTGCCGCACGTTTTCGATCCGTTTTTCACGACCAAGGATTACGGAACAGGACTTGGTCTATCCGTGGTTCACGGGATCGTGCAGGAACATGGCGGACAGATCGAGGTCGAGAGTGAGTTGGGGCACGGAACGAATTTCCACATCCTACTTCCCCTGGTTCGCTTCGAGGAAGAGGTTGCGGCAGCATGATTTTTCCCGCGGCCTGCATTCTTTGTACGCAGGACCCCGAATTCCTTAGGCGCACGCGAGCGTTTCTGCGCGGTCTCACCAAAGTCCTGCACGTCGATAACCCTGCTCGGCTCGAGCCCGTGCTCGAGCAATACAGTCCGGCGGTGCTCCTTATCGACCTGCGGCAGAAAGAGGCAAGAGCCCTTCTCGAACAAGTGCGCGCGGAATGGCCTAACGTTTTAATCCTTGCATTCGGTATTCTCCGTTCCGATCCGCTACGCGAGGCCGAACACGCCGGAGTCTATGCGGCAGAGGATGTGAATTTGGAGCGTCATCATTTGCAGGGACTCGTGAACCGCGCCCTCGAGCACCTCCGTGTTTTGGAGGATAACCGCATTATGCGGGCCGAAGCTCTTCGGATGCCGGCGCCTGTCTCCAGCCAGGCCCCGGAAAATTTTTCAACTCCTGCCAGCAATCCGCTTCTCGCCCTGCGTTTCCCGCGCGTTTTCCGCCGTTTCCATTCCGTCGATTCGCTCATTCACCACGTCATCGAAGGTTTGGCCGACGCCGCCATGGTCAACCGAGTCGGAATGTTTGGCCGCAGCCGTCACGGCGAAGGTTATCGGCTCCGTGCCGGACTGTATTGCCTGCCGGAAAGTTACAATTTGGAATATGGGCAGCGCGATCCGTTCGTGCGTTGGTTTGAACAACACGCACATCTCCTTTATCGCGCCCATCTTGAGCAAACACGCGATCACGCACAGCGCGAGGTCCTCCGTCGCGCGCTCGATGCACTCGGGGCAGAAGTGATCGTGCCCCTCTATGCCCGCAATCAAATCAGCGGCTGGCTCTTCTTCGGCCATCGTGCTACGGGTCAACCGTTCGATCAGCAGGCTTTAGAAACGCTGATGATCCTCGGAGAGCAGGCGTCCATGATGCTGGAGAACGCCTCACTCCACGAAGAGATCAGCCGGCAAAAGACACTTGCCGAAACGCTCCTCACCGCGCTGCCGCCCGGTATTGTAGCGAGCGATGAAGAAGGCGAAATTCGTTGGTGCAATCCAACTGCAGAAAAGATTCTCGCCATTCGTGCCACGGAAGTCCTAAACCAACCTGTCGAAGCTGCGGGAAGCCGCATCGCTTCGCTCTTGCGCGAAACACTTGCGAGCGCCTCGGAATTGCCGACCGAACAATGGTTTGATGGCAAGACACGGCGCTCGCTCGCGATTCAAACCCGCCGTCTCATTCACGAAGGAAAATCGTTAGGCGCCGTTGCCGTTATTCAGGACATGACCCCGGCAGAGGCGCTCCGCCAAAAACAGGAGTTAGTCGATCGGGCGGCCTTTTGGACCGATCTCGCTGCCAGCATGTCGCATGAGGTGCGTAACCCTTTGGTTGCCATCAAGACTTTCGCACAGCTTTTGCCGGAGCGATTCGACGACGCCGATTTCCGGAGAAACTTCAACGAGATTGTCGTGCAGGAAATCGATCGTCTCGATCTCATTATCACTCAGATCAATAATTTTGCTCATCCGCCTGAGTTGAAATTCAAAGCGCTGGATTTACGCGTCCCGATGAAGCGCGCTATCGAACTGGTGCGGTCGCGCGCCGTGCAAAATGGAATCGCGATTGAGACCACCCTCCCCGAAGACCTGCCGCAAGTGGTGGGAGACGAAACCGCTCTCGCCGAAGCGTTCGCGCATTTGGTAGCGAATGCGGCAGAGGCGTCGCACGGTCAGCCGAAAGCGCGTGTCACGCTTTCCGCGAAGCCGATTCGCGAAGGCGACCACACCAGCGGCGTCGTCGTCACCGTGCACGACAATGGTCACGGCATCGCCGCCGATTTGAAGGACAAAATTTTCTCACCGTTCTGCACGACAAAACCTCGTGGGATGGGGCTTGGGCTGCCGATTGTAAAGCGGACCGTCTTCGATCACAATGGTCGCGTCGATATCGACTCTAACTCACAGGGCACTTCGGTCAGTGTGCTCCTTCCCGCCGCGGAAAACGGCGCGTAAGTGTGCGCTGACAAGTTTGCGATTTCCAAGTTGGAAAGTGTCGCGAGCACCATAAGTTGCCGATGCCCGGCAAGATTCAGCAAAATCGCAATCAGGAGCCCGTCATGATCGTTACAACTAAACAACTCTACAAGGTTGCCTACGGAAAGTTCGCCGTTGGCGCTTATAACGTGAACAACATGGAACAGATCCTCGGTCTGTTCCGCGGCAACATGCAGAGCAAGGCGCCTTTCATTATTCAGCTCTCGAAAGGGGCACGAAAATACGCCGACAAACGGATGCTCGAGGCGCTCATTCGCACCGCTGACAGTATGTTTTCCGACGCCATTTTCGCGGTCCATTTGGACCACGGCGACGAAGAGACTTGTTACGATTGCATCGATTCGGGCTTTTACAGCTCGGTGATGATCGACGCCAGTCATGACTCTTTTGCCGGCAACGTCGCGACCACCAAACGCGTGGTCGATCGAGCACACGCGAAAGGAATTAGCGTCGAAGCCGAACTCGGAATGCTTGGCGGCGTCGAGGAAGACATCAAGGTCGACGAGAAACACGCCTGCCTCACCGATCCGCAGGAGGCGGTAGAATTCGTTAGGCAAACTGGCTGCGACTCCTTGGCTGCGGCCATCGGCACCAGCCACGGCGCTTACAAATTCAAAGGTACACAGGGACTGCACTTCGATGTGATCAAAGAAATTCAACAGCGAATTCCGGGCACGCCGATCGTTATGCACGGCAGCTCCAGCGTGCCGAAAGAGGAAGTCGAACGAATTAACGCCGCTGGCGGCAAACTCGATCCCTCCGCGCGTGGCGTGGATGAGAATGAATACCTGCCGGCCGCCAAGCTCGGCGTGACCAAAGTCAATATCGACACTGACGGCCGCCTGGTTTGGACGCGGGTGCATCGCGAGTATTTCCGCGACCATCCCGACCAATTCGATTTTCGGCCACCAGGTAAAATTTTTGTGGAGGAATACGCGAACTTCATCGCACACAAGAACGAAAAGCTCGGTTCGGCCAACCAGTTGGATGCCGTCCGCGCTGCGCTCTAAGCGTTGGGAAATTAACCCGGGTTTGTCTCCTCAATCACTCGGCGGTAGGAGAGCGGTCCGCCATCGATTGTTGATGGGGATATTGCATCGCTTGAGAACTCCTTAAGCAAATATTCCTAGAGCAAATTAGGAGATTTCTGTACCAGCTGAGTCGCCGAACCGGATACGATTTAGCTTGCCGTGGCTTGGCAAGAAAGGTAAAAACAGCCGCCAATAACGGCATAGCAATGAACGCAGATCCTTCGCAACGGGCTCTACAGCGCCTTTTCCGCACCCGAATGCGCAGTGACATCACAAATCCCGACTTTCTCAGAACCCGTGCCTGGTACTACACCTGCTAACCTTAACCGCGATTGACCCAGACTATGATTATCGATTCCAAACCCCAGCGGGCTGCCGCCACCCGGCTTGCCTGCACATTCCTTCTGGGGCTGTTTTTCCTTCCCGCACATCTCCACGCCCAGGAAGCCGTTCGACCCTCTCTGGCTGGCGCACAGGCTGCCGACGCACGCCGGCAATCAGTTGACCAAATTCCCTACAATCTTCTCGCTGGTCCGGTTCGGTTCCGTTTCAGCATCACAACGGGAATCGAGTACAACGACAATATCAATCTCGCCGAGACGCATAAGCAGGATGACGTTATCATTCGTCCGCAGTTCAACATCGACGCCATCTGGCCCGTTACCCAGCTAAACACCCTGCGGCTCGATCTCGGAATAGGCTATGCCTTTTACCTCAACCATCCCGACGACAACACCAATGACATTCTCATTTCTCCTGGTTCACAGCTCGCCTTCGACATTTTTGTCGGGGACGTCCGGATCAATCTTCATGATCGCTTTTCACTGCAACAGGATCCGACCGCAGAACTGCAGCTCAGCAACGTGGTCGACTACGGTCGTTTCGAGAACACCGCCGGTATCTCCGTTCTATGGGACTTGAACAAGGCCGTCCTCACCTTCGGGTACGACCACTATACCTATATCTCCACTACAAGTACATTTGATTACCTGAATCGAAATGCTGAAGAACTAAGTTTCAGCGCCTACTTTGCTCTTACTTCGACGATTGGCGCCGGCTTGGAAATGGCCGCAGTTTATAACTATTATGACCAGGATTTTTTGAACGACTCGGTCAGCTACAGCGTCGGTCCCTTCATTGAGGCGCAGATCAGTAATTATCTCAGGGTGCGTGCCGCGATCGGCTACCAATTCATTGATTTCGACAACAACGGGGGCGTGAACGACATGAACAACGCCAGCGATTGGTACGGCAATATCGAAATTTCGCATCGCATCAACGCCGCTATTAGTCAGACTCTCTCCGCGGGTCACGAATCTCAACTCGGCGTAGACGCAAACTATCTCACTCTCAACTACGTACGTCACACAGTGAGCTGGGCGATCATTAATCGCGTCCTGCTTTCCACCGAACTCTTTTATGAAGAAGGCGATGACTCCGGCGGCATCCTCGCGGAGCACATCCAACGCTACGGCGGAGCCATCACCGCCGGTTATCAACTCACACCCCATGTGACTCTTGGCCTCCGGTACCAATACGTTCAGAAACAATCCGACCTGCCTGACCGCGATTATCAGCAAAACCGCGTCTCGATCGACGGCACCTACAGTTTCTAGAGAGAGCCATGCAACGATGAAGCGATTTCTTTTTTTATGCAGCTTCTCCATCTGTCTCCTCGTAGCGGACTCCGAAGCCTCCGCCCAGGATGCCAGTCCGGCTCCCAATAACTTCCCCCGCGCTACCGCCGTTGACCCAGCCGCTGCCTCCGGCACAGCCAGCAGCACTGTTATGCGGACAAATTCGATGGCGGTGCTGGATGACAAGAAAAAGCTTGGCCCTGATGACTATGTGAGCTTCCGCGTCGTCGAGGACCGCGATAACCAATCTCAACTCCTGCGCATCAACGATAACGGCGAATTGGAAGTGCCCTATATCGGCCTTGTCCCTGCTCAAGGTAAGACCTGCCGCGACCTGGCTTATAACATCAAGACGGCCTTAGAGCGGGAATATTACTATCACGCCACCGTTATTCTCGCCGTAGATAAGGTGAGCGAGAAAGCCAGAGGCAAAGTTTATGTCTACGGTGCCGTCAAGAGTCAAGGCCCGCAGGAGATTCCGAGCGACGAAACCTACACGGTCAGCAAGGCCATCATTCGCGCCGGCGGCTTTGGTGACTTCGCCGACAAACGTAAGGTCAAACTCACCCACAAGGACGGGCGCGATCTCGTGGTCGATCTGAAAAGAGTCATCGAGCAAGGTCATACGGAGGACGATGTGGTCGTTCAGCCCGATGACCAAATCTACGTCCCGCAACGGCTGGTTAATTTCTAATTATGAATCATCCCGTTGCTGATCGCACTTCGCCGGCCTCAATCACGACTTCGATCGTGACCCGGCTGCATCGCTACAAGGCGCTTCTCATCCGCCGCTGGTGGATTCCTCTGCTTACGACCTGCCTCGGACTCTTCGTGGGAGCCTGGATGATTTTTCAAGCGCCGAACGCCTATCTCTCCACGAGCAAAATGATGGTGGCCGGCAAATTGAATCTCGCCCAAAACGCCGTCTACAGCGAAGACACAAATAACTTTTACGGAACGCAGATTCAAGTTATGCAGAGTGATGAGGTGCGCCGCGGTGCGGAGTCGGTGGTGCGAGCCACCCATCCAGAACTGGCCCCGGTCAAAGTCAATGTCACTGTAACTCAGCGGCCGCGTACTTCCATTTTCGAGCTCGAAGCCGTTGGTTCCTCGCCAGACTACACTCAGGCTTTCCTGAACGCCGTGATGCATAAGTATCTCGATGTAAAAAAGGGTCTGCGGGCAGATGAAGGAAGTCATGTAACAACCGCCATTACGGAACAACTTGTGCAGGTCGAGAAGGACTTGCGCAATGGCGAAGACGAAATGCTGGAGTTTCAAAAGGACAACAATGTTGGCCTCCTGCAAGGTGAAGGCAACAGCGCCGCCGCCTACCTTGTTAAACTCAACCAGCAATACGCCAGCCTTAAGACCGAGTATGACCTCCTTAGCTTGCTTGACCTGGATCAAAATCTCGACCGGCAGCAGAAGGTTATAACCCCGCCCGGCAGCGGAGCTAGCCCCGTCCCGGGCGATGAGGGGATGCCATTCGCCGATGTGGGACCGGAAGGTGAATATCTGAAAGCCAAACAGGAGGTCCAGTTACTCAAAGCCGAACGCGACACGCTTTCCAAGGACTTACGTCCGAGACATCCTAAGATTATAAAGCTCAACGACGAGATCTCCAAGCAGGAGAAGCTCATCACGCTTTATCGACAGGACGCAGTAGAGAAACTCGAGACACGCCGAAAGTCGATCGGCAAGCAAATGGAGAACCTGAAGTCCAATATTGCTGAGTGGGAAAAGAAAGCCCTTGATCTTAGTCAGCGCCTAGCGCAGTTCAATCGCCTCAAAGACAAGGTCGATCGGCAGAAAACCCTTTACGATCGCCTCACCACTAGCCTGAAAGACGTCAACGTCTCCCAGGTCGTGGATGGCGGTGATCAGGTCGGCATTATGGAGAACGCCACGACACCAGTCTCGGTTCGACCGGGATTGGTCAGGAGCCTTCTTATTGGCCTTGGTTTCGGTCTTTTTGCCGGTCTGGTCGTTCTCATCCTGCTCGATCGGATCGACGACCGCATGGCGTCCTTTACCGAATTTCAGCATTACTTTAGCGAGAATATTCTCGGCCAGATTCCAAAGGAAAAGACCAAAGGCGCGGTCACTCTTCTGCAACCGGACGATGCCCGGCACATTTTTGCCGAGTCTTATCGCAATGTGCGCTCATCGATCTTCTTCATGCCCTACGAAGGGCCCCGTCCTAAGACCTTGCTTGTGACGAGCGCCGTGCCTAACGAAGGGAAATCCACGGTTTCGGCAAATCTTGCCATCACCATGGCTCTTTCGGGGGCGAAAACCCTTCTTATTGACGGCGATCTTCGCCGCGGCGCTTTGCGCGAGGCGTTTGATATCCATTCCAAGATAGGATTTTCAGAAGTCTTAAAACAGGAAGTGAACTGGCGGGAGGTGGTCGTGCCAACCTCGCTGCCGAGCTTGTTTGTTCTTCCACGTGGTAACACTCTTTCTCAACCGAGTGAACATCTTCTGCGCGAATCGACTGATGCCTTTCTGAAAGACATCTACAACCACTACGATTATATCATCATCGATACCTCGCCGGTGCTGGCGGCGGACGACACTACCAGTCTCGCGCCAAAGATCGACGCCACTCTCTTCGTCGTCCGGCTTTCCTATACGTCAGCGCGTCTGACGCGAAAGGCGCTTGAATTGCTCTATAATCGGCAGGTCAATGTTCCTGGAGTGATCCTGAACTATGTCGATACTTCGCTGCCCGAGTATTACTACTACCAATACGCGGAGTACGATAATACTCCGGCTGGCGCGGAGGAAACTCCACGCTCGACGGTGGAGAATCAGAGCCATCGCGTCTAGCCGCAGGCTAACTCAACGATTCGTCGAGCCGCCGAAGGCTGTGAGACTGTTTGGTGCGACATGATCTCTTCACCGCCGGCTGACTCCGCCACTCCCTCCGCGCGTCTGGGGTTCGGTCCCACCCTTCAGGTCGCGCGACGCATTGGTCAGTTCGCCTCTGTGCAAATGCTGGTTCAGTTGATCGGCTTTGCCACCGGCATTTTTCTCGTTAGGCAGATGAGGCAAACGGAGTATGCCCTATTTACCATCGCGAATACCATGCAGGGCACGCTCAATATCCTGGCTGATGTCGGCATTAGCATTGGAATGATATCTATTGGCGGACGCGTCTGGCAGGACAGTCATCGTTTTGGAGAATTAATTTCCACAGGCCTCCATCTTCGTCGCAAACTGGGCTTGATCTCTATCCTCGGTGTAACTCCCATCCTTTACTTTATGCTGACTAGGAACGGCGCATCCCTGTCCTATACCATATTGCTCGTCGGCGCCGTTCTCGCGGGACTGTTCGCTCAGCTGTCAGTAGGGGTTCTGGAAGTAATTCCGCGATTGCGCGCCGATGTACGTCAAATCCAAATCATCGATTTTTCGACCTCGACGGCGCGCCTTCTCATTCTACTCTCCCTTGGTTTCGTTTTCCTCAATGCCGGCGTAGCAGTCTCGGTAGGTGCTGGCGCGCTGCTCCTCCAATATCTGCTTCTCCGTCGCTATGCGGCGAATGTCATAGACCTTCAGGCAAAGGAAAATCCCGAGGATCGCAAAGCGATCATGACTCTGATCAGGAAGCAGGCACCAAACGCGATCTTCTTCTGTCTGCAAGGCCAAATAACTATCTTTCTGATCAGCTTCTTTGCTCATCGGCCGGGCGCTATTGCCGAAGTCGGTGCGCTCGGACGGCTTGGGAATGATCTTTACCGTTCTTGGCAGCCTAATGGCGAATATCTTTGCGCCGGCCTTTGCCCGCTGCCGGGAGCGTCGACGATTGATCTGGCTTTACTTTACGATCGTTGGAGCTGTGACCAGCCTAAGTCTTGTGATTCTCGCTGCAGCCGCCTTCTTGCCCAATGAGTTCCTTTTCGTGCTCGGGCCGAAGTACTCTCACCTTCAGCATGAACTGCTCCTCATGGTAGGTGGCGCGGTCCTCTTTCTTATTGCGAGCACGATGTGGTCCCTTAATGCAGCTCGCGCTTGGATTGGCGGCTCCTGGCTCTGTATCCCCATGACTATCGCGACGCAGCTCGCCCTGATTCCGTTTACCGATTTTTCGAGCGTAGGCGGCGTACTTACATTTAATCTGATTTGCGTAGCTCCAAGCCTGCTTCTGAATATGGGTCTAAGCTGGTTTGGCTTTCACTCTCTAAAGGAGCAGAGTGCGGCTGCCTAACTTCGGCTACCACGCCGCCCGTTGGGAAGGTGGTTACTCGCGAAGAATCTATCAATCTCTTCTTCCCGCGATAGTGAGAAAACCGATCAAGGTATCACGCCAGGTACCTTTTGCGGTCTTCTCTTATTCCGGTCAGGCTTCGCTTCCCGAACAAGTACTTTCGATTCGATCGTTTCTTCGACACGCTGGCCGTCCTAGAAGCTATACTGTAATTTCCGATGGGTCGTACGTATCAGCCAGCATCGCATTGCTGAAACAAATCGATCCGTCCGTCGTGGTTCATCGTGCAGACAATTACGTACCTGACAATCTTCCTCCAAAGGCCGAGCACTTTATTAAGACTTATCCTCTGGGCAAACAACTCGGTCTAATTATGTCGTTGCCACTCAATGGCGAGCCAGCGCTCTATGTCGACTCTGACGTTCTGTTCTTTCCCGGGGCGTCGCATTTGGTCGAGGCGTTGATCCCTGACGGTGCTTCTGCACTGTATCTGCCCGACTGTCGCGAGGACTCAGCCGATTTTCGGCTGTTTCGCGATCCCAAGGAGAGGCCCAACCCGGTTAATACAGGTCTACTTTTCCTTTGTCGAAAACTCGATTGGTCTCTTGCGATCCAGCGATACCTTGAGCTCAGAGACGAACCAACCTTCTTTACCAATCAGACGATGACTCATCTCACTATGCATGCCAACGATGCCCGGCCCCTTGATCCGCGGGTATTTGTCCTGCAACTGGATGATCAATTTATCTATTCCGATCGCTACGCGGGCGAGGACGTGATCCTCCGACACTACGTCAATCCCGTGCGGCACAAGTTATGGAACACGCTGTTGCGCTAATGTCAGAGGAACCGACAGAAGCTCGCCCTCATCGTTCGCTCCGGATTCTCATAGTGGTTGATCTTCCTTGGGATGGCCGTTTGGGAGCCTGTCGAGTCTGCATGGAGTTGGCCGACCAATGGCGTGCGCTAGGTCATAAAGTGAGTCACTTCAGCCTTTCGGAGGCTTTTCCAGAAAGCCGGGCATCCGGCGGGAGATTCGCCCTTCAGCAACTGTCATTTGCCCGCAAAGCGGCTGCCTTTATCCGCACCAATAAAGAATCTTTTGATGTCATTGATGCCGCCATAGGCTGTCTTCCTTACTCACGAAAGGCGTTGGGTTTCAGGGGAATTGTTGTTGCTCGTTCAGTGGGATTATACGTGCTCTATGAACGCTTCGAACAAGTGACACTTTCTCGCTGGTCCCGCCGTTCGCGAGGGACAATCGCAGGTCGATTCTTTTATGGCTTTGTTCGTCGAAGCCTAATGCGAGGTTGCGATAACTCTGTGCGGACTGCCGATGTCATTAATGTGCCAAATGAAAGCGAAGCGAGCTGCTTGCGCGAGGACTTGAGTCTGAAAGGTAGAATCATCGTACAACCATACGGACTCTCCGATTCATACAGGCACCTCGTGTCACAACAGGTCCGATCAGCTGAAGAGCGTCTTGCCGAGAGACGAGTCTGTTTCATTGGAATGTGGAGTCCGCGAAAAGGATCCTATGACTGGCCTCGGATCATCCAGGCTGTTCGCTCGCAAATCCCGGAGGTTCGTTTTCGCTTTCTGGGAACAATGACCGACGCCAAGACAGTTCGTGAAGACCTCGGTTTGCTTTCCGAGCGAGATCTTGAATTTGTCTCCCATTTCAAACGAGAGGACCTGTTATCATTGCTTGCGGACTGCACAGTCGGCGCCTTTCCAAGTTACGTCGAAGGTTTCGGGCTGGCCGTGCTGGAGCAGCTCGCAGCCGGCCTGCCTACGGTCGCTTACGATATTCCGGGCCCACGAGATATCCTGAAGAAGGCACTTCCGGATCTTCTCGTTCCATGCGGTGATACCGAACAGTTCGCCACCAAATTATGCCAGGTGCTAGGCACGTCCGCCAGCGACTACAAGGTTCTTTCAAAGAGGAGTGTCGAGGCGACAAATCCATTTTCCTGGGAAACGATTGCCCTCAATACGCTTGGCGAATACGAGGCGTTGCTGGATTCTTCCGTCGCGACTCACATTAGACAGTCGCGCAATAGTCGCCGCTGAGTTATCAGGCCAAAGTCATGGATGACCGTAAAGAGAAGAGTAGTGATTCTGAGATATTGTATTCCTTGCGGCACGGAGAGAAACGCAACGAATCCTCGATCGTTTGCACACTCTCCGCGGGAGACTATCACTTTGGACTGGGAACGCTGGTAAATTCGCTTTACGCTCGGGGGTTTCGCGGAGATATTTATATTGGATTTCGCGGTGAGCTTCCTTTTTGGGCGATTGGGTCCGCCCAGGCCATGGGTAATGGCTGGACCTATGCGATGGAGGAGTGCGTTCTTCATTTTATTCCTCTTTCCACGACTGACTTCCTCAACAACCATAAGCCCGACTTCGTCCTCCAATTGATGGAAGTGCATTGCCCGACCGCGCAAAGATTTTTCTATTTCGATGCGGATGCGATTGTAAGGGCTCCGTGGAGCTTCTTCGAACATTGGATCTCATGCGGCGTCGCCGTTTGCGAAGATATGAATGACTACTTGCCCAGTCATCATCCAGTTCGGCAAGCATGGGCCAGGTATGCGCAGGGGCACGCGTTAGAGATTGCTCGATCGCCAGATAGGTTCTACAACAGCGGATTTTTCGCATTCCATCGCGAGCAAGGCGAGTTTCTCAAAGCTTGGAAGACGCTGTTTGACTACCGTGTAGCCGAGGGCGCTAATCTGAATGCATTTGTGTTCTGTAAATCCGGTTATCCCTACCTATGTAATGATCAGGACCTAATGAATCTGGCTCTCATGCTCGTTTCCGATCCGATCACCGCGGTCGGCGCCGAGGGAATGGGTTTTAAGGTGGGAGGCCACGTGATGTCCCACTCGGCTGGTGAGATCAAGAGCTGGCGCAAACATTTTATTTGGGAGGCGCTGAAAGGAAGACCACCATCCGGGGCGGATAAAGATTTCGTTCAATATGCAGGTAAACCTCTCAAGATCTATTCGGCACCGCGATTAGCTATGAAGTGGTTAGGTGTAAGAATCGGTTCACTCATTGGCAGGTTTTACGCGCGTCGCAATGGCTGAGCGGAGATACCGGTTCCAATGTTTCCAGTCGAAAGCCATGCGATCGGTGTGGCGGGTTTTTTCAATCCGGTGAATAACCCGCACTCCATTGTGCAGATCGTGCCGTATCCCTTATCTCACCGAGGAGGAGTAAACGATTACGCTAAAGTGCTTGCTGGAAGCCTGGCGAACGTGAGCGGCCTAAGCACGGATTTCGTCACCGGTCTCGCTTTGAGCGATTCGGCGTGGCGTCCATCGCGGGCGGCCGCCGCCATCCTGCACTATGTCAACTACGGCTACCACCCACGCGGAATACCTTTCTGGCTTCCGAAACGGGTTAGCGAGATGCGGCCGTTGCTCGGCGGTCCCTTAATTACTATTTTTCACGAGCTCTACGCATCGAGCGGCTGGCGTCGAAGCGCCTTTTGGCTGCAACCGCTGCAAAAGCGTCTCGCTCGACTCGTGGCCAAATCCTCCGTCAGTTGCGTCGTCAGCAGCAATCTCCTCGCTAATCAGCTGCGAACACTTTTGCCCTCTGCTCCTGTTGTCGTTAGACCGGTGTTCTCGACCTTCGGCGAGCCAACACTTTCTCACGAACAGATTGCCGATCGGAATCCTGAGCGTTGGGTCATCTGCGGAGGTAATGAATTAATTCAACGTTCCCTTCGCTCTTTTCCCAGTGGCAAAGACTTGGCTGTCATAGGTGGAGACGAGCGGGAGGATATTCGGCGCCAATTAAAAACCGACCGCTATTGGCCTGACATCGAAGTGGCGCCAGCCTCCGAGCGTTTGGCTAAGTGCGCGTTTGGCTGGGTGGATTACTTTGCCCGAAGCCATGTCCGGACGGAGGTCATTCTGAAATCCACCGCTTTTGCGGCCTATTGTGCGCATGGTGTAATACCAGTCTTTCCTTCGGTGAATTCAAAGATATCCATCGATGGCGACGTTATGCCCGGACCTTTTACGCTCGCGACTCTTCCAACGGCGCGTGAGCGCCCCGCCATAGCACAGGCCATTTACCATTGGTATCAAAGGAACGCGTCGTCTGCTGGTCTTGCCACCACGATCGCGAAAGTTATCGAACCATGAGTGTTTCGCGGTTGCTGGTTGTTCACTGGAATCAGCCGGAAGCCTGCGCGAGGACCGTACGCGCCTTTCTTGCGCAGGATGTGCCGCTCGACATTACCGTGCTCGATAACGACTCATCGCCGGAGCTATTTCAGGAACTGGAATCGATTCTCGATTCCAACGCTAATATCGTCAGGCTGGACAACAACAAGGGCTGGGGCGGCGCCTTAAATGTCGCGCTACGCCATTGGCTTCACAGTGAGACAAGCTCCTTCTGCTTTATCAGTGCACACGATGCGATGCCGGAATCCGATTGCTTGCCACTCCTCCTTCGGGCAGCGAAAAATGATGCGCGCGTCGGTATTGCCTGCCCGCAGTATCCCGAGCCCATCATCACGCGGTTCTCACGCTGGCATGGTGTGCAACCGGAGACGGCTTTACCGCGAGGGCGTGGCATCTCACAGGAGATCGACGTTCCACACGGCACACTCATGTTGGTGCGACGGGAGTGTTTGCAAGAGATAGGGATTTTCGATCAACGTTACTTCGCCTATGGCGATGAACATGAGCTAGGGGCGCGCGCCGTTCGCGAGGGTTGGAAGGTGGTCATGGTCTGGGGAGCGGTCGTAGTTAATCCAGTTACGTCCACGGAGAATGCCTGGCGCAGTTATCTGTTCGCGCGAAACTCGCTGTTTCTCGTCCACGACTATTTTGGCGGTGCGGCGGCAACGTTGCGCGCTCTTCTGATTCTGGCCAATACCTTGCGACTCGCATTTCATCGACATAATTTCTCTTCGGTGCGCGCGCGTTGGCGAGCAGTCCGGGACTATTTCGCCGGGCGCACCGGCCGGCCGGCAATTTGAAGCTTCTAATATCATCTCATGCCTTCCCGCCCAGCATCGGCGGAATTGAAACGGTCAGCCTGCTGCTGGCGCAAGAGTTTGCTCGCCAGGGAGACGAAGTCATAATCGTGACACATACTCCAAATGAAGGATTGGAGGAGTTTAACTGGCCGGTGATCCGAAAGCCGTCGTTAGGCGCACTCTTTCGTGCAATCCAGTGGTGCGATATTGTCTGGCAAAACAACCTGAGCCTGCGCACGCTGTGGCCCAGCTGGATCCTGCATAAGCCGGCGGTTATTACTCATCAGGGCTCGTACTGCCGGCAACCTTCCGGGGTGGATTTGGTGCAGCGCATCAAACACGCAGTGGTTCAAGTTACGCCGAGCGTAGCTATTAGCCGGGCGGTCGCGAATTGCTTTCGCACGGCTTCAGTTGTCATCCCGAATCCCTACGATGCCGAGATGTTCAAAACGTCTGCCTCGGAGGTCGATCGTTCCGGCGATCTCATCTTTCTTGGCCGACTGGTGTCGGAAAAGGGGGTCGACCTGTTACTTGAAGCGCTCGCTCGTCTTCAAGTTGCAGGACCTGGAGTGCGCCTAACGATTGTTGGCACCGGACCGGAACAGGCTGCGCTTGTCGAGTTGACAACGCGGCTTGGATTGCATGAAAGGGTGGTATTTCTTGGAGCTAAGAGCGGCGCGGCGTTAGCGGCGCTCCTGCGTCAACATAAGATCCTGGTGATTCCGTCGCGTTACGACGAGCCATTCGGTGTCGTAGCGCTGGAGGGGATCGCGTGCGGCTGTGCGGTCGTAGGATCGAACGGCGGCGGATTACCCGAGGCGATTGGACCATGCGGACTTACTTTCCCAAACGGAGACGTTGAAGCTCTGACACATACCCTGGGTCAGTTGCTGGCCAAGCCTAACGAACGAAGGTGTCTCCTTGAAAACGCGCCCAAGCACCTGGCCAGGTTTCATCCTGCGGTAATCGCTCATGAGTATCGCCAGATATTTCTTTCGAAACTCTCGTGATTATTCTTTCGCATCCAACTGCCAACCAAAACGTGAGGCAAGCTGCCCTGGCCTTTGCGGAAGCCGGCATGCTGGACGAATTTTGGACTTGCATCAACTGGCGTGAAAATAGCCTTCTCGACAGCCTGGCGTCGCGATTTCCGCATCTTTGTCGCGAGCTTCGTCGACGTTCGTTTGCCAGAGAGCTCCAGCCATACATTCATACCGTCGGTTGGCGCGAATGGGGGAGACAAATTATTGGCCAGCTCGGTTGGCAGCAGTGGTTTGGCGGCGGAAATGGTGTCTTTGGTATTGACGCGGTTTACCAATCGCTCGACCGACGGGTGGCGACGCGCGTCGCGAGTGCCCCAACGAGCAAAGCCGTATACGCCTACGACGATGGGGCAGTCGTTACATTTCGCGCGGCGAAGGCTCGTGGGATTCTCTGCATTTATGAACATCCCATTGTCCATTGGCGGACAGTAAGACGCCTTCAAGAAGAGGAGGCGGAACTGCATCCGGAATGGGCCCCCACGCTGGGCGCCTTGACCGATAGCGCCGAAAAGCTCGCGCGGAAAGATGAAGAGTTAGGGCTGGCCGACGCGGTTATTACGCCGACATCATTTGCCAGACAGAGTATCCTGGATGGGAAGACCGTGACCGCGCCAATTCATGTCTTGCCTTACGGAACAGATGCGTGCGACACGCCTGTCCGGCCTAGATCTTCTCTCGACAAACTACGGGTAATTTTTGTGGGCGCACTTACACAGGCGAAAGGACTTGGTTATCTGCTGGAGGCAATGGAGAAGTTGGGCGACGAAATTGAGCTTTCTCTTGTTGGTCGAAGAGTTAGTGCCGAAGTTCCTGTGCCTGCGGTCCTGGGAAAGTATCGCTGGATACCTTCTCTTCCTCATCCTGAGTTACTAGAGGAAATGTCGCGACACGATGTTCTGGTCTTGCCGTCGCTTCACGAAGGGTTTGGTCTGGTTATGACGGAGGCCATGAGTCGGGGGTTGGTAGTGATCACCACTTCGCATACTGCCGGACCGGACCTGATCAGCGATGGAACCGATGGGTTTATTATTCCGATTCGCTCATCCGAGGCGATCGAGGAGAAGCTCAGCCTCCTTAGCCGCGAGAAGGAGAGGCGACGGGCCATGCAGGAAGCAGCCCGGCATAAGGCGCTGACTATTCAGTGGGAAGATTATCGGCGGCGCCTTGTCGAACTGGCACGAGAAGTGGTTGGTAGAAGCCTCAATTCATGAATGTCACTGCCGCAGGCAGGGTGCATCCTTCCGCTCCCGCAAAGTCAGCAAAGATCGTCGACCACTCGGCGACGATCCGGCACATCCGAGGGCTCATTTGGTTTTATCTGTGGCTGCTGGTTTTCGAAGGTGTCTTTCGTAAATGGGTGCTTCCCCAACTTTCGACGCCGCTTCTGCTGGCTCGCGACCCGGTCGCGGTCGCGATTTATGTCCTGGCGTTTCGCGCCCGGCTCATTCCACAAAACGTCTGGATTGTGACCCTGGAACTGATTGCCATTCTTTCGTGGGCAACAGGTATTATTGTGCTGCTGCCGTATTTCCCGATCAAAACCATCATTCTCGTTACTGGCTACGGTGTTCGCTGCAATTACTTGCACCTGCCACTGATCTTCGTCATTCCGATGGTCTTCGATCTTGAGGATGTAAAACGCGTCGGCTGGTGGACGATGATGGGCATGATTCCGATGAGTGTTCTGATGGCTGCGCAGTTCGCCTCCTCGCCCGATTCCTTCATCAACAGCACCGCAGGAGTGGGCGAAGGCGTGCAACTAGGCGCCGGCAGCGGTCGCATTCGGCCGCCAGGGACATTTTCATTTGTCTCCGGAGCTGTTTACTACCTGAGCTCGGTAGCGGCTTTCATGCTTCACGCCGTCCTGGGTAAATTGCCCTACAAGACCTGGCTCCTCGGCGCGGCTGGTGGGGCGTTGCTCGTTGGGATGGGGGTTTCCGGAAGTCGCGCCGCAGTCCTTGCGGTAGGAGTGGTAGCGGCGTCGCTCGCGGTCATTTTGTTCGTTAAGCCCACGCTCGCGGGCAAATTCGGTCGCTATATTTTCTTTGCCGCAATTGTGTTTTGGCTAATCAGCTACCTGCCGGTTTTTAGGGAAGGTATTGGCATTCTCTCCGATCGTTTTGCCGAAGGCGCCGATGCTGCCGAGAGTAGTGTGGTTGGAGATTTAGTCGGCCGCACTTTTGGCGATTTTTTTGATGGTTTACGCGTGCTGACGCGAGCTCCTCTCGGTGGCTTCGGACTTGGTGTGGGAACGAACGGGGGCGCGAATTTTCTTGTCGGACACGTGGAATTTCTCCTCGCAGAAAACGAGTGGTCGCGAATTATCCTGGAAAGCGGGCCAATTCTTGGCGGGGCCTTTTTGCTCTGGCGGTGTGCGATTACGTTTCACGTCGGTCGTTTTTCGCTGAGCCAACTTCGGCGGGACAATCCACTCCCGCTCTTTCTCTTCAGTGCATCCTTTTTTGCTCTGCTCGAAGGTCCATTTGGACAACCGACCACGCTCGGTTTTGCGGTCGCGCTGGCCGGGCTCGCCCTTGCTGCCCGGGCAGGCCAAGAGGAGGAACCGACGGGAAAAGACGACGAACACCGGCGAGCGCCGGAGCGTCACAATCGCCGGTCGGTTTATGCCGATCGGCTGCATGATAGCCGGCGTCGTGACGCGCCTCTCACGCATGATCCTTTTGATCGGTAATTATCCGGCCGATCAGCAGCAAAGCATGCAACGGTTTGCCAACATGATGCTGCGTGGCCTAACGACAGCGGATGTGCCCGTGGAGATAATCCAGCCGCAACCATATCTCGGACGGGTGACATTCGCCGGGCCTTTCGTGGCGAAGTGGCTTGGCTATCTCGATAAGTTTCTCATTTTCCCCTGGCGACTAAAATGGGCGCTCGCAAAGCGATCGCCCGAGCTCGTGCACATCTGCGATCACTCCAACGCCATGTATGCCGCCCGGATCCAAGGCCGGCCTGTCGTCGTGAGTTGCCACGATCTGCTGGCAGTGCGGGGCGCGCTCGGCGAAGTGCCCGATACGCCGGCTTCAGCGACTGGGAAATATTTGCAGCGTTGGATCTTGTCCGGCCTCCGCCGGGCGACCGCGATTGCCTGTGCGTCGTCCGCCACCTGGCGCGATGCGCGGCGACTCGTTAGGCAAAAAGCGGGCCGGCCAGAAATCCTGCTCATCTATCATGGAATCAACTATCCTTATCGCAAACAGGGGCCGGAGCGTGCGCGTTCGATGCTGTCGCAAATTCCTCAACTCGATCTCGAGCGGCCCTTCATTCTCCATGTGGGATCCAACTTGCGTATGAAAAATCGCGAGGGCGCGCTCCGGATTTTCGCTCTGACGAAGGACAGCTGGAACGGCCAGATGGTTTTCGCCGGGCAGAAATTGACTCACGCGTTGCGTTCGTTAGGCGAGGAGCTTGGCCTGCTCGATCGACTGGTCGAAGTAGAGGGTCCCGGCAACGACCTGCTCGAAGCGCTCTACAGTTCAGCCTGCGCTCTACTTTATCCATCTCGTTACGAAGGCTTCGGCTGGCCGATCATCGAAGCGCAAGCCTGCGGTTGCCCGGTCGTTTGCAGCGACCACGAACCCATGTCGGAAGTCGCGGGCGACGGGGCATTAACCGCGCCAGTCGAGGACGAAGCGGCTTTTGCTCGTGCTCTTTTGAGTCTCTCCGATCCTGCAGAGCGCGCGCACTTGAGCGAAAAGAGTCTGGAAAATGCCGGGCGTTTCCGCGCGGAAAACATGATCGCGCAATACGTCGAGCTCTATCGCTCACTCGGCGTGCCGGTATAGAACACAGCCATGTGCGGCATCGCGGCTCATTTCAGCTTTGGCGCAGCTGCCGCGCCGCTCGATCTTAGCCTCCTTTTGCATCGCGGCCCGGACGCGCAGGGTGAATGGATTTCGCCCGATGAACGGATCTGGCTAGGCAACACTCGATTGGCGATTCTCGATCTCTCGCCTAACGGTTCTCAGCCGATGACCGATCCTGCGACTGGGAACGTTATCGTGGTCAATGGCGAGATTTACAATCATCGCGAGTTGCGTGCCGAGATTGGCAATCGCAAATGGCGCGGCACGAGCGACACCGAAACGATTCTCGCCGGGTATGCGAGTTGGGGACCGGAAATTGTCTCGCGCCTCAAAGGAATGTTCGCCCTCGCCATTTACGATTCGGCGCGCCAGGAGCTCTTCGTCGCACGCGATCGTCTCGGCATCAAACCTCTCTATTACACTCTGGATGAAGCTCATTTTCGCCTGGCCTCGGAGGTAAAAGTGCTCACCACTTTGGAATCCGAGCCGACACCGGCCTCAATTAGCGCCTACTTGCAGTGTGGTGCCTGTCCGGAGGAGAGAATTTTGTATCCGGCAATCCGGGCTTTGCCGGCAGGCTATTGCCTAACAATTGGCTCTGAAGCAAAACCTCGCCTCTCGCGCTATTGGCCGGCGCGACAGAGATTCACCTCTTCCACGCAAGCCGCTCCGGAAAAACTACGCGCGCTTCTTGAGACTGCGGTTGAGGAGCATCTTCTTTCCGACGTTCCGGTCGCGAGTTTTTTGAGTGGCGGAATCGATTCTTCGATTGTGACGGCGCTCGCCGCGCAGCGACTCGGACCGCGTTTGCTCACCTTCACGGTCGGCTTCGATATGGCAGAATTCGATGAGAGTGCCATCGCTCTTCAGGTCGCACAGCGTTACGGAACTACCCATCGACGGCTCGAATTGAATGAAGACGAAGTCATTCAGTCGGTGACCGAGGCGGTTGCTCATCTCGACCTTCCCTCGGTCGACGCGATCAATACCTATATCGTGTCTCGCGCAGTGGCTCAGCAGGGAGTGAAAGTGGCTCTGTCCGGTTTGGGTGGCGATGAGCTTTTCGGTGGTTATCCGAGCTTTCGCGATGTGCCGCGCCTGAAATGGCTGGCACAACTCCCGCGCGGTGTCCGCCGCCTTCTCGGCGGTGCGCGCCTGATGGATTTGCCTAACGATACCGACGTCGATCTGCTAACCCGTTGGCGGAGGCGATTCTTCACCGATGAGATGCTGCAGCAGGCCGGGTTGCCTAATGATAACTTGACCTTCGAATGTCCGGTGGAATTACCGGATGATTTTTCCCGAATCAGTTGGGCGGAGCTGACTGGATACATGCGCCACATGCTCCTGCGCGATTCCGATCAAATGAGCATGGCAGTCTCACTCGAATTGCGCGTGCCGTTTCTCGATCATCAATTGGTCGAGTATTCGTTAGGCCTGCCTGCCGCCGAGAAACAACGCTACGGCCGGGCCAAAGGACTCCTCGTGCAAGCCTCTCGGGATCTGTTGCCACCGGCGGTCTACGAACGACCCAAGGCGGGTTTCGCTCTGCCGATGCAAGAGTGGATGAGCGGTCCGCTGGCGAACTTTGTCGATGAAGGCCTATGCGAGCTGGTTGTTCGCGGATTTTTACCTGACGAGTTCGTCGCCAATGCGCGGAAAGGTTTCCGTCAAGGCCGGCTGCACTGGACCCGGCTCTGGAGCATGGTCGTGCTTGGCCATTTCGTCAGGCGAAAGGAAGCCTCGCACCGATCGAATGAGAATCCTGCGCTGCATTCACTCGCTTGATCCGGCGATCGGCGGCCCGCTCGAGTCGGTCCGGCAATCTTCGCTCGTTCTCGCGCAACGCGGGCACGACGTTGAGGTCGTCTCGCTCGATGCGCCGAACGCGCGCGGCGTCCTGGAATTTCCCGGAGTCGCGCATGGTCTCGGGGATGGAGGGAGCTACGGCTATACGTCGCGGTTCGTGCCGTGGGTGAAGGCGAACCAAGCCCGCTTCGACGTCGTGATCGTGCACGGCATTTGGCAATATCACAGCTTTGGCGTCTGGCGCGCGCTCCACGGGACGGCGACGCCTTATTTCGTCTTTCCGCACGGGATGCTCGATCCCTGGTTCAAGCGCACTTATCCGCTGAAACATCTGAAAAAACTTCTCTACTGGCCATGGGCAGAGTACCGAGTGCTGCGCGATGCTGCCGCAGTTCTGTTCACCTCGGAGGAGGAACGCCGGCTGGCGCGCGAATCCTTCGCTCTCTATCGCTGCAACGAGGTGGTGGTGAATTACGGCACCGCCCAACCGCAGATCGACCTGATAAATGCACGTGAGGATTTCCTGCGTGCATTTCCCACGCTGCGCGGAAAACAGATTCTGCTTTTCCTCGGTCGACTGCACGAGAAGAAGGGATGCGACCTTTTGCTCGAGGCACTTCGTGCCCACTCCAAATCGGAGCAGATACATCTCGTCATGGCCGGACCCACCGCGCACGAAGATTACCTCGAGCGGCTGAAGAGCCTCGCGGCGGGAATGCCGGTCACCTTTCCCGGGATGTTGCGCGGCAACTTAAAGTGGGGCGCTTTTGCCGCGGCTGAGGCGTTTATCCTGCCGTCACATCAGGAAAATTTTGGCATCGCTGTGGTCGAAGCATTGGCCTGTGAACTGCCAGTTCTCATTTCGGACAAAGTCAACATTTGGCGCGAAATCGAGGTGAACGGCGCCGGGTATGTCGAGAGCGATACATTTGCGGGGACGAGCCGTTTACTCGAACGCTGGTTCGCCACGTCCACATCGGAGCGGATGCTTATGCGCGACAAGGCACGACGTTGTTTCACGGCGCGATTTGAGATTCAGCGTGCGACCGATTCGTTACTCGAAGTGCTGGGTGAGCCGAAGACCAGGCTTCAACCGGTTTCGTCGGATGTTTGAGGCACCGCAGGGCGCCACGAGGAGAAGAACAAAGAAATCGTGAAAATTACCATTGTCCTCGGCGCATTTTTCCCCGTGCCACCGATCATGGGAGGCGCGGTGGAAAAGGTCTGGTTTGCGCTTGCTCAGGAATTCGTTAGGCGCGGATGCGAAGTGTTGCAGATTTCTCGAGCTCACCCCGAGCTGCCGGCGGAGGAGATCGTCGAAGGAGTGCGGCACCTGCGCGTGCGCGGCTACTCGCAACCTCGTTCCCTCGTTTGGTTGAAGTGGCTCGACCTCCTTTATTCCTGGCGGGTGCGTCGCGTTTTGCCGATGTCCGACATCCTGGTGACGAACACATTCTGGCTGCCGCTTATCGTTAGGCGGAAAGATCGGGGCCGCCTTTATGTGCATGTTGCGCGAGGGCCCAAAGGGCAAATGCGCTGGTATGGACACGCGTCGCGTTTGCAGGCGGTTTCGAAGGCAATCGCGGAGCAGATCATTGCCGAGGCGCCGCAACTTCGCTCCAGGGTGCGTGTCATTCCAAACGCGCTTCCTTTTCGTATCGAGGAAGTCGACGCTGGAAAGCACGAACAAGTCATCCTCTATGTGGGCCGGATTCATCCCGAGAAAGGGATCGAGTTGTTTCTCCGCTCGCTCACTCGCTTACCAACACGATTATTGGCGGAGTGGAAAGTCAGGATTGTGGGACCTCATGAAGCGCACCTCGGAGGAGGTGGCGAGGCATTTCTTCAGCGATTGCAAAAAATCGGTGAAAGCAGCGACGCGCAAATAGAATGGCATGGCAAAATCTTCGACGCTGAGGAGCTCGCCGCTCAATACCGCTCGGCGTTGGTCTTTGTCTATCCCTCGATTGCGGAGACGGGCGAAGCGATGCCGGTCGCGCCTTTGGAAGCGATGGCCAATGGCTGCACGCCGTTTGTCTCGAAGCTGGATTGCTTTCGTGATTATATTTCCGACGGCGTGACTGGTTTCGTTTTCGATCATCGGGGACCGGACCCCGAGAAAAATCTGGCAGAGCGATTGACTGCGGTACTGCAGCTTGGTCGGGAGCAAATTTCGAAAATCGGACGAGCGGCACGCCTGCAAGCGGGCGAGTTTGAGCTGGAAAAGGTCGCGCCCCGTTATCTGGACGATTTCGCAAGTTTATTAAGAAATAGCGCCTAACGAATGGCCGAACCGCTCAAATCCGTCGACGCCGCACAGGCTTCACAATTCGCCTCGCCGTGGTCAGTGAAGGAGCGCTTTCGTCGCATTCTCTGGGAATTTTGCTGGGCCATTTTCTGCGTCTGGACGCCGAAGCCGGCCAACGCCTGGCGGCTTTTTTGGTTGAGAGCCTTCGACGCCAGGATTTACGGCACGCCCTTTGTGCACCAGCGCGCACGTATTGCGATTCCCTGGAATCTAACGATGCACGATCGCGCTTGTCTCGGCGATCGGGCCAATGCTTATAGCCTTGGGGAAATCGAAATCGGACCACGGGCGGTGGTGGCCCAGGAAGTTTACCTCAGTACCGGCACGCACAATTTTTCCGTTCCCGCGATGCCGTTGACCGTGGCCAAAATCACGATTGGGGAAGACGCGTTTCTGGGCGCGCGCGTGTTCGTCATGCCAGGAGTCGGTATAGGGGCGCGTGCCATCGTCGGCGCCTGCTCGGTTGTGACCCGCGATGTGCCGGAGGATACGATCGCCGCCGGCAATCCCTGTCGGGTATTGAGGTCGCGGCTGTAGGGCGACTAACAATCTTCGACCCGACGAAAACGTGCCGCCAACTGGGTGGCGAGCTTATTCGTTAGGCCCGATGGCAGACGATTGGTCAGGTGTTCAATTCCGTCGACGAGCAACTTTGGCATTCGTCGAAGAATAAACTCCATCTTCATATGTCCGCTCGTGAGTGGGTTGGTGAAGAGGAGGAGTTTTTCCAAAACGAGTCCGGCTTGCTGGGCGAGCCGTTCCACCTCCTCAGGATGAAGAAGAAAGATGTGGCCATCCGTATCAGGTTGAAACTGCACCGATTCATAGATCGCCGGATTGGAAGATTCGGTGAACTTCGGGAGCTTATTGCGAAAGTAGGCGCCGTTAGGCGTGGTCATGATGACGTAACCGCCGGGGCGCACCAGTTGCGTCGTGCTTGCCAGCAATTGGTCCGGGTGGGCGGTGTGCTCGATGACTTCGGTAATGAGAACGCCGTCGAAGAGTTCGGCCGGTTTGAGATCGAATGCATTCCCAGGGGCGAAATGAATCCTGCCGTATTCCTGCTTCATTCGCACGTAATCCGCCAGCTCGCTTCGCATGTCGTTCCAAGTCACTTCGTAGCCAATCTCAGCCAGGGCGATGGAAAAATTTCCCTGTGCGGCGGCGATATCGAGAATGTGCGCGCCGGGCGGGAGGACTTCCGTCACAAGGCGAAAGGTGGCGCGCCTTCGTCGCTCATAGGCATAGGCGTAACCCTGGTTGCGGACCTGGCCGTAGACTTCCTCCTGGTCGTAACGAAATGAAGCTTTCCAGGAGGCAGGCCAATTGTTGTTGAGATCGACGCGCTTCACAGAATTTGGAGTTGCCGAGCAGCGCCGTTAGATAGCTGCGAGATCCAGACTAACGGAAAGTGAAGTCTGCACGGCTAGATTGTGCCTGCCGGAAGTGTAGCAGAGTCATTCAAGAGCGGGAAAAATATTTCTCCTCAGTCACTTTGGCGCCTGCGGGGAATTCAAATGATCCGCGCGCGAGTTTCGCGTCCCGCCGCCGAGAGAATCTTTACTAGGAAATACGCATCCTTCGTGCTCAGATTTCTGAATTATCACGCCCGCAAGTCATACCGCCTTTCCTCGTGGATAGACGCACCACACCCGTGCCGGTCTCTGTTATCGTGCCGATCAAAAACGAGGCTGTTAATTTGCCACGCTGTCTCAATTCGATCGTTTGGGCTGATGAAATCTTCGTGGTCGATTCCCAGAGTAGCGACGGCTCGCAACGAATCGCGGAGGAATTTGGCGCCCGCGTCATTCAGTTCGAGTTTAATGGCACCTGGCCGAAGAAAAAAAACTGGGCACTGGAGAATTTATCCTTTCGTAACGAATGGGTTTTCATCCTGGATGCTGACGAGGTGTTGCCTAACGAGGCGGAGCAGGAGTTTCGCAGCGCAATCGCGAACGCTGGAACGACAGCGGGTTATTGGATCAACCGCCGGTTCATGTTCATGGGCCGCTGGCTTCGGCACGCTTACTATCCCAATTGGAACCTGCGTCTGTTTCGGCATTCGTTAGGCCGTTACGAGAAACTCACGGAGATTGCGACCGCCAGCGGCGATAACGAAGTGCACGAGCACGTCATCGTGCAGGGGCCGACCAGACGATTGTGCTGTGAGATGGATCACTACGCATTTCCTTCGGTCGAGGTTTTCGTCGAGAAGCACAATCGTTATTCGAACTGGGAAGCTCGGGTCGCTGCGGCGCGGCCCTCCGCTGCGGCGAATTCTGAATTGCAAAGCAGACGAGTCGCTCAGCGCCGGCGACTTAAGCAACTTGCCCAACGATTACCATTTCGGCCCTGGCTGCGGTTTCTTTACGTCTACCTTTGGCAGCGCGGTTTTCTTGATGGGCGCGAAGGCTACTACTTCGCAAGATTGCATGGCTACTACGAGTTTCTTTCCGTGGCCAAGACTTACGAGCTGCGCGAACGCATGAACGCGGCTAGTCAGGACAGGCCCGTCTAGAAGCACCGTCTCAAAACTCCGCGCTGCCTGGCGTGCGCGCGAAGGGGATCACATCACGAATATTCGAGACGCCCGTGACAAACATGAGCATGCGCTCGAAGCCAAGTCCAAACCCGGCATGCGGGACGGTGCCGTAACGGCGAAGATCAAGATACCATTTGTAATCGGCCAGGTTCATCTTGTGCTGACGCAGGTTTGCTTCCAGGACTTCGAGTCGTTCTTCGCGCTGACTGCCTCCGACAATTTCGCCGATGCCCGGGACGAGGAGATCCATCGCCGTGACTGTCTTGCCGTCATCGTTCAGCCGCATGTAAAACGGTTTAATTTCCTTTGGGTAATTGAAAACGGTAATGGGCGATTTGAAGTGCTTCTCCGTTAGCCAGCGTTCGTGTTCCGATTGCAGATTGAGCCCGTATTCGACCGGGAACTGAAACTTCTCCCCGCTCTCGCGCAGCAGGTCGATCGCCTCCTGATAGGTGATGCGCTGGAACGGCCGCTCGATAACAAAATCAAGTCGCGAGAGCAACTCCGTGTCGACAAACTTTGCGAAGAGCTCCAGCTCGTCGCGGCAATTCTCGCGAATGTCGCGCACGAGGTACTTCACCAGTTCCTCGGCCAGATCCATATCGCACTGCAAATCGCAAAAGGCCATTTCCGGCTCGATCATCCAAAACTCGTTGGCGTGTCGCGAGGTATTGGAATTCTCCGCGCGAAAGGTCGGGCCGAAGGTGTAAACCTTGGAGAGGGCGCAGGCGAAGGCTTCCGCTTCGAGCTGCCCGCTCACGGTGAGGTAAGTCGAGCGCCCGAAGAAATCCTTCGAGTAATCGATTCCGCCATCGGGCTGGCGCGGTGGATTCTTCAGATCGAAACTCGTCAGGCGGAAAAGCTCCCCCGCGCCTTCGCAATCGCTGCCGGTGATGATTGGGGTATGGACGTAAACGAAACCGCGCTGCTGGAAGAACTGATGAACAGCGAAAGCGAGCCGGCTGCGAACGCGAAAGACCGAACCGAAAAGATTCGAACGCGGGCGCAGGTGGGCGATCTCGCGCAGAAATTCCGGGGTATGTCCTTTCTTTTGCAGGGGATAGCTTTCATCAGAGCTGCCTACGATCTCGATTGAGGTCGCCATCAACTCCCAGCTCTGTCCCTTTCCCTGCGAAGCGGTCAGCGCGCCCCGGGCGCGAATGGATGATCCAGTCGTGAGGCGTTGGAGGGCGGAATAATTAGGCAGCGTGTTTTGCGCGATTACCTGCAGGTTGTGCAGACCGGAACCATCGTTCACCTCAATGAAGGAAAACCCTTTTGCGTCGCGACGGGTCCGCACCCAACCTTGCACCAGCACGTCTTCGCGCGAGGTGGTGCTGTTCAGCAGTTCCTTGACGGTAGCGGCGGTGCCAGGCATGGCGAGAAGTTGCCGGACGCACGCAATCTGGCAAGACCTCTCCGAAAATCGCAGTGTTGCCACTGCGGCAGATGGTCCAGGCAGCCCGCTTGAATCAAGAGCTACTGGCGCAGCGCATTTTTAATATCTCGGCTATGCAATTCACCATGTCGTCGAGGCGGAACGGCTTTGCCAGAAACGTGTAACCACCGAGGAAACCAATCGATCCGATTTGCCCATTCGCCGCTAAATTCGTTAGGCAAAGCACTGGCACATTCTGCAACGCGCTCTCGCCATGAATTTGTTGCGCCACCTGATCGAGTTCGAGATGCTCCGGTTCGGCGTCAAGCAGGATAAGATCGGGCTGAAAATCGAGCGCCGCAGCCAGGGCTTCCGCGCCATAGCTTTGCTGACGGATGAGATAGCGCCCACTGGTTTGCAATGCCGAGCTCACGATCGCTGTCAGGTGCGGCTCGTGATCAATTAGTAGAATGCGTTTCAGCCGAGTCATGGTGACTAACGAATGCGATATTTAGCATCCATTATGCCAGCGCCTCTGCCGCCCAAAATGGGGCAAGTCCTCCTTTTTAATTGGTCCGGCTATGCTTAATTGCCCCTTCGCCGTTATGTCCAACCCGGTAAAGAAGCCCGCATCCTCGGCGAACTTCGAGCAAGCCATGAAACGGCTGGAGGAAATTGTGGAGCAAATGGAGTCGGGCGATTTGCCGTTGGAAGAGCTCATCGTCCGTTACGAGGAAGGAATGAAACTGGTCAAGGTTTGCCAGGCGCAGCTTGCCTCGGCCGAGCAAAGGATCGAAATCATCACCCGCAACAGCGCCGGTAAACCGGTCGTGAAAGAATTTGAACTGGCTACCGCCAGCCCGACGCCGCAACCCGAACCAAAAGGAGAAGCCAACGATGTCAGTCTCTTCTAAGGCACCTAACGAAACCAGGCGTGTACTGGATGGCATCCGTTCGCCGGACGACATCAAGGCGCTCCCCGAGGAAGTGCTGCCGCAGCTCGCCCAGGAAGTGCGCGATACACTGATAGAAGTCTTGTCGAAGACCGGCGGTCACCTTGGTCCAAATCTTGGAGTGGTCGAGCTGACGATCGCGCTTCATCGCGTTTTCACTACGCCGCAGGACAAGTTTGTTTTCGACGTCAGCCATCAGGGCTACGTGCACAAGATGTTTACCGGCCGCCTCGATCGCATCCACACCATGCGTCAATACGATGGTCTCAATGGTTTTCTCCTGCGCACCGAAAGCGAGCACGACGCCTATGGCGCCGGCCACGCCGGGACCGCGCTTTCCGCTGGTCTCGGCATGGCGGTTGGGCGCGACCTGCGTGGCGGCAATGAAAATATCGTGGTCGTCGCGGGCGACGCTGCTTTCACCTGCGGTATCAGTTACGAGGCACTCAACAACGTCCGGGCGCAAACAAAGCGTTTTATCGTCGTCCTGAATGACAACGAATGGTCGATCGCAAAAAACGTCGGTGCGATCGCAGCTTACCTGAACAATATCGTAACCAATCCGACTTACGCGCACCTGCACGAAAAAGCCGGACGTTTCATCAAGGCGATCGCGGGCAAGAGCGCGCTGCATCTCGCGCACAAGGTTGAGGAAGGCGTGAAAGGTCTCCTCGTGCCCAGTGTGATTTTCGAAGAGCTCGGGTTGCGTTACTACGGCCCGGTCGACGGCCACGATATCTCACTGCTCACGCGCACCTTTGAGTTTCTTAAAAGGCAGGACGAGCCGGTTCTGCTCCATATCCTCACGAAAAAGGGCAAAGGCTACGAGCCCGCGCTGGCCAAGCCGGACAAGTTCCACGGGCTCGGCAAATACAAAATCGAAAGCGGCGAAACCGCGCCCGCGCCGACGCCGACGTATTCGGAGATTCTTGGTAAAACGTTAGGCAAATTCGCCGATACAAACCGCAAAATCGTCGCGATTACGGGCGCGATGCCGAGCGGCACCGGGCTTGGTTTCTTCCAGGCGCAACATCCCGACCGCTACTTCGACGTTGGCATCGCGGAAGAGCACGCCGCGCTTTTCGCCTGCGGTCTTGCCACGCAGGGACTGAAACCGTTCCTGACGATTTACTCGACCTTCATGCAACGTGCCTATGACATGATCATCCACGACATCGCGCTGCAAAATTTGAACGTTGCCCTTTGCATGGATCGCGCCGGCCTGAGCGGCGACGACGGCCCGACGCACCATGGACTATTCGACATCGGTTATTTGCGCCATATCCCGAACATCGTTCACATGCAGCCGAAAAATGAGGACGAATTTGTCGACATGCTGTGGACGATGGCGCACTACAACTCTGGTCCGATCGCCATTCGTTATCCGCGTGGCGCGGGCACGGGTGCAAAACCGAAACCGGAGCCGAGATTGCTCGAGATCGGCAAAGCCGAGGTCGTGCAACATGGCAAAGACGTAGCCATCTTCGGCCTCGGCAACATGTTTGAGGTGGCGCAGGAAGCAGGGCAAAAGCTCGAAGCCCGCGGCATCTCCGTGGCACTCATCAACCCGCGTTGGATCAAACCGCTCGATATCGGCACACTGGAATTTTTTGCCCGCGGTGTGCAGGTGGTTTGCACGCTCGAGGATCACGTCCTCTACAACGGTTTCGGTTGCGCTGTGATGGAACATCTCCATTCGCAGATGATCAACACTCCGGTGGTGCGAATTGGCTGGCCCGACCAATTTATTGAACATGGCAACATTCCCGTCCTGCGAGAGAAGCATGGCCTAACGAGCGATGCGCTCGTAGAAAAGGTGCTGCCGCTGTTGCAGCGGCGAAAAGAGCACCCACGATCCAGCGCCGCCTGAATCAAGGAACGCACGATATTCTTCATTTTCGCCAAGAGCGCTCCTTGTTCGGCTTTTGCCACCGCGCGCCACTTGCACCAGATATGAATTCCTGGGAATCCGCATGGCGATCATCGAAACCAACCGCCTGACGAAGATCTACCGCTCGTATCGGAAGGAGAGCGGGCTCTGGGGTTCGGTTAAAGGACTCGTTAGGCGCAAATATCAGGAGACGCGCGCCGCAGATAATATCTCCTTCAAAATCGAGGAGGGCGAACTGGTCGGGTTCCTAGGGCCGAACGGCGCTGGCAAAACCACCGTGCTTAAAATGCTCTCGGGTCTTCTCAATCCGACCTCCGGTGAGGCGCGCGTGCTCGGTTTTGTTCCGTGGGAACGGCGCGATGAAATGAAGCGCCAGTTCAGTCTTCTCATGGGACAGAAGAACGCGCTTTGGTGGGATCTGCCGGCGCAGGAATCGCTCGAGCTGAATCGCGCGATCTACGGAATCGATCGCGACCGTTTCAAGAAGGTCGTGGGTGGACTGAGCGAATTGCTCGAGGTGCAGGACAAGATGAATGTCATGGTACGCGAGCTTTCGTTAGGCGAGCGCATGAAGATGGAGCTGATTTCCGCTCTGATTCACGAGCCGCGCATCCTTTTTCTCGACGAACCGACCATCGGCCTCGACGTCGTGAGCCAGAAACGCGTGCGCGAATTTCTCCGCCTCTACAATCGGGAACACCGCATCGTGACCATGCTGACGAGCCATTACATGCAGGACATTGAAGAGCTGTGCCAGCGCGTAATTGTCATCGATCACGGAAAGATCTTTTTCGATGGAGAATTGAGCGCGATCATCGATCGCTTCTCCGGACACAAGATCGTTAGTCTCACTTTTGCTGAGAAAGAGCTGCGTGACTTTTCGGACATGGGTGAAGTGGTGGAAGAGACTCCAATCAGCGTGCAGCTCAAAGTTCCGCGCGCGAAAGTCACGGACGTTTGCCGCCACCTGCTGCGCAGTTGTTCCGTGACCGACATCAACGTGCAGGAGCTGCCGGTGGAAGACGTTATCCGCCAGCTTTTCGGCGAACGGAGCGAGGAATATCGCGCCACTCCGGAGCCGCAAATAGCCTAACGAGTCGCACTGGCGAGAGGATGCTACCAGGCACGCAGCATCGCTTCCTTTAGCTCGTGCACATAACTGGGATTGACTTCGAATTCCGTGTTCGCCAACTCCGTCGATGAAATCTGGTCGTGGTAGGGCCGGCTTTCGACATAACCAGCACCAATCAACCCATTGAGAATGTCGGTCAGATCGTCGGGCGGAATTTGAGTGTGCTCGCGAATTTGTGCTCCGGAAATAGCATCTGCAAAACCGATTGTCTTCATCACCGCGCGCTCGCGCCCGCTGAGCTTAATTCTCCGCATTGCGCTGAGAGAAGCAGGTCGCATACCTTTGGGCGAACGCGGTGGAAGAGAGCTCGGCGATTGTAAATCGTGACTGCTGGTTTACTCGCCCGCGGCACAGGCTAATTTCTTCGTCCCATGCCCATCTCCGAAGATCAGATCAAGGAAGCGCTCAAGACAGTAAAATATCCGGGCTTCAGCCGAGATATCGTCTCATTTGGTCTGGTACGGGGAATCGATGCGCGCAACGGCGAGGTAGTCGTGCAACTTGCGCTGGCGACGAATGATCCCGCGATTCCGCAGACGATCAAAAATGAAGCCGAGAACGCGCTCAGCAAAATCGAGGGCGTGCGCGAGGCAAAGGTGCGGATTGACATTCATGCTCCGCCCGTCGGCAGCGGGAGCGCGAATGTCGGGGCGACAAGAATAGCAGGCGTAAGACATGTCATCGCCATTGCGAGTGGCAAAGGCGGCGTCGGCAAATCGACCGTCGCAGCGAACCTGGCGGTCGCGCTTCAACAAACGAACGCCGCAGTGGGTTTGTGCGATTGCGACATCTACGGCCCGAGCATTTCGCTCATGTTCGGCTCCCGAGAGCGCCCGATGGCGACGGAAGAAAACCGCATCATCCCGGTGGAACAATATGGCCTTCGTCTGATGTCGATGGGGTTCCTGCTCGACGACGCTTCGCCGGCCATTCTACGCGGACCGATGGTGACGCGTTATACGCAACAGTTTCTGCGCCAGGTTGAATGGGGCGAACTGGATTATCTCGTTCTCGATCTTCCGCCCGGCACGGGCGACATCCAGCTCACCATCGTGCAAACGGTCGCGCTTACCGGTGCGATCATCGTTACCACTCCGCAGGAAGTTGCGCTTATCGATGCGCGCAAGGCGTCTACCATGTTCGAAAAGGTGAATGTGCCGGTGCTCGGCTTGATCGAAAACATGAGTTATTTCGTCGCGCCTAACGATGGCCAGCGCTACGACATTTTCGGGAGCGGCGGTGGCGAACGTGAAGCGCAGAGATTGCGCGTGCCATTGTTAGGTCAAATTCCCATCGACATTGCGACACGCGAAGCGGGCGATCGCGGAATGCCGGTCGCCGCGGAGGACCGCGAATCGCCGGTAAGCGTGGAATTTCGCCGGATTGCTGCTCGCCTGCGCGACGAGTTGCCTGCGAGGTAGTGCTTGCTTTTGCAGGGCCGCGTCGCCTTAAATATCCGGCGCCTTGGTTCGTCTAATGCTGAAGAACGAAAAAGGATTGACCGCTGCCATGAATGAAAACTCGACTGGGCCCGAAGACGCGGGGGCCCATTTTTTGAGAAACTCCGTCCTCTACAAGGAGTTCCTGGCCGAGCGCGAGGAAATTTTGAAACACAAATGGATCGAGAGTGAAAAAGCCGGGGCCGACATAGGATTTGAAAAAGCCCTGCTCGATTGGATTGTGAAGCATCGCTCCAATTGGCGCGAAAGACGAATGCGCGAACACAGAATGGCCAAAGTGCCGGCCTGATTGCGCACCGTTCCTTTAAGGCGATCCCGCGAGGTCGCAAAGGATGAAGCAAAAAAAGCCTAACGAAAACAGCGCAGTCCGCATCTTCGATGCGGACACGTTAGGTCGTACGCTGCGGCGCATTGCGCACGAGATTACCGAACGCAATCATGATCTCGGCTCGCTCATTCTCGCCGGGATCCCGGCCCGCGGCGTGGAACTGGCGCAACGGCTCGCAACCGAGATCAGAACCATCAAGAAAGTGCCGGTCGCCACTGGCGTGATCGACGTCTCGATGCATCGCGATGATCTCGGGAGGCGTGCCTCGTTGCCGGTCGTTAGGGCGTCGCAACTTCCTCTGCCGTTGGAAGGAAAAACCGTCGTGATGGTGGACGACGTGATTTTTACCGGCCGCACTTGTCGTGCTGCGCTCGATGCAATTCGTTCCTTTGGTCGCCCGGACTGCATCCAACTAGCCGTCTTGATCGATCGCGGACATCGCGAACTCCCTATTCGTCCGGATTTTGTCGGAAAGAATTTGCCAACCGCGCAAGGCGAGCGTGTCCGCGTCCGACTGAAAGAAACCAACAACGAAGCCGATGCCGTCTGGCTGGAAAAAGAATGAGCCGCAGGATTCCCGGGGACTCGAGCCTCATCATCCCAAGATAATGACGCACTGGACACGCAAGGATTTGTTGGGCCTGCGCGAGTTGTCGGTTGACGAAATCACACTCGTCCTCGACACGGCCGATGCGTTCAAACAGGTGGGCACGCGCGAGGTAAAAAAAGTCCCGGCTCTGCAAGGCAAGACCTTAATCAATCTTTTCATCGAGCCGAGCACGCGCACCCGAACTTCATTCGAGCTCGCGGCTAAACGCCTGAGCGCCGACATCGTCAACATTTCGGCCTCAGCTTCCAGCCTAACGAAAGGCGAAACACTAAAAGATACGGCGCGTGTCTTGGAAGCGAATCATGCCGACATCATCGTCCTGCGGCACAGCTCGGCCGGGGCGCCGCAGTTTCTCGCCAGTCGCATCGGCGCGAGCGTAATCAACGCCGGCGACGGCGCCCACGAGCATCCGACCCAGGGACTGCTGGATTCCTACACCATCCGCGAAAAGAAAGGCTCGATCGCCGGCCTGCATGTTGCGATTCTCGGCGACATTCTCTTCAGCCGGGTGGCGCGCTCGAACATCTTTGCGCTTCTCAAGCTTGGCGCTCGTGTCACTCTCGTTGGACCGAGCACGCTGGTGCCGCGCACCTTCGAGCAACTCGGCGTGACGGTCTCGCACGAGCTTGAGGAAGTTTTGCCAACGGCCGACGTCGTAAACCTGCTCCGCATCCAGCACGAGCGACAACGAAAGGAATATTTTCCGGGCTTGGGCGAATACATTCGTCTTTTTGGCCTAACGAAAGAGCGGGCCAAACTTCTCAAGCCCGATTGTCTCATCATGCATCCGGGACCGATCAATCGCGGGGTCGAGATTGATAGCGAATTGGCCGACGGCGATCGCAGCGTGATTCTCGATCAGGTGACAAACGGTCTCGCGGTGCGAATGGCCGTGCTCTATCTCTGCGGTGGAGTGAGCTGATCATGAGAACGGTTATTCGCAACGGTCGGATCATCGATCCCGCCAACAACCGCAATGAGATGGCCGATCTTTGGATTGTGGATGGCAAAATTGCCACGCCGGAAAGCAACCAGGCCGAAATGCAGATCGAAGAAATCGACGCCGAAGGACTGATCGTTAGTCCAGGTTTAATCGATATCCATGTTCACTTCCGCGAGCCGGGGTTCAGCTGGAAAGAGACGATCGAGTCCGGGTCGCGCGCGGCCGCAGCGGGGGGATTCACGACCGTCGTTTGTATGCCGAACACTTCGCCGGCGGCGGATAGCCCGAGCACGATTGCGTGGATCAGGGATCGCGCAGCGAAGGTTGCCTGCGTTAATGTTCTGCCGACTGGTGCGATCTCGAAAAATCTGGCGGGCGAAGAACTGGCGCCCATCGGTTCGCTCGCACAAGCCGGCGTGGTCGCGATTACGGATGACGGACATTGTGTGCAGAATAACGAGGTCATGCGACGCGCGGTTGAGTACGCGCGGATGGTCGGCGTGCCGGTGCTGGATCATTGCCAGGATTATAACCTCGTCGGCAACGGCGTCGTGCACGAAGGTTATTGGAGCACGCTGCTCGGCTTGCCCGGCTGGCCGAGTGCGGGCGAGGAAGCGATTGTGGCGCGAGACGTATTACTCGCGGAATGCTGCGATCATTGGATTCATTGTCAGCACCTCAGCGCTGCGGGAAGCGTGCGGCTTCTGCGCGAAGCACGGAGGCGCGGGGTAAAGATCAGCGGCGAAGTGTGTCCGCACCACATCGCCCTGACGGATGAGTCGATTCAGAATTTCGACACCAACTTCAAGATGAATCCGCCCGTGCGAACCGAGCAGGACATTGACGCTTTGCTGGAAGGAATCGCCGACGGCACGATCGAGATTTTAGCGAGTGACCACGCTCCGCACGCTGGATTCGAGAAGGAGGTAGAATTCGATCGCGCGCCTTTCGGGATTGTCGGCCTGGAAACAGAGTTGGGATTGTTTCTCGATTTGCTGGTGCATAAGCGCAAGGTCATCGATCTGTCGCGCTTGATTGCGATGCTGACGGCGAACCCGGCGCGATTGTTAGGGCTGGAGGCAGGAACGTTGTCGGTCGGCGCGGCAGCGGATGTGACCCTGATCGATCCCGCAAAGGAATGGACGGTCGAGGCAAACGCCTTTCAATCGGCCTCGCGCAACACTCCTTTTGATGGCTGGACGCTAAAGGGTCGCGCGATCCGGACGATCGTTAGGGGTGAAACCGTCTGGCGAGTTTAGGCGGACGGATAGCCGCCGGAAATGTAATCCCGCAACTGCTCGAGGGTGGCGCTTTGCGAGGAAATGACCTCCTTAACAAGGTCGCCGATCGAAATCACGCCACGCAATTCGCCATCGCTCACGACCGGTAAATGTCGGATGCGTTTATCGGTCATGAAGCGGAGGCATTCTTCGACCGTCTCGCGCGGATGAGCGGTGGTGAGTTCGGTGGTCATGATTTCGCGCACGATCGTGTTCCGCGAAGTCTTGCCGCGAAGCACGACCTTTCGCGAGTAATCGCGCTCGGAAACAATGCCCGAGAGTTGATCGTTCTCCATCACGAGCAGAGCGCCGACATTTTTTTCCGCCATCAGTTTAATGGCGTCGTAAACGGAGGTGTCGGGATGCACAGACCAAATCTCGCCGCTTTTTTGGCAGAGGATTTTATCGATCGTGCCGCTCACCTCCATGCCATCGAGGATAGTGGTCTCTCGAAAATCGTGCAAGATGAACTAGTCAAGCGGCATCATCGATCCGCAACATCGACGCGCTTGCAAAGCGAGATTCAATTCGCGCGAAATTTCGCTGCGATTAAAGATTCGAGCTTTTCCACCAGGACGCGATCCGGCAACCGCTCGAGAACCTCATTGAGGAATCCGCCCACGAGTAAGTGACGCGCGACCGGAGCAGGAATGCCGCGCGCGAGCAGATAAAACATCTCGTCCTCGTCAATTTGTCCCGAGGTGGCGCCGTGAGTGCACCTGACGTTGTCGGCGAGAATTTCGAGGCCGGGCATCGAGTTCGCCTCGGCGTCGTCGCTCAGGAGAAGGTTACGCACTTTTTGATAGGCATCGGTGAAGTGAGCATGCCGTTCGACCCGGATGAGGCCGCCGAAAGTGGTCCGGGCGCGATCGCTCAATGCGTTCTTAAAAAGAAGATCGCTCGCGGTGTGTGGCGAGCCGTGATCCTGCAAGGTGCGTGCGTCGAACTCGCGACTCCCGTCCATCACCGCAACCGCCAGCATGTCGCTGCGGCTGCCTTCGCCGGCCAGGCGGCTGAGACTTTCCATGCGCGAATATTTTCCGCCCAGAGCGAGATGAAGATTTAGCGCCGAGGCGTCACGCGCCACAGTCGTGGCATTGATCTGAATGCTGAGGGTTTTCTCGCTCCAATCCTGGGCGCAAATATAGGTAACCTTTGCGCCGGCGCCGACGATCAAATCATTCACGCCACAGGAGAAGCCGGGACGGCCGCGGTTTGTAGAATGGAAATGTTCCAGGAGCGTGACCTTTGCCATTTCCTCCGCCACCACAAGTGTGTGCGGAAAAATTGCGGCGTTCCCCGCATGCAACCAATGGAAAGTTTCGAGCGGCCACTCGACCTCAACGCCAGGGGGTACATAGAGAAAGGTTCCAGATTTGACGAATGCTTCGTGTAGCGCGGCGAATTTTGCCGAGCCCAGGGCAGCTGGTTGGCTCATGAAATGCCGCCGGAACAATTCCTCGTGCTCGAGCATGGCACGCCCGAGCGGCTGAAAGATCACGCCAGCCTTGCGCAGTTTTTCGGAGAAAATGCTGCGTTCCAAAAGGTGATCATCGGCGAAGACCAGTCGCCCCGCAGTTTCATTCAGCCCGGTGGAACGATGAAGAATTTCGCGTGCATCTTCTTCAGAAACCGGTGCGGAAATCCGATAAGGCGAAAGATCGAGCGCGGCGATATTCGAGAAGCGCCAGGCTTGATCGGTCCGGGCGGGCATCGGCAGGCTTTGGAATTGCGTCCAGGCGGCGCCTCGTTGATCCGCGAACCACGCCGGCACTGTCTCGTCACGCTGATCTCTGTGGCCGCTCAGGATGCCGTTGTTTTCCGGCTCACTGACGGTTTCTTCTTCGAGAACAGCTGAGGAATCGCTCATACGGCTTGAGACGCAAACGGCGGCCCCAAAGACCGCCGTTAACTGCGTCCGTTTTGCGGGGCGAAAAACTAGCCGACGGAGCCTTCCATCTCAAGCTCGATCAGGCGTTTCAACTCCACAGAATACTCCATCGGGAATTGCCTGACGAGGTCGTTGACGAAGCCATTCACACTCAGGCTCATGGCTTGCGCTTCGCTCAATCCACGCTGCTGCATGTAGAAGATTTGCTCGGAGCTTACCTGGCTGACGCTCGCCTCGTGCTGCACGGCGTTGCCTGTGCCGCGCACGGTGATCGCCGGATAGGTATCGGTCCGGCTGTTGGCGTTGATGAGAAGCGCGTCACACTCGGTGTTGTTCTTGCAATGCTTCAAATGCTTTGGCACGTGCACGAGCCCCCGATAAGTGGCGCGACCGGTGCCGATGCTGATGCTTTTCGAGATGATGTTACTCGTCGTTTCATCCGCGGCGTGAACCATTTTCGCTCCGGTATCCTGATGCTGCCCGTCGCCAGCCAACGCGATCGAGATGACTTCACCGCGGGCTTTGCGTCCTTTCATGACAACGCCGGGATACTTCATCGTCAGACGCGAGCCGATATTGCAGTCGATCCATTTTACCTCCGCGTTTTCGTGGGCGAGGCCGCGCTTGGTGACGAGGTTGAACACGTTGTTCGACCAGTTTTGCACGGTGATGTACTGGATCTTCGCGCCTTTGAGCGCGACCAACTCGACGACCGCACTATGCAAAGTGGCAGTGTTGAACTTTGGCGCGGTGCAGCCCTCCATATACATCACCTCCGCGCCTTCATCGGCGATGATAAGGGTTCGCTCGAACTGGCCGAAGTTCTCGGCGTTGATGCGGAAGTAAGCCTGAAGAGGGTGCTTCACTTTAACGCCCGGCGGGACGTAGATGAAAGAGCCGCCGCTAAAGACGGCGCTGTTGAGCGCGCTGAATTTGTTGTCTCCGGTCGGGATGACTTTGCCGAACCATTTTCGGAAGATTTCCGGGTGATTCTTTAAGCCTTCAGCACTGCCAACGAAAATGACACCTTGTTCTCCGACCGCCTTTTTGATGTTCGAATAGACGGCTTCGCTATCGAATTGTGCTTCAACACCGGCGAGGAATTTGCGTTCCTGTTCCGGAATACCGAGCCGCTCGAACGTCCGCTTTACATCCTCGGGCACTTCGTCCCAACTGCGTTTGGGCTGCACCCCACCGCTCAGGTAATAGCGGATGTTGTCAAAAACGATATTCTCCAAATCCTTGCTCGCCCAATGAGTGGGCATTGGTTTGCTGAGGAAAGTCCGCAACGCACTGAGGCGAAACTCGCGTACCCAATCAGGATCCTGTTTGACGTCCGAAATGTAGTGGACGGTTTTTTCGCTCAGGCCTGTGCCGGCATCGTGCGTGTGAGTTTCGGGATAAAGAAAATCGCCCTTGTTACGTTCGATATCTAAAGTGCTTGTCTCTTTGACCATAGGTTTTTCCCTCGCGTTTTGTTAGGCGAGCGCTGGCTCGTCGGCTTCCTCCTTCACCCAGTCGTAGCCTTTTTCTTCTAGTTGCAGCGCGAGCGCCTTGTCGCCGCTGAGCTCGATGCGCCCGCGTACCATGACATGGACATGATCGGGCACGATGTAGTTCAAGAGACGCTGATAATGCGTGATCAGAAGCACCCCGAGATTTGGTCCGCGAAGCGAATTTACGCCGTGGGCGACGATCCTAAGCGCGTCAATGTCGAGTCCGCTATCGGTTTCGTCGAGGACGGCGTAAGTGGGTTCGAGCATCGCCATCTGTAATATTTCGCAGCGTTTTTTTTCCCCGCCGGAGAAGCCTTCGTTGACGGAGCGCGAAGTGAAAGCGCGCGGAATTTCCAGCGCATCCATCTTTGCGTAAAGCCTCTCGTAATAATCGGTCGCTTCGAGTTCCTCACCTTCGGCCAAACGTCCTTGGATGGCGGCGCGCAAAAAATTCGCGATTGTGACCCCAGGAATTTCGCTGGGGTACTGGAACGCCATGAAGAGACCTTTGCGGGCGCGCTCGTCCGGCTCGAGCTCCAGAAGGTTTTCGCCGTCCATTGTTACAGAGCCGGCGGTGACGGTGTAATCGGGATGTCCGGCAAGGACTTTGGCGAGAGTGCTCTTACCAGAACCGTTCGGGCCCATGATAGCGTGAACTTCACCCTTAGGCACCATCAGGCTGAGACCTCGGATGATCTCCTTTTCGCCGATAGAGACGTGCAAATCTTCAATGACCAACTGATCCATAATTCGCGAACCGAAAGATACCCCTGATTCGCCACTTTTGCGAACGGAACCGGGCCGCGTTTAGTGCAGACGATTATGGGACAAGCAACGCCTGGGATTCGAGCATTTGTTCTTTGCGGGGGGCTTGGTACCCGACTTCGATCGGTTTTGAGCGATCGACCAAAGTCGATGGCGCTTGTCGCCGGCGTGCCTTTTTTGGAATTGCTCCTTCGTCAATTGCGAGCGCAGGGTGTGACGGAAGTTGTGCTCGGAACCGGCTATAAAGCCGAGCAGATTGAAAGCTATTTTGGCGACGGCGCGCGTGTCGGGCTTTCGATCCGATACTCGCGCGAGGCCGAGTCACTAGGAACCGGCGGCGCACTTAAGCTCGCTGAGCCGTTGCTTGGCGATCCGGTTCTCGTAATTAACGGAGACAGCTTTGTGGAGTTCGACCTTGCCGAGGTATGCGATCTTTTGCGGAGCAAGGATGCAGACCTCATCATGATTTTGCAGGCAGTCCCGGAGGTGAATCGTTACGGAAGCGTGACCATCGACGAGTCGAAACGAATCATCGAATTCGTCGAGAAAGGTGGCCGAACAGGGGAAGGATTGATCAACGCCGGCGTATATTTGCTGCGGAAAAAAGTTCTGGGGCAATTTCCATCAGGGAAGGCCGTCTCACTCGAGCGCGAGGTGTTCACCGAGTTGCTGCCTGGACGGGTCTACGGGATGCCGTCCAACGGCACCTTTATAGACATCGGCGTTCCGACCGACCTTGAGCGGGCGCAAACGCTCCTCGCGCCTTGGGCGCAAGGTGAGGGCTGATTATTTGGCCCGTGTGAATTCGGCCTGCAATCGGCGACGGTCGACTTTCCCGTTGTCGGTTCGCGGAAGCGAATCGCGGAATTCAACCTTCTCCGGCACCATATAGTGAGGCAACTTTTCCGCACAGTGCTGTTTCAGCCTGGCGACATCGAGCGCTTCTTTATCGGCCAAAGTCACCACGGCGTGGATGGTGTTGCCGATCGCATCGTCCGGAATCGGGAGAGCGACGGCTTCGTCGACCGCAGGATGCGCCACCATGACGGCTTCAATCTCGCCCAACTCCACACGATAGCCGCGGGTTTTTATCATGTGATCCTTCCGCCCGACAAAGAGGTAGTTGCCTTTTTCGTCGAGCGTCACCCAGTCGCCGGTGCAGTAAAGTTTTTCCTCGCGTCCAGCCGCGAAAGGGTTGGGAATGAAACAGGCGGCGCTTGCCTCGACCCGCCCGTAATAGCCTTGCATGACAGTAGAGCCACGCGCATAGAGCAGGCCTTCTTCATTGGTCGTTACGACTCGTTTTCCATCGGCATTGATGGGAATGAGATCAGTGTTGGCACAAGCTTTTCCGATCGGAATCGGGGCGGTTTCATCCGGCGCAATTGGTTCGACCTCATACCACGCACAGACGTTCGTCTCCGTCGGCCCATAGAGATTTGCGTAGCGCGGATGAGGCAATTTCTCCATGAGCGCCCGCAAGTGTTTGGTCGGAAAAACTTCTCCCGCGAAGAGCACGCAACGCAACGCCGACAAATCCCGATCTTCCAACTTTCCGCGTTGGTGGAGAAGCGTGAGAACCATGGGAACGGAATACCAGACTGTGATCTTTTGATCCTGGATAAAGGAGGAAAGCTGAAGCGGGAAAACGGAAAGCCCTTCCGGCACGAGCGAAATCGATGCGCCTGCTTTGATCGCGACGTAGATATCAAAGACCGAGAGATCGAAATTAAAAGGGGCGTGCTGCGAAAGCCGATCTTTCTCTGTGACGTTGAAGGTCTCGCAGCCCCAGTTCACAAACGTGAGCGCGTTGAGGTGCGAGAGCATGACACCTTTTGGAACGCCGGTGGAGCCGGAGGTGAAAAGGATATAGGCGAGATCGTGATCGACCACCGGCATGCCTGGCTCGTCCTCCGAAAACTGTCCGAGATCGTTAGCAAAAGTGAGCGCTGGAACTGAAGATGCGTGCTGCGGCGCCTGATCGACAAAAAAGATCGCGTTTAGCGGGCAGTCATCGTGGAACGAGGAATCCAGTTTCCGATAAAGCAATTCGCTGGTGATCAAGGCGCGAAATCCGCATTGCCGACCAATTTCCTGCAAGCGCGCTCCAGGAGCATTCGCATCCACGGGGACATAGCAGGCGCCGGTTTTCATGATTCCGAAAATCGCCGCGATTGCCGAAGGCGACTTGTGAAGGTAAATCCCGACGCGATCGCGCGGCGCCACGCCGTGCCTGATCAACGCCTGCGCAACGCGATTGCTGAGGCGCTCCAGTTCCCCGTAAGTGAGTTTCTGATCTAGAAGGCGAACAGCTTCCGCGTCCGGCTGCCGTCGCGCGCTTTCCGTGAGCAGTTGATGTAAAAGATACGCCATGGTTGTTAAGGCATGAGAGCTGGAGGGCGAACCAATTGTGGCATGCTTATCACCGAGAGCAATTACCGCGCAACCGAGCCAGAATCTTTACTGCGGCATCACGCCTGCCACGGTTCGCGGCCAAAAACCTGCTTTCGTTAAGGCATGGAAACGTACGAGCACCGGCCCTCGCGGACCCAGGCCCGCATGTTTATCCGAAGCGTATGGGTTGACAGCCAGGCGGAATCTTTATTAAGCTCTCAAAAGATCGGTCGCAATTTTGCAGAAAGCTTCACCCGGACGCGGCCGGTAGGTTGTAAGGTAAGGAGAAGCTCACGTTTTGATCATTGTTTGGCACCTGGATGTTCTTGCCAGCTGATCGATCGAGAGCGCTCGTGGCCCCGATCAACAAGTATTAATCCAATCATAAACATAGTCTCGCCATCTCGAAGCAGAAGCCTTTCATGAAGAAACGACCAGTTATTATTATCGGGGGCGGCCCGGGAGGGTCGGCCACCGCTCTTTATCTCATGCAGTCGGGAATTACGCCGCTCATCATCGAGCGCCAACGCTTTCCGCGGTTCCATATTGGTGAATCGCTGAGCGGCGAATGCGGCAACGCCATTCGCAAGCTTGATCTCGACGATGAGCTGGTCGCACAAAACTATCCGGTCAAATACGGCGTGAATGTTTTCAACCCGCATGGCACGCCGTTTTGGGTCGAGGTGAAAAAGCGCTGCCCCGAGACGAACGAAATGCAGCCAAACTGGACCTGGTCGGTGACGCGCAGCACCTTCGACAAAATTCTGCTCGATGCGGCGCTCGCGCGTGGCGCAGAATACATGGACTGCGACGCCGTCACGCCACTTCAGGAAAACGGACGTGTGGTTGGTGTCCAAATCCGGACGAAGAGCGGGGCCCTGGATAAGCTTTATTGTGACATCCTGGTGGACTGCTCGGGCCAGGGAACTTTTCTCGCCAACCGGGGCGTGACCGGACCCAGGGTAAAAGGCGGTTACGGCAATCAAATCGCTGTTTTTTCTCAGATCGAGAACATGGTGTTGGACAACGGCACTGAACCGTCGAAGGCGTTGGGCAACACGCTTATCTTTTACAAACAGCGCGATCACTGGGCCTGGACGATTCCGCTTAGCCCGCAGCTGGTTAGCGTCGGCGTCGTCGCGCCGGCCACTTACTTCAAGCAGCGAGGACTGGATAAGACTGAATATTTACGCTCTGAAATCATGAGCTTGAACCCAGACCTTACTCGTCGCGTGACGAGTACTTCCTTTGTCGAGGAAGTCCGAACGATCACCAGTTATTCCTATTCGATCTCTGATTATGCCGGCAAAGGCTTCATTTGCGTCGGTGATTCACACGAGTTTACTGATCCGATTTTCTCTTTTGGCGTTTTCCTGGCCATGCGCGAAGGCGAATTCGCGGCAGAAGCTATCGTGAAGCACCTTGGCGAGGAAGGCGGAACGAATGGCAATCCCTTCGCCGAATACATGGCCGTGACCAAGGAAGGCCAGGATGCGATCCGTGATGTGATCGATACCTTCTGGGAATACCCTCTCGTCTTTGTCCGAATGGCTACCGGTTCGGCACAAGATGACATTACCGATCTTTTCGCCGGCCGAGTCTACGGTGACATAGTACGTAACAACGCTTCGCGCAATGCCATGCGTCGCTTGCTCGCCAAGCGTCGCGAGGAACCCGTGTCGGCCTCGATGGTGTTGGCTTAGTCGCCGCAGGTCGCGAGTCAGCCGCAAGGGACCGCGGCAGCTAGGATTAATGGACGATATTTAGCCCTTGGCGAACCCATGGAGTGTTGAGAAATGGACCAGCGGGCTATTATTTTCCTTCACATTCCTAAGACTGCTGGGACTACCCTAAACCGCATCATCGAGTGGCAATATAACCCGCTCTCGATTTTCACCATCGATCCCTACGGTTTCCGTGCGACGGCGGAAAGACTGCGGCAGCTGCCAGAAGAACGCCGGCGACGTTTGCGGATGGTGCGTGGCCATTGTTATTACGGACTCCACACCCTGCTGCCTCAGGGCGCAACTTACCTGACCATGTTGCGCGACCCGGTAAAACGTCTGCTTTCCTCCTACTTCTTTATTCAACGTCGACCGCTTCACCCTTTGCATCGCAAAGTGAAGGGGGAACAATTAACCGTCGAGGAGTTCCTTCGCTTAACCGCACATCGGCAAAATCTACAAACAGGTATGATTGCCGGAATCAAAGCTGATAAGTGCGTCCCGAGCACTCTCGAGCTGGCCAAGGAAAATCTGGTTAACTCCTTTGGCGTCGTAGGTATTTGCGAGCGTTTTGAAGAGAGCCTCGTCCTGGCGGCTCTCGCTTTCGGCTGGGACATTCCCTTCTATGAAAATCGCAAGGTGACCAAGACGCGCTCTCAGGTCGATCCAGCCGCGATAGAATTAATCAAGGAACACAATCAAATGGACTTGGAACTTTACCGCTTCGGTAACGAGCTATTTCAAGCCGCTGTCGACAAGAGAAGGCAAGCAATAGAAGGGGAGTTGGCCAGGCTGCGCGCGCTTCCCAGGCCCGGATCGATCGAAAATTGGTATAACTCCGCCATGGGAGCAGGACGATTCCTGGTCACCAAGGTGGCATCAGCCGTATGATGTGCAGCAGGTATCTCAGGAATTTCGTCGCGACGATTGCTCTCCTTGGCGCAACCGTGATCGGACGGCCATTGCTCGCGACGCCGCCGGGCAAATCGATTCGGACTGGCTTATGGGTTACTCAGAAGTTACCCCTGAATCAACGAGATAACGAAGAGCTCGAGTCGCAACTGCGCGAGAATCACAATCTCAGCGGCGTTTGTCTGCATATTCCCTGGGACGAGATCGAAAAGGCTGCTGGTCAGCCGAATTTCGACGCCATCGATAAAACGGTCGCGATATTCCATCGCAGCGGGGTGAAATATCAGCTCTGCTTTAAACCGGGAGCATTTACGCCGCCTTTTGTTTTTTCCGACGGCGCGAAGGCGTTTGAGACAGAGGTGCGAAATCCTCATCGGGCAGATTTTGGTTCGAGAATCAGGATACCTGTGCCCTGGGATCCAACCTACGAAGCTAGTTTCTCGCGGACAATTGAGCGATTAGGCGATCGCTACGCCAACGACCCTTTGTGTGTCAGTGTTGTTCTAACTTGTGCCAACTTCATGAGTGCCGAAATGCATCTCCCGAAGGATCGAAGTGAGATTACGCGCTGGCGTGCACTCGGCGATTACGATTCTGAATTACTTGGAGTCTATAAGAAGTTTACCGACCTCTGGGCTTCTGCGTTTCCGAAACAAGAAATTTCACTTCATATCTCGAAGGTCTTAGATCTGCCGCCGTCGTTCCAGGAAAAGATCATCGACTATGGTTTGTCCAGATACCCCGAGCGTTTTTCGATTCAAAGCTGCCAGTTGACCGGACGTAAGGAGGACACCGGACAAATGACCTACGACCTGGTGCAGGAGTATCGCGACCGGGCGCATCATGGCTTTCAAAGTCTGGCCGGGTTGAATGGTCGTGATGGTCGCATGGGCTCACCGGAAATGGCAGCACTCAACCTGGTCCATGCCAAAGCCGAGTACTGGGAATTGTGGCATGGAGATGGTTTTAGTGTTAGCACTTCAACTGAGGCTGCAAGAGCTTGGCAGGAAGCCAAGGACCTTGGGTATGATGCTTACAAGAAAAAGCTAATGGCCGCAGGTAAATATAGGTGACGTTGATGAGCCCGACCCCAATAGAAAAAGCAAACAGACAGTCGCCAGACTCAAACGAAGCTTTGGCCAAATCGTCCTCAGGAATCCGAGAAGCGGTTATTTTTCTTCATCTGCCCAAGACTGCTGGGACTACCCTCAATCGTCTCATCGAATGGGAATACAAGCTCACTGAGATGTACTCGGTCGACCCGGTGCTCTTTGAATGGTCTGCCGCGCATCTGCGCAATCTTCCTGAGAGCCGCTTGCGGCGGACTCGGATATTCAAGGGACATATGCTTTTTGGATTGCATGAGGTGCTCCCCCAGCCATCTACTTACATCACCGTTCTGCGCGACCCGATTGAGCGTGTCCTGTCGGCTTTCTTTTTCATGCGCACCTACAAGCTGCATCCTCTCTACTGGAAGTTCCGCCAGGAAAAATGGACTCTGGAAGAATTTGTCCAGCGCTCAACGCGCGACAATGTGCAATGCAAGATCATCGCCGGAGCTGATTACCATTCGCCATGCACTCAGGAAGTCCTGGAGAAAGCCGTCGACCATCTCGATAACTACTTTAGCGTCGTCGGCTTGTCGGAGCGATTCGAAGAAAGTCTGGCGCTGATGAAGCTGCGCTTTGGCTGGCAGCTTAACTCCTATTCCAGTTTTAATGTGACTCGTTCCCGACCCAAGCAAGGAGATCTTCCTGGTCCTACTTTGGAGCTTATCCGAGAACGCAACCGGTTTGACGTGGCCCTATATGAACATGCCAGTCGTCTGTTTGTATCGGCTGTGAGCAAGCAGAAAGAAGAGGTAACCCGGATCGCAGCGGAATTGAAAACTGCCCGCGCTCGTTCCCAAGGGACTATTGAATCGACGCTTTTTACCGTGCGAGCCGCAGCCCGCAAGGCCGCTAACCGCCTTTACTCCGCCACTTAGGGCGATTCCGCGACAGTTGGAGTGTTTTGCGCGGCTTGGATGAGCATTACCTTCGCGCGGTAACTCTCGAATTCGGTCTTTCCGTTCTTGTGAATATAGTCCAGCACCGCCGGACTATTTAGCTTCTCGAAGGAAGCGTAGGGTGCAAAAACAACCCAGGCGCGCCCCGAGCGGGTGACCACGTTTCTCAATTCGGTGACGTTACGAATCACAGGAAGGCCGCTGAACTTATCGGCAAAACGCGGCTCATTGAAGGTCTGATCGTAAGGAACCTTGGAGCTGAAAAGAGTATCCAGGAAGTAATTCCCATTCATGCCCGCGTAGTAGTCAAAGACGTGCGGAATACCCGGCAGAATGACGTCACCACTGCGAGCGTGATCCATTACATAGCGCGCCGCACCGCGGTAATCGTAACGATAAGTTCCCATCCGAGTCATCATTTCTGGTGTATCACCAGTGATAGAAAGCAGGTATTCCTTCATGACAGACTCATTGCTCTGCACGAAAAGTAGAACCAACAGGCCAAGGCCAGTGGCATGAGCCGCCACGCGCCCAATGATGGAGTCACCTGCCCGCCGGGCGAGGGCGAGGACGCGATCGTAGAGCATTATGGTCGCAGCCACTCCACCTATGATGACAAGTGGTTGGAAATAGTAACAATAACGTGGCGACATTGCCGCCAGGAAGTTGGTGTGAAGGACGAAAAGGGTCGCCAGTATCGCAATCAGGTAGCGGAAGCCGAGATGTTTCCAGCAAAACGGCAGGCCTGCGAGGATCATGAGGGTGAAGAAAACGTGATTCTCCGAAAGGAGCAATTTGTCGACGTAGAACATTGGCTGATAGCCAGGGGCAAGAAAGAATAGCGACGGTCCGGTTAGATTGGAAAGTCCGGAGCCTACCTGAAGGTAAGGTTCGCCGGCGATCATCCGCGAACAATATTGCGCCACGACTACGGCACCCATAAAGAAGAGACATCGATACAGGTGAAACTGCTTTAGCCACCACCATTCACCCCAGCGAATGGCAAACAGGCCCAAAAACAGAGCGGGAAGAATGAATCCCGTCCCTTCCCACGAAAGATAGGACAGACAAAATGTGACAGCTGCCGCGGTCAGGAACTTTCGATGAAAAGGACGCAGGCGAATTGCCTCATAAAAAAACCAAAAGGTCAGCATTGACATGAGCTGACATTGGCTCAGGTAGAACGCATTCTGCCCCCAGCGGATGTTCAGAGGGAGACAAGCATAGACGAAGGCCGCAAAGAGCCCAGTTCGCCAATCAAAAAGCCGTCGTGTCATGAGACCGATGACGCCAATGCACATCGTCGCCATGAGGCAGGAAGGCAGCCGCATCGACCACTCAGAATAGCCAAAGATCTTGCCGGAGACGGCAAGCGGATAGGGCACAGCTTCGTAGGTGGTTATCCAGCGGACCTGGCCGGCAAACATCGTATACGGAAAACCAAGTTTAAAGACACCGTTGGACTTCGAGACCAATCCCATTTCGTCATGGTCAAAGGACATGTCGCCAAGGTTGTGGTAACGCAGACTAAATCCCAGGAAAACAATAACTATCAGGACCAGATAGGGCAGTAGGCGCGCGAAAGGTATCTCAAAGAGTTGAGGCAGACGCAGCCGGGTTGAGACAACTTCCCGCGCCTGATTCCTGCGCAATTCCCAATTCGCTTTTTCCTTGGCCTTCTCCACTTTGGCGCGAGTCGTCCCTGGCATCCATGAGTCGACAAACAGATGGGTAAGGCGCAAAAGAAGGAGAACCGCCAAAGCTCCTACCGTAATCACCGGACGAAAGGACCATTCGTTGGGGAAGCGGGGATCGAAGTTAGGCAACCACAGGAAGAGCAATGCTACTGCGACGGGCCCGTGGAGGAGAGCGTCGCGAGACATCGCATTTGCCAGCGGCTCGTTTCGCCAGCCGGCGACGAAAGCCGAGACGATCAACCAGATGGCAACAACCAAGCCAAGAGTTAAAAGAACGATCGTCCAGGATTTAAAGAATGTCGCCAGGCCCGAGCGATCGAGCGGGCGAGCCAACTCCTGCGGAAGATAACCCCATGGCGCAGTCCCATCCTTTCCAATCTCAATTGGGTGCGGGTTAGGACCGGTGTGTTCCACTTCTGGTTCGGCTCCCATCCACCATGCAGCACTGCTCGAAAACCTTTGCACATTTCCATCCGTCCCGACCGTAAAGCCGCTAGCGAACAGCGCCGCCGGGACAGAATCGCTTCGCACCGCGGCGACGATGCTGTTGGAACCTCGCTTGATCCAATAACTGATATCGTAGGCTGAAAGGGTGGCGAGCGTGAAAGGCGAGCCCTTCTGCACTTGCGGTGCCGATTCCCCTTCTACAACTTCTTCCGGTTTAGGGGTCGGTGTCGGGGTCGCTTCTGCCGCAAGGTGAGGAAGTGTCTTGCCTCCCGACACAGCAGTGCTGGCCACTGTAATGAGATGCCCGTTCACAGCCAGGTCGAGAGCTCCGGACGATGATGCTACCTGGATCCATGTCTCCTGCTTGTCGTCCTCTGCGCGGATGGAAGTCGAGAAAACCGACTGTGGACTGGCATTTTCGGACATGATCCAATGCCCAATCGGCGGTAATTGAAGAAGACGCGGATCAGTATCAACCCAGCGGAGTGCGACGCGTTCGCTGTTTAATGGTGAAAGGCGCGCCTTGGGCCAAAGCTCGTCCTCGACATAACGCGACTTCCAATCCTCCGTGCCCATGACTATACCGGTACGGTTAGCCGCTCTCCAAGTCTCGTCCGAAAGAATCGTTTTGACCGCGCCTCCTGACTCGGTGATTTGAGCGCGAAGGAGCATCTGAGCGGGCGCTGGATAAGAAGTGCGCGAGACGGAGACGGCGATTACATTCGTTCCGATATGCAGCGCGTGCTTCATGTCATAGACGCCGGTGATATAACTCTTTTCGGAGGTTACGTCGCCAAGAGTGCGTCCGTTGACAAAGAGACCGAAGTTATCCGAGCCCGCGATTTCGATCCAGGCCTGCTCCGGCAAAGTGGACAGGTAGACCTGCTTGCGGAAATAGCCCTCGGGTGCATTTTTCTCTGGAGGTTCAATCCACTTGGCCGCGCCGAAGTCCAGTTGATACTGCCGGTGCAACGGTTGGCCGTAAGTCCGCAGGAAATAATAACCCAGGAGCAGACCGCAAGCGATTACAAGAATCCACGACCAGCGGAGAGCTTGCGGCGTAAAGCTTTCTTCTCTTAATGTCCTTCGTTCCATTCCTATTGCCCTGCCAAACCTGTGAGTGCCCAGTAATTCAGAATCGGATCGGAAGTAAGTGATAAGTTGTAATACTTCCGCGCATTCGCGTCGTCTCCCAGCTTTGCATAGCAGTCTCCGACCATCGAATAAACATTGGCCACGGCGAAGGTGTGATCGCGAATAAGATCGACCAGCCGGTTAGCGGTTGCGATTCCAGTCTGGTAACGACCGATCTCATAGTAACCGCGGACAAGATACGGCAGCGCGTAGATTTGGTTGGGATCTTCCGCAATCGCATGTTGCCAATTAGAGACAGCACTTCCCACTGCGCCGTCACGATACAAAGCGATGCCGTAGTTAATGCGAGTCAACGCCGCCTCGCGCCGTGCCGTCTCCGCCAGGGCACCGCCAGCTTCGGCCGCCCGGCCGAATTCAAACATCGCCGGTTCAAAGTGACTTGCGTCGCGAAACTCCACGGCCCGACTGACGTGCCGCTCCGGTGAATTAAAGTCTATCCCGGCCTGTTTCTGGAGCTGTCCGATGGTAGCGTAAAGGTCGATATCACCGGCGTGCCAGCTATCCCAGCGCATGGCTCGTCGAAAATCCGCGATTGCTTCCTGATTGTGCCCTTCGGTCTTGGCCAGGAGACCGGCGCTGTAGTAATGCTGTCCAATAGCCGGCGGGATAAGAAGAATGATAAGCGCTCCCAATGGTAAACAAAGCAGAGTTACAGCGGTTGACAGCTGCGCCGCGGGAAGTTTGGAAATGGCATAACAGGCAATGAGGAGCGCTCCAATACCAAATAGATACCAGCCAAGACGAAGGAAAGACCACGCAGCCAATAGCCGTCCCCAAGCCGTGTAAAGGATAAGCCGCGTCGGAACTAATTCCGGTGTGCCGTAGTTTTGCGGCAGGTAATCCTTGGCAAACACATTCAGCTCCGGTGCAGCTTGTAACTCGTAAGAAAGTCGCCGAAGCATCGAAGGCTCGCGAAAGGCGATTTGCGTGGGCGTGATTGCCCAGAGCATAAGCAGAAAGGCGGCTGCGAGAGCCAAGAGGGAATAATGTTTCCGCCAAAAGATAAGTGCTCCCGCAAGGATCATCGCTCCGATTACCCCGACAGAAAAAAGGCTGATATGCGCCGTAATGCCGGGATCGCGCAAAAGGGAGAATTTTAGTCCCGATAAGTTATGGCTAAGGGGAAACTGCACCCACTTGAGGACGACGGAGGCCAGGACGAGGCCACTTCCCACAAGGATGAGGAAGTAATTGCGAAGAAAGGCTGCGATCCACTCCGCCCAACGAATCAGGCGCTCCCACCAGGAAACGAGGCGTCTTGGAATCTTCACGAATTGCGGCGCAGTTTCTTGGCCCAGGAAGCAACGAAAGGAGAAACGAACGCCAGGCCCTCGCGAGCCTGACCCATTTCTTCGCTGGAAAAGGTGCGAAGGACAAGCAGAAGAACGCCATAAGCCACGAGAGACCCAGCGGCTCCTGTCAACTGCCAAATTAGTGGTGCGTCCAAGGCGAGATAGAGAATTCCAGCCATAGCTGTTCCGGCAAGGAGGGGGCGCCACAGGATGCTTAGCATATGCGCAGGATAACCAAGTTTATGGAGCTGATAGATCCATAAGCCAACCGTCAGGATCTCCGCACAAACAAAGGCGATCGCTGGACCTACAAAATGGAAAGGCGGAATCAAAACCAGCAAGAGAACGAGACGGAGGCTGGACCCCACGAGTGTGCTCAGAAAGAAACTCTTCTGAGCATCCAGGGCCGCAAAGAGATATTGAAAGAGAGTCGACAAGAAGAAAGGAATTAGTCCCAAACCTAGTAACTGCATCGCGGGCAGAGCCGGAAGGAATTTGTTTCCCAGAGCCAAAGTCAGGACCGGCTTCGACCAGGCCATGAAGAAGCTGGCAAAGGGCACGCTGATGATGGTGAAGAATTTCAAGCTCTGGCGATACACGTCGCCAAAGCGGTTCGGCGAAAAATGCGCCGTGCGTGAATAAAGCGGGTAGAGAGGAAGGGACAGCGTTTGCGGAATCGTCCGCAAAGCCCAGCTAAGGCGATAGGGGCCGCCGAATAAGCCGACGGTTTGCATGTTAGTCATCAAGCCGAGAACGAAAATGTCGATTTGCATGGCCAGCTGGCGCAGCAAAACTCCACCACCCATCGGTACCGCCGAGAAAAACAACTCCTTCCAAAGAGGCAGATCTACCTGGAGTTTCACCTTGGTGTAGAACCGGGCCACAATAATGTGATAAAAATTCCAAAGAAGGATGTTGGAAAGAAGGTGAGCACTAACAAATCCGATAAGTCCGGTCTTGAAATGGAGGACGACAAGGATAAAGACGAGCAACAATATCTTTTGCAGGATAAAGCCAAGATAGTTTAGCTCATTATCTTCAAACGCTCGCAGGACGGCGCTGTATCCGGCGCTGTGGAATGTAGCCAGAGTAGCAAAGGTCATCAGAACGACCGCGATCTTCACGTCGTTCCCATAGGGTAGGAAAAGGGCAATCAAACCCGCGATCAGACAAACGATCAATGAGATAACCCAAATGAGCGCGGCAGAAGCCCCGGTTATCTTTCCGACGCACTTAGGATCCTTGGCGATTTCGCGAATCATCATCCGCGGCAGCCCCGAATCGGCCACCAGCTGAGCGATCATGGCGAAGGAAAGCACCCACTGATACTTACCAAACTCTGCCAGGCTAACGTGGGAATTCCGCGCAATGACGATAGTCGTGGCGAGGTAAACGACCCCGGCGATAACTCCGGCGACGATCCCAGCGACAGCGTTCTTAACGATCCGCTGCGATTGCTTCATTGAACCCACTTCCACGCACCACCGGCGGCCTTTTGCAACTCAGAGTAAAGCTCAAGGCGGCGAACTCTCTGTCCCTCGAGATCGTCACGCTTGGCAATGTAGTGCAATTCCTTCTCGATTGTCGTCAGTGGAGTGGAAATACCTTGTTGTTGTTGCGAACTGATAATCTGATAATCGCGATCGGCCTTGCCCACCTCGTCCTCGAGGGTGAGGATGTTCTGGCTCAAGACATAGATGCTTTGATAAATCAGCAGAATCTTATAAGTCACGTCGTTGGCCACGGCGCGAAGCTGAGCTTGTTCCGACTGAAACTTGGCTAACTTGCCGCGAGTCGCGTGCGTCTGCGCTCCAAAATCGAAGATGGGAACGTCGACGGCGACAACACCGCTATAAACTTCTGCGCCGTTATCGCCAAAGTCATCGATATGAACCGCCGAACCATTCAGACTCACCGAAGGATAAAGGCGATAGCGTTCCAAAAGGTAATCCTGTCGAGCCTCATCAATCACCGCCTTTTGTGCCTGCAGTTGGGGATGCTCATTTAGTCCTGGACCCAGTAGCGCTTCGGCACTTGGTGGTTCGGGTGGCTCTGGCAACTCATTGGAAAGATGGAGTTCGTCGACCGAATCAAATCCCAAAGCCTTGGCCAAATCAATCCGGCCTGCGACGGCCTGCTGGCGAAGGATTTTCGAGAGAGTTTGTGCGCCACCGAGCTGGCTGCGGGCGAGCTTGAGATCAATCGGCAGCGACAAACCCTGTTTCTGCTGTTCTTCGGTAATATTGACCTGCTTCTGCAACAGGTTGACGCGGCGTTCGGCGTACCCAGAACGATTCATCGCCGCAACCGTACTAATGTAACCGATGGTAATGCGCGAGATGACTTCTTCGCGCTTCAGGCGCGACGTCCAGGCCAGGTTTCTCCTCCGAGCTAGCTTGCTCGCCTCAGCCGGCGCAGTATTCAGGCCGAGGATACTGCCATCGCGAAAAAGAGGATAAGATAGCTGTCCGACATAAGTCTCGACCGCCGCGCCGCTCACACTCTTCGCTTCTTTTGGGGGACGTTCCGGACTGACACCGATGACAGGCCCGCCTGTACTCACTACCGCGAACTTACTGGTGGGGCTGCCAGAGAAGAGGGTCGCGCCCCACTGTCCAGTAATCTTAGGCAACATCTCGCCGCGCTGGGCGCGAGCTTCTTCGGTAACTTGAGCCACATCCAGGCGACTGGACTCCAGCTCGGGGCTTTCATTTAAGGCTAACGCGATACAATCGCGCAGAGTTAGGGCATGAGAAGTATCGACCTCACCTCCTTCTCCGGCCATCAGCCGGGAGGTAAGAGCAAACAATACGACCAGCCCGACGACGAAGCTATTTCGCGAGCGACTTATCTGTAGTGCGGACTTTGTCATTATTGTTTAGGTATAACTGACCGACGGTGACCACCTTCTCCCCTTCCTTCAACCCATCGCGAACTTCCGTCATAGCGTCTACGACGACGCCTGGGCGAATCTTGCGCAGGCTGGCGTGACCGCTCGCATCCACGACGAAGACAGAGGCTTGTTCGCCGGAAGCATTCATGACGGCAATACTGGGAATCGCCAAAACATCCTTCGCCGAGCGGCGGATACGGGCAAAACCGGAAAGTCCGGGCTTGAGGCGAAAGTCACTATTTTTGATTTCGATGTACGTCGTGAAGGTACGAGTTATAGGATCGATGTTAGGATCTATCTTAACGACTTTACCTTGGAAGCGCTCACTGGGGAAAGCAGGAAAGCTAGCCTCTGCCGGCTGACCCAGATTAACGGAATGCATTTTTTCCTCAGTCATCTTGGCCGCGAAAAGAACGTTCGCCAGGGCGCCGATTTTCATGACTAGTTGATCGCGATGCGTGTTTTCACCAGGATTTACCAGGCGTTCGAGAACGATCGCATCGAGCGCGGCACTCATCTTAACGTGCTCGAGGTCAAGTTCCGCCTGGCGCAAGTCCAGCGTCGCCTTAGCCAGGGCCTCCTTGGCATCGGCAAGGGACATCTCACTCTTTTCTAACTCCAAGGGAGTGCCCATATTTTTCTTCTCGAGGGCGGTGTATCGCTGCACCTGCTTGGTTTCATCCCGGATTTTGATATTGGCGGCATCCACGTATTGGCGGTTTGCCTCCAAAGTGGCCTGGATAAGGCGATCGTCCCAACGTACCAAGAGAGTTCCCTTCTTTACGATATCTCCAATTTTGACCGGCACTTCCAGGACCTGTGCGGTAACCTGACTGGTAAGTTGCACGGTTTGCGCTTGCTCGATGGCGCCGCTGCCGCCAATCACTTCGTCCAGGTCCTGACGCCGCACCGGAATGGTTTCAACCGGTGTGGGAGCGTTGACCAGGCGTGCGCGGGAAGGCGTCGTGTCAATGACATGGACGACGGTGGCAAAAACCAGTATCCCGAGGATAAGGCAAATGACGAAGAAGATAATCCAGTGCGACCGCTTCATTTCGGAGGTCGAGCGAATGACAGGATCGCCGGGCCCGGGCCGGCGTGGTTGATCCGCGCGTTCAGTTTTGGTTTCCATAATATGAATGAGACTGAGATGATGGCATCGAAGGTGTCGTGTTCTTAGGCGGCAGCCCTGAGGTTGTCGAGACTAAATAATAGGGCTGAGCCGAAGGAACGGGCTCCTCCGAGCTGGCCGCGGGCAAAGACGGGAAGCCAAGAAGGTGGTCGTAAATGCGTTCTATCTTACGGCAGATTTGGCGCCAATCGAACTCGGCCAGAACAGTGGCGCGGGCCTTGGCGCCCATTTCCTCCGCCAGCTTTCGATCCTCCAGCAGTCGGACGATAGCACGTCCTAAAGCCTCGACATCATGGTTCGGAACGATGTAGGCGTCGTGCAGGTGACGAACACCTTTGGCACCACCAGCAAAGGACACCACCGGTTTCCCGGCCAGCATGTAATTCAGCAATTTCACGGGATGACCAGGACATTCCGGGCGTGGCACAACTGTAACATCAGCCAGGGCAAGATAGCTGGGCAGATCCTCGAGTGGGTGTGGTGAAATCCAAATGACGGAAGAGGATATGCCAAGCTCATCTGCCAGTTTCCTGTGCTCTCTTTCATGGGTCTCGGAGACTAGTGGACTAACGACCAGAAGGAGAGCATCTGGTTTCTCGCGCAAAGCGACAGCAAAGGCTCGCAAAAGATAATCGACACGCTGAAAGGCATTGAGCACGCCAGTATACATAACTACCGGCCGGCCGTTGAGTTGATATTTTTCGCGGAACTTTTCCGGCTGCGGGTTATCGAACAGTTCGGGCTCGATTCCCGCAGGCACCATGTCCACTTTTGTTTCCGAAACGCCGTTTCGAATGAACCAATCTTTTAATTCCGGTGACACGGCCGTGATATGATTCGGAAAGATTGGCGTAAACCAATCCAGAAAATGGGCAAGCCCGTGTGCCAGCCAGGCGGGACGAATAAAACGATAACCGGCTAGCTCATCGCTCATCAGGTTTACCGCGTTGTAGAGAAGGGGACGCCCCGTCAGAAATTTCGCGGCGATTCCGACGAGGGCACCCTCGTAGTTATGGGCATGAATGATATCTATCTGCTCACGGCGAATGACCCGACACAGCAGTCTTAGAAGCTGAAAATCGAGCCCGAATTTCTCCGACGAAGGGCCTACTTTGGCGTTTGTCTCCGACCGAAAAGGCGCTGTGCGATGAACTTTTGCCCGGCGAACACGGATATCTTCCTGGCCCGTCGGATAGGTAACGATATGCACGTCGTGCCCCATGTCGGTCAACGTGTCCGACATTTCCCGGATGCTCGCCGCCGAGCCATGATTAGCCGGGAATGGACAAGCCGCGACCATAGCTATGGCATAGCGATTCTTTCGTCCCTGCTCTTTATGGTCGTTAGTCACGAGGCAGTCGTGGCCGAGGCCTTCTCTGTCATCGGCAACACAGGATTCTTGAGATAAGCGCTGGTGGCTTCTCGGGAGATGACTCGTGCTGGCACGCCCAAGACGGTCGCGCCGCTGGGCACATCGGTTACCACGAGCGAGTTAGCGCTCACAACGACGTTGTCGCCAATCGTAACCGCGCCCACGACCTTGCAGCCAGCGCCGAAATAGCAGTTGTTGCCAATGGTGGCGCGGCCGACTCCGCGCACGTTCATAATGCTGACTCCCTGGTTGAATGTGCAGCTGTGTCCGATGCTATTTGCCAGCACCAGAATGCCGCAAAAGTTATGAATGACCAGGCCGGGTCCGATCTTGTTTTCCCGTGCAATGTGAATGCCGGTAATCCACATGCATGCGACATTGATGAAAAGATAGAGGGTGATTAGAAGTTGCCGGATAACTGGAATTTTAACCGTATAAGCCCAGGAGCCGAAGCGGTAGACAATAACGGCGAAGGTCCCGAATTCGAGGAAAGGCGTAATTCGTTTACGGAAGAATGTCTGGTCTTCCGGCCGCACGCCATAAGCGGTCGTCTTGCGGTGAAGATCGGCGCGAATGTTTTCGAACATAGGTAGCAGTTGATTTGTTAGTTACTCCACGTAGCCGAGAGCTTGCAGGCGCTCCTCGACTTTGGCCGATTCCTCTTCGGTGTAGCCGGTTGGACGATCGCCTCCCGTGGTGCCAGAAGCGGCGCCGGACCGGATCGGATGTGTGGCAAGAAACTCAGGCCGGAATGCATCGACGAGGACGTGTCCATCCATATCTTCGGGAACCGACACTCCGAGCGAGTGCAGGATGGTTGGGGCAATGTCGATGAGATGAGGTTGTTGAATCTCAGTGCCTGCCTGGAAAATAGGCGAGCGCGCAACCAGAATGCCGTCGAGACGATGGGTGCCGCCCCATTCGGAAACGTCCGAGGGCTTGTGTTCGCGAATAACGAGCGCGGGTTTGTCGCTATCCTCGGGAAAACTGGGCTGAGTGGAGAAGAGGCTGTTCTCGCTCCACCAATCGAGAATAAGGTCGGCGCCTTCGTTGGCGAAAGGGCCGTGGAAGATTTCATTCCGGCGATAAATCCGATTGATCACGGGCTTACCCGTGCGTGGATCTTTTAGCTCACCCAGTTTCGCAATGATCGTGCTAACGAGCGCATCGTATTCGCCTGGTTCCACAATCCCCTGCGGTTTAACGCCCTTGAGGTTGATCCAGATGCTCGGAGGTGAGGCAAGGACTTCACTGCAATAGGCTTTGGTCCGGCTCCAATCGATGCTGGTGAAGGCGGAATAGGACATCTCGCTTTTTTTGTGCAGCTTTGGGAAAAGCTGAGCGAGTTTGCTCTTCTGACGTGAAGTGAGCGTGGATCGCAAAGCGGCGAAGGCGGCCCGCATGGCTTTCTTCCGCAGTGTCTGCAGAGGTGACGCCGCATTCTTTTGATAATTTAGAAGGCCGAGCTGAGCGAGATAGCGGTTGAGAAAGATCGTGCGGTCCACCACCGGGCCGCCGCCGTGATCGGAGACGACGAAGACGGTGGTCTCCGGTGGCAAACGATTAACGATTTCTCCTGTTACAGCGTCGAGTCGTTCATAGACTTTGCGCACTGCGTCGCCAAACTTCGGCGCCAGCTTTGGATCATGGATGAAATGAGCCTGGTCCATGTGTTGCCAGAAGTAGTGCTGGACAGTGTCGATGGACATGAAGACAAACATCATCACGTCCTGAGGATGATTCTCCAGAAGGTAGAGCGTTGCCTTGCTCCATTGTCGATCCATTTTTTCCATCTCGGCCAGGACCTGATTGCGCCGCTCGTCGGTCGTCATCGCGCCGAGGAAACGAAGATCGAGCTGAATTTCGCCAAGATGCTTCAGCAATTCCTCGTGCAGTTCGGGCGGATGAATGAAAGGGCTCTTCTCCGACGGCGTGTCCATGCCTGAAATCTGAAATCCGTTCAGTTTCTCCGGTGGATAAGTGAACGGAATGTTCATCGTGCCGACGGTGTAGCCGGCGTCGTTGAGCAGCTTCCATAAGGTCGGCGAGCGACGGGAAGTGGCGTTGGCGTAGTTCATCGCGTAGCCACCGTGCTCGGTCTCGACAAAATGAAAGATCCCGTGTTTGCCGGGATTCTTGCCGGTCATGAACGAAGTCCAGGCTGGAGGGGTGATTGGCGGAAGAACCGACTGCAGGGTTCCCGAGACACCGGTTTTCATGAGGCGCGCCAGATTCGGCAAGCTACCTTCCGCCATCCACGGCCGAATGAGATTCCAAGTCGCGGAGTCCAAGCCGATGACAACTGCCTTGGGTGCTTTCTTCATGTGGCGGGGAGGTTAGACTCCATCGTCGCCTCCGTAAAGGTGAGCTGGTCCGAGAGTCGCCCAGTGTTCATTTGTAGACTCGCCAGGTTTGCATTCCCACCGGATCGAATCGGAAATCGGTCACCGAAGTACCGAGTGAAAGTAGACGTTCCTTTACAATGTGACGTTTGTTGAACGGACAGTAGAGCAAGAGATGGCCGCCACCACCGGCGCCAGTGATCTTGCCTCCGATCGCGCCAGCCTTGCGCGCTTCGTCGTAAAGCTCGTCAATCCTCGGCGTGCTGATCCCCTTTGCCATCTTTTTCTTTTGCATCCACCCCTCGTGAAGCATGTCGCCGAAGCGATCCAAATCGCTGGCCAGCAGCGCCTTTCTCATTTCATACGCGATCGCTTTCACCTGATCCATGGCTGCGAGCGGCTCGGCTTCTTTTTTCTCGGCGCTCTGCATCTGGCTGTCGATGATTGGCTGCGATTCGCGACTGCCGGTGAAGCAGAGGAGGAGATTATACTCCAGCTCGTTAATCAGGTATTCGCTTAGCCGCAATGGCGTCACGACCACCTCGTCGCCATGAAACTCCATGAAGTTGAAACCGCCAAAAGCCGCGGCCCATTGATCCTGGCGGCCGCCTTTGATTCCGACGTCGTTGCGCTCGATGTCGTAGGCAAGCTTGGCCATCCCGTTGGAAGTGATCGGCAAACCGAGCAACTCCCGAAAGAGGCCGATGAGCGCGACGGTAAACGTGGACGAACTGCCAAGACCGGAGCCGGGAGGTGCGTCGGCGTGAACGAAAAGATCGAAACCCTCGGCGCGAAGCTTGTCGAGATCGAAGCGCTTGAGGACGCCCTTTACCAGATCCATTTGACCGTCGAACTGGAAATGATCCTCCTGCGTCCAATAAACAACGGTGCCGTAATCGAAGGAGCGAAAGCCGATGGATGGTTCCGACTTTGGCACCAAGGTGCCATAGACGTATCGAGTGATGGTCGCGTTCAAGACACAACCGCCGTGGGTATCGGCGTAGGGAGAGACGTCGGTGCCTCCGCCGCCAAAACTCAATCGCAGAGGCGTGCGCGCACGCACCATTTTGATTTCGCTGAGGAAATTTTTCGGTAACGGTTTCATCGTTAGGCCGCAACTCTCCGCTTAACCAGCAAGTGTTTTGCCCTCCATGTCGGCGGGAATTGGAAGACCGAATATGTGCAGAATCGTCGGGGCAACATCCGTGATCTTCGCACCTTCAATTTGCTTGCCGGAGGAGCTGCCAGCCGGCCGCCAGATGATCATTCCGTTCTCGGCATGATTGGCTCCATCCGGGCCGGTATCGTTCTCAAAAGTGTGAATTTTTCCTCCCCCGACTGTGCCGACTGAGCGCCAGTAGAGGCCGCCGAAGTAAACGATCAGATCGGGTGCTACGCCGCGCACCTCGCGATACAATTCTTCAGGCCGATAGACCTGCGTGCCGATGTCGCGACCGTTTTCATCGGGAATTGATTTCAAGCCCGCGATCAGTTCGTCACGCACTTTCTCGTAATCTTCTGGTGCGATTGTGCCTTCCGGTTCGCGTCCGGCAACGTTAAGAAAAACGCGCGCGTAATAACCGCCGTCGCCCCAGGCTTTGGTCTGTGGCCAGTCGATTCGCAACTTGGAAAGCGGAAGCGCATTGGCAGGCTGCTCCTTGAGCGTGAGGTAACCGTTTTGCATTAACCATTCATTAATGCAGATGCCGCCATCCATTCGTTTCGCGCCATGGTCGGAGACAACAAAAACGTCGGTCGATGCGTCCGCGAATTTCAGGAGCTCGCCGATTTGACGATCGATTTCCTGGTAATAATCGTGGATCGCGTTTTCGAACTTGTTGCCCGCCCGATAAAAGCGATGCGCCGGATCCATATTATCCCACAGCGCGTGGTGAATGCGGTCGGTCCCCATCTCAACCATGATGAAGTAGTCCCAGTCGTCCCGCGCGAGAAGATGACGCGCAAGCTCGAAACGTTTGCGCGTCATTTCGTAAATGTCGGCCAGAATTTTTTCCTTATTGCCGGAGCGAAAGTCGCGGACATCGAGAATGTATTCACCCACGACGCGCTCGATCTCCTGTTTGAACTCAGGAGGGTAGGTGTAGTCGCATGAGATGTCTGGGGTGAGGAAATCGGTCACCATCGTCCCGTTCAGCGGCTTCGGCGGGTAGGTGCCAGGAACTCCGATGACGATCGAGCGTTTTCCTTCGCGCGAAAGTATTTCCCAGAGCCGATCTTCCTTGATGGCAAGCGAGTTTGCGATCGAATAACGATCGTAGGAATGGTCGGCGCGATTCCGAAAACCGTAGACGCCGAGTCGGCCTGGACTCTTGGACGACATCATCACTGACCAAGCCGGGACGGTTATCGGCGGGTCGCAAGAACGCAACGCGCCGCGGAGGCCGTGTTGGTAGAGCGATTTCAGGTTCGGCAGATCGTCGAGCCAGCGATCGAAAATCAATTCCGGCGCGGCGCAATCAAGTCCAATCACCATTACGCGCCGGCGGGGTCCGTTAGGCGGAGCCGGAATCCTGTCGGCGTCCTCAGAGGTGGTGGATCGCGAGAAAAGCTTCTTAAGCATGATTTGGGTCAGGCAGGCAATTTAGCAGATGCTGCGCCATCTCGTTCGCGACGAGCGGACAGCCTCTTTCTCGATATGCCCTCTGGTTCCAGCCAGTTAATTGTTTTGATTTCTCCGCCAATTTTCGCTTCTTCATTGTCTCAATTCGAGAATGAAACGGTTTTCCCGATTCCTAAAGGCAGTTTCTCCTTGGATTTGCCTTTGATCGACTCCAGAACCGTCGTCGTGGCCGGTTCATTTTTGCCCAGCCAAGCCGCGCTCGTCAGGCTGTCAACGCCTCAATCAGCAAAACATCCGTCGCTGACTTCTCGCTGCGCGACCGAATCGACTACGACTGGGGCCAGAACATTTCTGTTTTTCGCAATACGGCCGTATTCGGTCGGCGGATTGTAAGCGGGCGATTCGACAAGCAATTGCTCTGTCCGAAACAGTCCTGCTTGTTCGTGGCTCACTTCACGCAGCTGGCCCCAGAGACGGAAGAGCTCTTTGAACGCTTTGACGATGACGCGGAGATTTGCCCCCGATGGTTTGCCGGCGCGGCGGGGATAATGACTCACCTTCACTTCGTGAATGCGCATTCCGAAGCTGTTTGCCTGCGCAAGAATTTCGGTATTCACCATTGCGCCGACTGCGCGGATTTGCACCCGATCGAAAACGGATCGCTGGAAAATTTTGAAGGCGCAGTCGATATCGCGCACCTTCACGCCCAAGACCATCCGGACAAGTGTCTTCCATCCCCAGGCATTGATAAGGCGGTGCGGCGGGTCCTGGCGTTTTCCGCGATATCCGGTGACGATTTCGTAATGTTCTGCGTAATCAATCAGGTGCTCGAGTTCCTGAAGATCGAACTGACCATCTGAGTCGGTGAAAAAAATGAAATCATACTGAGATGCGAGAATGCCGCTCTTAAGCGCGGCGCCATAACCACGGTTGACCATGTGGTGAATGGCGCGCACCTCCGGAAATTGCGCGGCGAGTTCGTCACAGATCGGCGTGGTCGCATCTCTGCTTCCATCGTTGACCAGAATGATCTCCCAGGTTTGCGCCAGTTTGGGCAGCACCATGCGGGCTGCTTCCACTGTCTGGCGGATATTGGCTTCTTCATTGAAAGCTGGAAAGATGACCGACAGCGTGACGGGGGCAGCCGACTGCCAGGTCTTGCTTTCTCTACGGGCTTCTGCGCTCGATGCGTTGCTCATGAATTTTCGATGATAGGAGCTTTAGAGACTATGAACTTTTGGGTTTTCTGTATACAGAATTCTTATCGCCGTCGGAATGACGGCAGACTGAAATCCTTGAAAAACTGGCGCGGACGCGCCTCCCTTTCAGACGGAGATAAGTCCCAAATGGTCGTCTGATCAAGCAAACATTCGCCTCTCGTTTGTATTTGAATCCGGGGATTCAATTAGGAATTGGTTGCGCGTCTGGCCGCCCGGTTGTATCGGCTGCGCCAGCTCCCCAGAACTCTTGGAGAATCGCCATGGGAGACATTACGCAACATTTAGACGAATCGATCCGCGCCGCTTGCGGCACCCTTGAATCGCTGCACGAGCTGGCCGAGCCAATGAGCCGGGCGGTGGACGCGATGGTGGAATGCCTCTGCGCCGGTCGAAAATTGCTCGTCTGCGGCAACGGCGGAAGCGCGGCCGACGGGGCGGATTTCTCGGCCGAGTTTGGTTGTCGCTTTCTCACTGATCGGCGGCCATATCCCGCGCTCAATCTTGCGCAGGGCGGCAGTCTTATGAGCGCGATCGGAAACGACTACGGCTACGATGAGGTCTTTGCCCGACAGGTTGCCGGCTTGGGGCAAAAGGGCGACGTACTGGTCACCATTACAACCAGCGGCAATTCCAAAAACATCCTGCGCGCACTGGAAGAAGGAAAGGCCCGCGGTCTAACTACGCTGGCATTACTAGGGCGAAACGGTGGCTCGGCCAGGGGCTTGGCGGAGATTGAGCTGCTCGTGCGAAGCGATTCGACGGCGCGCATTCAGGAAGCGCACAAATTCATGCTGCATGTGATTTGTGGACTGGTGGATGCCCGGCTGCCGAAAGCCTAAAGATCGCTCTTTCGTTAGGCGAATCCGTTAATCTACGAGGAGGCTGCGGATTGCTTCGTCCAGCCGGTCGAAATTGATCGGCTTCGTCAGATGCTCAGAAAAACCTGCGGCGCGCGCTTTCAAAATGTCGTTCTCCATCCCAAAACCACTCATGGCGATCCCGCGCAACTTGCTCCTGGCTCGCAGCTCCTGCATCAGCTCGTAACCGCTCCGGTCGGGCAAGCCGATATCGCTGATTAAGAGATCAAACTTCTCGGCCTCCGCTTTTTCGAGGGCCTGATCCACGGTGTGCGCGAGCGTAATCTGATAACCGCGGCGCTCGAGCAGCATCTTCATTCCGATGCAGGTGTCATGATGATCGTCCACCACGAGAAGATGGCCTTTACGGGCAGCCCTTTTTCCTTGGCCGTCCTTGGGCAAGATTGCGGGCTTGGTGGATTGCACATCAGCCGGCGCAGGAACGGTATTAAGGACGACGCTAAAGGTCGAGCCTTGGCTCACTCCTGCGCTCTCGACTGTGATTGTTCCACCATGAGCCTTCACCATGGCCTTTGAGATCGCCAGGCCAAGCCCAAGCCCGCCAAACTTTCTCGTAATTGAGCTTTGTCCTTGCTCAAAGGCGTTGAAAACTTTGTCGATCTTCGCGGGGGCGATGCCAATGCCGGAGTCGACCACGCGAATCGCAATCCGCTCATCCCTGAGATTTTCCGTTTCGACCACGATCTTGCCGCCGTCGGAGCTGAACTTGACGCCGTTCTTGATCAGGTTCCAAAAGACCTGCTGCAATCGTGCCGGGTCACCGCTGACGTAGTCTTTCTCGGCGTCCAGGCGAAACTCGAAGGCAAGATTCTTTTTCCGGATATCTTCGCGACAAATCTCATAGGCGCGCCGCAAGGTTTCGTGGATGGACGTGACTTCAAAGCTGAGTTGTAGCTTGCCTTTCGCGATGCGTGTCACGTCGAGCAGGTCATCGATCAGTCGGGCCTCCAATTCGACGTTGCGCCGGATCACTTCGAGCGGCTGACGGAGGTCAGCGCTTTCCGAAGCGCGCGCTTCCAACTCGCCCACCATTGCGATGACGGGCGAAAGCGGGTTGCGCAATTCATGTGAGAGCAGCGCGAGAAATTGATCCTTGGCCGCGTTGGCCGAGATCAATTCCTGACGCAAACGCACATCACGTGTCTTGTCTTCCACGAGATAAAGCACGCCTTGCACGTTCTGCTTCGAATCCTGGAGGCGAAGCAAGTTCACATTCACAAAATTCGTTCCGCCGGAACGATCCACCAGTGGCTGCTCGATGAGCTGGAAGGGCGTGCCAAACGACAGAACTTTCTCGATTGCATCGGCCGGTGCGATGTTTACTTCTTGATAAGTCGCTTCGCGCACTTCTTTTTCCGGAGGCAGATTTCCGAAGCGTCGCGCCATTTGGCCAAAGGCTTCGTTAGCTTGTAGGAAACGTCGCGTCTCTGAATCAACCAGCGCGATCCCGCTCGGCATGTTGGCAAGAATTTTGTCGTTAAACGTGACCTCACGTTCGATGCGTGCCGCTGCTTCACTTTGGCGGCGGTAAAACTTGCCCGCCAGCCAGGCGATGATGCCTGTTCCGACAATGAGCCACGTCGCGAGCACGGTCATTTTTTCGAGCAAGTCGTGCACTGGGCGATAAGCGACCGCTCTAGGTTGCTTCACGATGGTCGTCCAACCGGTCGATTCGACCGGGGCCGAGGAATAGATCACGCCGTTCTCTTCGATGTGGCCGCTCTTGTCGGCGTGCATGCGCCTGATAAGCGATTGAATCTGAGGCGAGACCATCCCGGTGCTCGGTTTGAAATCGTCGCCGAAGAGCGCGGTGCCGTTTTGGTCAACGATCTGACATTGCGCCTGATCCGCGAAATCGATAAGCGAGAGACGGCGTCCGATCCGTTCCACCAGGATAGAGACGCCCACAAAACCGATCGTGCGCCCATCGGGTCCGTGCACCGGGCTGGCGATATCCGTCGCGATTCGGCCATCAGAAGGCCGCGGATGAACTGGAGAGACGTAGGCGTTCTTGGTCACGTCGCGGGCACCCCCGAGCCAGATCTTTGCAATATCGTTGCGGAGCGTCATTGTTGGATCGTCCGGCAACGAAGCGATCAGACGCCCATCCGCTGTGGTGAGAAACATCCCGTCAATCCGGGGGTGGGAATAATACGTTTCCTGTAGCCATCCTTTCGCCGCGAGATCGGGATAGCGCGCGCTAAAGATATTCGCGACTGGCGGATACGTCTGGTAATAATCCACGATCGCCGAGGAGCGACCGAGGTCGTCACCCACCAGGTGCGCGATCAGTTGCACAAAGGTCTGTCGGTCACGCAGGATTTTTGATTCCAAGGTGTTGCTCAAGATCGTGTAGGAAACCATGAGCATGAAAATCACCGGCACCCAGCCGGCGATCAGGATGCTGATAACGACGTTGAGACTTTGGAAGCGCCCTCTTGGTCGACTCCGAAGTTTGTCTTGCTCTTGCACGATTTCGATCGGACTGCCCGCTCAGTCTTCGGCTGCTTTGTCCCCTGCGCAACCGGCGAATCGGGGGTCCGCTGGGATTACCGTAGCGCCAACCATTCCAGCGGTTACCGCCAGGAGCAATTCCCCTTCGCATGATAAAATCGAACGACCACGATCGAATGCTTGCCTCGCGCGTTCGAATTCGCGGATTAAGGTCCCCGCCAACTCCATGCCGACGTACGTTTTCCCAGCACGGTTTGGCTGAGATTTTGATTTGACGCCATTCGCGGAGGCGGCATCATGTCGCCTTCCGTGCGCCTTGACGGGCGATACGGCGTGGCATTCATATGGGAGCAAACCTAGTCGACGTGATCTGGACGTTTTGTTACCTCAGCGTCCTGCTGGGGCTTTCTGCTTACGGGATTCATCGCTATTTCATTATCTATCTCTTCCTGAAGAACCGGAAACGTGCTCCGCGGCCGCTATCTTACTTTAAGAAACTGCCGATCATCACGATCCAGCTGCCGATCTTCAACGAGATTTATGTCGTCGAACGGCTCTTGAAGGCGGTGAGCGAGTTGGACTATCCGCGCGAGCGAATGCAGATCCAGGTGCTTGACGATTCAACCGACGAGACCCGCGACCTAACGACTTCCTGCGTGCAACGCCTTATTGCACGTGGATTTGATGTCGATCTCATTCAGCGAACCGACCGCACCGGCTACAAGGCGGGCGCGCTCGAGGCCGGTCTGGCGACGGCTCGGGGAGAATTCGTGTGCATTCTCGACGCCGACTTCGTACCGCAGCCACAACTGCTTAACTCGACGGTGCATTTTTTTACCGACCCGAAAGTCGGAATGATCCAGACACGCTGGGGTCATCTCAACCGTGGGTATTCATTGCTCACCCGGGTACAGGCGATGTTCCTCGATGGTCACCTCCTCCTCGAACAGGTCGCGCGCAGCCGCAGCGGTCGCTTTTTCAATTTCAACGGCACGGCCGGTCTTTGGCGCAAAATCTGCATCGAACAGTCGGGTGGCTGGCAGCATGACACCCTTACCGAGGATCTCGACCTCAGTTATCGCGCGCAGCTGGAAGGTTGGCGCTTCGTCTTCCTTAACGACGTCGTCACGCCTGCGGAATTGCCGGTTGACATGAATGGATTCAAATCACAGCAGCATCGCTGGACCAAGGGCTCGATCCAAACCTGCAAGAAATTGCTGCCGCGGATTTGGCGCAGCAGGTTGCCGTTGGCGATCAAAGTCGAAGCGACCGGGCACCTCACATCCAACTTCGCCTACCTGTTGCTCGCCTGTCTTTGCGTCCTGCTTCACCCAACTACCGGCGGACCGCAATCGAGCTGGATGCGGATGTTCCTCCTCGACGTTCCGATTTTTCTCGCCGCCTCCCTTTCCGTCGCCGTCTTCTACATCTGCGCACAGCGGGAGCTGCATCCTCGCACCTGGATGCGCGAAATACTTCTCTTGCCGGCGTTGATCGCGCTTGGGGTTGGACTTTCCATCAACAATTCGCGCGCGGTGCTCGAGGCGGTCTTCAATCATCAGTCAGAATTCAAACGCACTCCCAAGTATGGCATCGAGAAAAAATCGCAGAACTGGCGATCGTGCCGTTACATGCCGCTCAAGTCGTTCCTTCCGCTCGTCGAGGTGGCTTTCGCGATTTACTTTAGCTACTTCGTCTGGTACGCACTGACTCACGGACAATATTTCAGCTTGCCATTTCTGCTCATGTTCCAAGGCGGATTTCTTTACGTCGCGCTTTGCTCGCTCGCCCAATGGTGGCCGCGCTTTCATCTTCCCGCTGCGCGCGAAATTGCATTTCCTGCGTGACAAAAGCGGACTCATCCTGTAAACGACACGCCAATGTTTTTTCGTAGTTGCTTTTTTGCAGTAGTCTTCCTCGCCTCTACTGTCGTTAGTCAGGCTAGCGGTGCGGAAAGCGCGCCTCTGCCTGCGCGCATCATCATTAGTGTTCGCGACCAGAAACTGATGGTGGTTGAGAATGGCCAACGCGCCGGCGTCTATCCCATCTCCACCTCGAGATTCGGCATCGGCGATCGTTGGGGCAGCATGACGACGCCGTTAGGCTGGCTTCAGGTCGCGCAAAAAATTGGCGACCATGCGCCGACTGGCGCCGTCTTCCACAATCGCCGATTCACCGGTGAAATTCTGCGACCCAATGCCCCGGGTCGCGATCCGATCGTCACTCGCATCATCTGGTTGCGTGGTCTTCAGAGGGAAAACGCGAACGCTTACAATCGAGGCATCTATATCCACGGCACGCCCGAGGAAAGAGCGATAGGAAAACCGGCCAGCTACGGTTGTGTGCGCATGTGCTCGAAGGATGTGACCGAGGTTTACTCGCAGCTCCAGATCGGCCAGCTCGTCTGCATCACTCCCGATTCCCTGCCCAAGCTGCCGAAGTTCAAAGGGAATCCGGGCCAGGCGGTCTTTACTGCTCAGGCGCCTAACGGAAAATCGACCGGTCCAGCAATAAAGACAGTCGAGAAATCGAACCGCAAACAGAAGCCAGTCTCGACGTTGGTCGCTCTTTCCGGTCACAGCGCCTAACGAGCGGCGGCTTTTTCTCCCCGTTCGGCGCCGCGGCAATTGCTTTGACCCCGCTCGGGCTGTTTCTATAGTGCAATCTCCGCCTGCGTACAACCGAAGCGGAGCAATTACCTATGGCACTTACTGTTGGCAGCAAAGCACCTGATTTCACCCTTCCCACAAAAACGCCGGACGGTCCTCGGCCGATTCGCTTGAGCGAAAATTTTGGCAACAGGAATACGCTGCTGCTTTTTTTCCCGATGGCCTTTACCGGCACCTGCACTCAGGAAATGTGCGGGGTCGGCAACGGGCTGCGCGAGTATGCCGATTTGAACTGCGAAGTTTACGGGATCAGCGGCGACAATCCTTTCGCGCAGGAAGCCTGGGCGCAGAAGGAGAAAATCAACGTCACGCTCCTGAGTGACTATGAACACAAGGTGACTAACGACTACGGGGTGACCTACGACTCATTTCTTCCGCAGTTGAATCTGGGTTTCGCCGGCGTGGCCAAACGCGCCGCTTTCCTCATCGATCGCGGCGGGATTGTTCAATATGCCGAAGTCCACGATGACGCGCGTCAGTTGCCCGATTTCGATAAGATCAAAGCCAAACTGGCCGAGTTGAAATAATGCCTAACGAATTCAATACCCTGCGAAAGTTCGATGCCGGAAACGGCCGCGAAGGTCTTCTTCATTCCCTTCCCGCCCTTGAAGAACAGGGCATTGGTAAAATCTCTCGTTTGCCTGTCAGCGTCCGCATCGTTCTCGAATCGGTCTTGAGGAATTGCGATGGCAAAAAAGTTGGGCGGAGGGACGTGGAGACGCTGGCCAACTGGAACGCCAAGTCGCCCGCGAACGCCGAGATTCCTTTCGTCGTTGCGCGCATTGTCTTGCAGGATTTTACCGGTGTCCCACTGGTGGTCGATCTCGCCGCGATGCGTAGCGCGGTAAAGCAGGTGGGTGGCGATCCGAAAATCATCGAGCCGCTCGTGCCGGTCGATCTCGTGGTCGATCACTCCGTGCAGGTTGATTTTTTTGGGTCGGCGGCAGCTCTTCGGCTTAATCTCGAGATGGAATTCAAGCGCAACCGCGAGCGATACCAATTCCTGAAATGGGGCCAGCAAGCTTTCAAGACCTTCGGTCTGGTCCCACCGGGCATCGGCATTGTGCATCAGGTAAACCTGGAATACCTGGCGAAAGGCGTTCTGTCTCAACCTCTCGACTCCTCCAGCTCTCAACTCTTTTATCCTGACACGCTTGTTGGCACCGACTCCCACACAACGATGATTAACGGGCTCGGTGTCGTCGGCTGGGGTGTCGGTGGCATTGAAGCCGAAGCGGGAATGCTCGGCCAACCCGTTTATTTTCTCACGCCGGAAGTGGTCGGCGTGCACATGACTGGCGCTTTGCGCGAAGGCGTCACCGCGACGGATCTTGCGCTCCACATCACGCAAATGCTGCGCGCGCAAAAGGTCGTGGGCAAGTTTGTCGAGTTCTATGGCGAAGGTGCGGCCTCACTGCCGCTTCCCGATCGCGCCACGGTCGGCAATATGTCACCTGAATACGGTGCCACGATGGGCTATTTTCCGGTCGACTCTGAGTCGGTCAATTATCTCCGCGCGACCGGGCGTCGCGAAGAAACCTGCGTCGCCTTCGAAAATTATTTCCGCGCACAAAGCATGTTCGGCATGCCGCGCAAAGGTGAGATCGATTACAGCGTCGACCTGGAGCTCGACTTGCGCGAGGTGCAGCCGAGCGTTGCCGGACCGAAACGTCCACAGGACCGGATCAATCTGCCGGAACTGGGCGCCGTCTTCCGCTCGCTTCTCGGAAAACCGGTTAAGGAAGGCGGTTACGGAAAAACGAACGGCGATCTCGGCCGGCAATATGTCGTTAGGCTAAATGGCAAAATGCCGCACGAAGAGGAAATGCCTTCCACTGATCAGCGCGAGCAAGGCATCGAACCCGGCGATCAGCTCAACAAGCTGGAAATGATTTCCAATCGTCCAACACCCGATCCCATAGACGAAATGCCCGCGCCACCCGACACCGTGCGGCATGAAGGCGAGACCCGCATTGGCCACGGCAGCGTTCTCATCGCTGCGATCACCAGCTGCACCAACACAAGTAACCCGAGCGTGATGCTTGCCGCCGGCCTCCTGGCAAAGAAGGCGGTTGAGCGTGGCCTAACAATCGACCCGGCGGTGAAAACCTCTCTCGCCCCCGGCTCGCGTGTCGTCTCTGACTATCTTGCCAAGACTGGCCTGCAAGAATATCTCGACCAACTCGGCTTTAACGTTGTCGGTTACGGTTGCACCACCTGCATCGGCAACTCTGGACCTCTCCACCCGCGCATCGAGGAAGCGATTAACGAACACGATCTCGTCGCGGCCTCCGTTCTCTCCGGTAACCGCAACTTCGAGGCCCGCGTCCATCAAAACATCAAGGCCAATTTCCTTATGTCGCCGCCACTTGTGGTTGCCTTTGCCCTTGCCGGACGAGTCGATCTCGATCTGGCCACAGACCCGCTCGCGAAGGACAAAGAGGGCCGTGACGTTTATCTCAAGGATCTCTGGCCCTCGTTAGGAGAGATCCGCAATGTCATGCAGTCGGCGCTCACCCCGGAAGTTTTCCGCAAGCTTTACCGCGACTTCGCCGATCAAAATCCGAAGTGGAACGAAATTCCCTCGAGCACTGGCGAGATTTATCAGTGGGACGAGACGAGTGACTACATCCACGAGCCGCCGTTCTTCGCCGATTTCTCGATGGCGGTGGGAAAAATCGAAGACATTCGAGAGGCGCGCTCGTTAGGCATTTTTGGGGATTCGGTCACGACCGACCACATTTCGCCGGCCGGCGCGATTAAGGCGAAATCGCCCGCCGGGCAATACCTTGTTTCGCGTGGAATTGCGTCCGAAGACTTCAATAGCTATGGCAGCCGGCGCGGCAACGACCTGGTCATGACCCGCGGGACTTTTGCCAACGTCCGGATCAAGAACCTGATGCTACCTGGCACCGAGGGCGGCGTCACGATTCACCAACCGAGCGCGGAGCAAATGTCCATCTTCGATGCCGCGATGAGGTATGCGGAAACGAAGACGCCGCTCGTGATTCTCGCAGGCACGGAATATGGCACGGGATCAAGTCGCGATTGGGCGGCAAAAGGCACCCGGTTATTAGGAGTCCGAGCGGTGGTGGCGGCCAGCTTTGAACGCATTCATCGCTCGAACCTCGTCGGCATGGGTGTGCTGCCGTTGCAATTTCTCGAGGGGACGAGCGTGCAGTCGTTAGGCGTGGATGGTTCGGAAACATACAGCGTCACCGGGCTCTCCGATTCGATTCGCCCAGGGCAAAATCTGATTCTCGTGATCGAAGGCACGAGTGGGGCGAAGCAGGAAGTTCCAGTAAAATTGCGCATCGATACTCCGATCGAAGTCGAGTACTACCGGCACGGTGGTATCCTACCGTTTGTCCTGCGCGAACTGCTCGGCGGCAGGCGAGATTAAGTCCCCGGGGTAACCAGCCGACTCCGTTCTGCCGTAGACCGACTGAAGGGGCTATCGGCGATGAAGGCAGGCCGAGGCACTCCTCGCCGAGCGTGGTGAGATAACGCTAATGCGCGGTGAGAAATGGTTCCGGTGGGTCGGAGCGTTCAGCGCAGCATTTTGTCGAGGATCGGATCCGGCTGTGCGCCGAGAGCGAGCGCCTTGTCGTAATGACGGCGAGCGAGCTCTTTTGCCGGTGGTTGTGAGGTGGAATAGACAACCGCAAGATTGAAATGCGCGTCAGCGTAGTCGGGGTTATCGGCAACAGCTTCGAGCATTTCCTTCTCGGCCGCTTCCTGCCACCCTTTCTGGCTTGCGGTAATCCCGAGATAGTTGTGCGCGGTCGCACTCTTCGGGTTGATGGCGAGCGATTTCGTCAGTTCGGAAAGCGCATCGTCGAACTTGCTTTGCTGATAATAAACAATCCCGAGGGTGGTATGAGCGAACTCATCACCCGGTGCAAGAGTGAGGACTTTTTTCAGCGTCAGTTCGGCAGCTTTGAGTTTACCGCCGCGAAAAAGGACAACGCCGAGATTTGAAAGCGCGTAAAGGTTGTTAGGATTCTTCGCCAGGATTTCCTGATATTGCTTTTCCGCTGCCCGGTAGTTGCCCTTGTCAAAATTCCTCTTCGCTTCTTGGGCGAGAGGAAGAAGATCGGAGGGAACGCCGGGTTTGAAGGTTGTGGTGACCTCGGGTCCGATCGACTTGCCTTCGCCGCTGGCAACCGATTCAAGCGAGTTCTTGTCGCTTGGCGGAGTCGCTTTTGCCGTGGACGACGAATCGCCAATCGTGATCGTCGCCGGTTTCGCCATCGTTAGGCTGGCTTTCACCGTGCCCGGCTGCGAATCGGAGATTGCAACCACTGGCGTCTTGAGCAGCGCCAATTCGTCCGGGCTCAGCTTGGTGATTGGCTCGGCCAGCAAATGAATCTGCTGATCAAGCACGTCCGATTTAATCTTGAGCTTGTCGAACTCTGCCAGCATGAGCTTCTTTGCCTGCTCGCGTCGGGCTTCCTCCTGACGTTCGCGCACGACGATCGCGCGCAGCATCTCGTTTTCCTTCACCAGTTTTGCGCTTTCCTCCGGTGTCTCTCCATTAAGTTTGGCCGCAGCGAGTTGGCCGCTCGTTTCATCAAGCTGCGAGCGCAGACTGGCGATTGTTTTCTCGGAATCCTGATTGGCCTTTTGGCTGGTGACCAACTTGTCGCGCAACTTTTCCAGTTGCTGCCGTGCCGCTTGCAGTTCCTGTTCCTTGCGAGGTTTATCGGCTCCGATCTGGCGGACGGTGTTTTCGGTGTCCGCGAGTTTCTTTTGCAACTCGTTATTCTCGGCTACCAATGCCTGCACCCGCGCCTGAGCGTCGCCCGTTTCCCTTAGTGCGCGCAAAGCATCGTCGCGTTCAAGCCGGGCGGTATCGCGCTGCTGGGCGAGGCTGGCAACCTGCTGCCGGCTCTCGAGCAGTTTGGCATTCGCGCTAGTGCTTTCCTTCTCGGCCATGGCACGTCCCGTTTCCGCGGTTTCGAGCGCTTTTTTCAATTGCGCGATTTCAGTGCGAAGAGCAGCGGTGGCTTGCTCGTTGCCTTGTCCGCCGGACTGAATTGCCTGCAGGGAGTTCTGCGCGGTAACCAGCTGATCCCGCACTTCTTTTTCGGCTTTCTGGGACTTGTCGAGGTCGCCTTTGGCCCGTTCCAGTTCCGCTGTCGCGGATTGCAACCGACTGACGACTTCGAACTTCTCCTTTTGCGCAGCCGAGACTTGATCCTGCGATTTCTTCAGGTCGTTCTCGAGCGCGTTGACGCGGGTGCGGAGGTCCTGGGTCGCGTTCTGGATCGCAGCCTGAACGTCCGCTGGCTTGGGTGGTGGTGGCGCGGTTTCGACTCGCGGCCCGCTAGGCGAAGTGTTAGGAGCGGCGGCGGGTCCATTTTCCTCTGGTGGCGTTTCAGCCATAGCGGCAAGATCGCTTTGCGTTCCGAATTTGCTTTGCACGCGGAGAATTGCCTCGGAGATTTTCCGCCCGCGATACTCAACGATTGCCGGCTGCCAGTCGGCGTGGTTCTTTTTCAACTCCTCGATAAGCGCACCGGCGAAACGAAACTTGGAAAGTGCCGGCTTGAATTGATTTTCCCGTTCCAGCTTTTCGCCCAACTGCGCCGTCATATAAGCTTTGAGGAAAATCTCCGACGGATCGACGTCCTGGTCCTGTGCCGGGGAGGATCTCGGCGGCAAGAAAAGCGCCGCGATCACGGCGAGGAGAAGCAAGCCGGTTTTGCTCATCGCGAAGAGCGCAGACAATAGCTGACCGGTTCTGGCGTTGCAACGGCGGGGCGAGCAACGCCGGCTTTGTCTTTGCAATTAAACGTGGAAAACCTAAAGTCGAGCGCGACGGTGGCCATAGCTCAATGGTAGAGCCCCAGATTGTGGTTCTGGCTGTTGCGGGTTCGAGTCCCGTTGGCCACCCAGCTTGCCGCGTGCCATCCGATTTCGACAGGCAAACACTCGATCTGGAATGGATCAGCGGGCAGGCACCGAAACTGCAGGCTGCCGAATGGAAACGTCCAATCGCTGGCGTGCCGAACTCAGGATCGTGATCGGCTTATCGAACTCGAGCCTGACGGCGCCTTCGCCCGACGTGCTGGCGGTTTGGCGATTGTTGCCGGGACCGGTCACCACTGTGACCAGCATCGCCTGATACACCAGGGTGAGATGTTGGCTGTCGGTTTCCTTCAATTGCCCTTTGAAGCGCAAGGTATGCTCCGGATCGCCGACCAGGTCGAAACTGATGGCGGATCGGGCGGTGACGATTTCACCCTGCTGTTTGGTGTCTCCGGAAGAAAGCGTAAAACTGACCGTGTAGTTTCTGCTCAGTGGAGTGTTCGTACCGGGATCGGTCGCGTTGTTTGGGGCGACTGGAGAATGCGCGACCGCGGAAGCGGCCACGAAGGTCGAGGCAAGGTAAGCCAGGCAAATTGCGATGACTTTCGCGCGTTCCACTTTCACAAGTTACACAGCTAGTGCCTGATTGGGAATCGCTCCCGCCGGGAGTTGCGCAGTGTGTCCGGCAACTCCGGCCGGGCCGCAACTATCGATAAGAACGAATTTGCCCACAAAAAGGGTTTGGAAACTATAAATACCAATGTAGTTTCCTAGGTTTCAGAAAATGCCAAAGCGCAGAGAAAATTCAACGTCACCACGCCCCCCGCGCCAGCGGTCCGCTCCTTCGCCCACCACGCGTGCTCGCATTCTCACTGCTGCCCGCGCCCATTTTTTTCGCCACGGCTTTCGCAACGTCACGATGGACGACCTCGCTGCCGAGCTGGGTGTGAGCAAAAAAACCCTCTATGCGCATTTCCCCAGCAAGGACGCTCTTCTCGCTGCGGTCCTTCAATCAAAATACGAATCGATTCGCCGTGTTTTGCGCGAGGTTACTAGCCAGCGCTTGCCGCATTTCCCGGATGCGCTCCATGCCCTGTCGCGTGGTGTGCAGAACGAGATGAATGAATTGCAGCCTGCCTTCCTTCGCGACATGAGCAAGGCGCCCGAGATATTTCAGCGTGTCGAACAACGCCGTGCCAAACTCATTCGCGAGCACTTCGGCCGACTTTTTCGCCAGGGACAGCGTGATGGTCACGTGCGTACTGATATTCCGGTAAAACTGATGATCGAAACCCTGCTCGGCGCGGTGCAGGCCATCATGAACCCCCAGAAGCTGGAGCAACTGGAGTTGGCGCCACGAGACGTCTTTGTCGGATTGCTCGATCTTCTTCTGCACGGTGCGGTGGTGCGCAAATGAGGCAGACGATGCAATGGAAGTGCTCCCGCGTCGCTATCCTGGTCGCGATGCTTTGCCTGCTTGTCGCAGGATGCGAGAAAGCGCCCGGCGACTTTTTCCAAGGCTATGTCGAAGGCGAGTTTGTCTATGTCAGTTCGCCCCTCGCCGGGACCGTGCAGAAGCTTTTTGTTAGCCGGGGCGATCAGGTACAAGCAGGTCAGCCGCTCTTTGCCCTCGACGAGACAATGGAAAAAGCGGCGCGCGAACAGGCTCAGGCGGCGTTCACCATGGCAGAAGCCGATTTCAAGCGAGAGGAACAACTTTTCCGCCAGGGACCGGCCGCAGCGCAGGAGTATGATCGCGCGCGTTCGACGCGCGATCAGGACCGTGAGCAGCTCGCGCAGACGCAATGGAATCTCGAACAAATGAAACAGGCAGCGCCGCAACCCGGTTTGGTTTTCGACACACTCTTCCGCGAAGGCGAATGGGTAGCGGCCGGGAAGCCGATCGTCATGTTGCTTCCGCCGCCTAACATTAAAGTCCGCGCTTTCGTTCCCGAGAGCGAAATCGGCCCCCTGCGCGTTGGACAGGAGGCGCGCGTCATGGTCGACGGCGTGAGCGAGCCGTTTCTCGGGAAAATCAGTTACATCTCACAACGCGCGGAGTACACCCCGCCGGTGATTTTCAGCCGCGAGAGCAGGTCCAAGCTGGTTTTTCTCGTCGAAATTCATTTCCCTCCCGCGAGCGCGGCAAAATTGCATCCCGGTCAGCCGGTCGATGTCGAGTTCGTTAGGCAATGAGAAATGGGGAGCAGGCGATCGACGTCCGAGGGATGACCAAGCACTTCGGCCATCGCACCGTCGTCGATCATGTTGATCTGCGGGTGCATGCCGGGGAGATTTATGGCTTTCTTGGCCCGAACGGCAGCGGCAAAACGACATTCCTCCGCATGCTCTGCGGTTTGCTTCGGGCCGACGATGGCAGCGGTCAGGTCCTCGGAAACGATGTGATCCACGAGAGCGAAGCGATCAAGCGCAAGGTCGGCTACATGACGCAGCGCTTTAGCTTTTGGGAAGACCTCAGCATCGAGGAGAACCTCGATTTCGTGGCGCGTATGTACGAGATGAAAAATCGTCGGGCCGCTGTTCGGCAAACGATTGCGGAACTCGGCCTGGAGGGTCGACAGGATCAACTTGCCGGTCAGCTTTCGGGCGGCTGGAAACAGCGACTCGCCCTCGCCGCCTGCCTCATTCATCAGCCGAAGCTGCTCCTTCTCGATGAGCCGACCGCGGGCGTCGATCCGAAAGCGCGCCGTGATTTTTGGGAACAAATTCATGCGCTTGCTTCCAGCGGCCTAACCTTTCTCATCACCACCCATTACATGGACGAAGCGGAGCGCTGCCATCGGCTGGCCTACATCTCTTACGGCAAGCTGCTCGCCGATGGTACGGTCGAGGAGGTTATCGCGCAGGTTGGCCTGACGACATGGTCAGTGACCGGGCCGGACCTGCCGAAGCTGACCGAACAGCTGCGTCACCAACCGGGTGTACAGCAGGCAGTCGCCTTCGGCAACGCCCTCCACGTGAGCAGCGATGATGCCGAGAAGTTGGAGCGTGCGATCGCACAGTTTCGACGTCCGCCCTACGACTGGCGCCAGATTCCCTCCGGCTTGGAGGACGCCTTCATCAGCCTGATGCAGGAATCGACTGACAATTTTTCGCAGTGAGATTTTCCTTTCAACGTTTGCGCGGAATTATGGTGAAGGAATTCACCCAGATGCGGCGTGACCGCCTTACCTTTGCCATGATGTTCGGCATTCCCCTCATCCAGTTGATTCTCTTTGGCTATGCGATCAATTCCGACCCGCGCCACCTTCCGGCCGCCGTTCTCCTCGCCGATCAGGGCCCGCAAGGACGCACCGTCCTGGCGGCGATGAAAAACAGCACCTACTTCGATTTCGTCGAGCAAGTGAAAACCGAAGCGGAAGGACACGAGTTGCTCGCCCGCGGTAAGGTGCAGTTCGTGATTAACATTCCGCAAAATTTCAGCCGCGATCTGCTTCGGGGTGATCGGCCGGCGATCCTGGTTGAAGCCGACGCGACCGATCCGGCTGCGACAGGCAACGCAATCGGTTCGTTAGGCACGCTCCTCAATACCGCGCTGCAGAACGACCTCAAAGGCCCGCTTGCCTCGCTCAATCCGACGGATGGTCCGATCGACCTCCGCGTTCACGCGCTCTACAACCCCGAAATCGTGACGCAATACAACATCGTTCCCGGCCTCATGGGCACCATTCTCACCATGACGATGATCATGATTACCGGCCTCGCCATCACCCGCGAGCGGGAACGGGGCACGATGGAAAACCTGCTCTCCATGCCCACGCGCCCGAGCGAAGTGCTGATCGGCAAGATTATTCCTTATATCGTGGTCGGCTACATCCAGGCGGGCGTCATCCTGGGCACCGCCTATTTTCTCTTTCATGTTCCGATGCAGGGAAGCATTCTTTTGCTTCTGCTCGTCGCCCTCGTCTTCATCGCGGCCAATCTCGCCATGGGAATCACTTTCTCCACCATTGCCAAGAACCAGCTTCAGGCGATGCAGATGACCTTCTTCGTCTTTCTCCCCTCGATCCTGCTTTCGGGTTTTATGTTTCCCTTCCGCGGCATGCCACAGTGGGCGCAGTACCTCGGCGAGATTTTCCCGCTTACCCATTTCCTCCGCATCATCCGCGGCATTCTGCTCAAGGGGAATACGGCTAACGACATCATGCTTGAGCTCTGGCCGGTTGCCCTCTTCGCGGTCATTGCGCTGGCGATCGGCGTCAAGCGCTACAGACAGACGCTGGATTGAGCGCGTGAGAACAGGCAATTGAATTCGCTCTGGCGCGAAATACTCCTCGATCGGAAGCTGTTTGGTGCAGGAAGAAAACGCGGAACACGAAGGAAAATGTGTTATTTGTCAGCCGCTCTCACGAAAGTTGAAGCAAGCAAACAGGACCTCCCGGAATGTCTAACCTTGCCCTCGCTGCCGCACTAAAGAAGCACTTCGGCTACGATGCCTTTCGTCCGCTGCAGGAGGCGATTGTGCGCGACGCGCTCGCGGGACGCGATGTCTTTGTCCTCATGCCGACCGGCGGCGGGAAATCGCTCTGCTTCCAACTGCCGGCGCTCTTGCGTGATGGCCTGACGATCGTCGTGTCGCCACTCATCTCGCTCATGAAGGATCAGGTCGATGCGCTGCGGGCGAGCGGAATCGCGGCCACGTTTTTGAATTCCGCGCTCGACGCAGCGGAAGCGCGCGAACGTTTTCGTGGAATTCACAACGGCAATTATCGACTCCTCTACGTCGCGCCGGAGCGCCTCATGCTCGAAACGTTCATCGAGAAACTGCCCGGCTGGAATATCGGTCAAATTGCCATCGACGAAGCGCATTGCATCAGCGAATGGGGTCACGATTTTCGACCGGAGTACCGCGCGCTCTCCAAGCTGAGGAAGCTCTTGCCTGACGTTCCGATGATGGCCTTGACCGCCACCGCCACCGAGCGAGTGCGCGACGATATCGTTAGGCAATTGAAATTGCAGCAACCGCGCTGCTACATGGCGAGCTTCGATCGGCCAAATCTCACATACCGTGTGATGCCGAAGGTCGCGGCTTACGATCAATTGCTCGAATTCCTCGAAGGTCGGCCTAACGACAGCGGCATCGTTTATTGCGCGACCCGCAAGTCGGCTGATTCAATTGCCGCGCGATTGAACTCAGACGGCATTACGGCCAAACCGTATCACGCGGGTCTCGAGGCCGGGGAACGCGCCAAACACCAGGAGATGTTCTTGCGCGATGACGTTCGGGTGGTGAGCGCAACCATCGCCTTCGGGATGGGAATCAATAAATCGAACGTGCGTTTTGTCGTGCACTATGACCTCCCCAAGAACATCGAGAGCTACTATCAGGAAACTGGTCGCGCTGGCCGCGACGGATTGCCGGGCGACTGCGTGCTCCTTTTCAACGCCGGCGATGTGGTGAAACAGACCCGTTTCATCGACGAAAAGAGCGAGAGCGAAGCGCGCATCGCCCGTGAGCAGTTGCGTCAAATGGTCCATTATGCCGAGGCGCGTGAGTGCCGCCGCGCCGTGCTCCTGCGCTACTTCGGCGAAGAGCGGCCTAACGAACCATGCGACGGCTGTGACAACTGCCTTTCTCCGCCTGAAATCTTCGATGGCACGATCGCGACACAAAAGTTTCTCTCCTGTGTCTTGCGCGTGCAGCAAAAGAGCGGTTTTGCCTTTGGACTGAATCACATTGTCGAAGTGCTGACCGGCGCAGATACAGAGATGATCCGGCAACGCGGACATAACGAGCTTACGACCTATGGCATCGGAAAAGAGGTGAGCCGCAAGGCCTGGCAGGCGATTGGACGCGAACTCTTACGGCTTGGTTTTCTGGAAGTGGCGCCGGGTAAATTCGCTACCGTCCAGGTCACACCCTCTGGTCGTGAAGCGTTGCGCTCGCGCCGCTCGATTACCCTTACCAAGCACCTCGAAAAACCGGAACCGCGCGCGAAATCGCGCGGCGGCGAGATCCAGTGCGACGAAGCGCTTTTCGCGAAGTTACGCGGGCTCCGCCGCACATTGGCCGACGAGCGCAACGTTCCGGCCTACGTCATTTTTTCCGATGTCGCTCTGCGCGAAATGGCGCGACAAAATCCAACCACCCCGGCGCAGTTTCGGCGGATCCCGGGGGTGGGCGAACAAAAGCTAAAGGACTTCGCCAAGCCGTTTCTGGGCGCGATTGCGGAATATCTGCAAAGCAATTCGCGGTAGTCGCTCGTTCTGCCTAACGAATCGTGACGTGCACACCCGGCTGCACTTTGTTTCCGAGGTCGAGCGCGTCCCAATTGGAAAGACGAATGCAACCGTGACTCGTGGTTCGGCCGATCGTCTCGGGCACATCCGTGCCGTGAATTCCGCTGCCTTTGTGACTCAACTCCATCCAAAGAATGCCCACGGGATTGTTGGGTCCGCCTGGCAGTTCGTAAAAATTGCCGCTGCGTTCGCCGTGGTGCAACATGGCTTCATCCCAGCGGAAGGTCGGCATCCAGGAAAATCCCTTCACAAACCATTCTCCGATTGGAGCCGGGAGCGATTTGGAACCAGGTGTGATTGGATAACTCCCGACCAGTTTCCCATCTTGTTTTAACTCCATGACTTTTTCCCGCACGGAAACGAACAGGGCGTAGCGCTCCGTCTCAGGTTTCTTATCTTCCGTCGGAATTGAATTCGTCTTTTCAGCCGACGCCGTCCTGGTCTTGAGATCGATCGCTTCCTGCACATCAAAGGGTTTGGCAACGTTAGGCACTTTCACCTCGTCGCCAGGCTTGGCCTTGTTCCAATCGTAGCCCGGGTTGAGCTGGCGCAGGAAATCGCGTTTGGCATGAAACTTTTCTCCCACCAGCTCGAGAAAATCCTTGTAGGGCAGGCTCTTTTGCCGGGCTTGCTGCGCGTGGTTTTCGGGAATGGAGCCGATGAATTTTTGGTCGTTAGGCGAAAACGTGTAACTGGTGAGGAGCGGTTGCGACGGGTCGAAGGGCAGATCAAATCCTGCCGGCGCTTGCTTGCCAAATCGTTCGCCGTTTTTTCCTTCCGCTTCTTCATAACGCGCCAGCGCCTTGCGCATGAATTCGCCCCAGCGGCCATCGATCACGCCCGGCTTGAAGTTTGAGCCATCGAGGAAAATCTGCGCGCGCAAGACGTCGTCGTTAGGCTGCGATGTGGATTTGCCGGCCGCTGCGAGAGCATTCGCGCCAGCCAATGCCAGGCTAAGGCTTACTCCCACGAAGGACAGATATCGCCTGGGCCAGTGACTGCTGCTCGACCCGAAAAGTAATCCCATATCAATCCCGCTCTCCACAAAAGTTCGCACGCGACACGCCGAATGGACGGCCCGGCGATGGAATCTTTCTCGCTCGTGAACGACTTGCGTCATGCTGCAGACGCTCCGTGTCTTGACCCTTTCGCTGATTCGACTCATCCTCGCTCCCGTCGCTCGGCGCACACCACTTCGAATATGCAAAAGGAACTCACCGTTCGCGGACTCATCGTCGGAATTGTCATCACGCTGGTTTTCACCGCGGCGAACGTTTACTTCGGGCTCAAGGCCGGTCTGACTTTTTCAACTTCGATTCCCGCGGCCGTGATCTCGATGGCGATCCTGCGCAATTTCCGCGACGCGACGGTACAGGAAAACAACATCGTGCAGACGGTGGCTTCGGCTGCGGGTACGCTCTCGTCGATCATCTTCGTTTTGCCAGGTCTGATTATGATCGGATGGTGGACCGAATTTCCCTTCTGGACCTCATTCCTGATCTGCGCTCTCGGAGGAATTCTCGGTGTGATGTATTCCATCCCTCTGCGCCGGGCACTCGTCACCAACTCCGATTTACCGTATCCCGAAGGTGTCGCCTGTGCGGAAGTCCTCAAGGTAGGCAGCACTGGCGACAAGGAGCATGCGCACGACATCGAACATGGTCGCGCCGGTCTGCTTGCAGTCTTGTGGGGGTCAATCGTGTCGGCGGTGTTTGCCGTCGTTGTCGCGACGCAAGTTTTCGCGGCGGATGTGGCACAGACGTTCCGCTTCGGGAGACGCTCTGCGGTGAGTGGTTATGATTTCTCGCTCTCCTTCGCCTTGCTCGCGATCGGTCACTTGTGCGGCATTGCGGTTGGAGTTGCGATGCTCATCGGCGCATTGATCGGCTGGGGCTGGGGCGTGCCGCATTATTCGCAAATGGCCTCAGATTTAGTGAGTTCAGGGGCCCAGGTTCCCAAAGCCGTCGTCGATGCACTTGGCGCCGGACAAGTACCGAGAATCGCAACGGCGACGTGGAGCAACTATGTTCGTTTCGTCGGCGCAGGCGCAATCGGCGTCTCTGCAATCTGGACATTGTTGAAGTTGATCCAGCCGGTCGTCAGTGGATTGGCCGGTGCGATGGCGGCCAACCGTGCGCGCAAAGCCGGGAAGGCAGACACGCTGCCGATCACCGAGCGCGATATTCCAATCGGGATCGTCGGCTTGGTCACGCTCATTTGCATGGTTCCGATTGGCTGGGTGCTGGGAGTTTTTGCGAATCAAAGCGGACTCGGTGCACATCTGCCGACGCTGGTTATTGGCGGTGTCGTTTACGTGGTCTTGATGAGCTTTTTTGTTTCGGCGGTTTGCGGCTACATGGCCGGACTGATTGGCTCTTCCAATAGTCCGCTTTCCGGCATTGGCATTCTTGTAGTGATTGGGGCGGCGTTGCTTCTCAAACCGTACGCCTCACCGGAAATTGGCAAGGCATTGACGGCATTTGCGTTGTTTACCACGGCGGTAATTTTCAACGTCGCAGCAATTGCGAATAACAATCTGCAAGACCTTAAGACAGGTCAGCTGGTGGAGGCGACGCCATGGAAACAACAGGTTGCGCTGATCATCGGCGTAATCGCAGGTGCGTTCGTGATACCTCCAGTGCTCGACCTCGTGAATCAAGCCTACGGGTTTGTCGGCGCGCCGGGTTCGGAGCTACGTCCTAATCCTCTGCCTGCACCGCAAGCTGGATTGATTTCCTCGTTAGGCCAGGGTGTCCTGGCACGAAACATCGACTGGAATCTGATTCTGACCGGCGCGTTGATCGGCGTCGCGGTGATCGTGCTAAATGAGATTCTCGGCCGCACCACCAAACGCTTCAGTGTTCCACCGCTCGCGGTGGGCCTTGGTATTTACCTGCCAACTCAAAGCACGCTGATGATCGTGGCAGGTACGATCGTGGGTTATATCTTCGAACGCCGCGCAAACCGCACGCCGAGGCCTGAAGCGACGAAGCAACTTGGCGTCCTGCTCGCGTCCGGCCTGATCGTTGGCGAAAGCACCATTGGCGTCGTGATCTCGGCGATCGTTGTCTTTTCTGGCGTAGCTGCCCCGCTTGCGCTCGTCGGCGCCGGCTTTGAAACAGCCGGCATTATCGTTGGTGGCCTTGCCTTCGCCATCACTGCCTTTGTCCTTTATCGCTGGGTCATTCGCATGGCCAGCGCACGATCCGCATGAACCGGCGCTGGAATCTTCCACTTTGGCTGGGATTCGTCTTCGTCCTTGGCGGAGCCTCCAGCTACGGATACTTGATGCAGTTCCCCATCACACGCGATTTCCCGTGGCTCAACTTTCTGCTAATCGGCATCGGCCTCGCGCTGCTCGCAGTTGGATTGTTTCGTGCCTTTGGAAATCCGAGGCTTTATCGCGGGAAGGTTGCCGGATCGATCCTGGCGGTGATCAGCGTTTGTTTGGTCGCTTTCTTCAGCTACGTCATTTTCTACGTCCTGCACCAGGTGCCTGCTTCAGCTCAGGCACCCCGCATTGGTGAAAAAGCGCCGGGTTTCACGTTGCCTGATCAAAACGGCAGGCCAATCGCGCTTGCCAATCTGGTTTCGCAAAACGGCGTTGTCTTGATTTTCTATCGGGGGCATTGGTGACCGCTGTGTAACTCCGAGTTGCGGAGTTTTCAGAAACGGCTCGCTGATTTCACCGCACGCGGGGTGAAGGTGGTGGCGATCAGTGTCGACGCGGTCGAGACCAATCATCGTCATGCGCAACGGATGAATTACACCTTCCCGCTCTTGTCGGATGTGGGCGCGGCGACGATCCGCCGCTATGATCTGCTGCATCCGCATGCCGGACCCAACCACGAAGACATCTCGCGCCCGGCGGAGTTTTACGTTGATAGAAATGGGGTCGTTCGTTGGGTGAACCTGACCGACAATATCGCTGTTCGCGCGCGACCGGAGCAGGCGTTAACGGCAATCGATTCAGCTCGACACGGCGCACTTTAGCCGTATTTCGAGCGATGCGATTTTGCGTGGCGCCATGAAGGAGGACACGCCGATCGCAATCGACCCGCGCAATCCGCCTAACGAAATGCCGGACATCGTCGGTCCGAGACCGGAAAACCCGATCCTCACCAGCTTCCGTCCGTTTATTCCAGCAAATGCGCGGCTGCGCGAGTTCACGCCGATTCCGATCATTCTCGGCACGTTGCTCGGGATCGTCTTCGGCGCCTCGTCGCTTTATCTCGTCCTCAAGGTCGGCATCACGGTCAGTGCGTCGATTCCGGTTGCGGTGCTCTCGATCACCTTCTTTCGATTCCTGTCCTGGATCTCGAAGAAAAAGATTCGCGATTCCACGATCCTCGAGAACAACATCGTCCAGACCGCGGGCTCGGCGGGCGAATCGATTGCGTTCGGTCTCGGCGTGACGATGCCCGCAATCATGATCCTCGGGTTCGATCTCGAGATCACGCGCGTGATGTTGGTCGCAATTCTCGGCGGGTTGTTAGGCATCCTGATGATGATTCCGACGCGACGCGCGCTCATTGTTCATCAACATGGATATCTGAAATACCCGGAGGGCACCGCCTGCGCGGAAGTCCTAAAAGCCGGGGCTTCGGCCGAATCGCGCGAAGCTGCGCATACAGACGAGCGCCCGACGGTGGCCGCAGATGAAGCAGTCAGTGGCGGCAAGATCATCATCGGTGGCTTCATCATCGGCTTCATTTATTACGGGGCGCTCGAGATCCTGAAAGCCATGAAGGAAATCCCCGAGAAGGTTTTCGGGAAACCTTTCAACGGTGCTTCGGTCTCGCTTGAGAACAATCCGGCTTTGCTCGGCGTCGGCTACATCATTGGCCCGCGGATCGCCGGAATGATGATGGGTGGAGGCGTCTTATCGTATCTCGTCCTGATCCCGGCGATCAAATATTTCGGTTCGTTAGTTGCCGGACCAATCTCCCCGGAGACCGCTCACACAATCGCCGACATGAGCGTAGACCAAATTCAACACGGCTATATTCTATATATTGGTGCGGGCGCGGTCGCGGCGGGTGGAATTATCAGCCTTGTCCGTTCGTTGCCGTTGATCTGGCATGGCATAAAAGGCGGACTCGCCGATCTGCGTGACGCCCGCGCGGAAAAGGCGACGGCCGCCCGCACGGATCAGGATCTCTCGATGAAATGGGTCATCGGCGGAATCATTTTGCTGCTCGTCCTGATCATGCTCGCGCCGCAACTTAACCTGCGCTTCAACTTGTTAGGCGCACTCCTCATCGTCGGGATTGGGTTTCTTTTCACCACGGTCTCGTCGCGCCTCACGGGCGAAGTCGGCTCCTCTTCATGTCCAACTTCAGGCATCACAGTCGCGACGTTGCTGCTCACATGTCTCTGCTTCCTTCTCGTTGGCTGGACTGCGCCGCCCTACTTTGTCACCGCGCTTTCGATCGGCGGCATTGTCTGCATCGCATCTTCGAATGGCGGCACAACGTCGCAGGATCTGAAGACCGGATTCCTCATCGGCTCAACCCCCAAGTATCAGCAAATTGCGATTCTCATCGGCACACTCGCCTCGTGCATCGTGATTGGGCCGATCCTGATGAAGTTTAACGACTCAGGCACGGTTTACATCCCAGTCGAGGGCAACAGGGATTTCACCTTCGCATCTGCCTATCACGTCAACCACGCCGACTTCGAAAAGGATGCGACCGGCAGGCCAAAGCGCGAGCGGATCGCTGGCGTGCAAGCGGGTAAAGATACGCATGAGTATTTTGTTTACCACAAGACCTCACCGGAAAACGCGCCTGCTGGACGCTACTTGGTGAACGAAGAGGGTAGGCCGGTCTATCTCGTCGATCCGGGCATCAATGGCATTTACGACAAGCGTCCCGATGGCTCACACGTGCAGAAGTTCTCCGCGCCGAAAGCCACCTTGATGTCCTACATCATCAAAGGAATTCTAAGTGGCGAACTGCCGTGGGGACTCGTGCTGCTCGGCGTTTTCATTTCGATTGTGCTTGAGTTGTCTGGAATCCCTTCGCTTGCGTTTGCCGTCGGCGTTTATCTTCCGATCTCCACCTCCGCGCCAGTTTGGGTCGGCGGTTTGATCCGCGGATTGGTCGACAATTACACGCGTCGCAAACACGCCGGCGCGAACTTCACCGAGGATCAGCTCCTCGCAGAGGGCGACAAGAGCAACGGAGTGCTCTTGTCATCCGGCTATATTGCCGGCGGAAGTCTAGCCGGAGTCATTGTCGCCTTCTTGAACATTCCTTTGAAAGAGAAGTTCGATGCGATCGAGACCTGGGCGAACGCGCATAATCCCTTCTTCAATGGTCCGCATGCTGATCTGCTCGCGCTGTTTCCATTCGCGATTCTCTGCGTGCTGCTCTATCTCGTCGGGCGCGAGGTGCTCCTTGCGCCGCGAAAAAACCGTGCCTGAGGAACCAACTCGTTAGGCGCCTTCCACTCGCCCCCGGAAGGGTTCAGCAATTTTGCCTTTGTCGGATGGGGAGGTGATTCTCCGGGATGCGCAAAGTAAATCTGAACGACATCGCGGAGGACGAACGCAAATCACCCAAGGAGAAGTTCCACAAATTTGTGAAGGACATTTCGATCGCGCTTGGTCGGGAAAAGGAGTCACTCGATCTGGCAAAGCGTCATCCCTTCGATTTGGCGCAGGTGCGGATTCCCGCGGGCAAGAGTTACTGCCCTTATCACGGTCATGGAGCCGAGACAGAGCTATACCTGGTCTTGTCCGGACGTGGGCTGGTGCGTCATCACACCGGCACGACCGAGGTGCGGGCGGGCGATGCATTCATCTTTCAACCCGGCGAAGCGCACCAACTCTCCGCGCCTAACGACGGGGACTTCGTCTATTTAGTCATCGCCGATAATCCGCGCGGCGACACCTGTTACTATCCCGACAGCGGCAAGTGGGTCGTCTACAAGGAAGGCGCCGAGGAAGCCATCGCCAAAGGGGAGGAAGCCGATTACTACGAAGGCGAAGAATAGCCGCCAGGGAAAGCCCGGTCGCGTTGCCGCTCCCGGGTAACGATGTTAAATGACGGAGATGAGCCGGTTACGATCCTTCTTCAGCGGATTGCTGCTCGTCATCGCGCTGTTCACGGTGCCGAGCTCGCCCGGGCAAGTCTTTCAAGGTCGTCGGTTGGTCGAAGCAAAACTTGTGGCCGACACCGACAAGATCGTTCCAGGTCAGCCTTTCACTGCCGGATTATTCCTCAAGATGGCTCCCGGCTGGCATACCTATTGGCAGTTTGCGGGTGACGCCGGCATTCCGACGGAGGTAAAATGGAATCTTCCAGCTGGGTGGAAAGCTGGACCGATCCAATGGCCCATTCCGCTCAAGCTCGATGAGCCGGGCGACATTCAAATCTTCGGCTATCACGACGAGGTGCTGCTCATGATGCAGCTCATGCCGTCGGACAAAATCGCGAGTTCCTCTGTGCATCTCACGGCAGCGGCAAACTGGCTGGTGTGCGAAAAGATCTGCATTCCCGGCAACGCAGATGTGCAGCTCGATCTTCCCGTTGGCGAGAAGAGCACTCCCGCAAACGCCGATCTCTTCGCGAAATATCGCGCGCGCCTTCCACAGCCATTGCCAACCAGTGCGCAAAGCCTCCTGCAGTGGAAACGCGAAGCGAAGGATTTCCGCCTGACGATCGCCGACAAAAGTCTATCCGGGCTATCCTCCGTCGATTTTTTCCCGTTGCCGGACAGCTCGACCATTCTCGGGCACGTGCGCCGGGATCAGTCCAGCGATGGATCGCTGGCTTTCATCGCTCCCTATGACGCTGCGCCGCCGAGCGTGCAATCGCTCAATGGTATTCTGGTCGCGGGCGATCGTGCCTTTTCGTTAGGCCAAACTTCATCTTCCTCGGCGAGCGCGTCACAAGCCACCAGCAAAACCGCGACTGCGCCTAACGGATTATTCATTTGGCTAGCTTTCGGTTTTCTCGGCGGGCTCATTCTCAATCTCATGCCGTGCGTTCTGCCGGTGATTTCGCTCAAGATTTTCGGCTTCATCCAGCACGCCGGGCACGATCGGAAGCGCATTTTCGGAAACGGCCTCGCCTTCACCGCCGGGATTTTTGTTTGGTTTCTTGGATTGGCACTGGTCCTGATCGGGCTCAAGGCGGCCGGGCACGAGATTTCCTGGGCGATGCAGTTCACCAATTCCTGGTTTGTGATTGCGATGAGCGCGGTGGTGCTCGTTTTCGCGCTCAATCTTTTCGGTGTTTTCGAAATCACGCTACCGGCCAGCACGACAACCGGACTACTTGGTTGGACGGCGCGGGAAGGTTATGCCGGTTCGTTTTTCCAGGGCGTTTTTGCCACGGTGCTTGCGACGCCGTGCACTGCACCATATCTCGGTACCGCGCTTGGTTTCGCCTTCTCCCAATCGGGCGGCATCATTCTCCTCATGTTTGCCGCGATCGCTCTTGGCATGAGTGCGCCCTATCTCCTCCTCGCCGCCCAACCTGCCTGGCTCCGGGTAGTCCCGCGTCCCGGTCCCTGGATGGTACGCGTCAAACAATTCATGGGTTTTCTTTTGCTCGCCACGCTGCTCTTCCTGCTTTGGGTGATCGGCGTCGCCCGGGGGATGGATGCCGCTATTTGGGTGAGCGCGTTTCTTCTCGCGCTGAGCGTCGCCTGCTGGATGATTGGTTCGTTTTCGTTGCCGACCGCTTCCGGCACACAGCGCGCTCTTGTGCGCATACTCGTGATCGCGCTCGTGCTCGGCAGTGGATATTATTTTCTTGGCGAAAAGTTTCGCGCCAGCCAAACCGCCGCCACCAATCTGACGACCGGGGATTGGATCGCCTTCAGCCCTGAGCGTGTGCAATCCGAACTCGCGCAGGGGCGCACCGTTTTTGTCGATTTCACCGCGGCCTGGTGCATCACCTGCAAATTCAACGAAGCCTCAGTCCTCGAAAGCGCTGCCGTGAAAAATGCTTTTCAACGTTACGGTGTCGTGAAAATGAAAGCCGATTGGACCAATGCGGACCCGGTGATCACAAAAACCTTGAAACAATTCGGACGCGTCGGTGTCCCTCTATACGTGTTGTATCCGGCGGGTAATCCTGAAAAACCGATCGTCCTTCCGGAGTTGCTTACTCAGTCACTCGTGCTCGATCACTTGCAATCCGCCGTTCCGAAAGTGGCGGCTGCTCCATAAGCTTTATGAAAACAAAACTACTCATCCTTACTCTGACACTCGTCTCCACCGGCGCGCTCTTTGCCGCCGAGTCTCCCAAAATCGGCGCCGATGCTCCGGGCTTCAGCCTGCCTGGCGCCGACGGCAAAACGCATTCGTTAGGCGATTTCAAGGGAAAATACGTGGTCCTCGAGTGGTTCAACCCGGGATGTCCGTTCGTGCAGAAGCATTACAAGAGTGACAACATGCAGACGCTTCAGCAGCAATTTACCGGCAAAGGTGTCGTTTGGCTGACAATCGATTCTTCCGCGCCCGGCGCAGAGGGTTCTCTCACGGCGGAGGAAGCGAAGAAGCGGATGAGCGAGTGGAACATGCATCCGACGGCGTTCTTGCTCGATCCAAGCGGTAAAGTCGGCCATGAGTATCACGCCACCAACACGCCACACATGTTTATCATCAATCCGAGCGGCAATGTGATCTATGAAGGCGCAATCGACAGCAAGCCGAGCACCAACCCGGGCGATATCAAGGATTCAACTAATTACGTCGCGGCGGCTTTGAGCGAAGCGATGGCTGGGAAACCGGTCTCAACGGCGCAAACCAAAGCCTACGGCTGCTCAGTCAAATACGCCGATTGATTGACGGCGGGCGGACCGACGGAGGAATGCAGCGTCGTTAGGCGCGTTTCGCGAAAAGCCGATTGGCAGCGCGAAGCAAGGGTAGCGGCGTTAACCGGACGAGAAGCATTCCCAGCTTCATCAGCATGCCCGGAATGACTATTGCCTTGTTACGCTCGATTCCGTGTAAGGCGTCCGCCACCACTTGTTCGACCGGCACGCAAGCGATCTCAGGTTCGTTGGGCGTCGCGGTCGATTCTTTTCGTCGCGCCACGGAGGTGAATTCGGTCTTGACCGGTCCCGGACAAAGCGCCGAAACGTGAATGCCGCTGCCGTGCAGCTCGCCGCGCAACGCTTCCGAAAAGCTCGTCACGTAAGCTTTCGTTGCAGCGTAGACGGCGAAATTCGGAATTGGCAGAAAGCTGGCGGAAGAACTCACGTTCAAGATGGCACCTTGTCCGCGTGCGATCATTTGCGGCAACAAAGCGCGTGTCAGTCTTGTCAGTGCCACCACATTGACCTGCAAGATGTTCTCGACCTTGGCCGGATCGGAAGAGGCAAATGCGCCCAGATCACCCAAGCCCGCGTTATTGATTAACAAGTCCGGGCTAAAATTTTGCTCTTCAATCCAGGCTAACAAACCGTCAACGTCACCGTGTCTGGCGAGGTCAGTTCGATGAATTTCGATTTGCAGCTTCGGGTGGTGTGCCTGGAGTTCATCGCGCAGTCTGTGCAAACGCTCCTCGCGCCGCGCCACCAGGAGGAGGAGCGCGGCACGATCCGCGAGCTGGCAGGCAAACTCCCGTCCGATTCCGGCGGAAGCTCCGGTGATCAGTGCATGGCAACCATCCAAACGCATCACGGCGCACTTTTCGTTAGGATGGGTTCGAGGACCCGCCAGACGTTCTCCGCTACGACCTTATGTCCGGCAGCGGTGGGATGAATTTGATCGGCCTGATTCAACTCTGCATGTCCGCCGACGCCATCGAGCAGAAACGGAACGAGCGCGGCGTTGTTGGCAAGCGCGACGGCGGGAAAGGCATCACGAAAGGCAACGGCATATGGGCCACCAAGATTGGGCGGCATCTGCATTCCCGCGATCACGATCTTCACCGTTGGATTCCTGGCTTTCACCTTGTCGATGATTGCCTGGAGATTGGCTTTCATCTGCGCAACCGGCAAGCCGCGCAGCCCATCATTTGCACCGAGCGCAAGCACAAGGATGTCGATCTTCTTTTGCAAGACCCAATCAAGCCGCGCAAGACCTCCGGCGGTGGTGTCGCCGCTCACGCCGGCGTTGATCACTTCAAAGGGCAAATTTTTCTCGCGAATCCTTTCTTCGATCAGTGCTGGAAATGCCTGCCTGGGGTCGACGCCCAGACCGGCGGTGAGACTGTCGCCGAGGAAAAGAATCGTCCCGCCAAAGGCCGCCGGCGCGAGCAGGAGAAAGACGAAAAGAAGAATTTGTCGCGGCAAATTCCTCATGCGCGACGAATCCTCATCGCGTAAGCAAGACGCGCCGCCCGCCATCGTCAATGAACCCGCTTCCAATTCTCAGCGTCGCGCACCTGACGAAGAGCTACGTCACGGGCGCCGGGCGACTGACTGTCTTGCACGATGTTTCTTTCACTCTCGCGCAGGGGACGACCTGCTCGATTCTTGGACCATCCGGTAGCGGGAAAACGACGCTCCTTGGGCTGGCCGCCGGGCTCGACCTGCCGACCTCCGGATCGGTCCTGCTCAACGGCGTCTCGTTAGGCGAGACTAGTGAAGATGAGCGCGCCCGGCTGCGCAACGAACTGGTTGGATTCGTCTTTCAGAATTTTCAGCTCATCCCGACTCTGACCGCGTTGGAAAATGTGACGGTGCCGATGGAGTTGCGGGGCGATCGCAGCGCCCGGCAGCTTGGACTGGAATTGTTAGGCCGGGTGGGGCTCGGCGCACGGAGCGAGCATTATCCGGCGCAACTTTCCGGCGGCGAACAACAGCGCGTCGCCCTTGCCCGCGCCTTCATTAATCGGCCCAGGATTCTTTTCGCCGACGAACCGACCGGCAACCTGGACGCAGAAACGAGCGAAAAGGTAATCGAAGTCATGCTGGAATTGAATCGCGACGCCGGAACCGCGCTCGTCCTCGTGACTCACGATCCGGAGATCGCGCGCCTCACACAAAGAACGATCCGCCTGCGCAACGGCGAGATGATGGAATGACGACAAGCCGTTGCCTGGCGAAAATCGAGGGGCGGTCGCTCGGTGTTTATGAATAGCGTGGCTTTTTCCGTCCGCATGGCCTGGCGCGATAGCCGTTCGAGTCGGCGGCGGCTCTTGCTCTTCTCCATTTCGATCTCGTTAGGCGTGGCGGCCCTGATCGTCATTGCTCTCTTCCGGGCCAACCTTTCCCAGGCAATCGACGATCAGGCGCGGGCGCTGCTTGGAGCGGATCTGGTGGTGGAGAGTTCGCGTCCTTTTACCGCCGCGCAGGAAAAGATATTGCATTCGTTAGGCGGGACGCAGGCGCGCGAAGTGCGACTACGTACCATGGCGCTCTTTCCAAGCCACGGCGGAACCCGGCTTGTTTATGTTCGCGCACTGGGGGGTGAGTTTCCGTTTTACGGCAAAATGGAAACGGTGCCTCCCGCCGCAGGACATTCCTTTCGCAAGGGCGGTGAAGCAGTGCCGGAAGAGAGTTTGCTTTTTCAGTTCGGCAGCAAAGCAGGCGATCAAATCAAGATTGGCGAGGCTGTTTTCACGATTGCTGGAGCCCTGACCAAGATGCCTGGCGAAGCTTCGCCTGCGGCCAGCTTCGCGCCCCGGGTTTACATCGCGCTGCAAGACCTGGCCAAGACGCAGCTCATCAAGCCGGGAAGTCTGGCGCGCTATCTCGTTTTCGTGAAGTTTCCGTCAAGCGTTGACGCCTCGACGGAGGTGAAGCGATTTGCGCCGAGTCTCGAGCAAGCGGGTTTGGAATACGACACGGTTGCGAAGCGGAAGAAGGATCTCGGCGAAGCGCTGGACAATCTTTATCGCTTTCTCAATCTCGTCGGCTTCATCTCGCTCCTGCTCGGCGCGGTGGGTGTGGCGAGTGCGATCCAGGCGCATCTGCGAGAGAAGTCGCGCACCGCAGCCATTCTGCGTTGTCTCGGCGCGGCCGGCCGAACAACCGTCGCGGTTTATCTGTTGCAGGCAACGGCGATGGGATCGGCGGGCGCGCTCGCCGGCGGCGTTCTTGGCCTAACGATGCACGGCATTTTGCCAGGCATCCTGCAAAAATTCATTCCCTTTCCGCTTCCGCGCACGATTGCCTGGACACCGGTCTTCGGCGGGATGGTGATCGGTCTGGCGGTCTGCCTTCTCTTTGCTCTGCCGCCGTTGCTTCGATTCCGGCGAGTGTCACCGTTGCTCACTCTGCGCGCGGCGGTGGAGGAGGACGTCCCGCTGCAACGCGACTATTTCGTCTGGCTCATTTATCTCGTGATCGCAATTGGCCTGACGGGCTTGGCGATCGCCGAAGCGGAAACCTGGGGCGATGGTCTGTGGGTCGCCTTCGGCCTGGCAGTGGCTCTGGCGGTTCTCGGAGGGGTGGCAAAAATGCTGATGCTCCTGGTGCATCGTCTCTTGCCTCGCGGTTGGAGTTTTGTCCTGCGTCAGGGGCTGGCCAATCTTTATCGACCTCACAATCGCACTCTGCTGCTCACGCTCTCGTTAGGCCTTGGTGTTTTTCTTCTCCTCACCATCTATCTCACGCGCGACGTCCTGCTGGCCCAGTTCCGTTCCATCGACGCGAACAATCAACCCAACATCTTCCTCTTCGATATCCAACCCGATCAAAAAGCCGGCGTGGCCAATCTCGTTAGGCAACTACGTTTACCGATCATTCAGGAGGCGCCCATCGTGACCATGCGGTTGGTGGAAGTGAAAGGGCGAAAGTCTTCCGACATTTTGAAAGACCCGCATAACAAGGTGCCGGAATGGGAGCTGGAACGCGAGTATCGCTCCACCTACCGCGCAGATCTAGTCGAGACAGAAAAGGTCACCGTCGGAAAATGGATCGGACACTTTGACTATCATTCCGGTGCCGTGGTCCCGGTCTCCGTTGAAAAGGAGATCGCCCACGATCTTGGCCTAACGATTGGTGATAATCTTGCTTTCGACGTCCAGGGCGTCACCGTGAAGGCGCGGGTCGCCAGTTTGCGCGAAGTCGATTGGAAGCGGTTTCAAACGAATTTCTTTGTCGTCTTTCCGACCGGTGTTTTGGAAAATGCGCCCACCTTTAATGTGCTGGTGAGTCGAGTTCCAACGCCGGCTGCATCCGCCGGGTTACAGAATGCGGTCGTAGCCAAATTTCCCAATGTTTCTGCGCTGGATCTCAGCGCGGTTATTCAAACCGTTGACTCGATTCTGCGCAAAGTCGCGCTCGTCATCCGCATCATGTCGTTCTTCACCGTCGGGACCGGTTTGATCGTGCTCGGCAGTACTATCTGGAGCGGACGCTATCAGCGGATGAAAGAGAGCGTGCTCCTGCGAACGTTAGGCGCGTCCCGCCTCCAAATCTGGAAGATTCTTGGTGCGGAGTATTTTTTCCTCGGCCTGCTCGCGAGCGTAACCGGAATCCTCCTCGCGCTTGCTGCCAGTTGGGCGCTGGCCCGGTTTGTTTTCAAACTCGATTACGCGCCGACTCTGTGGCCCCTCGGTCTGGCGGCGATAATTGTGATCTCGCTAACTGTTGGGATAGGACTGCTAACCAGTTACGGCATAGGTAGCACTCCGCCCCTGGCTATTCTGCGTGAGGAACTTTCTGATGGCGGGGGATGAACTTTCGCCTTGCGCCGCATTGGCTCTTTCAGGAACAGCGTTACGGCTCAGGAATGTGCAGCGCAGCGCGCATGGCCTGTTGTCCAACGAGTCAGCGACGCGTTTCGTTAGGCAAATGTCCGCGCTTCTTCGTCGCCGCAGCCGGCGCGCGGAGCACGGTCATTTCGCTTGTCGTTAGGCTGCGCCAGCTTCCGCGCGGCAGTTCGCCGAGACGCAGATGACCAACTCGAGTGCGGACGAGTCGTTTCACGTCATAGCCGATTTCGTAAAACATCCGTCGAATTTGTCGGTTTAAGCCTTGTTGCAACACAACGTGGACTCGATTCGGACGGACCTGTTGCACCTTCACCATCTTAGCGCGTTTACCATCGAGGAAAATACCGCGGCGGAGTTTATCGGCCAGCTTCGGGTCCCAAGGCTTGTCGAGTGTGACTTCGTATTCCTTGTCGGTCTTGTAGCGCGGGTGAGTGAGGCGTTGTGCGAGGTCGCCATCGCTCGTCAGCAAGAGCAAACCCTCGCTTTGGACGTCGAGCCGGCCAACGTTGAAGAGCCGCGAAAACTTTGGCGGGAGGAGATCAAAGATGGTGTCGCGCGCGTGCGGGTCGCGCCTTGTGGAAACAAATCCCGCCGGCTTATGCAGAAGAATGGTCAGGCTTTCCTTTGGCCTAACGAGTTTGTGATCAACCTTGATGTGATCGCGTTCCGAAACTTGTGTGCCGAAATTAGTGCAGGCCTGGCCATTGACCGTGACGCGTCCCGCGGCGATCAGCTCATCGCAATGCCGGCGCGCGCCGAGACCCGCAGTGGCTAGAAAGCGATTGAGGCGCACGAAAGTTGAGAGTCCTCAGGTGAGAGTTGAGAGACGAATTGACGTTCCGGTCTCAATCATCCACCTGCAACTGCCAACCCTTAGACGTCCGGCTTGGTCTTGGGCAGACCGATCACCTTGCTCGTGTCTTTCCACTGACCACGCTTCTTCAGCAGCTCGACCCGTTCGAACCGCTTCAAGACATTGCGCTTTGCCGTAATGGTGCTGGCGCCTTTAAGACTGCGATGCTGCGACATAATTCTGCTCCGGCTTGTGCTCCGAAAATGAGCGGGCAAGGTAGCCGGCCTCGCGTCTTTTTCAAATGCATTGCCGATCGGCGTCTGTGCGCGTCCGAAGCGAGCGCTGCTGGGCTGAAATCCAAAGCCGGCAGGAAAGTCCTATTGCCTAACGACTAACGATCGTTGCCGAGTAACGCGACCGTCCCGCAAGAAGTGAGTTCTTTTGCTGCATCGCCGCTTTTGTGCAGGAGCTGCTGCCAATGGGGGACACGATTTTCCTCAACCACGAGATAGACTCGGTCCGGCCCGTTCCAGACGTCGACAACCGTCCTTTGGTCGAGGAACATTTGCTCCTGCCTTCCGAGAGCGCCGCCGAGCTCGGCGGCGGGATTCTGATTTACGAGGTAAAACTTCCGATCGAGATAAAAGAGCAGGCTGCTCCCGACGTGGATCGATCCTTCGTAGATCACCTTATCGTTAGGCGCGAGGCGATCATTGAGGTAGCGCGCCATGTCGGCGAGGGAGAAGTAAGGAGCCATGCGCGCGACGCCGTCCATCATGCCGAAGCCGATCGGGATCATGGCTGCAGCCAGTGCGGTCAGGCCGAGCCGCGGGCGTTCGCGCCAGATAAACCAAAGCGCAATTCCTGCAAAAAGAACGAGGGAAAGTGCCACCGCGATGAACATGGAACGAAACTCAAGCCAGGTTTCGACTGGAATGTCGGTGATTGTGCGCCAGGCGGTTGAGCGTTCGGAGGTTGGACCCCAATGCCCATCGGCATGCTGGACCAATTCAGGAAGACGCCAGGCAACGAAGCCAGCGAGAAGACCAATTCCCAACACCGAAACTACGCCAACGATCTGAGTCCAGCGAGGCATCCGCTCCCACGCGGTGGCAGCAAAGATGGCAAACGCGCTCCACATGCTCATCGAGTAATAGTCCTGGCGCTGTCCGATAAAGAACAGGGGGATGAAAACCACGGCCATCCAGCAAAGTGGCAAGGCGTCGGCGAATTCGATTTCGCGCGGTCGCAAAACTCGGCGCCAGGCGAGAAGAACGCCCGGCAGGATGGCAAACGACCACGGAAAAAACCAGGCGAGGTGCAAGCTAAGGAAGGTGCCCCGCGAGACGTCATCGTAGGTGTGGCCGAGGTCGGGTCGACCGGCAAGATGAGTGAGCCACTCCTGGAGAGTGAAGCGACCGATGAAGCCGGGATGCTGCCATTCCCACCAAATGTGCCAGGGCCCGGCAATGACGAGAAAAATCAGAATTCCCTCCCAGCGCAAGAGTTGGCGAAAACGAACACGCGCTTCGCGATAAAAAAGGCCGAGGAGAAAAAGCGTGCCCGCCGGGTAAAGCAGGCCGTGCAGGCTTTTCGTCATGCAGGCAAGCGCCGCGCAAATCCAAAAGCCAACGAACCAGCCGCGCCGTCCGCGTTTTTTTTCATAGCCGCGAATCGCGCAGTAAATCGCGCCTGCCACGAAGGCACTAAAGATGGGTTCAGGCATGACGATGCGGCTGAGAAGGAAAGTGCCGCACATGCACAGGTGTATGAGACCGGCGAGAAAACCGCGCCACGGTCCTCCCAGGCGATCACCGATGAGGAAAGTGAGGGCAACGCCAAAACAGGTTGCGAGGCCAATGGGAAATCTTGCCGCAGCGGTCGTCAGGCCAAAGGCCTTCAGAGAAGCGGCGATTGTCCAGTAAAGCAGGATCGGTTTCTGCAGCCGCGGAATGCCGTCGTTTGTCGGGGTCAGCCAATTTTGCGAGGCGAGCATTTCGCGCGCGGCGCCGGCATACTGACCTTCGGTCTCATTGTAGAGCGGACCCCAGCCGATGGTCCCGAGATGAACGAGCGCGGTCAGCGCGAGCAGGAAGAAAAAGAGCCCGCGCCGGATCGGCGGCGGCTCGAGCGCGGGCGGCGCGAGAAAAACCTCGTCGAGACTAATGGCGGGATTACCGGGTGACATTGTCGTTGGGCTATTCCTTCCAATGGAAAATTCCCTCGCCGAAAATTCAACCGACGATCGGAGCCGCTTGTGCCATCCGATACCGATTCCATTCATCCGGTAGCCGGAGCAACTTTGCCTCCGGCATTTGGATGAGAGCCAGCATTTGCCGGCACTGTGCGATGAGAGTGTCATCCGCGGGCCGGCGAATCTCGAACCCGCACCAGAAGCGAACGCGCTCGAGCTGTTCCAGCCAGCCATCGATGCGCAGCCGGTCGCCCAGTTTCGCGGCACGCCGGTAGTCAATCTCAGTCCGCACGACCACTGGATATCGCTGTGTCTCGGCCATTTCGACCAGCTTCATTCCGAGCTGTTCGGCGAGAAGAGTGCGCGCCGTTTCGATGAATCGCAGGTAAGCGATGTTATGCACAACCCCGCCGCAGTCCGTGTCGAAAAACATCACCTGGACCTCGATTTGGACCCTGGGAGCCGGTTGCATGTTTTCGGAGCTCGACATTCGGATTTCCAAGTTTCCGGCTGCTAAAGCCGGACGAGGTCGAGCAAGAACTGGCACCAAAGATAAATCATGCCACGCCAGGAATACTTGATCTCGCCCGCGGCGGTCTGCATAAGGACGCCGGCTTTGATATTGTGCGCGATCTGCTCGCGCAGGTCGTTCTCGATTTCCTGCTGGATTTGATCTTCGTCCAGCGGAGCGACCACATCGGTCGCAACGCCATGATCAAGCAGGAATCGTTTGTGGCTTTGATAGAGCTGCCAGAACGATTGATCGGGCCGTTGCCGGTTGATGCGAAATTGCGGCGTTAGTTTGAGACCGTAGGAAAGCGGATAGTTCCAGGTCGTCCAAATCGTGCCATCCTGTGCGCGCGAGGAAATGCGCAGATAGTAAAACGAAAGGTCATGCTGTTCGTTCAGGCAGATCGTGGCCTGGGCTCGATCTTCCTCTTTGTAAAAAAGGCGAAAGAATTGCCGGTAATCTTCCCAGTCCCAGCCGACGTCGCTGATCTGGACAAAATGTTCGCTCTCTATCTGACTCGTGATCTCCTCGAGCGTCGGGAAAACATCGGAAGAGGGCGGGCTTTTCGGACGAAGCGCTTTTTCGCGCGGAAGACGCAAAGCGCGGATCCGGGTGAGAATCTCCAACCAGGGAAGGAAGAGCCAGCTCAGCGCGCTGATCAATCCCAGCACCCAGTTGCCTGTGATGTAGTAGATGGCGAGAAAAGACGCGGTGAGAATGCCGAGGGCACCGACCTTTTGCGAGATGGAGGATTGGTAACTGCGCAGGGCGACGCTGAGCACCGCGACCCCCAGCGTAATGAAAAGCCCGAATAACATTTACGGGACGATGTCGTGGTCGCGCAGAAATTTCTCCAGTTGCTCGGTATCGAAATTGGCCAGTACTTCATCGCCGGCGACAAGCGTCGGCACATAGGTCTGATCTGAGAGGGCATGCATCTCGGCAAACGCAGCCCGATCCTGGCCGACGTCGATCTCCGTGAATTTGTATCCACGCTCGGTGAGATATTCCTTGGCATCGATGCACCAGGAACACCATTCGCGGCTGAAGAGCTTCATTTCCGTCGACACCGTGGGAATAAACCGTGAGAGGCAGAGGCGTCAATCGCCTTCCTGCTCACCAGTCATTGCTGCTCGATTCGTTGATTCCACAAAAACATTGAAAAAAGAATCGATCGATCCACTCAGTAAGCAATCTCCCAGATCCCATCCGCCTTCTTCGCCACGGTAAGCCTCCTCGGATAAATTGTGGTCAGTGCCATGCCTGCACACATCTGAGTGTCTTCATCTTTCACCGTGGCAAAGGTTTTCTCGTCCAAGCCAAAGAGCGGTCCGTTTTTTTTCGTTACCATCACCTCAGGACCATTCGTGATTATGAAATTCAATTCACCTGCCTCGGGTGCCGTCACGCGCACGCCCGCCTTGTAGACCGTTTCGAGACATTGTGCTTTGCGCACGTCTTCTACCTTGAGCGATTCGTTATCCTCCAGCGCTTTGTAGAGCACAGAGAAGTCGGGCTTGAACCAGTCCGCGCGAGCTTTGAGCAGCGCCGCTATTTTTTGTTTGTCGTCCTCCGTCACTGAGGTAACCGCGGGATAATGATGCCACGGCAAATCGGGGGCGAAGTCGGCTACGAATTCCCGTTCGAAAACCACCTTCCCTTTTACCACCTTGCGATCGTCGACTCCTTCATTCGTCTGATTGGTCGAGCGGATGGTGCCCGGCTCTTCTTCCTGGGTGGGCGCGTCTGTGACGGAAGCCCAGCGTAACTGCGCGCGATAAGTCTTCTTATCATCGTTCGGTGTGAACTCGATCCGGATCTTGTTCTTACCCTTGCGTACGACTGGTCCAACCGAACTCATCGGGATCCAAACCGACGGCGCGACCTCATGTTGATCGAAGACAACCGGCACTTCCTCTTCACGGACCTCCTGGTCGACAAACGGCACGTTATTGATGAAGATCGCCGCCGTACCCGCCACCGTCGTGACCTTCTCACCCTTTGCTGGATCCCCTACGAATGGAGTGAACTTGAATTCGACGTTGATGATCGCTGCCGGTGCAAGCGACGCCGTCAGCAGGACGAGCGCGAAAGCGAGCTTTTGCATATCGTCTTTTTGCCGCAGCAACGAGCAGGAAACAATCCTATTTAGGAGATCGATATTTTGTTTCCGGCCGAGTGGTTTTCCCCCGCCAAATGTGCAGCGACATAATCACGGGCAGCGACAAACCCACCCATAAATGCGCCGCGCTCGTCCATGCACGGAGGTGTTCGTCCCCAGCATAGTAAAGACCGTAACCGGTCACGCTAAGAAAGCTGAAGACACCAAATAAGGTAAGGCCGGTGCGAAGGTTGCGGCCCGCCCGCAAGGCAAACTTCATGTGCAGTGGAAGCAAGGTCCCAAGCAGAATCAGAACGAGCATGGCTGCCGCACCATGTGCCTTTAATAGCCAGGTCTCCGCGGGATTGGTGCTGCCGAATTTGTCAGGCACGGCAAAATAATGCAGCCACGCCCAGGCCGCGCCGGTAAGAAATACGGCCGCGCTTACCGCATAAGCAAACCACTCATGACGACGGCTCAACCGGATGACACTGCGTCGCATTAGTCTCGGGCAAGCCAGCGGGGAGAAAAATTGCGTTCCAGAAGAAAGGCCTCGGCCTTGTGACGTGCAAACAGTTCCGCCGCTTCCTCACGTAAAGATAGTCCTATTTTCGTTAGGGCATCGGCTGTCAGACAATCCGGCGCACTGACCGTAATGCTAATATTGTCCTCAATCCGCTTCCGGGTGCGACCATTGACAAGCATAGGCGCAAAATAGCTCGCCGAAGTAGCAAGCGCACGTTCGCGTAGTAAGAGCGTTGTCGCCGGGCGACCAGGATTTAGCGGATGTCTCACCTGGATCGCCTGCGCTTCGTCGCCGAAGGTACGCAAATCTCCCCCGGCATTCACAATCCCCGCGAGCGCGCCCGCCTTCTTCATCATTTCGACGGCTCGATCGACGGCAAAACCTTTGGCAATTCCGCCCAAGTCGATCGTTAGGGGGCGATGAAAACGCACACGCCCTCGCGTGTCTAACTCAATATCTCGCCAGCTCGCCTCCGCGCCAAGAGTTATGTCGAACGCGCCATCGCTATCCCGGGCAAACAGCTGTGCGGCGCGCAAGACGTTTTGCGTCCAGCGATGCACGCGGACCTTGCGCCTCGTCGCCTCGTGATTCAACCGGCTGACTTCGCTCAGTGGATCATGCCGATTCATCATGCCATGCACCTGGGCGACCGCGATGAAGCCAACCGCCACCGCCCGTTGCAAAACGGCTTCGTCCGAGGCCCGCGCCGCGATCTCGACAAAGGTCCCGAGCAGGGGCCGCGCTCGTCGTGCTTCAACGCAGGGTGACATTGTGCAAAGTCAACAGGTGCCGAGCGGTGCCCGGCAAATCACGCAGCGGATCGTCCTTGGTTCTCCCGACGAATTGGGCCCGCGCCGGGCGATCATCACTTTCTCAATAATCTACTGAGTTTAATGCCCATAATTATTCCTTCACTCGTTAGGCCGAGCAAGTGGGTGATTCTTCATCTTTGCCAGGCTGCGTGCCACACGACAATCAAGACAGGTAAGGTGAATCTGATTCCACCATGTTAACCGACTGTCGGCCGGTTCGCTGCCGGTCGGTTGCCAATTATTAGCGGCGCATTGCGCCCCTAGCCGAGGGAGGCTTTGTAAGCCGCAGCGTCCTTTAGGTTCTTTAACTCGTCCGCGTTTTCCACCTGGAGGACATAGATCCAGCCTTCGCCGTAGGGATCTGTGTTGATCAAAGCAGGATCCGATTCGAGCGCCTTGTTCACTTCCAGAACCGTGCCTTTAACCGGCGCGTAAATGTCGCTTGCCGCTTTAACGGATTCCACCACTGCGATCGTTCCGCGCGCACTGTAAGAGGCGCCGACCTTTGGCAGTTCGACGTAGACAACGTCGGTTAACTCGGCTTGCGCGTGATCGGTGATGCCGACACGGATCTTGTCGCCCTCGCGGCGAATCCATTCGTGAGAGTCAGTATAAAGAAGGTCGTCTGGAACGTTCATGTCTTTTTGTAGAGTGGTTTCTTTTCAATCACGGCCGGAAACTTCTGGCCACGAATTTCAACTTCGATTTCTTCGCCCGGCTTCGGAGTGGGCATCGTTAGGTAAGCCATGCCAATCCCGTAATTCAAGCTCGGGGAAAGCGTGCCACTGGTCAGTTCTCCCGCTTCCTTACCGTCACGGAAGACGCGGTAATGTGGTCGCGGCGGCGGACTTTTTCCCTGCATTTTGAAGGGCACAAGCCGACGCGCCGGGCCGTTTTCCTTCTCACGGAGCAATTTTTCGCGGCCGGTAAACTGTGGCTTGCTCAGGTCGACGAAGAAGCCGAGACCGGCCTCGATCGGATTGTGCTCCGGCGAAAGGTCGGAACCGTTGAGCGGATAACACATCTCGAGGCGGAGCGTATCCCGAGCGCCAAGACCGCAGGGGCGGATCCCTAACGATTCCCCCTTCGACAGGATTTCATTCCAAACTCGCGGCGCGGCCTGCGCCGGAAAGAAAACCTCGATGCCATCCTCGCCGGTATAGCCGGTGCGCGCGACCAGGAGCTCGGCGGAGCCAAGTTGAAAAGGCGCAATCCGATTGCGCTCCGGCATTTTCGCTTCCTCTCCGAAAAGCTTCGCAAACAGCTCGCCGATCTTAGGTCCTTGAATGGCCAGGCCGGCGTGACGATCGCTTTGATCCTCGAGCTGGACCTGTCGTGTCTGAAGATGCGAGCGCAGCCATTCATAGTCATCGGCGATGCGCGAGGCGTTCACGACAAGAAAAAATTTCTCTTCCTCAATTCTGTAGACAATCAGGTCATCAATGATGCCTGCCTCTTCATTAAGAAGAAACGTGTACTGGCCACTACCCACGCCGAGCTTATCGAGGTTATTTGTCAGCATGGTATTAAGCCATTCCCGCGCGCCCGGCCCGGTCGCGACCAGCTCGCCCATGTGAGAAATATCGAAAACGCCAACACGGTTGCGCACCGCCAAATGCTCCTCGCGAATACTGCTGTACTGCACCGGCATGAGCCAACCGCCGAACGGAATGATTTTGGCGCCGAGCTTCACGTGTTCGTCGTAAAGTGGGGTGCGTTTTTCCGGCTCACTCACGGCGGCCAGCCTAGATGGAGGGAAGCGAGTGTCAACGCTCCCGGTTTCTCCTTCGACTCTCGCTCGAATCGCTTCCCGAAAGCACAGAAAGTGAGACCGGTTGATGCGGTGCGACCGGTTGAACTGCTCAAATGCTCCTCTACGGTGGTGCGCCCATGAGTTTTCTCGACAAGCTCGAACGCCGTCTTGGCTGGCTCGCCGTTCCAGGTCTCATCCGCATCGTGGTCGCGCTCACCGCGCTGGTTTATCTGCTCACGTTTCTCAACCCCAATTTCCTCTCCATCCTTGAGCTCAATCCTCGCGCCATCATGCGCGGCGAGGTCTGGCGGCTGGTCACCTACATCTTTATCCCGCGCGCCATCGGCCAGCCCGGCTCGCTCATGCAACCACTTTGGCTGCTCATCGCGCTCTGGTTTTTGCTCTTTATCGGCGACCGGCTCGAACAGGCGTGGGGAGCCTTCCGGCTCACCCTTTATTTTTTCGTCGGCATGATCGGCACCACGATTGCCGCTTTCCTTTTCGGCGCGCAATTCTCCAACACCATGCTCGCTTCCTCGCTTTTCTTCGCCTTCGCCACCTTCTTCCCCGAGGAGATGATCTACCTCTTCTTTATCCTGCCGGTAAAAGTAAAGTGGATCGCCTGGTTTTCTGCCGCGCTCCTTCTCCTCGGCTTTATGTCAAACGGCAACGCCTATCGCATGTCGCTGGTTATCGCATTCGCCAACTATTTCCTTTTCTTCGGACCAGAAATCGTGAACTCAGTCCGGAATCGCCAACAGGTCGCGAGTCGCCGTCGTCGCTTTGAAGAAAGCGCGAGCCCCGATGATGAAGCGCTCCACCATTGTAAAACCTGCGGTGCCACCGAGCTAACCAATCCAAACCTTGAGTTCCGGGTTGCGCGCGATGGCGAGGAATATTGCATGGCGCATCTACCGAGCGCGAGCAAAGTCGGCGCCTGACGAATCCTGACAGCGCCGCCTGGCTTGACCCTGTCGCGGTGCCAAGGAAGCTTCACCGATGGATCCGACACCCGCACCGCTCATCCCCCAGGATGGATGGCATTGTCTCCATCTTTTCTATCGGATCGAATATGGCCAATGGCAGTTGCTCCGCTCGGATGAACAGCGCGCCGCGAAAATTGCACTCTCGACTCTCGTCCAGGAGATTCGGGCTCTGGAGTCAACTCAGCTTCTCACCCTCAGCGTCGTAACCCCGAAGGCCGATCTCGGTTTCATGCTTATCACCCCCGATCTTCACGCCGCGAATCGAATCGAGAAACAGCTCACGCTGTCGTTAGGCGCGGACGTTCTTCAGCCGGTTTATAGTTATCTCTCCCTCACCGAAGAGAGCGAATACACCACGACCGATGAGCAGTTCGCCGTCACCCTCGAGGCCGAGCAAAAGCTGACGCGGGAGGCACCCGAGTTTGAGAAAGCCATGAGCGACTTCCGCGAGCGCATGAAAAAATACCGGCACGAACGGCTTTACCCGACGCTGCCCGACTGGCCGGTCGTCTGCTTTTATAACATGACGAAACGTCGCGGTGAAGAACGCAACTGGTATTCACTGCCCTACGAAGATCGCCGTCACCTCATGAGCGGTCATGCGCGTGTCGGTCGGCAATATGCCGGCAAGGTGAAACAACTTATTACGGGCTCAACCGGACTGGATGACGCCGAGTGGGGCGTGACACTTTTCGCTCACGATACCTTTCAAATTAAGGCGATCGTCTACCAGATGCGCTTTGACGAAGTGAGCGCAGCCTACGCCGACTTTGGCGAATTTTACCTTGGCATTCAGTTGCCTCTCGACGAACTGTTTCGCCGCTTGCAGTTGTGAGCATGCGCGCGTGCTTCTGGTTAAATTCGCCTAACGATCGAAGGCGAACGGGAATTGCAGAGGGATGGGTGACAGAGCGGTCTATTGTGCACGCCTGGAAAGCGTGTGTGCCCAAAAGGCACCCGGGGTTCGAATCCCCGCCCATCCGCCAGGCAGGTTGCCTAACGGCGGCTTAAAATTTGAGACGTCTGACGAGTCTTAAGAATACTGTTTGCCGGTAGGACTCCACGAAAGTTGCTTCCCGGATAAATAATGCAGTCCCGCCCTATGACCGACCCAGGGTTGATCACTGCATTGCAGCCGATCTCGGTCCGGTCGCCGATGATGGCGCCGAATTTGCGCAAGCCAGTGGCGATCATTCCGTCAGTTGCCATGACGGAGATTTCCGCGTGATCGAGTTTCACGTTCGAAAGGATGACGCCGGCGCCGAGATGCGCTTTGTAGCCGAGAATCGAATCGCCGACGTAACTGAAATGCGGGATCTGCGCTTCATCAAAGAGGATGCAGTTCTTGAATTCGCAGGAATTGCCCATCACCACCCCGTTACCGACGATGACGTTCTCCCGCACGTAACAGCCGGCGCGAAGATGGCAGTTTTCGCCGATCCAGGCCGGACCTTTTAACACAGCCCCCTGTTCGACAACTGTTCCGCGGCCGATAAAGACGGCGTCGCTGATGTAGGGCTTACCGATCAGCTCGCCCATGATGGCGGGCTGGAGTCGGAACTGGAGATAACTCGGAATCTGCTTGAGTGCGTCCCAGACGTATTTGCCGTTTTCGAAAAGCTTGGAGTGCGCCGTGTGTTCTAGTTCAAAGAAGTCGGCGGCGTGAAACATTTTGTTAGGCGCAAATCGCTCCGCGTTTGTTAGGCACTGGCCCGGCGGGTGAGGACTTGTCCCCCCTTCGTGTCGCGCACTTCCCAGCCGGCCGCCTGAATTGCATCGCGCAATTCATCACTTTTTTGCCAATTCTTGGCAAGCCGCGCCTGCACGCGCGCTTCGGCCAGGGCGACAATCTCCGCGGGAGGGCCTTCCTTCTCTCCCTCAAGCACCAGAACGCGATTGATTCTCTCCCACCAATTTAACCATGCCTGGGCGCGCGCCGATTCGACCCCGCCATCGAGCTCACGATTGCTTTCGCGAATTTGTTCGAACAAATATCCGAGCGCGGCCGAGATGTTGAGATCGTCATCCAACGCTTCAAAAAATTTATCGTCCGCAATCCCGTCAGCCTGACTTTCAGCGCTCCCGAAGGTGCGCAAACGCCGCAACCACTCGTCGATCCGCAGGAGCGCCTGGCGGGCTTCCTCCATTCCTTCCCAGGTAAAATTGAGCGGAGCGCGATAATGCACGCGCATGAGAGCATAACGAACTTCTCGGCCGCTGTATCCCTTCGCGAGCACGTCACGCAGGGTGTAAAAGTTGCCTAACGATTTCGACATCTTCTGTCCTTCGACCAGGAGATGCGCGCAATGCAGCCAATAGCGGACGAATTGTTTTCCGCTGCACCCTTCTGATTGCGCGATCTCGGCTTCGTGATGCGGAAAGATGTTGTCGACTCCGCCGCAGTGGAGATCGATTTGCTCGCCTAACAATGTCGTGGCCATCGCGCTGCACTCGATGTGCCAGCCGGGCCGACCGCGGCCCCACGGACTTTCCCACCAAACATCGCCATCTTCGTCATCCCATGCCTTCCAAAGCGCGAAATCGCCGACGTGTTCCTTGTCGTATTCATCGCTCTTCACCCGGCCGGTGGAACGCAGCTCCGACAGATCAAAATGCGCGAGATGTCCATAGTTCGGAAAACGATGAATCCGGAAGTAGACCGATTTGTCCTCCGCCTGGTAAGCCAGGTCGCGCGCGACCAACTTTTCGATCATGCCGATCATCGCCCTAACGAATCGTTCGTTTGTCGCGGCGGGGTATTGATTGGCAGACTCAATCTGAAGCGTCTTGAGGTCCTGGAAAAACGCTTCCTTAAATGGTGCGGTGAATGACTGCAGCGGCAGGTTGGCCTCGCGGCTGCCGCGAATGGTTTTGTCATCCACATCCGTCAGGTTCATGACGCGGTCGACGATGTAACCGCGCGCTTCAAGATGACGTTGGAGCAAGTCTTCGAAAATGTAGGCGCGAAAATTCCCAATGTGGGCGTGGCTGTAAACCGTCGGGCCACAGGTATACATCTTCACAGCGCGACCACTGGGATCGAGGGGACGAAATTCCTCGATTTCGCGCGAGTAAGTGTTGAAGAAGCGAAGCGCCATCTAACTCTGGATCACACTCGCAACTGCCATTGCCACGATCCCTTCGCCCCGACCGATCGCGCCCATGCCTTCATTTGTCGTTGCTTTAATCCCGACGCATGAAATGTCGATACCGAGCGCAGCGGAGATCCCCTCGCGCATTGCAGCCAGATGCGGAGCGATCCTCGGCGCTTCTGCGATAAGCGTCGCGTCTACGTTCACGATGCGAGAATTTCTCTGCGCCACGATTTCGCCGACGCGACTTAAAATCGTGAGACTGCTGATACCGCGCATCGACTCGTCGGTGTTCGGAAAATGATGCCCGATGTCTCGCTCGCCGATCGCGCCTAGCAAGGCATCGGCAATGGCGTGCGAGAGGACGTCGGCGTCGGAATGTCCTTCCAGACCGCGCGAGTGCGGAATTTCCACCCCACCCAGAATCAGCTTTCGGCCTTCGCCAAACCGGTGCGCATCGTAACCAATTCCCGAACGAAACATTTCGTTAGGCTACCGCAATTCCAAGCGGCCGTTTGAGGCGATGATCCGAAACTTGTCCGGCATATCCGCGTGCGCTTCCATCTCGACCTTCCCGCCGGCCGCTTGCACCAGCAGCAAACCGGCTGCGATATCCCAAAGGCGGATCCCCTGTTCGATATAAACATCAAGCCGGCCACAGGCAATGTAAGCCATGTCGAGCGCGGCGCTGCCTAACATTCGGCATTTGCGCACGCGATGCACCATCTCCTGCAAGAGCGGCAGGCCAGCGTCGATCGTTGCGCTCGTCTTTGCGAGGCCGATGGAAACAACCGCTTCCGCGAGTTGCGCACGTGTACTCACGCGGATGATCCTTCCATTCAGAAGCGGCGTTCCGCCTTTTTCCACACTCCACAGTTCGTTCCGCATCGGATCATAGATTACGCCGGCGATCACCTCTCGCTCGCGCCGCAATGCGATCGAGACACAAAAATGCGGAATGCCGTAGAAAAAATTTACTGTGCCGTCCAGTGGATCGACCACCCATTGGTGTGGGCTCGATTGGTCGCCGACGATTCCTTCTTCACCATAAAGCGCGTGGTCTGGGAACCGCTCGAGCAAAATTTTCGTGATCAGATTTTGCGCCAGGACATCGACCTCCAGCTTGATGTCGTGCGCCGTTGTGGCGTGGACCGTGAGTGGTTTCTCGAAATGCGCGCGCAGCAACTCACCCGCGGCGTGGGCGGCTTCGGTCGCGACAGCGAGAGGTTCGATCACGCGTCGAACCTAAACGATTCCGTGTCTGGGCCGCGAAGAATTTTTCGACAAAAAAATCGGGAGGAGAAAATGAATTCTCCTCCCGGGTTGAAGTTAAGGTGCGGAAGAACGGTTCATCACCGCTCTTCTGTGGATCCAGCGTTAGCGCCGTTTCTTCTTCGCGGCCATTTTCTTCTTGGCTGGTGCCTTTTTCTTGGCGGCCTTTTTCTTAGCTGGCATTAGGGAATCCCCCCTTTCAATCCGCAGAAGCGGTCTGTGAACATTGTGTGAATAACTTCACGTCTTCGAGTCACTAATCGTCACGCTTTTTTTGTCAAACGTTTTTCGCGCGCATGCAAAATTATTTTTAGCAACACGCGCGCCAACTCGCTTTTTTTTGCGCGCGGAATTTTTTTTGGCGCATCGTTAGGCGAAAAAATGAGGACTTCATTTTCCTCCGCATCCATTCCGAGGTCGGTCCGGCTGACGTCGTTCGCCACGATCAGGTCGCAATTTTTCTCCCGCAGCTTGCGTTCTGCGTTCGCTTCCAGGTCATGCGTTTCGGCTGCGAAACCGACGACAAAACAGCCGTTAGGCTTATTCGTTAGGCTGGCCAGAATGTCGCGCGTTGCTTCCAGCTCAAGGGAAAAGCGTCCACGGCGCTTGGCTAACTTTTGCCCCGCGTATTGCGCTGGTCTGTAATCGCAAACCGCCGCGCACATCACGAGCACGTCACATTGCCCGAGCTGTTCGGAAACGGCGGCAAACATTTCTTCGCCGGTCGTCACGCGGACCAATTCCGCCCCTGCTGGTGCAGCCAGTGCGACCGGTCCCGAGACGAGAGCAACCTCATGTTTCTCTTCAAGGGCGGCCGCCGCGATGGCGTAACCCATCTTTCCAGAAGAGCGATTGCTCAGGTAACGCACCGGATCGAGCGGCTCGCGCGTCGGCCCGGCCGTGACGACGAATTTCACGCGATCAAATTTTCCTGGCTGGCGAGCAGGAACTCGGCCCGGAACGCGATTTCGTCCACTTTCCACAAGCGACCGATGCCTTCGTAGCCGCAGGCCAGCATGCCCGCTTCCGGTCCAATGAACTCGACGCCGCGCGCGCCTAACGTGGCCACATTTTCCTTCGTCGCCGGGTGTTCCCACATTTTTCCATTCATCGCCGGCGCGATCAAAATTGGCGCGCGGATGGCAAGCGCGATCGCGGCCAATGGATGACCCGCAAGACCATGCGCCAGTTCCGCAATGATGTGCGCGGTGGCGGGCGCGATGAGAAGAAGGTCGGCCTGATCGGCGAGCGCGATATGGCCGGGATGCCAGCTCTGTTTCTCGTCGTAGAAACTGGTCGTGACGGGATTTTTCGAGAGCGTTTGCAGGGTCAGCGGGGTGATGAATTCGGTTGCGTCTTTGGTCATCACAACGTGAACGTGGTGTCCCTGCTTCACGAGCAGGCTGGCCAGCTCGGCCGATTTGTAGGCGGCGATCGAGCCGGTCACGCCGAGAACGACCGATCGTTTCTTTTTCTCCATTGTTAGTCGTTAGGTAATAATCAGCCTGCTGCTCAGGATGCGTTCCGCCCCCATGATCTGCCGAAACTTTTGCAAGTCCTCCTCCATCGAGCGGCTGATGATGGTGTAACGGTAATCGCGCCAGAGCTCCATTTCACGCGCGGCGGTTTGCAGACGCACTTCGACCTGAGTCCCGGTTTCGGTGCCGCGTTTCGTTAGGCGGCGCCGTAGCTCCTCAAGGTCGGGTGGCATGATGAAAACATCAGCCAGCGCTTGCCTAACGAACGCATCGTCGTAGGCGCGAATCGCCGCCGCGCCCTGTGTGTCGATATCGATCAAAACGTCGACTCCTTTCTGCAGGTTGCTCAGGATCGGGTCGCGCAGCGTCCCGTAGTATTTCCCATGCACTTTCGCGTATTCGAGAAATTCGCCTGCCTCTGCCCGCACGAAGAAGTCCTTTTCGGAAAGAAAGTGGTAGTCTTCGCCGTCGATTTCGCCGGCCCGCGGCGTGCGCGTCGTGCAGGAAACGGAGTAGACGAAGTCGGATGTCTGCCGAAGGGCGTCGCAAAGCGTGGTCTTGCCCGCTCCGGATGGAGCGGAAACGACAAAAAGAATTCCGTAACGCCCAAATTCCTTATTCAAGATTTTGCACTTGCTCGCGAATCTTCTCGATCTCCGATTTGCAGGCTACGACGTGACGCGAAATTCCAGCGTCGCCCGCTTTCGCGCCTAACGTATTCAGCTCGCGCGAAATTTCCTGCGTAATAAATTCGAGCGTGCGGCCGACGGGCTCATTCTTGCGCAGGTGATGCGCAAATTGCGCGAGATGACTCTCGAGTCGCGTAAGTTCTTCCGAAATATCGGAGCGATCGGCGAAGAGAGCGACTTCCTTAAGCAGGCGATCGTCGTTGGGCGCCAGCTCGAGGCCGGCCTTCTCGATTCGATCCAGTAGCGTAGCGCGATATTTCTCCGCCACCGCAGGCTGCATCTTGCGTACCTCCTTCAGGGCCTGGCGCACGACTTTAAGGCGATGGATCAGGTCTTTCGCCAGATGTTTTCCCTCGCGCTCGCGCATTTTCACCAATTCATCGAGTGCGGCGGCGAGCGCCTTTTCCATCGCCGGCCAGGTGTCGTTAGGCGCGAAGCCGTCGTCGGCGAACCGCAGTACGCCCGGCGCCTGCAAAATCATGCCGATGGTGATCTCGCCGCTTACGCCTAAGTCTTTCTGCAGGTCGCGCATGCTCTCGTGATAAGAGCGGGCGAGCGCGGAATCGAGCGCCAGATTGCGCGCCGCGTTCGCGCTCCGATCAAAAGTAATGACGACATTGGTTCGTCCGCGCGTGACGCGATCGGCCACTGCCTGGCGCACGCGCGGCTCAAAGGCACTCAGCTCGCGCGGCAGATTGATGACAATGTCGCTTTGTCTCCGGTTTACGGAGGTGATTTCGACATTGATCTTCGCGCCTTCGCGTTCGCTTTCGCCGCGACCATAACCGGTCATGCTTCTCATCGGGTTCCAGCTTGGAGAAATAGCGCGTGGAGGACAAATGGAAACGCGCGCTCACGGCGTCGGTTCACTCTGCCCGTGGGTGGCGTCACGTAGAGGAACCCCTCGTTCATAGAATTTGAGATCGCTTCGCAGCAGCTCGGCCATCGACGGTTGATCCCTGGCCTCGGCACGTTGAGCGCCTTCGCGCGCGGTATCGACCGCGTCATCGAAATCATGCGTTTCAGCGTAGCCGGCAGCGAGAACGCGATAGGTCGTGAAGGTGCCCTCGGCTGCGGCACGGGAAGCGCGACGCGCGAGCTGAAGCGCGGCCTCGCCATCGCGCACGGATTCTTCCGGAGCGGTCGCGAGAATCCAGGCGAGACTCAACTCCGTCGCCAGGCTGTCAGGCGCAAGGCGAAGCACTTGGCGCCACTGCGCGACAGCCTCGGCAACCTGTCCATCCTCCAGAAAGCCGATTCCAAGATTGGCATGGAGCGCGGCATTTTGCGGCTCGATCTCTAAAGCGGCTTGCCATTCGTCGATGGCTTTACTCGTTAGGCCGGCTTTTCGCAGCGCGATGGCAAGATTATTGTGGATCTCGGCCTTGCGCGGATCGAGCTCGAGCGCCGCACGGAATTGCGGGATGGCTTCACTCGTCTTTCCTTCGTGGAGCAAGGCTATGCCAAGGTTGTAATGCGCTCCGACGTGATTCGGCTCCGAAGCGATGGCCTGTCGGAAATAGGTGATCGCTTCGGTGGTCTTGTCTTGGCCCTGCAAAGTGTTCCCCAGACTGTAGGCAGCATCGGCCTCGCCGGGGTTGAGACGAAGCGCTTCCCTGAACTGCGCGATCGCTTCCTTGCTCGAGCCATCTCGATCAAGAGCTTTGCCCAGATTGCGCCGACTCCCCGTGTCGTCAGGTCGAAGCCGAATTACTTCGCGGAAGTAACGGATCGCTTCCGGTAACTCACCTTTCAAGAAGAGCGCGTTCGCCAGATTCGTTAGTCCATTGGCATCGCCAGGTCGGATGCGGAGCGCGGCCCGATCGTGCAGAATCGCTTCGTCAATTTGACCCGCACTGACTAGTGCAGTTCCAAGACCGCGTTCGGCGACGTCGTTCCCAGTTGTCACCGCAAGGGTATGTCGCCATAGACGGATCGAGCTGGACCAGTAACCCACCTGACGGGACGAAAGCAGCATAAGCGCTATTACCGCCGCGCTGCCACTAACACTCAAAATCAGCCTTTGCCTGGGAAGGACGGCGGTTAGGTCCGTTATCCCCCAAGCCAGAAGCAAGTATATCCCGATTTGAGGAAGATACGTGTAGCGATCAGCGTGCGCCTGCGAGCCGACTTGCATCAGTCCGATAACCGGCACGAGCATGATCAAATACCAGAACCAGCCTGTAATCAGGTAGGGCCGCTTTCTGCCAAAGCAGAGCACAAGGATTGTCACCGTGATGACTCCGACGAAAGCGGCAATGACGATCCAAATGCTGAGGGTATCCTTTGGGTGCGGATAGAAAACAGCCAGGTGCTGGGGCCAGAACATCTGTCGCAGGTAAATCCAGATGGTGACCAGAGCGTTATCAATTCTCCAGCGTAATGGCCAGTCATGTGCGGCCTGTCGAGCCAGTGCTTGCGCAACCATGGTCGCAGCCGCGATGGCTGCAACCGGTAGAAGAAGTGGAAGCTTCTCCAGAATAAGCCAGCGCACTCTGGCGAAGGAGACTGGTTGGAATCTCCCGAGAGGCCAGTAATCCAAGAGCAAAAGGAGAAACGGAAAAGTCACTAACATGGCTTTTGAAAGAAGCCCTAAAGTGAGACAAAGAACTATTAAGAGATAGCTCCCAAGCGCGGGAGGCTTTCTGGCGTAACGAACATACGCCATCAACCCTAGGAAAAAAAAGACAGCGCTCAGGACGTCCTTGCGTTCCGAAATCCAAACGACCGACTCCGCCCGAAGAGGGTGGATAGCAAAGGCGGTCGCGACAAAAGCACTGCACCAAGTCCGCCCAGTCATGGTGCGCAGAAAGAAAAAGAGAAGAAGAACGGCCAGGCTGTGCAGAATAACGTTGACCAGGTGATAGCCGCCGGCGTGAAGTCCTGACCACTGCGCATCCAGCATGAGGGAAATCGAAGTGAGCGGGTGCCAGTTACCGACCAGCGGGTGAGTGAAAGCTCTAATGAGTCCAGCTTTGGTCAGGCCGTGGTTGATCGACGAGTTTTGATAAACGTAAAAGCTATCATCGTAATTGAAGAAGCCGAACGTAACGGCGCGTCCAAAGACGGCCCAGGTCACTACAACCAATGCCAGACAAACAGCCGGACTTAGCCACTTCAAGCGTTTTTCTGACTTGGTCTCTCGAATTTCCGCGGCAGCCGTCTCCTCAACCAGTTTCATAAACAGGAGATGCGCGACCGGCGGCGGAAGGCGGTGAAGAGGCAGCCTACGCCGTAGCGCACGCTGGAAAAGAAACCGATGGAAGAGGCTTCTCGGAAGTATTTCGTCGGGCAAGTGATCTCACCGACCGGATAATTTCGCCGGATCACCTCGACAAGGAGTTGATTATCAAAAAGAAAGTCATCGGAGAAGGTATCCAAGGGTAACTCTTCTAGTAATGTCCTGGCAAAGGCGCGGTAGCCGGTGTGGTATTCTGAGAGCTTTGCGCCGAGGAGGAGATTTTCAACGAAAGTAAGAAAGCGATTGGAAATATATTTCCAGACCGGCATGCCCCCGCGTAAAGCGCCGCCACCAAGAATGCGCGAGCCGAGCACGCAGGGATAGAGTTTGCTTGCGACCAATGAGGCCATGGCCGGAATAAGCGCCGGCGTGTATTGATAGTCCGGGTGAATCATGATGACAATATCCGCGTCAGCGGCCAGAGCGAGACGGTAACAAGTCTTTTGATTGGCGCCGTAGCCGCGATTCCGCGAATGAACTTCGACTTGAACGCTAGGCAAAGTGCGCGCCATGGCGGCGGTTTCATCCTTACTGGCGTCATCGACCAGAATGACACGATCGACGATGCCATGCGCCATCACTTCGTCATAAGTCCGACGGAGGGTGCGCGCAGCGTTATAAGCAGGCATGACGACGACGATCTTTTGGCCTAGTAACATCCTATGAAACCGCGGATAAGTCGGTCATCTCCATGGATAGCAACTTACTTAGCGCGCGCCGATGAGGAGTTGGCAAAGGCAGCCTTGTCAGGGCTGGCACTGAAAACCATTGATAATGGTCGTTAGGCGAAGACGGCTGTGGGGCCAGGAAAACAGCGAGAGTAATGCGATGATGGGTGAAAGGAAAATCGAGACGCAAAAGCGGAGCTCGCTTCGGCAGGCGCGACAAGCGCGGCAGGATCCACATGCCGCGCCAGCGTTCTCGGGAGCGTTCGAGCAAGATGCGGTTTCGCTCGCTGGTGAAGGCATGGGATTCGATTAAATGAATGGTTCGGGACCTTTTTTTCTTTCTCGGCAACTGGGTGGGATTTTCCGCCCGACAGAACGCACCTACCGGACAGCTTGAGCAAAGGGGACGACGGGGACGACATATGGTCGCACCCAAATCCATGAGCGCGGAGTTATGAAGTCGGGCGTTCTTCGAGGGCAACAGTTCCCCTGCGGTTTGCCAAAGAAAGTCACGCCCGGCCACAGTGTCGATAGGAATCTCACTGTTCGTCAGGCGCGAAAGCACCCGGGCAATATTGGCTTCGACAATGGGCTGCGGCCGGTCAAAGGCAAAGGTTGCGATTGCACCAGCCGTATAGCGGCCGACTCCAGGCAGGCGCGCAAGCATTTCTCCCTCGGAAGGAAGCTCGCCTGAGAAATCTCGCACCACCTGTTTTGCCGTAGCATGAAGGTTGCGCGCCCGGTTATAGTAGCCGAGCCCCTCCCAGGCCTTTAGCACCTCTGCTTCCCTGGCTCGGGCAAGTGCCGCGATATTCGGAAAACGCTTCAGCCATCGCTCAAAGTAGGGCAGGACGGTAGCCACCTGCGTCTGTTGCAGCATCATTTCCGAAACGAGAATCGCATAAGGATCGCGCGTCCGACGCCACGGAAGGTCGCGGCCTTCACTCGCGAACCAGCGCAAAAGGCGACGCCGGAAAGTCTGTCTGTCGTGAGTGGATGCGAATGGATTAGAGAGTCGCGGCATGCGTGCATGCATGATGCCACGAGTAAAGAAATCCCCAAACCGCATAGGCGAGGACCATTGAAACGAGCAGGCAGACAAACAAGCGATCGCTGCATAGAAACTGTCCGACGAGAAGAACGAGCGCGCCGAAGAAGAGTAAGCGGCCACCTAACCGATGGGTCGCTCGCCAGGTCTCAGGATTTTGCAGAGTCCAAGGCGTGCGAATACCGACAAAGTAATTCGGACGGATATTCCCGAGATAATTTCCGAGCACTAACAAAAGGCCCAGGACAGCGGAATCGAAGACACGGGTGGCAGCAATGGACCAGCCTAACGATATGGCGACCTGGAGGAAGAAGATTATGTTGAGAAACGCGAGTAAGGCGATTCGAAGAATCGGAAGCACGGCATTCATCCGGCTATGATTGTTTTCGTGCCGCAATCGCGAATCGAACCGAGGAAGAATGTGCAGAAGCGCGGTCACAGCCACCGCGAGTAGAGGGGTAAGAAAAAGACCGGTTGCCTTATCGCTCCAGCCATCGACCTGCCCGTGCACGTTCCAATGCGTTGGCACCTGCGCAGGGAGATGGTTCCAGGCTAAAGCTATGATAAGAACGGGCGCGGCCAGCAGGACAACCTCCGCCCATCCGAGTTTCATTTTCATTTTCGCTTTCCTTTCTTCATCAGATCGAGAATCCAGCCTAACGAATCTTCAAGCACGGTGGTTTCGAGGGAATAAGTGACAAACTGTCCTTTCTTTCGGGCAGAAACGAGCCTGGCATGCTTCAAGAGATCGAGGTGGTAAGAAATGCTAGGCGCGGTCATGGAAAATTTTTCACCGATCTGTCCCGCCGTCAGGTCGTGTTCGCGCAACATTTCCAGAATGCGCCGGCGAGTAGGGTCACGCAGTGCTTTAAAAAGCAGGTTCACGGGAAAAATGCGGGTACGAGGGCGGAGCCGATCTGGCGATTTGGCGGCACCTTGGTGGGTAGGGAGAGCTTTAGGTCATTAGCGTTCATCTTCCGTCGCCTTCGGAAATGGGACTTAGTGTTGGACTTGATAAGTATATAATTAGGAAAATATCTAATCAAATGGGTTTTGTTTTCGGTGCTCACTTGGCGTGATATCACCGTGGTTCAAATCCGCCACGTCGCGGGATCAGGGTTCTGGCTGTCGTCATCGCGAGTGAGATCCGCTGGTGCGACGAGAGTCGCATCGGCAGCCGCCTCAGTTCGCATTATCTTGCCTCATGATCACAGACGTCCGTCGGCGGGAAATGGAGGAATTCTTGCACCAACAAATTCCATTAACTCGAGCGATGCGGGTGCGGGTGGAGGACGAAGATTTGCGTGGGCTTACTCTTAGCGCTCCGCTCGAGGAGAATCATAACCATTTGGGAACGGCTTTCGGCGGCAGCCTCGCTGCACTCATGATGCTCGCCGGTTATGTTTTCCTTTGGCTCGAGCTCAACAACCGCGACGCCCACATCGTGATCAGCAAGAGCCGCATCAAGTTCCGCAGTCCGGTGAGAAACATGTTACGGGCTGTTTGCGCTCGGCCCAGGCCCGAGGACCTGGAGAGATTTCGGGCCGATTTTGGCGCGGAAGGGAAGGCGAGAATTTCGCTCGAAGTGAGCATCGAGCAGGATGGCCAGACCGCCGCTCACCTCGAGGGTATGTACGTCGCTCTGGCTTCAATCGACGCTGAAAAGCCCGAAAAGGACGACAGAACCCGTTAGGCAACAACTGTTCATAGTCCGCGCGAAAGAATGGCCGGGCCGATGGGCCTAGCTTACCTGGCTTCGGCGAAAGCTTCCATCCCGCCCGCGACATTCTGGACATCGCGGTAGCCCCGCGCCTGAAGCAAACTGGAGACGATTGAGCTGCGGTAACCGCTTCCACAAATGACCGCGATGGGCCGATCGTCAGGCAGATCGGGTAATTCCTTGGCGATCTTTGCCAGTGGCACGTGCCGCGCGGAGTCGATTTTCGCGCTGCGCCATTCTGCCGGACTGCGAACATCGAGAAGGAATTGTCCGTCCCTGGCCAGGCGTTCTTTCAACTCCTGCACGCTCGTTTGCGGAAGAGTCTGTTTTTCGCCTAACGAACTCGCTTTGACGTAACCAATAACGTTGTCGAAACCGATTCGACCGAGCTCGAGCCGTGCTTTTTTGGCATCGGTAGGCGAACCGACTACGAGCGCGATTGCCTTTTCACCCGGGACCATGAAACCGGTCCAGCTCGAAAATGAGGCGCTGCCAATGCCGATGTTCAGACTTCCGGGGAAATGGCCGGCGCCAAATGCCTCGGGAGACCGCACATCCAGGACGACGGCGCCGTTTTGCGTCGCCCGTTTCAGCTCATCCTCCGTTATTTCCTCGAGTGGCGGAAGAGCGCTGAATGGTTTGGCTCCTTTGAGATTCAGATCGACGTCGTAGGAGAAGTAGGCGGGCCGATCGGGCAAATTGTCGATCATTTGCCTAACGAAGTCAGCACGGTCCTTGATCTGCATCGCCCAGTTCAGGTTCCGCTCCTGACCGACTAACGAAAAAGGCGCATCCGAAATCGCGCGCCCGCAGAGCGATCCGGCGCCGTGTGCGGGATAAACCTTCACCGCGTCCGGCAAGGTAAGGATTTTCTGATGCAACGAGTCGTAAAGCCGTCCGGCCAATGCGCTGGGATCTTCGTCGGCGTCACGCAGGTCTGGACGACCAACGTCATTCACAAAGAGCAGATCGCCGGTAAAAATGACAAGCGGCTGTCCCTCTTGCCTAACGAGAAAAGAAAGACTGTCGGGGGAATGACCTGGCGTCTCGAGCAGTTCCACTTCGAGCGATCCAATCTTTACCCGGTCGCCGTCCTTTGCCGCCACGTGCTCATAGCTGGCCGGCGCGAAACGCGAGACATAGATCTTTGCTCCGGTACGATCAGCCAGCTCACGAAAGCCGGAAGCAAAATCAGCATGCGGATGACTGTTGAAGATCGCGACGATTTTGAATCCTTCGCGCTCCGCTTCGGCGAGGTAATCATCAATATCGCGTTTGGGGTCGACTACTGCGGCTTCGCCGCCGCTCCCGAACAGGTAAGAAGCATGGGCAAGTCCTTCGACAAAAAAACGTTTTAGATGCATGGCGTCGGGTAGTTTAGGTGGCCGCAATATAAATTCACTTTGAATGCTTTCATCTTCCAATCTGGGCTTGTTCCGGTCCAGTTTACTTACGGCGAGAAGGACATGTTTTCGCGGCGGCCTGCGACAGTGTAGCCATAAATATGCGTGCCATGGTCCTGGAATCGCCGCGGCAGCGACTCAAGGCGAAAAAGCTGCCGAAGCCGAAACCGCAAGACGGTCAGCTACTCGTGCGCGTGACGGCCTGTGCGGTCTGCCGGACGGATCTGCACGTGATGGACGGCGAATTGACGGCGCCAAAGCTGCCTCTCATTCTCGGGCATGAAATCGTCGGCCGGGTGGAAAAGGTGGGAGACAAGGTGAAGGAGTTCACGACCGGGCAACGCGTGGGAATTCCCTGGCTTGGCTGGACTTGTGGTCGATGCAGATTCTGCCTAACGAATCGCGAGAATCTTTGCGAGCAAGCGCGCTTTACCGGTTACACGATCGACGGCGGCTACTCCGAATACACCCTGGCTGATGCGCGCTTTGCTTTTCCCTTGCCCGATTCCTACGACGACGTGGCGGCCGCGCCGCTCTTGTGCGCGGGATTGATCGGTTACCGCTGTTTGCGCAAAGCAGGCGAGGCACGTCGGTTGGGAATTTATGGTTTTGGGGCGGCGGCGCACATCATTGCGCAAGTCGCGCGACACGAGGGGCGCGACGTGTTTGCTTTCACCACCCCGGGCGACATCGCAGCGCAGGATTTCGCTCGCCGGCTTGGCGCGAAATGGGCTGGCGGCTCGGATGAAACGCCGCCCGAAATGCTGGATGCCGCAATTATTTTTGCACCCGTCGGGTCGCTCGTGCCGGCGGCGCTGCGCGTGCTCGAACGCGGCGGAACAGTGGTCTGTGGCGGGATTCACATGAGTGACATTCCCTCGTTTCCCTACCGCGATCTCTGGCTCGAGCGGACAATCTGCTCGGTGGCGAATCTTACTCGAAGCGACGGGAGAGAATTTCTCCTACTTGCTTCGCAGGTTCCTGTTCGAACCGAAACACAGACTTTCCCGCTCGATCAGGCTAACCAAGCTCTGGACGCTTTGCGCAATGGTCGCATAACGGGCACGGCTGTTTTGGTGCCATGAGCGATTCGCCAAAAACGGTCGTTAAACGAGAGGGTGTGCCTTGCCAGCCTAACCGGTTCGTGGCTGACGGAGAAAAGACTTTTCGTTAGGGCTTTTCTTCGAAAGCCTCCGGCGGCGGACAGGTGCAGAAAAGGTTGCGATCCCCGTAGACGCTGTCGATTCGCGCCACTGTTGGCCAAAATTTTTGGTGGCGCGTCCAGTTCGCCGGGTAGGCGGCTTGCTCGCGAGAATAGGGGCGATCCCACTTGTCGGCGGTGACTTGCTCGGCGGTGTGAGGCGCATTTTTCAGCGGGTTGTTTTTGCGGTCGACTTCCCCGTTGCTGACCGCATCGATTTCGGCGCGAATTGCGATCATCGCGTCGCAAAAACGATCGAGCTCATGTGTCGGTTCGCTTTCCGTCGGCTCAATCATGACGGTACCCGGCACCGGCCAGGAAACTGTGGGTGCGTGAAATCCGTAATCCATCAAACGCTTGGCCACGTCTTCCACTTCGATTCCCGCTGATTTGCACTGCCGCAGGTCGAGGATGCATTCATGCGCAACCAATCCGCGTTTCCCTTTGAACAAGACCGGGAAATACGGGTCGAGCCTTTTCGCGATGTAGTTGGCGTTGAGGATTGCGACTTTGGTGGCTTTCGTTAGGCCGGCCGCGCCCATCATGCGGATATACATCCAGGAGATGGTAAGAATACTTGCGCTGCCGAACGGCGCAGCGGAGACCGGGCCTGGCGAATGATTGGCCGCTAAATGTCGACTGCCAATTTGCGGCATCGCGGGCAGGAATTTTACAAGGTGCGGGGCAACGCCAATCGGGCCGACACCCGGGCCGCCGCCGCCATGCGGGATGCAAAAGGTCTTATGGAGATTGAGATGGCAAACATCGGCGCCGATGTCGCCTGGACGGCACAGTCCGACCTGTGCGTTCATGTTGGCGCCATCCATATAAACCTGGCCGCCGTGTTCGTGCACCAACTCGCAAATCTCGCGAATGGTGGTTTCGAAAACGCCGTGCGTTGAGGGATAAGTTACCATCAAGGCGGCGAGATTCCTGGCGTGTTCGTCGGCCTTCGCGCGGAGATCGACGAGGTCGATATCTCCATCTTCGAGGCACTGCACTGGGACGACGCGGAAGCCCGCCATAACGGCGCTCGCCGGATTGGTGCCATGAGCCGAAGTCGGAATGAGACAAACGTTGCGATGGTCTTCTCCGCGTGCGGCGTGGTATTCCCGGATGGCGAGCAGGCCGGCGTATTCGCCCTGCGATCCCGCATTCGGCTGCAATGAAACGGCGGCGAAGCCAGTGATTTCTGCCAGCCAGCCCTCAAGCTGGCGACACATTTGGCGATAGCCTTCGGTCTGATGGTCCGGCGCAAACGGATGCATGCGCGCGAACTCCGGCCACGAGACGGGAAACATTTCCGCGGTCGCGTTGAGCTTCATGGTACATGAGCCCAGCGGAATCATGGAGTGACAAAGCGAGAGATCGCGCGCCTCCAATCTTCGAAGATAACGCAACATCTCGGTCTCGCTGTGGTGTGTGTTGAAGACTGGGTGAGTGAGAAATTCTGACGTTCGATTTTCGATTCGCGATTCCCGACACGCCGCGGTTACACCGGGCAGGACGAAGCGATTTTCGCCAAAGATCGCGAGCAAAGTTTCGATGTCTTCTGATGTCGTCGTTTCATCGAGCGAAATACCGATGCTGTGCTGATCGAAAATGCGCAGATTGCAATTGCGCTGACCAGCGCGGTAGATGAACTCCGGGCTGGAACGGGCGCCGAGCTTGACGCGGATAGTGTCGAAGAAATGATCGTGCGTCAGCCCGTAACCGAGTTTTTCGAGGCCGTCTGCCAGCTGGCAGGTGTGTTCGTGCACGCGGCGCGCGATGCGGCGCAGACCTTCCGGGCCATGATAAACGGCATACATCGAAGCCATGACCGCGAGAAGGACTTGGGCGGTGCAAATGTTGCTCGTTGCCTTGTCGCGCCGGATGTGCTGCTCGCGGGTTTGCAGGGATAATCGATAGGCAGGACGGCCGGCAGCATCATGGGAAACGCCCACGAGGCGACCAGGAAGATGGCGCTTGTATTGGTCGCGCATTGCCAGATAAGCAGCGTGCGGTCCGCCGAAGCCTAACGGCACGCCGAAACGTTGTGTGCTTCCGATCGCGACATCCGCCCCCATTTCGCCCGGCGGACGCAGCAGAGTAAGAGCGAGAGGATCGGCCGCGACGACAGCGAGCGCGCCGGCGTCGTGTGCGGCTTTGATAATTGGCTCCCAATCGACAATCGCGCCGTCGGTTCCCGGATATTGCACGAGAACACCGAAGACTTTTTCGCCAAGAGCGAATTTTTCCGGATCACTGACCACGACCTGAATGCCCAACGGTTTCGCACGCGTGCGAACGACTTCGATGGTTTGCGGATGGCAATTTTCCGCGACGAGAAACGTGTCGCGTCCGGCGGAAGCAACTGCGCGGCAGAGCGACATGGCCTCGGCAGCGGCGGTGGCTTCGTCGAGAAGGGAAGCGTTGGCAATATCCAGCGCCGTAAGATCCGTAATCATAGTCTGGAAGTTGAGCAGGGCTTCCAAGCGGCCTTGAGCGACCTCAGCCTGATAAGGCGTGTAGGCGGTGTACCAGCCAGGATTCTCCAGTACGTTGCGCTGGATGACCGGCGGCACAACGCAATCGGAGTAGCCGGCGCCAATGAAATTGCGCATGACTTTGTTTTGCCGGGCCAGTTCACGCAATTCGGCAAGCGCTTCCTGCTCTGATTTGCCATCCGGCAGGTCGAGCGAATTTGTCAGGCGGATGTTCTTGGGGACGGTGGCGTCGATAAATTCGTCGAGGCTTTGAAAGCCGAGCGCTTCAAGCATGGCAGCGATTTCTTCGTCGCTCGGCCCGATGTGGCGGCCAACAAAACGGCTCAATTCTTCCGACGTTTCCCGCTCTCTACCGGAAGATTTGTTAATTTGGGAAGGCGCGACCTTCGTCGGTGCCGCGGTCTCGACTGAATCCATTGTGAATCCTACGGGGGAACGGGAGCGATTCAAGATGCCGACACAGTTACGAGCCCTTCACGAAAAGCAAAATGGTGACGCTTTGCTATGGATCCCGAGCGTAATTCCTCCGGGGGCTGGCGAGCGAGCGTCTCGGCTACGCAGTGGCTAAGCCAATGGCGAGTCTCTTCGACCGATCGCGCGGTATTGGCAATTAACCATCTGCATCCAGAACCTCGCGCACCTTACTCGCGAGCTGATCCAGGGTGAAAGGTTTGGCGAGAAAGGTCATTCCGGGTTCGACACGATCCCGCGGATGCAGTGATTCCTCCAAGTACCCTGAGATAAAAATCACTTTTGTGCCGGGGTTGGTGCGGCAGAGCCAATCGGCGAAGTTGCGGCCGCTAATCTCGGGCAGAACCATGTCGGTAAGCAGTAAATCAATCTTTTTTCCGTGCTGGGTGATGAGGCGTCGGGCATCGCCACCGTGCGCTGCTTCGATCACGTCGTATCCAAGCTTGCGCAGAATACGCACGGAAAGGTGGCGCACGCTCACTTCGTCTTCGAGGACAAGAATGGTCTCGCTACCGGTAAGTCCTTTGCGCTGGCCGGGCTTGCGATAAGGCGCGGCTGGCGGCGCGATGCGCGGAAGGAGAATGTGAAAGGTGGTTCCACACCCCGGCTCGCTCTCGACGCGAATGTCGCCGCCACTTTGCCTAACGATGCCGTAGCTGGTCGCCAGTCCCAACCCACTATTATTGCTCGTCGATTTGGTGGTGAAAAACGGTTCGAAAAGGCGCGCTTTCACTTCGTCGGTTATCCCGGCGCCGGTGTCGGCCACCGAAATTGAAACATATTCGCCGGCCGGCAAGTCCACCCCGAGACTGGAGCTGAGTTTTTTCTCCGGCAGCCTGACGATCGCGGTCTCAATTGTTAGACGACCGCCCTGCGGCATGGCGTCACGCGCGTTCAACGTCAAATTGAGGATGATCTGGATCAGTTGGCCAGCGGCAACTTTGATATGCGCGCCGTCCTTCAAGAGATGAGAATGGCAGACGATGGAAATGTTTTCGCCCAGGAGTCGAAGGAGAGAACCCTCGAGATTACTGATGAGTGCGTTGACCTCCAGAGCAGTCGGCTGCAGCGCTTGAGATTTGCTGAAGGCCAGCAACTGATTCGCCAGGCAACTGGCTCGGCCGGCAGCTGCACGAATCTCACCGATCTGGCGCGCAATACCCGCCTTTAATCCTTTCTCGGTGAGAATCAGCTCGCTGTAGCCGATGATCGTCGTGAGGAAATTATTAAAGTCATGCGCCACGCCGCCGGTGAGATGACCGAAAGCCTCCATCCGCTGTGAGCGACAAGCCTGGGCCTGCAGTTGTTTGCGCGCAGTCACGTCCATCATCGGGCCAGTCAGTCGAACCGCTTCGCCGCCCGAATCCCGCACAATTAATGCCCGTTCAAGGATGTGCAGGTAGTTGCCATTGGCATGTTGGAATCGGTATTCGCCCTGCCAGCGGTCCGCTGTTCCTTCAAGAGCGGAGCGCAGACTTTTCTGCAAACGCTCCAGATCGTCAGGATGAACACGGCTCCACCAAAATGCGATCTCGCTCGTTTCGGCGGAAGGTGCGTAGCCAAAAAGTGTTTCCAAACCTTCCGGCCACGCGAGCGCGCCAGTGCCTACATTCCAATCCCGAAACGCATCACCCGTGGCCTGGGCAGAGATTTCAAAATACTGCGCAGCATTTGAAGGAGAAGTCTCGCGGAGGATACCGTCCGGTTCTTGCGCGTCGTTCTCATGGATTTTTTTCAGTCGTTGGCGCGTGAAATCTAAGGTTGCTGTTGCCATTGCGGTCACGGCCGCGGCCGCAGCACTGAAAAAGCTAGATTTGTGCCCGAATTGACACGCTCGCCGACGAATTCCATTGCGTTTCGTTTTCATGGAGAATTTTCCGCGCCGCGAGGCGCCGGCCGACCCGCAGCGTCCCCTGCAGAAACAAAAAGCGCTGGTCACTGGTGGCAGCTCCGGCATCGGTGAAGGCTGCGCGCTTGCTCTTGGCGCGGCCGGAGCAGCGGTGGCGGTGAACTATCATTCCGACGCGGACGAAGCCGAACGCGTCGTAGCGGCGATTGAAAAAGCTGGCGGCGAAGCCTTCGCGGTCCAGGCGGATGTCAGTCGGGAAGATCAGGTGCAGAAGATGTTTGCTGAAATCATGCGGCGATTCGGCACCATCGACATTTTGCTCAACAACGCTGGCCTGCAGCAGGACGCGCCCCTTCACGAGATGACGTTGCAACAGTGGGAGCGCGTCATCGGCGTCAATCTCACCGGGCAATTTCTCTGCGCGCGCGAGGCGGCGCGGGAATTCTTGCGCCGCGGTGTTGTTCCGGAAGTCTCGCGCGCCGCCGGAAAAATCATCTGCATGAGTTCGGTGCACGAAGTCATTCCATGGGCCGGACACGTTAATTATGCGGCGTCGAAAGGCGGTATCATGCAGCTCATGAAAAGCATGGCGCAGGAGTTGGCGCCGCAGAAAATTCGAGTCAACAGCATTGCGCCGGGAGCGATCCGCACGCCGATCAATCGCACTGCCTGGGATACACCCGAGGCCTTGGCGGAATTGCTCAAGTTGATTCCCGACGGGCGGGTCGGTGAACCGGAAGATATCGCGCGCGCAGCGGTCTGGCTCGCGTCGGATGCCTCGGATTACGTGACTGGCGCAACCATTTTCGTCGACGGCGGGATGACGCTCTACCCGGGTTTCGCGACTGGTGGATAAGAAGATTGTCGGACCCGGTCTCGCGGGTACAACATCTGGCGATGACTTTCGATTTGCAGCAACTGGCCGAACTGTGCGGCGGCACGATTATGGGCGACGCCAGCCTAACGATCAGTGGCGCGGCCTCGCTCGCCGAAGCGACTCCCGATGAAATCACTTTCTATGGCGACTCGCGCTATCTGGCTGCATTTCGCAAGACACGTGCGGCGGCCGCTTTTGTTCCGGAAGATTTCGCGGAGCAGGTCGTTAGGGGGCAGATTCGGGTGGCAAATCCAGCCAAGGCTTTCGAGCAGGTGGTGCTTCGGTTTGCGCCGGACCCGATTGCGATCTCGCCCGGCGTGCACCCGCGCGCGCTGGTGGCGGATGGAGTGTTGTTAGGCAAAGATGTTTCTGTCGGCCCCTGCGCGATCCTCGAACCCGGCGTTCGGATTGGCGCACGCACGCGGATCGCGGCCCACAGTTACATTGGTCATGAAACCACGATCGGCGACGATTGCATGGTTTATCCGAATGTAACCATTCGCGAACGCTGCAAGCTCGGTGACCGCGTCATCGTACATAGCGGCGTGGTCATCGGCTCCGATGGTTTCGGCTTCGAAATGGACACGCGTGGCCACAAAAAAGTTCCGCAGATTGGCATCGTGCAGATCGACGATGACGTCGAGATCGGCGCCAGCACGACCATCGACCGGGCGCGCTTTGGTCGCACTTGGATTCAAGAGGGCGTGAAAATCGACAACCTGGTGCAGATCGCGCACAACGTAGTGATTGGGAAACACTCCATCATCGTCGCACAAGTCGGGATCGCCGGAAGCGTACGCATCGGCTCAAGAGTCTTGATCGGCGGGCAAGCTGGAATCATTGGCCACATTGAAATCGATGATGAAACCATGATCGGGGCACAGACTGGCGTCTCGAAGAGTTTGCACGGCGGCACGTGGTGGGCGACGCCATCAGTGCCACTAAAGGAGTCACTGGAACATCTCGCCTGGGTGCGCCGGCTCGGGAAATTATTCGAGCGTGTCCGAGCGCTGGAGAAGAAGCTTGGGCAAAACCGGGAAGCCAGGTAGCACCGACGGGGCTAATTGGAAATATCGTTGGTCATTCAATGCCTAACGATAACAAGCTCCTGGACTTGGTCTGGAAGCCGCCCAGTCTGTCCGTGCTACGGCACAAGGAAGATCTTCCCCGAATAGGGATCCTTGACCTTTTGCCCTGGGCTATATCCGGTCACGTCCACATAACCGCCGTTCGGGTCGAATGGACTGAAGACGTAGCCCGATTTGCCTGGGACGGGCTTTGCGTAGGGTAGTTCGCTCGTGGCTGAGGCTTTGCTCGAAATGGTGTGTGGTGTCGAGCTGATGCGCGGCGTCGCAGTCGGGTGTGATTCGGCGGTGCGTGAAGCGGTTTCCCGCGCAACGACGTGCGGTGTCGCGGTTGGTCCGGCCAATTCCCGTGTCGTCGTTGTCGCTTGCACTTCCCGTTGCTGTGTTGACGCAACGGTTCGCGGCGCTTGCACGGGAGGAGGCGCTGCCTTTACGGGAGGAGGCGGGGCTGAATTATAGGATTGTGTCTGGGCGGTAGAGGTCTGCGGTGGTGGCGGAGAATTTTCTTGAGCGGGATACGTTGCCTCCGTTGTTGTCGTGGTGGCTGTAGTGGTTTGGGGTTGATCTTCTTCATCCATCCCCAGCTCTCGTCGGATGTATTGATGCGGTGCATCGACCACGCGGAAGGTGGAGACGGCTGCGTTATGCATGCTTTCGCACGAACTCAGCGCGCCAAGTGGAAGTAGCAAAGCCAAAAGGGATCGTTTCATAGTCTTGGAAAATTTGACCGACGATGACGGACTCCGATTTGAAGCTTTACCTCTGGCCGAAATGTCTCGAACAACGGCATGGATATGTGGGCTTCTCTTCAATTCGTTCGGCATGGTTGCTCTTAGCCGGATGATCGCTTCTCACCAGCACAAAATGGCGAGACGGGATCATGAGAGAAGATATTCATCCAAGATTTGTGCGCCAATCTTCTCCGAGATTGCGGATCAGAATTCCATTTCGCGACTGATTGACTAGCGCTGCTGCGTCACCCATTGCGAAGCGTAGCGCACCACCTCGCGAGCGCTGGCGACACCCAACTTTTCCTTAATGTTGGCGCGATGGGCTTCGACGGTCTTTTTGCTCAGGTGCAGCTCGCGCGCGATTTCGTGCATATCCTGACCTTCACCGATGAGTTGAAATACTTCCAGCTCACGATCGCTCAACCGCTCAACTGCGCTGCGCGCTTCGCCACCTCCATGAATATGGTCGAAGAGCATCCGTTTCGTCATGCTCGGGCTGATATAAATCTCACCCGCTATCACGCTCCGCACAGCCAGCAGAATTGAATCGAGCGCCTCGCGTTTCATGACGTATCCACGCGCGCCCGCCCGTAACGAGCGCTCGGCGTAAAGTGCTTCGTCATGCATTGAAACCACCAGCACGGGCAGCTCGGGGTGCTCGGCTTTGAGCGATTTGGTCAGTTCGATCCCGTTCGCCCCGCCGCGCAGCCCCACATCCACGACCGCCAGATCGAAGCGCCGTGTGCGGACAGCGTCGAGCGCTTCGCCGCTGTTGCCGGCCTCGCCTTTGACCTGAAGGTCGGCTTGCGAATCAAGCAACTGCATCATCCCTTTGCGAAAGAGTGGATGATCATCCACCAAAAGGATGCATCGCTTTCTTTCCTCGGCTTTTTTTCCAGCGGTCGTCTTCAAGTTTCCAGCCCAATGGCGAGCGAATGTCCGCGCTCGCGACGGCCAAACGCCCCGTTCACTATCGCAGCCTAAGCCGTGTGTTGGATGTGAAGAAATCAAGTCCGCATTGCCGCGGAGCAATTATTCCAGTGCGACAATGACTTTCCCGCGGGCGTGGCCTTTTTCCAGATAACGCATAGCTTCTGCTGCCTGGTCTAGCTTAAAAGTTCGGTCGACTACCGGCCGCACTTTCCCGCCCTGCATGAGGTCGCTCAGCAGCGTAAGGTCTTCCTTCTTCAGCTGCGCGATGAACATGACAAATTGCTGACTGACAAAAGGTGAAAGCAGCAAAGCCTTGACCGGACGTGCCATCGGCCCTACCCAACGCCCTTCGTTAGGCCCGCCGCCACCGATCAGGACGCAGATGCCTTTGGGCTTGAGGGCCGGCCGAATCCAGGACAACGGCTGAGTGCCGACAAGGTCAAGAATGACGTCGTAGCGTTGACCGTTCTTGGTGAAATCCTCTTTTGTGTAGTCAATGACGTGATCTGCTCCGAGGGAGCGGACGAGATCAAGATTCCGTGTGCTGCAAACCCCCGTGACCTCCGCGCCAAGATACTTGCCGAGTTGCACGGCAAACGTCCCTACACCTCCAGAGGCGCCGTTAATCAGCACGTGCTGGCCCGGCTGGACGTGAGCTTTATCACGCAAACCCTGCAAGGCGGTGACGGCAGCGATCGGCACCGAAGCCGCCTGTTCGAAGCTGATATTAGCTGGCTTGTGGACAATAGCTCGACTCGCTCGTGGACAGACATACTCGGCCAGGGCGCCGTCTCGCCCTCCAAAGACTTCATCACCCACCTTGAAATCCGTCACATCTTTACCGATCGCCTCCACCGTACCTGCGAAATCGACGCCTAGCCGCATGCTCTTGGGCTTGCGTAACCCTGCCTGCAGGCGCAAGACATAGGGCGTGCCTTCCATCATATGCCAGTCGAGGGGATTGATGGAAGCAGCCCGAACTCGAACCAGAACCTGGTCGGCAGCAGGGGCCGGTTTTTCTATCTCCTCTACCTTGAGGACGTCGGGTGAGCCATAGTCACAATAAGTGATCGCCTTCATAGGATTGGTAAGAGCAGAGGCGGCGCGGCCGCAATCGTTATCCGATCTCCAATAGGCAACAAAAATTGCTCCTACTCCGAGTAACAGGACAACCAGAATCGCAGCCCCAGTCCATTTGATGATGCGCATTAGTTTCATAACTCTATAAACAGTGAATCAGGCTGTCACCATTGCCGGTTGGGGCGCGCTTTCTAAGCGCACGCCTTTGATCAAAAGCCAGAGCATGATGGCCAGTTCGCCAAACAAGAGAGGTTGGGAATAGCCAAACATAGCTCCATAATAAGTGGGCAAAAACAAGGCCGTAGCACTTAGACCTACATAGGCGAAACAGTTAATCATTAACCACGCGCCGAGAAACCGCGGGATAACATTGCAACGGTAGACAAGAAGTCCGAATGGAAAGAGCCATAAGCCCCAGAAGAGTTCGTCAATGAATATTCCCTGAGAATGCAAACGAATGAACAACATGGCGAGCGCATCACGTTGAGCTTTGCCAAAGACCGAGAGAAAATCCGCGCCGCGGAAAAGGGTGAGAGCCGCGATGCTGTTCAGCGTATTAAGGAAAGCGACCGCAGCCGAGACGAGCACAAACGCTACCATCAATGCGGCCCAGGTCTTACTTACGCCGCTGAGCAAGCGATAGAGAGCTATGGCGAGGCAAACGAAAATCACCTGGCCGACGAGGTCGCCGAAGATCGAAAGGCGAAATAGCGTTTCGTGCGCCAGAATGTTCGTGGAGGTAGCCGTAGCATTTCCGGAAACAATCAGTTTTCCCGGGACATAAAGCAGACTGAAAGGTGCGGTAAGGACCATCGACAGGTAGATCGCGCCCGCGATGCGTGCCGCGTTGACGGTTGGCTTCATGAGTAGATCTATCCTTTGATAACTAAGTGTAAATTAGAGCGGCCCTCGATAGCGACGCAGTCGAACCGCAATGGCAAGAAAAGCAACGGCAAAGACTAATCCCAGCCAAAGTCCTGGAGTGCTTAAGTATTTTTCCGGCGTGAGCTGAGTAAAAGAGTGAATCGATTCCTTGCTGTGGGGATCGAAAGCAAATGCGCCGGGTGCAAAGCCGAGCAGTCGGTTCTCCAGCATCTGAGCAAGATAAGAGGTATTGAACGTGACCTTCTCAAATACGCCGACGGCAAAAAACGGCAGGATTGCCCAAAGAAACGCTGCCCGCCGTACCCAGCCCGAGACCAGCAGGAGCCAGCCGTAAATCGGCGCATGCCAGAGCGCAATCACAATTAGCCCGTAGAGCAGGACAACCATCTTGAACGGCAGCGAGAAATACTCAAAGGTCGTGGCCGGGCTGAGGTGGTGAGCCACCAACACCAGGCTGGTCGCGGCTAACATCAAGAGCTGCGTGCAAACGATGGCCAGGAAGGCGATCGCCGGCAGGATCAGGAAAGGAATGCTCGCTTTGCCAAGAACGGCGGTTAAGTCTGAAACCGGAAGTGATTTCCAAAAAAGAATGCTGCGGTCTCGGCGCTCGCCGTATAGCGCATCGAGACAGTAAAAGACGCCCACAATGAAGACGGTTAAAATCATCAGCATCGCGACTAAATCATAGGGCTCGGTAATGCGCGCTCGCTGAATAGCTGGGGCAAGCGACAGGACGGCGCGTCTCCGCTCCGCCAGGCCATTCGTGCTGACCAGAAATCCAAACACCTGAACAACCGCAACGATAAGAGGCGCTATGTAAATGGAGCGGTTTTCCCATATCTCACGACGAATCGACCAAAGGAATGGCCGGGTGAAAGAGTTATTGGTTCTGGAACCCAAATGAGAACCAGTCTGGACGGCGGCCTCAGTGTTCATCTGACTCTCTTGACTGAACGTCATTGTCTCCCATCAAAGCTATAAATAAGTCCGCAATGCTGGGCCGGCGCACTTCGCCCAGGATAGCAAGCTTATCGCGCTCCACGCCGTCGAAGAGCAGGACGCTGCGACCGAAAACTGGACGCTGGTGGATTGGCTTGAGCGCCTGAGCGGCAGCGAGGTTTTCCGGATTTACCAGTACTTCGAAATAGCGCGATTCGAATTCTTCCATGCTGCACTCAAACGCGATTCGTCCGCGATCGATGAACATGAGATCAGTCAGCACATCCTGCACTTCCTCAACCTGATGAGTGGTGACCAGGATTGTGCGCGTATGGTCGAAGTAATCATTCAGGAGCGACTCATAGAATTGCTTGCGATAAAGGATATCGAGCCCGAGGGTCGGCTCATCCAGCACGAGTAACTTGGCGTCGATCGCCATCACGAGCGCGAGATGGAGTTGGGCTATCATGCCTTTCGATAGCTCTCTCACTCTGCGCGAGGACTTAATGGCGGTCCTGGCGAGAAACCTCTCCGCGCGAGCGCGGTTAAAGCGCGGGTGTACGGCGGCAACATAATCCATCAACTGCGATACGCGGATCCAGCGCGGCAGAACCGCGATATCGGCGATGAAGGAAACGTCGCGCATGAGATCATTGCGTTCGCGCCATGGGTCGCGGCCCAGCACCTTGAGCTGTCCCTCATAGGAGGTTAGGCCAAGAATGGCATTGAGAGCTGTCGTCTTACCCGCGCCATTCGGCCCAACGAGTCCCAGAATATGACCTTCTTCCACATGCAAGTCGATTCGATCCAGGGCTACTGTGGTGCCGAAAACCTTCCGCAAACCATGTCCTTCGATACAGGTCATGGCCTGGATTTCCTCTTCAAGGTATCGTTTTTCGCCGCGGACCTTAACTCGTTAGGCTTGATACCAAGCCGCTGAATGGTCGCAGCGATACGCGGCCATTCTTCCTTGAGAAATTTTTGCCGCTCGGCCTTTAGGAGCAGATCCCGGGCACCTGCTTTTACAAACATGCCAAGGCCGCGTTTCTTCTCCACCAACTGCTCATCAGCGAGCTGCTGATACGCCTTCAGAACCGTTAACGGGTTCACTCGATACTCTGCCGCAACACTCCGCACCGAGGGCAGAGGATCACCTTCCTTTAGCACGCCATCGAGGATCATATGAACGCCGCGGTCGCGCAGCTGGCGGTAAATTGGCTGGCTATTATTCCATTCACGATTCATCCGTCGCGACAGGGCGGCGCGGTTGGTGAGGCTGTCAAGTGGTCGCCAACCGGAAGGCCGTCTTTCATTTAGTGATATAGTTAACTACTACACCACTTCACTGGCAAGCTTTTTTTATTTGTTTTTCGCCGCCACGACTTACGCCCCGGTCCGCTCGCACGATTGCAGCATCGCCCCGAGGGGGTTGGAACTGCTCGAACCAGGCAGGCGCGCGTTTTTCGAGCTAATCGGCCAGTCGGTCAGGCGCTGCGTCGATCGCCGGCTGAAGCTCCCGATTCACGAAGTAGCAATATTTGGCGCTTTCCTCTTGAAATCTTTCGCTGGATAATCAGTGTCAGATTCGCATTTATGGACGCCTCTTCTTCTGTCGCTCACGATCCGCATCATCATCACGATGACGCCCATCATGAACACCACGAGCTGGGATTCTGGCGCAAATACGTCTTCTCGACCGACCATAAGGTGATCGGAATCCAGTACGGAATCAGCGGGCTTATTTTTCTCTTTTTCGGGTTCTGCCTCATGATGGTGATGCGCTGGCAGCTGGCTTTTCCCGGGACGCGGCTGCCGATCGTCGGCACGATGCTGGAGAATATTTTCGGCCCCGGCGCGGTGACGAATGGGGTTATGACACCGGAATTTTACAATTCCTTAGGCGCGATGCACGGCACCATCATGATCTTCCTTGGGATTGTGCCGGTGGCGTTTGCCGCCTTCGGTAATTTCGTTGTTCCGCTCCAGATTGGCGCGCCTGACATGACTTTCCCCAAGATCAACATGGCCAGTTACTGGGCATTTTTCGCTGGCGGATTGGTGATGTTGACGAGCTTTTTTGTCCCCGGCGGCGCGGCGAAGGGCGGATGGACTTCGTATACGCCATTGGCCGATATCGTGGACAAAGGGCCGACTTATCATCCGATCTTCAACGGTCAGACCCTCTGGTTGATCGGCTTTATTCTGCTCATCACTTCGTCGTTGTTGGGCGCGGTAAATTTCATCGCCACGATCATCCAGTTGCGGGCCAAGGGAATGACCTGGATGCGGCTGCCATTTTTCGTTTGGTCGCAATTCGTGACCGCGTTTCTTCTCTTGCTGGCCTTCCCGCCGCTCGAGTCAGCGATTGTGATGCAGTTAATGGATCGGGTCGCGGGAACGAGCTTTTTCCTCCCCACCGGATTAGTTGTGAATGGCGCGCAGGTCTCGATCAGCGGCGGCGGAAGCCCGCTGCTCTGGCAACATCTTTTCTGGTTTCTCGGGCATCCGGAAGTTTACGTACTCATTCTACCGGGCATGGGAATCGTGGCGGAGGTTATCGCCAATAACTCGCGCAAGCCGCTCTGGGGTTATAAGTCGTTAGTCCTCGCGGCGCTCGTGCTGGGCTTCCTCTCGTTCATCGTCTGGGCGCATCACATGTGGCTCACGGGCATGGGCACGTCAGTAAGCGCGTTTTTCCAGACGACGACCATGATCATCTCGATTCCATCGGTAATCATTCTGAGCGCATTTTTCATATCGCTCTGGGGTGGGTCGATTCGCTTTACCGTTCCTATGCTTTTTGCGACGGCCTTTCTCCCCATGTTTGGGATTGGTGGCCTAACGGGCATTCCGCTCGCCTTCAACAGCGCTGACCTATACCTGCACGACACCTACTACGTGATCGCGCACTTCCATTACATTGTGGCACCGGGGACGATCTTCGCCGTTTTTGCGGGCGTTTACTATTGGTTCCCCAAAGCCACCGGCCGCAAGATGAGCGATTTCTGGGGCAAGGTGCACTTCTGGCCTTCGCTCGTCTGCATGAACGCCATTTTTCTCCCGATGTTCCTGCAAGGCATGCTCGGCATGCACCGCCGCTGGTATGATGGCGGGCAGGGCTGGAGTCTCTCCGCAGAAAAAGTGTGGGGCCTGAGCGGCTTCCATTGGAACACGCCAATCTCGATCGCTGCCTGGGTGATGGGACTGGCGCAAATTCCTTTCATCATCAATTTTTTCTGGAGCATTCGTCACGGCGAGAAAGTCGACGACAACCCATGGGAGGCGACCACTTTGGAGTGGACTGCGCCCTCGCCGCCGCCGCACGGTAACTTCGTTGTCCCACCGGTGGCTTATCGCGGACCTTACGAATACAGCCTGCCGGGACGGGCCAAGGATTACACGATGCAGACTGAACCGGTGCAGCCGGGCGAACGCGCGACGCACGAACCTACGATGTCATTTGGTCATTAATGGTGCCTAACGACTAAGCCTAACGAATCTCGCAAATGGAAATTCCTTACACCGTTACTGCCCGACCCGACACCGGGCTTTGGAACGCCAAGATCGGCATTTGGCTTTTTCTCGCTTCCGAAGTGATGCTCTTTGGCGGTCTTTTCTCCGCCTACATTTTCCTTCGACTTGACGCTGAGCCAGGCTTCTGGCCGCACGGTCTCCTCAACGTCCCCGTCGGCACGATGAACACGGCGATTCTCATCGCCTCGTCAGTCACGGTGGTTCTGGCTTGGGCGGCACTGAAGATGCGCCAGTTCAACAAATACAAGATTTACATGGGGATCACGATCCTCTGCGGCGTGATCTTTCTCGTGGTGAAACTGGCTTACGAATGGCCGCAAAAATACGAGCACTTTGGCGCCTTCATCAAGACGGACAAGTTGGAGAAATACGAAAAGTATCTCGGTAACAAGCATCTCCTTGCCGAAGGCCTTCCGCCCCGGGTTGAAATCACCGGTCATTTGCACAACCCCGCGGCCCTGAAGGATCCAAACATCAAAGAATACGAGATCGGTCTCGATCAGATTTATACCGATCCGACGAACAAGGCGATGGACCGCCCGCATTTCCTCTTCGTCCCACCCACAGACAAGGTCGCTATGATCGAGAAGGCGGACGTGGAACGAGGGACGATGTTTCTGCCCACTCACAGCACCTATTTTGCGAGTTATTTCACCATTACCGGCTTGCACGGTTTGCACGTCCTTGGCGGTGTAATCGTGTTCACCTATTTATGGTTGCCGGTTGGCTCCAAATTGTACCGGCAAAATCCCGAACACCTCGCAAATCGAGTTGAGGTTGCCGGTTTGTTCTGGCACTTTGTAGATCTCGTTTGGATCTTCGTTTTTCCGCTTTTTTACCTGCTCTGATTCGATGAATAATCCGCCAACCACCGAACCAGTCGAGCACGAGACAGAGCATTACGCGCCCCACAGCCACGACGTGAGCAAACACGTTCGCGGTTATCTTTTGGTCGGCGGAACGCTACTCGTCTGCACGGCCCTGACCGTTTTTCTCTCCTACATGGATTTCGGTTCGCAAAAGGCGAACGTCGCTGTCGCGATGGTGTTGGCGACTTTTAAAGCCGGACTGGTTGCGTACATCTTCATGCATCTGTCGGCGGAGAAAAAACTCATTTATCGGGTACTAATCTTCACCGGGATTTTCGTCCTCGGGCTTTTTTGGCTCACTTATCTGGCTTGGTACGATCCGGTGATTCATTAAATGTCGCTCAAAGGCTTCCACATCATCTTCATCGTTTTTTCGGCGTTGCTCGCCTTCGCGCTGGGGATTTACTGCGTCTGGGTGAATCGCACGAACGACACCACCGCCTATACTCCGGGTGCGGTTTGTTCCTTTGCTATCGCGGTCGCACTAGTCATTTATGGCTGCTGGTTCTGGCGCAAGATGAAACGGCTTCGCCTCATCTGATGAAACGAAGATTGCTTTTCTGGTTTTTCGTTCTTCTCGCGTCACCGGCTGGTCAGGCCCTGGCCTGTGCAACCTGCATGGCAGGAAAAGACTCCAAAACTTCCGCGAACATGGCGATCGCTATTTGGGTGATGATTGGCGCAGTCATGTCGGTTCTCGGCGGAGTAAGCGCCTTTGGTGTGCATCTCTGGCGTCATGCGAATGTGCCACTGCAACCGCACGAACAATTGATCGACGAGGATCTCGAGAAATATGACTAGCCTGGCGCTGATCAACGAATTTCTCGGCCAGCCGCCTAACGTTTCTGAACACGGCTACCAGATCGATCACATCATTGAGTTCTGCCATTGGTTTATGGGCGCGCTCTTTGTCGGTTGGTGGGCTTATTTCATTTACGTTCTCATTCGCTTTCGTAAGAGCCGCCATCCGGTGGCAAACCACGAAGGCGTGACGAGCGGCATTTCAACGCACCTGGAATTTGCCGTCGTACTAATCGAAGGCGTGCTTCTCATTGGCTTCGCCATTCCACTCTGGTCGCAGCGCGTGAATGCATTCCCTAACGACAAAAATGCGATTGTCGTCCACGCCGTCGGGCAGCAGTTCAATTGGAATTTTCATCTTCCGGGTCCGGACGGCGTTTTCGGACGACGCGATCTTTCGTTAGTCAGCAACTCGAATCCACTCGGCCTCGACTCCAGTGATCCTCATTCGAAAGACGACCTTGTCGTGCTGGGCGAGCTGCATGTGCCGGTGAATCGCAATGTGGTCGTGGATGTTTCTTCCAAGGATGTGATTCATAACTTTGCGCTTCCCAATTTGCGCATCGCGCAGGATGCCATTCCGGGTGAAATCATTCCGATGTGGTTTAAGCCGATTAAAACCGGGAGCTACGACATCGTATGCGGACAGCTCTGCGGGCTCGGCCACTATGCGATGAAAGGCACTCTCGTGGTCGATACTCCAGCCGATTATCAGGCGTGGTTGAAAGAACGCGCCGAGCTTGCCGCACCGGCCGCACCGGCCGCCTTGCAGCGCCCGCCGGGCGAACCGCCGCCGGGTCCGACACCCGGCACCGTGCCGCCGCCGGGCGCTCCGAAAACCGAGAAACCGGGCGGCGGATAAATGGGGAGTCCGGTCCTCCGCCGGCATGACCCACGCACCGATGCGCACGTCCGTCGCTGATACGAATCCTTTCCTCCGTCGCTTTGCCTGGTTCACTGCCGGCGCGACCGTCTTGCTCATTTGCAGCGGAGGCATGGTGACAAGCAAGAACGCCGGGCTCTCTGTGCCCGATTGGCCGACCACCTTCGGCTATAACATGTTCTTCTTTCCCTTCTCCAAATGGGTTGGCGGGATTTTCTTCGAACATACTCATCGCTTGATCGCCTCGGTGATTGGGGTTCTCGCCATTATTCTCGCTGGCTGGCTTTGGCGTTCGAATGTGTCGCGTTGGCTGAAGACACTCGGTTGGGTGTCGTTAGGCGCGGTCGTTCTTCAGGGAATTCTCGGCGGCTTGCGTGTCACTTTGCTCAAGGATCAGATAGGGATTTTTCACGCCTGCCTCGCACAAGCTTTCCTGGGGCTTCTGGTCGTGATCGCTCTGGCAATTTCTCCCATTTGGCGCCAAATAGCACCGCTGGTCATGCCGGTGCGCGCTTTGGCAACTTTTGCCGTCCTCGTCACTTGCCTTATCTATTGTCAACTCGCCCTCGGTGCGACCATGCGACACCAGCATCGCGATTTGGCCATCCTCGATTTCCCGCTCGCCTATGGGCAAATCATTCCTGCCACTGATCCAGCTGCGATCGCGAAGATCAACCAGGCGCGTGACGCCCAAGCGCTTTCAGACGTGACCGCTGGTCAAATCTGGCTGCAAATGGCGCATCGTTTTCTCGCGGCGATCATCGGCCTGGGGATCGCGATATTTTGGTTTCTCGTTAGGCGGTGCAAGGATTTGCCGTCGTTTCTACATAAACTCGCCAATGCCTGGCTCGGATTAGTCATCCTTCAAGTGGCGCTCGGCGGCTGGACCATTTTGAGCAACAAGGCAGCCGATATCGCGACCGCGCACGTCGCTGTAGGCGCGATTACGTTTGCGACCGGCATTATGACTTCTGTCGTTTTGCTGCGTCTTCGTTTTCTCGCCCAAAACACGGGATGGCACGCGAAAGCTGTCAGTCCGGTTGCAGCTACCGTTTCATGAGGGCTGTCGTGATCGAGTCACCCGCAAGGCCGATCGAGCGCGCCTGGACCATGGCCGATCTCGCCGAACTAGTGAAAGCTCGGCTGACACTACTGGTCCTGGTCACTACCGCGGTTGGTTTCTACCTTGGCTGGACTGGACCGTTCAGTTTTCTCCCTCTTTTTCATGCGGTTGTGGGCACGGCGTTGGCGGCGGCGAGCGCGGCTGCGCTGAATCAGTGGCGCGAATATCCCTTCGATTCGATCATGCTGCGCACGCGCATGCGACCGATTCCGGCAGGCCGGATGTCTCCGCGCGATGGACTACTCATCGGCATTTTCCTGGGCATAATCGGCCTGGTCTATCTTTGTGTGGCGGTGAATCTCTTGAGTGCTCTCCTCGCTGCACTGACAATCGGCCTTTACATTTTTGCCTACACGCCCCTGAAACGAATCAGCACAACCAACACGCTGGTCGGAGCGATCCCCGGCGCAATTCCGCCCATGATCGGTTGGGCGGCCGCTCGCGGGACAGTCGACGCCGAAGCCTGGAGTCTTTTCGTCATTCTATTTGCCTGGCAGATGCCACACTTCTTCTCTCTCTCCTGGATGTACCGCGCCGATTACGCCCGCGCGGGCTTCTGCATGATGTCGAGCGATGACGAAGCCGGTCTGCGCAGTTCCAGTCAAAGTGTTCTTTTCTGTATCCTACTTCTGATCGTCGCCTGCATTCCCGCCTATCTCGGCCTAACGAAAGTAGCTTACCTTCCGATCGCGCTTGCTTTGAGTGGATGGTTTGTTGTCATGGCAATGCGCTTTCATAACTTGCGCGAGCCTGTCCGAGCCCGCTCTCTCTTCCTCACGTCCATTGCCTATCTGCCTCTGCTGCTCGGCGCCCTCGTCCTGACAAAGGCATGAGTAGCGGCAGCTCCACGCTTGAGCCTGTCCGGGCGCCTCTCTCCTGGCGTGCTCTGCTCTGGAAGGCAACTCTTATTCTTATTCCACTCTTAACCGCGGCTGGTATCTTCTTTTTTCGTCAGGCGGAAGTTCAGCGCCTCGCCAGCCATCAAATGCAGACCTATGGCGTGGTCCCGCCATTTCAACTTATCGATCAAAACGGACAGTCCTTCGGCAGTGAACAATTGCGCGGCAGAGTCTGGATCGCAGATTTTATCTATACCAGCTGCCCCGGTCCCTGTCCGATGATTAGCAGCCGGATGAGCGAAACGCAAAAGCCACTAAAGGACACCGATGTCCTATTAGTCTCCTTTAGCGTCGATCCGCAACGCGATACGCCGGAAGTTCTGCGCGATTACGCTGCAAAGCTCAACGCGGCGCCAACGCGTTGGAAATTTCTTACCGGCGACAAAGAGGCAATCTACCGACTGGCCCGGTTTGGCTTTAAGCTCGCCGCGAGCGAAGGCAGCGACGGGCCGATCCATAGCACCAGACTGGTCCTGATAGATCGGTCCGGAGCTATCCGCGGATACTACGACGCGACTGACGCCGACGGAATTACACGTCTCCTGGCAGATACTCACCACCTCTTGCAACAGCAACCTCCCGCCAAAAACGGCTCTTAAAGGTTTTGCCAGGTGAACAAGCTGCGCTGAAAGGCATCGCGCAATTGCCCGTAATCGGCTTCCAGTGAGGTGAGACGAAAGCTCATCGCTTCCGGTTTGCGATCAAGGACAAGAGAATAACAGGCAAACTTCTGACCAAAGAAGAGGTAGCTTATTTCGATGAGATAAGTCTGTTTGCCGTCGATTTGCAGCGGATTTAGTTCGTCTGATGTTATCTTCGCCTGCTGACTTCCTTGCGGGAGAGCAGCGATTGCTCTTTCCCGTAACTGCTTTCGTCCTTCTTCATCGAAAGCGAGATGCATGGCGGGAGGTAATTTGGCAATAACCGCCCTGGCCTGTGCCATGCTCGCCGGCTGTAACTCCAGGGAATCGCGTCCGCCGGAATATTTCCAGCCCTGCGGTGGTTGATAGATCGCCTTCTTACTTGTGCCGTTGCTAAAAGTCAGTTGCCACATCTTTATTCCTTCGAGTTCGAAGGGCTGCAATTGTGGCGAAAGGTCGAGCGAGGAGTCTGCTCTCGCCGAGACAAGGAAAAGACCGAGGGTCAGTAAGACCAAGGCCGGCTTCAAGACGAGTTTATTTATTGCGCCAGAAACCATCGTCCTTTGATATAGCTGTAGACCGGCAAGCTGCCCGGAGGAGTGTAGACTTGCAGGTTAGTGTCGAAGAACCATTGCCTGTTCGGTGGGTTGTAGACATTGCCGCTGCCCCATTTGCCGATGGACTGAGCGCTTTTGTATAGTTCGACCATCGAGCCGTAGTAGGTGAACGATTTCCCGCTCCAATCCTCAAGGAATCGCGGGAAGTTCTCGGCGCCTCCGCTGTAGTTGTTGTTTGCGCTCGGTACGATTCCGGAGACAATGGCAGTGTTGACTGTTGTATTACTTGCCGTCCTTGAGCCAAGACTGGAAAAGGAGTCAGAGTCGTCCCAGGAATTGGAGAGGATGTTGACCGCGTCGGCTACCACTGCACAAGGCGCGCGTGTGTAGCCTGTCACCTGAGGCTGAGCGTAGTTACCAGAGTTAGAGGGAGGGTTGCTTCCACCGGTATTGTAGTCACCCTGGATATAAACCGGGTTTTGACTCGCGACGGTGATTCCGTTGCTTGGCATGGTCGCGCCATTCTTTAATCGTATGCCGCGTTTTGGAGTGCCACCCGTGGTGCTCGCGCTCGTGTCGCTAATATAGATGATGTTATTGAAGGGACCAAGGGTGCCGTTCCGAATTGCGCTGCTCACCGTTCCCATATCCAGCGTCGCGAGGCGTACCGATGCTCCTTCCCGGTTATCCTGAATTGTCTGGTTAGTGGTGATCGCACCGTTGAATGTCGAGTAGAGAGCAGCTGCATTACCCGTGCTCCAGGGTCCCAGCACATTGTCATTCTGATCCTTGATCGTGACCGTATTGCTTGAATTAATCAAAATCTTTACTCCTGCCTGGTCGTAGTAGCGCTTCCCGGCCAAGGGATCTGTGTAACTCGTATTCGGCGGCTCGATCAGCTCATGATAACTATCGTTGTTCGGATTTCTATCCGCAGGGTTGAAGATACGAGTCGAATCCAGCCCGAAAGGCTGATGAGCGACGTCATACGCGGGAGGCAGATTCGCAGGATAGTTGGGAGTGGTGGGAGTCTCGGGAGCGCTTCCGCCAGGAGCGCGTGAGTCGCCCGGCTCAAAGCCAATCACCCAGTCGGTTCCATAAGTGACTTTGCTTTGAAAGGTAAGAAGATTGTGTCCGGTATAAAGGGTGCCATTACTATGAACCCAACCGGTAACATTCATCGCCGCGCCGGGGTGAATCTCGAGCGGATCGACATAGAAGATGGCCCAGTTCCAGGGCGAAAGCTGTTCCTTTTGAAATACTCTCCTCACCTTTGTCGTAACGTAACCGTCCAACACCGGCAGGCTCACATCGGCTTCACCCAGATAACCATAAGTTGCGGTAACGGGTGATTGCCCGATTGCCGGGACGAGCGGCGCCGCGTCATCAACGGGATTCATCTGCGGGTCAACAGCGATGACCTGAAAGTTGGAAACGGTCGGCACCTGTCCAAGAAGGCTATTAAGCGGAGCACGTTGAGCCGAGAAACCCGATACATTGGGGAACTGACTTTGGGTGGGCAACGGGATATTGGTAAAGGAGCTTGTGTGAAGCGAGGCATCAGTATTACCGCGGCAAATCTCGCGCCAATATCCAAAGGCATGATCAAGCACGCCGTCGCCGATTCCGATCGCGGATTGCAAACCTTCGCTTCTTTGGACCTGATGCCGGACCATCGCGGTATACTCCATGGCGACGACGACTGTGACCGAGAGAGTGACAATGACAGACAGGACGACTATGAGAGCGGAGCCCTGCTTGGAAGACCGTTGTGCGAGTTTCATTGGTAGGTTGTCAAACGAGCTCGTGCTGGGACCTGTCCGTTGAGAAGAATGTTTGCCGACTTGAAGCCACGATTTGAGGTTTGGCTGTCAGCGGTCGAAAGATCGATCGCGGCGATAAAGCGATAATAGAGCGCGCCGGCCGGTGTTGTAGGAATGGAAAATGGGGTGGGGCTCGTAATATCCGTGCCGAGAACGGTGGTTGTTTGCTGATTGGACCCATGCCATTTGAGAGATCCATGATCGACGGCATAGAAACAGTGATTAGTGATGAAGCAGGGGATATTGTAGTAAGTAGGTGCGCCGGTTCCTTGGATGGCCACGCCGATGGGAGCGGTCAGGGTAAGGTTATACTGACCTCCGCCCAGACCGGTTACGGCAGTGATATCCTGCTCGATCATGTGCGATTCTATAATCAGCCGTTGTCCAACTATCGGAGCAGGATCGGCTGCGCCCGTCTGGATCTGGACGAGCGTCGCGGTGGGATCCGCGTCGCCGACGACCTGATAGGGTCCTCCGGACCAAAGTTGAAATGAGATACCAGCAGCGGTGGTTCCAGCAACGGGGTTGTTGAGTGAGACGCCGTTGGAATCGGCGAGGGCGGGCAAAGAAACCGCGGAGTGAAGGTTTTGCACCAATTGAAGCATCGCGACGCGGGCTTGCTCGTGTGCCGTGTTCACGGCAGAGTTTTTTGCTCCCAGGATTAGCCCAATATTGAGCATCGAATAAATCGACAGTCCGACGACTCCAATCAAGGCCATCGCAATACTGAGCTCGAGCAGGGTGACTCCGCGAGAACCAGCTTTATTCGTTAGCGTCATATGTCTGAAACACGAAGAGTGCTGCGACTGACCGAATAGTTTTGGTTCCGATAGCTATAGTTAACAGTCACGCTGGCTCGGTAGAGCGGAACAGTGACGCCATTGGTGACGAAACTCATGTCGGTGACGGTCGTGGTGAGCGTGCCGGCAACGATGGTGCCGGTGGTTGGTTCGCGATAAATGGGGACGTTGTTGGTGACGTGCGACCCCACGACGAGTTCGGGCGGAATTTGCAGAGTGCCGTCGGAATTGGTCTTTTGAGGGTTAAACGGGCCGTCAGAAAGGACGAGATCGATTTGATTTTGGAGGACGGCGGCTGCTCCGGTGGCGTTACGCGCGACACTGGCAGCCCGGTTGAGACTGGTCATCGCGCTGACAAAGGCAGTCATGGTGATCCCGATGAGGGCGATCCCGACAGCCGCCTCCGTGAGCGTAAAGGCGCCCTGAGAAAAACCGCTCGACCAAGGAAAACGCGTTCTCATCGTGATCTTTAAAAACAGCAGTCCACATGCCGTTTGATATAATTTCCATAAAACGGTAAAGGGAGGGATTAGACTGCTCTGCGAGAAGAGGACTTTCCTGCTCAGGAAAGTCAGACTCGCGAGGGGCTACGATCCTGCTCGCCGGTGCGCGAGGGAATTTTCCTCCTCGGCCACCAGAAGCAGGTAATCGCGATAATCGCCCTTCGGGCGCTGGTCGATCAGTCGTCCCATCTGGGCATGATCGATAAAACCGGCGCGCAACGCTATCTCCTCCAGGCAGGCTACTTTTAACCCCTGCCGGTGTTCGATGGTCGCGATGTAATTCGCAGCCTCGAGAAGACTCGTCTGAGTACCAGTGTCGAGCCACGCCATGCCGCGACCGAGCAGACGGACGTGGAGTTTTCTTTGGCTCAGGTAGGTCAGATTGAGGTCTGTGATTTCCAGCTCGCCCCGCCGCGATGGGCGAAGGGCCTTGCAATACTCGACGACCTGCCGGTCATAAACATACAGTCCGGGAACCGCATAGGGGCTTTTCGGCTTTTTTGGCTTCTCCTCGAGACTGACCGCGCGGCCATCGGAGCCAAATTCGACCACCCCATAACGCTCGGGGTCGCGCACCTGATACCCAAAAATGCAGGCACCACTTTCGAGCGTGAGAGCGTCGCGGAAGAAATCAAGATTTCCGTAAAAAATGTTGTCGCCCAAGATGAGGGTTACGCCACTGTCGCCGATGAATTTTTCACCGATCAAGAAAGCCTGCGCGATTCCTTTCGGTTCCGATTGCTCGGCATATTCGAGACGCAGGCCAAGCTGGGCTCCGTCGCCGAAAAATTCCCGCAGCATCGGCAGGTCCTTTGGCGTTGAGACGATGAGAATCTCGCGCACGCCGCCGAGCATGAGCGTAGCCAGCGGGTAACAAATCATCGGTTTGTCGTAAACCGGCAGCAGCTGCTTACAGACGATCTGAGTAAGTGGGTAAAGCCGGGTGCCAGCGCCGCCCGCGAGGAGGATTGCTTTTTTCGTCATGCGCGCCGCGTCCAACCAATGAGTTGCTGAGACCACTCGCGCCAAAAATTGCGGCCGCCGATCCAGTCGATCCGGGACTTGCGCGTCCGGTCAAAAAGAAAGCCACTCCCGCGCTGCGTCAATAACTCGCGATCGTTGCTGCGCCCGCCGACGCACTGGTCAAGCGCTTCCATGATGACGGCTTCGTCCAGAATCGGACGTGTTTCGATGGTTGCGCTAATCGTTAGGCCGAGGAGCTTCTTTAGGAAAAGGGCGCAAAGCAAACTTCGCGAACTGGTGGCGTGCACGTGCGTGATCTGGTGGCGTTGCAGCAAGCGCTCGCAAGGTCAGCGCAGCGCGAGCTTGTTCGAGAAAGAGGTCGGAGGGTGGACGATGTTTTTGGTTGGCACGCATTGCTTCCAGCTCACGGCCGAGCGGCAGATTGGCCTGCCATTCGGCTTCCACCACCATGGCGTCAGGAAGATATTCGATGTTTGTCATCAGCTCGGCCATTGTCGACGTGATTTCGGAGTCGAGCGGCGGACGCAGAACGAAGCAAACAGGTGCCACGCCGTTGCGTTGCAAAGCCCTTAGCTCGTCATCAAGGAACGGAAGATTTTCATCCGTCCACCGATCAATGAGGTAAGCCGCACGCCTGGTCTCAGAGGCGGGCTCCTTTGGCGTCGACCTTGTTTGTGATGCCGAGAGGCAGCCGACCAAAAGGTCGTGCAAGGGCTCAATCGTTCGCGTGACGCTGAAATCCGTTTCCATGCGATGCCTCCCGGCTGCACCCATTCGTGCACGCAATTTGGGATCGCGCACCAGCTTGTCGAGCGCATGGGCAAGTTCCTCCCAGTCGTTAGGCGGAACAAGAAGACCCGTCAGACCATCAACCACCGATTCCGGAATTCCTGCCAACCGGCTCGAAACGACAGGCTTTGCGCAAGCCATCGCCTCCATGATCACGGTCGGAAAAACATCGCTCGCGCCCTGCGCGTCGAGCACGCTGGCGAGCGCGAAAATATCACAAGCGCGCACCTTGGCGTAAACCTCGTCCTGCGAAAGGGAACCGCAGAGCTCGATGCGTTTTTCCAGCTTCAACCGGGCAACCATCGTCTCGATCTTTTCGCGCAGCGGCCCGTCTCCCACGATCTGACAACGAAAATCGAAATTTCGCCGTTCGAGCTCCGCACAGGCTTCGAGCAAGACTTCAAATCCTTTGAAGGGCACCAGTCGGCCAACGCTTAAGATCGTAACCGGTCCGGATGGCCGTTCGCCACGCCAGGGGATGGGTAGATTCGTGAGGTCGATTCCATTGTAAACACGATGAATTTTGTTGGCCGCTTCGGGACAACGCTTGGATAGAAGGTCGCGGCTGTAATCGGTCTCGACTGCGACGAACTCCGCTGCCACACAGATCTCCCGTAGCAATTCATCCTGCCCAAGGTCAGACATGAAATCCTGCCCATGCGCCGTGATGCTGAACGGAATGCCGGACATTTCCTTAACGAAGAGCGCGGTGTGCGCCGCGCGGTTGGCAAAGTGGACGTGGAAATGCTGAATGGCGTGGCGCAAAAAGAGGTCGGCAAAATAGCTCGCGTTTCGCGCTCGCAACGCAGCTTTGAAGGCAGGTCCATAGCGTGCTTCATGGCGTTCGACCAAAGCCTGCGGCCATTTTCCCGAGTCCCGCATTTTCTTTTCCCAAAGTTGCATGATCGGCGCCGGTGGTGCGTAATAGACCGGTGAGCGGAAACGTGAAAAATGCTCGTGCCGCAAACTCGTGAGGGGCGGATGAACTGAGCCGACGAGCAGTTCGTAGCCGCGCCGCTCCAGCTCCAGCATCTCCATGTCGCAAAAGGTCTGCGAGACAACGGGATAACGAGAGTAAAGGTAGGCCAATTGCATTGCCAGCAGCAGGAACGACGGAGCGGTGACTAAGAGCAAGCAGGAAAAAGGCCTGCTCCCGCACGCTTTCTAGAGAATTCGGATCCCGACCGCCGATTGCTCCCCTGTCGCAACTTCACGAGATGTCCCTGCCGGGATCCATCTCATAATCGAGCGCGAGGTATTCGGCCGTCTTGGGTTTGATTACTTCCTCGACAAATTTGATGTAAATCGGGTCCTCCCGAAAAATCGCCTGCTTGTCCATCGACTCGAAATCGATCGCGATAAAAAATGGCCACTGAATTTTGGGGTTGATTCGGCGGCCGCACTTGATGCTGAGCACTTCGTCAATTTTAAGTAGCTGCATGCGCGCTCGCATCATCATCTCTTCGGTCTCTTCCGCCGTGACATCCGGCTTAAGTTTGTAGAGTCCGATGTGGTGAACCATGAGGCGTTAGCTATTAGGCGGGAGCCGCGGATGGTGCAAGCACGAATCGGCAGTACCCCGCCCTATCATTTGGCCAAGGATTGTCCCGAAAAATTTTGCTTCGTTAGACAAAACGAGCAGTTGGCGGCGTCTCAATCCTAAAAGACCGTGAAGAAGAAATGGCCAGTGTGCTTACCGAAGAGGATTGGAAAAGCTGTTTCGCGCAGCTCGGGCCAGCATTACTTCTTTTTGCCCGCCGCTGGACGCACTCGCGCGTCGAAGCCGAGGATATCGTGCAGGAGGCGTTTGTTCGGTTTTGGCGCCGCCAGCATTCCATCGAAAATCGCGCTCTTCTCTACGCCACGGTCCGGTCGACCGCGCTCGACCGCCTGCGAAGCGATCAGCGGCGCGCGCGACGCGAAGCCACAGTGGCACGCGACGGCGCTACCCATTGCGACCCGCAATTTACCGATTTGGACGAAAGCCAGCAGCTCCTTGCTGCAGCGGTGGAACGTTTGCCTGACGAACAGCGGGAGGTCGTCATTTTGAAAATCTGGAACGAGCTGACTTTCGCCGAGATCGCGAGCGTTCTGGAGATTTCTCAAAACACCGCCGCCTCCAGATACCGTTACGCCCTTGCCACTCTCCGCAAAACGTTGCAGCCGCATGAATGATTTTTCCGAAATCGAAGCTGAGTTAAAAAAACTGCAGCCAGCACCAGTTTCGCAAGATCTATGTGCGCGAGTCGAATGCGCGCTGACATCAAACGTGTCGACGGCCGCCGTCTTCCGTCGTCCGAAGCGCCGCGGCAATCTCTGGTGGTCATTGGGCCTGAGCCTCGCCGGCGCCAGCGCCCTCGTCCTTGTCGGTCTCGCATTCCTCGAAGAAGCACCACTCTCCACCCCGCACCTGAACGTCGCGCAAGACAGATCCACACCAGCTACCACCGTTCCGCCTAACGACAATGGCTTTCGCCCCGCCGCCCTCACTCGCGTTGTTTATCAGCGCCGTGACGAGGGTTTGATCTTTTCGCCTAACCAATCGGAGCAACCGCTCCGGCGGGTCCGCTACGACACCCGCGAGACGATGCGATGGCGCAATCCGCAAACTGGCGCCTCCTTGCGCGTCTCTTATCCGGCGGAGCAGGTCGTCCTCACGCCGGTTTCCTTTCAATGACACAACTGCCTTAACCTGCTTATGAAAAGAAATATTATCCTAACGAGTATTCTCACGGCGCTACTTCCACTCGCCGCCTGGGCTCAATCGCCAACCGCCAGCGGCACCACTGCAACCCAGTCGATCCAGTCGGGTTCGCCGGCGCCACCTCTGGTTCCGCCAGGTCCAAATCATTTCCACGAACACGATAGTGGACCAAAACAACCGGTCACGTTCCTTGGCGTTGAGACGTCGGAAGTGCCGCGCGTACTTTCTGAACAAATGGGTTTGCCGGAAGGCTTCGGCGTGGTCGTCAATTACGTGGTTCCAAACAGTTCAGCCGCTAACGCTGGCCTGCAACGGAGCGATATCATCCGCCTGCTTAACGATCAGCAAATCGTAGGTCCGGTGCAGCTCGGCAGACTGGTGCGCAGCTTTCCCGAAGGCACTTCGATAGAACTTACCCTCATGCGCAAAGGCAAGGACATGAAAGTCAGCGTCAAGTTGAACAAGAAGGAAGTTTCTGCTCGTCACGGCCACGCCTTCGAACAGCAGTGGAATTTCGATGACCTCGAGAACCTCGACGATTTCAAAGGACCCGACGAGACTACCGTGCGCGAAGCCGTTAGTGCCGCTGTCGCACAGGCTAAGGCGGAAGCGATGCGCGCAGGAGACGAAGCACGCCGCGCCGCGAGGGGCCTGCGAATTGTGACAGCTGACGACGGCAGCATGAAATCGACTCGGATCGACTTGGGCAATGCCACCATTACGCTTTCCGACGATCAAGGCGAGATGAAGATGGAAAGCAAAGACGGCCACAAAATCCTGACGGCCAAAGATGAAAAAGGAAGTGTTCTCTTCAGCGGCCCGATTGATACCACCGAGCAACGAGCAAAGATTCCATCCGGTGTGCGTGAGCGTTTGGAGAAATTGGAGCATGATGACTTGCCCCCGGTCCCACCGGTTCCACCAGTGCCTCCCCAGCCGCCACAGGCGCCTGACTCCAATGAGTCGTCTCATCTGCACGATTCGCGGACCGAGCAGGCCATCTTCCAACCCGCCGGGCGCACCGGCTGGCGGCGAAGCACCATTATCCTCTAGTGACTGAATCTTGCGCGCAGGTGACGCACCGGATGCGCGGCTTTCTACCGTTCGAGCTTCCTCAGAGCTTGCCGCAATAATACTGGTCGATTAACCCGATCGTTGACTTGATCGGCTGTTTGCGACCAACCAGTCTGCTTCTAGAATCACCTGCGCGGGGCCCCGGCCGCGCGCGCCGATGCCCGAGCGAAAACCGTACGCACCTCCGCCCACTGCCGAAACGACGTTACCAGCACGCGACCCCTACGCTGCTTTCCGCTTCCGCAGTTATGCGTTCTATGCCTTAGGAAATTTTATCGCCATCACCGGTCGGCAAATGCTCACGATCGCGATCGAATGGGAAGTCTACGCGCGCACGCATTCCGCCAGCGCTCTGGGTCTGGTCGGACTCGCCGCCGCTGTGCCGATCGTGGTTCTTTCATTGCCAGCGGGTCATCTTGCGGATCGCTTCTCGCGCAGGTCGATCATTCTTCTTACCCAGGCTTTAAGCGCCGTCTGTTCGATCTGTCTCGCCGCCGTTTCCTGGCAACATCTCAACCTTCCGCGCCTAACGATTCTGCTGCGGACTAACGATTTTCTTCGCCTCGTCGCGAGCGCATTCGAGCGTCATGCAGCGTTTCATTTCGACGATCTTTCTCTGCCACTGATTTACCTGCTGATGCTGGTTTCCGCCTCAATCCGAACCTTTGGCTGGGCGGCACGCAGCTCTTTTTTTCCCACGCTGGTGCCGCGCGAAACTTTCGCGAACGCGGTGACCTGGAACAGCAGCATCTTTCAAGTGAGTTGTGTTCTCGGTCCGGCAGCGGGCGGATTCCTCATCGTTAGGCTGGGATTTCCTTTCATCTACTCGCTCGATGCCATCTGCGCCGTCGCTTTCTTCTTTCTCGTTCTTCCGATCGAGAAAATCCGCGAAGCGCCGCGGGTCGCTCTCGGTGCGTGGCAAAGTCTGGGACAAGGCATCCGGTTCGTTCTCGGTCGGAAAATGATTCTGGCCACGATCACGCTCGACCTTTTCGCCGTCCTGCTCGGCGGCGCGACTGCATTGCTTCCGATTTTTGCCGACCAAATTCTGCACTGCGGGCCGATCGGTCTTGGCTGGATGCGCGCCGCGCCGGCGATCGGCGCATTCGTCATGGCGGTGACCATTGCCTATCTTCCGCCCATGCGTCACGCGGGGCGCACGCTGCTTTGGTGTGTGAGCGGCTTCGGCGCGGCCACGATCCTCTTCGGCGCTTCACGCTGGTTTTGGCTTTCGCTTCTCATGCTCTTTTTCACCGGAGTTTTTGACAGCGTGAGCGTGGTCGTTAGGCAAACGCTCGTTCAATTATTGACTCCGGATGAAATGCGCGGCCGCATCTCGGCCGTGAACAATATCTTCATCGGCACCTCGAACGAGTTTGGTGCCGTCGAGTCGGGCCTGACGGCGGCGCTCTTTGGTCCCGTCGTTTCTGTTATTGCCGGCGGCATCGGCACGATCCTGGTCGTGCTCGCCGTCGCCTGGAAATGGCCCGAGACGCGCAAGCTCGGCGCGCTCGACAAACACCTTGTCTGAAGACTCGTTAGGCCAATATCCGAAGGTCACGGATTTCGACATGGGATGGACGCAATTCGCCTTCTCGTGATCTGCTGGGAGTTCTCTTTTTCCCACGATCCTGCTTGTTCCGTTCGCTCTTCGCCGGCAATTACCGTAGCCTCGGCAGGGTTATTGTGCCTGTAGCTCAACCGGATAGAGCTTCTGACTTCGGATCAGAAGGTTGGGGGTTCGAATCCCTCCAGGCACGCGCCTAAGACCCCGCCGCGCGTTGGCTATTTCCCGCCCGGTGTTGCACACTGGCTTCGACCAATGACCGCGCGTTTTCCTCTCCTCGTTGTGAGTCTTCTCCCATTAATCTTCGTGGGTGTACCCGCGCCGACCGCCTTTACCAAACCGGAGGCGCGTCTCACCGCGATCGTCGCCAACCAGCGATGCCTGACCGGCGATGACGTTTACGTGACTTACAGCGCCTCTCTCGACCCGCCGGGCGAGGGGATTCTTTACCGCTGGGATTTTAATAACGACGGTCTCTTCGATACCGACCCGAATCCCGACCCGACGGCCCATACCGGCTATCCCAAGGATGTGCTCATCACCGCCAGGGTGCAGGCGAGTAACGGGCGACAGACCATGCAGGCAACGGTGCGATTTCGCACCATGCACTGCGACTGACTCGCCTAACGATAAAGGGCGTCGACGAGGCGCAATGATTTTTCGTTAGGCAAGACCTGCTGCTCCATTTGGTTCATGACATAGGCAAAGGAGAGATGGTTTTCTGGATCGGCGAACGCGTGACTGCCGCCCGCCCCGGGATGGCCAAAAGCCAGCTGCGACGGGCCAAAGATGCGCCGCGCGCTGCCGGGTGGATCTTTCATGAAGCCGGCGGAAAAGGCGGTCGGGAAACCAAAAACGCGATCGAGACCGGCCACCAGTGTGGTCGTCATTTGGGTGAGCGTCCTGTCGGAAAAAAAGTGCTGGCCAGCGAGCTGGCCACCGTTGGCGAGCATGGCGTAAAATTTACCTAACGAAAGCGCGTTTCCGATTGCGCCGAAGGAGACGAAGGAACGTGCCTGGTTTTCCGGAAGATTCATGGCGCTCACCGCCTGCATGCCGCTCGGCGTGGTAAAAGTCTTGTGCGGGAGCGTGCCCGGCGTCGCGACCGCTCGATAGAAATCGTTAGGCGACCTGCTCGTTACGAGTTTCGGGGCGTAGATCGTGGCCACTCGATTGCTCAGTTCCGCCGGCAGGCCGATCCAAATCTCCAGTCCGAGCGGATCAGCAAAAGTATCTCGCCAGTATTGACCGATCGAACGCGAATCGATGCGGCGCATAAGTGCGTCAATGAGGAAACCGAAAGTGCGTGCGTGATAACCATGGGCGGTTCCGGGCGGCCAAAGAGGTTTCTGCTCTTCCAACGCTTTGACGACCGCTTCGAAATCGCTCAGCTCAGCCGCTTGATCGAGCCCACTCAGGCCCGCCTGATGAGAAAGCAACTGCGCGATCGTGATTTCGGATTTGCCGTTTTGACTGAACTCCGGCCAGAACTGCGCCACGCGCCGATCGAGTTCAATCTTCCTCTCCTGCAAGAGATGTAAAAGACAGGCACTACCGAGCCCTTTCGTGACCGACCAAAGGAGAACGAGCGTGTCGTTAGTCCAAGGCGTTTCGCGCCGAGCGTCGCGATAGCCTCCGCACAGCGCAAGCACGGGCTGTCCAAGATGCCATATTGAGATTTCCGCGCCCAACTCGCCAAAGCGCGCAAAATTTTCAAGGAAAAGGGGCTCAATCCGCGCCGCCAATCCTTCCGCGCGAAAACTCATGTGGCAACGTCGCCTAACGAACAGTTAATATTTCCAATCGTAAGGATACTTGCTTTCGTTTCACGGGTTCGGCTTTTTCCTGGTCGCCAGGAAGGAGGCAATCGTCGTCACCGCCAGAATCCCTATGATAATGGCCAGCGAGAGCCAGCTTGGCACATGGGTCCAATATTCGGTCAGCATTTTAGCACCGACAAAGCAAAGGATGATCGCCAGTCCGAAGCGCAAATAGACGAAACGGGTCACAAGGTTGGCGAGCAGGAAATAGAGCGAACGCAGCCCGAGAATGGCGCAGATGTTTGAGGTGTAAACGATAAAGGTGTCACGCGTAATCGCGAGCACCGCCGGAATGGAATCGACCGCAAAGACCAAGTCCATCGTTTCAATGGCAATCACCACGAGCGCGAGCGGCGTGAGCATTTTCCGCCCGGCGACGAGCGCAACAAACTTTGGCCCGTGATAATCGTTCGTCACCGGCATCACGCGGCGAATGGCGCGCAGGGCGAAATTGTTGTCCAATTCGATCTCCGGCACTTTGCCACCCAGCATTCGCACCCCCGTAATGACGAGAAACGCGCCAAAGAGGTAGAGGACAAAATGAAAGCGCGATACAAGCGCGACTCCCAGGCCGATCATCGTCGCGCGCATAAACAACGCCCCAAGAATTCCCCAGATTAGGACGCGATGCTCGTACTGCGGCGGCACGCGAAAGTAGGCAAAGATAAGGCTAAAGACGAAAATATTATCGACGCTCAGTGAGTATTCGATGAGATAGGCGGTGAAAAAGTCGATCGCCTGATCCGCTCCCTGTCGCCACCAAACGATGGCGTTAAAGCTCAGGGAGAGAACCACCCAGAGCAGACTCCGCCAGATAGCGCTGCGCAGGCTGATCCGTTCCACGCCCCGATCGCTGAAGAGATCAAGAGTCAGCGCGGCCAAGACCCCGAGATGAAATGCAATCCAAAACCAAATGCTGACCGGCACGGCGCGCTAGGGTTCCACGGCTGCGGTGAGCGAGCAATGGGGAAAGCGTCCAGTTTGCGCAGCTCCCCTCGTGCGTGCATCATACTCTTCCAAATTTATGGACGCTGAGCTGAAGAAGTTAGTCGACTCCGGAAAGCTAACGAGCGCTGGCGCCCAAACTCTCGAACAACTCAGGCCCGGCACATTTTGCCTGCACAAAAGCTGGGGCTTCGGCCGGGTGGCCGATTGGAATCTTCTCCTTAATCAGATCGTGATCGATTTCGAGAAAAAGAAGGCGCACCCGATGCAGCTGCAATACGCGGCTGATAATCTCACTCCCATCCCGGCGGAACATTTTCTCGCGAAGAAGGCCACTGACCTGCCCGCCCTCAAGATTCAACTGAAGGAAAACGCCGTCGGCGTGTTGCGAAACATTCTTGAAAGTCTCGGCGGCAAAGCAACCCAGGGGCAGATCAGCGGTTGGTTGTTAGGGGACGTCTTTAGCGAACCGGAATTCAAACGTTGGTGGGAAGCGACCAAAAAGCTTCTCAAGAAAGAAGGCAGCGTTCTTATTCCCACGAAGAAGAGCGACCCGCTTGAGCTTCGCAGCGGACCGGTCGATCGCGCTCAGGAATTACTCGATTTTTTTGCCCAGGCGCGACAACCCAAGGAACAGACCGCGGCCGTCGATCAGATCATTAAACTGCACCACGAATTCAAAGAGCCGGAAAGGCAGCTTCAACCGCTCGTGGCAGAGCTTGAACAAAGCGCGCAGCGAAATCAAAAACTCAATCCCGGGATGGCTTTTGAGTTCGTCATCGCCCGCGACGATCTCGTGCAGCGCGAGCCAAAACTTCAGTCCACCAAACCCGATCTCACCATTCAACGCCTGGTTGCCGAGGAGGCACACCGTCTCGATGCCATCCTGGCCAGACTTCCTTCAGCAAAGGAAAAGCGTGTGCTGCAGGCGCTACCAGCAGCGCTGGGCGAATCCTGGTCCGGTCGCGTCTGGCAACTCATGATGGGACACAATGCTCGTCTCGTCGCACAGGCGCCAAGGCTCTTCGTGGAACATGGCAAACAGGAAGAGTTGCGGACCTTACTGGATCGCAGCCTGCGCGAACATTCCGCCACCAGCGAAATTCTTTTCTGGCTCTGTAAAAATCGCGCCGAGTGGCGCGACCTCATTACGCCGGATCTGTTAGGCGCGATCCTCTCCGCGATCGAGCGTGATCAGCATAACGAAAGCAACAGTCGCAGCACGCGCCTGCGCGATCTGCTCCTCGATGATCGGCAACTCATTCCCGACATGTTCCAGGGCGCCGAGCCCGGTCTCGCGCGCGACGCCGTGCGCCGACTTTTGCTTAGCCCGGTCTTTGATGAGTTGACCAAACGCTCGCTCCTGGCCCGCATTATCAAACTTTATCCCGAGCTACAGAGCATTCTCAGCGGCGGGCAGCCGGAAGAAAAGAGTGACGCACTGGTTGTTTCCTGGAGCAGCCTGCAAAAACGCAAAGCCGAGTTGGAAGAGCTGATCAACAAAAAAATCCCCGAGAACAGCAAAGAGATCGGAGTCGCCCGCTCCTATGGCGACCTGCGCGAGAACTTCGAATTCAAAGCAGCCAAGGAAATGCAGGCCGTCCTCATGCGCCGCAAAGCGGAACTGGAACGTGATCTCCACCGCGCCCGCGGCACTGCTTTCGAGAGTCCGGATATTTCTCAGGTTTCGATCGGCACTGTCGTCACGCTGCGGGAGGCCAATACGGAGGAAGAAGAGATTTACACCATTCTTGGCGCGTGGGACGGCGATCCGGAACGCAGCATTATTTCTTACCAGACGGCGATTGGTCAGGCCTTGTTAGGCCATCGTCTCGGCGAAATCGTCGAATTGAATACCGACGAAGACACTGGACGTTATGCGATTATCGCGATCGAGCCAGCGCCCTTGGACGAAGTGCCGGCCGATCCCGAATTGCTGGAAACAGTCGGTCGGACTTAGGTGTCATGCGACTAGCGAGAGCAAAAGCCCGCTCTCGGATGCGCCACGGCTTTCAGATTCGAAACGGCGTCCCCGTTTCAGTGCGCCCCTAACTCGTCGAATCGCGCCTCTTCATTCAGTAGGCGCTCCGCCTCATCGAAAATGCGGCGCGCTTCTTCGGGCGAATTGCCCACTGCTGTGAGCCCGAGGCGCCCGCAGCTGCCTAACGCGCTCATCATGTGAAAGACGATGCCCGTCTGACGGCTTTGGCCGAAATGTAAGCCGCTGCGGATGACGAGATCGAAGAGATCATCCGGCGTGTACCCGCGATACGCTGGCGACTCGAGATGGTCGCTCGCGACGAGAAATTTTTGGCGCCCGTTCGGCGCGGTGAAGACCGCATTTTCGGGATCATAATTTCCGCCAGTCAGAAATTGCAAAGTGAGAAACGGATGCGTGGTGCCGCCTTTGCGCAAATTGACTTCGATAGCATACGTGTTCCACGGCCCGCCTTCCTGTTCTCGAGTCACGACAAAATCGATTGCGAAGCGTCCGATCACACCCACATCGCGCAGCAACTCGCCTACCCTGGCCGCATCTCTCGTGATCGCGCTCGCATAGGCCGGGTCGGCGGGAAAAGTGCAGCCAAGATATTTTTGTCCGCTCGGCCCGCCCAGCACCTGGTCGTGCGTCGAGAGCAATTCGACCTTGCCTAACGGCGTCACGCGCAATTGAACGCTCGGGCTGCGAACTTCCGCCGCGCCCACTCCGACACGCTCCTCCACGACGCCCCCGCGTTCGCGAAAGTTCTTTGCGTATTCCTCGAAATGAATACCCGCTTTCTCAAAGCCCATCGCCCGGACACGCTCAGCGATCGCCGTTTCTGTTGGTTCAGCGAGATTCGTTAGGTCGACGAGCGCATTACCTTCTCCGGCAACTCCTTCGTTTAACTTTACAATAGCCTGGCGAACTGAAGGCCGCTGCCTTTTCAGCCTGACGAGAGCGGATGTCGCGTCCTCAATACTGCCGAGATTATCGAAACCAAGCGGGTGGTTGATTCCCGCGCGCGCAAAAAGCTGACGACAACCTGTCTTCGTTCCGAAGGGAAAATGGCGCGGGTCCGCTCCGTAAAGCGGAATGCCCAGACGTAGTGCGAGGTTCCGCTCGAGATAAGTCGTGTTGTAGCAAACCAGATGCGCGCGATCCTTGTCCCTGATGCCGGCGGCGATTCGCTCGAGCAGACGTGGGCGCTCGAGCAGTTTCATGCTTAACGGTCGCGCCGTGTCGTCATACGGCGAAAGAAGTGTCAGTCGCCGCATGGCGTGGCTGCGGATGACACCCGGCAAAAGCCCGAGGTAATACTCGATCACGCTCGGATGAATCGCCTGTGAAGTTACGTAGATGAGGTTCGCCCGCGGCTGAGCAAGGAGAAAAAGCAGAAAAAGAAATCGCTCTTCGTAGCCTTGGACCTCGAAACCTGAGACGGCCATCTCAAGCGAGATCGAAGGGACGACGACGATGGTTTGTTCGTCCTGATTGAAGCGTTCAATGGAGCTCCAAAGCGGCACCAGCTTTTTTTGCAGGTGGTCAAATTCGGCCGCGGCCCCTTCCGCGGTGACGTCAGGCGGGAGTCCGATGAGGTGTGGATCGCGATGCATACAAAAAGGTTCGCGATTCTGCCGCTTCAAGAGCAGCGCTGCGAGTAGAATTTCGATCTCTTCGTCTTGGACTTGGGGATGGCTTTTCGCGAGAGTGCCGCACTCTGAAGCCCAAATCCCTAACGATTGGTCCAGTGACCCTGGGCGGAAAAACGCCAGCCTTCATTCTCGGTCCCTGTGTGATCGAGTCGACTCAACTTGTGAGGCGAATGGCACGCAAAATCTCGCAAATCTGCGCGGCCGAAGATTTGCCGTTCATCTTTAAAGCTTCCTATGACAAGGCGAACCGCACTTCGGTCCGTTCCTATCGCGGGATGGGCGCGCGCGAAGGCTGTGCATTGTTAGGCCAAATCGGGCGCGAGATCGGCATGCCGGTAACGACCGATGTTCATTCGCCTAACGAGGCCGAGATTGCCGCCGAGTTTATCGATGTGTTGCAGATTCCCGCATTCCTCTGCCGCCAGACTGATCTCATCCGCGCCGCGGCCGAGACCGGACGCGTGGTCAACGTGAAGAAAGGCCAGTTCCTGGCGCCTTGGGACGTACGGAATATCGCCGAGAAACTCGACGCCTTTGGCGCGAAGAAATACTTTTTCACCGAACGCGGCACGACCTTTGGCTACAACAATCTGGTGGCCGATATGCGCTCGCTCGCCTGGATTCGCGCCGCCGGTTACCGGGTCATTTTCGACGCGACACATTCTGTGCAGCGCCCGGGCGGCGCAGGCGATGCCACTTCTGGTGATGCCGCTCTGGCGCCAGTGCTTGCCCGTGCGGCGGTCGCCGCCGGCTGCGATGGAATCTTCATGGAGGTACACGAGAATCCGGCTCGCGCTCTCTCGGATGGTCCAAATCAGGTGCCGCTAAAGGATTTGCCGAAGCATCTGCGCATGTTAAAAAAGGTGCATGCTGCCGTCTCGTAGCGGTGCCCGCATCCTCCGCGGTCCGCACTTAAGTCTTCTTCTCTTGCTCGTAAGCAGCTGCGTAATTTTTGCCGGCAGCAAGCATCGCAAAGCGACTCCCACGCCCAACCCGAGCGAAACGCCGGAGCAACTTGGGCTTAAAAACATCCCACTCACCGTCGGCCATGAAGCCAAAGGATTGGTTTTGCCGAACTATGATCTGCAAGGTCATCTCCTCGGTCGATTCGCGGCCGCGACCGCATCTCGGCTGGACGAAAATCATGTTCACTTTACCGATCTCAAAATGCAGACCTATGACGAGAAAGAGCAACCGGAGATGAAAGTCGATATGAGCGACGCAATTCTCAATCTCGACACGAAGGTCATCGAGTCGAAATACCGCACCAAACTAAAACGCGCCGACTTGGAGATTGCGGGTAATACCATGTCGTTCAACACCACCACTCACCAGGGAACGATGACCGGCCAGGTGCACATGACGATCTTCAACCAAAAGGAAATCGCGGGCGCAACGCCTAAGAAATGAAAGCTGCCGCGACTCTGTTTTTTGTTATTTCGAGTGCGATCTGTCTCGGCGCGCCGGAAACGCCGCGGCCTTCTCCCTCTCCTCATACTGCGCCGCAGGCTCATGCAGCAAAGAATGCTCCGCCCGGCGTGCTCGCCGCAACCGACGCCAAAGGTCAGCCAATCACGACCGAGATTTACGCCGACGAAGCCACGTTCGATACCGAGAAAAGGCTCGGTGTCTTTACTGGCCACGTCCGCGTTTTCGATCCGCGTTTTAACATTCAATCCGACAAGCTCACGGTTTATATCCATAAGGAGCAGGGCGAAGGATTGGAGAAAGCAATCGCGGAAGGCCATGTCGGGGTCGTGCGAGAGAAGGCCGATCCTCAGGGCGGGCCGACCACGAAAGCCATCGGACTTTCCGAGAAAGCGGTTTACACTTCTTCTAATGGCGACGTCGTCCTGACCGGCAGTCCTCGCGTGCAGCAGGGTCTCGACACGCATGTCGCCACCAGTCCCGATACCATCATGATTTTAAACCAGGAGGGACATCTTCAAACTCACGGCCCGAGCCGGACGGAGATCCGCCAGCAGAATTCGCCCACGCCTTCACCCACGCCGGGAGCTTCGCGCGCTGCCAGTCCATCGCCTTCGCCGGCCAAGAAAAAGCGATGATTACCTCCAGCGCGCCAACACCAATCGCAGGACCGGTCGCGACGCCGGCTTCATTGCCTAACGAACATGCGGAAGTCCTGCTTACCGATGACCTGGTTAAGATTTACGGCGGACGCGCGGTCGTGAACGGAATCAAGCTTGAGGTCGGCCAGGGCGAAATCGTCGGACTTCTTGGCAAAAACGGCGCCGGTAAAACAACCAGCTTTTACATGATCGTCGGACTCGTTAGGCCTAACCAGGGTCGGGTCATTTTTTCCGGCACGGACGTGACGAATTACCCGATGTACAAACGCGCCCGGCTTGGGATGGGTTACCTGCCGCAGGAAGAATCCATCTTCCGCAAAATGACGGTGGAACAAAACATCCTCGCCATTCTCGAGACGCTGCCTTTGAGCAAAGCAGAACGGCGGCACCGTTGCGAGGAACTCCTGCATCAGTTCGGCATCGAGCGTATCGCCAAAAACATCGCATTGACCCTAAGCGGCGGCGAAAAGCGTCGCCTGACAATTGCGCGCTCGCTGGTCACCAAACCGCAATTGCTCATGCTCGATGAGCCTTTCAGCGGGGTCGATCCGATCGCCGTTTACGATGTCCAACAACTCGTTGTCAACCTTCGCAAATCCGGCCTCGCCATCCTGATCACCGATCACAACGTGCGCGAGACGCTCTCGATCGTCGATCGCGCCTACCTCATCGACGAAGGTCGCGTCGTGAGCGAAGGAACGAAAGATTTCCTCATCAACGACCCCATCAGCCGCCAGCTTTATCTCGGCGAACGCTTTCAGATGTAAACGAAAGGAGTCGATGCAAACCGCCAACGCCAATCCCACCGTCAAAGTCACCGGTCGCCATCTCGCGATCACCGATGCGATTAACGAATATGCCACGCGAAGAGTGGAGGGTCTGCATCTCGATTATCCCAAGATCATCGAGGCGCACGTCATTCTCGGCGTGGAGAAATACCGGCACTGGGCCGAAGTCGTGCTCGTTTGTTCCAACCACATCACGATCGAAGCCTGCGAGGAAACCAACGATCTCTACGTCGCGATTGATGCCGTCATGGACAAGATCGCGCGGCAGATGCGCAAATATAAGACGCGCCTTCTCAAGCGGCATCGTCCACGCAAAGACGACATCCGGCATCTCGAGGAGCAAATTTTACATCCTGAACCGGTCGAGGAAGACGAGCACCACGAGCACCAGGTCGTGCGAACGGAACGTTATCCAGTGAAGCCGATGTTTATCGATGAAGCCGTCTTGCAGCTCGAAATGTCCACGCGCCAGTTTTTGGTTTTCATGAACGCGCGCAGCTCGCGGCTCAACGTCCTCTACCGGCGCAAGAGCGGCGATTTTGGATTGATTCAGCCGTCGTTAGGCTAAGCCGCGTCCGCTCTAATTTGCGTGTGACGTGTTTCACAATGCGACACGTCTGTTCGTATCTTGAACGCCCAAAATTCCGTTTCCCACTTTTTGCTTCGATGATCGCGCGAGGCATGCACGTTGCTCTAGGTAAGCCGGAGAAACATACCCGCATGCTTACAATTTCTGCATTCACTCTTGCCGCCGGTTTTGTATTAACAAGTGTCTGGTGGGCCTGCCGCAACGAAGCGGTACCGCTTCAGCCTAACGAATCTCAGGCACCTAATCTCGGATAATTCGGCAGGACCGAGTTCTCCATTCCGTTCCCAAAACTCGGGAATTGTGGTTCCCATTGGAGCGCGCGTATTTTTCGGTTTGATACTCGTTTGCTGCTGGAGCCTCGCTTCCGCACACCGGTTGTTTCTGCAGGGGCTGGCAACGGCCGATTCAGCTTAGTTGCCAGCCATTCATAACACTCGCGCTGGGTTACGGGTTCGTTGTCACTTACGTTCACAATTCCTGGGTCGTTAGGCAGAGTCGCAAGCAAAAACAGCGCGGTGGTGATGTCTTCGCGGTGGACCTGATTCAGGTAACGTTCGCCGCCGTTCTCCAATCGCGCTTCACCGGAAAGAAATTTGCGCAGAAGCGCGGAACGTCCGGGTCCGTAGATCCCCGCCAGGCGCGCCACGACTCCGCTTTCTTGCCTAACGATCTCTTCCGCCATGCGGAGAATTTTTCCTGTCTCGTGAACCGGCTCGGCGCCGCTTTCTTCATCAACCCATTCGCCGCCGCCCTGCGCGTAAACCGAGGTGCTGCTGCAAAAGATGAACCGCGACGGAGACAAGACTTCGAGCAAGTTGCGCGCGCCCTCGAAATAGACGCGGCGGTAATTTTCCGCCCCGCCTCCCTTGGTGCTGGCGCAATGGATAACCAGACCGAATTCGCCCGCTGCCTTCTCGACCGCTCTTCGATCGGCGATGTCGACCGCACGCACGCGATACCGCTCGCTCGAATATTGGGCGGCAGATTCTGGCGAACGCGTCCAGCCTTCCACGTCCCAGCCTGCGACGTGAAAGAGATCGGCCGTTGCCGTGCCGACGTAACCGCAGCCGGCAATCAGGACCCGCTTCATCCGGCGCCGACCGGCGCGATCTCGATCTCGTCGAATTCGTTAGGCTGGACTGCCCGTACCTGTTTCAATCGGATCAATTCGAGGAGCGCGAGAAAAGTGACGACGACTTCGACCCGCGAAGCCATCCGCGCGAAGAGTTCGGAAAATTTGATCGGCTTGCCCTTCGCCATCGTTTGCAGGATGCGTTCGATCTTGTCCGAAACGGTAAAATTCTCGCCAAAAATTTCCTGTAAATTTTCGCGTGTTTCGAGACGCTTGATGACCTGTTGAAAAGCGTTGATCAGCTGGAAGATTCCTACTTCGCCTAGCGACAACGGCGCGATCTCCGGGGCAATGCTGTCGCCGACGCGGGCGAAAATCCGCTCCTGTTCCACCTCGCGTGTTTGCAATTGTGCAGCTGCTTCCTTGAACTTTTTGTATTCGATTAACTGACGAATCAAATCCCAGCGCGGATCGTCCTCTTCCACATCCTCCTCCGGCGGCTGTTGGTCGACGGGAAGCAGGCTCCGGCTCTTGAGATAAATCAGGTTTGCCGCCATCACCACGAACTCGCCGGCGACATCGATGTTCAATTCCTTGAACGCCTGGAGATATTCGAGGTATTGCTGAGTGATCCGCTCGAGCGAGATGTCGTAGATATCGATCTCGTCACGTTTGATCAGGTAAAGAAGAAGATCGAGAGGACCTTCGAAAACCTCGAGTCGAACTTTGTATTCGGTCTCCATGCAACGCTCGCGACTTTACCGGAGTCGGCGACGGTTGTCTCCCAGACGTTTTTGACCAAAAACAATCCAGCCTTTCGACTTCCACCTGAACGAACATGTGGCCGAAAGTTCGCTTTCGCGGGCGATTTTCCGAGCAAGAAACGAGTCGCAGCAGTTGTCGGATTTTCCTGGGTCACTTCCTTGCGAAAGAGACGCCGGTTGCCTGCATCTCCGTTACGGCAGGTTGTAGACTTCGATAAGCCCGACTCCGACTTCGCTATTACTACCGCGAAGAATTGCCGTGTACGCGCCACCCGGTAGGACTTCCAAGATCGCGGACTCCTGATCATGAACAGGCGCCAGTCCCGAGGCTACGATCTCGGCCTGCTGTGAATCCTTCCAGTCGTCATTCGTGTCGATAAGTGCGCCCTGCACGTCGTGTAATTCCAAGGCGGGATTGCTCAGTGCATTGGCAACTCCAAGGTCGGTAAGAGTAGGTCCAAGTCCTCTCACCACGATCGTGCTTCTTTCTTCGGACCCGTCGAGAATGAAACCGCCGATCATGACTTTGTTATAGGTGCCGACCAAACCGCGCGTGCTGATATTGCCCAGGTGAGAGGAGGCAGTCTGATCCAGGTCGTAGGCTTCAACCAATGCGACCCCAGTGCCGCCGTTTTTTCCCCGCACGATGGCGGTGTAGGCGCCTGGATCGAGCGTTGCGACGATGGCCGACTCGAGGTTATTACCGGGCGCGAGCTCGGTATTGATGATTTCTTCCTCCTGGGTGTCCCGCCAGTTGTCATTCGTGACGACGCTCCCGTCCGGCTTGTGTAACTCAAGGATGGGATCGGCGAGCAGGGTGGTTGTGCTCTCGATCGCGAGAGATGGAGCGAGTGCACGGAGGATAAGTCTCTTTGTTTCGGTGCCACTCACCACCAGACCGCCCACGAGCACATCGTCGCCACTTCCGACTTCACCTCTAGTCGAAATATTGACCGATGGCGCGCCGGCCGTTCCCAACAATTGGTTCCCATACGTAATTGTGGCGGGAAGGGTCAGAACGTCTTTCTGATAAACTTCCAGGTAATTGAGGCCATAAGTCACGGAACGGATGAAACAACTGGCAAGAGTTGTTGCAGGATCGCCAGGCACGCCGCCGTTGACGCGATAGGTCGAGTCGCCATAGCAGGAGGCGACCATCTGTCCCGCTACGTTTGGACGGCTGTTCCATAGCGTATTCCAGGCTGAGTCTGTTGAACCGGGTGCTGCTGGGTTATGATTGGAGACACTATTGATCTGCACGATCAAGCGGCCGGGCCAGGAAGCGCGTGCCGTAGCAATCGCAGTGGCCGCGGCATAGGTGGCCGTGGGATCCAGGTTCAGTTCCGGCCCGCCGGGGAAGTGGCCATTCCCGGCAATCGCCAGAGTTACATACTGGTTGGGAAACGCGGCCATGGTCGCGTCAATGATCTGTTTGCCCGCGTCGAGTAACTTATCAGTGGTGTAACTAGCGGCGAACCAGTTTGGTATGTCCTCGGCCGTGTGGGGGACATTCCAGTCTTCACTTATCGCATTCGCGAAGCTTGCAGCGACTACTCTTATTGTCGGGTTAGCGGTAAAGTGCGCGCCCAAGGCGGCAATCATCGCCTTCTTTTTTGCGAGATAGGTAGGATTCCAGAAGACCGGTATCGTAACGGTAACGCCCTCATCATTGAAGGTGAAAAACGTTCCGCCGGCATTCTGAATCGCGGTGGTAACCCAGGCCGGCTTGCCCGATTGCGTGCGGATACGAAGCAGAACAACTTTGCCCGCCGCCGCCGCGCGCGCGACTTCGGAGTCGAGATACGACCAGTCAAAGTTACCTTCGCTTGGCTCCAGTGCCGCCCAATCCTGGCGGATGCTCATTCCGACTACGTCGGGATTTGCCAGGGCATTGTCACTTGCGACTTGACCCGAGGCGGCGAGCGAAAAAACCCCACGCGGGATCTGCCCTTGAGTTTCGGTCGGGATGACGAGGATCCAGGCAAGTAGCAGAATGAGCAGGAAGGCCTGTCTTGGCATCAATTGCCACAGCGGTGGTCGCGGTCTCACCTTCATCTGCCGTCGTGCGGGGGCGCTCCTCCTTTGTTTTCAATAGACGAGATGCCATATCAGGTAAGCGGCAAGTGAGACCTTAGGCCGATGCCAACTTGGCCCGATTTCAGAGCGAGGGCCAGCTAGAGTTCGGCTTCGTTTCCGACGGAATCGGTCAGCTTCTTAGATGTTTTGACCGTCGGCCTGAGAATTCCGGTTGATCTAAGGGCGAAAAAACCCCGTCCGCTTTACGAGCGCTTCACCTGATTCCAGATTGCATCCATCGTAGGGAGGTCTGCCACGCCAAGCTTTTGACCACGTTTTTCCAACTCGCGTTCCACCTTATGAAAACGCGTAATGAATTTTTCTGTCGCCGCGGCCAGGACTGTCTCCGCGTCCAGATTGGACTTTCGCACCAGATTCACGACCGCAAAAAGTAGATCGCCCATTTCATCCGCAATCGCCTGGGCATCGCCCGACGCCATCGCTTGCTTTGCTTCCGCGAGCTCCTCATCGACCTTTGCCACTACGTCTTGCACTTTGTTCCAATCGAAGCCGACGCGCGCCGCTCTGCTTTGCGCTTTTTGCGCGAACATCAGCGCCGGCAACGCTCTCGTTAGGCCGCTGAGATATCCGTCGCCTCTCGATTTTTTTTCCGTGCGCTTGATCGCATCCCATTGCTTCAAGACGGCGTCGCTGTCGCGCGCTTCGCTTTCGCCAAAAACGTGCGGATGCCGCCTAACGAGTTTGTCGGCGACGTCGCGGCTGACGTTTTCGATCGTGAAGCGATCTTCTTCACTCGCGATCTCTGCATGCATCACGACCTGCAAAAGCAGATCGCCCAATTCCTCGCGCAGGTTGGCATCATCGGACCTGCGGATGGCATCCACCACTTCATAAGCCTCCTCGAGCAAAGCCGGAACTAACGAACTGTGAGTTTGCTCGCGATCCCACGGACAACCGCCGGGCGCACGCAGCCGCGCTACGATCTCGCAAAGGCGGGAGAAGTCTTCGGCCTTCACGATCAAATTCGCCAGAGCGAGCGATGGCTGCCGAATTCTGAAATTTCGCCGGAACTCTTGCGTCCGACGTAAATCGCGAGGCCAATCACGATGATGAGCGTGCCGAAGAAAATGATAAGGACGAACCACGGCGCGATGTGTCCCACCCGGAGCGCGCGATAGAATGCGCCGTAGCTTTCAATTGGCTCTGGCGCGTGCAGGAAAAGCTTCATGATCCACGCCGCGATGATGAGCAGAAAAATGAAAACGTAATTTCGTTTCAGCCGGCGGCCGACCGCTTCGAGCATGCTGATCTTGAACGAAGGAAGAATGAGATCTTCGCAGACCAGCTTCTTCCATTCGCCCTGCAGGAGATGATGGTTTTCCATCACCATCGGAACGAGGAAATGCGCTTCGAGCATGCGGACCCGCGCGCGAAAAGCGTCGTAGAAACGATAACGCCGCGACTCGATCCAAAGCATGATCCAAACAATGGCGAGGTTAAAAAAGAAAATGAGGTGGGGCACTCCGGCGTTGGAAAAAGCGATCGTGATAATCGCGGTCGTGCCAGTGACGGCCCAGTTTGTGGTCGTATCGAGGCGGGTGCGCCAGACCATGATCCGGGCGAGTTCGCCGCGATAAAAGTGCGACATCGCGTTGACGTAGCTCGGGTCGTAGAGGCCATGCGCGGCCACGACTGCGGTGTCTCCCGATCCCTGGTTTTGGTTTGCCACTTGGGCGAATGATTCGACTTCGGCCCGTGGCGCGTCAATCATCATTCCATGATCTCGCCCTTGCTCGATAGCCTGCTCGACACAAACCATGTTGTGCTGGATTTACAAGGGAAGACGGCGGCGGAAGCGATCTGGGAGATCGTGGAATTGTTAGGCACGCGCGGCGAATTGCGACAGCCAAAAGAATTTTTCGAGGCCGTGATGGAGCGGGAAATGAAAAGCTCAACGGTGGCGAACGGCGGTGTCGCGTTTCCGCATGCCCGGACGCAGTTGGTCAATCAACTCTTGCTAGGTATCGGGAGAAGCAATCGCGGTGTGATGTTCGCCAGTGAACCTGAGAAGACAGTCCACCTTCTTTTCGTCATCGCGGTTCCGCAGCAAATGGTGAACGATTATTTGATCTGTGTCGGTTCGCTTGCCCGGCGGCTGAATGACGAGGCGACACGCAAAGCGTTGCTCGAAGCTGCAACCCCAGCGGATTTTTTCGCGCGTTTGCGCGAGACTTAAATTTTCCCGTAAAACGAGGCCACTGATCGTTTGTAGCCAATCGTTAGGCCAGCCGGGAGAAGGATGAAGAGCCATCCGTCCGCCGTTTCGTTTACTTGGATTTGTTAAGCAACCGGGCGCGCGCCCGGTCAAGTGCGCGGCGTTCGCTCGCCGTCAGGCTGCCAATGCCCGATTTGGAAATCTTCTCGAGCACCGGATCGATCGAATCGTATATGTCTTCCGGCTCCACCACACGACGGGAAGAAGGCGGCGGTACGACGTGCAGAACGCGTTTCGACCGCCAGCGCGATGTCCAATCACTCAGCCACTCGATTTGCGGTCCCGCACCGCGGAAATGGATGAAGCCATAGGCGAGGCCGACGCTCAACCAGAGGACGAACATTTCGGACCAGCCGTGAAAAGCCAGAAGCTGCAGCGTGTAGGCGGCGACGAAAATGAGGGCCCACCATTTCGCCATGACGCGAAGGAAAATTTCAACGTTGGGATAAATGGCGGCAAAGGCGATGAAGATGCCGAAGTGGATCGTTGCCGAGCCCACAATGCCGTTGCGTTGCCACAAACCGAGAAGGGTGAGAAAAAGCGCCGGTACAAAAACCAGCAGCGCATAAAGCAAAAGAAACGCTCGCCGTCCAATGAAGCGTTCCACTTCTCGCCCAAAGGCAAAAAGCATATACATCTCGACAGCGAACCAAATTAGGCCCGAGGGTTGATGGACGAGCGCGTAGGTGCCGATTTGCCATACGCGCCCTGCGTAAAGGACCTGTGCGCTATCGAAAGCCAGGATGTTCAGGATTGCGCCCTGCCCGAAAGCCATCAGCAGGCAGGTCAGAATCACGCACGCCACATGTACAATCACGAGCAGAGTAGGAACGTGGACCGGGTAGCGTCCCATCCAGGCTACCGGTTGGTAGTCATCTGAGGTGGTGACACCAAACATATCGTCATTAAACGGCTCGGGATTGAGAAGCGCAAGCTCGCGCGCGGCGGCCGTTTCCCGTTCTGCTGGCAATTTTTTCTTGGCCTCTCCGCCGAAGCGTTCAAATTGAATCCTTCCGCGCTCGAAGTGCGGGCCACGCCTATGGAAAATATCGCTCCTGCCATCTCAGCGCCCAGCGGCATGGGTGAAAACAAACCGAGTAATCAGGCCGTCCTCGACTGGGTGCATCAGGTCGAATCGCTTACCCAAGCCGGCAAATATTTTCTGGTGTGACGGTTCGGAGGCGGAAAACAATTTTCTCCTCGAGGAAGCGTGTCGCCAGGGCATTTTGATCAAGCTCAACCCGGAAAAAAGGCCGGGTTGCTATCTTCATCGTTCCAATCCTAACGATGTTGCGCGCGTCGAACAATTCACCCTCATCTGTACCCCAAGCAAAGAAGAAGCCGGACCAACAAACCACTGGGCGGAGCCGGCTGAGACCTACCGTAAGTTGCAGGAAATGCTCAAGGGCGCGATGCGCGACCGGACCATGTTTGTTGTGCCTTACGTCATGGGTCCGCCCGATTCGCCTCTGGCCAAAATCGGCTACGAAATTACCGACTCCATCTATGTCGTGCTCAGCATGCGCATCATGACGCGCATGGGGCGACAGGCCTCGGCAAAGCTAGGCGATGATCCGAAGGCGGAATTCAATCGCGGTGTGCATTCGCTTCTCGACGTGAATCCGGAGCGACGCTGGATTTGTCATTTCCCTCAGGACAATACCATCATCTCGGTTGGCTCGGGTTACGGTGGAAATGTGCTCCTGAGCAAGAAATGCCTCGCTCTTCGGATCGCCAGTTATCTCGCGAACAAACAAGGATGGCTCGCCGAGCACATGCTCATCCTCGGCGTCGAATCTCCCGAAGGGAAAAAGCATTATGTGGCGGCCGCTTTCCCGAGTGCCTGCGGTAAGACGAACTTCGCCATGCTCATCCCGCCGAAACATTTCGCCGGCTGGAAAATCACAACCATCGGCGACGACATCGCCTGGATGGAAATCGGTGACGACGGTCGGCTCTATGCGGTCAATCCGGAAAACGGCTATTTCGGCGTCGTGCCGGGCACGAGCTACAAATCCAACCCCAACGCCATGCGTTCGATCGAGCGCGACACGCTTTTCACAAATGTTGCCCTAACGAATGACGGCGACGTCTGGTGGGAAGGAAAGGATGGCGCTCCGCCTGATGCTGCTTTTGATTGGAAAGGCAATCCCTGGACGCCTGCTTCGAAGGAAAAGGCAGCGCACCCAAACAGCCGTTTTGCAACACCGATGCGGAACAATCCGGTGCTCGATCTGGAGGTCGAGGATCCAGCCGGTGTCCCAATCAGTGCGATCATTTTTGGTGGGCGGCGCAGTGATACCATGCCGCTCGTTTTCCAGGCTCACGATTGGAATCACGGCGTTTACATCGGAGCGACCATGGCCTCGGAAACCACCGCGGCTGCGACCGGTGCCGTCGGGCAGGTGCGGCGCGACCCGATGGCGATGCTGCCCTTTTGCGGTTACAACATCGGCGATTATTTTCGCCACTGGCTGGAGACCGGCAAACGCCTGACGAGCCCCCCACTCATCTTTCACGTCAATTGGTTCCGCAAAGACGCCACCGGCAAATTCCTTTGGCCGGGTTTTGGCGACAACATGCGAATATTGAAATGGATCATTGATCGGTGCGAAGGCCGCGGCGGCGCAGAGACGAGCCCGATTGGTCACCTGCCGCGAGCGACGGAGCTGGACCTGGAAGACCTGGAAGGTATCTCGTCTGAAGAGCTGAAAGAGTTGCTGGCGGTTAAGCCTAACGAATGGTCGAAGGAGTTGGCCGCACAGAAGGCGTTTTTCCAAAGCCTGCAGCCGAACGTTCCACCAGAGCTGCTCGCCCAGGAGGAGGAAGTCGAGCGACGCTTCCGCTGAAACGAAGCGCCCCGCTTCGAGCCTAATGTGCTGTCGGCGGCGGAACGATCAGCTGCGCAAAGGTGCGCAAAATAATTCCGCATTCGAGCGTGAGATTCCAATTCTCCAAATACTCGATGTCGCAGGCGACGCGGTTCTGAATGTCTTTGCTCGTCTGCGCTTCGCCGCGGTAACCGCGCACTTGCGCCAGACCGGTAATGCCGGGTTTCACAAAAGTCCGTACCTGATAATTGGCCATCAGCTGCGAAAATTGCTCGTTATGCTCAATCAGGTGCGGGCGTGGACCGACCACGCTCATCTCGCCACGCAGCACATTCCAGAATTGCGGCACCTCATCGATGCTCAACTTTCGGAACCATCTGCCTAACGGATAAACGCGTTCGTCGTCCGACGTCGCCTGGCGCGCGAGATCGGTGTTGCGCACATCCATGGTCCGAAATTTCCAGATATCGAACCGGCGGTTCTGAATCCCGGCGCGTGTCTGCTTGTGAAAGAGCGGACCGGGCGATTGCAGACGGTGCGCCAGCCAGACAATGACCGCGAGCGGCGGGAAGAGAATCAGCATGATTGGAATCGCGAAAATATAATCAATCGTCCGCTTGATGCCGCGATTGAATGGATTTTCCAGCGGCTCCTCGCGCAAGCCGATGAAGCGAAAGCCGTCGTCATCGAAATGGATCACCGGATGCCCGAGCTTTTCCTCGAGATCGCTCACGATCACGAGGCGCACGCCAAGCTGATCGCATGTGGCAATAAGGGCGCGATTCTGCTCGTTGAATTGCGGAAACTCGAGCATGACGACCTGCGTCACGCCATGTTCCTGGATTGCGCTGCGGAAACGATCGAACCCGCCCAGCACCGGGATTTTGTCCTCCGTGCAATCGCGCGGTTCTTCGCAAATGATCCCGACCGTACGTAGGCCAGTTTCTGCTTTGCGTCGCAGCCAAGAACGCAAGGCGTGGGCTTTCGCGGTTGAACCGAGGAGCAGGGTCGTCTCTTCCCGCTGCAGGATGTGGCGTGCCAAAAATTCGGGCAGAAAGTGATGTGAGAACAAGAGCGCGATGTAGAGCCAGGGCAGAAAATTGAAGAAGAAAAGGCGCGAGATGAAGGAGTCCTTGGTCGCGATGAGGTAAAAAACCAGCGCACCCACGCTGGCGAAGGTCTGGCGTAAAGCGAGTCGATGCTGACGCAGAAATTCGCTCTGCAAGAAATAACGCTTGGAGCCTTCACGACTGAGCGATTCGCCGAGCAAGCCGATGACGAGCGTCATGCAATAAATGCTGTAACGATTCCAGGTGAGCTGTGCGCCCTTGGAGTAAAAGGTCACCATCACCCAGACGCCAAACCAGAAGAGCCCGGCCACGATCAGGATCTGGCAAAGCAGAAAGACTCGGTACAAACCTTGCGTGCGCTGAGTGACCATGGCTGCCTAACTCACCGCGCGGCAAAGGGAATCTGCTAGCTCTTGAAGGAAAAGACTGATTCGCTGCATTGGAAAGCGCAAACTGCTAAGCCAACGTATTCCACCGCAATTCAAGCCTCCATGCAACCTTCCGAGTCGAATTCAGCGCCAAGAACGGCCGCAAAAGAAAGCGCATCCGCGGGGTTGGCAGTATTCGCTTTACCGGCAATTGTGACCCTGGCGGCTTTTCTTGGCGGGGCCACGCAACGCTGGAGCGAGGCGATCGTCGTTGGAGCTTTTGCACTTCTCCTTCTTTTCCATCCGCCGCACTTGTCACTTGGACGCGGGCTGAATCTTCTCGCGCTACTCTTTGTTGCGCTGGCCGCGGCCGCCTTCCTGCCAGCGCATTGGTTTAGCATTCCGCATTGGCGTATTGCCCTAACGAAAGACCTTGGCATCGAGTTACCCGACACGGTTTCGGCCCAGCCGTGGATGACTCTCGACAGTCTTTTTCTCCTCCTCGCGGGAGTTTGCTGGATTTACTATGTCGCTTCGCTCGAAATGCATTTGCGCGATGTGCGACTCGCGTCGCGCCTTTTCGCTGCGGGGATTATTGCCCTCGCCGCGCTTTGTCTTTTTCTCAGCTTCCGTCAGGAACCGCTGCAGTTTTGGCACAACGCACGCGGCTTCGGCCCTTTCCCAAATCGCAATCAGACGGGCGACCTCTTCGGCATTTCGACGCTAGTTGTACTCGGGTGTTTGCAGGACGATTTTCGGCGCGGGCACAAGCGCTGGCTCCTCTGGTTCTTCGGTCTCGGAATTCTGATTGCAGCACTCATCCTCGCCTTCTCGCGGGCCGGCATTTTGATTTTGGTGATTGGCTGCGCCGCCTGGCTGGTTCGGTTTGTTTTTCGCAAAGCGTCCGGTGCGGGTGTCGCAATCGCTGCCTCGGTTCTCCTTCTTCTTTTCATCAGCCTGCTACTCTTTGGTGGCGAAACGATCGAGCGTTTTCATCTCCGCCTCGGGAGCGAGGGTCCAGTCACTTCCGATTTTCGCTGGCTCATCTTTTGCGATGCGCTCGACATGATTCGAGCTTCGCCCTGGTGCGGCGTGGGATTGGGAAATTTCGAAAGCGTTTTCGCACTCTTTCGCAATGCCGGCCGTGGGGTCGGGCGCGCGCTTCATCCAGAAAGCGATTGGCTTTGGGTCTGGGCGGAAATGGGCTGGCCAGCGCTTTTGTTGCTCCTGATCGCGGGAGCGCTTTTGGTTAGGCGCGCATTTCCGCTCAGGGAAGGAACGAATCAGCGGTTGCGTTACACCGCGCTCGTCGGCGGCTTGCTTTTTGTCCTGCACGGTTTCGTTGACGTCTCGGCGCATCGCCTGGCTTCTTTCCTGGCCGGCACATTTCTTCTTGGCATCGCGCAATTCCGTCCACTACCTCTTCAGTCGAGCCGCTTCGCGCCGATCCTGTTTCGAATTGTCGGAGTTGTCCTGCTCTTCGTTAGTCTGGCCTGGTTTTTTTCCTGGCGGAATGTGCTCACGCTGCCCGGTTTGGAGGGAGTAGAGAATGCCCGCGCGACGGCCATTATCGCCAGTCGCGGGTATCGTTTTCCCGAAGCGATTGCCGCGACCGATCGCGGTTTGCGATGGGCGCCACTCGATTGGCAGCTCTATTTCCTGCGGGCCGGGGCGCGACTCGGCAAGCGCGAGCCACTGGCTAATGTGGTAGCCGATTTTCGCCGCGCACGTTTTCTCGAGCCGAGTGCATATCAGCTCCCTTTCGAGGAAGGCAAAATCTGGCTTGGATGGCAGCCCGCGCTCGCCATCACCGCCTGGCGCGAGGCGCTACAACGGCAGGGCGCGAAGGAAGCCGGGATTTATTCCTTGATGCTGGCTGAGGCCGAGGAGCGCGACGGCAAAACCCACCAAGCTTTGCGCGACCTTGCCCTCGATCGATCCGACCTAACGATCAAGTATCTCGAAGCCGCTACGCCGGCAGAGTTTGAAACCATGATTAAACTGGTCGTGGCAGGGGATCCGTCGCTCGGGCGCTTTTCGGTCGCGGAAAAACAGCGGCTCTTCGAGCTTTGGTCGGCGCACGATCCGCTCGATGAGTTATTGCGACAGGTGCAATTGCATCCCGACTGGCTGGAGCTCGGCTGGCCGGGGGTGGCTCGTTATCATGTCCGGCAAAACGATTTCGCCCAAGCCTGGAGACTCGTTAGGCGTTATGCCCAGCCGCCGGCCCTGCCGCAGACGGCCGATGGCGCTTCATTAGCAGAGCTCGAGCAGCAACTTTACGCGCACCCTAACGATTTCGCGTCCGGGTATTCTCTTTACCGCGCCGAGATGAAGGCCGGCAAAGCGGACGACGCGCTCAACACCGCGCGGCATTTTGAGGCGCAGTCCGGCGCGCCACCCTATTTCTTCTACCTCGAAGCAGAAGCCTGGGCCGCGAAGGAAAATTGGGAGCGCGCCTGGGAGTCGTGGCAGCGCTACCGAACGGCTTCGCAGAAACCGGACGGAAGGTAGAAAGGGTTCGCGCAAAAGTCTTGCCCTTCGTGGATCGCAGTGAAAGGATCGGACTTGCCGTGAACGAGCAAGTCTTCCTTCGCCGCTGGATTGCCGGAAGTTTGGCTGCTGCCTTCCTCTTCGCTCTTGGTCTGGCGGCTTCGCCGCAATTGCACGCGCGGTTTCACCCGGATGCCGATTCGCCCACGCATGAGTGCGCCGTTACTCTCATCGCCGCTGGCAAGGTCGAGCAAGCCCACTCCCCGCCGCTCCTGGTCGCCCTGCCTTGCGTGCTTATTTTTGAAACCATCCCTGTTTTCACCCCGGTTCGCTTGCCCGCGCCTTTCCTGAGCGCGGCGATTTTCGAACACGCGCCTCCGGCGTTCTCCTAGCGCGGTCATCCGCCCGATTGTCGGGACGGTTTACCTTTCCCGTCGAAAATCCCGGCGCGATTTCCGCGCACGCATTGGTCGTTAGGCGACCACCGCTCGTGGTTTGCCTGCAACTCGTTAGCCAATCGTTAACCGGAGATTCGCTTTGAAAAAATTTATCGCTTTGTCTTTTGCGCTGCTTGCCAGCGCTAGTCTCGCGCCTGCTCAAATTGCAGGCGCTTCGCCAACCCCTACACCGTCCGTGACCGCTACCGCCGGCAATGCCACTGCAACCACCGGTCGCATCGTCGTTACCGGCGGCGAGATCGAACAGAGTTCCACCGACACCGTCCAGGCGGTCACGGTCCTCAATGAAGATCAGTTAAAACAACAGGCCGCGGCCAGTCTGGGGGACACTCTTGCCACCCAGCCGGGAATAGCGGCGAGCGGCTTTGCGCCCGGCGCGAGCCGGCCGATCATTCGCGGCCTGGCCGATAACCGCGTCCGCGTCTTAAACGACGGCACGGAAGTCTTCGATGTCTCGAATCTCAGCCCGGATCATGCGCCGAGCGTCAGTCCGCTTATCAGTCAGAGCATCGAAGTCGTTAGGGGACCCGCCACCATCCTCTACGGCTCGGGCGCGATCGGCGGTGTCGTCAATGTCGTGGATAACCGCATTCCGGTCGAGCTGCCGCCCAACCCGTTCAGCGGCGAATTCGATTCCCGCTTCGATAGCGGTGATCTCGAGCGGAGTGTTGCCGGTCAACTCGATATTGCCCTAACGAGTCACTTCATTCTTCATCTCGACAGTTCTTTTCTGCGCACCGACAGTCGCCGCATTCCCGGCTTCGCTCTCGATGAACGAATTCGGAAGGAATTGCCGCCGGAGCAGGCCGCGCTCGATGACTTCGGCGGCAATCCGCATGGCGAAGTCCCGAACACCTATGTGAAAACCAAAGACTGGGCGATCGGTGGCTCCTATGTTTGGGACAAGGGTTACATCGGCGCATCGTTTAACCAGTTCCTTTCCGTTTATGGCATTCCCGATGATCCGGAAGTGGACGAGCCAGGCGTGATTCCTTCGCGGGTCCGGCTCGATGTGACGAAACGCCAGGGCAACCTGCGCAGCTCGATTGTCGATCCGTTCCCCGGTTTTACGACACTGAATATCAAGTTCGTTTACACCGATTACAAACACCTCGAGATCGACGGCGAACAGGTTGGATCGACCTTTAAGACGAGTGGAGTTGACTCACGTATCGAGCTCGTTCACCAGCCGATTGGGCTATTTCAAGGATCGTTAGGCGGCCAATTCTTCTACAAGGATCTCTCTATTCTGGGTCAGGATGCCTTTCTTCAACCAACCACCACTATTGCAGGCGCGGCCTTCCTTTTTGAAGAGGTGAAACTTGGGCCGGTGACATTCCAGTTCGGCGGTCGCGTCGAGCATGATAACGTCAGTATTGATTCAAGCGATCCTGAGTTGACATCGCTTACCTCGACCGACCAAAAGAATCAGGAGTTCACGCCGCTGAGCGCGGCTGGCGGGGTAATCTATCACTTTCTCGATCATTGGGAGTTAGCGATGAACGCCACCTTCTCCCAGCGCGCGCCGACCGCGGAAGAACTTTTCGCGCGCGGCGGTCACGACGCCACCTTTCAGTTCATCATCGGCGACCCAAATCTCGGCGTCGAAACGAGCCGCGGGATTGACGTTAGTCTGCGCAAGAAGGCAGGTGTCGTGACCGGCTATATCAGTGGTTACTACACTTCCTTCTCTGACTTTATCGACTTCACACCGACGGGTGACTTTGAGGACGGCCTGCGCATCTTCGATTATACGCCGAAGAACGCCGAATTCTTCGGTGGCGAAGCGCAGGTCGATTTGCATCTTCTTCCCCTAACGATGACGCGGATCGCCGACCAAAGCGCGAATGACGCGAGGTCAGTCAAGAATGTCATTACCGGCGCTGACAACGGAAGCGAGCCGAACCCCAACGATCTCTTCCTGCGCTTGCAATCCGATTACGTCCACGCCGAAGACACCGACGCGGATGAGCCGCTTCCGCGGATCACACCGTTTCGTTACAGCGCTTCCCTCAACTACATCAGTCCCACTTGGAGCGCGAGCATCGAAGGTCAGCGGGTGAACCGCCAATATCGCACCGCACCATTTGAGACCGAGACGCCGGGTTACACCTTTCTCAACGCCAGCCTCAGCCGGCGTTTTCGTGTCGGTCCTACTTATGTCGATCTCTATCTGCGCGCGACCAACCTAACGAATGAAGAAGCGCGCGATCATCTTTCCTTTTTGAAGGAAGTGCTGCCCTTGGAAGGCCGAAGCGTTGTCGTCGGCCTGCGAACCACCTTCTAGACAAGCTATGAGAGATCGCGCTTGCAGAAGCCCGCCCTCTGCGGACATTGGAGCCCGTGCGCCGACGCAGGGCTGAATATTCCTTTTCCTCGGGCCGATTCGGGCTCGGCGCGGTTCTTGTCCTGACGATTCTCGCGGCGGCTCTTCTCAGCTCGTCGCCTCAGTTACACGAAAAGATTCATCCGGATTCTGCCGCGAGCCATCAGTGCGTGGTTAGTCTTTTCGCCTCCGCACAGTGCGAAGCCACACCGTTAGTGTCAGTCCCTGTTGCGCCTAACGACATCCCCAATTGCGCACCGTTCGATTGTCCGGCGGTTCTCGCGCTCCCTCGTCTCCGTTTCTTTTCGCTCCTCGAACACGCTCCACCAGCCGTCGCCTAACGACTGGAAATTCGCCGCGTCTTGTCGCGGCCGGGGAACGCGCGCGTTTCGCCTTTTTCGTTTCCAGCCTGCGCCAAACGCAATTCCTGGCCGGGAATGTTTCAATTCTTCGGCCTGGTCATAGCCAAAAATGGAAATGAAGCGTGAAAAGACTTTTGATTGTTGCCGGCCTCCTTTGCGGGCCGGTGATTCTTCTTGCTCAGACGCCGACCCCGGCATCATCGCCTAACGATATTGAAGCCCTCCGTCAGCAGGTGCAGGCACTCACCGAAACGGTGAAAAATTTGCAACAACAGTTGAAGGATCAACAAGACGCCCTCGCGAAATTAAGCCCGGGCACCGCGTCGCCTGCGCCTGCGACCCCACCCGCCGCGGTTGCCGGAGCCTCGCCCTCGCCAGCCGCCAGCGCCCCGCCTCTGTTCCCGACAACCGACGAATCGGTGGTCGCAGGCGCGGCGCAGCCAACGCCGATCCCGGGAATCGCTTCGCCGCCGGCGACGTCCGCGCCTAACCAGGCATTCCCGACGACCGACGCATCCGTTACCACCGCCACTCCGGAAACTACTTCCACGACCGGGGTGGGCGCTTCGCTCGCCGCACCGATCACCATTGCGGGCGGAGGGCGCAGCTACATGAATATTTCCTTCGATGGTCAGTTCGCTCTCGCTTATTCGAGCGATCGCGAGCTCGATCAGCTTGAAGTGGGCGATCACGATCCACAGCAGCGTGGTTTCAACGCCCGCAACCTCGAGCTGGCTTTGGACGGCGCGGTCGATCCCTATTTCGAAGGTTTCGCCAACATCGTTTTCAAGCTCAATAACGACAACGAAACGGAGGTCGAAGTCGAAGAGGCCTTCATGCAAACGACCGACCTCCCCTGGGGTCTGCAACTGAAAGGGGGTCAATTTTTCTCCGCCTTCGGCCGCATTAACCCGACTCACCCTCATACGTGGGATTTCGCCGACGATCCGCTCGTGCATGGACTCTTTCTCGGATCCGACGGTCTGCGCGGAGTGGGCGGTCAGCTTTCCTGGACCCTGCCCGTCTCCTGGTATTCGCAGCTTCTCTTTGGGGTGCAGAACGGACGCGGCAACACGGGTTTCTCCTTCCGGAATCCCGGCGAAAACGGGATTTTCTTTGGGCGCGTCACGACGGATCGCGAAGCGCGCGGTTTGCAGGATTTCGTCTGGGTGCCGCGATGGGAAAATTCCGTGGATCTTAGCCCAACGCAGACCGTGTTATTTGGCGTTTCCGGGGCATTCGGCTCCAATGACACCGGGGCGAACTCCCGCACCCAGATTTACGGCGCCGACCTCCTCTACAAATGGAAGTCGCCACACGCGGAAGGGGGTTTCCCCTTCGTGAAATGGCAAACCGAAGCGATGTATCGGCGCTTCGAAGCAGGGCGTGGCGTCGACGACCTCTTTCCGGTGGCCGAGACCTTTCACGACTGGGGGATGTATTCACAGGTTGTTTGGGGTTTTGAGAAAGGGTGGACCGCCGGAGTGCGCGGCGATTACGTCCACATGCAGGACTCTGCCTACACGGACGATCCGTTGCGGCAAAGCCGCGAGCGTATTGCCGGTGATCTCACCTGGTACCCGACGGAATTCTCCAAGATTCGCCTGCAATACAACCATGATTTCCTGGAGGCGGACGATTTTCTTTCCGCCCATCAGGCTGATTCACTTTTCCTGCAGTTCGAGTTCATCCTCGGCGCCCATGGCGCGCACAAGTTTTGAGTTTCTCCCCACTGCTCAAGTTGCCTAACGATGAAAACAAATATTCTAACGAGAGTCGCAATTGCGATTTTCCTTTGCCTAACGACGGCTCTAACCACGCAAGCCAAACTCAACGTAGTCGCCACTCTGCCGGATCTCGGTTCCGTGGCACGCGAAGTGGGTGGCGACAACGTGGACGTAACCGTCCTCGCCAAACCGACCGAAGACCCTCACTTCGTCGACGCGCGTCCCAGCTTCGTCGTGAAATTGCGCGAAGCCGACGTCCTCGTCGACGGCGGTGCGGAATTGGAGATCGGCTGGCTGCCGCCGCTCCTGCAAAACGCGCGCAACGCAAAAATCGCCGCCGGTCAGCCGGGGAGAGTCGAGGCTTCAGAGGGCGTTCGCCTGATGGAAGTGCCCGCCCAACTCACGCGCGCCGCCGGTGACGTCCACGCCTTGGGGAATCCGCATTTCATGGTCGACCCGATCATCGCGAAAGCTGTCGCGGCCCACATTGCGCGCGCGTTCTCTGCGGTGGATGCGGCGCACGCCGCGCAATACCAGACTAACGAGAGGAATTTCGAGAGCGCGATTGACGCCAAGCTCCAGGAGTGGGGAACGAAACTCTTGCCATTTCGCGGGCAAAGTCTGGTCGCTTACCACGATTCCTGGCCTTACTTCGCCCATCGCTTCGGCTTCAACATCAACATTTTCCTCGAGCCAAAGCCGGGCATCCCGCCTTCGCCTTCTCATTTGGCGGAAGTGATCTCGCAGATGAAGGCGCAAAAGATCAAAGTCATTTTGGTAGAGCCCTATCAAAACCGTAAAATTGCGGAGAAGGTCGCGCAGGAAACCGGCGCCCAGGTGGTCGACTTCGCCCAGTTTCCGGGGGCGCTGTCCAACACGGACAGCTACGTCAAGCTGATCGACGGCCTGGTAAATCACCTCGCTGCTGCCCTGAAATGAGACCGGTCGATTCCTCAGTCGTCGCTGCTACACACTTCCGGCTTCACGAGTCACGAGAATCATCACTATGTGGGAAATAATGTTTTGGCCGATTGCGGCCTGCGTCTTGTTGCCCTGGCTTCTGGTTTATCTCGGCCTGCACGTCGTTAGGCGCGGGATCATCTTCATCGATATCGCGATGGCGCAGATGGCGTCGTTAGGTATTTGTGTCGCCGTTTTGCTCCATCTCAATCTCGAAGGCTGGCCGGCGTTTCTCATCGCGCTCGCCTTTACTCTGCTCGGCGCTGCGATTTTTTCGTTAACCGGGAAACGCGCCAGTCAAATTCCGCAGGAAGCGATCATTGGTATTTCCTACGTGGTGGCTGCTGCCGCTGCTGTGCTTTTGCTCAGCCGCGCTGCGGAAGGCGACGAGGAGATCAAGAACATGCTCGTGGGTAACATTCTTCTCGTTAGTCCATTAGACGTATGGAAATGCTTCGCACTTTTTCTCTTTGTCGGGCTGATGCATTTTGCTCTGCGTCGATCACTTCTCCTGGTTTCGTTCGATCGTGATGCGGCCTATGAAAAAGGGCTCCGGGTGCGCTGGTGGGATTTTCTCTTCTACGCGCTCTTCGGGCTGGTTGTGACCAGTTTCGTCCGTATTGCGGGAGTCCTTCTGGTTTTCAGTTACCTCATTGTTCCGGCGGTTTGTGGGATCAGCCTCGCGGCTTCATTGGGCAAGCGTCTCCTTATCGGCTGGTTAATCGCGCTTTTCGGCGGAGTCGCAGGATTGGTCCTTTCCTACGAGGGTGACCTGCCCTCGGGAGCGGCGATTGTCTGTACTTTCGGCGTAATTCTCATCGTGGTGAGTGGCCTCGGGTCGTTGCGGCGTTCCGGACAGAGCCTCGATCCCCCGCGGCGCTAAGCGGCTTGCATAAGCTTCCGTTTCACGCATAGGTTCTGCTCCCCCTTCCACACCATGAAGCAGCGTCTCGTCATCCTTTTTCTAGTTGGATTTTTTGCCGCCGCCGCTCACGCGCAGCAGCGGGAGTACATCGTTCTTGTTGGGGGTCCGTCTCTCCATACCTGGGAGCAATACAAGGCGTATCCACACGATCATTGGTGGGCGAATTTCGTCCATTCGGCCCGGGTACGAACCGAGCAGTTGCGTGCCGCACTCGGTCCTGACGCGATGATCACATGGATGGTTTACAAGCCCGGTTATGTCGATCGCGGGAGACAGGAGAAGCAAGACCTGATCGCCAACATCAACACCGTGCGCGACAAATTTCATCTTCACCTTGTCTACTTCAGTCACGGCGGTGACGTGATCGACTACTTGAACAACGGACAGCCGCGAGACCGGCTCAAAGTGGCTGGCTTCGAATACTTCGGGCACTCGAACAGAGCCTGTTTTCTCTTCGATTATAGCAACATCGTCGACAGCGCGTCGAAAGCCTGGATGCACGAATCGGAACTGAAGCGCATCGACCGCCATGACTTCACCCGCGACGCCTACGTCAAAAGCTGGGGTTGCCACACAGGCGAAAGTATGAGCAAGCTCTGGCGCGAAGCTACCGGCACAAATATGTGGGGAGCGATCGGCAAGACTGATTATTCCACCGGCGAACTCCCGGCACTTTCATCGGTCGGCGGAAAGTGGGTCTACTGATCCTTATTTCCGTCGGGGTTTAGTTTTTCAAGGCGAGCAGGACCACGGAAAGCGAGAGCAGCGGAATAACTGCTCTTCCCCCCGCCTCATAAATCCAACCGATGGGAGCATTTTGCCAGTCGTTTTCCTTGGCAGCTTCAGGCCCAACACTCTACCGTCATACCGTGGCGAGCCTCGACTTTGAGAAGCTTGTGGAGGATTTCTACCTGCCGCTTTATCGATTCGCCTTTTCTCTCAGCCGGCAGGAATCTGACGCCGCCGATCTCACGCAGCAAACCTTCCTGCTTTGGGCGTCGAAAGGTCACCAATTGCGAGATAGCTCGAAAGTGAAGACATGGCTTTTCACTTCGCTCTATCGCGAGTTTCTGGGGCGCAAGCGGGATCGCGATCGCTTCGTTGAGAGCGAGGCCTCGCTGGAGACGATTGCACAACAATCCATTCCCGCCTCGGTGGTCGATGAACTCGACGGCCAGATTGTGCAAAGTGCGCTCCATGAGCTCGAAGCGATTTACCGCGCACCGCTCACTCTTTTTTATCTCCAGCAACATTCCTATAAAGAGATCGCTGAGATTCTTGAGATCCCAATCGGCACCGTGATGTCGCGCATTTCGCGCGGGAAAGATCAGCTTCGCAAAGCTCTCACGGACGCCACTCACCTCGCCAGCCAAAACCCGAAAGGAGACCGCACATGACTGAACTTGAAGCGTGCGCCATTCTCCAAGTGTGCCGGCCGGGGGAGGTTGATCGCAACGATCCACAGATTGCCGAAGCGCTTCGGCTCATGCAGCAGAATCCTGAGCTGACTCGCTGGTTTGACGAGGAACAGGCCTTTGATCGGGCGATGACCACACAACTTGCAAACCTGCCGGCGCCGCTCGGTTTGAAGACGCGCATCCTGGCGCAAAACAATCCGGCGCCTGCTACTTCGCCTTGGTCCCGCTGGATCATCGGTCTTGCAGGAGCGGCCGCGCTACTTTTCCTGCTCGCGCAAATCGCCGACACCTGGCGTCGCGGGTCGTCGACGGCCGGACTGGTTCCGCAATACGCGAGCGAAATGGTGAGCTTCATCAAGGTGAAGCCTTCGCTTGAGATGATGAGCGGCAACTTGGGAAAAATAAACGATTGGCTGCGAGAACAAGACGCCGCTCCAAACCAGGTTCCACCGCGGCTGGCTGTGCTCGATCCGGTTGGCTGCCGCGTTCTTTCCTTTCGCGGACACAAAGTAACACTTATCTGTTTCCGGCGCGGTGATGGTCGCCTGGCCCATCTCTTCGTAGTCGATCGTGCTGCATTTTCAGACCTGCAGGCTGGGACGGCTCCGATCTTCAAAGGCGAAGGCGAATGGATGACAGCGATCTGGTTGGAAAACGATCGCGTTTACATGCTCGCAACGGAGGGCGATCGCGAAACCGCGGAGCAATTTCTGCCGCGAGCCTAAAGATTGCTTCGCTTCGAAGATAAGCAGCAGTGACTGACGCTGTCGCATGACCCGGAGCTAACTTCTATCTTGACCATCCAGTAACAACTTGAGAGCCTCACCGAATGAGCCAGGAACCAGGAATCCACAATGCTGTCGAGAGTTTACGCGTGTCACGAGGTTTGCCGCGCGCTCTGGCGGTATGTTTCTTTTTCACAAGTCTTGCCTGCCTCGCCGCCGAACAAGCAAAGGTCGACTCAGCAGCGTCGCTAGCTAACGTTCCCTATCCTGTTTTCACCGACGTGACGGCGGCAGCTGGGCTCGCACCCACAGGTTATCCTTTTGGAACTCCTCTCTGGGGCGACGTCGATGGCGATGGCGACCTCGATATCTTCGTCGATAACCATTACAACATGCCCCCTTACTTCTACCTCAATAACGGTGACGGGACTTTTACTGATATCTTTGCCAGCACGGGTATTTATTCCAAGGGAGACCGTCATGGCGCCGGCTGGTGTGATTTCGATAACGATGGCGACCTCGATTTACATGTTACTAAGGGAGCCAAAAGGGGGACCGGGTTAGGAACAAAATCGGACGAGTTAGAAGAAAATCAGGGAAACAACGTCTTTCTTCAGATCGCCAAGACAGCCCATGTGACTGATACCTGGGGTCGGGGGCGAAGCGTCGCCTGGGGGGACTTCGACGGCGATGGTCATGCCGACATTCTTCTCGGCAATCTGGACACCGATCTCGTCCTTTACCGAAATAATGGCGACGGCACTTTCACTGACGTAGCTCCGACCTGCGGCCTGGCCGGGCTGCATTACGACGAGGCGGCTTTCGCCGATTATAACAACGATGGCTATCCTGATATCTTTTGCACCGACGTCGAAGGACAGATTGCTAATACTGACCGTCTTTTTAAGAACAACGGGGACGGCACCTTTACCGATGTCACCGCCGAGGCTGGCATCGTTCCTCTTAGCCAGGGACGAAGTCTTGCCTGGGGCGATTATGATAACGACGGTTATCTTGATCTGTTTATCAGCCGTGGAACGGATGTGCCGCTGAAGCAGACTTTCTATCGCAATAATGGCGATGGTACTTTTACGGACGTGACTGATGCCGCTGGACTCGGAGCTATGAGTAACAATCGCGCTGCGGCCTGGGGTGATTTTGATAACGATGGCTATCTGGACCTTTATGTCGTTAACTCCGGGACTGACCCAGATGGCAAGGGACCGAATTATCTTTACCGGAACAGTCACAAGGGGACGTTCAAGGACGTTGCGCGCCAGGCCGCCGTCCAGTCACTCGTTCTCAGCCGCGGCCGCGCCGCTGCCTGGGGCGACTATGATAACGACGGCTTTCTCGATCTATATGTAACGAACGGTGAAGATAATACCGATTATCCCAGCGGACCGCAGTTCCTCTTTCACAATCAAAAAAATGCGAACCATTGGCTGAAGGTGAAACTCATCGGAACCACCAGCACCCGCGATGCACTTGGCGCGAAAGTGACAATAACTGTGCGGCGAGCGATGCAGTATCGCGAAAACAACGGCTCGATGGGTCATTATCTCGGCCAGCAGCTAACACCGCTCCATTTCGGCTTGGGGCAAGCCACTGTGGTTAACCAGATTGTCGTCAATTGGCCAAGCGGGATAACTCAAACTCTGACTAATGTCCCGGCTGACCAGCAGCTTGTCTTGACCGAAGGCCAGTAAGCCTCAGTCGGACTTGCGCGGAGGAGTTCGCGCGAAACTGCATCCAGCGAACGATCAGCTTTCGGCCGGCCCGGCTACCGTGCCAGGCGGGTTTCGGAACCAGCCCGGATCGTTGTAGCTCGTAATTCCTTCGCGGACTTTCAGAATGGTAAACATGCCACCCATTCCGATAGGTCCGAACTGTCCGGTACCGGTCATCATTGGAATAGTGTTACGTGGGCCGTCCATCTCGGTCATCTCTGACATGCCATACATGCCGTTCTCGCCCATCGTCATATAACCCGGAACGAGCTTGGCCATTTTTTCCCCCGCCTTTTGCTGGTCGACGCCAATGAGATTGGGCAGTTGATGGCTCATGGCATTCATCGCGTGGTGGTTCTTGTGACAGTGAAGAGGCCAATCGCCAGGGTTATCGGCAACGAATTCAACGGTGCGAGTAGTGCCCGGCGGAACATTAATCGTGCTCTCGGGAATCCATGCTGTCCTGGGCACGGCACCTCCGTCGGTTCCCACCACCCACCAGCGATGACCATGAAAATGAATCGGGTGACTATCCATGCTGAGATTCGCAAAGCTGACTCGAACTCTTTCGCCTAGCTTTACTACCAGCGGTTCGGTTCCGGGCCAGACACGACTGTTAAACGTGAAAATGTTAAAGTCTGTCATGACGTTGGGGTCCGGCGTAAAACTCCCCGGCGAGATCGACCATTCCTGTAAAAAGATCAGGAAGTGGCGATCAACCGGCTCAGGATAGCCATCTTTTGGGTGAATGATGAAAAATCCTTCCATTCCCATCGCCATCTGCACCATTTCGTCCGAATGCGGATGATACATTTGGGCGCCGTGTTGTCGCAGGGTAAACTCGTAAAGGTAGGTTTCCCCCGGCGAAATATGCTTTTGCGTTAAGCCACCGACGCCGTCCATCCCGTTGGGGGTAATAATGCCGTGCCAGTGAACGGTTGTAGGTTCCGCTAACTTGTTTGTTACAAGAATGCGAACGCGATCGCCTTCGACGGCTTCGAGGGTGGGACCCGGTGTATGTCCGTTGTAGCCCCAGCAATTCACCACCATCCCAGGAGCAAACTCACGTTTCACCGGCTCGGCAATCAGGTGAAACTCCTTAACTCCGCCCTTCATCACCCAGGGTAAGGAAACACCATTGGGCGTAACCACTGGACGATAGGTAAGATTCTTGGCTGGTGCGGCTAAGAGCCGCCCGCTCCCAGCAAGACGTTGCGCTAAAGCCGAAGCGCCAAAGAACGCTGCGGTGCCGGAAAAGAACTTGCGTCGTGTAATCATAAAGGTGGTTTCAAAGGTCGCTTCGATCCGTGAGGACCTTGCCATCAAGTTTGCCGCCGACAGCCCGTTCCAATTCGGTCCGCGCGATCCAGTAATCGCGCCAGGCTTCGATATAACTGCGCTCGACTGCGACCTGGTTTTGCTTTGCGAGCAAAAGGTCATAAGCACCCTTCAGCATGAAGTTGTATTGCTGCAAGGTTAGACCGAGGGCCTTTTGCTGCGTTGGAAGAAGATGGTTCCTAACGTAGGCAGTAAGATTGCGCGCCGCGATTAACTGAGCATGCGCCTCACGAACCTCAGACCGCACATTGATCGCCAGGGCTTCCAACCGGTCCCGCACCTGACGATACTGCGCCGTCAATTTCGCGATCTCACCCTGGCCTTGGTTGAAAATGGGTAACTCCAAGTCAAGAGTAGGACCAGTTACTCGCTGCCCATCAGCCTCTCTTTCCGTGTCGACCCCGAGCTGGATCCTTGTCGGAAGATACTTTGTTCCAGTCCGCAAGGATAGCGCCTTTCCAATCAGATCCAACTGCATGCGGAGCGCGCGCAGATCCAGTCGCTGCGTGATGGCGCGCGATTCCAGTCCGTTCAGCGATATCTCGTGTTCAGGTAACTCAGGCAGGTTGGTGGACATCGTCCAATGTGTTTGCATTCCCCAAAGACCGAGGAGTCGATTGAGTCGCTCCCGGTCGTGCCCAATTTGTTGCTCTGTCTGCATCACTTCGAGCCGCGATTGATCATAGCTGGCCTGCTGATTCGCCAGTTCAAGATCGCCCACGTTTCCCGCATCGTGCAGCCGCTGGGTAAACTCAACCGCAGCTTCGCTCGCTTCGGAAATCGTCCGCAGGCGATCGACTAAATGCTGACGAGCTTGCGCGGTATAAAAGTCCGTCTTTACTTCCGCGGCCAGCTTCAGGACCTCCGCAGCGACTTTGGTTTCAGTCGCAGCCAGTTGGTCGGCGGCAATCCTTTTGCGCAATGGGATCAGGATCAGCTGGAGAAAGTTCTGTGCGACCGAATATTCAACGTTCGTGCCGGACGGTGGTCGATCCGGGAAGCGGACGCTGGCAGCAAAGCTGGGATTACTCAGCGAACCAGCCTCGATCCATTCGCCTTGTGCGATTCCGATTTCCTCGAACTCGCCTTGCAGGTCGCGATTGTTGAGCAGCGCGATTTGCACCGCACTTTCTGCCGTGAGCTTTTGACGCAAAAGTGATTCTACGATCTGCCTGGCTTGCACGTCCTCAGGTCCACCTCGCATCCAACGGACCTCCCGACCGATCCGCCTGCCGACGGCCGATTCGACGGGTTCGAACGAAGCCGGCGGCGCGGCGCATCCCGCAAAAAGCGTTAGCGAGCTAAGAACTGCCAAATGTTTGAGCATTGGATAGACTGAGATGATCTGAAACCAGGACAGCATCAAGGATCAATCCGGTGCCTTTGAGGAAGGCCACTGCTCGTTTCTCAGCAAAAAATACTCCTCGTCTTTTCTGCATCTGCCGAGGAGATTGGGCAAAGAAACGCTCGAAAGGGTTGTGAAGACAAAGGCTGTTCTCATTTTCGCCGACGCGTTGCGACTGGACCTCGTTAAGCGCGGCCTGCCTTTAAGCTTGCAGGCGCTTTTTCGTCTGCCCGTGCCCGGCTCCGAATGCCCGGCCGATGTGCACCTTTTTACCTCGGCGAGGCAAGAATCTCTTCCGAATGTTCACGTTCACTCACAGTGCGGCGCCACCTTTGCTGAACGACTGGAAAGGGCAACGCACGAAGTTGCCGCCCTTGGTTACGAGCAGATTGTGATCGTCGGAAGCGATTGTCCGCTGCTCGAAAATGCCGATATCAAGCGCGCTTTTGCCGGCCTTGCTACCAGGCAGTTCGTCCTCGGTCCGGATCATCGGGGTGGCTGTTATCTCATCGGCCTGCGCGCGAGCAATCGTGATCTATTACGCGGCATTTTCTGGAAACGAAACACGGACTGCCGCCAGCTCATCGAGCGGGCGGGCGGGGACGTCCTTCTTCTGCCGATAAAGCAGGACGTCGATTCCTGGCGCGATCTTTCGCTCCTGGCTCGTTCCTCGCTCAAGTTGGGCCGCTTGCTGCGACTCCTTCTCGAACGCTTATTCTCGTTAGGCCGAGATCGATTTGAAGTCCTGGTCGATGCGGCTCGCAAAGCCATGCGCGTGCGCCAGCAGATACCGCCTCCGGTTCTGGTAAAGTAAGTTCTTCGCTTCCGCCGCCTGGCCCATTTCCACGGATGGATGGAGCCAACGGCAATGTTCTCCCGCTGTCTGTCACGCCACCGCACAATCACCTGACTAATTTATATGGGTACTCCAAGACTGGAGGATGACGAGAAACCGCCGTTCCTTCCGCTCTCCTCGCTCGATGCGCTTTGGTTTCAAGTTGCTGGAACGCTTTGCAACCTGCGCTGCAATCATTGCTTCATTTCCTGTGCGCCGGACAACCGGACACTGGGCATGATGACCTTTGCGCAGTTCAAGCCTTACCTGAACGATGCTGTCGCCCGCGGGGTAAAGGAGTACTACTTTACGGGTGGCGAGCCTTTTATTAATCCGGAGATCTTCGACATGCTGGAGGCAACGCTTGCGGCAGGACCAGCCACAGTTTTAACCAACGCCACACGTTTCGACGAAAGCAACGTAACCAGGCTCGTTAGGCTAAGTGCAGACTCAGAATACACGCTCGAGGTACGGGTCAGCATCGACGGCTTTTCTGCCGCAACAAATGATTCCATTCGCGGTGCCGGCACCTTCGATCTTGCTATGTCCGGCGTCCGTCTCCTGGTGTCCGCCGGTCTTCTTCCTATTATCACCGCGGTGCGTTCATGGCCTATCGAGGCTGACGATCACTTCCTGCACGAGTTCAAGGCGAGTCTGGCTGAAGTGGGATATACGCGACCTCGAATGAAGCTCCTACCGTCTCTCAAGATCGGGCAGGAGGCGCTTCGCGATCGCGGCTATGGCGAGCATGAATATGTCACCGAGCATATGATGCAGGGCTATGACGAGAGCCAGTTGCTTTGTCACAGCAGCCGGGTGGTGAGCGAGCTCGGCGTGCATGTTTGTCCCATCCTCGTCGATCAACCCGATGCCCTATTGGGTAAGACGCTGGTTGACGGCCTAAGAGGATATCACCTCCGCCATCAGGCGTGTATCACGTGCTATCGATATGGCGCTCTCTGCTCCAACGCGGGTGCGCAGAGTTTGGAGCACAATCGCCTCGCGCGCATGGGCTCAGATGTAATGGGGTAATGGGAACTGTGCCTAACGAATGAAGGACAAAAGCATAGCCATCATTGGTGCAGGTCCCGTAGGGCTGGAGGCGGCACTCTGTGCCATGGAACGCGGTTATAAGTTTACCATTTACGAATGCGGCCGTGTAGCCGATGCGGTGCGACAGTGGGGATATGTCCGCATGTTTTCCCCTTTTGGGATGAACACCTCCTCCCGTGGTCTTGCTCATTTGCAGGTTCGCGGCTACAGCTTGCCGGACCGCGATGAACTGCTCTCCGGGGCCGAGTTTCGTGAGAGGTATCTTCTGCCGCTGGCCGAAAGTCTTCGGCCTCATCTACGTGAAGGTTGTTTCGTGCAGGCGATTGGCCGCGCGCGCCGCTTGAAGGGCGATTTCATCGGGCAGCCGCAACGCGACCTTTCCCCTTTTCGACTTCTGTTGCGAGATAAGAACGGCGAGCATGTGGAGCTGGCGGAGATCGTGCTCGATTGCAGTGGAACCTTCGGACAGCCAAATTCGTTAGGCGAAGGAATACCCGTGCCGGGCGAACGGGAATGTTCCGCGCATATCTCACGCGGAATGCCGATCCTGGGCGATGACAATTTAGACCGCTTCGCGGGTAAACACGTGCTTGTCGTGGGAGCGGGACATTCGGCTGCGACCGTCATCCGCGATCTGGCAGCCTTGGATGGGGCGAAGCTGTCCTGGATGATTCGAAGCGCGCGAGCCGTCCCAATTCTGGAGATGCCTAACGATTCCTTGCCGGAGCGAGCGCGCCTAACGAAGGCTGCGAACGATCTGGTGCAGGCGCGGCCGGGTGCGATTGCTAAGCGGTGCGTCGATCGAGAGGATCGCGCCGAGCAACGGCAGGATGGAAGTCCGATGGAGCGATCCTGTGGACCGAAGCCATTCTCTCGTGGTCGATGAGATTGTCGCCGCGACCGGTTTTCGGCCGGATCTTGAGCTGACTCGAGAGTTACAGGTCCAGACTTGTTGGGCGACAGAAGGAACTTATCCACTCGCCGCGTCTTTGTTAGGCGAAGCCGGAGCCGATTGCCTGGCAACACCCGTCTTCGGAGCCGAGACTTTGCTTCATCCTGAGCCCGGTTATTTCACCCTTGGGATGAAGAGTTACGGCCGGAATTCGAACTTCCTCCTCCGAACGGGCTACGAGCAAGTCGTCTCAGTCTTCGATTGGCTCGAGCGAAAAATGGAGACGCCGTTGCAATGAAAGAGACGATTGCACTTTTTGGCGGTGTTTATTCCAATCATCTCGCTTTGGCGGCGCTCCTGGAAGACGCTCCGCGGCGCGGCGCCCAGCGCCTCTTTTGCCTCGGCGATCTGGGCGCGTTTGGTCCGCATCCGGACAAAGTCTTCCCTCTCTTACGCGCGGCAGAGATCCAAGTGGTGCAAGGTAATTACGATAACTCGCTCGGCCATGGACTGGCGGACTGCCAATGCGGCTATACCGACCCAAGAGATAACTATTTCGCCCGGCTCTCCTACGATTATACGTTTGAGAATACGGCCGCGGAGAACAAACTCTGGATGCGCGGCCTGCCTAACGAAATAAGGTTTGAATGGAACAAGCTCCGCGTCCTGCTCTGTCATGGCTCACCGAGGAAGATGAACGAATTCCTCTGGCAAACGACTACCTCCGTAGCTTTCCTGGAGCATCTTTGTGAGTCTTACCACGCCGATGTGATTGTGGTTACGCATACGGGTTTGCACTGGCATCGCCACCTTCCGAGCGGGCGTCACTTTATCAATTGCGGAGCAATTGGCCGGCCGGCAAACGATGGACGGGCCAACGTCTGGTATACGCTGCTGAGCATGGACGAAGAGGGCGAACCCAAAGTGGACTTTGTGCCTCTGGCCTATGATCATGCCCAGCTGGCCGCCGAAATGCGAGTGGAGCGGTTGCCGGAGGAATTTGTCGAGACGATCGAAAGCGGGTGGTGGACGACGTGCCTTGAAGTTCTCCCCATGAAGGAACGGGCGCGGGGATTGTTCTGAACGCCTAACGAATCCAAGGAGAAAAAGATGCAAAATCTAAATACTGAAGCTGCGGTTCGAGAACGCTATGCGGCTGGGGCGAGGATGACGGAGGCAAAGCTTTGCTGCCCGGTCGAATACAACTCCGATTACCTCAAGGTCATTCCCGAGGAAGTAATTCAGCGTGACTACGGTTGTGGCGATCCCACACGTTACTTGCGCGAAGGCGACACGGTTCTCGACCTGGGTAGCGGGACCGGGAAAATCTGTTTTATCGCAGCACAGGTCGTTGGGCCCAAAGGGAAGATCATCGGTGTCGACATGACCGATGAGATGCTGGAAGTGGCGCGACGGAATGCTCCTGTTGTCGCCCAACGAATCGGCTATAACAATGTGGAGTTTCGCAAAGGTCGCATTCAGGACCTGGCGCTCGATTTGGAGAAGCTCGACGCGCAATTGCGAAAACAGCCAATCACCGATGCAGCGTCTTATCTCCGCGCGGATGAAATGATGCAGGAGCTGAGGCTGAAGGAACCTCTGGTCGCGACCGACTCAATCGATGTCGTCGTTTCTAACTGCGTCCTGAATCTGGTAGAGCCGAAATCAAAGCGACAGCTCTTCGAAGAAATCTTTCGCGTTCTGAAAAAGGGAGGGCGAGCGGTAATTTCCGATATCACTTCGGACGAGGAAGTGCCGGAACATTTACAGAATGATCCCGAACTCTGGAGTGGCTGTATCTCCGGTGCGCTAACGGAGGAAGGATTTCTCGACGCCTTCAGCGAGGCAGGCTTTTATGGGATTCAGGTCTTAAGACGTGACGAGAAGCCATGGCAGACGGTTGAAGGAATCGAATTTCGCTCCCTGACGGTTGAAGCTTTCAAAGGCAAGCAGGGTCCCTGTTTCGAGCGCAATCAGGCGGTTATCTATCGGGGCCCGTTTCGTGAGATCCTGGATGACGATAATCATCGCATGGAACGCGGGGTGCGTTACGCGGTTTGCGACAAGACTTATAACCTCTATCGCAAGGAGCCTTATCGGGCCTTTTTTGAGTTTGTCGATCCGCGAGACGAAATTCCGCTCGAGGAAGCGAAGCCCTTTGATTGCTTGCGCACGACGCGCCGGCATCCGAAGGAAACCAAAGGCTATGACTACGTCGTAACCACTGAGGCGAGCACCTGCTGCGATGGAGGCGCCTGCTGCTGATCGTTAGGTATTGGCCACCCAACTGCGAGCCTTCTCGCGAATCTCGCCCCCGCACCTGACGCGTCTTTTCGTCTTCTCCTCCATGGTGCCGAGTGAAGATCGAAGGGTCACGGAAAGGCCAGTGCAGACGCGTAACTCTACCGGTCGGACTCCAATCCCGCGCTCTCCGCGACAAAGCAGTCACCCGTCAGGTGATTGAGGAGCGCTTCTGCCATTTGACTGTGCGCGCTGTTGTGGATGCAAACAAAGAGGACACGTTTCTTCATTTCCTTCTCAGATGTCTAATGAGGCAAAAGGTGAATAATTGAATAAGCGGTGGCACCGATCGCGGCGGCGCAAGGTAGAGTAATAATCCAGGAAAGGATGATTCCAGTGACCGTCTTAAAATTAGCCTGACCGGTCAGTAACCCGATCCCGAAAAGAGCGCCAACAGACACCTGAGTCATGGAAACGGGAAGTCCCATCGTACTGGCAAGTATGACCAGAATGCCGGTGGTAAGGTTAGAGGTGAAACCCTGGCCTGGATTCATGGAGGTGATCTTGCAACTCATCGTCTCAGCGACACGTCGAGCGCCCAACAAGCCGCCGACGGCCATGGCGAGTGAAACGATCAAGATGTCGTTCGCCGGCGTAAGCCACTTCACAAGGAGCAGGAGCGCCGCAATCTTGGGCGTATCATTCAAGCCTCGAGCGAAGGAGACAACGCCTGCGCTCAGAAAGTGACCAACGTCGACTATCCTTTGTGAATCGATTCCAGCAACGGTCCCGACGTACTTCTGCTGACAGCTCGAAACCGTTTCGCCTTCAGCCAGGACAAGCGCTGGCATGGGAACGGTCCGCATCGCGAACATGGACGCGCCGGCAGGCACGGTAACGGCGCGTTGCTCCGCGCCAACGCACAGGCACCATTCTTTAGGGATGCGCAAAGAATGCCGGAGCGCATGAAAGGTACCGTAAAGAATTGCCCCCACACCAACGGCGAGGATCGGGCTAAGAAGAAGCGGAGTGACAAAGCCTTTCCCTAACGCGGAAAAGTTGACTCCGCCGAGGCCGGTTGCCATCAGACCAGAGCCAATCATGGACCCAAGCAAGCCATGCGTCGTAGAGATAGGGAATCCAAGGCGGGTGGCGAGGATAACCGTAAAGCCGGCACCGATCGCTACCGCCAGAAGACAGTATTCAGAGCTGGTGAAAGCGTCCGGGATCAGACCTTTGCCTGAGAATTTTTTCAACAGCTCCTGAGCCAGAAAAATCGACGCGATAGAACCTCCCAGAGTGGTAAGCGTCGCCCAAGTGATCGATACCTTATACCCAGCCGTGCCGCTCCCATAGATGGTGGCCACCCCCTTGAAGTTATCGTTCGCGCCATTAGAGAAAGCGACAAACGCCGCTGCGATGAGGAGAAGAACGAAAATCATGATCCGATCTTTTTGAATTTACCGAATCGAACAAGCCTATTTTAAGAATCATGCCGCTCGGCCCATTCCCCGGCACCAATGTGTGCCAGGGGCTGGGCGTCAGCGGGTACGATGCGCCAAACCAGTGCAGCGAAGGGTTCGTCCCGAAGTTATCTTACTGCCTGAGAGCCTTTGCGACACTCAGGTTCTCGCGGTTAGGGGAACCCGGCGAGGGTAAAGGGCGCGGCGATTAGGGTGTCAATTCCCAAGTATCTCCCAAGGACGACTCGTTAGCCTGACCGCCAAAGAGAATGATATGACCAAGCGACTTGGCGTATACCATGCCGGCACCTTCACGCGCCGGAGGCGAGACGGTGGGGAGAAGTTGGTTCCAGTCCGTTCCGGTCCATGCCCAAGTACGATCCTGATCGACTCCGCCGTCGGCGCCGCCAAAAAGCACGACATTTCCCAGGTTAGGTTCGTAGGCGGCCGATGCACCATAAACTGTGAGTGGTAAGGTAGAGGGTGATTGCAGGGTCCAGGTCGTACCGTCATAAGTCCAGGTGTTGAGAGGATTGACATCGGCTAGCCCGCCATAGAGCACGATCTGCCTGTCATTGTTATTGACGCCGACGGCGGCGATCGATCGAGCAGAGGGTACCTGTGACGGATGCAGTTGATGCCAATCTGATCCGCTCCACTGCCACATGGTGAGCTCGTAAAGGTGACCAGAAAACCCGCCGAACTCGTCAACCCGTCCATTGAGATCTGTAAATACCATCGGACCGGTGACTGCTTTCGGCGCATGCGCAGGGGTAGCCTGCGTCCAGGTTAGGGTCCTGCTATTCCAAAGCCAGGTATCGCCAAGATCAGCGTGTCCGTCGTAACCACCGAAGAGGACAATTTCGTGGCTGCGATGATCATAAGCCATTTGGGCATTGGTGCGTGCCGGCGGAGCGACGTTCACGTCAACCTTGGTCCAGGTCGTGCCGTCGAAAATCCATGTGTCGTTAAGGTAACCGTTATCCCCGAAGCCGCCAAATAGAACGACTGTTCCGCTGGCCGAGTCGTAAGCCATGGCGGGATAGGAACGTGCCGGAGGCGAGTCAGACGGAGAAAGCTGCGTCCAAGTGAGAGCGGGTTCGCCGGCAATTAGACTGGAGCTAATAATGAGGGGCAGCAAAACCAAAGAAAGTGAGAGTCGATTGAAGCGTGTCATGTGAGCCTGATTACACGTTACGGAGGAGGTTTTGTCAACCTGACGCATGGGACATCGAGTCGACAAAATAGGACGCGACCACGCCGCTATCTTGCGAAGCAAAGCGAACTGGTTATTATCTCGCTACGGCAATGGAGTTTGCCTTCTCCGCACGGAGAGAACCGCATGAGCTGATGACTCCTAAGGCTGCTTTAAATTGTGCCGACACTTTTGGAGTCTTACTTATGCTTACCTATTTCTGGATCATGCTCGGGGGCGCCCTTGGAACCGGCGCGCGCTTCTGGGCTTCGGGTTTCATTGCGGAAAATTTTGGCGAAGTCTTTCCACTCGGTACGTTATTCGTGAATGTAACCGGTTCTTTCGTGATCGGTTTCTTTGCCGGGTTGATCGATCCGCTAGGGCCCTTCTTAATCGGGCCGCGCCTGCGGCAGTTTGTTATGATCGGTGTCTGCGGCGGTTACACCACTTTCTCATCCTTCAGCCTGCAGACCCTTGAGCTGGCGCGCGATGGAGACTGGTTGCGAGCCGGGCTTAATTCCGTCCTTTCCTTCGCCTGCTGCCTGCTGGCGGTTTGGCTGGGCCGGGGCGCGGCGGTGTTGTTAGTATCTCGCTAAGCAAAGAATCGTTATGCAACTTCCGGAAGACGCTCTGCTCCTGCGGATTTACCTCGGCGAGAGTGATCGCTGCCAGCACAAGCCGCTTTACGAAGCCATCGTCCTGAAAGCGCGCGAACTGCATTTGGCTGGTGCGACGGTTCTACGCGGGCCAATGGGCTTTGGCGCGACCAGCCGCCTTCATACCGCCAAGATCCTCCGACTGTCGATGGACTTGCCGATAATGATTGAAATTGTCGATTCGGAGGAAAAGGTGAAATCGCTCCTGCCTTTCCTTGAAGAAGTGATGGACGGCGGCTTGGTTACGATGGAGAAGATCAAGGTCATTCACTACCGACACGGAGGAGAAAAGGCGACCACGGAATAATGTGCCTTGCGCTTTCCGGACGTATTTTTCACTGGGCGACAGTGACTGAACCTTGAGTGCCACAACGAAAAAAATCGCCGTCCTCGGCGGCGGTTCGGCTGGATTTACCGCCGCCCGCATCGCGGCACAAAAAGGAGCGCGAGTTTTGTTTTTCATGGGCGACAATGCTGACTACGCCTCGCTCTGCATCAACGCCGGCTGCATGCCATCGAAGGCAATTTTCGAGCCGATCGACGCCATGCATCACGCGAAGCTGCATGGCTGGTTGGAAGTAAGACCAAGGCAGCCTAACGAATATCTCGGCCAAATCGTTCGCTGGAAGGATAAGGAGGTCGCAGCCTTTCGCGATTATCGAAACAAAGAAATCGACGATCTGGCGAGCGATCACTTTACGATTCTGCGCCACGATGCACGTTTTGTGAGCGAGCATGAAGTAGTTAGCGAAGGCAAATGTTACAACTTCGATGCAGCAATCATTGCGACTGGTTCGATCACGGTCCTGCCGGAAATCAAAGGACTCGATTCAACCGGGATGGCATTTGGACGAGCGACGAGATCCTGCATAATACGCGGGTCCCGAAGTCGCTCGCGGTCATCGGGAGCGGCGCGATTGGATTGGAGTTTTCGCTGCGTTATGCGCGCCTTGGCGCCACGGTTACCCTCATTTCACGATCCGGAATTTTGTCGGAATTTCCGCGGCAATTCGGCGAGCGTCTTCGGTTGATTTACGAAAGCGAAGGCGTGCGTGTTCTGACTGGCGCACAAGTCGGGCGAGTAAGGCGAGAAAGTACCGGACAATTCAAGCTTGATATCGAGGGACCGAATCAGGGGGAGTCGATCATGGCGGAGAAAATTCTTCTCGCCACTGGCCGGCGCCCTGCCGTAGCCGGGCTAGGACTGGAGGCGGCTGGGATTACCCTTAATTCGCGCGGACGGCTGGAGATTGGCGAAGACATGCGAGTAAGAGGCAAGCAACACATCTTCGCGGCAGGCGACGTCGCAGGAGTGCGTATGGTGGTGCATCATGCGCACATTGAAGCGGGAATCGCTGCCGAGAATGCCTGTGAAAATGGCGAACGTCGCTGGACCAAACGCTCCAATATCGAAGTCATCTTCTCAGATCCCGAGTTTGCCTTCGCCGGATGCACTCCGGAAGAAGCAGAACGGGACGGACACGAACTGGTGAGTGCCTCTGCGGAAAGTCGAGATATCGGAAAGCTGCATCTGGCCGGGGATGATTCTGGCTTTGGAGAGTTTTGGGCTGATCGAAAAACCTCCCGGCTGATTAGCGCCGGCTTGCTTTGTAACGACGCGGCCAACCTGATTCATCTGCCGGCCTACGCGATTGATCACGAGCATACCATCGATCAACTGGAAGACGCCGAGTACTACCATCCGACCAAGATCGAGATCGTCTCTGAGATTGGTGATGCTTTGTGTCGCAAATTAGGAGGCCATCCTTTCGCCCGCGCTGAGGAGTAGTTGAGCTCCTTTATTCGTTAGGCTAAACGCAAATCGCATCCAGCGCTCCCGCAAGATGCCATGTGCTCGGGAGCTGGCCTGGACAGCAGAAAGGGCATCCGGCGTTGCCACCGGATGCCCTCCGAACTACTTCAAATAACTTCTAGACGTTTACTAGAATGTAACCGTAGCAGTGTTGGAGCAAACACCCGAATCCGTCTCACAGACTTGATAGATGAATGTTCCTGTCTGGGTTCCGAGCTTGTCCGTAGTGCTTCCGTTGTCCGGTACTGTGTTAACAACAGTGCCATTTCGGATGACGTTGACGGTACCAACGCCGTCAGCCGGCTTCCATTTCAGTTTCGTTTGATGCTTGGTTCCCTGGGTTTGCCCAACCGCCTGAAGCTTCAACGTCGAAGTGCTGGTCGCCAACTTAAAGCTACCAATACGGGTGCGCCAGTTAAACGAGGAAGTCGAGTCGTAATACTCCTGGGTATACCAGAAGGTTTGGTCGTCGACTGGATCGACAGTCATATCGCTGTAATCGCCCCAGCGATTGCTGGTGTCGGTCTGCGCGCCAGCACCATCCACGAGATGGGTTTCACCCAGCGTCATGGTGTTGATCGGATCCGTTGCCAGCCGGCCGGTGACGCGAACCTGCGGGAATAGCGTGGAGCTGGAAGCGCTGTAACCCAGTGCCATGTTCCCCTGATTATCCATCGCGATGCTTCCCATCCAGCGCCAGGTACTATCCGGCGAGAAGGTGCTTTCCTGGAACGTGCTAATTGGTCCGTTGGTTAGGCCGCGCAACTCAAACCAGCGAATACCGGCCACGCCACTGGCGCTAACGCTAAAGTTACCCACAAGTGACTCGTGATCGCCGAAGTTCCGGTAGGCGGCACGGAACATCAGACGGTCGCCGAGGCTGTCGAGCCAGTTACTCGAGCTTTGGCCCTGTTCAGGCACGCAGGAGCGGGTGAACGGACACAGCTGAGTCCAGGCGGCCGCAGGCGAGCTCCCGAACAAGGTAAAGGTGGAGTTTGTCGGGATAGCAAAGTCTACATGGAAGTGATAGATGCGATACGTGTTGGTATCCGGTAAAAGCACAAACGGATTCGGTGCACCAGCAGGAGGCAGCGTGGAGCCGTCGAGATCCCCCGGCAGGATTGGCGGAAACGAGCTTCCCAAACTCGGGAAGGTCACCATGGTCGCAGTTAGACCAGCCAGCATTTTGGTGCGATCGAAGGCGAAAACCTGAGGACCGAGATAGGCCGTGCCGGCCGAGTTGAACAGGTTCATGCTCATGTAATAACCATCTGGCCAAACCGAAAGCTTCGGATAGTCGAAGAGGTTGCTGCTTCCGAGGTGAAAGTCATACCGGTTGTAAGTGCCGCTTGCATCATTCGTCGTGGAAACGGCGATACACTCATCGTGCAGACCGTTAGCAAATTGACTGATGAGCCAGCGATTGGCGATCTGATCGTAAAGCACAACCGGGTCGCCTTCGCCACCGGTCTGGCAGACGCCACCCATGCCGGTCCAGATCGATTCGATGCTGGCCGGTCCAAAGATCGAAGCACCAGTCGTCTTATCGAAGACTTGATAACCTTCGTTGACGATCTGGACGTACTGAGTCTGACCAACTTCACCATTCGTATCAGGCGGTGCGCAATTGCAAATGACACCGGGGAATGGAATGCCGGCGAAATTCAGAATCGGAGTGATGGTGTTCGGCGCTAGCTGACGGAGCATTTGGCCCGACTGAATGACCAGATCCGGCGCATCTTTGTGCAGACCGGTGCTAATTTTCGGGTTTTCCGCTGCCTCATGTTCCTGCATTCTTTCGGCAGGCCATGGGTCGATATCTCGCATCGCGGGCGAGAGGTCGTGGTAGACCGACTGAATGACGATGGGTCTAGGACTTTTACTTCCTTGCGCAACTGCAGAAGAAGGAGATGAAACGCTAAACGCCATGAACGCCAGGAAGACGGCCACAGAACTGAGCATTAATCCAAGTAAGACGCGTATATTAAGGAACGCGTCTAGTGAAGCTGACTTTTTTTGCATATGTATAGTTGTATGTGTGTGAGTAAGGTAATTTTCCGTTTTACCTTCTTTGCAGGCTAGCAAAGTGCTAGGTCTGGGTCACGGGGTTTATCCTTACTATTTGGTCATCTCATATGGATCACACTCCTACTGACATAATTTTGGTCTTACCTTTCCTGAAGGTTAACAAAGCATGAAGCAAGAAGACAGGTGATCGTAACTATTGTGTAATCTTATCCAGTTGTCTGAGCGAGCGACCGCGGGCGAGTTAGCGGGTAGCAGGAACTGCGAGCAAGAGACCCGCGAGAAAGAAAGTAAGCGCTGCCGAAAACAGACAAAACGGGCAGAACGCATGGAGGACAAACGCCTGCAAGTAGAGTAAGTACAGGGAAGTTAGCAGCATCAATCCGATGATCAGAGTTAGGGGACGCTTCACCCAAGGGTAACCAAAAGCCGCCAGCACAGACAGGCTGAAGACCGTGAAATAAGCTACAGCGCCAAAACTAGCCGTGGGAATTCCTTTGACGCTCGCATATGAACTACCGAGAACAATGGAACAACCGGCAAGCGATCCACAAACCGCATCGTCGCCGGTGAGGTGAGCGATCGTTAGATAGGTTGCATCCGCCAGGCCGAGGAGAGCGACAACCGCGAGGACCGAGTAAATAATCAGGGCTGACCGCGACGGACCTTGAGTCACGGCGAACTCTCCAGCTTGTCTCCTCTTTTCCGCCACGATCAGGAACCTTTCTTCTTTGCGAGCGCCTGATCGAGCGTTGCCTTAAGAGACTCCTTGGAGAAGGCCGTCCTGAGTTGTTCTCCGTTTACAAACAAGGTGGGCGTATTTTCAACCCCTCGCGCAGAACCGGCGTCGGCCTGAGCGTGGATTTGCGCAAGGAGCACCGGACTGGCGCGATCTGCTCGAAAGCGGCTCAGATCAAGACCGAGCGTTTGCGCATACGTCTCGAAAAAAATGTTTACGTTGGTGGCTCTGCTCCAGACGTTCTGGTACTGGTAGAGCGCATCGTGCATTTCCCAGAACTTTCCCTGCAATCCGGCGGCTTCCGCGGCCAGCGCTGCCTCCGTCGAATGTTGATGCATGGCGAGCGGAAACTCATAATAGATTACGCAGAGACGATTTCCGTATTCTTTCTGCAACTCGCCGATCACTGTTGAAGCACCTGCGCAGGACGGGCATTGGAAATCGCCATAAATCTCCAGCTTCACCGGCGCATCGAGACGGCCCTGCACGTGCCGCGTGCCGTCATCCACGTCGGCTCCGTCCTTGGTGGCGGGAGCGGCAGCGAGGGGACTGGCGCTGGCTGCTGTCGCATTTGCCGGATGGACTTTGTGTCGGTAGACCGCGGTCGCAATGCCCACCGTCATGAGTCCAACAATCATGATGATCAGGAACGGAAGAATTCGTTTCATGGGCGCACCGCCGTCTTTTGCATTGGGGGCGAACTCTAGTCACTTCTCCGTGGCCTCAAAGTGAAAATTTTGCAAGAAGAGCCTCAGGACTTTTCGTTAGGCGAGAAACATTTGCCGCGCAATCCGCCTCTGTTTACGGGTAGTCGACGCGTTGCTTTTCGGAGGGCGAATGTTAGCGTCGCCGCTCCGCAATGAGTCAGAATTACAAGGACACCCTCAACCTTCCCAAAACCGACTTTCCCATGAAGGCCGGACTGATTACGCGCGAGCCGGAGCTTCTCCAAAAGTGGGAGCGAATGCGGCTCTACGAACAGATCCAAAAAGCGCGCGCCGGAGCCGAGCTTTTTGTTCTGCACGACGGACCGCCTTTCGCTAACGGCGATGTGCATATGGGGACCGCACTCAACAAGATCCTCAAGGATTTGGTGGTGAAATCGAAGTCCATGGCCGGCTTTCGTGCGCCCTACGTGCCAGGATGGGATTGCCACGGGCTGCCGATCGAATACAAGGTGGTAAAAGAAACCCGCGGCCTTTCCCCTCTCGAGGTGCGACAGCGCTCAGAAGCTTTCGCGAGGAAGTTTGTCGATATCCAGCGCGAACAATTCAAGCGCCTCGGCGTTCTCGGCGACTGGGATCGTCCCTATCTGACGATGAGTCCAATCTACGAAGCGGAAATCCTGCGCGCCTTCGCCGTTTTCGTCGAGCAGGGCCTCGTCTACAAATCGCTCAAGCCTGTATTTTGGAGCACGGGTGCACAAACCGCCCTGGCTGAAGCCGAGGTGGAATATCAGGACCGGCAGGACACGGCCGCCTACGTCAAATTTCCCATTGTCACGGGTTCCTTAGGCGGAAAGGCCAGTATCGTAATCTGGACCACGACGCCTTGGACCCTTCCAGCCAACCTCGCGATCGCCATCGCTGAAAAGGAACGCTACGTCGCGCAAAGGTTTTCACGCGGCGATGAAGTCGACACGTTCGTCCTCGCGGAAAAACTGGTGGCGCCCTTTGTCACCGCGACCGGGTGGCAGCCGGCGGACGAATCGCCGCCAACCTTTCTTGGGACCAAACTGGAAGGGATCGGGGTCCAGCATCCTTTTCTGCCGCGGACAGCAATCGTTCTCACCGCCGACTTTGTCACCATGGATAGCGGTACCGGCGCGGTTCACATCGCGCCCGGTCACGGCGAAGACGATTACTCGTTAGGCCGCACGAACGGTCTTCCTGTCCTCTCGCCGGTCGACGATCTCGGCCGCTTTACGGACGAAGCCGGCCTGCCCCAACTCAGTGGCAAATACGTCTTCGATGCCAACGCCGAGATTCTTAGGCTGTTGCGCGAGCGCGGCATGCTCGTGGCGGAGGAGGCGTACCAGCATTCCTATCCTTATTGCTGGCGCTCGAAGACGCCGATTATTTTTCGCGCGGTCGAGCAGTTCTTCATTCGCATCGATGAACTGCGACAGAAAGCGCTCGACGCGATTACCCACGTCGCATGGATTCCTGCCTGGGGCGAAAATCGCATCGCTGGCACGGTAGCGTCGCGGCCTGATTGGGTTATTTCGCGGCAGCGGAGTTGGGGGGTGCCGCTGCCCGTTTTTTATTCCGCCGCTGGGGAAGCAATTCTCGACCCGGAATGGATTCGCAAACTTTCTGACCTCGTGGCGAAACGCGGTTCTAACGTCTGGTTCGAGCTTGACGATGTCGCCCTCGCAAAGGCGCTGGACCTTCCGGAAGGGACGCGACATCGCAACGATACGATTGATGTTTGGATCGATAGCGGCCTTTCGCATTTAGCCGTTTGCGCGCAGCACCCTGAGCTGCGCGACCCAGCGGACATGTATCTCGAAGCGACCGATCAGCACCGCGGCTGGTTTCAATCGTCTCTCATGACGAGCGTCGCTCTATACAACCGCGCGCCTTACAAGATCTGTGTGACGCACGGTTTCGTGGTCGACCTGGACGGAAAAAAAATCTCCAAGTCGAGCACCTACAGCAAGCCGATGGACGCGGGTCATTTCGTCGGACGTCACGGAGCTGATCTCGTCAGGCTTTGGGTGAGCAGCATCAACTACACGGACGATGTGCCGTTCTCCGAGGAAATGTTCAACAGGCTGGGCGACACCTATCGCCGCATCCGCAATACGCTCCGGATTCTGCTGGGCAATCTGCACGATTTCGCGGCAGCGGAAGGCAAAGCTGCGTCAGAAAACCGAACGATCGTCGATCGCTGGATTCTCGACCGTCTTGAGGAGGTGATCGAGGAATGCCGCACGGCTTACGCGGCTTATGAATTTCACAAAGTCTATCACGCTCTCAATCAATACTGCGCGGTCGACCTAAGCAGCCTATACATCGACATCACAAAGGATCGGTTGTATTGCGACGCGCCCAATTCGCCGCGGCGTCGCGCCACGCAGGAGGCGATGCATCAAATCTTTGGCACGCTTTGCAAGCTGCTGGCGCCCATTCTCAGTTTTACGGCGGAAGAGGCCTGGGGATTCCTCGACAACCCGGAATCCATTCATCTCCAGCTTTTCCCCGAGCCGCAGAACAATCTGCGTGACGCAGTCGTTCGGCAACGAGTCGGGGAACTAATCCAGCTGCGCGGAGTGATCGGTCAGGCGATCGAGAAAGCGCGCCAGGAGAAAGTGATTGGCAACGCACTTGAAGCCGCAGTCGTTTTGCGCTGCGATGAACGTATCGCCAGCTCCGTCACGCATGAAGAGCTGGAGGAATTTTTCATTCTGAGCGATCTACGGCTGGAGCCGGCGACGGAAGCCAGCGCCACGATCATGAAATCGCCTAACGAAAAGTGCGCACGTTGCTGGCGTCATCGCGAAGCAGTCGGCAAAATCCCGGCGCATCCCGATCTCTGCGAGCGCTGCGCAGCGGTTATCGATGAGCGCGCATGAGGATTTTTCTCTTTCTTACCCTCCCGCTCTATCTGCTGGACCAGTTGACGAAACATCTGGTGCTTTTACACATACAAGATCGACCGCGCGTCGTAATTCCCAGCTTCTTTGAGCTGGTTAATATCACCAACACGGGCGCAGCCTTTGGAAACTTCCAGAACCACAACGGCTTTTTCGTGTTGCTTTCCTGCGTCGCATTAGTTGTCGTGAGCTATCTTTTACTTCGGCCCGCTGCCCGCGATCCCTGGAATCGCACCGCCCTTGGACTTCTGTTGGCTGGCATCCTTGGCAACCTTACCGATCGACTCTTGCATGGGCACGTGATCGACTTTCTCCTCTTCAATCTGCACATTCCGCGCGCGGATCCCTGGCCCGCCTTTAACGTCGCCGATTCCTGCATTTGCATCGCGGTTGTTTGCTTTCTCATTCACTCTTTTCGTGATTCGCGCGCCCGGTCGCTGCCGGTGGATTAGCCTAGCGCGTCAGCATTCTCCCCCTGTTCGAAGATTTTAACCTTGCAAAAAGGTAATGATCCCGCTACACCGACCGACTCATTTATGAAACTCATTCGCGCTGCCATGTCCCTTGCCGCTGGCCTTTTTCTCGCCGCGGGTTCGCTCTTCGCTCAAACTACCGCGCTCAACGGCGCCGGCATCTGGAACGATGTCAACGAACAGGCGATGACTGGGGCGCGCTCCCCAAGCCAACAGACGAGCACGTTGCGCACGGTCGTGCCGCAGATTTATCGAACCGTGGATCTTAACCGACCAGCCTTGGCGCAATTGCTCGCAAACGCCACGCCTGAATTTAGTCTGCCGATGGCCACAGGCGGCGTGGAGTTGCAGATCCCGATGCCGGGCGGCGAGTTCGCGCGCTTTCTCGTTCAGGAGTCGTCCATCATGTCACCAAAGTTGGCCGCAAAATTTCCGCAGTTCAAAACCTACGTCGGGCAGGGTATCGAGGATCCGAGCGCGACCATGCGCATCGATCTTACGCCTCAGGGATTCCACGCCATGATCCTTTCGGCCAACGGCGACGTTTACATCGACCCCTACTGGCGCGACAGCGACACGACTTACGTTTCCTATTTCAAGCGCGACTTCCTCGCGCCGGATAAGGGATTCACCTGTTTGGTAGATGAGCAGTCTACCCAGATCACGCCTTTTTCCGGACTACAGTTGCAGCGTCCGACCGGCTCGACCCTGCGCACTTATCGGCTTGCGCTCGCCTGCACGGGTGAATACGCGACCTATGTCTGTCTCCCTAACGCCGCCAACCTTGCCGGCACGCTCGCGGCCATCATCACGTCGATCAATCGCTGCAGCGCCGTTTATGAGCGCGAGTTCGCCATTCGTTTCATGCTCGTAGATGACGAGGACAAAATCATCTTCCTCGACCCTGCGACCGATCCTTTCACGAACAACAACCCCGGCGCGCTCCTCGGGCAGAATCAATCGACCTGCGACAATCTGATCGGTGCGGCGAATTACGATTTCGGTCACGTCTTCAGCACTGCGGGTGGCGGGCTTTCAAACCTTGCCGTGATTTGTCGTAATGGCCTGAAGGCCTCTTCCGAAACCGGTACTTCTGCCCCCGTGGGCGATCCTTACGACATCGATTACGTCGTGCACGAAATGGGACATCAGTTCGGTGCCAACCATCCCTTTAACGGCACGAGCGGCGCCTGCGCGGGCGGCAATCGCAATGGTTCGACAGCTTACGAAGTAGGCAGCGGTACCACCATCATGGCTTACGCCGGCATCTGCTCACCGCAGGATCTCGCGCCGCATAGCGACGATTATTTCTACACCATCAACTACGACGAAGTGGACGCCTACACGGGCTCCGGGACAGGTGCCAGTTGCGCAATCACAACGCCAACTGGAAACACACCGCCGACGATTTCGCCACTCAGCATCTACACAATCCCGGCCCAAACCCCTTTCTCGTTGACGGCAAGCGCGAGTGATCCCGATGGCGACACACTCACTTATTGCTGGGAAGAATTTGACAAGGGTCCCGCGCAGGATCCGACCAAAGATCCGCGCGACAATGGCTCGTCGCCCATCTTCCGTTCTTTCCCGCCGACGACGAATCCGACCCGCATCTTTCCCTCGCTCACCTACATTTTAAATAATCAGAACGTGCCGCCGGCCACCCTTTCATTTGATCGCATCAGCGGCGAATTCCTCCCCACCACCGCCCGCACCATGGTCTATCGCGTCACCGTGCGCGACAATCGCGCCGGCGGCGGAGGATCAAACTACGCCGTGACCACTGTGACGTCGGTCAGCAGCGCGGGACCTTTCGCGATCACTGCGCCCAATAGCGCCATGACAATCGCCGCCGGCTCGAATGTCGCGGTCAATTGGAATGTCGCGGGCACGAGCACGTCGCCGATCTCCTGCGCCAACGTCAAAATCTCTCTTTCTACCGACGGCGGAAACACCTTCCCGACCGTCCTCGCGAACAGCGTGCCTAACAATGGCAGCGCCAACGTTGTCATCCCGAATAATGGCAGCGTGGCCAGCACCCAGGGTCGAATTAAAGTCGAAGCCGTCGGCAACATCTTCTTCGATATCTCGGATGCCGACCTGACGATCACGTCCACGACCAATTCGCCGCCCAGCCTAATGATTCTGCCGGACGGCATCACCGTTATGCGAGGCACGCTTCATCCGACGGTCGGCAACGTTGCCACCGTAAGCGACCCGGATGGCAATGGCCTCACTGCCGCCGTCTCGAATGTTCCTTTCGGCGCGCACCTGACTCCGAGGGTTTCCGGCAGCAACGTCTCGATGAGCGCGCTGGTTGATTGCCCGCTCGTGACCACGTTAACCACGCGCACCTATCCGATTACTCTCACCGTCACAGACAGTTCCGGCGCGAGCGCGTCGGGCGTTTTTAATCTCATCGTCGAGCCAAATCCTTCGCCGAGCCTGGGTACGTATGCCGACGTGAGGGTTCGCGCCCACAATGCGCATGGCACGACCAAACCCTCCACGCGCACAGTCGACGCCAATGGTAACCTCGCCGACCAGCCGTATTCAGTCACGCCAACCGTCCTCCCCGGGGGCGGCACGATCTCCATCGACCAACGGACCGGAAAAGTTACCGTCTTGACGACCGACTCGACGACGCCGGGAACGACCACGCCGATTCGCGTTACGGTGCTCGACACGTGCGGTGCCGCCGCGGTGCAGTTCTTCAATGTCATCGTCAGTCCTCGTTAGGCTAAGTCGTTAGGCAAGAGAAGCGTCTTCTTTGAAGTGGCGGTCCCTGACTGTCGCTCTATCGCGCCGCGACAACTCGACAGTCGCGAGGCGAGGAGCGAGCATGCTTGCGTGAATCGCGCCCCGACCGGCCGGGAGGAAACGCCCATGCTCACGACTGCGCGCACGCTTGTCGAGCGACTGCGCGCGGCCGGATATATCGCCTATTTCGCGGGCGGTTGCGTGCGCGATCTCGTTAGGGGAGAAACTGCCAAGGACGTCGATATCGCGACCGATGCGCGGCCCGAAGACGTGCAGAAAATTTTCCGACGAACGTATTCAGTCGGCGCGCATTTCGGGGTGATCGTAGTTCTGGAAGACGATTTTCAATTTGAGATCGCGACCTTCCGTTCCGATGGCGCTTATCTCGATGGCCGGCATCCGGTCGACGTGCATTTTTCCTCGCCGGAGGAAGATGCCCGTCGACGGGACTTCACCATCAACGGCATGTTTTACGATCCGTCCTGCCGACAAGATCATCGATTTCGTCGGCGGTCGCGAAGACTTGACGGCAGGAATCGTTAGGGCGATCGGCGATCCGGCGCAACGATTTGCCGAAGATCGGCTACGACTCCTGCGCGCAGTGCGCTTTGCCACCCTGCTCGAGTTCGAGATCGAATCCTTAACCTGGGAGGCAATCGTTAGGCAGGCAGACACGATCAAGACCATCAGTGCGGAAAGAATTCGCGACGAGCTGAGTCCGAATTTTTCTTTCGCCGCATCGGGTGCGCGGCTGGGACCTGCTCGACGCCAGCGGACTGATGAAAGCGATCCTGCCCGAAGTCGACGCACTTAAAGGCGTCGAGCAACCGCCGCAATTTCATCCTGAAGGCGACGTCTTCCGGCATACGCGACTCATGCTTTCACTCTTGCCTGACGAAGTCTCGATCCCGCTCGTCTTCAGCGTGCTCTTTCATGACATTGGCAAAGCGGTTACCGGAAGCGTGGACGAGACCGGACGCATCCGCTTCAGCGGGCACGACAAGATTGGCGCCAGCATGACCGAAGCGCTCATGCAACGTCTGCGTTTTTCCCGAGCCGAGATCGACGCCACAGTCGAAGCGGTCGAGCAACACATGGTCTTTAAAGACACGCCCAACATGCGTATCGCGCGCCTGAAACGGTTCATGGCTCGGTCCCATTTCGCAGATGAGCTGGAGCTGCACCGGGTCGATTGCCTCGGCAGCCACGGCATGCTCGACAATTATGAGTACCTCGTCCGCAAACAGGAGGAGTTTGCCCATGAACCCATCATTCCTCCGCCACTTGTCAGGGGAGACGATCTCATCGCGCTTGGGTTTAAGCCGGGGCCGATATTTGGCCAAATTCTCGAAGCGGTTGAGACGCGACAGTTGGAAGGAACGTTGTGCGATCGCGACGAAGCGATCGCGTGGGTGAAAACAGAATGGCTGAATCGAGCCCCGTGAATCGGGATTCTGAGTTCGACGTCGCCCCATTTTCGAATCACGCTGTAGTGGAATGAAAATCCTCATGATCAGCAGCGAGGGTTGGCCGCTGGCTCGTTCCGGCGCTCTCTCCGATGTGCTGGTCGCGCTCCCCCGCGAATTGAAACGACGCGGGCACGAAATCGCAGTCGCCATGCCCTATTACCGCGAGGTTCGCGAGAACAAGAAACTGAAGACCAAACCGCTGAGCGTGAGTCTCGAGATCACGTTAGGCGACAAGCGCCTGGCGGCCGATCTTCTCGAGGGGCGCACGGCGGAAGATTTGCAGATTTTTTTCGTCCGCTGCGACGAGCTTTACGATCGGCCGGGAGTTTATCAGGAACGGGGCGAACCCTATTCCGATAACGCCGCCCGTTTCATCTTCTTCAGCAAAGCCGCGGTCGAGATTGCGCGCCGCATGACGCCGACGCCGGATATTCTGCATTGCCATGATTGGACGGCAGCGCTAGTTCCCGTGCTGGTGCGCGATCAGGGGTTGCCCTTTGCCACTGTCTTATCGATTCATCATCTGGCCGACCAGGGAGACTTTGAGAGCTGGGATTTTGCCCTAACGAACTTGTCTGGACGTTATTTCGATCTGGGCGGGGTCGAATTTTTCGGCCGGCTGAACCTGCTCAAGGGCGGGATTCTTTTCGCCGACCGCGTTGTTGTTCCAAGCGCAACCTACGCCCACCAGATCCAGGACCCGTCCTTAGGCGAAGGTCTCGACGTCGTCCTGCGCGAGCACGCGCACAAGCTCAGCGGCATTCTCGGCGGCGCGGATTACAAACGCTGGAATGCGGCGACCGACAAATTGCTGCCCACGCGCTACGACTCCAGGAATCTCGCGCCAAAGGCAAAGAGCAAGGCGGCCCTTCTCGCCAAGCTCAAGCTTGCCTCGACGCCGCGCGGTCCCGTCTTCGGCATGGTGACGAGACTTGTCGGCGCGAAAGGGTTCGACATTCTCATACCGGTGCTGGATCGACTCCTGGCCGACGATGTTCGGCTTGTTGTCCTTGGAAAGGGGGATCCGGCATATGAAACGACGCTCGCCATCGCCGCGCGACGGTATCGGGACCGATTCGCCTATCAACACGTTTACGATGAAACGCTCGCACATTTGATTGAAGGTGGGAGCGACATTGCGCTCATTCCCTCGCGAGTTGAGCCGGGTGCGTTCAGCGCCATGCATAGTTTGAAATATGGCGTGCTGCCGATCGCGCGCGCGCAACGAGGCGTGGAACAGATCATCGCTGACTATGATCCATCGACCGACTCCGGTTATGGATTTCTCTTTTATGAATACGGCAGCGAACCGCTTTGGGACGCGATCAAGCGCGCCAAGGAAATTTTCGCCGATCGCCCAACCTGGGAGCGTCTCATGCAGCGCGCTCTCGCCCTAGATTTCTCCTGGGCTGTAGCGGCCGAAAGCTACGAGGCGCTCTACAGCCAGGTGCTGACGCTTTCACACGCCGCAGCCTAACGACTCACCTTGTCAGACTACTTCACGACGCCGATTTCGGCGCGACGGTTTTTCGCCCAGGCCGATTCGTCGTGCCCGGGATCGGCCGGCATTTCCGAACCGAAGCTGACGGTTTGAATTTTTTGCGCGCCAGCACCGAGCGCGATCAATGCCTCGCGGATTGATTCAGCCCGCCGCTCACCGAGTCCGCGGTTGTATTCGGGAGTTCCGCGTTCATCGGTGAAGCCGGCGATGATAATCTGGGCGTTACCTTGCTGAAGGAAGCTCGCGATCTGCTGGATTTTAGCATTCTCCGAGCTGCGAATGGTCTGGCTGTCGAAGTCAAAGTAGATCGGTTGAAACTGATTTCGATCGACATTGCTGCTCATGAATGAGGTGCCTTCCTGCCGCTCGGGCAACGGCGTCCCGGTAACGTAGTCGCCCGTGGCGCCGGCAGTCTGGCTCTTCTTGTTTGTGCAGCCGGCGAAGGCCGTGAGGACAAGGAAGGCAACGTAGATGCTGAGATGCCTGATGAGAGTCGAGGAAGAGTTTGTTGAGATCATAGCCGGGCCTGCGCAGCATAGCGGCCATGTTTCGGCACGCAACCCGGCTGGTTCCCGATACCGGGAGAATCGAACTCAGCTCGCGGTTTCGAGGTTAGCGAGTAATGCCGCGGGTCTCGCCAGCTCCATCGCGAGGTAGTGGATGGAGCGAATTCGTTAGGCGACCTTTGAAGGAAAGCCGTGCAACAGTCGGTGAAAAAATCCGCCCTCGGCGTCTTCGTCGTCAACGATTTTGCCCGCCCGCGCGACCAAAACTGGACACTCGGCGCGATTCAAAACGCCACGAGTCAGGTCGCCCATGATGTAGTGACGAAACGGACCGCGAGCCTGCGAAGTGCCGGTCACGATAAGGTCATGGTTTCCTTCATTTGCCTCGATAAAAATCTGGTCGAGCGCGAGCCCGTGACGAATGCGGATTTCCACCTGGATCCCCAATTTCTGCAGGCTTTCCTTTTGCCCCCGCAAATTGCGGCCAAGCTCGGAGTCGGAAGTAAGAAGGCGCTCGACGTCTTCTTCCATCCTAACGAGGTCGGCATATATCGCCGGCGGCTCCGCCATGACATGCAGGAGCGTTACCATGCCGTTAACGCATTTGGCGATTTCGCCTGCGAGTTGCACCGCGTCGTCGATAAATTTCTTGCCGCCGGTACAAACCAGGATGCGCTGGACCCGGTCGCAGGATCCAATCGCGACGAGGACAGGTGGTGGGACGGCTTTGATGACTTCGTAGGTTTTTTCCGGGCGAAAATAGAGTCCGCCTTCGCCTTTGCGGCGCGCGCCAATAATGGCGACATCATATTCATTCGCGGTTGTCTCCGCCAGAATCTGTCGAATCGGTTCGCCCGAACGAATCTCAATGCGTGGTGACGTGATCTGGTAACTGCGCAGCAAATTCGCTTCGCCTTCAAGCGCGGCGCGGAGCGGCCCTTCCTCATCTTCTTTCTCGGCGATTCCAAGCAACGTCACGTCCCAATGACACGGACCGGCAATGAGCCCGCCAAGCCGAGTGGGATTGTCGGCTGGGTCAGTCCCGTCGCTGCAAATCAAGATGCGCATCGCTAAAGCTTATGGCCGGTAATGAGGGTGTAGGTAACAATCGCCACTCCGATCAAGGGCAGCGGAACAAACAGGAGTCGAATCTTCGGTCCGGCGAAATACTGGGTAAGAATCGCGCCGATTTGTGCTCCGATGGCCGCGCCCGTGTGCATGACCAATGCAACCAAGATATCGACATTTCCTTTGATGGCATGGCTAAAGGTGCCGTAGCTGGCGGAAATAATAATCTCAAATAAGTCGGTTCCTACTGCCAGATGGGTAGGGATACCCAGAATATAAACCATCATCGGCATCCGAATGTAGCCTGCGCCGCCTCCGAGAAATCCACTGAAGAGTCCGCCAATGAAGGAAACGACAATGATGACCCAGACTGAGATTGCTTTTACCCCGGAGGTCGGCAGCGAAACTACCGGCCAGAGCGGGATGCGTTGCATCGCCTGGGTCAGGCCGGCAAAAGAGGATTCATCCTTGGCGTGGCGGCCTTTCTGTGCCCCACCTGTTTTCGCTCGGTTCTTCTTTTGAGAGCGGACGGTGCGCGAGCTTTCCCAGACCATGAAAAGGGAAATGCTCGAGTAAATGACAATGGAAACGATGCTCACGACAAAGTCGACATTGCCCTGCCGCTTCAAATACTGAATCAGTTGCGCGCCGCATTCCGCGCCCACAATCGTTCCCGCTGCCATAATCAGGCCGAGCCGAAGGTCGACGTTGCCCAAAGCGCGATGACGTTTTGCCGCCACGACCGACTTGCCGACGATATGGGCGAGGTCGGTTCCGACTGCGAAATTCCAATGCATTCCGACCGCGCGTAACGCCGGCCCCGCGATAAAGCTGCCACCCACGCCGAAGAACCCGCCCAGAATACCGATGAGAAATCCGATCACGACCAGATAGACAGGACTGATGTCTGTCCCGGAAATCGGGAAATGCATGGCGAGAAGCGGAGTCATTCCGAACGGCCGCGCAGTAGGCGGAAGAGAAAGGTCGTGACCCATTCGAGGATCACGGCCTGGCCGAGGATCAACGTGAGCGCGACGATTGCGTAGAGCTTGATATTTTCCTTACTCAAATGCTCGAGCCAGTTCGCGAGAAAATGCAGAACGAGGAAAAAGTAAACGACAATGCCAATGGTGTAGACCACCAGCTCGATGAGAAACGACACCAGCGTCCTGCGTGTTTCGGGTTTCATAAAAAGACAGGGCGCGCTTTGGAATAAAATCGAGCAAGCCAGTTTTGGCGAGGGAGACCTTGCTCGTCAATGAGGAAAATGATTGCGCGTGTGAGGAAATTCCCTACTTTCGAGCGCCCAACTGGGCAGATTAACTATGGCTGACGTTGCAAACAAATATGTTGAGAACGTAGAGGGTAAATTCTACGTCGATGACCAATGCATCGATTGTGATCTCTGCCGCGAGACTGCCCCCGCCAATTTCAAGCGCAATGACGACGGCGGCCACTCCTACGTTTATAAGCAACCCGAATCGCCCGAGGAAGAGGCGCTCTGCAACGAGGCGAAGGAAGGTTGTCCCGTTGAGGCGATCGGAAACGACGGCGCGTAGGCCGGGAATCGGGTGAATCGCGGTTCGTGAATCGAGAGTCGAAACCGATTCACGATGCGACGACTGACGCTTCGGGAAAGACGCCGGCAGTTGCCCTAACGATTGCCGGATCCGATTGCAGCGCCGGGGCTGGCTTGCAGGCGGACCTGAAAACCTTCGGCGCGTTCGGAGTTTTCGGGTTAACGGCGGTGACCTGTGTGGTAGCGGAGACGCCTGGGAAGGTGTCGCGAATCGAGGGAATCCATCCGCGAAATGTGCGTGAGCAGATCGAGCTTTGCCTAACGAATTTCCCCGTTCGAGCGATCAAGACCGGTCTGTTGTTTTCCACCGAGATTGTGGAAGTGGTCGCGAGCCTCATCGAGGAAAGAGCGAAAGGCATTCCACTGGTGATCGACCCGGTAATGGTCGCCACAAGCGGCGATGCCTTGCTTCGACCGCAAGCTATCGACTCTTATCGAAGGTGCCTTTTTCGCCGAGCCGCTCTGGTAACGCCGAACATGGCGGAAGCCGCGGCCTTGAGCGGCAAACCGGTGCGCGATCTCGATGAAATGCGCAGTGTGGGACGAGAGCTGAGTGAAGAATTTGGCACGCGCGTCCTGCTTAAGGGCGGACATCTTGCCGGCGAAAGCGCGATTGATTTGCTCTTCCATGGATCTGAAGTGAAGGAATTTGCCGCTCCGTTTGTTGCGGGTATTTCCACGCATGGAACCGGTTGCACTTACTCGGCCGCAATCACTGCCGCGCTCGCGCAAGGCGACCTGCTCGAGGAAGCGATCCGGCGTGGGAAGGACTTCGTTAGCCGCGCGATTGGCCACTGTTTTGTCTGGGAGAATTCGTTAGGCGACATCCACGCTCTCAATCACTCTCTTTCCCGGCGATTGCTTCCCTGTTCGTTAGGGCAAGGTCTGCGAATCTCTCGTTTCCCAAGGCCGCTTTTTCAAGGCTACTAATGCGGCGGCGGTTTCCGCCTGCTTCTTGCTTCGCCCGCTCCCTTCCCCCAGTACCTGATTTTCCCAGACCACGCGCACAAAAAAAATCCGCTCATGCTCGCGCCCCTGCTGTGAAATCAGCTCGTAAACCGGGGCGCGGGGCGAAATCGCCTGGAGGAGTTCCTGCAGCTGCCCCTTCGGATTCACCTCCAACGGTTCGTCTTCCAACCGCTCGAGATCGTCTCGCATTTCTTCCAGAATGAAGCGGCGAGCTGTCTCCAGCCCAGCATCAAGATAGACGGCACCGAGCAGTGCTTCGAAAGCGTCACCCAGGCTCGACGTACGCTGGCGACCCCCGCTCGCCTCTTCGCCACGACCCATGAAAAGATGCTGCCCAAGATCGAGCGCCGCGGCGCGAATCTTGAGCGACTCGCGCGAGACGAGTCGCGAGCGCCGCGTCGTTAAGCGACCTTCGCCTGCTTCGCCATATCGCGCGAAAAGATGCTCCGTAATGACCAACTGCAGGACCGCGTCGCCGAGAAATTCCAAACGCTGATTATCGAACAGACCGCCCTGTTTTTCGTGTGTCACACTCGGATGGGTTAGCGCCTCCGTGAGCAGTCGCTTGTTGCGGAACTGGTAACGAATGCGTTCCTCAAGCGGATGCAGCGACATGTTCTATCACGGGGCCCGGCCGGTTTGCTTCTCGTAAACCTCGATCGAAGTCACGAGATCGACGCCTCGTTGCAGGACTGGGTCGTGCAGCGGGGATTTTTCGCCGCTCCTGCCTCTTTTTTGTGCCGCTTCTATTTCAGGATTTGTCCCTGCGATAAGAGCGGCTTCATTCAAATGCGGCTGATCGGCTTCAAAGACAAACGTTGCCATGCCTTTCGTTAGGCTCTGCTGAAAGACTTGCTGCTTTATCCCCGGTGGCATGTTTACGGCCAGGTCAGGCTTTAACCCATCGGGAATGCGAGGCTCGCCCTCCGGTAGAATCGCCTCCGCTATCGCGATGCGCAGCACTTTTCCGCTTGGAAGCGATAGATCGGAATAATCGACCGCGCGTCCGGCGGTTTTCTCGCCCACGACAATCGAGCCGTGAACCGTGCGTAGCACGGCCGCGAGCACTTCGGTCGCGCCGGCCGTTTCCCCGTCTACCAGGAGAATGATGAGGCCGACGTAGAGTGGCGCTGTTTGCGAGACAAAATTCTTGGGCGTGGCTTGGGAAGGGCCTTGCAGCGAGAACAGCGGCCGTCCCTTGGGCAAAAAACGGTCGGCAAATTCCGCCGCGCCCTCGTAATCGCTCGTCTCGACACTGCCGCGCAAGTCGAGAATGATGGCGTCGACCTTTTTTCCGGCCAATCCGCGCAACGTCGTATCCAGTTCCTGGAGTTGCGCCCGGCTCAAGTCGCCCGGTCGCAAATAGCCGATGTGTCCTCCGATGATCTCGCGGTAGAATGGCGCCGGCGATGGTTTGGGTGACGCGCTACCCGGCAACAGCGCTAATCCGTTGCCGAGCCGGTCGAGCAGACCGGCAAGAGTCGCGCGCTTCAATTCCGTATCGTTAAGCGCCTGCGGATTAAGGTAGTTTTCCCGGATGAGCGGAACTGCCCGCTCCAGGTCCGCCGTGGTCAGGGTATTGATGACCGGAGTCGGTGACGGCGAGGGAGATTCGCCGTAAGCGGTGAGGCAAAAAAGAATCGTTAGGCTAGCGCTGAGAACCGGACGCTGCATCTGTCGGTTCGACCTTAGCCTCAACTGCGGCAAGAGCAATGTCGCGTCGGTAGTGACAGCCTTCGAAATGAATTTTGCTCACTGCGGAGTAAGCCAGATCGCGCGCTGCAACCATAGTGTCCCCTAACGCCGTCACTGCGAGGACGCGCCCGCCGCTCGTGACCACATCGCCTTTTTCGCGCCGCGTTCCCGCGTGAAAGATTTGGACGTCCTTCATCCGGGCGCATTCTTCCAAGCCGCAGATTTTTTTCCCCTTCGCGACATCGCCAGGATAGCCGGCAGACGACATCACAACCGTGACAGCCACCCGTGAATCGAGCTCGATTTTGGTCTCGCCGATTCGCCCGTCGATCGTTGCTTCGAGTAATGGCAGGAGGTCGCCTTTCAAACGCGGCAGGATGACCTGCGTTTCAGGATCGCCGAACCGGCAATTAAATTCCAATACGCGCGCGTTCTGCCGATCGACCATCAGGCCCGGGAAAAGTAATCCGGAGAAATGAACCTTTTCCTGCGCCAAGGCATGCAGCAGCGGCCGCATGATTTTGTCCTCAAAGTCACGCTCCAGCTGCGACGTCCAAAGTGCGGCCGGACTGTACGCGCCCATGCCGCCAGTATTCGGACCTTCATTGCCGTCGCGCAGCCGCTTGTGATCACAGGCTGTGCCGAGGACTTGAAACTGATCGCCGGCGACCAAGACATGGAGCGAGCATTCCCAGCCTTCGAGAAATTCCTCGATCAAGAGTCGCGCCCCAGCCTCGCCGAAACGTCCACGGTCAATCATATCGCTGATCGCTTCGTTGGCGCTGAGTGCGTCAGGCGCGATGACTACGCCTTTGCCCGCCGCGAGACCGTCTGCTTTGATTACAATCGGGAAATGCAACTTCTCCACGAAACGGCAGGCTTTGTGACTATCGTCGAACACTCCCGCCATCGCGGTCGGAATACTCGCGCGGCGCATGAAGTTTTTCGCGAAAACCTTCGAAGCTTCGAGCCGGGCGGCTGACTTGGTTGGACCAAAAATGCGATGTCCCGCCTTTCGAAAATGATCAACCACCCCGAGGGCGAGCGGATCATCCGGACCGACAACCGTGAGATCGATTCTTTTCTCCGTCGCAAAGCGAAGGAGCCCGTCGAAATCGTCCGCGCGGATTTGAACGTTCTCGCCCAGCTCTTCGGTGCCAGCATTGCCGGGCGCGCAAAAAATCGCGTCCACCTGCGACGATTGATGAAGCTTCCAAACCAGCGCGTGTTCGCGTCCGCCGCTCCCGATAACCAGGAGCTTCATCCGCACGGTCGCTGATCTTTTCCAATAAGCATACTTTCGGCGTCCCACGACCAGCGACTCGCACATCCGAGCAAGGGGCGGCTGGGTTCCGAGTCCCAGGAGACACGCAGGGGATGAGGCTTAACAGTTTCTATTTATTTTCAAGCAAAAAATCATACAGCTGTGGACCAACCTCTGGATTGCTACAGGCTACACAGAAAGTTACTCTCCATTTGCGCCTGTCTTTGATCTCCGCTAAAGGGAAAACCATGCCTCTGCGGCGCGCCCTGGACCCTTCGGTCATGAATGCGCAGTGTCTTTCTCGCGTCGTTCTCAGCCGCATTGCCGACAAATGGACGGCACTTATCATCCACGTGCTTGCCACTGGCACGCACCGTTATGCGGAATTGCGGCGCGAGATCGGGGGTATTTCGCAAAAGATGCTTACGCAAACACTGCGCAGTCTGGAACGTGACGGTCTCGTTAGTCGCAAGGTGCATCCGGTTGTTCCGCCGAAGGTGGAGTACGCACTTACCCCTCTTGGAAGAACGCTGATCGAGCCGCTCCGCGCTATTTGCCGCTGGTCGGAAAAACATTTGTCCCAGCTGGAAGCGAATCGCGCCCGGGCGCGTCCTATCGCTTCCGATGGTGCCGTCGGGCCTCGTTAGGCAAACCTCGCTACCTCGCGCATGCATCACGCCGAACCTGTCGTGCTGTTGCTCGTGCTCGTGGCCGGGCTTGTCGTGCTCGCAAATAAATGGGCCATTCCGTATCCGGTGGTTCTCGTCCTTGGTGGGCTCGCACTTAGCTTTGTCCCGTTTCTTCCCATCATCCGACTAGATCCGGATCTCGTTCTCTTCTTCTTTCTCCCCCCGTTGCTTTATCCGGCTGCGCTCTTCGCTTCCTGGCGCGATTTCCGGCGCAATTTGCGGGCGATCCTCTTTCTCGCCATCGGACTTGTTCTTGCTACGACGACGGTTGTTGCCTGGGTGGCGCATTCCTTCATTGTCGGCCTGCCTTGGGCGGCGGCCTTTGCTCTCGGCGCAATTGTTTCACCGCCCGACGCGATCGCTGCCGAAGCAGTCTTGAAACGTCTGCGCGTTCCAGTGCGCATTCAGGCAATCTTGAGCGGGGAGAGCCTGGTCAATGACGCGACGGCGCTTGTCGCCTATCAATTCGCGGTGGCCGCGATGGTAACCGGTCACTTTTCGTTAGGCACGGCCAGCCTGCGTTTCGTCCTCGTTGGCGTGGGCGGCGTCGCGTTCGGTTTGCTCGTCGGCCTGATCATGCGCTGGGTGCACCGGAATCTCGACAATACCCCAGTCCAGGTCACTCTTTCGCTCCTTACACCCTTTGCGGCTTATCTTCTTGCTGAGCGCCTTTCGGTTTCCGGCGTGCTCGCCACCGTCGCAGCCGGCGTTTATCTGGGTTGGCACTCGACCTCGTATTCCGTCAGTTTCCGTCTTCAGGCGCAGATCTTTTGGGAGATAGTCGCCTTTCTCCTCAACGGGTTCATCTTCATCATGCTCGGGCTGCAACTGCCCGGCATCCTGCATAATCTGAGTAGCGAGCCGTTTTTTCGCCTAACGACCTACGGCTTGCTTGTCAGCGGCACGGTGGTGCTGGTGCGCATCGTTTGGGTTTTTCTTGCCACTTCGATCTCGCGCCGGCTCAGTCCAACGATTCGCGGGCACGATCCTGCTCCGCCCTGGCGGCAAATCGTAGTCCTCGCCTGGGCGGGAATGCGTGGCGTCGTTTCGCTTGCGGCCGCATTCGCACTCCCCATTTTTCTCGCCAATGGCCAGGCTTTCCCGGGACGCAGCTACATCCTTTTTCTGACCTTCTGCGTCATCCTGACCACGCTCGTCTTTCAAGGACTCACTCTTCCAGTGCTCATTCGCAAGCTTGGCATCGAAGATGATGGACAGGTCGACGAAGAGGAACGCCGGGCGCGTTTGCAGGCAAACGAAGCCGCAGTCGATTTCATCGAACAAAAAGCGGTCGACGAAAAAATTGCCGAGGACGTGATGGAACGGGTGCGGGCGGAATATTGCGATCGGATCGTGCAGCTGACTGCGTGTCGCGAGCAGGCTGAGAACCCGGGAGGCGTTATCAGCACGCCGGCCTATCAACGCTTGCAACAGGCGGCGCTGCAGGTTGAGCGTCGAACCATCATCTCTTTGCGTGATTCACATGAAATCAACGACGAAGCGCTCCGTCGCATCCAACGCGACCTCGATTTGGCCGAAGCCCGCCTCACCGGCACCTAAGCGAAAGCATGTTCTGTCGAAGCACTCGGATTTACTTGCCATGCCCGGCCGTACTAATTAACTGATCGTGCTAATCTGATGACTTCTGCTGAAAGTACTCTGCCAGAGCGATCGTTCGGCCAAACAATGCGGGCTGACGTTTGGTGGGCGCAACCCCTGGTCGTGTTTCTCGGGCTGGGCGCGTTTGTTGTTTATTCGACCTGGGCCGCTTTCCAGGGAACCAATTACTACTTCGGTCCTTATCTTTCGCCTTTCTATTCGCCGGAACTTTTCGGTTCCTCACCCCATAGCTGGTTCGGACCGCGACCAGCCTGGTGGCCGGCTTGGCTCATCTTTTCACCCGCCCTGCTCGTTCTTTGGGCTCCGGGTGGATTTCGCCTCACCTGTTATTACTATCGCGGCGCCTATTACAAGGCCTTCTGGGCCGATCCGCCCGCCTGCAGTGTGGGCGAGCCGCGCAAGACTTATCTCGGCGAGCGCTCCTTTCCGCTCATCATGCAAAATGTGCACCGATATTTCCTCTACCTCGCACTCCTTTTCCTGTTCGTCCTGCTCCACGACGTCTGGCGCGCGCTTTGGTTCTATAATTCAACGACCGGAACAACCTCCCTAGGCATGGGCGTGGGAACCGTTGTCCTGGTGATCAATGTCGTCCTCCTCGGTGGCTACACCTTTGGTTGCCATTCATTGCGCCATTTGGTCGGCGGTTTCCTTGATCAATTCTCCAAGTCCCCCACCTCCTATCGCTGCTACGCCTGCGTCAGCTGCTTCAACCGCCGCCACATGCTCTGGGCCTGGATGAGCCTCTTCTGGGTCGGCTTCTCCGATATTTACGTGCGCCTTTGCTCGTTAGGCATTTGGCAGGATTGGCGATTTTTCTAGATCGCCGGGCACGCGAACTGAAGCGGCGGATTCTTGCATGACCACGCAGACAACAACGAAAGTTAGGCGTTGCACAAGAGGTGTGAGAACGCTTTAACCCATCAACGCACTAAGCCATGGCCGACTACGAAACCTTTACCCATGACGTTCTGGTCATCGGCGCGGGTGGCGCCGGTTTGCGGGCGGCGATCGAGGCCTCGACGGCCGGAGCGAAGGTAGGCATGGTCTGCAAGTCATTGTTAGGCAAAGCGCACACGGTGATGGCCGAAGGCGGAATCGCGGCGGCGCTGGCCAACGTCGATGAGCGCGACAGTTGGCAGGTCCACTTTGCCGACACGATGCGCGGCGGCCAATACGTCAACAATTGGCGCATGGCGGAGCTGCACGCCAAGGAAGCGCCGGCGCGGGTGCGCGAGCTCGAGGCTTGGGGCGCGGTCTTCGATCGGACAAACGATGGACGCATCTTGCAGCGGAATTTCGGCGGTCACAAATACCCGCGCCTCGCCCATGTCGGCGATCGGACGGGTTTGGAAATGATTCGCACGTTGCAAGATCACGGCGTCCACCAAGGGATCGATGTTCACATGGAACACACCGTCCTCAGCCTGCTCAAGAGCGGCGATCGCGTGATTGGCGCTTTCGGTTATGATCGCGAGCGCGGACGTTTCAAAATCTTTCGCGCCAAGGCGGTCGTCCTCGCTACCGGCGGAATTGGCCGTGCTTTCAAGATCACGAGCAACAGCTGGGAATACACCGGCGACGGTCACTCGTTAGGCTACGAAGCCGGCGCGGAGCTGATTGACATGGAATTCATTCAGTTTCACCCCACGGGTATGGTCTGGCCTCCGAGCGTGCGCGGCATTCTCGTCACCGAAGGCGTGCGTGGCGAAGGCGGCATCCTCAAGAACAAGGAAGGCCGACGCTTCATGTTCGACGATATCCCGGAAAACTACCGGGCCCAGACGGCCGACAACGACGCCGAAGGCTGGCGTTATTGCCAGGGCGACAAGAACGCGCGGCGCCCTCCCGAGCTGCTAACGCGCGATCACGTTGCCCGCTGCATCGTCCGGGAAATCAAGGCCGGTCGCGGCAGCCCGCATGGAGGCGTTTTTCTCGATATCGCGTGGATCAAAGACAAGGTCCCCGGCGGCGCGGAGCACATCAAAAAGAAACTGCCGAGCATGTATCATCAGTTCAAACAACTGGCTGATATCGACATCACCGAAGAACCAATGGAGGTAGGACCGACGACGCATTACGTCATGGGCGGGATCCGGGTCGATTCCGATTCTCAAATGTCGCGCGTCCCCGGCCTGTTCGCCTGTGGCGAATGCGCCGCGGGGATCAACGGTGCCAATCGGCTCGGCGGCAATTCGCTTTCCGATTTGTTGGTTTTCGGAAAACGCGCGGGCGAATTCGCGGCCAAATTCGCGCAGGAAAATTCGTTAGGCGAAGTCGATCAACGAGAGGTTGATGAGACCGCTCGGCGCGCGCTGGCTCCGTTCGAGCGGGGCGCCGCCGGCGGTGACGGGCCCTACCAGGTGCAACGCGATTTGCAGGAGGTGATGCAGGACAAAGTCGGCATCGTTAGGCGCGAGGAGGAGATGCAGGAAGCCTTGCAAGGCATCACCACACTCTGGCAGCGCGCAGAGCGCGTTGGCGTCGATGGCAACCGTGAATTCAATCCCGGCTGGCACACGGCACTCGATTTGCCCAATCTCCTGACCGTGGCCGAAGCTGTCACTCGGGCGGCGATCGAGCGCAAGGAGAGTCGCGGTGCGCAATTTCGAGAAGATTACCCGGAGAAAAGTGCTGAATTTGCCAAGGTGAACACGATCGTGTGGAAGGACGACGCCGGCGAAATGCAGATTCGGCGCGAGACGGTTTCACCAATCCGGGAAGACTTAAAACGCGTGATCGAGGAGATGGGATGAAAACCGCCACTTTCCGAATCTGGCGCGGCGACGCCATCAGCGGCGAGTTCCGCGACTACACCGCCGAAGTGTCTGAAGGGATGGTGGTCCTGGATGCGGTTCATGAGATCCAGGCAACGCAGGCCAACGACCTCGCTTGTCGTTGGAATTGCAAGGCGGGCAAGTGCGGCTCCTGTTCGGCGGAAGTCAATGGTATGCCGCGGCTCATGTGCATGACACGCCTCAATGAGCTTCCGCTGGACAAACCGGTCACCATCGAACCGATGAAAGCTTTTCCCCGGTTAAAGGATTTGATTACCGACGTCTCGTGGAATTACACAGTGAAAAAGCGGATCAAAAAATTTAAGCCCCGTCCTCCAGATGCACCAGATGGCACTTGGCGGATGCAGCAGCAGGACATCGATCGCGTCCAGGAATTCCGCAAATGTATCGAGTGTTTCCTTTGTCAGGACGTCTGCCATGTCCTGCGCGACCATCACAAGCACGACCAATTCATCGGCCCGCGCTTCTTTGTTTATTCTGCCGCGCTCGAGATGCATCCGCTCGACATTGAGGATCGCGTGACGGAATTGCGCGAAGCTCAAGGCATTGGTTTTTGCAACATCACAAAGTGCTGCACCAAGGTTTGCCCCGAGGAAATCCAGATCACCGACAACGCGATCATTCCGTTGAAGGAACGGGTGGTCGATGAATACTATGATCCGTTCGGCTGGCTCTGGAAAAAGGTTCGGCAGCGGAACGAACGTGCGCCGGAACCGCCTAACGGCTAACACCTAACGAATGCACGAACTGAAATCACTTTCCAAAGAGGCGATTCCCGCGGCCTTGGAAAAAGCGGAGCGCTATCGTCTGCTTAATGAGCCGGCGGAGGCGGAAAGCATTTGTCTCGATATTCTGGCGACCGATCCGGAGAATCAGGCCGCGACGATTACTTTGCTGCTCGCGCTCACCGATCGCTTTAGCAAGGGCTATGGTGTGAGCGACACGCAGGCCAATCAGCTTCTCGCCAGGATTACAGGCGAATACGAACGCGCCTACTACGGCGGCATTCTGGCCGAGCGGCGGGCAAAGGCAAAACTCGCCCAGGGTCATCCTGGCGCCGCGCATCATGCTTACGATGAACTTTGTGAGGCGATGCGACAGTTCGAGATTGCCGAAAAAATTCGCCCGCCTGGTAACGACGACGCGCTTTTGCGCTGGAACACCTGCGCGCGACTCATGGCAAGAAACAAATTGGCTGCACTCGAAGAAGAGCGCAGCGAACCAGTGCTGGAATAATTTGCGGCCGGAGGCGGTAAACCCGGAAGCTTGCTTTTGCTAACGAGCGCTCGCTTGCTTTCTAAACCCTTGGCCATTGCCATCAACTGCCGCTAGAAGGGCGACAGTGAATCACCTCTCGTCGCCAAACCCCGACGACCGCGACCCACCCGCGGTGCGCGCGATGTTTGATCGCGTGGCCCGACGCTATGACCTGGCAAATCATCTCCTGAGCGGCGGACTCGATTTCTGGTGGCGACATCGGGCCGCGCGAATCGTTAGGCAATGGCGGCCGCGCAAGGTCCTCGACCTCGCCACCGGCAGCGGAGACCTCGCCCTCGCGATCGCCAGGGCGTTACCGGAAGCGGAAATTACCGGAGCCGATTTTTCGGAGGAAATGCTGGCAGTGGCGCGCGCCAAGGGCCTAACGAATACGGTGGTCGGCGATGCTCTTCATCTTCCCTTTGCGGACGACAGTTTCGATGTTGTGAGTGTCGCTTTCGGTTTGCGCAATATGGCGGATTGGGGAGCAGCGCTGCGTGAAATGGCGCGTGTCTCAGCTCAGGCTGGTCACGTTCTCGTGCTCGATTTTTCGCTTCCCCGCGGCTTCTTGCGCACGATCTATCGTGGCTATTTACACCGCATCCTGCCGCGGATCGCTTCCGTCGTGACGGGCGAGCAAGACGCCTACAAATATCTCGGTGACTCGATCGAAAAATTCCCACAGGGGAGGACGATGTGCGGGCTTATCGAGCGAAGCGGATTCGTTAAAGCCCAGGCGGAACCGTTATCTGCCGGGATCGTGACGATTTACCACGCGACAAAATAGCGCTGCCGGTGATTAAGGCATCGCGCTTGCCGCGGGGCTCGCGGTTGCCGCCGGCGATGCCGCTGGCGAAGCGCCAGCCGCTTTTGTCAGCGGAAGTTTGAGCGCATTGAGATCGGGTTGGCTAATGACGAAGGTGCCCTCCCGCTCGTCCGTCTTTGCATACCACATGTCTTCCTGAGTCGCCGCGCCGACGGTCAGCTTGTGGATCGCTTTGTCGTCGGGCGAAGTTGTGAAAGTGAGGACGAGCAGCGGTTTTTCGAATCCTTGCGACGAAGTCGTCGCTCCCGCCCAGCGGACGGCGTGGAGGGAGGCAAGCGTATTGAGGAGCGATTGCACATTGACCGCATCGATCTCACCCTTTCCCGCTATCCATTTCCAGCTCTTCTCACCCGCGCGCGCAAGCGACTCCTCATGCTCGGTCACCCGCGAGACGCGATGAATTTGCTCGGGCTTGAATTTAAAGATTGCCAACTCCTGCCAGCGGAGCGGGTCGGTCCAAATCTTTTCAAGCAGATTGCGGTTTGCCGCGACGACGAACGGTTCTTCGCCCACCCGCGCGTAAACCTCATTTCCTTCGACCTTGCCAAAAGCGAGGGTGAGAAATGGATGCTCGCCTGCTGCCGTTTCGGCGGTGTTTTCCGAAGCGAAAGAACTAAAGGTGAGTTGCAGTTGCGGGTGATCGAGACCGTACTTCGGCAGCTCGGTTCCAGTGTCGGCAGCGAACCGTGTTACTTGTTCGTCGTTCAAAGTCTCGAGGAGACGGCGTACTTCATCGCTGTTTGCTGGTTCGTTCTTGCGGCTGGCGACCGTCCAGTCTTGCTCTTTGCGCGCCAGAACGATCTTGGGCTGGCCGGTCCCTTCAATGTTGAGGCGGTCGAGATTATTGGTGTCGATCCGGACGAGATGGCGATCGCGTAAGTCGTTAGGCTTGGTCTTCAGGACGTCCTCGGTTTTCTTCGCCAAGGCATAGACAGCGTTGCGCGGCAGATAGCGGACATAAACGGCGTCTTTGATTTTCTCCGCCGCGCTCCCGATTTGCAGGGTCCGTCCTTGCTTGTCATCTCCTCCGTAAAAGGTGATCGAGCCACGCGGCTCGGACAGGCCATAGGCATGCAGATCGCCCTTGTCGTCGGCCACAAATTCCTGAATACGCGCGTTGGTTACCTGCGCGAGAAGGTCGTTGATCTTCTCGTCCGCCGCGCGTGCCTGCAGCGGTTTTACGATTCCCCAGTGCTCATTCTTTTTCGTCAGCTCGATTTCGCCCGCCGAAGTTTTCAGAATCGCCCGCGTCACTTGTGCAGTCGTTAGGTCAGTGAGTTTGCGATCTCGAAAATCGTCCGGTTTCTTTGCGATATCCGTCCGCACAGTTTGTGAGGTAATGAGGACGTCCTTCGCATTGGCGAATCGGACATACATCTTGTTTTCGAGTGCAGCGTCCTTGCCAAAGAAGATTTCCGGTGGCCCGTTTGGTTCAAGCAGGCGCAGTCGAAGCTTTGGCTGGACGAGACCATATTCATTCAGGCGACCTTTCTCTTTCGCCACTTCTGTCGCCGGCACGACCGCATCTTTGTGCCAGGACTCGAGATCACTAATGAGGTTATCGACCGTCGCGCCATCGGCCTGATCCTTTACCGGCTGAGTAAGACGCCATTTGCCGGCTTCGCGTCGCAACTCGATGCGATCGTCGCCATTTTGGATCATGATGCCCTTCAGTTTCTCCCGATCGAAGTTGACAACATTTCCCGCTTCTCGCCGTGCTTCCTCCGTGTTTGGTCCTTTGCTTTCGAAGAACTTGATCCAGACCCCAAGACCGATCGTGATAAGCAGAAGGATGAGTGTCGTCCGCGTCTTCATCCTTTGTTTGTTAGGCGCGGCGCCGCCACCAGACAAGCAGGCCAAAAATCGCCGGCACCAGCGGCATGAAAACAAGAATGATCCAACGCAGACTGCGCAGCGCCTTCTCTTCGAGCGTGAAGGTAAGCGGCTGCGGAACCTTGGGGGCGATACCGATCAACTGTTCGCGGCTAAGAAGCCAGTTGAGGCTGCCGGAGATGAAATCGAGACCCTGCTGATCCTGAGTGAGTGCATTGTCCTGGATGAAGGTGGAATTCGCCGCGACGACGAGCCGCGCGGAACTGATCTGCAGGCGTTCATCCGCGCTGCCGCCTTCTTCGATCGACGCGGCGATCGTCAGAGGATCGCCTTTGTCCTTCGCCGGATCGAATTGCAGCACGGCGTCGTCATTGGAATTGTAATCACGTTCGCCCCAATAACCTTTCTCAGCCTCGGCCAGCGGTGTGAGATGAATATTGGCCGCCGCGACACGTTGCGAGTCGAGCGTAAGCGAACTGGTCGGTCCGAAAAACGGCGCCCGGACATCAACCAGCATTTTGGTGATGGGACTGTTGGCCAGGAAGTGGGCCACCACATCTCGCACCCGAGCCACTTCTTCAATCCCGGTCTTGACCATCGCCATGAGTCGGTCGTCGTCGACTTTTACCCCAAGCTCGCCGAGAAAACCGAGCAACTGGGGGGTCTTTGCCGCCGGATCGACCAGGAACAAGATGCGTCCGTCCTTCTTCCAAAAGTCGCGCAACATCTTCATTTCTCGATCAGAGAAGTCGTACTGAGGGCCCGCGATCATCAGCACCTTGATGTCATCGGGAATCGCCGGGACTTCAAAAAGATTGAGCTCTTTGAACTGAATGTTCTCGTTCTCGATAAAAGTCTTTAACACCGAGATAGGGCTTTGTCCGCTAAGTGGTGGCTCCTTATGACCGACGAGATAGCCGATGGAGTTCTTCTTTCCTTCCACCACATCAATCATCGCGCTGGTGATGGCTTGCTCACCTTTAAAAGCCGTGACTTGCGGCTGCTCGCCGGCCAGAGGATTTGCCTGACTCATTTCGGCCATCTCAGAGGCCTTCACTGTTTTGTTGCGGCCCTGATAATCAACAATCAAAACGCTCTCGTCAGTTACCACTTTATACTTGTCGAACAGCTCCTTCGCCCTCGTCAGGTTACGCTCGGGATCGACATACTCGACGTCGATCTTGCCGCGTGAGGCATATTGGTATTCCGTCAAAAGGCTCTGCACATCGCCGCTAATCGGATTCTGCGCACCAAAGAAGACCGTCAGGCGCACCTTCCCCTTGATGCTATTGAGGAAATGCTTCGTCTTATCGGATAGGGCATACTTCTTATCACGTGAGTAATCCCAGCGCCGGTAATGTTCGTAGCCGAGATAGTTCACCATGGCCGCCAAAACGATGATGACCGCAACCTGCACGATGACGTTGAGGCCAATCTGAAGACGGTGAATACCTTTAGATTTGTTAGGCACGGACTCCTCAGCCATCGATTACAGCCTCCATTTGCGCGATTGGAACGCCTGATAAGTGAAGACAAGCATCACGACCGTCATGCTGAGATAGAGAACCATTGGCCGGGTATCGATCTCGCCACGAGACAGTGTTTGCATGTGCTCGATAGCCGAAAAATAGCCCAGTAACTGGCGCGTAGTCGAATCAACGTCCAAAAGGATGAACGAGACCAGGCCAAGGAAGAAAAGCAGGGTAATGGCAGCAAAGGAAATAATAGCCGCGACGATCTGGTTACGGGTCAGGACAGAAGCGAAACAACCGATCGAAAGGTAGAACATCCCAAGAAGAAGAAGCATAAGATAGCTCCCAAAATAAGCTCCGCTCGAGCTGCCAGCAGGCTGCCGGGTGATCGCTTGAAAAATGACAAAATAGAGCAACGTCGGAAGCCAAAGAACGACATAGAAAAAGAGAGCGCCGAAGTACTTTGCGAGCACGACCTGCCAGTCGCGTACCGGTGCCGTCATGAGCGGCTCGATTGTTCCGAGTTTAAACTCTTCCGCAAAGAGTCGCATGGTGATGAGCGGGAAGATAAGGACAAAAGCAAACCAAAAGAAGACCGAGTTAAAGAACGCCTCCTGGACGGAATATTCCACCGCCCGCTGGTTCATAAAAGATACCTGGAAGTAAAAGTCCACTCCGCTGACGAGGAGGAAAAAGACGAGGACGACGTATGCGATCGGTGAGTAGAAGTAGCTTCTAATCTCGCGTGAAAGAAGGGTGAGGAATTTTCGCATTGTTAGACCCGCCTTGAGATCCTACACATCCGCATGCGTAATCTCGACAAAGACATCTTCCAGGGTTGCCTTTCGTTGCGATAGCTCTCGCACGGTCCAGTGCCGGTCACTGGCTAGGCGAAAGACTTCTGGCCGTACATCCGTTCCCGCCTCGGTCCGCAAGGAAAAAACCTGCCAATCTTCATCGTTCGTTAGACTAATGTCTTTCACTCCGACGATTTTCTTTAGTTCTTCGAGACCGTTGTCATGGCCCGTTTTCGCTTCCAGGCGGACGCCTGTGGCAGTCCGCATCTGATTCACGAGGTTCTCCGGAGTATCGCAGGCCTCAATCTTGCCGCGGTTAATAATGATGATGCGGCTGCAGGTCATTTCTACTTCTGGCAGAATGTGAGTTGAAAGTAGGATGGTGTGCTGACGGCCAAGGTTGCGGATTAGCTCTCGCACCTGTCGGATTTGGTTCGGATCAAGCCCGCTTGTTGGTTCGTCGAGGATTAACAGATCAGGCTCATGAACGAGCGCGTCGGCCAGACCTACGCGCTGTCGATAACCTTTGGATAGCGTGCCGATCAGCTTCTTCTCAACCTCTTTCAGGCCGCATAGCTCTTTCACATCACCGATGCGCTCATTCATCCGACGACGAGCTACGCCCTTTAACGCGGCGCGGTACTCGAGATATTCCGTCACGCGCATGTCGTTATAGAGCGGAACGTTTTCAGGCATATAGCCAAGATGGGCGCGGGCCTGGAGGGACTTCTCGAAAACGTCGAAGCCGGCAATGGAAGCGCGCCCGGAAGTCGGCGGCATGAAACTGGAAAGGATGCGCATCGTTGTGCTCTTGCCCGCACCGTTAGGCCCGAGGAAGCCCATGATTTCACCCTTGCCGACTTCGAAAGTCAGATCGTCGATCGCCGTCTGTCCGGCATAGCGTTTGGTAAGATTTTCGACCTTGATCATGCTGCGGTGAGTTCTTACTGACAACGCCAGGCGAAAAGCGTTGGCAAATTTTTCGGCAAAAATTTTTTCACCGCGCCTCGAGATTAACCGTCTCCACCCGCCGTCCCCGTCCGCTGCGCGGAATGACGCCGACCGCGAAATCGACACTCGATCCGGTGTTTGCCTGGGCGAGCAAGCGTTCGACTTCTCTGACCGAATTCACGTCATATTTCCCGATGCGATAAACGACCAGGCCTCGCTCAAATCCGACATTATCGGCCGGACCACCGGGCTCAACCCCGCTCACCAGCACGCCTTTGCCGCGCGCGTAACCGAGTGCATCAGCCAGATCGTTAGTCAGGTCTTGCAGCTGCAAGCCAAACATGCGGTCGGCACGCGTCGAGCCGGAAGCTTCTTCGGAGGCACTGGCTTGCGGCGAAGGTCGCTTGTCCGCCACCTTTCTAAATTCATCCACGGTTTGCCTGACGACATCGGCGGGAATGGCAAAGCCCAGACCCTGCGTTGGAACGCCTTGTGGAGTGAAGGCCATTTTGGCCGAGCTCACTCCGACAAGTCGTCCGGAGAGATCGACTAACGGCCCACCACTGTTCCCAGGATTAATCGCGGCGTCAGTCTGCAAGAGATCATGATAATCGACATTATCGATTGTGATATCGCGTTTTGCACCGCTAAGAACGCCACGGCTGATCGAGCTGCCATAACCGAGTGCGTTCCCTACGACGATGACGGTTTGGCCTAACAAATTCGGCGAAATGTCGTGCAGATTTACATAGGGCAGTGGTTTGTCGCTATCGATCTTAATGAAGGCCAGATCCTTCTTCGGATCGCCTGCGATGTAACGTGCCTTGTAAGTCTTGTTGTCGTTCGTGATGACTTCAATCTTGAGATCGGCCGCGCGCTCAACCACATGCTCGTTGGTTACAATGTACCCTGCCGGATCGACGATGAATCCCGAGCCGAGGCTTTGCAGTCGCTGGCGAATCTCACGCGGGCGAGAGCGATAAGTCCCAAAGAACTGCGCGGTGAAATCGTCAAATGGGTCGCGCACTTCTCGCCTAACGATGCGTTCGGTGTTGATATTGACGACCGCGGGCAAAACCTTTGCTACCGCGAGAACCGCCGGCTCGGAGGCCGGATCGGGTGTGGGCGACGGCTCCGGCACCTGCGCAAAAGAGATGGAAGTCAGACCGAGGAACAGCAGCGCAATCAATTTCTTCTCAGGAAAGGTTGTCTTGAAAGTGCCCGTCGCAGTGGCAACTCGATTCTCCTGGCGAGCCAACTCTTGCTTAAGCTTCATCGTTTGGTCTGTTGCCTAACGATCCCCATGGCATGTATCCCTTTAACTCTGGATGCGGCTCGGCCGGAGGCAACAGATCCGGCGCGCGCTGAAATCGCTCCCGCCCCCGATGATTGATTCGAGGATTTTTCCCGGTGGTCATTGTCGTGCTTTTGGGCTTCGAACATCGAAGCCGGCCCCGGACTGTCAACTTGCCCGGCGACCAATCGCCGCGAGAGTACGTGCAGCATGCATCCATCGTTCGCCAGTCGTGCCAACCTCGATTTGATCGAGGAAAATTACCGACGTTGGGAGAAGAATCCTGAGTCGGTCGACGCTGGCTGGCAGGCATTTTTTGAAGGTTTTGAGCTCGGAAACACGCCGCAGCGGAACGGCGCTTCGAGCACCACCGTCGCTAGCCCGGCGGCGCCGGAAACGTCACTCCAGACCCGCGTCGACGGTCTGATTTACGCTTATCGCACACTCGGCCACACGATCGCCCGCGTGAACCCGTTGGCCGAGACGCGGCCGCAAAATCCGCTCCTCGGCCTGCGCGAGCTTGGCTTCAGCGAGTCGGATCTAGATCGGCGCGTCTCCTCGAATTTTTTTCTCAACGGCAAGACGATGACCCTGCGCGAGATGATCGGGCGCCTGGAGGAAATCTATGCCGACACCATTGGCACTGAATTTCAGCACATCCAGAATCCGCGCATCCGCAATTGGGTGCGCGATCGGATCGAGTCGCGGCCAGTGAAACACCATGCTTCGACCCAGGTCGAGATTGCGCTCTTGCGGCTGTTGCTCGAAGCGGAGGCCTTCGAGGTTTTCCTGCACACGCGTTACGTCGGGCAAAAACGCTTTTCCCTTCAGGGTGCGGAGTCGCTCCTGGTGATTCTCGACACGATTCTGCAACGCTGTCCGGTCAAGGGTATAGAGGAGATTTGCATGGGCATGGCGCATCGCGGCCGGCTCAATGTGCTCGCCAATTTCCTGCGGAAATCCCTCGAGATCATCTTCACTGAGTTCAGCACGAACTATATTCCCGAACTCGTGGCCGGCGATGGCGATGTGAAGTATCACCTTGGCTATCGCACGGTTCGCAAACTTCCCGAGGGTGGGGAAGTGGAAATCCGTCTTGCGGCCAATCCGAGTCATCTCGAGGCGGTCGATCCCGTCGTGGAGGGCATCGCGCGAGCGCGGCAACGCATTCGTGGTGATACCGAGCACCGGCGGAAAGTTCTGCCGCTCCTCATACATGGTGATGCCGCCTTCGCCGGCCAAGGCGTCGTCGCGGAGACACTCAACATGTCGCAGCTCGATGGTTACTGCACCGGTGGAACGGTGCACGTGGTGGTGAACAATCAGATCGGCTTTACCACATTGCCGGAGGATGCGCGCTCCTCCATGTATGCGACCGATATTGCCAAGATGATCGAGGTGCCGATCTTCCACGTGAACGGCGACGACCCGATCGCGGTCCGTTTTGTCACTGAAACTTTGCTCGATTTTCGGCAGGAATTTGGGCGGGACGTGGTCATCGACATGTATTGCTACCGTCGCTATGGGCACAACGAAGGGGATGAGCCGCTCTTCACTCAGCCCGACCTGTATGCCAGGATCGCGAAGCGTCCGTCGGTGGCGCAGCTTTACAAAAAAGAGCTGCTCGAATCCGGGGTGCTGAGCGCGGAAGACGCAGCGTCGCTCGAAACCGAGTTTGAGTTGCGACTCGACATGACACTTGACGAAGTGAAGTCGATCGAAAAAGAGCGGGCCGAACGCAAAGATCGCTTTCGTGAATCGACCGCGGTTTTCCAACCCAAATACACCTGCGACACAACGCCGACCGCGATCACGTCCGAGATGCTGAAGCAGATCGTCGATGGCCTAACGAGAGTGCCCGAGAATTTCAATGTCCTGCCGAAGGTGAAGCGGATCACGATCGATCGGCAACGCGAAGTCTTTAATGCCGGCGGCCCCTACGACTGGGGTTTTGCCGAAGCGCTCGCCTTCGGTTCGCTCCTGCTCGAAGGCGTGCCGGTCCGATTGTCGGGACAAGACAGTCGCCGCGGTACCTTTAGTCATCGCCACGCGTTGCTCTACGACGCGAAAACCGGCCAACCGTATCTGCCATTGCTTCATCTCGCGCCGAATCAGGCGCGCATTTGCATCTACAACAGTCTGCTCTCGGAGGCAGCGGTGCTTGGATTCGATTACGGTTACTCTCTCGATTACCCAAACATGCTCTGCCTGTGGGAAGCTCAGTTTGGCGATTTTGCCAACGGCGCACAGACAATCATCGATCAATTCATCGTCTCAGCAGAATCGAAATGGCAACGTCCCAGCGGCATCGTGCTGCTCCTTCCGCACGGCTACGAAGGCCAGGGACCGGAGCATTCCAGCGCGCGCCTCGAGCGTTTCCTTCAAGCCTGTGCAGAAGACAACATTCAAGTCTGCAACCTGACGACCGCCGGACAGTACTTTCACGTTCTGCGCCGGCAGATGAAGCGCGACTTCATCAAGCCCCTCATCATCATGACGCCAAAGAGTCTCCTCCGCTCCGAACAAGCTGCTTCGCGTACGGAGGATTTTACGCGTGGCAATTTCTCGGAAATTTTGCCGGGCCCGGAAACCGGATCGCCGGACAAAGTCGATCGCATCATCCTGTGCTCTGGCAAAGTCTACTACGACCTGCTCAGCCATCGCCATGAACAGGGAATCGAAAATGCCGCGCTCGTCCGCCTGGAGCAGCTCTACCCGTTAGCGGAGGAAAAACTGAGCGCCATTCTCGAACCCTTCACCAAGGCAAAAAAGATCGTTTGGTGCCAGGAAGAATCGCAAAACATGGGCGCATGGACCTATATCGAACCACGGTTACGATTATTACTGGGCCGGGAAATTCTCTACGCCGGCCGCAATGCCAGCGCCAGCCCGGCGGTCGGCGCGCTCGCCGTCCATAAGCGCGAGCAGAATTGCGTGATCAACGAAGCCTTTAGCGTCTAAGTGCGGTTTCGTCTCCGCAGGTCTTCTTTACTCAGCGATGAGTAACTTAACCGCGCGGGCGGAGAATGAGGTTTCCCGACCAGTAAGGATCTGCGACAGACCCACGGTAGGCATCGAGCGCCTCCGGCGATGAATTTACTCGCAGGTTACTATAGCTCTCGTCCTCGTTCTGCCAGCGCTCGTGCCAATACACTTCCGCCTTAACTCTGGGCAGGTTGTCTCGCATAATGGCGAACGCTTCCCGAATCCACTTCGCCTTATCGCCAGCCTGCGGAAACTCAGCCGTGGCCCATTCCGCAATCATGATTGGCTTCTGCGGATCAAGCCGCGCGATTTCCTGGTAAGGCCAGTCGACTAACGGCCAGAAATCGACCCATGGCTCATCGTTAAACTGCTTTCCGTAAACACTCAGGCCCAGCCAGTCGACATAATCTGAGCCAGGGTAATATGCCGGAGCAAAATTCCATGTGTCCATGGGATAGGAGTAGTTATTCGTTTGGAATAACCATTGGATATTGCTTGCGCCACGTTTACGAACTCGGTCCACGACATACCGATAGGCCTGCTTGAAGGTCTCGGGGCCTTCCCATTCCCGTGTCGCGGCTGTTTTCGCTCCTAACTTGTGACCGGCGCCATAATAGCTTCCCGACCAGGGGAACCAGTCGCCATTCATCTCGTTGCAGAACGAGACGATCATCGGCTCCCCGAACGTCCGCGCCTGATCAGCCCAGTCGTCAATGTAACGATTCCATCGACCCTCAAGAATGGACTTAAGACTAAAGCGATCGGGACCTTTTCTCTGTTCGTAAGGCCGGTCCCAGGGAGACCAAAAGACCAACGGAAGCGAGCCATGCCGCCAGATCAAGGTCAGGTTAGCCATCGGAAAACTCTGCTCTCCCCAAAAACTCGACGAAGCGATGATCGCCTGGTGCTTACCGACGATTTGTTCAAAACTCTCGATACCTTCGAGTGAGACCTGATCCTCGATGCCACCAAAGTCGATGAAGGCCCCGGTGTAAGCGCCATGGTCAGGGACAACTAATTGTTTCTCCTTGGACGAAGATTGGGTGAGCGAAGGTGCATGTTTCTCACATCCAGCAGTCGTCAATAAGACGCAAAGACCAAGCCAGCTTAAGACCGGCCTCATGGCAGAGTACCGCGTAGAATGGTGAGAGAGTAAGGAGGGATCTGATAGGAAGAAGAAGCGGAAAGAGTCCGTTTTTCAGGTGGTTTTGAGTGGAGCGGATGTCCATTCCGCCCGGCATTCCTCCATTCGTATTGCTCTTTCGAATAGGTTATCTGTTCCACCGTCCCGCTAAGGGATTGTAGTTTTCCCTCAGACCCCTCAAAGTTTAAATGTAGACTAACCGGAACGGACGGGCTGTCGTTAACCAGCATGAGCGACAGCTGATTATCGGGTCGTGCCACCGCATAGGCTTGCAAACCATGTGCCTCCCGACTCATTTGTAGCCTCACCGGCAGGATCTGATGCTGGCCGCCGTTTGGCGACATCCATTCCTGAGTCATCAGCTGGCAGGCATAATAGGTCGAAAGGCGATGAATCGATGGAGTCTTGGAATCCATTTGCAGCATCATCAAATTCCCCCAGGAGCAGCCCAGCTCATTCATGAGATAACCCGGCTCATACCCGTATAGATAAGTGCGACTTCCTTTCAAACTCAGAAAAGTGCCCACCGTTTGCGCGCTGAAAAGGGCCCCCTCCAGTGTGACCTCTGGTTTACCGGCGAAAACGGAGTATCCGTACTCCGTCAGATACCATGGGATGTCCGCCGAGACTCCGTCGCGTCGGAGGCTCGATATCATAGCGGTAAGGCGTGGTCCTACCTCCTCGAGGTTGCGCGGTGTGCTTTCGCAGATCTCGTCAAAAGGGTAATACTCGAACGAGACAAAATCGAGATCCTGATGCTCGCTTTGTATTCGTTGCAGGAAGCGATGCATCCACGAGCGATCCTGGTTGGAGTCTGGCCATGCCAGAAGCTGATCTTCAAAGCTTTGCAAACTTGGCCCGCCGAGCTTGAGTCGCTGACTCTCGCGGCGCAGGCGCTGAGCGGTTTGCAGATAGAGCGCGGCATAATCTTCAGGCGCAACCCATTGACCATCCGGTTCCTCACCTAACTCGATCTCGTTGACGTTATAACCTCGTCGCAAAATATAGCTCACCTCCGCCGCGGAGTTATCAACGGTATCGTAAAGAAGTCCAACCGGGATCAGCGTGGGCTGGCCACAGGTGAGCTTGCTTTGGAGGATGAAATCAAGCCCGGGTTGTTCAATTGAGTAATCGATGTCGCTGGCACGGTGCCATGGATCAGTGGAAGAGGCATAAGTGATGGTCTGACCGTCATGTGCCGCAACATGACGGAGCACGTCCCGGAAGTCGCCTCGCTTGGTTAGAGTGCCGAGCCCGATCTCACGCATAGCAAATCCCAAGTAGTCGCGAATATCGGCGGACGGCTTGAGAGCCGTGTGAGAACTGTCAGTCATAACCACGCGAACAAACTGCACCACCAGGGGTTTGTCGCTAAGTCTGCTTATTCGCTCACCGCCGGTGTTGTCAGTCACCTCTCCGTTTGGGAAAGCGATCCAGCGATCCTGCTGGTCGGCGTGCAGGTGCATTGGGTCGTCGCCCGGCCAATATTCAACTCGAAGCTTCTTCGCATAAGGAGCAGCCCAGGCAATGCGGGTCGCAGTAATAGCCTTTGGTTGCCCAAGGTCGATGACAATCCATTGGGGGGATTCGGCCTTTCCTGTGAAATGTGAATCGAGGTAAGGATTACTCTTCCAATAGCTACCGTTATCTCCATCGGTTAATCGGGAGTAACCGTCGTTGTTCGCCTGGTCGATGGTATTCCCCCGGCGGGGTAGCCGGTACCCATAGGAGACTTCAATGGGTGGGCCGAGTGAATCATCGGAGGTCCAGTAACCACACTGCTTTTCCGGTTCGCTCCACTTACCCTCGGGATTCCAATGCCAGGTCTCGACTCCCAGTTCGGTGCGCAATCGATAAGTTAGCGGGCGCAACCCTGCCGAAAGCATCAGGTCAATGTTTGACGGCGAGAGCATGGTAGCACATTCACCTTTTTCATGACCATCGACGCCGGCTCCCAACGCGTGCGCGGGATCGAACGAGTTCAGTGGATGCAATGTGTCGACGATAGCTGTGCAGTTAAGGGAAGGCGAGTCATGTGAATGGTTTTCGGCCTGAACGGTCGCCCCTGAGAATAAGGCCAGGCCAGTTAAAGCGAGTGCTAGCTCGCTGACTCTCGCGACCCTCACAAAGTAACTAGACTCGAACGGGGACGGAGGCAGTCCGTTCCAGTTTTCCCCAGCCGACCCAGGCGCCTTCAAGGGCGCGCAGGATCGCCTTCCAGATTACGTAACTCAGAAGCGGACGATAGATTAGTCTCATGGGAAGAATCCGCCATGCATGAATAAGGGGCTCGCGTTCGATGGCGCAGGCGAGTGTGGCCAAAATCACGTCCATCGCCAGAAAGATAGCCACAAAGGGAAGCACCGCCGACCAGGCACCGAAAGGAAGCGACGCCAGCAGGAAAAGATCGACCAATGGAGTTATGGCGATCAGAATAATCTGAAAGAACCAGACACTGGGGAGGCTAAACCAGCCGAGGGCGCGATAACGCCGGTTAAAGACCAAATCGCGATGTTTGCACAAACATTGCAGCGTGCCGTAGGCCCAGCGAAAACGCTGGCGGGCCAGAGCGCGTAAAGTTTCCGGCGCTTCCGTCCAAGCGATTGCTTCAGGGACATAAGCGATCCGCCCCTTACCACGATGGAGAGTGAGAGTCAGATCGGTATCTTCAGCCAGGGTGTCGAGACTTAGCCCGCCCGCGCGCGCGATAGCGGAGCGGCGAATGGCGCTGATTGCGCCAGGCACAACGGTGATGCAGTTCCAGCGATCGTAGGCGCGGCGGTCGAGATTGAAACCGCAGGTGTATTCCAGTGCCTGGCAACGCGCGACGAAACTCCGCAGGTTGCCTACTTTGGCGTGGCCGGAAACTGCAACCATCTTATCGTCCTCCATCGGTTTGATGAGGTGACGCAGAGTATCGCTTTGCAGGTGAGTATCGGCGTCGAGGAAAACGACTAGTTCGTGCCGGACTAACGACAAGCCGCGCTGCAAGGCAACGGCTTTGCCGCGATTATTTTGCTTCACCAGGCGAACGCGTTTGTCGACTTGCACGAGTTTTTCCACTTCGGCTGAGGTTTTATCGCGCGAGCCATCATCGACTACCACAACCTCCAGTTCGCCCGCGTATTCGCTCGCCAGCACCGCGCGCAAGGTCGCCGCGATCACTTTTTCTTCATTGAAAGCAGCGATGAGGACACTTACCGCCGGTGTGAAGTTTTCATTGGATGCTGCCCGGCGGCGAAAGCGCGCCGCGAGATAAATGACAACCAATGTCCGCACGACGATGAGCGCTGTAGCGACAATCATAAACGCCCAAAGAAATTCTTCGAGGGCATGAAAAAAGCGAAAGCCGGCGCTGCTGACCAGGCGTGGCAAGCGTTGTCCGTTGCCCACTGGAGGCATGACAGCATCGCGCGAGCTGCCAATAAGCTGGCTCAGCGGCACGATCGTATCGCCGCGGACGCGCAGCCAGTCGATGATTTGCGGCAGCGCCTCGATGGTTTGGGAGCGATCGCCGCCCGCATCGTGCAACAGGATGATGCTGCCGTCGCGCCGTTGTTGTTTGATCCTTCGCAGAATAACGTCCACGCCGGGTCGAGCCCAATCCTGGGGATCGATGTTTTCCAGGACGACGAGGTAATTCATCTCGTTGGCGATGCGCAGCGGCGCCAACTCTGCTAGCGACGAAGGGCTGGTGTCCGCGGCATAAGGCGGACGAAAAAGCGTGGTCGAGCGGCCGGTGATGGTTTCCAGCAGAAGCTGAGTCGAGTTCAATTCCAACCGGATATGTTCCGGCCAACAGATCGCGAGATTGGGATGATAGTAGGTGTGACTCCCAATCTCATGACCTTCAGCGACAATTCGCCTAACGAGACCCGGGTATTTCTCCGCGTTCACGCCCACGAGGAAAAAGGCGGCCTTAACGCCGTTCGCTTTAAGGATATCGAGAACCCGAGGCGTCCACTTCGGGTCGGGGCCGTCATCGAAGGTCAGGGCGACCTGATGCTCACCACCTGCGCCCTGGTGATAAAGAGTCGGGAATTCGGGAAAACGCAGATAGCTCGCTTGCAGATGACCATCTTTGCCTTCTTCAACTTTCCGCGCTCCGTCCGAGCGCGATTCGTCGACGCTGACAATCTCGCCCTCGCCCACGTCGGTGATGGTGTCCGTGCCTTTGAGGGTGTTTAGCGCGTTCAGCCGGGAGTCGTTAGGTGGAAGATGCCGCGGGAGATTGATCGCGTCCCAAATAGCGGTGTCTTCCGTTCCGAGCCGGTAGATGGCGAAGCCGCCGGCATGCGCGTCGCGCGCCGCACGCAACTGATTCACGAAGCTAACAACGTCCAGAAACCAGACGGAGTGATCGGTCCCGGCGTCCTGGTAATCGAAATCCCATTCATGATCGGGGGGCGCGACTTCTCCGCCGTCGACGCCGGCAATGTTTGCGCGATTCATTGCCTCCGAAAAGCTGATCAATTCCGCCCGATGTTCTCCGCTCGTCCAATCATAGCCGTAGCTGCCAAGCGCGATAATCCATTGCTCGGCATCGGCTTGCTCCATCAGGGCGCGCAGCCACGAGTCAAACCATTGCCGCGAGGCGAGCGGCCCGGGCGAATCGGTGTCGGAAGTCTCGTCGAAAAGAAGTGCGACAAAACGATCGACGTCGTCGGAAAGATTATCGAAATCAATGAAATCCAAGTCCTGTCCTGGTGGCACACAGAGCCAGAGCTGGAGATGGGCGGCGTGCAACTCGGCAGCCATCTTCGTGACGAGCCTGGTGATGTCCGCTTGATAGGCGGGATCGATCTGCTCCCAGTCAATGACCACTCCGGCGGCTTTCGCTTTTTGCAGTTCGCCAATGAGCTGGGCAAGGAAATGCTCCTGCCGATCTGTTGGTCCGTGAGCGAGGCTTTCGACGGCTTCCGGTTGCCAGACGTCGGCCGAGAGATTGCTCAGGAGCGGCATGAGCGCGAAACCTCTGGCGGCAGCGAGCTTTGGCAGACGCACGTCGCCGTCGACCTGGAGCGTGCCGAGGCCATCAACCAGTGAGAACCATTCCGGGCAAACGTGGGTTAACTGCGAGGCGTGTTTCTCGAGTGACTGATAGCTGTAGGGATCGTCGTTCGTGTAGAACGCCATCCGCACTTCATCACCGGTCGCAGGGCGACGCGGGACGGGCGTGGCGGCTGGTGGCGTGTGTTTTTTCAATGCCGCGCGCGCGGCGAGAAATTTCTCCCACAGGGGAACGTTAGTCGGGAGTTGGCCGGCGGGATTCTTCTTCTGCAGCGCCTTCAACTGACCCTTCAGTTGCCGGAGCGTGAACGGAAGCTGAAGTTGGGGCGTAACGAACAGTGTCTGAACGAAAAAGACCATGGCAAGAAACCCCGCGATCCCTCCAAAGAGCAATGCTAATCGGAGGCGCGGCCACCTGCGCCCGGCTGGGTCGGAAAAGACGAAAGCCGCTCGCTCGCTCGGAAAATCAGCGTCCATCAACTTTCGTGGGCGCTATTCTAATCCGAAGTGAGAAAAACACCAATTGCAACTGCGAGCAGTGCGGCGTTGCTTGCTCAGTCCAGCAGGGAATGTCATCTTGCCGGCTTCGTCGGCCGCCGATGTAGCTCAGTTGGTAGAGCAGCTGATTCGTAATCAGCAGGTCATGGGTTCGAGTCCCATCATCGGCTCGCGCTTTTGGAAAAGCGTTGTGCCAGCTCTCGCGCGGAAGTCTCGAGAAGCGCCGGTGTTTCGCGAAAATTTTCGCTTTGGTCTTCCAGCGCGACCACTTCAGCGAATAGTTGTTGCGCATCCAAGTCGGCTGCCACTTGACCGACGATGGCATAAACAGGTTTTCCCAAAGTACGAGCCAGTTCAGCGAGGCCGGCTGGCGCTTTTCCCGAAAGCGTTTGCCGATCCAGCTTTCCTTCGCCCGTAATCACGATGTCGGCGGCTTCCACTTTACGCCGCAGATCGACCGCTCCCGCCACGACCTCGAAGCCGGAGCGAATGCTTGCGCCACAAAAAGTCATGAGCCCAAAACCCAAACCGCCAGCCGCGCCGGCGCCGGCCACATCGCGGTAGTCACTTCCGAAGGTATGGGCTGCAACCTCCGCCAGCCGTGCGAGCGCCAGATCGAGAAGCTCGAGCTGCAGAGATGTGACGCCTTTCTGAGGGCCGAAAACGCGAGTGGCACCGGAGGGACCGAGGAGCGGATTACGCACGTCGCAAGCCGCGGTGACAGACGGAATATCGAGCTCGTTAGGTGAAGCAATCCGCTCCAGTTGCGCGAGCGCAGGGACGTCGTTAGGCAAATCGCGACCCTCGCTATCGAGGAAGTGGAATCCCAAGGCGCGCGCCAGGCCGGTTCCTCCATCGTTGGTTGCGCTGCCGCCGAGGCCAAGAACGATCTGGCTTGCCCGCCGACCAGCCGCGTGTTGAAGCATTTCGCCCACGCCAAAGGTGGAGGCACGCAGCGGGTCGCGTTCGTTAGGTTCAAGCTGCGCCAGGCCAGCCGCCGCACTCATGTCGATCGCAGCCAAGGCGCGCTCAGGCAGCCAGCCGTAACGCGTTTCTCGCGCCCGGCCAAGCGCGTCATGCGCCGGACAAACGATCCATTCTCCATCGCCTGCCTCCACAATCGCAGCCGCCGTTCCTTCCCCGCCGTCAGCGATCGGCGCGATCACAATTTGCGCATCTGGTAAAGCGTTGCGCACCCCGGCGGCAATCCATTGGCCGACTTCGGCCGCGCCTAACGATCCCTTGAATTTGTCAGGCGCAATCAAGATTCGCATCCAGATTGCAGCATAGTACGAGCGTCAAGTTCGGACGATCCTGCCGCCACCTCTGCCATGCCATCCGTTCGACAAGACCATCGGCTGCACGATTTCGCATCCGCGGGTTGGGAAACCGCAGCCCTCGCGCTGCCGCTCGCCGCCGGGCAACTCAGCCAAATGCTGATTGCGCTTTCCGATACTCTCATGGTCGGCCGGCTTGGCGTTCTTCCGCTGGCCGCCGCGACCTTTGCCAACAACGTCCTCTATCTTCCTTTTATATTCGGTCTCGGTTTTTCCCTCGCGGTCTCGATTCGGGTTTCGCAGGCTCGCGGGGCGGAGAATCGGCACATGGCACGTGCAGCTCTGCGCCATGGACTTTACCTTTCGTTGGCGGTCGGTTGCCTGACGATGCTGGCGGTGTGGGGCGTTCAGCCGTTTCTCGGTCTCTTTCGGCAGGAGCCGGGAATCATTCGAGCGGTGCCACGTTACTTTCTTCTCATCGCCGCATCGATGATTCCCGCCCTCGCCACGATGGCGGTGAAAAATCATTCCGATGCGTTGAACCGCCCTTGGCCGCCATTCTGGATCTTGTTGGGTGGCGCGGCGCTTAACGTTTTTTTAAACTGGATCTTCATCTACGGAAACTGGGGGGCTCCGCGTCTCGGTCTCGACGGCTCTGGAGTGGCGACGCTGTTGGCCCGCATCATCATGCTCGGCGCGATGATGCTCTGGTGTACTCGAGCAAGGGCGGTGCGCGATTGGGTGCCGGTGCATTGGTTTCGTAAGCCGGAATGGCCCGAAGTGCGCGAGCTTGTCAGACTGGGTTTGCCCACCAGTCTGCAACTCCTCGCGGAAGTGAGCTGCTTTGTCATGATCACGCTTTTTATCGGCACTCTGGGCGCGGATGCGCTCGCGTCGCATCAGGTAGCGATGACTTGTGCGGCGACTGTTTTCATGGTGCCGCTCGGCCTTTCACAAGCTCTCACGGTGCGAATGGGCGCAGCCTGGGGAGCGGCAAAGCATGCCGAATTGCGCACCATTGTTCTTAGCGGGTGGGCGCTTGCGCTCGCTTTTACTGCCTGCAGCGCACAGGCCTTTCTTTATTTCCATCGCGCGATCGCCGGCTGGTTTCTCACTGAACCGCACGCGGCCGCGCTGGCCGGGAGCCTGCTTCTCGTGGCGGCTGCTTTCCAAGTGAGCGACGCCTTGCAGGTTTCGTCTGCGGGAGCTTTGCGTGGTCTTGGCGATGTAAAGGTGCCGGGCTGGATCGCCTTTGTTGTCTACTGGATCATCTCGATTCCCGTCGGCTGGCTCCTCGCCTTCCCGTTCGGTTTCGGCGTGCTTGGAATGTGGTGGGGGATTACGCTCGGCCTAACGATTTCCGCGCTCGCGCTCGGCACGCGCATTTGGGCCAAGACAGCGCAGAGGAGCGATTGATGGTCGTCGACGTGGTCGCTTGCAAAGGACGCGTCATTGCCGGAGGAATTCGACCAGGCGATGAGACGCTCCATTCCCTATTTTGAGGTTTTCGCTTTTACGAGCCGGATTTTTGGGGGCAATCCAGCGGGCGTTTGTCTTCTCGATGAGTGGCTGCCAAACGAATTGATGCAGACCATTGCCGCCCAGAACGATCTTCCGGAAACCGCCTTCGTCGTTAGGCAGAATGATTTTTTCGATCTTCGCTGGATGACTCCGAAGGTCGAAGTGGAATTGTGCGGGCACGCTACGCTCGCCGCCGCTCATGTTCTCTTCCGTCATCGCAATCAACCGGGAGACCAGGTGCGCTTTCACAGTCAAGCAGGCGACTTGATCGTTGCCCGCGAAGGAAACCGGTTGGTGCTCGATTTTCCCTCGCGTCCGGCTTCGAAAGTCGAAGCGTGCCAGGAACTCGCGGATTCGTTAGGCGCAATGCCTGACGAGATTCTTAAGAGCCGCGATTACTTCGCCATTTTCGGATCGCAGCGCGAAGTCGCGGCGGTCCAGCCGGACCTCGAAGCTCTGAGCCGGCTCGATGTCCAGGGCGTCGTGGTGACGGCGCCGGGGGATGACTGCGATTTCGTTTCGCGCTATTTCGCTCCGGCTGCCGGCATTCCAGAAGACCCGGTTACGGGTTCGACTCATTGCACGTTGATTCCCTATTGGTCACAACGTTTGGGTAAGCGCGACCTGTTTGCCCGCCAAATTTCAGCACGCGCCGGCGAACTTTTCTGCGAGGAGCGTGGTGATCGCGTGGGCATCGGTGGCGAAGCACTCACCTACGTCGAGGGTCAGCTTCATCTTACCTGACCAGTGCGGCGTCTCTCCGATTGCGAGAAGAATGCGCTGCGATAGAATGCGGCGCGAGATCAGAGGGCAGAAGATGCCGTTCCCGATTCGCAGAGTGAACCAGGGTGGCGAAATTGGCAGACGCGCCAGACTTAGGATCTGGTGGAGCAATCCTTAGGGGTTCGAGTCCCCTCCCTGGTAATTGCCTAACGATGATGAACACGCACCAGGAAATCGAACGAAAGTTTCTCATTCGCAAATTGCCGCGCGCGCTCGAGCGCTACCCGCACAGCCAGATCTTGCAGGGTTATTTGGCAGTCGGTCGCAAGGCGCATGTGCGGTTGCGCAAGAGAGGCCGCGTTTGCACTCTCACTTTCAAACGCGGCCCGGCCCGTGCGCGCGAGGAGCGCGAGATTCATCTCAATGCCGCGCAATTTTCCATTCTTTGGCCAGCGACGGCAGGTGCGCGCCTAACGAAAACTCGCTATTATGTTCCCTACAAGAGCCTCACGGTCGAGATTGATATTTACCGCGGCTCAAACGAAGGCTTGATGGTGGCGGAAGTGGAATTTCCCGACGTGAATTCCTATCACGAATTTCGCCCGCCCGACTGGCTGGGCGACGAAGTGACGGGAGCGAGCCGTTACAGCAATGTGAAACTGGCACGCGATTGATTGCGCTGGGGTCGATTGGAAAATTGTCAGCCGCCTCGCCTTTCTTCATAGTTTCATTTCCCCGCTTAAGACCGCGGTTATGCCTAACAAAAAGATTCTGATCATCGAGGACGAAGCGGACGTGGTCGATATGCTCTCGATGCACTTGAAAAAAGCCGGCGATTTTTCGATGAGCAGTGCACCGGATGGCGCGGAAGGTTTAAAAAAAGCGCGTGCCGAATCGCCGGCACTCATCGTCCTCGATCTCATGTTACCGCGCATGTCGGGTCTCGAAGTTTGCAAACTGCTTAAAACCGACTCCGTCACACGTCACATCCCGATCATCATGCTGACGGCAAAGGCCGAAGAGGTTGATCGCATTGTCGGTCTCGAATTCGGCGCGGACGATTATGTGACGAAGCCCTTTAGCCCGCGCGAAATGCTTCTGCGCATCAAAGCAATTTTGCGTCGCGGTCAGGGCGAGCTGGCGGAAGAAAACGTGACCCGTGGGCCGATTACGATCGATGCTGCGCGGCACCGCGTTCTTGTTTCAGGAAAACCGATCACGCTCACAGCGGTCGAATTCAAACTCCTCGGCATGCTCATGCGACGGCCGGGCCGGGTGCAGTCACGCGATCGTTTGCTCAATGAAGTTTGGGGTTACGAGAGTGCGATCGACACGCGTACGGTCGACACCCATGTGCGCCGGCTGCGCGAGAAGCTGGGCAAGGCGGCGAGCGCGATCGAAACGGTGCGCGGCTTCGGCTATCGGCTGCGCGAATAGTTTCTGCGCATGGGCTGGCTGGCATTTGCGCTTGCGGTTGCGGCTCTGCTCTATACCTGGTGGCACGCGTGGCATCGTTGGTTTGCGCCTTCTCGCGAACTCGAGCAACTCGTTAGGGAAGTGGCCGCGGAACGCGCCCCGCGCACCTTCCTGATCGGTGGCAGCCCGCGGATGCGTAGCATTGCCCTCGCCCTCGAACAGCTGGCTTTACGCGAAGCGGCCTTGCGCGCGCGGGTGCAGGAAGGCGAGTTCGGGGTGCAAGCGATCACTGGCGCCCTGGCAGACGGCCTGGTGGTGGCGGATCGCGAACGGCGTCTGCGCCTAACGAATAAAGCTTTTTGTGAAATGTTTGCTCTCCCGCCTGAGATAGGAAATGTCACTCTGCTCGAATCGGTGCGTGACGCCGCGGTCGAACGATTGTTAGGCGAAGCGCTTGCCAGCGGCGAAACGCAGAGAGGAGAGATCGTCCTTCATCGAGCGCCGGCGCCCGAGCGTCACCTGGAGGTCGTAGCCGAGCCGATAAAGGATGAACCTGGCGCAGTCAGCGGCGCGGTCGTGCTCTTTCGAGATATAACAGAGCTGCGGCGAACCGAAGCCATGCGGCGCGACTTCATCGCCAACGTGTCACATGAGCTGCGGACGCCGCTTTCGATTCTGCGCGGTTATCTCGAAACGCTGCTCGAGAATCCCAAACAACCGCCCGGGGAATTGCTCCGCATCTTTGAAGTGATGGAGCGCCATTCCAATCGTCTCACACTTTTAGTCGACGATGTTCTTAGTCTTGCGCGCCTCGAGGGGCCAGGAATGATCCTCGATCTCACGACGATCCGAATAACCAATTTTCTCAGCGGCATCATGCGCGACTGGGAGAAGAAATTCGCCTCGAAGAAACTGCACGCCGAATTGCAGCTGGCTGACGATCTGCCGCCGTTGCGCGCCGACGAGGCGCGAATACAGGAGGTCGTTTACAACCTGCTCGATAATGCCGTGAAATATGCACCCAAAGGCGGTCGCATCGTGGTCTCTGCGGCAGGGAATAACGGTGGCATCACCCTCGCGGTGAGCGACGACGGGCCGGGAATTGCGGCGCGCGATTTGTCGCGGATTTTCGAACGCTTCTACCGTGCCGATAGGGCGCGTCGTCATGAACTTGGCGGGACCGGACTAGGGCTATCGATCGTCAAACATATTGCTCAACTGCATGGCGGCACTGTGGAGGCAGTGAGCGAAGTTGGCCGGGGGACAACGGTTCGCGTGCACCTCCCCGCGGCCGACGTCATTGAATCGTAACATAAAAGGCTTTCCCCGCAGTCATGGGCTCAAGCATGTTGCAGGCGTGGAAATGGTAAAGGCGACAGCGGGCTGCACGCTACTCCGCTCATACCGCTTTCTTTTTTCATCGAGTTTGATCGCGCTTGATGCGGCGACCAGGATTTTTTCCCAGCCGTCACAACACCAGGCGGAGAATTACATCGCGGAGCGCTTTGGTTGATCCTACAGGAGATGATTTCTAAACACATTCTGGGCACGTTCGATGAGGCGCTGGGCACGCTGCGGCGCAACGTATTGATGATGTCCAGCCTAACGACACGCAGCCTCGACAATTCGCTAAACGGCTTATTCCAGCGCGACGACGATGCTTGTGCGACGGCGATCGCGGATGACGAAGAGATCGACCAGCTCGAGAAACAAGTCGACAAGGACGGGATTGATCTGCTCTTGCGTTTCCAGCCGGTGGCGTCCGATCTGCGGCGCGTGGTATCGGCGATGAAACTTTGCTCGAATCTCGAACGGATGGGAGATCAGGCCGTGAACATTGCGCGGAAGGCGCGCAAGCTGAATCAGCATCCGGTCTTACCGGAAGTTGGCCTCATCGAACCGATGCGCGTGCATGCAATGAAGATGTTCCAGGATAGTGTTGAAGCCTACGTAAACGAGAACGTCGCGCTGGCGCGTGGCCTGAAGATGCGCGACAAAACCCTGGATGAAATGAACGCCAACGTTAGTCGTCAACTGACTGAATGTATGGCGCAGGATCCAGATCAATTGCGCGGTTATTTGAATCTGATGTTCATCGCGCGGCACTCTGGAGCGGGTGGGGGATCATGCGACAAATATCGGAGAGGACGCAGTTTTCGTCGCGGCAGCGGAGGATATCCGGCATCAGGGGGTTGAGCCTGCCGACGGAACGACAGGATAGCTCATGCGGCTTTACCTCTTGCGACACGGCCAGGCGGACTGGCCAGAATGGAAAGGAAAGGACGACGATCGTCCCCTAACCAAAGCAGGCAGCCAGGAAATGCATGAGGTCGGCGAGTTCCTTGCGCGTTGCAAAGTGAAAGTGGATTCGATCCTGACGAGCCCATTGCCGAGGGCAGAGCAAACGGCCGACATCGCGGCGGAGCATTTGAAAGTGGTCTGTCGCGAGGAAAAAATGCTCGCTCCTGGTTTTGGCGCGGAGGATTTGCCGCGATTGTTGCGCAAACATCCGCGTGACGCGCTCATGCTGGTCGGGCACGAGCCCGATTTTTCAGAAATCATCGGCGCTCTTACCGGCGGGAAGGTGAAAATGCCGAAAGCGGGGGTGGCATTAGTCGACTACGCCGGCAAGAAAGGAAAGTTGCTCTGGCTCGTTCCGCCGAAGCTCCTGATTCGTTAGGCTAGTTATAGACCAGCGTGTTATCCGGATGGCGGATATCTTCCGCTTCGGCCGCATAGACCGCGTCCTCGCCGATATTCTTGGCGTGGTCGCCAACCCGCTCGAGATGACGTGCGATGAAGAGCAGCTGCAGGTAATCAGGAATGCGATCAGCTTCCTCCGCCATTTTCGCCGTGAGGTCGTCGGCGATCTGGCGATTCATTTGGTCGATCTCGCGATCGCGTTCCCGTAATGTTCGCGCCAAAGCAACGTTGCCATCGGCGTAGGCGCGGATGCTATCGCGGAAGATTGAGATGGCGTCGACGAAGAGCGGACCGAGCGCAAACGCTTCATGCAGTTCCGGCTCCATCGACAGCCTGCGCGAGCGCTTCGCGATATTGACCGCCTGATCGGCCACACGCTCCAGATTACTCCCGAGCTTCATGGTCGACACAACCTGGCGGAGATCAGATGCCACTGGTTGATAGCGAAGCAAAATATCGACGCCGTCGCGGTCCACCTTCTTCTCGAGAGCGTCGACTTCCTTTTCATCGAGCACGGTGACGACGCATAGCTCTGGGTTGCGATCGAGCAAACAACTCATCGCGTTTTGCAGATTACGGTCCGTCAGGCTTGCCATCATCAGCGCGTCGGAGCGGAGCGCGTCCAAAGCCCGATCGAACTCACGCAGGATGTGGCGGTTTCGAATCATGAAATTAACCGAAGCGACCGGTGATGTAGTCCTCGGTCTTGCGTTCACTCGGTCGATTGAAGAGCTGCGTGGTGTCCCCGAATTCGATCAGCTCGCCGACGTAGAAGAAAGCGGTCTTATCGGAAACGCGGCTGGCTTGTTGCATGTTGTGCGTCACGATCACGATGGTGTATTTGTCGCGTAGCTCGCGAATGAGCTCTTCGATCTTGGCTGTCGCGATCGGATCAAGCGCCGAACAAGGTTCGTCCATGAGCAGAACCTCGGGTTCGACGGCGAGTGCGCGCGCAATGCAAAGACGTTGTTGCTGTCCGCCGGAAATGCTCATGCCCGGTTTCTTGAGGTCGTGCTTTACTTCTTCCCAAAGGGCGGAGCGGCGAAGCGATTGCTCGAGGCGCTCGTTGAGGAAACGGCGATCGCGCACGCCGTTGAGTCGAAGGCCGACGAGGACATTCTCTTCGATCGACATGGTGGGAAATGGATTCGACTTCTGGAAAACCATTCCGACCCGCCGGCGAACGACAGCTGGATCGACGGTCGGACCGTAAAGGTTTTCACCATAAAAATGAATGTCGCCTTCCAGTCGGGTACGGGGGACTAATTCGTGCATCCGATTCAGGCAGCGCAGAAAAGTCGACTTACCGCAACCGCTCGGGCCAATGATGGCGGTGATCGCTTTCGCGGGGATATCAATCGAGACATTCTTGATCGCCTGTTTCTCACCATACCAAATCGAGAGATTGTTTACCTTGAAAGCCGGCTCCACGGGCGATGGCGGCGAGTCGGCGGACGCGGTAGGAGAAGTCGCGGCGCCGGTCTGCGCATTCGGTTCGAAAGATGACATGGTCTTTACAGGCATGTTTAGATGAGGCGCGCGGTGCGCTCGCGAGTCAAAACTCGCACCAGTAGATTGATGATGAAAATTCCCACGACGAGGACAAGCGCACCCGCCCACGCCTGCCGATGCCAATCGTCGTAAGGCGAGATGGCGTAGGAAAATATTTGTAGCGGTAGGGCAGCGATCGGCTCGGCAAGGTTTCGATTCCAGAAATGGTTACCGAAAGCAGTGAAAAGGAGCGGCGCAGTCTCGCCGGCGATACGCGCGAGGGCGAGAAGGATGCCGGTGACGATGCCCTTGGAGGCGGTTTTCATCACAATATTGACGATCGTTTTCCAACGACTTATGCCGAGGGCAAGAGAAGCTTCGCGGTATCCGTTAGGCACGAGCAGTAGGACTTCTTCAGTCGTGCGCATGATGAGAGGAATCATCATTAAGCCGAGAGCGAGACCACCCGCGTAGGCCGAAAAGCTTTTGAAACGAAGAACGACCAATCCGTAAACCACCACTCCCCAGGTGATGGAGGGGACGCCATTCAACACATCGGCGACAAAACGCAGGCCCCAGTTGATTCGGGCAGAGCCGTACTCGGCAAGATAAACTCCTCCTAGAATCCCGACGGGAATCCCAATCGCCGACGCGAGGCCAAGCAATTCGAGCGTGCCGACGATGGCGTTGGCCATGCCGCCGCCCTTTTCGCCGACAGGAGCAGGAAGATGGGTGAAGAACGCCCAGTTGAGCGAAGTTGCGCCGCTGATGAGAAGATAAAAGAAAACGAGCGCGAGCGGGGAGATAACAAGCAGCGCCGAGGTGAAGGCAAGACCGGAGGCGAACGCGCTCTTCAGCTTCCGCCAGTGATGTTGGTTATTTCTCGATGATCCAATCATTGCACTGCTCGAGTGGTTTGCTGAGCGCCAAAGGTTTTGAGCAACAGTTGCGCGAGCAGGTTCGCGACAATCGTGATGCCAAACAGAACGAGGGCAATTTCAAAAAGGGCCTGCAAATAGATGTCGGTCGTTGCTTCGGTAAACTCGTTCGCAATCACGCTCGCCAGCGTATAGCCGGGTTTGAGTAAAGAGAGCGCGATCTGCGGCGTATTGCCGATCACCATTGTAACGGCCATCGTCTCGCCCAGCGCGCGGCCGAGACCGAGAATGATTGCACCGAAGAGGCCTTTTTTCGCATAGCTGAGGACTGCGAGGCGGGTTACCTCCCAACGTGTCGCACCTAGCGCGTAGGCGGCTTCGCGTTGCAGGTTTGGTACGCTTCGCAGAATCTCGCGCGAGACCGATGTGATGATAGGCAGAATCATAATTGCGATGATGATTCCGCCCGCGAGCATCGAGACACCGTAAATCGGACCGGTGAACAGGCCGGTCCAGCCCAGGTATTTTTTTAGAAATGGAAACGGATAGTCGCGCAGGAACGGGATCATGACGAAGATGCCCCACAGTCCGAGAATCACGCTCGGGATGGCGGCCAGCATCTCGATGAGCGAGATGATCGGCTGCCGAATCGAGAGTGGCGCCAGTTCCGTGAGATAAACTGCCGTCGCAATGCTCAAAGGCACTGCGATGACTAGTGCAATAAGCGACGAGACCAGCGTTCCGTAGATGAACGGTAGCGCGCCGAACTGTTCGGCGACCGGGTCCCAGGTCGAGCTACCGAGAAAGTGGAAGCCGAACTTCCGGATCGCGAGCATCGAGTCGCTCCAGAGCTGCCAGCCGACCAGGATGACCAGCAAGACGACGGCGCCCGCCATCGCCATTGTGAGCCATTCGAACGCCTTGTCGCCAAAGCGCGACGGCGGCGCCATCATCTGCGAAGCGCTCGGCTCCAGCACAGGCATCGGAGCGACTACCGGCATAAGAAAATGGCTCGCGCAACAAGGCGCGTCCTCCAAGTCCTTTGTGTTTCTCGACGGGCAATCACTCCGAATGTCGTTAGTATTTGATCTCGTTAATTCGATCCATCACCCGCTTCTGCAAAGTGTCCGGCAGTGGCGCGTAATCGAGGTCTTTCGCCATTTGCTCACCCTGCGTCTCCGCCCATTTCAGAAACTCAACCAGTTTCTTCCCCTTGGTCGCGTCCTTCTGCTGTTGGTAGACAAGCAACCAGGTTGCGCCGGCGATGGGATAGGCATCTTTGCCCGCCGCGTTCGTGATGGAAAAGCGGAAGTCGTCGGGAATGTTCGCGGTCGCGAGCGCGGCAGTGACCGAGTCGAGCGTCGGTTTCACAAACTCGCCTGCTGCGTTCCTCAAGTCGGCATAAGGCATCTTATTTTGGGTGGCGTAGATCAACTCAACGTAGCCGATCGAGTTTGGTGTCTGTTTTACCTGACCTGAAACTCCTTCGTTGCCCTTGCCGCCGAGACCAGCTGGCCAGCTCACAGAGGTGTTGTTGCCGACCTTCGATTTCCATTCCGGGCTCACCTTGCTCAGGTAGTCGGTAAAGATATATGTCGTGCCGCTGCCGTCCGAGCGATGCACGACGACGATATCCTCATTAGGTAAAGTCATTCCCTGATTCGCGCTCGCGATCTTGGGGTCGTTCCACTTCTTGAGCTTGCCTAGAAAAATATCCGCAACCGTTTCGCCGTCGAGTTTTAGGTTGGGATTGCCCGGCAAGTTGTAAGTCAACACCACCGCGCCTGCGACCGTCGGAATGTGGAGTAATTTGCCTGGCGCTTTGGCCAGGTTCTCATCGCTCATCGGCCCATCAGAAGCGCCGAAATCCACCGTCTGCGCCAGAATTTGCTTCTGACCGCCACCGGACCCAATCGACTGGTAGTTAAATCGGGCCGATGGATCGATCTTGGCGTAGGCGTCAAACCATTTGGAATAGATCGGGTAGGGAAACGTGGCGCCGGCGCCGTTGATCGTCATCTGGGCGGAACTGGTCGAGGCGAGACCCAGGAGGAGCGTTACCCCAAAGAAGGTGGCGGTGAAGGTGGTCAGTTTCATAAGGCCTCACCGTGCCGTAAGCCCGCCAAGAGGGTCAAAACCTTTAGTGTTACAATTAGGTGACAAGACAGCGATTCGGTTTTTGCGACGCCGCCAATAGAGAACCGGCGTGACGACGATGAGCATTATCAAAAGAATAAGGCTCGCTGGAAGATCCCGACCGGCCTAACACTTACCCGATGATCGCCCGCCTGGTCGCGGAGACGATCGTACGTACCTGGAACCTAAAGCTTAAGTCGGCTTGGAACAGGCTGTAATCGTCTGCCGGGTTGGTGCCGATGTAACCTACGCCGCCCGTGCCGAGATCATGATGGATCTGCCAGCCGTAGCCATAAGTCAGATTGGCGACGACTGCATCAGTGATCGCTTAGCCCAGCTGGACATAGACTCCCTCGATGTTTACGCGGCTATTGAAGAGGTCGGAATCGACGAGGTTGGGATCAAGCGCAAACTGTTCCGTATGCTGCTAAAAGGTGGTCGGGCCGATATCTCCCTTATGCTTGGTGCTTCCAATCCCGACACGACTCTGATAGGCGAGATTTTGATCTGTCTTGTCCGGATGGCCCGCGCGTGCTCTTCGCCATCGAGATTGACGGCGAAATAGCCAAGAACTCGAAGCGGCACGGCGGCGATCTTGAAATTGAATTCGGCGGGTAACTCAAAGACGGGCAGACTGTGCACACCGGTTTGATTTGGCGTAATCTTGTTCCCCATGTCGTCGACAAGGTCGGATCTCCTATGAAGTGGGTATTAAAGGTGTCACCGCTGCCCGTATAGTTATAGATAGGTGGGGCTACTTGCGACCGGACTGAGGTCTCTACTTCCCGTCCGAGCGGAGACTGTCCATTTCAGTTGTGAGTACCTTGTTTCGCTCTTCCAAGGACTGCAGCCGCAACTTCCAGCGATGAAGCTGAATGGTGAGCTGATTGATGTAGCCCTTTACTTCGGTTCGCTGCGATTCGTTCTCTTTCAGGTGTCGGCAAAGCTCCGCCAATTTCTCTGCTACTTTGGGTTTCGCCGCCTCCGCCGGATCGTTTGAACTTTTGGGAACCGTTATGGGTCTCCCACAGCCTTCACACCTCAGGATAGCACCCGTTGCGGCGCAATCGACGACCAGCGGAATTCCGCAATGCTCGCAGGCGAAAAACAGATCGCTGGTTCCCTTCGTCGCGCTCTCGCTTCTACTAGAATCGGGCATCATCCCGGCGGCATTTGAGCAACCTGTATACCAAGTTCCTTTTGCGCCACGATGGCGCCGAACCGGCCGCGCGTATGGGACAAGCTGGCGCTAAATATCAAAAACCCGCAAACCGATGACAAACTCTATAATACTGAAGAGCAACAGTTTATGTACATCAGTGGATTATGGAACGGCCATTGCTAGAGAGTGCAGAAAGATTTTTAAATAAATGGCTAAAGTTTTAGGTATTGACTTGGGTACGACCAACTCCTGTATGTCTGTGATGGACGGCGGCGACCCAATAGTTGTGGAAAACAGTGAAGGCGCGCGCACCACGCCTTCCATCGTCGCCTTCGCCAAGAATGGCGAACGCCTTGTCGGCCAAGCCGCCAAACGGCAGGCAGTCACCAATCCCGCGAACACGATCTTCTCTATCAAGCGCTTTATGGGGCGCAAATATGATGAGGTGCGTGATGAACAGCACCGCGTTCCCTACAAGATCGTTAAGGCGGCTAACGGGGACGCCCATGTGCAGGTAGAAGTGAATGGCGAGAAGAAAACTTTTTCTCCGCCGGAGATCTCGGCCATGATTCTTTCGAAGCTGAAAGCAGACGCCGAATCGAAACTCGGCGAAAAGATCACGCAGGCGGTGATTACGGTTCCGGCTTACTTCAATGACTCTCAGCGCAATGCGACCAAGGATGCTGGCAAGATTGCGGGTCTGGAAGTGCTGCGAATTATTAATGAGCCCACCGCGGCTTCGCTGGCTTATGGTCTCGACAAGAAGAAGGACGAGAAAATCGCTGTTTATGACTTAGGCGGCGGCACCTTCGATATCTCTGTCCTTGAGATTGGCGACGGCGTTTTCGAAGTCAAGGCAACCAATGGCGATACGCACCTGGGTGGTGACGACTGGGATAATGTCTTGGTCGATTGGATCGTCGGCGAGTTTAAGAAAGACGCTGGTATCGACCTCTCGAAGCAACCGGACGCAATCCAGCGCATCAAGGAAGAAGCTGAGAAAGCCAAGATTGCGCTTTCTTCCTCGCAGGAATATGAGATCAACCTGCCCTTTATCACGGCAGATGCGAGCGGTCCGAAGCACATCCAGAAGAAACTTACCCGCTCGAAACTTGAGCAACTGACTGACTCTCTCTTCCAACGTACGGTCAAGCCGGTCAAGGACTGCCTGGCTGACGCCAAGCTGAGCGAGAAGGACATCAACGAACTTGTGTTAGTTGGCGGTATGACTCGCATGCCGAAAGTCATTGAAACCGCCCGTGAGCTGATCGGGAAAGAACCTCATAAGGGAGTAAATCCGGATGAGGTCGTGGCTGTTGGCGCCGCTATTCAGGGAGGTGTGCTCAAGGGTGACGTGAAAGACGTGCTCCTGCTCGATGTCACGCCGCTTACGCTTGCAATTGAAACTGCGGGCGGTGTAGCCACGCCGATGATCCCACGCAACACGACTATCCCCACTCGCAAGTCGCAGATCTTTTCGACTTACAGTGATAATCAGCCCGGGGTAGAAATTAAGGTTCTGCAAGGTGAACGTCCGCTCTCGCGTGACAACAAGAATCTTGGCACTTTCCATTTGGACGGCATCCCGCCCGCTCCGCGCGGCGTGCCACAGATCGAAGTCACTTTCGACATTGACGCCAATGGCATCTTGCATGTCTCGGCCAAGGATCTTGGTTCTGGCAAGGAGCAGAAAATTTCCATTACGGGTAGCTCTGGCTTGAGTAAGGACGAAGTGGACCGGATGCAGCGCGACGCCGAGTCGCATGCCGAAGAGGACCGTAAGGCGAAGGAAGCCATCGAGATTAAGAACAATGCGGACACACTGGCCTACCAGTGTGAAAAGCAGCTGAAGGATCTTGGCGATAAGGTTTCCGAGGATAAGAAGAAGTCAGTCGAAGAGGCGATTGCAAAGGTGCGTGAGGCCATCAATGCCGACGATACCGAGGCAATGAAACGCACCTACGAAGACTTACAGAACAAGTTTCAGGAAATTAGTGCCGAACTTTACAAGCAAGCCGCTGCCAGTGCAGGCCCCACTCCAGGTCCCGAAGCGGGTGGCCGTCCGGGTCCTCAAGCCGAGCCTCAGCAAGGCGGTCCACGCAAGGACCAAGGCGATGTGGTCGATGCCGAATTTGAGGTTGTCGACGAGGACAAGAAGTAGACTTTTGATAACCCACAATTTGCCAAGGCGGCTCGTCGCTTCTCGATGAGCAGCCCAATGGCAACAACCCAACCAAGGAGAAGTTAAAAACACCATATGGCAATTAATGTGAAACCGCTCGGCGACCGGGTGCTTGTGCAGCCGATCGAAGAGCAAGAAACCAAGAAGGGCGGCATCATTATTCCTGATTCCGCCAAGGAAAAGCCGCAGGAAGGCAATGTTGTCGCTCTCGGCACAGGCAAAGTGGACGATAACGGCAAGAAGGTAGAATTCACCGTCAAAAAGGGCGACAAAGTCCTGATCTCCAAGTATGGCGGCACCGAAATTAAGGTGGACGGTGAGTCCTATCTCATCATGCGCGAGGACGACATCCTCGGTATCGTCGGCTAACTTATTTATAACTCTAAGCAAAGACTAAGAACAAAGACTTATGGCAGCTAAACAATTACAATTTGACGAGAATGCGCGGCACGCGCTTCTCCGCGGCATCGAGAAGCTCTCGAGAGCTGTGAAGGCGACGCTCGGACCGAGCGGCCGCAACGTGATCCTCGACAAGAAATTCGGCAGCCCCACCATCACCAAGGATGGCGTAACGGTGGCCAAGGAAATCGAGCTGGAGGATCCGTACGAAAACATGGGAGCCCAGCTGGTGCGCGAGGTCGCTTCCAAGACCTCGGATATCGCCGGTGACGGTACCACAACCGCAACTGTGCTTGCTGAGTCCATCTACAAGGAAGGCCTACGTAACGTGACTGCGGGCGCGAATCCTACTTCGCTCCAACGGGGAATTAACAAGGCCGTTGAGGCTATCGTCGCGGAGCTTGGCAAAATCTCGAAGAAGGTCAGCGACCGTAACGAGATAGCTCAAGTCGCAACGGTTTCAGCGAATTGGGATAAGACCATCGGTGAAATCATCGCCGATGCGATGGACAAGGTGGGCAAGGACGGGACTATTACCGTCGAGGAAGCCCGTTCCATCGACACAACTCTCGAAGTCGTGGAAGGCATGCAGTTCGATAAGGGCTATCTCTCGCCCTACTTTGTGACTAACGCCGAAGCAATGGAGGCCGTCCTCGACAATCCTTACATTCTCATCCACGAGAAGAAGATTTCGAGCCTCAAAGACATGCTTCCGCTGCTTGAGAAAGTCGCCAAAGCTGGTCGGCCGCTTCTTATCATCGCGGAAGACGTTGAAGGCGAAGCGCTCGCCACTTTGGTCGTCAACAAGCTGCGTGGCACCCTGCAAGTCGCGGCAGTGAAAGCTCCGGGCTTTGGTGATCGTCGTAAGGCCATGTTGGAAGACATTGCTGTCCTTACTGGAGGTCGTTGCATCACCGAAGATCTCGGTATCAAACTCGAGAACGTGAAGCTGGACGACCTGGGCCGCACCAAGCGTGTTACCATCGATAAGGAAAATACAACGATCGTGGAAGGCGAAGGCAAACAGGCCGACATTCAAGGCCGGGTAAGCCAGATCCGTCGTCAGATCGAAGAGACAACTTCCGACTACGACCGTGAGAAGCTCCAGGAGCGACTCGCGAAATTGGCCGGTGGCGTCGCGGTCATCAATGTTGGCGCAGCGACTGAGACCGAGATGAAGGAAAAGAAGGCTCGCGTGGAAGATGCATTGCACGCCACTCGCGCCGCGGTCGAGGAAGGCATTGTCCCGGGCGGCGGTGTCGCACTCATCCGCGCGCAAAAGGCGCTCGACAATCTAAAGCTTGATGGCGATGAAGCTGTCGGCGTGGCGATCATTCGCCGTGCGATCGAAGAACCGCTTCGCACTTTGGCCGATAACGCTGGTCAGGAAGGTGCGCTCATCGTGCAGGAAGTGAAAAAGCGCAAGGGCAGTGAAGGCTACGACGTTGCCAGGGCGGAATACACCGACCTCGTGAAAGCGGGTGTCGTCGATCCGACCAAGGTGACTCGCAGCGCTTTGCAGAACGCGGCCTCGATCAGTGGCCTGCTTCTCACCACCGAGGCAGTCATCACGGAAGCTCCTGAGAAGGATAAAGCGCCGGCGATGCCTCCGGGCGGAATGGGTGGCATGGGCGGCATGGATTACTAAGTCGCCGCGGTTATTCGCTAACTCTAACACTTAACAGCAGCCGGGCTTCGCAAGAGGCCCGGCTGTTTTGCTTCGCTAAAGTGTCTTAAGGCGGGAGAAGTATCTTTGTGGAATTGCGCCTTCCCGCCACTTCACCCCTCCCGTGGACGAGACCTGGCCCGATTACGGAATGTCGAAGACCTCGATCAGCCCGACACCGGTAGTCGCGTTTGCTCCCCGCACGATCGCTGTGTATTCGCCCGCAGCGAGCGTTCCGAAGATTGCCGACTCCAAAGGATTGTTAGGCGCGAGATTGGCGGATGCGATGATGCCGCCTTGTGAGTCCTGCCAATTATCGTTGAAGGCGAGCAGATCTCCGTTGCCATCGTGCAACTCGAGCGTCGGATCGGCCAGCGTTCCACTCACTCCCGAGCTGCCTAACGACGGACCGAGTGCGCGCACGATCACATTGGCCTGTCCGGATTCCTCCGAGGAAACGATGAGGCCGCCGATAAGAACGTCATTGTCAGTGCCGACCTCGCCACGCGTGCTGATATTTCCAAATTGGGATGCCGGCGTGGCATCGAGATCGTAGGCTTCCACCAAGGCCGTTCCGATAGTCGCATTTTTCCCGCGCACGATTGCGGTGTATTCGCCAGGATCGAGCGTGGCGACGATGGCGGACTCGCGATCATCGTTAGGCGGAATGCCCGTCATCTCGATCGTGCTTTCTTGCGTGTCGCGCCAATTGTCGTTGGAAGCAATGAGTCCTCCTGTGTGGTCGTGCAATTCGAGCGTCGGGTCCTGGAGCGCGCCGCCGACGCCTTCAGCCGTCAGCGACGGTCCGATTGCGCGCAGGATCACATTTTTCGGAGTCGTCCCGGTAATAATAAAACCGCCAATGAGGACATTATCGCCCGTGCCGACGACCTCACGTGTAGAGATGTTGAGTTGGCGCGAAGTATGAACAACCGAAGTCGGATCGTTAGGCTCGGTTCCCGACAGAAATTCGGAGAGATTATCCTCGCCGTCACCATCCGCGTCGCCATCCGGACCGCCGAGCTGTGGATCATTGATCTCCGCCAGCGAGAGTCGCGAAGCCTGGAAGCTGGTGAAATCGACCTCCGGCGCGATGCCGACCCGGGTGATAAACGGATCGGGATTTCCCGTGCGCGTATCTACCCAGACGGGCACGGCGGGCACATCGGGCCCGGTTGTTTCCGCAATTCCAAGGTAATCTCCCAGCATGTAACCCTGCGGAGTAAGAGGCGCGAGAGTGCCATTGGTCGTCTCGCTCGTTAGGCGAATATTCGGTTGCCACGTGGTGCCGCCGTCAAATGACTGCGCGAGATAAAGATTGCAAAGCGTTGTGTTTCCTCCGCTGTCCCGTTGATCATAAAATGCAACGGTCAACGTTTGCCCGTCGGGAGACGATGCAATAGCGGGGTTAAAAACGCCCGTGGCCAGATTGTCGCTCGCGCTGATGGGCTGCGTCCAGGTAAGTCCGCCATCGGTGGACTTGGTGAAGAAGATCCGCGGCTGGGCAAGAGAAGTAAGTGCCTGGTAAACGACGTAAATTGCGCCTGTGGTGCGATCCGTTGCGGCGGAGGGAAGGAAAGTGCCATCGCGCATGCTTGGCTGATCGTAGCGCGTCACGTTGGTGATTCGAATTGGAGCGCCGAAGCTCACGCCGCCGTCATTTGAAAGGACAACGTCGATCTCTTCCGGCGCCGCGAGGGCGTCGTCGCCGCCGAATCCGCTATTCGCAAAATTCCAGTAAACGACTGCGACTCTACCGTCGGACAAAAAGATTGGTTGCGAACCTTGCGCCTGGGTGTCGATATCGTGAATGGGGGCGGCCGCGCTCCAACTCACCCCATGATCGTCGCTGTAAGCGCGATAAATGGGCGAAGCGTCGGTCGTGCCGAAGAGCGTCCACGTCACCACGATCCGCCCGACATTTGCGGTATTTCCAAACGTGTTTACCGCCATCCACGGTTTATCGGGAAAGTTACTGTCGTTTGTCGGTTGAAATACAACCGCCGGAGCTGAGAATGTTTTCCCGCCATCCAGTGAACGGCTCACCACCACCGCCCCGGTCGAGAAGGCGTTGTTCGTCGCTCCTTCCGTACAAAGGAAGATCCGTTCGCTTAAATCGACGCCGGCCACCGGATCGCTCGCACGAAAATATGGTCCACCGGTAATTGTCGTTAGGCCGGGGATAAGCGCGCGCGTCCAAGTGAGGCCGCCGTCATGCGTCACCGAATAGCCGCAATCGACCGCGCCCCCGTCGATAAACCGTCCCTCCTGAAAAGTCGTCACCAGCAATTCCGGATCGACTTGCGATCGCGCGATGTGCGGTTCGGCTTGGGCCCGCATGGTTGGGGGGAGCTGTGACGGATCATCGCCGAGGCGGAGATTTGGCGCGACGCGCAGGTCGAGGGTGACGGGCGCTGTGACGGCTTGACTTTTTGTGGACGAGCTCGGTGCTGGTATCACCAGATCGCCGCGATCAAGGAGACTAATTGCACCCGTGGAGAGACGTTCCAGCGGGACATTTTGGAGGGCAGCTGGCCAGTGGCTGCGGTCGATCGGCCGGGTCACGGCCGTGCCGGGAACCGGAGCACCGCTAGTTGTTAGGCCAAAGGATAGAGTGAGGAAGAGAAACGGAAAGGAACGATGGAAGATTTTGTTCAATTCACGGAAGTTTACCGCAGCCTCGTCCGCAGACAAGGACAGCGAATCCGACCATCTCGGACAACGCGCCGCAGCGGACGGCGCATTGTCTCGCTCGCAAGACTGGCGCATATTGCGCGGAATGTCTTATCACCTCCAATCCAACTACCGCCCGCGTGGCGACCAAGGACAGGCGATTGCCAAGCTGCTCAAATCCGTCAAGGCCGGCAATCGCCACCAGACGCTTCTTGGCGTGACTGGCTCAGGTAAGACTTTCACGATCGCGAATGTCATCCGCGAGTTGGATCGACCAGCGCTCATCATTTCGCATAACAAGACTCTCGCGGCCCAGCTTTATTCTGAGTTCAAGCAATTTTTCCCGCGTAACGCGGTCGAGTATTTCGTTAGCTACTTCGACTACTACCAACCAGAAGCCTATATCCCGCGTTCCGATACTTATATCGAGAAGGATTCGTCGATTAATGAGGAGATCGAACGCCTGCGTCTCTCCGCTACGAGTGCACTCCTTTCGCGGCGCGACACGATCGTCGTGGCGAGCGTCTCCTGCATCTACGGCGTCACGTCGCCGGAGGACTATGAGCGAATGCTCCTGACTGTGAAACGCGGGCAACACATCTCTCGCGAAGCCGTCCTCGGCCGGCTGGTCGACATGCTTTATGAGCGCAATGATATGAATTTTGCGAGGGGTAAATTCCGTGTCCGCGGCGACGTGGTCGAGATTTATCCGGCCACCGCGGACGAGGAAGGAATCCGGCTGGAGTTCTTTGGGGACGAATTGGATGCGATCACGCGTTTCGATCCGCTGACCGGACACGCTCACGAATCGTTAGGCGTGATGACTTTTTTTCCGGCGAAACAGTTCGTCACGCCGGCGGACAAGTTGAATCGCGCGCTCACCACCATCCGCACGGAGCTGGACGATCGGATCAAAGTGTTGGAGTCGCAGGGCAAATTGCTCGAGGCGCAGCGGCTGAAGATGCGAACGGAGTACGACCTCGAGATGTTGCAGGAGATGGGCTTCTGCAACGGGATCGAAAATTATTCGCGCCATCTCTCCGGTCGCGCGCCTGGCTCCAAGCCTTTCACCCTGCTCGATTTTTTCCCCAAGGATTTCCTCCTCGTGGTCGACGAATCGCACGCCACCATTCCGCAGATCGGCGGGATGTATGAAGGCGATCGTTCGCGCAAGACCGTACTCGTCGAATATGGCTTCCGTCTTCCGAGCGCGCTCGACAACCGGCCGCTGAATTTTCCTGAATTCATGGCCGCGACAAACCAGACCGTTTATGTGAGCGCCACGCCGGCTGAGTTCGAAATTCAAAACAGCATCGTCGGGAACAAAGCCTATTTTCCGCACAAGCGGTCGCGCATCGGCGAAGAAGAATCGGTGCCGTTTGTCCTCCCCGGCAAAGCTCCCTTGGCGCTAAGCCGCACCGAACAGGCTCCGGAGGATTTCGACGTTCACACCCCGGGCGCGCCACTGGTGGTGGAGCAAATTATTCGCCCGACCGGCCTGCTTGATCCGAAAATCACACTCAAGCCGCTCAAGAACCAGATCGACGACACGATCGAACTTTGCCGTCAACGGGTCGAAGCGCAGGAGCGAGTCCTGGTTACCACCCTAACGAAAAGAACCGCAGAAGATCTGGCCGATTATTTACGCGACGTCGGCCTTAAAGTTCGATACCTGCACAGCGATATCGATACCATCGAGCGCGTGGAAATTTTGCGCGGATTGCGAGCGGCTGACTTCGACATCCTGGTCGGGATTAACCTGCTGCGGGAAGGCCTCGATCTGCCCGAAGTTTCGCTAGTCTGCATTCTCGACGCCGACAAGGAGGGTTTTCTTCGCAGTCAGACTTCGCTCATCCAAACCGCCGGCCGCGCCGCACGTCACGTCAATGGCGAAGTTGTCCTCTTCGCCGACACTGTGACCCGGAGCATGCAGGCGTTGATGTCGATCTCCGACTATCGCCGCACCAAGCAGATGGAATACAACGAAAAACATGGCATCACCCCGCAAACCGTGCGCCGTGCCGTTCAGGAAAGTCTTCACACCATTCTGCGCGGTCGCGAAATTGCGGCATCAGTTATTCAAGAGGCCGGAGGCGATTTTAACCTGACGGAGTTACTTCGGGAGCTCGAAGAAGAGATGCAGGAAGCTTCCGCTAACCTGGAGTTCGAACGCGCGGCGCTTCTGCGTGATCAGATCAGGGAAGTAAAGAGTGGAACTGGCCTTACCAGGATAGAACCAAAGCGCAAGCCAGTGAGATATACTCGTGGGTCCGGTCGGCGTCGTTCGCGCGTCTAGGCATCATCAGGCTCGCCAGGTCAAATCATCGGGCTCACGCAGAGTCTATGAAAGTAATGAAGTCGATCCATGCGAGCTCACTGTTACACGCGCGAAGGAAATAGGCATTTCCTCCTTCGGCATAAGTGAAGTAGTCGGCAATTAGCAGATAATGACTGGGTTCAGTCCGTAAAATGACAGCTTGATTAAGTTGGGAGCTGCAGTGAGGTCCGGGGTCGGCCAACCTGGGAGATTACAAACGACTTGGATTGGCGAAAGGTAAGAGTGTTTGCGCGAAAGGATGTAACTGGACGCGCGCCGCGACGTCTATGGCAGGTAAGAGGTGACGTTTCGCCTCGACGATGAAAGGAATAAATGAAGACTAATCGAATTGCATTGATTATCTGGAGCGCGCTTTCCCTCTCTACTCCCGGCGCTCTCTATGCTCAGGCGAATAGCACTGCGCCTGCCACAATCGCTTCAACCGCGCCCGTATTTTTGCCACAAATTGCGCAGCACGGTTGGGGTTATCTTCTCGACCGGGTTGGTAAAGACCTGAGTCTGAGTACAACTGAAAAAACCAGCATTCAGCCGATCGTGGCTCAAACGCGCTCGCAGCTCATGGCGATACACCAACAAGCGCAGGTCCAAGCCAAGGCAGATGTAGAAGCCGCCCTGGCGCAGATCCGGCCTTTGCTGACGCCGGCTCAGCAGACGAAACTGGATGCCATTGTCAAGGCATACGAAGACCTGCAGACGGCAGAGCAGGAGTTGGACACAGCGCTGCTACAGTGATCTCCTGTCAAATGACCGCAGCAGCTCAGGAGAGCTGCTGCGAAAGCGCGGTTCACGAGCTCCGCAACCGTCAAGGATGGCGACGAGCAAAGGGCGCCATCGGACAGCAGGCAGTGGCCACCGCAGACGGACGGCTGGGAGCTAATGCATAGCTCGGACGGTCAGTTTCGCGCTGCTACTTGGGCTGCTTCCTCCCGAGTTACTTACGACGACGGAAAAGAGAGATCCGTTATCCGATATAAGTAGCGGAGGAGTGGTGTAAACATTACTTGTCGCTCCGCCGATCGGCGTGCCGTTCTTATTCCACTGATAGGTAAGAGGAGGTAGTGCCACTTGCGAGCACTCTGAAGGTGGCTGCCTGCCCGACATATACCTTTTGATTCGTTGGCTGTTTCTTGATTAGCGGGGGCGGCGGCGGCGTAGGAGTAGGCGTGGGTGTCGGCGAGGAATCGCTCACGGTATAGGAAAGTCGAATGGTGCCAAACTCATCTACCGTTTGAAGGAGGAGGCGGTCCGGATTTTCCATGATGCTGACAAGGCCGAATCCGGAACAGGTTTCGTCATAGTAACCTTCGCTCCAGTTTCCATTTCCAGCCGTTGCGCAATTCATTGGTACCTTGATAGAGTTAGGCTGTGGAATACACATCTCAGGAAAACCGGCGGCGGTGCCGTTATCGATGGCGGCGAGGTGCAGGTCTCCGGAGATAAAGACAACGCCCGAGATCTGGTTGGTGACGATGAAATTCCTTAGGTCATTCCATTCCGTCTGATAGCCGCCCCAGCCGTCCGGCACTTTGGTGCTGGGGTTGGTGACCACAGAGCTGAAGATAACCTTCCACTTGGCCGTAGAACCGAGCAGGCCGTCCTTCAGCCATTGCAGTTGGCCGGTCGCGCCCAGATTGTTGCCATCCAGCATGCTTTTATTGGCATCATCCGGATCATTCTCCGGATCGCGCTGGCTGCGGCAATCGAGAACAAATCCATCCATTTGTGCATAGCTGAATTTTTGCCAGATGCCGGGGCTAACAGAAGGCAAGGGATACGTAGGCACATACTCCTGGAATACCTGCTGAGTCAGCCCCCATCCGGGATACGTTCGATCGCAATTGTTAGAGCCGGCGTCGTGATCATCCCATTGGTGAATCATGCCCATTTTCTGTAAGATGAGAGGAACAAACCCGCTCATATGTGGCGTGGCCGGATTATAAAGATCCTTGAACATGCTTCGTTTGGTGTCGAGCTTCGTGGGATTGCGATGGTCGAAGTCACCACCGATGAAGACAAAGGCAGGGTTCGTCGCAGCGGCATTAGTGAAAGTCTGCACGTCGCGATCCAGGTCTCGTACCGTGACAAAATCACTGAGGACAAGGAACTGGAAGGTTCTGGCAGCGCCGCTGGGTGCGAAAGTCGTAAAGGAGGGATACGGTGGCTGGGATAACTGGGCGACGCCGTCGACCAACACATTGAGGTAAACAGCGGTTTCGGCTGAAAGGCCACTCAGAGGTAAGACCGCGGTATAATCGCTGGCGGCGTTGGTTGTGAAAGTAGTGGAAAGAGAATAAGTGCCGAGATTTGGATCCGTCCCGTATTCCACTGTTACATCCGCAGTCTGGCTGGTGCGCACGAAGACGTTTGCGCCGGTATCGGTCACGCCGCCAACCACCGGCCCATGGGTCAGGACCTGACCCTGTGCCGAATGGGCGCCTACGATCACTAAAGCCAATGTGAAAACTAACGCCGCGGCCGCCCGTCGCCATGATTGCCACATTGATTTCAAGTGCATTTTAAGGTGATAAAGCTTCAAGGTATGTGGGCAGAATACTCCTGTGCTTAAGGGAGCGTTGCCTATTGCGCTACGGTGTTACCGTTAACTTGGCGTTATTGCTCGTGACAGAACCGCCACTATTGCTAACGACAACGCTGAACAGGGAACCGTCATCGTTGTGCGTGACGCGAGGCGTCGAGTAAGTGTCGGTGGTCGCGCCGTTGATATTGGTGCCATTCTTCTTCCATTGATAGCTAAGTGGCGGCGTACCGTCGGCGATAACATGAAACTTGGCCCGCGAACCGGCCGCAACCGTCTCGTCTCTGGGCTGTTTTCTGATTGTGGGAGGAGGCGGGGTTGGTGTGGGTGTAGCCGTGGGGGTAGGTGTCGGCGTCGGTGTTGGGTTCTGGTCGTTTACCGTGTAGGAGACGCGGGGAACTCCAAATTCATCGATGGCCTGCAGGAGTAATCTATCTGGGTTCTGCAACACTGAAACAATGCCAAAGCCGCTGCAGGGGTCCATGAAATCACCTTCGCTCCAGGTACCTTCGTGGGCGGTGGCACATTTGAAAGGCACATTACGGGAGTTAGGCTGTGCGACGCACATCTCGGGGAAACCAGCATTTACCCCACTGTCGATCGCGCCCAGGTGCAAATCGCCTGAGATGAAAACCACATTGGTAACGTGATTCGACAGAATAAAAGTCTTCAGTTTATTCCACTCAGTCTGAAAAGCACCCCAACCATCGTTTTCCTTCGTGGTGGGATTGATTACGACAGAAGTGAAGACAATTTTCCACTTAGCTGTGGAACTCAGCAGCCCCTGTTCCAGCCAAGTTAACTGCCCGGCAGCGCCGAGATTGTTTCCGTCGAGCATGCTCTTGTTAGAATCATCGGGGTCGGTATCTGGGTCGCGTTGACTGCGACAGTCCAAGACGAAGCCATCCATCTGGGCGTAGTTGAAGTTTTGCCATATCCCTGGTGAAATCGGAGGCAGCGGATAAGTGGGGACATACTCCTGAAAGACCTGCTGAGTCCAATCCCAATGAGCGAAAGTGCGATCAGAATTATTCCGCCCAGAGTCATGGTCGTCCCATTGGTGAACGATGGGCATCTTATGAAGTATGAGATTAACAAAGTCACCCATGTGTGGGGTATTCGCGTCGTAAAGATCCTTAAACATTTGCCGCTTGTCACCAATCAGCTCAGGATTACGATGGTCAAAGTCACCCCCAATGAAGGCAAAAACCGGAGCGTATTCCGTCGCGTGCTGGTAGGTATCTACGTCCTGGTCAATAGAAGCCACATTGGTGAAGTCGGTTAAGACAACGAAGTTGAAGGTGCGGGCGCTGCCAACGGGAGCGAACGTCGCAAAAGAGGAGTAGGGGGCGGTAGTTTGCACACCGTTAACGACCGGTCGGAGATAATAGGTTGTTTCCGCGGAGAGGCCAGCCAAAGGTATTTTGACGGTAAAATCGCTGGAGGCACTGGTGTTGTAATTGGGTGAAACCAGGTAGCTGGCGAAGGCCGGATCGCTGCTGTATTGCAAGGCAACGGTGGTGGATTGGCTCGCTCGCAGGAAAATGTTTGCGCCCGAGGATGTGACGCCACCGATTACCGGGCCATGGGTAAGCACCTGAGCGTGGCTCGCTGGAGTGCTGAAGAAGAAAACACCGGTCGCGAGAACGCTGAAGGACGCTGCCAGTCTCATCTTAGTTGTGGCCAATCGCCCGATCTCAAGACCGGGGAGAGCAAAGTTGAACATAGCGGCGATGGTCCCAAACATCCGACTTTTCCACAATAACAATCTCCAGAAATCATCTGAATGTCATTGAAGCGCGTCAGGTTGCCTCGTTAGTACGCAAGGCTGCGCCGGAGGGCGAATCAGCACCCCTGCAAATACTGCCGTGAACCGGGCGAGCCTTGCTTCGCTCGTTAGGCCGAGTTGCGATTCATGCCGATAAACCCTTCGCGCTCGAGGTGGAGAACAATCTCCTGAGCGGCCTCCTCTGGCGAGAGTTCAGCGGTATTGATGTGCAACTCGGCGTCGGTTGGCTCTTCGTAGGGATCGCTGATACCCGTAAACTCTTTTAGAATACCAGCCCGTGCCTTCGCATAGAGGCCTTTTCGATCGCGCTGTTCGCAAACATCGACGGACGTAGAGAGGTGCACGAGGATGAAACCGCCGACCGGTTCAATCATGGCACGTACGTCTTTTCGGGTCGCATCGTAGGGTGCGATCGGCGCACAAATCGCGATTCCGCCATTCTTTGTGATTTCGGACGCGACATAGCCGATTCGGCGAATGTTGATGTCGCGATGTTCCTTCGAGAAACCGAGTTCTGAGCTCAGGTGCTTTCGCACCAGATCGCCATCGAGCAACGTCACCGGACGGCCGCCGACTTCGAGGAATTTGGTCATGAGCACGTTTGCGATCGTTGATTTGCCGGCGCCGGAGAGGCCACTGAAAAATATGGTCAGGCCTTGCTTATGGCGTGGCGGGAAGCTACGGCGCAGCTCCTTTGCTACCTCTGGGTAGGTAAACCATTCAGGGAGATCGCGACCTTCGTTTAGCCGACTGCGCAGTTCCGTTCCCGAAAGATTGAGGACCCGTGCGCCCTTTGGCACTTCGTTTTCCGGAAAATATTTATCTTTATCCTCAAGGTAAACCATCATTTGGAACGGCACCTGAGTGACGCCAATCTCGGCTTCGTGTTTGGCAAACAGCTCCTGCGCGTCGTAGGGACCGTAGAAAGGTTTGCCATCGGTGTCTTTCCCTGGCCCGGCGTGATCGCGTCCGATAATAAAGTGCGTGCAGCCGTAGTTCTTGCGGATGAGCGAGTGCCAGATGGCTTCTCGCGGGCCGCCCATGCGCATGGCGAAAGGCACGAGCGCAAGCTTGGCGGTGTTGGCTGGATATTTGCCAACGAGCAGCTGATAACAGCGAACACGGGTGAAGTAATCGACATCGCCTGGCTTGGTCATGCCTACGACCGGCTGAATGAGGAGGCTGGCCTCGACCTGTTTCGCGGCGCGGAAGGTTAACTCGACGTGCGCGCGATGCATTGGGTTGCGCGTCTGAAAAGCCACAATGCGTCGCCAGCCGAGATTCGCGAACTCGGCGCGAAGCTCAGCGGGCGTCGGTCGCAAGGTCTTAAAGTCATAATGACTCGGAAGCTGCAGCCCTTCGAGCCGACCCCCAACATAATATGGGTGGCTGCGATTCATCAGGTAAGCGACGCCCGGATGTGCCTGGCTCGTGCTGGCGAAGACCGACTTGGCTTCTGCACTACGATCGGGTTGCCAGACTTCCTCTACATGCAGGATCGCGATCATGACCCCTTCGGCATCGCGCAAGGCGATTTTGGTGCTGCCGGGCGTAAGGTTTTTGGCGAAAGCCTCTGAGACGTCGAGCGTAATCGGCATCGGCCAGAGGATGCCGCTCTTGAGATGCATATCGTGGCAGACTCCCTCGTAATCGGCTTGATTCATGAAACCGGTGAGCGGTGAGAAACCGCCATTAAGCAGCATTTCAAGATCGCAGATTTGGCGCGGTGTCAGGTCCCAGGATGGGAAATCGCGCGATTCGGCCTTCTTTTCTGCCGCGTGTTCGCGATCGAGGATGAGGTTAGTGAGCTGGCCGCCATGCGGCTCAATCAGATGGCTGTGAGAGTGTGTGGTATTCAAAGGTGTAGATAATACGTGATGGTTGCTGTTTGTGCTGCGAGGGGAGCAAATGCCACGCGAGCCAAGCCGGCGTGAGCGTCAGGGGTCTGGGCAGATGTGCACCGTAGGAGAAAACGCACGTCTGTCCACTGCTTCCGCCATAACAAAACAAATTGCCGCGTTCGTCAACCCCTGAGATGTCGATCGAAGAAGGCTTTGATTATTCCACTGCGGTTGAGACTGCCGGGACTGTGTCGGCCGTGTGGGTAGATCTTGAGTTGGGTCTCTACGCCGGCGCCGCCTAGCGCGGCCGCGAAGAACACGCTTTGATTCACGGGCACGGTTCGATCCTTTGCGCCGTGAATGAGCAGAAACGGTGCGGATTGTGGATTGACGAAATGGATCGGACTGGCCGCGCGTGCTTTTTCCAAATGTGCGTCGATTGGTCCTCCGAGTAACGCTTCAATTGCCCCGGGTGCCCGCGGATCGCTCATGGGATTACCGGCAGTATCGCGATGCATGCGGATGAGATCGCTCGGAGCTGAGATTGCGCACACCGCCTGAACGTCCCCGATGACGCCAAGTAAGGACGCAAGATGACCGCCTGATGAATGACCCCAGACGCCAATACGTCCTGCATCAAAACCGCACCGGAGCGCATTTTCTCGCAGCCAATTGACCGCTGCCTGACAATCTTCCAACTGCGCGGGAAACGTCGCTTCATTCGTGAGCCGATATTCGATTGCGGCGACCGCGTAACCGTGGTTTGCCAGCATCCTGTTTGGGCATTGGTTTCGGTTACCGCTGCACCAGCCACCGCCGTGAATGCAAAGGATGATCGGTGGGGCGACGGGAGGATTTCGGGGGAGATAAAGATCGAGCTTCAGAGCGCATTTACCAATTCGCCGGTAAACGAGATCGCGCCGCACGGCCGCGCGCGAACGCAAGCTGAAGAGAAAATCTGCAACGAGCCGTCGCAGCACAATGCGATCGCTCGGCTAACTCGCCGGCACGCCGGCTTTGCGCTCCATCCAAAAAGCCAGCGCAGGCATTGCTTCCTGGTCTTGGCTGGCGTTGATGACCGCGGCCTCCGCTCGCTCGACCGTGAAATGATCGCCAAAAAGGGAGTTCACGTGCTCTTTCAACTCCAATTCCGAACGAGCGCCGCGATAATTTGCAAACCGCGCGTCCTGAAACGTGCCGCAGAGAAGGAGGAAATGTCCACCCGGCGCGGTTGCACGAGCGAGGTTGAGCGCATAAGCCGTACGAAAGTTTTCGGGAATACGATGGAAGCACCCCCGATCAACCAGGCTCGGCGCGGGCGGGAGATGCAGGTTGTTGTCGCAGAGATCGGCAACATCAAACTCAATCGGCTTACCCTGGCCCATGGAGAGCCGGCGGCAATTCTCGATCGCTGCCGCGCTGTAGTCGACACCGAGGACCGGAAAGCCCTGTTCGGCCAGCCAGCGACTCACTTCGCCGTTCCCGCAACCGACATCAATTACGCGCTGGCCCTTGGCAAACCACCCGCTCTCGATCGCTTCGATGAGCTCCTTTTGCGGGTGCTCCGTTTTCCAAAATGGATTGTATTCTGGATTTGCCCATTGGCGTTCCCACTTGGCGCGATGACGCTGATGCGACCAGTTGGGGAAGAGACCCTCGACCCCTCCTTGCAGACGATTAACTAATTTCCCCAGGAAACTCATCGCGTGATGCTACGCAGCGACACCTGCCGTGCAAGCGATGCAGGTTTCGCGCCGGTGGTCGTTGGAAAAAGCCAAAGGAGTCGGCATCGACGTTCGGCAAATATTTTCGCTCACCAGCAATCGATTCCGTCGACGACGGCGATCCCGCGGCAGGTAACGCTCCGAACGAAATACCGACGCCCAGGGTTCGAGCGGGCTGCTAATGCGAGGATGTGCGTTTCTTCCTCGAAACAAGATAACAGCGCGCAGTTCTCTTCCTTGCAAAACATTAATCCGAAAATCACTGGAAATTAACTGGACGAAAGTGTAGGGAAGGTGCCAATATAGCGTCCCCAGAATTGCGATTTCTCGCACCACGGCACACCGGATCGTTATGGGCAAAACACTTAATTTCTTCTGGGCTATTCTGCTTACTTTTAGCGGAGTCGCCACAACACACTCGCAGCTCATTCCTCTGAGCCCGGAGCGCACCGGCCATGCGGCTACGTTGCTGCAATCCGGAAAGGTCCTGATTACTGGCGGCGTTAACGAGAACGCCTTGCTGAATTCGGCTCTCCTTTACGACCCAGCGACGAATACTTTTACGCCGACAGGTTCGATGAATACACCCCGGGAGAATCATACTTCCACTTTGCTGCCCGACGGCCGTGTCCTGATCGCCGGCGGTGAAGATATTAACGGTGTTCCTTATTCATCCGCTGAGACTTACAACCCGGCGACAGGAACTTTCAGTGTGACTCCTCACCCCATGACCGACCAACGCACCCAGCACATTGCAACGTTATTGAATGACGGCACGGTGCTCGTAGCCGGGGGCCAGAGTGCGGATATCTTCGATCCATCGAAAGGCAGCTTCACCCGCACATCCGGGAATCCGATTAAGCAGCGCAAGAGCCATATGGCTTCGAAGCTAAATGACGGCACTGTCCTCGTGAGCGGCGGTTATGTTGCCTCGATCGCAACGGACTCGGCCGAGCTTTACAACCCGGCGACAAACAAATTTACCGCCGTAACTGGTCTGATGGTCGTGCCCCGCGCCAATCATACTTCGACGCTGCTGCCCTCGGGCAAGGTTCTTATCGCCGGCGGCTTCTCCGGCACCAGTCCGCATGATGAGACCGAGATCTACGACCCCGCAGCACAGACATTTACTCTTGATACTCCCATGCTGGCCCACCGCTCGAATCATCGCGCGCTGCTCCTGGGTGATGGCAAGGTCCTGGTCATCGGTGGCGTGACTTTGGAAAGCGGCTTTTTGGCCAGCGATGAAGAGTATAACCCAGCGACTAAGGTATGGTCTTCGTATCCCAGTATGCTGGAAAACCGCGGCGGGCACACCGCGACTGCACTTTTAAGCGGCAGCATTCTCGTGGCTGGCGGCGTGACCGGTAATGAAACTTTGCAAACCGCGGAAGTCCTCGATCCCGTGACTCACATGTTTACCTCCCTCGGCAACATGCAGGTCCCGCGCAACCAGCATACCGCGACTCTTCTTCAGGACGGCACTGTTCTGATAACTGCCGGCAGCACTGACACAGTTACGCTTACCTCGGGTGAGCTGTTTAATCCCTCGAATGACACTTTTACGCTGTTGAGTTCGATGCTCGTTGACGATCGCAAAAGTTTTTCGGCCACGCTCCTGAATGATGGCAGCGTCTTAATCGCGGGGGGCAAGAATAGCTTGAATGGTTATTTGCGCAGCGCAGCGCTTTACGACCCAACGACCCAAATCTTTAACCCCGCGGATGACATGACTAGCCTGCGCGCCCTCCATACCGGGACTCTCTTGAATGATGGGACAGTCCTTCTGGTCGGCGGTGTCGTGACTGGTGGGGCGGCAACGGATAAGTGTGATATTTTCAATCCCACCTTAGGGGCGTTTCACGCAACGGGACATCTGATCCTGGGCCGGAAACGCCATCGGGCTTCCCTTCTCAATGATGGGACCGTTCTTGTTAGCGGCGGTAACTTTTTACAAAATGGTCAGGGCGGTGGCGACCGCACCACGGAAACCGCAGAGGTATGGGATCCTGCAAGCGGACTGTTTATCAAAGTAGGCGATATGAGTGTCCCTCGTTCCGAGCACCAATCGACGCTCCTGAACGATGGCACCGTTCTTATGACTGGCGGGACTGACACCGCCCTGATGGGAGATATTTACGATCCAGTTTCGCAGACATTCAGTCTGACAGCTAATACTATGCTGGAGCCGCGTGCCCGCCACATCTCCCTGCGGCTCATGAATCCAGCCTGGGGATCATTGCAAGGTCAGGTAATTTGCATTGGAGGAGCCGCGATCGGTGGTTCTGTTTTCGGCGGCGCTCAACAGGCGGAGGACTCTGTCGAAATCTACAACCCGGCGACCAAGCAATTCAGTGACTTCGGCACAATGACAGTCGCCCGGCAGAACCATACGGCGACGGAACTGAATGATGGACGCATCCTGATCACCGGTGGTGTGGGTCGGCCGTTTATTAGTGACACAGCTGAGGTCGTGGTCGCGCCGACGCCGAGTCCAACCCCAAGCCCTACTGCTACACCTACGCCCACCGCGACGCCGACCCCGACTTCCACGCCAACACCGACGCCTACGCCGACCCCTACGCCCACGCCAACACCTACTCCGGCCGCCCAATCGCTCAACGTTTCGACAAGAATGCAGGTTGGGAGTGGAGATCAGGTTTCGATTGGCGGCATCATCATCACGGGCGCAAAGAAGATGGTTCTTCTCCGCGGTATTGGACCTTCCCTTGCCAATGCTGGAATCGCCAACGTGTTGCCAGATCCTGTCTTAGAGTTACATGACTCGAAAGGCGCCCTGATTGCGACGAATGATAACTGGATGGATAGCCCTAATGCCGGGGATATTACCGCGACGGGTGCCGCACCGACAAATTCTCTCGAGTCAGCGATCCTGATGACTCTGAACCCCGGGAATTACACCGCAATCGTCAGCGATAAGAACGGTGGAACAGGTGTCGGGCTTGTAGAAGCATACGACCTTGATCCGATCGGTTCGCAACTGGCGAATATCAGCACACGCGGCTTTGTCGGAACGGGTGACAACGTGATGATTGGAGGCTTTATCCTCGGTCCGGATGGTGCTCCGGATGCATCGGTCTTGCTACGTGCTATTGGGCCATCCCTCGGCGATGCCGGCTTGACCGACGCGCTAGCCGATCCAGTCTTGGAACTGCATGATAAGAACGGCAACGTCATCGAGAGTAATGACAACTGGAAAGACAATTCCAACGCTGCTGCGATCATCGCCACTGGCATTCCCCCTACCAACGACTTTGAATCAGCTATCCTGGCGACCCTTTCACCGGGGAATTACACGGCGGTCGTCTCAGGTAAGAACGGCATTACCGGCGTCGCCTTGGTGGAAATGTATCGCCTGACTCAGTAAGGGCGACTCGTAAGATAATGCAGAACTTCCGGTGCTGATGCAATCCCGTGGTCTGCCTCGCAGCGGCTCAGCTTCGGGCTTCTTAGGGCGTAACTGTCAGGTTAGCCTTCCGGCTGGTGACGTTACCTGCGGAGTTACTCACAACTACTGAGAAGCTTGATCCGCTATCATCGAGTGTAGCTGGCGGCGTGACATATTTGAGCCGGTTGGCTCCAGGGATGTCGACGCCGTTCTTGCGCCACTGGTAAGTGAGCGGCGCAGTGCCGGTCGCTTTGACCTTAAAAGTGGCCTTTTGCCCAACCGCAACGGTTGCGTTGCGTGGCTGCTGCGTGATAGTCGGGCCGGTGCCAATCGTCGAGCCCTCCACCAGCGTGACCGTGGAGTTCGCTGCCACATTCGATAACGTGTCGACCACGCCACTCGGCCAGTTCACGGTTAAAGTCGCGCTCGCGGCTGTGCCAATACCAAAATGAAGCGGCCCGGCTCCCTGAGAAGCGTATTCACCACCACCGCCGCCGTTGTTTTCCCGGAAGGCCAGCCCGCTGCCATAAGTGGCTGTCACCCGTGCCCCAATCCCGCTGCGGTTAGATTGAACGCCGCGAAGGTTGAGCTTGATGAAGTGATTGCTGTTTCCGTTATTCTTAAAAAGATAGTGATAGCCAGTAGCTGCTTCGCCCGTGATCTTGGTCGGAGCAATGCCATCCTGGATGACCAGATCAAGAAAGCCATCGTTGTTGTAATCACCCCAGGCGGCTAATTTGTGGGCCGACGTCTTCTGATCATCATGCAAAGCGACACCTTCTTCCTGAGCGCGATCGGTGAAAGTGCCATCGCCATTGTTGTGATAAAGAATATTGGCATTACCTACGCCTAACTCCTTTGTCCCAGGCCGCGCAACAAACAGATCCAGATAACCATCGTTGTCGTAATCACCCCAGGCGGCTGCCCAGGTGTTGGTATTATCGTTGACGCCAGCAGTGTTCGTGACGTCAGTGAAAGTGCCATTGCCATTGTTACGGTAAAGAGTGTTGGCAAGAATTCCCGCGCCGCTTTGCTTCCCGCGCGAGATGTAGAGGTCGAGAAAGCCGTCATTATCGTAATCGCCCCAGGCAAGACCATTAGCATTGCCCTTGGGCGTAAGACCGGCTGTCGTGGTGACGTCGGTAAAGGTCCCACCATCATTGTGGTAGAGTGCCTCGCTCGCGCCGTTACCTGCAATGACGACGTCCATGTAGCCATCGTTATCGTAGTCAACAAAGGAGATAATAGTGCCTTCGACGACGCCATGGGTCGCGTCGGCCAGGCCGGCGGCATTCGGAACCTGAGTAAATGTTCCGTCGCCATTGTTCTTGTAGAGAACGTTCACACCGGCATCTTGTATAGTGGAGATGTTCTTCACAAAAAGGTCGAGCAGGCCGTCGTTATTATAGTCGACGAAAAAGGCGCACTCGCCATAGTGCCGACCGGTCTCTATCCCAGCTATGTCACTGGTATACGTGAAGGTGCCGTCACCATTACCCCGGTAAAGAACATTGCGTGTGGGCACGTTCGACGACGGCAGATCGCCGCCACCGCCGCTCTGGAATGGCGGCTCGGCGATAAAGACATCGAGATTGCCGTCGCCGTCGTAGTCACCAAAAGCGTAGCCCAGCCAGTCCGCATCGTCCGTATCTGCCTTAACGAGGCCCGAACTCTCCGCGAGATTAGTAAAGGTGCCGTCCCGATTATTCAGATAAACAAACGGGGTCGGCGGGCCGCCGAGGTAGTCGAGCTCATGCACAGGAACAATGAGATCGAGATAACCATCGTTATTGATGTCTCCCCAAATTGGGTTACCCCAGGCCCGGGTTAGAAGATGTACGATACCCGCTTGGTCAGAGACATTGGTGAACTGTTGTGCCGAAGCCGAGAGCGCGAAAAGAGTTACGGCGCCCGCAATAAGGAGAGGCCTTCTTCTGGCGCGACGGATACGGTGTATGAAGGAGTGCAGATAACCGCTTTTCATAAATGGCTTCCTCTTTGACCCAAGCGATACCACACCGCCAAGGTTGGACCTGCGACAGACGGGAGAAATATACCCTCGCCTTATTTGATGTTATAAATCTCGACCAAACCTACTCCGGTCGTACCGTTACTGCCCGTGACGATGGCCGTATAGGGGCCGACCGGCACTGTGGTATAAATTGCACTCTCGTGGGAATCGGCTGGGGCAAGGCCTAGCGACTGCAGATTGGCCACCTGGCCTGCATCATCCTGCCAGTTGTTGTTTGTGGCGAGAATTGTGCCGTTGCCGTCATGTAACTCAAGCACCGGATCGGCAAGCGTACCAGCGACGCCGAGGCTCGCCAGGCTAGGTCCAAGCGCGCGCAGGACCAAAGTAGCCGCCGGAGCGCCGGATGGCCCAATAATCACACCACCTATAAGAACGTTATCTCCTGTCCCAACAAAGCCACGTGTACTAACATTGGCCAGTTCTGCGTCCGTCGCGAATCCAAGGCCATAAACTTCCACCAGGCCAATACCAGTCCCGCCACCTTGGCCACTGAGAACCGCGGTATAGGCTCCTGCGGGAAGCGTGGCGATGATGGCTGATTCGGCATCGTTCGTCGGAGCCAGACCGGTAGCCATGATCTCATTTTGCTGACTCTCCTTCCAGTTATCGTTAGTGACAACTGTGCCATTCGATTCGTGCAGCTCCAGGACTGGATCGGCCAGCACACCCTGGACGCCGGAAACTCCGAGCGAAGGGCCGAGGCCGCGAATGAGAACTTGTTTGGACTCGGACCCACTGATAATAAAGCCGCCAATGCCGACGTTTGCACCCGTTTGGACATCAAGGCGGGTAGAAATGTTTTGCGACTGCACTGGAGGCGGATTTTCTCCTTCGACCAGCGTGAGAGTAGAGTTTGCAGCCACATCTCGCTTCAGATCAATCATGCCACTCGGCCAATTCACCTGAATCGTCGCAGTAGCGGCAGATCCGATACCGAAATGAAGCGGCTCGCTGCTTTGCGAGGCATACTGACCGCCGCCGTCGGCAAGGTTCTCACGAAAAGCCAGGCCGCCGTCGTAAGTCACAGTGACGCGCGCGCCCAAACCATAACGATTCGATTCCACTCCTTGCAGGTTAACCTTGATGTAGTGATTACTATTTCCTTTGTTCCTCAGGAGATAGTGGAACCCGGTGGCTGCTTCTCCAGTTTCTTTGGTCGGGGCGATGCCGTCTTGAACAATGAGGTCGAGAAAACCGTCATTGTCGTAATCCCCCCAGGCGGCGAGCTTGTGCGCCTCTGTGTCGTGGTCAGTTTCCAGAGCGACGCCTTCCGTCGCCGCCATATCGGTAAAGGTCCCGTCGCCGTTGTTGTGGTAAAGGATGTTGGCGTTACCCGGTCCAAGGATGTTTGTGCCCGGGCGAGCGACGAAAAGATCGAGAAAACCATCGTTGTCGTAGTCCCCCCAGACGGCGGCCCAGGTATTTGTGTTGTCGTTTGTGCCGCTGGTAGCAGTGACATCGGTAAATGTGCCATCGCCATTGTTTCGATAGAGAACGTTACCCAAATCGCCAAGGCCACTTTGCTTGCCTCGAGAGATGTAGAGATCGAGCAATCCGTCATTGTTAAAGTCACCCCAGGCCAATCCCAGGGCATTGAGGCGCGGCGTGATCCCGGCGGCTGTAGTAACGTCTGTGAACGTGCCGTCGCCATTGTTATGATAGAGAGCCTCTGATGTGCCATTGCCGCCCATGACCACGTCCATGTAACCATCGTTATCGTAATCGGCGAAGGAACAGAGAGTTCCTTCCACCAGGCCATGCTCAGCCAGCTCCAAGCCGCCGGCACCGGGCACCACAGCGAAGGTGCCATCGCCGTTGTTGTGGTAGAGCACATTTACACTGGGTTCCTGAACCGTCGACTGGTTCTTAACGAAGATATCCATAAAACCATCGTTATCGTAGTCGACGAAGACGCCATCCTCCCCATAATTGCGACCTATCTCGAGGCCGGCGACGTCGCTCGAATAAGTAAAAGTACCATCGCCATTTCCGTGATACATCGCGTTGCGCGTAGGTACGCTTGAGATAAGAACCTTGACTACACCATCATCGCCCGAACCTTGGAAAGGAGGCTCGGTCGTGAGAAAGTCTAAGATTCCATCTCCGTCATAGTCTCCCAAGGCATAACTCAGCCAATCCTTGTTGTCGTCTGGGTTATTCCCGTCGAGACCAGATTTGGCACCAGATTCGGTGAAGGTGCCATTCTTATTGTTGATGTAAACAAAAGGCGTCGCGGGACCTCCGAGATAAGCCAGTTCATGCACCGGCACCATCAGGTCGAGGTAACCATCGTTATTGATATCGCCCCAGACAGGATTTCCCCAGGCTCTCGATTCGACATGGATGATACCCGCCGCATCTGAAACATCTTCAAACTGTTGCGCAAATGCAGTGCTGCAACCCGCGGCGGCGACCAGGCCCAAGCTGACGAGAAAGAGTCTTAGCTTGGGAAGAAAATGAGACCGTGAAAAGCGCCGGTGGCCAGATGGATCCGGCACGACAGAGACAATGATGGCGTTGTAGTTGGTAGGCATAGATCTAACCTCTGCTTCCTTCAGATTATTAGAGGCCATCCAGTCTTCGCAGGATGACCCGGAAATGTCAACGATTTTTCGGCTCTGGGCGGATTATTGGTACGGCCTGTTATAGGTTGGTTCTCTATCTTCGTAAGCTGAGGCATACTCCGTATCATTACGACAAATGTAAGGTTACCGAACCTATTTGGTCATTTAACCTCATACACCTCAACAAGAGCTACGCCCGTGCCACCGTTCTTCCCGGAAACCACGGCCGTGTAATCGCCCGGGTCCAGCGTGACGTCCAAGGCGCTTTCACGTGGGTCTGTTGGATTGAGACCGAGCGCGGTGAGCTCAGCGGCTTGAGCGGGATCGTCCTGCCAGTCATCATTGCTGGCAATTACCTCGCCGGCTCCATCATGCAACTCCAAAACCGGATCCAACAAGGTGCCATCGACGCCGGCTTGCGCGAGACTCGGGCCAATCGCTCGCACCACGGTGGTTGCGGCCGAGGCATCGCTGGGTCCGATGATCACCCCTCCAATGAGCACATTGTCACCGCTACCAGCGAAGCCACGCGTGCTAACGTTCGCCAGTTCAGAAACAACCCCTCGACCGAGATCAAACGCTTCCACTAACCCGATACCGCTGCCGCCGTTCTTGCCATCCAGGATGACTGTGTAGGCGCCGGGCGCGAGGTCAGCAACCAAAGCAGATTCAGCATCATTGGTCGGCGCGAGTTCGGCAGCCTCGATTTCCGACTCCTGAGTGTCGCGCCAATTGTCATTCGTCAAGGTCGTCCCGTCCTCTTCGTGAAGCTCCAGGACAGGATCTTCGAGAACACCCTGCACGCCTGAAGCGGTAAGGGATGGGCCAAGACCACGGACGAGTACCTTGGTTGGACTTGTCCCCGTAACAATGAACCCGCCAATGCCTACCTGAGCCCCCGTCTTGACATCGAGGCGAGTAGAAATGTTCTGCGCGTGCGCTGCTGGCGGGACGGAACCTTCGATGATCGTCAGGGTCGAGTTAGCCGGAACAGAGGTAAGGTTGTCGACCACGCCGCTCGGCCAATCAACTTCAATCGCAGCAAAGAGAGCGCTGCCGATTCCCACGTGAACCGGCTCACAGCTTTGCGACGCATAACTACCACCGCCGCCCCCATCATTCTGTCGATAGACGACGCCGGTTGAGGTCGTAACTTTCACGCGCGCTCCAATTCCGTGCAGATTGGACTGAACTCCGCGAAGATTAATCTTCAGAAAATGATTTGAGTTACCCTTATTCTTAAAGAGAGAGTGCAGACCCATAGCACTCGCCCCATTGTCATCTTCGCCGCCGGCGCCATCCTTGACGATGAGATCGAGAAATCCGTCGTTGTTGTAGTCGGCCCACGCCGCAGTCTTATGCAAGGCCACGCCATCTTCCATATCTAGGCCTTCGGTCTTGGCCATGTCGGTAAAGGTGCCATCGCCGTTATTGTGGAAAAGCTTATTGGCGTTCCCGGGCCCTTGTCCGGTCGTGCCGGCGTTAGTGACAAATAAGTCAAGGAAACCATCGTTATCGTAATCTCCCCAGACACCCGCCCAACAAGTGCCATCGACTGTCACGCCCGCCGCCTCGGTGACATCAGTAAAGGTGCCGTTGCCGTTATTCAGGTAAAGAGAGGTGCCGGTAATCTCGCTTCCCTGTTCGGCACGGGCGACGAAGAGATCAGGGAAGCCATCGTTGTTGTAATCACCCCAGGCAATCCCCTTGCTGTTAAACTGTGGAATAAGCCCGGAAGTACCGGGCGAGACGTTTAGGAAAGTGCCGTCGCTTCCCTGGTGATAAAGTTGCAGGGTATTTCCGTCGGCCGAAATAGCCATATCGATCAAGCCATCCAGGTCATAATCGGCCAGAGCAATAATGCCGCCAAAGCCAATCCCAAAAGTCGCATCTTCCAACCCGTCGGCCCCGGCGACTGTCTGCAGGACTCCGCCGCCGGTGTTATGGTAGAGAATATTAACCCCGTCGTAGTTCTTCACGAAGAGGTCTAATTTTCCATCGTTATCGGCGTCGAAAAAGAATGAGCAGCGACCTCGATCGCTGGAAGTGACGATCCCAGCGACGTCGCTAACATACTGAAACGTCCCATCGCCATTTCCACGAAAGAGCAAGTCTCGTTTGATTGTCCCGCCTTGCTGACCCTTTGCTCCTTCGCTGACGTAAACGTCCAGGTTGCCATCATCATTGTAGTCAGCGAAGCCAAAGCCATGCCAGTCTTTGTCGTCTAACTCCGACGCCTCCTCAATCCCGCAGGTATCACGAATATCTGTAAAAGTGTTACCGGCATTATTGAGATAGACAAAAGGGCCATGGGAGGTAGCAAGCCCGTGCGTTGGGACGATCAGATCAAGGTAGCCGTCATTATTGATATCTCCCCAAATTGGATTACCCCAGCTCTTCTTTTCTTCCTGCGCCAAACCGACAGCAACTGAGACGTTTTCAAACTGCTGCGCGCAAAGTTTGCTGGCGAAAGCACCAGCCAAACCGAGCAGCAAAAGAAAACGCCAGATACCGTATCGCAGGATTGGCTTTCCCCACCTGGGGCGCATTGGTGGCGAGGAGGCTACGGGAACCAGTGGGTTGGTTGAGTTCCTCATTGTTCGGTAGGGGCTGACTTCACGTTATATACTTCAACAAGCGCCACTCCAGTCGTCCCATTCTTACCGGCGACAATAGCCGTATATGCCCCGGTCGGGGCGGTGAACTGGATGCCACTTTCGTGCGGATCTTCCGGCGCTAGCCCCGCAGCTGTGATGGCGGCTGCCTGAGTAGGATCGTCCTGCCAGTTATCATCGGACGCAACCACCGTGCCCTGGCTGTCGTGGAGTTCCAAGGTGGGGTCTTGAAGGCTACCATCCACGCCCATGTTGCCGAGAGTAGGACCGATCGCGCGCAGAATTAAGTCAGCGCTGGGCGCGCCGGTTGGGCCGACAATCACACCGCCGATAAGAACGTTATCTCCGGTCCCGACAAAGCCACGGGTGCTAACGTTGGCTAACTCTGAAGAAATCCCCTGATCGAGATCATAAACTTCAACTAAACCATTACCGGTTCCTCCATTACTGCCACTGAGAATGGCTGTATAGGCTCCAGCATCCAGGCTTGCCAGGATCGCCGCTTCAGAGTCGTCAGTTGGTGCGAGACCGGTCGCAGAAATGTCGTTCTGCTGGTCATCGCGCCAGTCGTCATTTATAACCACCTTGCCGTCAGGCTTGTGTAATTCCAAGACTGGGTTAGCGAGCACCCCCTCCACTCCTTGAGAGGCCAGCGAAGGGCCAAGGCCACGGACGAGCACATTCTTAGGACCGGTACCAGTAATAATAAATCCACCAATTCCGACTTCCGCACCGGTCTGCACATCCAGCCGCGTTGAAATATTCTGCGCCTGCACAGGTGGCGGACTGGACCCCTCAGTCACAGTTATGCTGGAGTTAGCATCGACCGAGGGCAGGACGTCAACCGTTCCGCTGGGCCAGACAACCTTCACTGTGGCTGATTCCGCCGCGCCGATGCCAAAATGCAGCGGCTCGCTTCCTTGCGAAGCGAAATCTCCACCGCCACCGCCGGTATTTTCCCGAAATGCCTGACCGCCGTCGTAGATCACCGTAGCTCGCGCTCCAAGTCCATCCAGATTCGACTGCACTCCCTTGAGTTTTATTTTAATGAAATGATTGCTATTACCGAGATTCTTGAAGAGGTAATGCAGCCCCTGGGCGGCTTCACCCGTGAGCAAGGTAGGTCCAATTCCATCCTGCACTACCAGGTCAAGGAAACCGTCATTGTTGTAGTCGCCCCAGGAAGCCACTTTATGTGACTCGGTATCCTTATCCGTCTCCATGGCGACACCTTCTGCAGCCGCCTGGTCGGTAAATGTGCCATCGCCATTGTTATGATAAAGGAGATTCGCGTTCCCCGGACCGAGCGCGGTCGTCCCCGGCCGGCAGACAAAGAGATCAAGGTAACCGTCGTTATCATAGTCACCCCAGACGGCTGCCCAGGTATTTGTGCCGTCGTTTACCCCGGCGGCATGGGTGACATCGGCGAATGTTCCATTGCCCAGGTTATGATAAAGGGTGTTGTTGTAATTCGCCGACCCGACTTGTTTTCCTCGAGAGACATAAAGATCGAGGTAACCGTCGTTATCATAGTCACCCCAGGCCAGGCCTTCGGCATCGGTCCGCGGACTTAAGCCTGCTACGTTAGTTACTTCGACGAATGTGCCATCGCCCTCGTTATGGTAAAGGGCCTCCGCGGTCGCGCCCCCGGCAAAGACCACATCCATGTAACCATCATTGTCGTAGTCGGCAAAGGAGCACAGCGTTCCCTCAGAGTTACCCTCGGTCGCTTCCGCGAGGCCAGCGGCGTCAGGCACCTGCGTAAAGGTGCCGTCGCCGTTGTTCTTATAAAGGACATTGACGCTTGCTTCGTCGCCCGTGGACATGTTTTTCACGAAGATATCGACCAGGCCATCGTTATCGTAGTCGACAAAGAAAGCGCACTCACCGAAGTTACGATCGATCGCGATTCCCGCTATATCACTTGCGTAGGTAAACGTGCCATCACCATTGCCTTTATAAAGAAGATCCCGTTTTGGCACCTGCGAGATATTGATTATTGCATCTCCTTCTCCCTGAAACGGCGGCTCAGCGATATAGAGATCGAGGTTGCCATCGCCGTCGTAATCAGCCATGGCAAATCCCTGCCAGTCGATCGAATCGGGGGAACCTCTGATTAGTCCGGCGGTATCCCGTGCGTCAGTAAACGTGCCATCCTTATTGTTGATATAGACGAATGGGCCGGGGTTTCCGTTCTCGGCATCCAATTCATGAATCGGCACGATGAAATCGAGATATCCGTCATTGTTAATATCGCCCCAGATAGGATTGCCCCAGGCACGACTCATCGTGCGCACGAGCCCGGCCTCGGTTGACACATCCTGGAATTGCTGAGCGAAGGCAGCGCCCGTCAGCGTAAAGAAGAATAGTGTGAGAAAAGTTAGAGTACGTGGGAAGACGGATGCCTTCATAGAATAAGCCCTTTGGCGCAGGATCGTAAATTCTCGGGGAGGATCAGCCTTTGGGGAACTTCCCTCTCCCTACCTTTTGGATCGCCATTATTGAGGATCGGATCCCCGCAGAGTAGCTGGAAGAGGTCGCCCCAGTCAATCCTTTTTTCGTTTCCGGCGGAACTTTGACCGGTGACCAGTCGTTTCCTGTGATCCGCGGCACAAAAGCGGCTCGATTATTGGCATGGATTTGCGCGGCCGTCCACCTCTTTTTCATTGGTGTCCAATTGGGCGTTTGATCGGCTTTCTGGCAATTTTTGGCGTCGGTCTTTTGCTTACTGGTCAGCGGGCAAAGGGTGATGTGCCAAAGGGTGTTTTTTCTCTGTCCTCTGCCGGGCGCGCGTGTGCGGATGTGGTTTTGAGTAATCCGGATGTCGATGGTGTGAGTGTTCGCCAGGATTGGGCGGAGCTGGAACCGAACGAAGGCAGCTTTGACTTTAGCTTTCTCGATTCCGAAGTGGCGCGGATCGCGGCCGCAGGCAAAAAGATTCTTCTGCGCATCAATACCCAGGCTGGCAAACCTTCCTGGGTGAGCGACGCGGTGACCGCCGCGGGAGGCGTTTTTTACACTTTCGTGGACGACGACGGCACCCAGAACACGATTCCGGTCTATTGGGACCCTACCTTTCTCGCCAAGAAGAAGGCGATGATCGTGGCACTCGGGGCGCATTTCACTAACAATCCCGCTCTCGCCGTTGTCTGGACCAGTTTTGCCAATGCGCGGAGCGAAGATTGGAGCGTCCCGCACACTCCATTGCAGGTCGAAGCCTGGCAGCAGGTCGGTTATACCACGGATAAATTGCTCGAGGCAGGAAAGGAAATCATCGACACGACGATGATGGCTTTTCCCAACCAGTACGTGACCCTTGCCGTAGCCGGCGACGGGACGCTTGATCCCGATCCGAATTACGCGGCCGACGCAGCCATTTCCACCGCGCGTGCCACTTGGCCCGGTCGTCTGATCGTGCAGAAGAACAACATCGCTGCCTTTAACCCGCCAGCTCCGGGGACCGACACGGTTTTCGAGGTAATCTGGAGCAGTCGGCCCGATGTTGCCGGACAAATGCTCTGGAGTTGCTACAACGACACCACCTATCGCATGAACAACGGAGTGGCGGATGATGCCGCCACGATCCTGCACAAGAGTATCGGCACTGGTGCAGGCTATCAGATGAATTTCCTGGAGATTTACCAGATCGACGTCCTCAATCTCTCAGATGAGATCGCTTACGCGCACAGCACACTACTCGGCGCGGCAAACGGGCCGAAAACACCGACGGGTTTGAAGGTCGCCCCGTGACGGGTTCAGGCAATGTTCGACTGCCTGCCCTCTTGCCTCAGAGTCGTCGCGAAGACGGCTGCGCTTTTCCTATGCGCGTCCGCTCCAACTCTTCTCGCCGAGGATGAAGCGACACCGGGTCTGAACGCGCTGCCGGAAGTCTCCTTTTCCGCGCTCAGCTCCGCCGATCCAAATCCCCTGGGCGAGCAAGCCCTCGCGCTTCATTCCGAGGAATGGAAACACGCGGAGACGGATCATTTCATTTATCATTTCACCCACAGCTACGTTGCCACGCCAATATCACTGGAAGCGGAGTTTTACTTTCGCGTCATCAGCGAAGAGCTGGGCAAAGAGCTCGCAACCAGTACGCCGGGCAAAGCTCACATCTATGTTTTCGAAAAGCCTGAAGATTGGAAACGGTTCCAAGTCGCGGGCCACCTCGAGCCGTGGACGGGCGGAATTCATTCCGGCGGCAGTCTCTTCATCCAACGCAATCCCGAGTACAAGTTTGCCAACAATTCGTTAGGCCACGAAATTGCGCACCTTGTGCTCTACCGATTCTATCGGAGCACAATTCCGCTTTGGTTGAACGAAGGCTTTGCCGAGTACACCTCGCGCATCGCCCACGCCAGCTACGAGCGAGCTCGTAATTACAACGCTCATGCACGCTCACTCTCCGTGCCAGGCGACCAACTGATTCCGCTCCTACAGCTCACGGCGATGAACGGCTATCCGGAAGACAAGGCCGTCCCTGCTTTCTATCGCGAGTCGGAGCGTTTGGTGCGTTTCCTCATTTCTACCGATCGTGACGCGTTCGTCGGGCTGCTCAACGCTCTCTCTCGCGGTGACACTTTTGGAAGCGCGCTTTCCTACAATTATGGGTCGCGCTTTTTCGATGTTGCTGCACTTGAAAAAGAATTCGTTCCTTACGCCACGTCGAACGCCAAACCGTCAGCCACAGCGAACTAATTTGCGGAAATGATTAAAGAGGCGTGGCAGGATGTGAGACGCGACGGTGTTGCCGCCACGCATGAAAACAAAAACCGTCAAAGCTTCGCTCGCGCCGATCCACGCCGTTGTCGGTTCCGATGAGAGCGTGGTGAAAACTGCGGCTGCGGAATTGGCCGCTAGTCTGACGCCGGCAGCCGCGGGAGACTTCGGTCTCGAGATTATCGACGGCTGCGCCGATAACGCCGAGCAGGCGGCAGCAAGGATTCGCTCGACGATTGAGGCGCTGCAGACTCTGCCCTTCTTCGGCGGAGGCAAACTCGTCTGGTTAAAAAACGTAAATTTTCTAGCCGACAACAAGCTCGGCAGCTCGGCGGAAGTACAGAACGCGCTTGCGGAATTGGGCGCCGTCCTGCAAGGCAACCTGGGCGAAGGCGAAGTGAAATTTCTTCTCAGCGCGCCTGAAGTTGATAAACGCCGCTCGTTCTACAAGGTGCTCGCAAAGCGGGCCGAACTCCAAGTCTTCGACAAGCTCGATGCCCATCGCGGCGGTTGGGAGGAAGAAGCGACCGACCTGGTGCGTTCGTTAGGCAAAGAGCGCCAGCTGCGTTTCGACGAGCAAGCGCTCGATCTTTTTGTCCTGCTGACCGGCAGCGACACTCGCACGATCAAAAGCGAGCTGGAAAAGCTCGATCTTTTTCTGGGCGAAAAAGAGAGGCGCGTTACCCTGGAGAATGTCCGCACCATCGTGCCGATCTCGCGCAGTGGCGTCATCTTCGAGTTGGGAAATGCACTCGCGGCCCGCGACCTTGAGCGCGCCCTTGCCCTCGTGAGGCGTCTGCTCGACCAGGGCGAATCGGTCATCGGCATTCTTCTTGTCGCCATCATCCCGACGGTGCGAAACCTTCTCCTCGTCAAGGACCTGATGCAGCACCATCGCCTCCCGCGACCAAGCGCACCGTATACATTTATCTCGACTTTGAATCGTCTGCCGGCGGAAGCGACCGCTTATCTTCCGCGTAAGAAAGACGGCACGATCAACGGCTTTTCGTTAGGCATCGCCGCCATGCAGGCGCACCATTTCGAAATCGAGCAACTCGTTAGGGGACTGGAGGCCTGCGTTGCCGCCAACATGCAAATCGTCACGACCCAACTCGACCATCAGCTGATCCTCAGCCAGGTCGTCGTAAAATTGCTCGCCTCGCCGGTTCCTAAAGCGGCTCGCTCGTCTGCTTCCGCGCCATCGGTCCCACCCACGGGATATCCCAGCGTACGCCGCTAAAAGCCTTCACGATCGCGATGATCAGTACGATGAGGAAAACTATATTGGCCAGAGCCCAAACCAGCCAGAGGAGAAAAGCGAAGATCACTCCTAAGGCCGGAATGTGAGCCAGGATGGCGTAAAGAATATTCCAAGCGATGCAAAACAGAATCCAGATGGCGCCGAAAATGATCGACTGCATGGCGTAGAAGCGAACAAAACTGTCCCGCTTCTCGAGCAAATAAAAAATAATTCCGCCAATGAGCGGAAAACAGGCCAGGGCAGCGGCGACGTTCGAGGGCAGTCCGGTCGAATTCGGCGGCATTGGTTCGTTAGGCGAGGGAATCGGCGGAGGCGGCGGTGCAACAGGATCGATTGGATCAGCCATGTATTTAGTTTAAGGAGACGAAATTGGGAGGGCAAGCCTTTGCTTGGCGGATTTCCTTTTAGTGGAAACGAGCGGAAGATGATAGCCTGCCTTTGCGACGAAATGGCTTTGCAATGCGCTCATCGAAGACATTCTCATGCCGATCAATCCGATCCAAATCGTTATCGGATTTCTGATCAGACGTGGCCTCCACGATGAGATCAGTCCAAGTCCGCGCCGGCCAGCAGCGTTACGAGGTGCTGATTGGTCGAGGATTGTTAGGCGAGGCCGGCACACTCATTAAGCCGATTCTTTCCGGCGCGAGATGTGCCGTGATTGCGGACGCGAATGTCGCGCCACTCTTCGGAGAAAAGGTGAGCCAAAGTTTGAATAGTGCCGGTTTCGCCGTCGAGACCATCGTGGTCGAGGGCGGGGAATCGGCGAAGTCAATGGCGAAAGCGGCCGAGCTTTGTCAACGGCTGACCGAGCTACGGCTCGACCGCCGTTCGTTTCTTCTGTCATTAGGCGGAGGCGTCGTCGGCGATTTGGCCGGCTTTGTCGCGGCAATTTACCTGCGCGGAATTCGCTACGTTTCTCTTCCCACAACCTTGCTTGCGCAAATCGACAGCTGCGTCGGCGGCAAGACGGGCGTGAACTTAAGCGTGGGCAAGAATCTGATCGGCGCTTTCCATCATCCCTCGCTCGTATTGGCTGACACCGACGCGCTGCAAACCCTGCCCGAGCGAATCTGGAACGAAGGTTTCGCCGAAGCAATCAAACACGGCATTATTCGCGACGCCGAACTCTTTTATTCGTTAGGCGCGGTGGATCGGCGCGACCCGACGGCCTTCATCGCGCGCAACATCGCGCTCAAGGCCGGTATTGTGGAGGCGGACGAACGCGAGCGAAACGATACTCGTTCGCTGCTCAACTTCGGCCACACCATTGGACATGCGATTGAATACGCGGCCGGCTACGGCAACATCCTGCACGGCGAAGCCATCAGCCTTGGGATGCTGGCCGCGGCGCACATTTCCATTTGGCGCGCGGGTTTGTCGTTAGGCGAAGTGGAGAAAATTCGCGCAACCTTGGAGAGTCAACAGCTCCCGACAAAACTTCCGCGGGATTTCCCGAGACAAAAGATTCTTGAAGCTCTGCCGCGCGACAAAAAGTTTGAAGACGGCCGCATTCGTTTCGTTGTCGCGCACGCCATTGGCCGAGCCAGCATGTGCAACGAAGTCACCATGCCAGACCTTGAAGCGGCCATCGCCGCTCTCTAACTGGAGCCGTCGATAAGGGCTGATTCTCCTCTTCCCTTAGAGTTACTATGGGCTGCTGCGTGCTTGCCTGACATAGGCTTTTAGCCCTTGCACGACGCTATCAACGTATTCGTGATAAATGCTTGGCCGTCTCTCTCCCGCCACGCGTTTTCTTCCTTCATAATTCCCCGCCTTCACCCGGGCGAAAACCTCATGGCTGTTCATGACATAGGGCTCAAGGTAGACGGTGGGGCAACGATAAAGCCGGGTTGCCATGAGATTGCGTGCGTAGACATAGCCGCTCTTGCCCACGGCGATCGCATTATCAGTCGTATAATGATAGGGCGGCAGACCGCTGTTCCTGGCCATTGTGGCGGCGATGGATTCGGCTAATCCCAGCTCCTCGGTGTAACTCCGACTGAGCAGCTTTTGCAACATTTCAAAGCGATCGTCGTCCAACTTAATCTCGTTAGGCAAGTAAGCCCCGTTCACCAGGAGGTGAATGTGATCCTTGGTCACGAGCTCAGGATTGTCCGGATCTCCCCAGGGTTCCGCGTTGTAGTGCAAACAAAGCACCAAGTCAGGCTGCAACTGATCGTTCACCAAATCGGCGCGGGCTCGGATTTCGCTATTGCGATAAAAGAGGAGTTCGCGCTGCCACGCGACGGTCTGTTCTTTCTCCGGATCGGTGGGGCCATCAAAGTACTCCCGTGGTTCGGCAATTCCTTGCCTAACGAGTAAAAGGCGCGCGGTTTCTTCGAAATCCGGCGGTCGACAAGACGTGAGCGGTTCTGTCGCGCTACGCAGCAGTGTCACCTTCGCGCCTAACGATTCCAGCCGCGGCCGGAGCATTCGCGCCACGCGCAGGGTCATATTGCCTTCCTGCACCGGCTCGGCTTTGCCGAGCTTGAACCAACGCTCCTCCATCCTTGCCCATTGTCCGCCGAGGTGCCCGGGATCGAGCGCGATGTGCAAACCAGCCAGTGGCTTGCCTTCAATTGGCTTTGGCAGATCACCTGGCGGTCTCCAGCAATGCTTTGGCTGCAGGCGGTCGAAATCGTCCTTGGCAAAATGGAGAAGGAAATAATCTTGCGTGCCGCTTTTCGTTAGGATGCGCGCCAGGTCGGGCTCGACCTTGATCAACTCCGGGTCATAACCGCCCGGGCAATAAACATGTTCAAGTAGCTGCACGAACTCGTCGTGCGTAATGCTGCTTTGATATGTCTCCAGCTCGCTCCAATCCGGTGCCCGTCCGAGCGTGCTGACGTTGCCAGCAGTGTCTTGAGCCGATTCCCCGTCGAACGCACGAGCGGCCGGTAAGCTGGCGAAGAGCAGCAGGGCGAGGCCGTGCGTAACGAAGATGCGAAACATCAACTTGGGATTTCTGAGTTTAATACGATCATCGCTGCCATGCTGACGGTTCTTTTTCTTGGCGACGTCGTCGGAGAGCCTGGTCGCAACGCCATCATCGCGCGTCTGCCAGATTTGAAGAAGCGCTGGTCGCTCGATTTTATCATCGTAAATGGTGAGAACGCAGCCGCCGGTCGCGGCATCACGCCGAGGATCACCATCGAACTGCTGCGTGCGGGCGCTTCTGTCATCACCACCGGCGATCATATTTGGGATCGCAAGGAGATTCAGCCTTTCCTCGAAACCGAGCCGCGTCTCCTGCGTCCGCTCAATTATCCGCCCGGGGCGCCCGGGGCGGGGACGATTGTACTGGAGACGTCCAAAGGAAAAGTGGGCGTGATCAACGTACAGGCGCGCACCTTTATGCATCCAATCCTGGAAAATCCTTTCCCGCTCCTCGACGTAGCGGTGACGGAGATGCGTCGTGAAACTGCGAACATCATCGTTGATGCCCATGGCGAAACCACGAGCGAGAAAATTGCCCTTGGCCGTTATCTTGACGGTCGCGTCTCGGCGGTGCTCGGAACGCACACTCATGTTCAGACGGCAGACGAACAAATCTTCGAGAACGGGACCGCGTTCATCTGCGATGCGGGTATGTGTGGACCAATCCACTCCATTCTTGGACGCCAAATCGAGCCCATCCTGGCGCGCTTCCTTTCCAACATTCCTGCGGCTCTACCCGTCGCGCCGGGAATTGCGCACCTCCGCGGCGTACTTCTCGAGATCGATGAGACAACCGGCCGGGCCCTGCGGATTACCCGCGTGGATGAGCCCGGCGATGCTCCGGAAACGCCTGCGGCTTAAGGAGCAACGTTGGCAGCTTCTACTTGCCTGCTCGATTTGTTGCGGCCAAAGTGCCCGCTCGTCCGTATTCTACTGGCACACCTTCTTGCTATGAAAACTTTTCAACGTTCACTGATGACGGTCGCGTCGATTGCTTTCATCTTTTTCGCCGTGCTCGTGCGCGCTGACGATAAGGCTGACGCTTATAATTACACAAAAGAAGGGGTCGAAGCCGCAAAAAGTAAACAATGGGACAAGGCGATCGCGGCTTTCCAAAAGGCGGTCCAAGCCGATCCCAAGGGTGCCAACAATTACAACAACCTCGGCCTGGCTTACAAGGGTGCTGGTAAATTGGATGAGTCGATCAAAGCATACTCTAGTGCGATCGAAGCGGAGCCCAACTCGGCCGCCAACTATATCAATCGCGGCGTCGTCTACAGCGCGCAGAAAAAGAACGACAAGGCGATTGAGGACTTCACCCATGCGATCAAGATCGATTCCGGGAACATTCCGGCCCATCGCTATCGAGCGTTTGCCGATCTACAGGCGGGTAAATACGACAATGCAGTGAGTGACTATAACGTCGTCCTGAAGGAAAAAGAGGATGTTGCCATTCTCGATCGACGGGCGTTCGCCTACTGGAACATGAAACAGTATGACAAGTCGATCGCGGACTACGACACAATCATCAAACAGAAGCCTAACGACAAAGACGGTTATCTTAACCGCAGCTACGTCTACGAACTCAAGGGCGAGTATGAAAAGAGCATGGCTGATGTCGACAAAGTGCTCAGTCTCGACCCCAATAACGCGGATGCCAAGACGCGCAAAGGGAGGCTGGAATATCAGTTGAAAAAGTCACAAGCCACACCGACTCCGAGTCCACGCCCCCGGCGTACTTTGCCGCCAGACGACACTCCGCGACCTAAACATCCCTGAGTTACTGCTGGGTTTTCTGAATTTCCGAGGGATCGTCGAGCAGAATCCAATCGATGATCGAAACTGGCAGGCTGCCGTAACTGATCAGCTCATCGTGAAATTGTCCGAGGCGGAAGTTCTTTCCCGTCCTGTCACGATAACGACCTAGCAATTGCATAATCTGCCATTTCCCCACGATGTAACTGATTTTCTGCGTTGGGCTCGAGGCAGCGCCGGCCGCTTCGCCCTCCGCTGCCTCCCGGTCGAGGCCACCCGCCTCCATGAAATATTTGACCGCTTGTTCGAAGCTCCATTTGCCGGTGTGCAGATTGACATCTACGCCAATGCGCGCCGCGCGATAGCGCGCCAGGCGTAAGACCTGGCCTTGTGAAGCGGAATCGGGTGGGTAAAGGCCATTGCGCATCAACATCTCTTCGCCATAGAGCGCCCAACCTTCGACGAAAACCGTATCCTGATTCTGCCGCCGGATTTCATCGCCGAGATGATTCGCGATCGAGAGCTGTAGAAAATGACCCGGAATCCCTTCGTGGCCCAGAATCGGTCGCGGGTCTTCGATCGCAGCGCGGATATAAAAGTTCTTTGAGTCCGGATTGTAAGCCGGAATGAAATAAAAACCGGTCGAATCCTTGTCGTAAAGGCCGGGCGGATTCATAAAGCCGCCAGGGCTGGTCGGCTTGAAAGCATCGGGCAGTTGCCTGATGACAAATCTACCGAGGTAATCTGGTAACGTAACGAGATGGTGCTCCTTCAGAAACTGGATCATCTCCGCTTCGCGACTTTGATAGGCTTGGAGAAATGCCGCCTGATCCGGTGGAATATTTTTACTCCGCTTCGGATCGGGATCCGCCAGCGAAGGGTCCGGCAGCCATGCTTCCAGCGCGCGATAATGCGCCAACTCCACGCGACCGATCATTTCCACTTCTTCCGCCGAGAGTGGCAGGAGGAGAATGTGATGGAGGTAATAGTTGTAATTCGCCGCTCCCATTGGCGCGAAGTCAGCCATCTGCGGCAGGCGCTTTTCCAGACGATCGGAAAAGTCATGGATAGCCTTCAGAGCGCCGTCGCGCGCCATCGTCAGGCTCTTGAGTTCATCAGGTGGCAAATCCTTCGCCAGCGTCATCAGACTTTGAGTGAAAAGGGGATCAATCGCCCGGGCCGATTCGATGGCCAGTCGACTAAAAAGCTTCACTGGCTCCGTGAGATTTTTCTCTCCCTGGTCCAGCATTGCCGGCATCGCCTGAAGCCGCGCTGTGGCGGAACGCGTGCGGGCTAGCGGCGTGTCGTAGTCCTTCGTGAGGAGAGAAAAAATCGCGTTCGAGCACTCGCCGACGTACGTCTGCGGGTCCCGTGAAGTGGAATGCCAGACGCGATCGTCGAAGGCGGCCGCTTCGAGCTGCGAGCGAAAAAGGAACCAGTCGATCTGCTCGTCTTTTGGCCAATTTGCCGTCTGCATCGCGTTCACTTCCACGAGCAGTTCGCGCACATGACTGGCACGCTCGGCGATTTTTTCCGGCGCGTAGTTCGTTAGGCGATCATCCCAGGTATGAAGTCCGGCGCTGCTGCTCGTAACCGGATATTCTTCGTTGCGCCATTTGTAGTAGTCGTTCGCCAGGCGATGAAGCGCGGTCGCCTCCGCCCGACCCTGCAGGCTGGGACCGGGTTTGGTAAGAAGCGCCTTGTTTGAAACATCCGGACGACTGCGTTCCGGCGTTTGCCCGTTAGTCATCAGGGTACCGAAAAGAAAGAGAGCGACGAAGAACTTGTTCACGCCATCGAAGTTAAGATGACCTTGTCTTTGTCGAAAAGGGCAAAGCGTCGTCAAACCGACTGCATCGAATCGAATTTGCCGGCTCTGAGTTGCCGCCGGTGGGGCAATCCTAGGCAAATTGAACTTGCCGGTTTGCGATCGGACCGGCGGCCCACTCCGTCACCGTTCGTTTCAGCAGATCGAGACGTTGCGTGCGCGAAGCGAGATCGATTTTCAGCTGGCGCTCAACCCGCAGACGCAGATTGGGAGTCGGCCCAAGGCGAGCGAAATCCCAAGCCTCTTCCTCCTTGGCTTCGAGCAAACTTTTCTCGAGCGCCCGCAGCGCGCGTTGCAGTTCGGTGAAGACGGACCGCATTTGCGCAAGCGTCTGTCGGTCTGTTTGTTGAGATTCGATGTCGCTGAGCGCGAGAAGAATTTCCATGCGCGCAATATCGTGCGCCGCGTACGCTTCCTGCGCTTCATGCCAGAGTGCGGAGACCGCTGTGCTTCCATCAGCGCGGAGGTCGGGATGCAAACGCCGCACGAGACGGCGATATAACTCTTTTACCCGGTAATCAGCGGCTTCTTTCTCCTCCGGCTCGACGTCTTCCTCGTCCGCCGTCGGTGGTCGAAAGGAGGTTGACTTTCGTTCGTTAGGCTTGGGTTCGTCCGGCACGGCGCGAAACATGTGCGCCTTGAAGGCTTCGAAACTCGATGCGTATACCGCGTCATCCATTTTGTCCGGATGTGTGCCTAACGATCGCCGCACCCATTCCTGGAAAAGCGCTTCTTTTTCGAAGTCGCTCAAGACGCGACGCGGGTCGCGAGTTCTGGCCGAGGGCGGCGGCGTCTTGCCCGCGGTCGAATTGCCGCGTCGGGCCATAACCGTCTGATATGCCGCAAAGGCATCCTGAAAACCGCAGCGCATTTCCAGCTCGACTTCGTGTATCAGCGTCTGCAAATCGCGGATCTGCTCCTCGACTTCCCGCGCCGTGCTGAGAAGCGCGCCGAATTCCCGCGCCCGCCAGCGAATAAAGGCCGGCTTATCCTTGCGTTCGAAATGGTGCCAACCCTCGCGCGCTCGTTTTAGGCTGGCCAGCGCCTGCGCGCAATCGGTCGCGGCCCGTTCGCGCAACGGGTCCTGATCGACCACCACGACCCAGCTGCCGGACGGGTTTTGCACTGAATGGCCGTGCCGCATTTCTCCTGTTCGCCCACGCGACATCTGGCGAATTTACCCAGAGACGCCGGGGTTGAAAGGGCAGCACTAATCGCGAACGCGCCGCTTCAGTTCCCAGACGCGTAAGGCGGCAAGCAGAAGCCGACGGGTGCGTTCGAGGCGACCAACGGAGTTTTCCCCTGCGGCGGAAGATTTTTTCTTCGCGGCAGTCCGGCGTTTTCGAGACGCTTTATCGCGTTCTGTTGCGGAAGACTTGCGAGGTTTCCGGCGGCTCGGGGCTGGATCGACTGTCGCCATGATTCGGCCACATGCTTCAGCATCTCCCGGACCACCGTTGGGACGAGGGTCAAATTAGACGATCACTCGAAGACGAATCGCCCTTCCACCCAGGGAGATGAAATCCGATCAGCTCGACCGATGTCGTGTCCGCGCAACCTCGGCTAACGAAGAAGCCCGGTGGCCTGGAGCGGCGGCAGATGGATCGAAGCCAGCATGCAGCGAGCACTCCCGCCAGCTAACTCGATGGTGGGAAGGTTCAATGGCAGCAGGTCGGTGAATCTTGCAACTGTCGCGCGTTGTTCGTCGCTCAGACGTGCCGCGGCACGCTCCGAGAGCACGAGCAAGCGGCTCTTTTCGTTATGCAGCTCGAGTGCGTTACCGGCAAAATCAGCAATTTGCCCGCGACCCAGCTCGATAATCGTTCGTTTGCTTGCCTCCAGGCGTTCTCGGACTTTCGCTCGTTCAACCAGATCATCGATCGTCTCCAACCCGATAAGAGCGAATTCCGTCCCGAGGCACATCATGACGTTGGTGTGATAGATCGGCTGTCCGTCTGCATCACTACTGGTAAAGGTGATCGGCTCGTAATTGAAATCGGCGCAAAATCTTTGCAGCGGTTCGAGGTGGGCGCGGTTGGAAAGAGAGACGTAGGCGATCCTCGCTAGATGATCGAGGACGAGACTGCCGGTTCCTTCGAGTGCCAGGTCCCGGCCTTCGAAGGACGTGTAGTCTACGACTTCGGTGACGCGGTAGTGCTCGCGCAATTTATCGACAAGGTCGGCGCGGCGTTCCGCGCGGCGCGAGGGCGCGTGCATGGGGTAAAGGACGACCCGTCCATCATGGTGAGTGGAAAACCAGTTGTTAGGAAAAACGGCATCGGGTTTGGGCGGAGACGGCGTGTCTTCGATAACATGCACATGGACCCCGGAGGCGGAGAGACGGTCAACGGCGCGATCAAATTCCTCGCGCGCCGCCGCCCCGACTCGATCGTATTCCTCGGCTGCGATGCGCTGCTGAAAGGAGTTATCGAGCGCGGTTTCCGGATTGGGAAAAAATCGGCTCGGCCGAACCATGATCACCGCATTAGCGCTCTGCTTTGTCACCGGGCGAAAAAGCTAACGCAACGCGTCGGACGAACAACCGCGCGTGTGAGCGAGCCTAACGCTCGGTTAAGTTTGGGCTCGCTTTCCAAAGCAAATTCTGTTTTTATCCAAGATTGTGACGAAGACGACGAGATTCGTCGGCCCCGTCTCCCTCCTGATTCTGGGTTGCGTGGCGGCAGATGGGTTCCAGCCGACGGAATCAAAGACGCTTTACGATCGGGCCATGTCCGAATTTCGTTCCGGCCAATATCAGCAAGCTTTAACCGATCTGGAAAATATCGATCGTCTGGCCGCGACGGCTGAGGTGAAAGCGGAGTTGTTTAATCTCCGAGGCGTAATTCTGATGCGCCAATGCGAATACGAGGGCGCGGAAATCGTTCTGCGACGAGGGCTCGATCTCAATCCGCAGCTTTGGAACGCCGACTTTAATTTAGCGGAGATTCCGTTCCTGAAAAAAGATTGGCCCACCGCGCAGCACCGCTTTGAAGCGATGTTGGCGCGCGATGATGGCGGGATGGACGTCGAGATGCGTCAGCTCATTCGATACAAAGTTCTGCTCACGCTTGTTTTGCAGGGAAAAGACAAGGCCGCGGAAACAATGCTGAGTCAGCTCGATGCGAAAGCAATGGAACCGACTTCCTATTATGTGCGTTCCGCCATGGCGTGGCGAGATAATCGAAACGACGACGCGAGCCAATGGCAACGAAAAGCAGAAGAGGAATTCTCGCCCGCGACAAACAAGCTTTATGCCGAATCCTTCTACGAGATAGGTTGGTATCAAAGACCGACAGGAACGGAACGCGAAGACATCAATATCGTTTCTTCGGCGGAGCGTTCCAAGCGGGTCCAGACGGATGCCCAGGCCACGCTCGCGCAGGCGGAGTCGGCGTTTCTCGCTCATCAGAGCGAACTGGCGCTCGCCTTGCTCGATGACGTGGACACACGCTTTCCCGGCCTGGCCGCCTCGCACAATCTGCGGGGCGAGATTCTGCTCGAAGAGAACCAACTCGACGAGGCCGAGACAGAATTGTGCGAAGCCGTTTCCGCCGATCCCAGCCAGCACGAAGCAGCCTACAACCTGGCGGAAGTCGCTTTCCGAAAAAAAGATTACGCCGCAGCGCGCGACAGGTTCGAGCAGCTTTTTGCCGCCACGCCCGGAGGCGACAATCAGGCCGCGCAGCTGATGAAATTCAAGGTCTTCCTCACCTTTCTTCTCGAAGGTCGAGATGACCACGCCCAGCAGCTCATGAGTCAGTTCAAGTTCACCGGTGCGACTCCTGCGCTCTACTACGCAGAAGCGGCCTGGGCTTTTCGAGACGCCAATCGAGACCGTGGGAACGATTGGATTGAATCGGCGCGAAAGATCTATTCGCCCGAACTCAACATTGTTTTCGCCAGCTCTTTCTACGATCTTGGCTGGCTGGAAAAGTCTGCCGCCAGTGACCGACGCGATGCCAATCCGCCGGTGACAGACGCGGCGGTGCGTCCTCTCAATTTTTCTCCTCAAGTCTCGATTAGCCTAACGAATTGGCAGGATCCCCTCCTGACCATGAAGAGCGACATGAGCCCTCCGCCGAATGGCTCGCTGCCATTGCCCGAGATGCTGTTTTCACCGGATTCGCCTAACGAAAAGTTTCTTCCCGAGATTCCGCCGCCTTGAAGCTGGCTTCAAATGCGGGCGAACGATCGACTTGTTATCGGGACGGTTAACAAACGAAGCAGCCATGCTGCCTGGCGGTATTCCTGGCTGGGAGCGGGAGAATGTTCGCCTGACGAATTGGATTCCGGTAGACCGTAAGTGAAGGCTCGCGCGGCCGTCCAGATTGGCGCTGTCACAACTCGATTGCGATCTGCCTTTCACCCGCTACCATCCCGCCGGCATGCGAGTTCACTCCATCACTTTCGCCATTGCCACCCATGGCAAAGGCACCTACGAAATCACCGATCGGATCGCAACCGTGGTGGCTGAGAGCAGCATCAAAAGCGGGACCGTCACCGTATTCGTTAGGCATACGAGCTGCAGCCTCACGATCATGGAAAACGCCGACCCAACCGCGCGGCACGACCTCGAGCAATTCTTCGAGCATCTCGTTCCAGAGGATACCCCGTATTTCGAGCATACTCTCGAGGGTGGCGACGACAGCACGTCTCACATTCGCTCTGTTCTCACGCGTTCGAGCGAAGTCATTCCGATCGTGCAAGGTCGAATGCAGCTTGGCACCTGGCAGGGAATCTTTCTCTTCGAACATCGGCGTGCGCCGCATCGTCGCGAGGTGATCGTCACTGTCATCGGCGACCCGTGATCTTGGATCGCCAATTTGTAGACGACGCCTGCCACCGCCTGCTTCCCTAACGACGCGAGCATCGGCACGGATCCGGCTGTTTGTTCAGCGATAAACGGGGGATGTGTTACCTTGCGCGCCGCCAAACCAAATGACTCGCTTCATCCCGCACTCGATTGCCATTCTTTCCGTTGCCGGGTTGATTTCTTTCGTGCCTTTGAAGGCGACATCAAACGATGTTCCGGACGATCAGCCAAAGCTCTCGCCGGAATTCGTCGATCGATTGGATGGCGCCAAGAACCCGAGCGAACAGGACAAGATCATCGCCGAGCGCAACCCAAGGACTTCCGCCGCGGAATTCCGGAGCCAATTCCTAAAACACATTTACGACGTGACCTTGCGTGGCGAATACAGTCACGCTGCCGCCGACTGTCAGCTGATCCTGCGTCTCGCCACTACGGCGGACAGCGGAGAGGATGCTGCCGCAGCGCGAGTTCACCTCGGTTATATTCTGCGCGAGTCTGGCGATCTCGCCGGCTCGCTCGATGCGATCAGCCAAGCGCTGGACTTCTACACCGCGCATCCCGAGTTCATCCACGGCTTGATTGCGGCGCAACAGTCGCGCGGGATCACGTATCTGAAGCAATCGGATTTTGCTCACGCGCTTGAGTCTTTCGAGCGGGCTCTCGCTCTTTCGCAGAAAATTGGTCACCGCGAGGGAATCATCCCGGCGCTGAACAGCATCGGCGAAGTCTATCGCGGCCAGGGCCAGCCCGAGCGCGCTCTCGAATATTACGACCGCGCTCGCAAGCAAGTCGGCGACGACAATGCCTGGAACATGGCCTTCATCTTTAACAACATCGGGATGAGCTACGACGCGATCGGTGATTTCGATAGGGCAATCGAGAACATTGAACGCGCGCGAAAGGTGGCGGAGAGAGTGAACTTCCAGCCGCGGGTTGAAACCTCGCTCGCGATCCTGGGCGATCTGGAATTGAAGTGGGGACGTCCCGAGCGCGCTCGCGAGAATTATGCGCAGAGCCTCCGTCTCGCGCGCGAGTTGCGCGATGTCTCGGGTGAAGCGCAGGCGACGCTCGGACTCGCTCAGGTCGCACAGACGCAGGGCGACGCCGAGATCGCGTTCGCCCGGTCACAAGAGGCGGCCGAGCTTTTCCGCAAGGTAGGTGAACGAGTGTCGCTCGCGGCCGCGCTTACCGTAAATGGTCGCTCGCTCTGTGCGTTGCGACGAGACAACGAAGCTCGAAAGGTTTTCGAAGCAGCGATCGGCGCGATCGAGGAAACGCGGGGTCAGGTTGCCGGAGGCGACGTGGAGCGGGAGCAATTTTTCGAGCACGAAATCGCACCTTACCAGGAGCTGGCGTCGCTTTTCGTTAGGCAGGCGAAGCCGGAGCAGGCCCTCGCCATGGCTGAACGGATCAGTGCGCGTGTTTTGATCGACATGACCAATGGCGGTCGGATTGATCTCGCCGCCGTACTCACTCCCCAGGAAGAGCAACGTCAACGCGAACTTGAAATCAAACTGGCCGGCGCCGAGCGCGAGTTAGCTCATTTGCGCACAGCTGAGAAACCGGATGGCCAGACCGTCTCCGCCGCTCAGAGGACGCGCGATGAAATCCGTGAAGCTCTCGAAGAGTTCGAAATCCTGACCACCTCGCGCCACCCCGAATTGCGGCGCACGGCCGTGCCGCTCCCGCTGAATTCTACCGCCGACCTTAAACCGTTGTTACGCGACGGTCAGACGATCTTGCTCCGCTACCTCGTGACGGATGAGGACAGCTATCTGTTTCTCATTCGTCCCGCTGCAGATGGGAACCAGCCACAACTAACCGTCAAGTCGTTAGGCAAGCAACGCGCCGAGCTTGTTCGCCTAACGAACGACTTTCGTGACCGACTGGCTGCGCGCAGCCTTACCTGGGAAAAGCCGGCCCGCGAACTCTACGATCTGCTCCTCCGTCCGATCGATCAGGAAATCGCATCCTCGCGCTCCCTCGTCATCGTCCCTGACGGTCCACTCTGGGAACTTCCCTTCCACGCTTTGGAGAATAGCGCCGATCATCCGTTACTCGTCGATCATTCCCTGCGTTACGCGCCGTCGCTGACCTTTCTCACTCGAGCGCCACAAACTCCGCCGAGCGCCTCGCCCGAGCGTGAGTTGCTCGCCTTTGTGAATCCCGCTCTTCACGATCACGAAGAGGAAAACCGGACGACAAAAATCGCCCTGATGAGTGATAACTGGCAATCCTTGCCCCAGGCCGAGAAACAGGTGCCGGCGCTGGAGGAAATTTATCCTGCATCCGACAGTGACATCTTTGTCGGTCCGGCCGCGCGGGAGAGCGTCTTCAAACAAAAAGCGGCCGAGGCTGCGATCGTGCATTTTGCGACTCACGGGGTGCTTGACGACCGCGCGCCGCTTTATTCTTACCTCCTTCTTTCCCAGGTCGGCCTTTTGCCTGGGGAGGACGGACGGCTTGAGACTCGCGAGCTCATGCGGCTGAAACTGAACGCTCGTCTTGCGATCCTTTGCGGCTGTGAGACCGCGCGAGGGCAAATCACTGCCGGCGAAGGTATGGTTGGATTGTCATGGGGCTTTATGGTCGCGGGATGCCCGGCCACGATCGTTAGTCAGTGGAAAGTGGACAGCGCGAGCAGCACGCCGCTCATGGTTGAGTTGCACCGTCGACTTCACGCCGGAGTTGAGAACGCCGAAGCGCTCCGTCAGGCCAGTCTCAAGCTGCGCGAAGACCCGCGCTATCATCATCCATTTTACTGGGCGCCATTCGTACTCATCGGCCGCTAGCGCCCACCTTGGGACGCGCATTCGCCAGGCTGGCGCGCAGGTTTTTCGCCAGTTCGCTCTTTGGATTTTCCTTCGTCAGTTGTTCGAATTCGCTTTGAGCCTGCGCGAGCAAGCCAGTTCGCGCATAGGCCAGACCCATGATCAGGTGAGAGCGACCGAACTTGGCACGCAGTTTTTCCAGATCGTCTCGCTTGTCGTTAGGCAAAACGGCGAAGCGCGCTTCCGGTTCCGGCGGTGCGGGAGCTTTGGCCATCATTTCTCCACCACGGAGCGCTTCCACTTCCCATTCATAAGTCTCGTCAGCCCGGAGCGGTTGTTCCGGTTTCCATTCCTGGGTCCGCCCGTCGAGCAATGGACTGTTTGCGACCGCACCGTCCTTTTGGGAGACGAGATTCACCCTGTAACCGGTCGCTCCCTCCGCCTGACTCCAACGCAAGATCGGCTGCGGCGTTTCGACCAGTGTTCCGATCGGGTCCAGCACGCGAAAGCCCTTCTCGGCTTCCGCGGCACCGGCCAGCGCCTCCCGCGTCCCCTTCAGCTCGATCACGGCGGGAGAAATGGGAACCTGGCCTAACGAGATCGCTTCCTGCAACGCGTGGCGTAAATCTTCTGGCAGCGGACCAAGCGCGAGCACCGAGCCATCTTCCCCGACGACGATCCGTTTCCCCGAATCCTGGAGAGCGACGGCGCGACGCTCGAATTGCGTGTTGTTCCACCAGAGAAATGCGAGGCTGACCGCCAGCCCGGCGGCGATCGGGAGGATCCAGCTCGAACGCCCGGGAGCCGCCTCGGCCAATGAATAGTCGCGCGCCGGTAGTTGATTCATCTCCTCTCGGAAACGTTGCAGATCGGCCAGCTCGGCCGAGGCCCGGGGCGAGTTGTTCAATCGCTCTCGCAGGTCGCGCCGCGCTATCGGATCAACATTTCCCTCCATCCAGACGACAAACTCCTCGTAGCTCACACCGGCGTTCGAGGTTTTCGCCGGACGCGCGCTGAGCAGTTCCTCGCGGCAGGCCGCGCAAGCCTGCAAATGATCGCTCGTCTCGAGCAGTCTTTTCGGCTCGAGCGTGCGTTCCCACCAGGCGGCGCATTCTTCACTCGTTAGATGACGTTGCGCGTTCATGCTTTCAAAGAAATCGACGCGAATTCGGCCCGCTTATTACTAACATTCCATTTTTGCCAGGCCGCGCCCAGCTTGTCGCGCGAGACCCGGCGCAAGTTGATCACCTGTTGCCGGGTGCAATCGAGTAATTTTGAGATTGCCAGATCTTCGAGCGGAAGCTGGTTCCAGAGCACGGCGAATTCGTTAGGCGAAAAATCGAGCGCGCCGGCGATCGCGCGCGTCGAAGCTATTCCAAGCAACTCCAGTTCGCGCACAATTTCGAAGTGCAGAAGAAAACTGCGGCGTTGCCGGATTGAAAGGCTATCCATCTCGCGCCAAAGCCAGGCGAGATATTCTTTCCAGACCAGCTCCTCCGCGGGTGAAGCGCGAGGATCGATTTGCACCACTTCTTCCTCCGATGGGCTGACCGAGCCTTTCGCATAACCAAGCAGTTCGGAAAGAAGACTCGTCAGGTCGCGCAGCTCGATCGGTCCGCCCAACCAGTGCAAAAGGCGGGCGAGCAGTTCTGGTAAGATAAGCGTGGTCGGGTCCGCTCCCTTCAGCGCCTCTGCTGCCGCCGCTCGCGGGTCGAGGAGCAACCAGTGCCGTTTCGGAGTCGCCCCGCCGGTGCGTCCGCGCCAGGGCGCAAGCCCGCACCACTTTGCGCCATCCTCATCCGGCCAGATGGCAAAGCCTTTCTGCGTGGTGCGGTCTTCCAGCAGGTAACGCAGTCGATTGAAAAGCATGGCGCGCTGGGGATAACGTCCGCGGAGCATCTCTGCCCACGCCGAATAGGTGATGCTGGCGACGTAGCCGCGAAGATCGCGGATCGGCTCCCGTTGGCCGTCGCGCAGGAGCGCGAGCTGGCGCATTAACTGTTCGCGCGCTGCACTCGTCACATCTTCAACTTCGAGCTCGCTGTGGATCGTCGCCGAGCGCTTCGCCCGAAGTATCTGCTCGATCACCGGTTCAGCCTGAAGGCGAAAGAGCGAAACCAATTGCACCGCAGCCTGGTCTTCCGATTGCGCCCGCAAATAAAGCGCAAGGGCCGGATCATTTTCCGTCGGCGCATCCATCGTCGTTAGGCAGTTGCCTCAAGGTTCCAGCCAGGCGCCATTTGCCTGCCGAGGAAAAGCGAATCGCAGGCCAGACAGAAAAATTCCTGGAGTTTTCCGGTAATACGGCCGCCGCTTTTCCATCTCCATCCTCAGAATCCATGAAAAAACTGCTTCTTAATTTGCTTCTGGCCATAACGGCGATCGCGATCTCTGGGGCCGCTTACGCCACGAGTTCGGACCTCAGTATCGCGGTCACAGTCTCGCCACAAACGGCCGTGATTGGCGACGAAATCCTTTACACCTGCGTCGTGACCAACCACGGACCAGACGCGACCAGCGCCATGCATGGCTACATTAGCCCGGATAATGGAACGCCGGAGGACGTTTACATGACCTTCGATACCGCCGAGCCGCCGGTGAGTTCGATCGATCAAACCGGCTTTCGTTACATCACCTTACCCAACATCCCGGCAGGCAGTTCGACCACATTCCAGGTTGCCTATGTCGCAACCGCCGCCGGATCGCCTTCACGGCTGATTGGTGTTTCAACCGATCCGTTTGGCGATGATCCCAATCCGGGCAACAACTCGGCAAACGTATCGGTCACGATCAACGGCAATCTGACTACACCGACTCCGCCACCACACGGAGGCCTTTCCGCGACGCTGTTTACGGTTAATGGGAGCACCGTGAACACCAGCGGGGCGGGTAAAGACACGGTTTTGAATTTCGCGGCGATCCAAACCGGAACCGCCGCCGGCCTGAAAGTGCGGGTGCAGGCGACAGCCACGCCTAGCGACGAAGGTTCGTGGGCCGATTTGCCTAACGGCAGCGGCGGCTACATGACCCGGGACGCGACCGGGCTTTTCGTGCTGCACACCCTGAACTACCCGCTCCAGAACGGCGCTCATTTTCGCGCGGTGGCTTCCGCGCCGGACTATCCCGACAGCATCTCCAACGTTGTCGGGTATTTCGATCTTGCGACTACTACCGCGCACGTCGTGCCGGTCACACTCTTTCTCGCCACCAATGGACCCGGGCAGGAAATCAAGTTCCGCGGCAAACTTTCGAGCGCGCTAAGCGGGACGTCGCTCCGTGTGCAGGCGACGACCACGCCTAACGACGAAAGCAGCTGGGCCGATCTCTCCGGCGGGACGATGAATCCCTATGCCGATCCGACGCTTTTCTACCTGACGACGAAAAATTATCCGGCCGGCGACGCGACCTGTTTCCGCATCGTCGCTTCGCACCCCGGACGCGTTGATAGCATTTCGAATTTTGTCGGTATCACCCACACCGTCGTGGGCGCCGCTCCCGAGATGGAAATTCTGCCACCCTTGCCCGAACCGGGGAGCGGCTCGGGCCTAACGCCTAACGACCCCATCGTGGTTTCGGCCGGAGCAATGAGCTTCGGCGTGCAGCTCGGAACCAGCGGCAACTTGTCCGAGCTCGGTCTGCTCTACGACGGTACGGTGCTTGAGACCCGCAATGGCGGCACGAGCTTCACCATGCCGTACACCACGACCGTCGGCGGCGATCATGTCATCACCGGTTATGGAATCAACAGCGCTGGAATCAAAGGTTTCGCGCCGCCGGTTTACATCCGAATTAAGCCGCCCGCGGGCAAGGTTTTCACCCGGGTAAGCGACGGCAACTGGAACGAAACTGCCAAATGGCACGATGCGCTCGGCGCCACCGGCATTCCATCAACGAATGACGTCGCAATTATTGGGACACAGAATGTTTCCATCACCCAAAACGTGAACGCTTACGCGGTGGCACTGAATGGGGGCACGATCATCGGCGCAGGCGGTGGCCTGACGATTAGCCAATTCTTCAACATTACCGGTGGTGCCCTGAAGAATCTGAACACCACCGTGACCTCCACTGGCAAGGTCGCTATCTGGAGCGACACCGACGTGCCGATGAGCGGTTCCTGGATCAATTACGGCACCTTCAAGTTAAATGGCCGCGGCAGCATCGTGCCGGTACCGCTTAGTGGAAACGCGTACGCGCTCGGCGCGCCTTCGCCTAACGGATTGCTGGACGGCGCCTTCACTGCGATCACGAATTTCGGCCAATGGGTCATCTCGAAGCTGAGCACGCCGCCGCCACCGCCACCACCACCGCCTGCCAATCCGCCGGCAGTGGAAGCGCCGCGCGCGGTCATTGTTAGCGTCTTTGAGAATAAAGGTCAGCTCATCGGACCGAACGGCGGTTCCATCATCAGTCCAAACGGCGGCGGATTGATCACAAACGATGGCGCAACCGTTATCGGCAACGACGGCGCGAGCCTGATCACGAATGATGGTGGAAGTCTCATCACCAACGACGGCGGCAGCCTGATCACGAACGATGGTGGCAGCATTATCAGTAACGACGGAGCGAGCCTGATAACCAACGACGGTGGCAGCATTCAGCGAAAGGCTGAAACGGACGGGAGTGCGCCGGCGACCGGTGGATTCGTGCAGACCGCAGGCGAGACCGATCTCGGCGGCATGCTCCTGGTCGGCAACGCTTCGATCGAAGCGGGCACTTTCTCCGGCTCGGGTGCGATCGCCGGGACATTGACCAATTCCGGCGGCTACGTCTCGCCCGGTCCTTCCGCCGGCCAGATATCGATCGTCGGCGATTACGTTCAAGGCGCCGACGGGACTTTGATCCTGGAAGAAGGCGGGGCGCAGCCTAACGAATTCGATCAACTGCAGGTCACCGGTACGGCAACGTTAGGCGGAAACGTTGATGTGAAGTTGATTAACGGATATTCGCCTGATTCGGCCGATACCTTCAACCCGATCGCTGCTGCGAAGATCAGCGGCAATTTCGACTCCACGAGCGCGAACGGCACAGCTACTGTGACCGCAAACGGTCTCCTCTTTTCGGTCAATCCGGCCATTCCTTCGCCGGAGTCGGGCAAACCATTAAACATTTCCACGCGGATGAATGTACAGACCGGCGACAACGTTCTCATCGCCGGCTTCATCGTCACCGGGCCGCCAGGCGGCACAAAGAAAGTGCTCATTCGCGCCCTCGGCCCATCGTTGCCCGTTTCCGGAGCGCTCACTAATCCGGTCTTGGAATTGCATGCCAGTGACGGCACGGTGATCACGAACGACAACTGGAAATCCGACCAGAAAACCGAGATCCAGGATACTGGCGCGCCACCGACGAACGACTTGGAATCAGCCATCGTCGCTACCCTGCCGGTTGGCGGCCATACGGCGATCGTTAGGGGAAGCGCCAACGGGACTGGTGTCGCGCTGGTTGAAGTCTACGATCTCGAGTACGACTCGGCCGAGATTAAACTGGCGAACATCTCCACCCGCGGACGGGTCGAGACGGGAGACAATGTCATGATTGGCGGCTTCATCGTTGGCGGCACCGAGCCGGCCAACGTCCTGGTCAGGGCACTTGGCCCTTCACTCGCCGACGCCGGCGTGAGCGGATCGCTGCAAGACCCGATCCTCGAGTTGCACGACGCCAATGGCAATAGCATCACAAACGACGATTGGCGGAGCGACCAGGCGCTGGAGATTATCGCCAGCACAGTGCCCCCGTCTAACGACACCGAACCCGCGCTCGTCGCTGCGCTCGTGCCTGGGAATTACACCGCGATCGTTAGAGGGAAGAACGATACCAGTGGCGTCGCTCTGGTGGAAGTTTACAACCTTCAATAACGCTCTTCTCTCGGGAATATTTGCGCCCGCCGGCGGACTGCGCCCAAACGTGTCCGCCGGCGATGTGCGCTTATTGCGCGAGTGTCTCCGTCGCAATCCGCGGCAACACCGACCACGAGATCATCGAGCAAGGTTAGGCTCTGAGCGGAGATCAGATGACTGCCGCTCTCACACCTTTCGATCTCCATCAAGAGCGAGCGAGAAGTGGTGTGAGGCGATGATCATCCGTTTGCGGAGATAGAAGCGATGGGCCTCAAATCTTTGCACGCCGGAATCCAATTCCAGCCTCTTGCAACCGGCCGCCTGAGCTCTTGCCATGAGCCAATCAAACAGGGCGCCCCCATAGCCTAACGAGCGGCCTCGCGCGCCGGTCACGAGATCGTCCACATAACAAAACCTTCCCGCGAAAAGCGACTCGAGCATCCGAAAACCGGCTACCGCCTGGACTTCACCGCTGTCTTCCAGATAGGCCAGGTGATAGCCCTCACCGCGTTGCCGTTCCACCTGTGCAACAAACGTCTTCTCCTCTTCGAAATGTGTCCGCAGTTGTCTCATGACAGGAAAACACCGGGAAATCTCGGCGGTCGTCAGTGCTTCGACGATTTTCGTTGGCATCGGCTCGTCCCTTTTCCTGCGAGTTTGTTTCTATGGCAGCCGCGCGCCAAGTCGTCGAGAATCTTCTCCGCGTCGCCGGTAGTGAACTGCACCGCAGTTTCAGGGCGTGGCGACTGAACTCGGCGAGTCGATCGCGGCGAGATAACGAGTGACGGAGTAGCGCGCAACTTCGTGCGCCCGGGCCCAAACCACACGATCCCAAAACGCGCCGTAAATGCGATCGAAAGAAAGCGATTCAATCTTTCGCCCGATTGATTCCACCGCGATCGCCGGGAGTGGGATGGCATTTGGATAACTAAACATGAAGCTCAGCATCCCGTCAGGCATGACAGCGAGCACATCTCCGCTGAGCAACGTGCCGCGTCCGTCCGCGCCGTCGCGCCAGTGAAGAATCGTGCCGCCGGGGAAATGTCCGCCACAGCGAATGAGCGTAACGCCGCTGGCGAGCTCGTGCTCTTCTCCCTCCCAAAACCGGACGGCCTCGTCTGGACGCATGACCCATGCGCGGTCCGCGGCATGAAGATGAATCGGTACGCCGCCAAAGGCGCGGCTCCATTCCACCATCGTGCTGTAATAGTGTGGATGCGAGATGGCGATGCCACGCAAACCGCCTAACGATTTCACGAGCGCAATGGTCGCGTCGTCGACCAGGCTGACGCAGTCCCAAAGGAAATTTCCTTCTGACGTGCAAAGAAGCAGCGCGCGTTGATCGATGGCGAAGTTCGGGACTGTTCCGATCCCGAACAATCCCTGCTCATAGCTTCGCCATGAATTGCGATGCGAGCCGCGCAGTACTTCGAGCGTCGTCCATCGCTGTCCCGCGGCTGGCACGTATTGCCGTGCATCTTCACAGATCGCGCAGCGCGCCGGCGGTGTTCGCGTTTCGGCAAACTGCGTTCCGCAGGTGACGCAGATAAAGTTTGTCATTTTGGCCTAACGACTGGAAGACAAATGCTGGTCCGGCTCGGCATCGTGCGCCCAATCCGCATTCGTTAGGCCGAAGCAGCCGACGCGTCCTGCCCCGGTGTGGCGGCGGGACGCGTCCCACCCCGTCGCTTTTGCCCGAGCTCCTCCAGCAACTCGATCTGGATCTGCTGAATCTCGAAGAGCCGGTTGTATTGCTTGCGCAGGAGGTGATCGATCTTCTCGTGCAGATGCCGGATCTCCAGCTCCGCTTTCAGGTTTACCTTGTAGTCGTTCTCCGCCCGAGCTCGGTCGCGCGATTCCGATCGGTTTTGACTCATCATGATGATCGGCGCCTGAATGGCTGCGAGACACGACAAGATGAGATTCATGAGGATGAACGGATAAGGATCGAAGGCCCGGCTGGCGAGGACGGCGGCGTTGACCACGATCCAAATCACGAGCACCGCGCCGAAAATGATGATGAAGGTCCAACTCCCGCCAAAAGATGCGATGCGATCCGAAAGCCGCTCGCCGAAAGTCAGATCTTTATCAAACTCCTTCCCAAGGTTTTCGGACAGAATTTCGTGCTCTTGCAGGCTATCGATCACTTCCTGGTCGAGCGCGCTCAACTCGCCGATCTCGTCCTGCAGCACTTCCTTTACATAATCACGTCGAAAGTGACCGAGGTCGGTGTTGCAAATAAAAGCGTGCGGATCGAATCCGGGTGTCCGCTTTTGGATGAATTCGAGAAGCGAAGGACGCAGTAGCTCACCGGTCGAGCCGGCGCTGTGCGAAACGGTTCGCCGGCAAATCTGGCACTGCGGCTTGGAATTTTCCGCCACGCTTGGGAATGAAAGCGAGCTGGGCGGCCTTGTCGACTTCGCTCTTGAAGCCCGGCGCTGTGCTCCTAAGCTGACCCATGCGACGGCAAGTGAGGGCTCCAGTTTTCGCCTAACGATGCGGGTTCTGGCCATCGATGCCTCCCTGCGCAACACCGGCGTCGCCATCGTGGAGACGAACGGAAGCGGAAAGTTTCACGCACTCTACTACGGCGTCATCCACAACCCGGCATCGCTGCCGATGTCGTCATGTCTGGTGGCGATCCGCGATCGGCTGGCGGAACTTATCGCCGCCCAACAACCCGATTGCTGCGCGCTCGAGTCGGTCATTTACGTCCAAAGTTACAAGACCGCGATCACCCTCGGCGCGGCGCGCGGCTCCGCTATCGTGGCGGCGACCGAGCGCGGACTTCCAGTCTTCGAATACGCGCCGAAGCGAATCAAACAGGCGACAGTCGGCCACGGCTCAGCCGATAAATCTCAGGTCGCCTTCATGGTGCGAGCGTTGTTAGGCCTGGTCGAAACGCCAGGTGCCGATGCGGCCGACGCACTGGCCATCGGCCTCACGCATCTGCGTGCACAGGAAAGCGTCAAACATGGCCTAACGAGCGGGACGCGTTTGTGAAGGGCGAACAAGAGCACGCGACCGGGAACCATTCCTTGGTCGTGCGCTGGCGCGGTCGCATGGACTTTGCGGAAGCGTTCGCGCAACAGGAAGCTTTCGTGCAACGAAAACACACTGATTCGAAGATTGTGGATGAGATTTGGCTCCTGGAGCACGACTCGGTTTACACGATTGGTCGCACACCCGATCGCTCAAGCTTGCGCGGAGGCAACCATCTCAAGTATCCGCTCTTCGAGATCAATCGCGGTGGACAGGTCACTTATCACGGGCCGGGCCAATTGGTTGGATACTGTTTGCTCGACCTCCGCCGCTATGGTCAGGATCTGCATCGCTACCTGCGCTGGATTGAAGCTGTTCTTATTGAGTTGCTCGCTCGGTACGAAATCGATGCCACCACGCGCGAAGGCTTGACCGGCGTCTGGATCGAAAACCGCAAGATCGCTTCGATCGGCGTCGGCCTGCGGCATTGGATCACGATGCACGGTTTCGCTCTCAACGTTGGGGGCGATCTCACGCCATTCGACGCCATTACTCCCTGCGGGATTAGCGGCGTCACAATGACCTCGATGGAAAAGGAGACCGGGACCGTTAGGGAGACTGAGCTGGTGGCCGGCGCGATGGCCGCTCTTTTGCGTGAGCGGATGCCCGAGTTATGCGTGGAGGAGCGGCCCGCTGACTTCCTCCATTGCGGATGACTCTGGGAAAATGCTTCGGAGTCGAGAAGCTAGTCAGCCGGCGTTTGCTTTCGGCGAAGAGCGGCTCTCGACGAAGAACTAGCGGTCTGCGCGTCGACGAAACGATGGGTCAGTCTCGACACGAACGCGCGTTGCTCTTAAGTGAACCATGGTGATTCCACTGGAAGATAATTTCACCGACATCATCGGTAAGGCGCAACGTGGTCTCGGTATTTCCGACAGCCAACTGGCGGAGAAATCGGGCGCTGGTGTAGATGCGATTCGCGACGTTGGCGACGGCAAGATCGATCGTCTCACGATCGAGCGCATTGCGCCTGCGTTGCAGCTCAACTCGGAAGCTTTGCTTGATCTGGCCGAAGGCAAATTTCAGCCCGCCGAAATTCAGCTCGACGGTCTCGCGCTCTTCGATACGCCGTATCACGACATGCGGGTTAATGCCTATCTCGTCTGGGATCCGGCGGGCAAGGAAGCCGTCGCCTTCGATAGCGGCGCGACCTGCTCTTCCATGCTCGATTTCGCGCGAGAAAATGGCCTGAAGGTCAAGTTGATTTTGCTGACTCATGCGCATCCGGATCACGTCGCGGATCTTGATCGATTGGCGGAAACGACCGATGCGCCGATCTACCTGTCGAGTCGCGAAAAAATTCACGGCGCGCAATCGATGGAAGAAGGCAAGTGCTTTACGGTCGGCCGGCTCGAGATCGAGTCGCGTCTTACCTGGGGACATTCACCCGGGGGAATGACTTTCGTCGTTAGGGGACTCCAACGTCCGGTCGCGATCGTGGGAGACTCGCTTTTCGCCGGCTCGATGGGTGGCGGAAATGTCTCCTATCGAGATGCGGTAGAAAACAATCTGAAACAGATTCTCACTTTGCCGGACGAAACCGTGCTGTGCCCCGGACACGGTCCGATGACAACCGTCGCCGAGGAAAAAAAGCATAATCCCTTTTTTGCCGGGAGGACCTGAGATCATGAACATCGCATTTGTGGGAGTGGGACGAATGGGAGCGAACATGGCGCGCCGGCTGACGGACGAAGGCTATCATGTCACGGCGGTTTATGACCAAAATCGCGCCGCCGCGACCGAATTGGCACAGGAGCTGGGCAGCTTCGCCAGTCAGTCGTTAGGCGAAGTGACCGCCGCGGCGGATGTCGTCGTCACGGTTGTTTCCGACGACGCGGCCATGCGCCAAATCTTTTCCGCGCCTAACGACAACCTCCTTATCCAGGCGCAGGGTAAGCTCTTCATCAACTGCGCCACGATCACGCCCGAAGTGCATCTCGAAGTCGAAAACTTGGCGGAGAAGGCGGGGGCGCAAAGCCTTGAAGCCTGCATGGCCTCCAGTATTACTCAGGCACGGGACGGCTCGCTCTATCTCATGTGCGGCGGCGAGCGGTCTGCTTTCGATAAGGCCGCGCCAATTTTAAAGTCGTTAGGCACAACGATCCGCTACATTGGAAAGTCGGGCGAAGCGGCCAAGGTGAAGGCGTTGGTCAACATGGTGATGAACATCAACACCGCCGGGCTGGCAGAAGGTCTGGGCCTGGGAGAGGCACTCGGGCTCGATCTGACAATGTTGCGTGAAGTCTTTGCCGAGACCGGTGCCGGCTCGCGCGTTCTGCAAACCGACGGCGAGGATATGCAAAACCGTGATCACGCCTGCTTCTTTTCCGCTGCGCACGCGGCGAAGGACAGCGGGATCGCCTTGCATCTGGCCGAGCTGGCAGGACTACGGCTTCCCCTCGCGCGCGCGACGAAAGAGCAATACGATCGCATGGTCGCCGAAGGTCTCGGGGAGCTCGACAAATCAGGGATCGCAGAGCTGACTTTCAAGCGGCGCGGAGGCGCGCCGAGTTAGGGAAGAACGCTTGCTTCCTAGCCGACCGTTCCCGCGTAAACGTTCATGGTTTCGCCGCGCAAGAAACCGACGAGGGTTTGATTGTTTGCGCGAGCGAACTCGACCGCCAGACTGGTCGGAGCAGAGATGGCGGCGATGATTGCAATTCCAGCTGCGAGCGCTTTCTGCGTCATCTCGAAAGAGACTCGACCACTCAGGAGCAGGACGCAGTTGCCTAACGGAAACTGTTTCGCGAGCAACTGATGTCCGATCAACTTGTCGAGGGCGTTGTGCCGTCCGACGTCCTCTCGCAGGAGCAACAGCTCACCGTGTCGATCGAAAAGGGCACAAGCATGCAAGCCGCCGGTGCGCTGAAAGGTCTCCTGCGCTGCCGCCAGTTTTGCTGGGAGTTGCAACAGGATGTGAGCATCGATCGATGGCGCGGCGGCGACAGGCGGGAATTGCTGCATTGCCGCTTCAATTGAGCTCTTCCCGCAGATGCCACAGCTCGATGAGCTAAAAAGGTTCCGACTCAGTTTGGCCGGATCGAACAGCCTTGGATCGCGCAGGATGATGTTGACGGAATTGCCAGGTTGCCCGGTCGTTGGGCAGGTTATGATTTCGAAAATGTCTTCCGCGCTTCGAATGATGCTTTCGGTGAGGGCAAAGCCGGCTGCCAACTCGCGATCGTGCCCAGGCGTCCGCATGACGACGGCGATGCTGCGGCCTTCGACCTGAATCTCGAGGGGTTCCTCGAGCGCGACCTCGTCCGGCTCTCTCGCCGGAGCCTGACGCTGATGCAGCCTAACGACCTCAATCGATTTCGCCGTGGCGCGCTCTTTCATAGTCCTCAGGTTTATTGAGATTTTGGAAAAGCCGTTTCTCGTTAGGCAAAATCTTTCGCTCGTGCAGGTAGCGTTGATCGAGTGCGCGTTGCACAAAGTCTTGCACGGAAAATTCGCCGCGGCGTAAAGCGTCCGCCGCGAGCGATGCGCAGCTGAAAGGATAAACTGCCGCCAACGGTTCGAAGCGTTCGCGCGACGAAGGGACGATTCCACGATCCCTCTCACATTGCGCAAGCAGCGAACGCAGGAAGTCTGCCGTCATGCTGGGCAGATCAACCGCCAGCACGACGAGCAAGGAGCTCGTGCTTTGCCGAAGTGCGGCTGCGATCCCGGCGAGCGGTCCGGCATCTTTTACTTCGTCGGCAATCCCTTCGATGCCATCGCGCGACGGACCTGAGAGGAGCAGTTGATCAGGCGAGAGTTGCCGCAGGGTGTCGAGTTGATGTTGCCACAACGGTCGTCCGCCGAGCTCCAGCAGTGCCTTATCGCGTCCCATGCGGGAGGATTTTCCGCCGGCGAGCAAGACGGCGCTGCATCGCATCGTTAGGCAATTTTGCGCGATGGCTTCAGAATTTTGAATTCCGCATCGCCCACAGCCAGCCAGCCGTCGGTCAGGATGCGGGCGCGCAGGCCGCCGCGGCCGGCGAGAAATTTCTCTGCTCCGGGAGCAAAAGCGGTCTCCATCCAAAAGCAGGGCGCGCAATGGGCCGTGCCACGAAACTGAATGCCTTGGAGGATGAAATCCACTCCGATCAATCCCATCAGATCGACACCGGAGACGATGACATTGCGCCGCAGGACGCCGGGTGATTTATTCGTTAGGCCAAAGTGCTGCGACATCAGGTCGAAAACTTCGCGGGAGAAAAAGGTGACCTGGCCTTTGTAGTCCTGGCGAAAATCGAAATAGCGATCGCCGCGGATGCCGCGGCCGGCGACGCACTCGATTTTACCTCCCTCAACGGCTGGGAAATCGCCGGGCTTTTCACCGTAATGGCCAACGAAGTTGTGTCCGGAGGAGGTGAAGATTTGCTCGATGACCATTCGCGATCCCACCATGCCGAGACGAAGAACGCCGCGCAACTGCCGTCAGCTTGACTCGCCACCGTCGACATTGACGGTGTAGACGAGTGAAAACCGTCTGGCGCGTCTTTGCCTATCTCAAACGCTATCCGTGGATGGCGGGTGGCACACTAGCCTGCGCGGTCCTGAGCACGATCATGATCGTGGTGTTTCCCTGGGTGACCAAGTTCATCATCGACGATGTGATCGCGGGACACCGAACCGAACTCCTTTGGCCGATGGTGGGAGTGGCGTTGCTCGCCTTTTTTCTCCAGGATGCGCTCGATGGTCTGCGCATTTTGCTCAACAACAATTTTGAGCAAAAGGTCATCTTCGACCTGCGCAGCGATCTTTTTCGGCACATCGAAGGACTGCCGCTGCGCTGGTTCGATAATCGTGCCACCGGAGATCTCATCACCCGCGTGGTGGAAGATGTGAATTCGGTCGAGCGCGTCCTCATCGACGGCATCGAGCAGGGAGTGGTTGCAGTCCTCCAGGTTGCGATCGTGATCAGCGCTCTCTTTTATTTCAACGGCCAGCTTGCCTGGTTTGTTCTCGCGCCGGTGCCGTTGCTTGCTGGCGGAGCGTTCGCCTACACAATCACGGGCCCGAGTCGTTATCGTCCGCAACGGCGTGCGGCCTCGGCCTTGAATGCACTTCTGCTCGACGATCTGGCCGGGATTCGGCAGATCAAATCGTTCGTTAGAGAAGAACAGGAACACGCGCGTTTTAATCGCGCGAGTGACACTCTCCGCCACGCCACCCTGCGCATCATGCGAGCCTGGGCGCTTTACAGCCCGTCGATGGAATTTTTGAATTCGTTAGGCCTTGTTCTGGCAATCGGTTTCGGCGGGAGCGCGGTGCTGCGTGGTGAGATGCAGCTCGGTTCGCTCGTCGCCTTTATTACCCTGACGAGATTCCTTTACGAACCGGTCACGCGTTTGCATCAGCTCAATCAACTTGTGCAAGCTGGACGGGCGGCGGGCGAACGCGTCTTCGAAATCCTGGATGAGCCGCAAGAGCCGGGACAACGCGAGAGCGAGGCAGTGCCCGAAATCGCGGGCGACATTCGCTTCGAGGATGTGAGCTTTGCCTACGCCAAAGGGCTGCCGGCGCTAAGCAATATTTCCTTTCACGCCCAGCCGGGAGAAACGATTGCGCTCGTCGGCGCTACCGGTGCGGGCAAGTCGACCCTCGTCAATCTGCTCGCCCGTTTCTACGAGTTTACTTCCGGGGAGATTACGATCGACGACCAGCCGATTCGACAGTTTGGGCTGCATTCCTTGCGCGAGATGATTGGAATGGTGACGCAGGAAAGCTTTCTCTTTAACGGCACGATTCGCGAAAATCTTCTCCTCGGGAAACCGGAGGCGAGCGATGAGGAATTGTTAGGCGCGGCGGAAGCGGCCAATGCGCGCGGCTTCATCGATCGTTTGCCTAACGGACTCGGCAGCGTGGTGGGCGAGCGCGGAGTGAAGTTAAGCGTGGGCGAGAAACAGCGACTCTCGATTGCGCGCGCCTTGCTCAAGGATCCGCCGATTCTGATTCTCGATGAAGCGACGGCAAGCATCGATACCGCGACCGAGCGACTGATCCAGCAGGCCCTGGAGAACCTGATGTTTGACCGCACCTGCATCGTCATCGCGCACCGTCTTTCCACGATCGTGAAGGCGGATCAGATTTTGGTCCTGGATCACGGGCAAATCATCGAGCGCGGAACGCACTCCGAACTGTTGTCGTTAGGCGGAAAATACGCCCGGCTCTGCGAACAGAGTTTCCTCGAGACTGCAGAAGAGGAAGTGGAACCAGCCGGCCTCGTCCAAGGCTGAAATGTTCGGACTTAAGTAATAAAGCGGATCGTTAGGGGATAACGATAGAATTCGCCGTCGCTGGCTTTGATCGAGGCCACGATCACCAGCACGGTGTTCAGCAACCAGAGCAAAAGCAGAATCGGAATGCCGATCAGAACGAAGCAAAGGATGAGTGCAACCGCGTCGTAAATCAGCATCGAGAGCTGGAAATTGAGCGATTCCTTGCCGTGAGCATCGATCTCGCTCGCGTCGCCGCGTTTCAAAAGCCAAACGATCAGCGGTCCAAAGATATGACCGGGGAAGTGAAAAAAGAGTCCCAATAAGGCGCTGGCGTGGCACAAAACACACCACCTCCGGGCATTAGACGACGTCGTCACCGAAGTGGATGGTGGAATGGTTTCCATGCCTTATTCTTTCACACGTTCGATGTGCGCGCCAAGCTCGCTTAGCTTTTCATCGAGATGCTCGTAGCCGCGGTCGATATGGTAGACCCGGCGCACTTCGGTCGTTCCTTCGGCCTTAAGTCCAGCGAGAACGAGCGCCGCCGAAGCTCGCAGGTCACTGGCCATAACAGGCGCGCCTAACAATCGCTCGACGCCCTGAATGATGGCGGTGGCGCCTTCGATCTGCATTTGCGCACCCATCCGTTTCAGTTCCGCGACATGCATGTAACGCTGCGGGAAAACGTTTTCCGTGATGACGCTGATTCCGTCGATGGTGGAGAGCAGGGCGCACATCTGCGCCTGCATGTCGGTCGGAAATCCTGGATAAGGTTCGGTCGTCAGTTCGAGCGGTTTTGTAACGGCGCCGTTAGGTGAAACCGTGATCGAGTTTTCTGTGCTCGCGACAATGAATCCAGACTCGGTCAGAGCCGTTGTCACAGAGGTGACGTGCTCCGGTTGGACGCGATGCAGCGTGATGCCTTTGCCCGCAATTGCGCCGGCGACCATGAAAGTGCCGGTCTCAATTCGGTCTGGGATAATGTCGTGCTCCGCGCCGTGCAGTTCGCTCACGCCCTCGATGATGATACGCCGGGTGCCGGCACCTTCGATTTTCGCGCCCATCTTGTTAAGGAAATCGGCCAAGTCGCAGACTTCGGGTTCGGCGGCGGCGCCTTCGATCACCGTGACTCCTTCGGCCAAAACCGCGGCCATCATGACGTTGTCGGTGCCAAGCACGGTGGGGCCGAACTTTCCTCGCAGAGTGATCACCGCGCCGGAAAGTTTCGGAGCGAAAACTTTGACGTTGCCATTTTCCACTCGCACCGCCGCGCCTAACGATTCGAAACCTTTCAGGTGAAGATCGATTGGACGATCGCCAATGACGCAGCCGCCGGGGAGCGAGACAGTCGCTTCCTTGCATCGGCCTAACAATGGCCCCAGCACGCAAACCGAGGCTCGCATTTTGCGCACCACTTCGTAGGGCGCGACGGATTCGACCTTCTCCGCCTTGACCGTCACGGTGCCGCTGGCGCGTTCCACTTCCGCGCCGAGATGCATCAGGATCTGGAGCATGTAGTTCGTGTCGCTCAGATCGGGAACGCGATGCAGGACGCATGGTTCGCGGGTGAGAAGGGTGGCAGCGATGATCGGCAGGGCAGAATTTTTCGAGCCACTGATCTTGATCGAACCAGTGAGTGGATGGCCGCCGTGAATGAGAATTTTATCCATGCCTTGCGAAGAGGAAACGCGGGTTTCCTGCATAATCCTTTTTCGCTGTGATGTCGTGGTAATTTTTCTCCTCCAGAAATCGCATCAGACGAGTCGCTTGATCGTGGCCGATTTCGAGTGCGAGCCAGGCGCCCGGGCGCAGGTGTGGCGGCGCGGTGCCGATCAGTTCACGGATCAGCTCGTCGCCTTGCGCTCCGCCGTAAAGCGCAATCGCAGGATCGTGCTGGACTTCGCGCGCGAGCTGCAAGGCTTCGCTCGTCGCGACGTAGGGAAGATTGGCAACGATGAGGTCATATTCGCCGTCGATGCCCTCGAGGAGATGGCCCTGCGAAAATCGAATCCGTTCCAGTGCGCCGAGACGTCCGGCATTTTCGCGTGCGAGGTCGAGGGCATCCTGCGAGAGATCGATCCCGTGGATTTCCGCTTCTGGAAATCGCGCAGCCAGGGAAAGCGCGATCACTCCACTGCCAGTGCCAACGTCGAGCATGCGCGGATTTTTCGGCCAGGTGAAATCGCACAGGTATTCCACCAATTGCTCGGTTTCGGGGCGGGGGATGAGGGCGCGCTTGTCGCTCAGGAAAACATCATCGCCAAATTCGACCGTGCCGAGGAGGTGCTGTAACGGCTCGCCCTGGCCACGTCGCCGGACGAGTTCACGCAACGGTGCCAGCTCTGATTCTCCGAGCGGACGCTCAAACTCGAGATATAACTCGATCCGTTTTTTGCCTAACGAGTGCGCGATCAGGTGTTCCGCGTTCAGTCTCGGGCTCTCGACATGTCGTTTCTTGAAATACGTAGTCGTGGACTGAAGAACTTCGAGAACGGTCATGGCCGGAGATTGATTATCGCGACGGAGCAAAGGCCAGTGCCGCGCGCTCGTCAGGCCAAAGCGGATTCTTTCAGTCGCTGCTCGAGATCGGCATGTTGCAAAGCGCTGATCATTTCGGCCAGATCGCCTTCCATCACGCGATCTAGATTATAGAGGGTGAGGCCAATGCGATGATCGGTGATGCGGTTTTGCGGAAAATTGTAGGTGCGAATTTTCTCTTCGCGACCACCCGAACCGATCTGGCTTTTGCGGGTGGCGGAATACTTCGCTTCTTCCTCGCGTTTTTTGTCCTCGAGCAAACGTGTGCGCAGGATGCTGAGCGCTTTTTCCTTGTTCTTCTGCTGGCTGCGCCCGTCCTGACATCTGACGATCCGGCCGGTCGGAATGTACATCACCTGCACCGCCGAGTCAGTCGTGTTTACGCCCTGACCGCCTGGACCGCCGGCGCGACAAACTTCAATTCGCAAATCTTCGGGCTTCAGCTCGAGGTCGACTTCCTCGGCTTCAGGAAGAACGGCGACGGTCGCAGTCGAGGTATGAATGCGGCCTTGCGCTTCGGTCGCCGGTACCCGCTGCACACGATGGACACCGCTCTCGTAACGCAGTTTGCGGAAAACGGCTTCGCCCGAAATCTTGAAGATGGACTCCTTCAATCCGCCGAGCTCGGACGGGCTCGATTCCAAGTCCTCGATCGTTAGGCCGGCGATCTCCGCGTAGCGATGATACATTCGGTAGAGATCGGCGGCGAAGATGGCGGCTTCGCTCCCGCCGGTGCCGGCGCGAATCTCCACGATCGCGGCGCGTTCGTCGCTTTCATCGGGCGGAAGAAGAGCGACCTGGACCTCGAATTCCAATTCGGCGACACGCTTTTCCAAAGCAGGAATTTCCTCCTGCGCCATCTGAGCAAGATCGGCGTCTTCGGCCGCGGCGAGTTCACGATTGTCTTCCAGTTGGCGGCGGGCGGTTTGCAATTCCTCCCATTTCGCGAGCAGACTGCGAGTATTGGCGTGCTCGCGCATGGTGTCGCTGGCGCGCTTGCGATTGTCAAAAAGACGCGGATCGGCAATTTCGCTTTCCAATTGCTGGAAGCGTTCCCGTTTACGCGCGATAAGGCCTTGGAAATCCATAAAACAAAAACGGCGACGGCGCAGATCGCGCGATCACCGTTCGTTAGGCGAAACTACCTAAGCTTTCTTTGTCGCCCGCACCGCCCTCGTGCTGCCGTAGCGACGGGCAAATTTTTCGACGCGGCCGGCGGTATCGACGAACTTTTGCTCGCCGGTAAAAAACGGATGGCAGGCAGCGCAAATGCCGATTTTGATATCCCGGCGAGTGGAACGGGTGTGATAGACCGCGCCGCAGGCGCAGATCATGTCCGTCTCGCTATAGTCAGGATGGATGTCCGTTTTCATGGTGAAAAAGAGCCCGAAGAATAGCCGCAGAAAGGCGAGGTCGCAAGTCGGGAAAGCCGAGAACGATCCGGTGCTCGGAACTTGGAAGAAAATCCTCGCGCGCAAGAGCGACAAGGCAGCGGTGCTGGATACGCGCGGAAGGAGACTGTTGCGTTTCCGCGAGATCGAGGAGTGGAGCCGGCACTATGCCAGCGAACCGGCTGGCCTGACGAATTTCGAGGCGGGCGAAATTGTCGCTTTCCAGATTGGAAATCATCCGCACTGGCCGGCCTTGTTTCTTGCCTGTTTGCGTCGCGGCATCGCGGTGCTGCCGATCGAACGGACGGTGAGCGAAAGTGAGCGCGCTTCAGCTTTGCGAACCTGTGGTGCGACGGGCTTGATCACCGAGCCTGAGAAGTCGATCGCGCGGATCAAGAAATCGCCGCGTAACGACTGGCAAGGTCGTCCGCCGGTGCTTCTGAAACTCACCTCCGGGACAACCGCCGCGGCGCGGGCGGTTCGATTCCGCAGCGCCCAACTGGTAGCCGATGCGGAGCACATTTGCGATACGATGGGAATCAGTGACGAAGACTTGAATTTTGGGGTCATCCCGCTCTCCCACTCCTATGGCTTTAGTAACTTGATCACGCCTCTCCTGATTCGCGGAGTGCCGATGGTGGTAAGCAGCGATCGGATGCCGCGTGCCGTGCTGGACGATCTCGCCTGCACCGGGGCTACAGTCTTTCCTGGAATGCCGCTTTTTTATCAGGCTTTTGTTGAAATGCCGGACGTGCCGGCGTTGCCGAAACTGCGCCTGTGCATTTCGGCGGGTGCTCCGCTCAAGCGCGTCGTCGCCAAGGCTTTTCGCCAGAAATTTGGGCAACCGATCCATTCCTTTTATGGCGCTTCGGAGTGCGGCGGGATCTGCTACGACAGGCACGCGCTCAACGAAGAAGAGGGTTTTGTTGGTCAACCGATGAGTGGCGTTCGGGTAAAACCCATCTCCCTAACAAAAAGCAGCAGCCAGGTTCGCATCCGAAGCGCGGCGGTGGGCGATGGATATTTTCCCGAACCGGATGGCGCTAAACTGGGCAAGGGCGTTTTTGTGCCGGACGATCTTCTCACGATAAACAAGGAAGGCGTCCGCATTGTTGGGCGAGTCTCAGACGTAATCAACGTTGCGGGGAAGAAGGTGAATCCGGCGGAAGTCGAAGCGCATCTCCTCAGCCACCAGGCTGTGCGGCAGGCTGTCGTTTTTGGGCGATCGTCGCCTTTGCGAAACCAGGAAGTTGTCGCCTGTGTGGTGGCGTCGCGCGGTACCGACGAGGCCGACTTACTCGATTTTTGCCGAACGCTCCTGAGCGGCTGGCAGGTGCCAAAACGAATCTACCTCCTTGAGGCGTTACCGGCGAATGAGCGGGGCAAGATCAGCCGGCGCGAGCTGGCCCAACAATTTGCCAGCTAGGATTTTTCATTTAGGAGCCATTGTCGGGACACGCACTCGCCCAACGGTTTCCGATTCAGGATTAAACCAACAAATTATGCGAACCATTCTTTTTTCCATTCTTGGCGCGATCATCCTGCTCGCAAGTTTTTCCAGCTGCTCCACCACGGTCAAGACCGATAGCGGTCATGGTGTGACGACGGGGGTTCACGCCAACTAGTCCCGCCGCAATTCGACTAACGAAATAGCCGGAGCACGCTCGGCTCCGGTGGAACTCTTCGCTGGGCGCGAAAAAAGACTTTTCAACTTCGCGCCCAGTCGGCATTTCTAGAATCTGCCGCGCCAAGTGGCGAAGAAGTTGCTTTGTTACTGGCGCTTAACCCAGTCAAAAGTGAACGAAGCCACCACTGCCGAGCGCCCGCCAGCTCGCGACCTGCAGGTTCTAATTCTGGAACCGGACGAGAAGGTTGCGATACAAATACTTTCGGCACTCGAGGAAGCGGCGCCCGGCACGCGAGCCCGGGTCGTACGATCGTTAGGCGAGGCGCAGCGGTTGGTCGCCGACCAGAGGCCATCGCTTTTCGTTCTCGATGTCGACGCCGCTTACGATATGGGGCAGGAATTCATCTACGACCTGCGCACCAGTCATCCCAACGCGCGCGCAATCATCCTTACGGCAATCCATCTCGCCGCGCAGCGTGAACAGATGTCGGGACTCGGCGCGATTCACTTCTTGGAAAAACCGTTTCCGCGCGCTGATTTCATCACATTAACAGAGGCGCTCCTCGCTCCAACTGGCGGAGGAAAGGGCGAACGCTTTCAAGGCACGTTGAGCGATCTGCACGTCGCCGACATCATTCAGCTCAAATGCATCAGCGGAGCGACCTCGATGCTGGAGTTCACCGGGCCCAACGGAGAGAAGGCGCGGGTTTATTTTGAAAACGGCCAGGTGCGCCATGCCATAGCCTCGGGGAAAGAAGGATTGGAGGCCTTTAACGCAATCGTCGATTGGAAGGGAGGCCACATTTCGGAAGTCGCTGTGCCGCCCAATACGCCGCACACGATCGACCTCGATTGGCAGGTGCTCCTCATGGAAGCGGTGCGCAAGATCGACGAATCACGCGGTGAGGACAGCAAGATGACCGGCGAAATAGGTCGCCGCCCGGAAATGCCTGGGCACAAAGTGCTCGTGATCGATGACAGTGTCATGCTCCTAAGTTTCGTGAAGGAAATCCTCGAAGAACAAGGCTACGACGTCCAAACCGCGGCAACCGGCTCAGACGGGGTGGAACTTTGCCGGACCGGATCGCCGGATTTGATCCTGCTCGATTTTGTCTTGCCGGATATGAAAGGCGACGAGGTTTGTCGACGGCTTATTGCTATTCCGGAGACGGCCAAGGTACCGGTCATCTATATCTCGGGATTTGGAAGCGACCTGAAACCGGACAGGAACGAATTGCCCAACCTGATTGGTTCGCTCAACAAGCCGTTCACCTCCGAGGCGCTGCTCGCGGCAGTACGTGATTTTCTTCCGGGTGAACAAAAAATGGCGACGTCCACGGCGGCGGCTCCCGCTGTCCCGACTCGAACGGTGGCGCTCGCTCCCGCCCCCATGCGCCGGCCGCCAACCTTTGAGCCTCCAGTTGGCAACGATGCGTTTGCCACAAACCATGAACCCGGTTCACTGAACATGCCGTCCGTTAGATCCTCCTTCGGGCACGAGGTCCCTTTGATTCGCGGGGCGGAGCCGGTCGAGCCAGGTTTATCTGTCGCTGTCGGGAAAGGTCCGCCGCTTGTGTCGGGAAAGGAAGAGAAGCCGAAGGCAGCGCAGAAACTGCCTGAGAACGACGGAAATGTCGGCCAGGCACACGATGAAGAGCCGACGACGGAGAATGCGTATTTCTGTGGTGATTCGAGTTTCTTTTCGCTGCACTGGGCACTGCAAACCATTGCGCGCGAGAAATTGACCGGCATTCTGCGGGCGTTTTGGTCCCGTGACTCGGTTGAATTATTGGCGCGTGAGGGTCGCGTGGTCGTCGTCACGACGCGAAATCCGGTTTTGTATTGCGAAGAGTCGCCGGTCACATTGCTCAATGTGCCGGGCGAGCGCATCGAGGCCGCGCGAGAACGACAGGCAAAGGATGGCTGCCCTATCTTTATCACCCTGGCAAAGGAAGGTCTCATCCTTCGCGAACCAGGAATGCAACTCGTGCAGCACTATGGCCAAAAACTTTTCTCCCAGCTCTGGACCGATCGCGTGCGCTTCATGTTTGAGCAGGAAGCGCTACCGGACTACGCGAATGATTTGCCGACCTCGGAAGACAACATCGACCAGTGGGCGCTGAGCACGTTGCGTTTCGTGCAGTATCAGGAGCTAGGCGAAAAGACCATCGTGGATCCGATGTCGGTGCCGGCTTACACCCGCGATGGTTTCGAGCGTGTGCAGGAGCTGCGTCTTACCGTGGCGGAAGCGCAGTTTGCATCACAGTTTAACGGCAGCCGTTCGATTGCCCAGATCTCTAAGAATCTGCGCCTCGATATTAAGTTTGCCCGTCTCACCCTTTTCCGTTTTCTCGCACTCGAAATCGTTGAATGCTGGCCGGCGCAAGTGTCCGCTAAACCAGAATCGCGCGGAGGCCTGCGCGGGATTTTTGGTCGATAGAACTAATACCCGGGGGTCGATCGCTGGCCTATGCTCGTTAGGCGTGCTTTCGGAAATTTTCGACGCCGCGAGAGCTTCTGTTGTAAACCCAGAGAAAGGCTCGAAACCGCCGAAAATAATTGCAGGTTCAGTCACTTTGAAAGCGGTAGCCGAACCCGCGGACCGTTTCAATCAACCTGCCGGCTCGACCGAGTTTCTTGCGCAACCTTTGCACGTGCGTGTCAATCGTACGGGTTTCGACCTTTTGATCGTAGCCCCAAACTTCAGCAAGAAGCCTTTCTCTCGGCTCTACCCGGCCGCTACGGTGCATTAAAAAATTCAGGAGTTTGAACTCCACAGCGGTCAAGCTGACGGGGTGCCCAGCGACCACAACCGAATGACGGGAAGGATCGATCGCGATTTCCCCGATCGTTGCGGGTTCATCTTCAACCTCTCGGCTCAAACGCCGGAGAATCGCCTTGCTGCGCAAGACCACTTCTCGAGGACTAAAAGGCTTTGTCACGTAGTCATCGGCACCCAGTTCAAGCGCGAGGATCCGGTCTATAACTTCCGCTTTAGCCGTCAGAACAAGGATCGGTATTCTCTGTGTCTCGGGCCGGCTCTTCAGGATCCTGCATATGTCCAGGCCAGGCACTTCGGGAAGCGCCAGGTCAAGAATCACCAAATCGGGTAATTGCTCGCGCACCTGTTCAAGGCCGCTTCTTCCATCCGCGACGCTCGAGACAGTCAGTCGATCCACTTTTGCGAAATGGAGTGCGAGGAGATTTACGATATCCGGGTCGTCTTCAATGATCAGGATTCTTTTTTCCCGATCCGGCCACAGATCCACAACGTCGAAAGAGTGCGTCAGGGAGTGTCCGTTCTTCCACTGAGTTTGAGGCGCGACGCCTGAATCCATGGTGGTCGAAGGCTGTCGTGGTTAGCCTAGAAAGGTCAAAACCTTTAGTGTTACGTTTGTGTCACAGCGATGCGGTGAGTGTTACATACAAGTTACAGGCGGCGGCATTGTCGTCCTAACTCAACACAGGGTAGCTGCTAGGAGAGAACGGGTGATGGCAGCAAATCCATATGTCGCGTAATATCACGAAGTTCGTGACCTAGAAGTAACAAGGAATTCCTTGTCTTGGTATTGGCCCAACCCACAATCTCCGTGTGTGGCCTCCGCTTCTCTTTTTCGCTGCTTTGCCGCGTTCAAAAACACCAATTCGAGAGCGGTGTGCGGACATGCGGGTGGCCTTGGTAAGGGTTATGAGACGCGGGGTTGTGCTTAGCATGAGTGCCAGTGCGGCGCTGGGTGCAATCCAGAGCAAGGACGGGGCACCGAAGACGACCGTGATTGCTTCCCCCGATCGGGCCGACTCAACGAGACTTTTTATCAAGGAGTATCGCGTGCTGGGCGCACACAAACTTAGTCGACTCGAGGTCGAAGAAGCGGTTTACCCATTCCTTGGGCCCGGCCGGACGCCTGCAGATGTGGAACGTGCCCGCGCCGCCCTCGAGGATGCCTACAAGGCAAAAGCTTATCAAACGGTATCGGTTGAGATCCCGCCGCAACAGGCGTCAAACGGCATCGTGGTCTTGCGTGTGATTGAGGCACCTGTAGGCCGACTGCGAGTCAAGGGTTCCCGCTTCTATTCACCCCGATCGATCAAGCGCGATGCACCGTCGCTCGCGGAGGGCACCGTGCCGAATTTCAATGCAGTCAGTCGTGACATTGTGGGACTCAACCAGCTTCCAGACCGTCGGGTGACTCCTACGCTTCGGGCAGGAGCGGAACCAGGGACGGTGGATATCGATCTCAATGTAACAGATACGCTGCCTTTGCATGGCTCGTTTGAATTGAACAATCGTTATAGTCCTGAAACGACTGAGTTGCGCCTGAATGGCTCGGTGAGTTACCAGAACCTGTGGGACTTGGGACATTCCATCGGGTTCAGTTTTCAGCTGGCTCCTGAGCGGCTCGATGATGCAAAGGTCTATTCGGCTTACTACCTTTTGCGGGTTCCCGATATTAGCTGGCTAAGTTTGATTGCTCAGGGAACCAAACAGGATAGCGACGTTTCTACCCTTGGCGGTGCCGGCGTGGCAGGCCGCGGCGAGGTTGTGGGCGCGCGTGCCATCTTCAGCCTGCCGCTGGGCAAAGATTTCTATCATTCACTAACCGTAGGTTTTGACTACAAGCACTACACCCAAAACTTAACCATTGCTGGAAACGAAATCCTGACGCCGGTTACCTACTATCCGCTTAGTCTGGATTACAATGCTACCTGGACGGGGAAGGGGGCGACGACAGTATTCGACGGCGGTGTGACATTCAACCTGCGAGGGATCGGCAGCGACGAAGCGGAGTTCGACTTCAATCGCTTCAAGGCCAGTGGGAATTTTTTCTACTTTCGCGGCGACCTGTCTCATACTCATGATCTGCCGGCGGGTTGGCAACTCTTCGGCAAGCTCGGGGGCCAGCTGGCGGATGGACCTTTGCTAAGCAGCGAGCAGTTTAATGCCGGCGGCCTGGCAACGGTGCGTGGTTATCTCGAGTCCGAAGTCCTGGGTGATGATGCAATCTTTGGCTCGATAGAGCTACGAACACCGTCACTGTTTCCGAAATCCAAAGGGAGCAACGAATGGCGATTCTACCTCTTTGGTGAAGGCGGTTGGTTGAACCTGCAGGATGTCCTTCCCGAGCAAGAGTCGCAATTTACGCTCGCCAGTTTCGGCGCTGGGACGCGCATTCGGTTTCAAGATCATTTCAACGGTTCGCTGGACCTGGGTGTTCCTCTAATCAGCCAGACCGACACCAAAATATGGGACCTGCTTCTGACGTTCAGAGTGTGGGCTGACTTTTAGACCGCCGTGGACTCTGCCCCACACTCTTATTTAACTCGGATGCTCCGCACAGAATGACTCGGCGCCGCGCAATTCTCCTTTGGTCTCTTCTCGCCTTTGCACTGAGCAATAACTCGGTCGAAGCAAAATGGTGGAATAGCGAGTGGAGCATTCGAAAGAAAATCACCGTCGATCTCACGGAGCAGACGGCGGGGATCAAGGACAATGTCGGATCCGCGGTTTTGTTGGTGCGCTTGCACGACGGCAACTTTCAGTTCTCAGCAGCCAAGGAGGACGGGAGCGATATTCGCTTTATCGCCGCTGATGACAAGACGCCGTTAGTCTTTCATATCGAGCGATACGACCCTCTCCTCGCAGAAGCATTCATCTGGGTAAAGATCCCTGATTTGCAATCCGGCGCTCAGACGTCCTTCTGGCTTTACTATGGCAATGGTGGGTCCAAGGCGACAAGGATCGATGATGCCAAAGGCACCTATGATTCTGATACGGTGCTGGTCTATCATTTCGCCGAGCATGGACAGCCCGCGGTGGATGTGACCACTTCGGGCAATAACTCGAGCAACGCCGGTACGCCAGTCGACGGTTCCCTGATCGGTGGCGGAGTAAGACTGGACGGGGCCAGTGCAATTACGGTTCCTGCTTCCCCCTCGCTCGCCTGGCGGGCCGGAGCCTCTTTGACCTGTTCGATGTGGATCAAGCCGGCAGCGCTCGCTGCCAACGCGGTTATCCTGAGCCGGCGGGACGGGGCTGACTCGTTCATTCTGGGACTTCGCAATGGTATTCCGTCCGTCACCATTAACGGGCAAGTTACCGCGGACGGAGCGCCGATTGCCGCAAATGAGTGGCATTATCTTGCGGTCACAGCGTCAGGCACGCAGGTCAATCTTTATCTCGATGGCGAATCCTATGGAAATCTCGGCGTTGCCATTCCGCCACTGAATACCGCCATCTCCATTGGCAGCGAGAATCCGGGCACTCAAGGATCTTCTGCTACTGGGTTAGCGGGGTTCACCGGCGAGTTGGATGAACTGACCATCTCAAAAGCAGCCAGGTCCCGAGGCGCAATCAAGTTTGCGGCCATAAGTCAGGGCGGCGGTGAGAAAAGCGCAAAGCTACTCGGCTTCTCGCAGGATGAGCAGACTTCGAGCTGGCTAAGCGGTGGGTATGTCGGAGTCATTCTTAAATCGCTAACTATGGACGGGTGGGTAGTCATAGGAATTCTCGCGATCATGGCCGCGATCAGTTGGCTGGTCATGATCACCAAGGCTTCCTATCTTCAGTCGATCGGAAAGGGCAATGAACTCTTTCTGAAGGAATGGCGCCACGTTGCCTCGGATTTAACGGTTCTCGATCACAGCAGCAGTCAAAGCATTAACACTTTGGGTGGCCGGGTGGATGCGGAAGGACAACAGGTAATGCGGAAAGCGCCGCTTTTCCGCATTTACCATCTGGGATCCGGCGAACTCCAAAGCAGACTTGCCGCGGAACGTGGTGGCAGGGCCAGAGGACTGTCGGGCCGCTCTATCCAGGCAATTCGTGCCACGCTCGACGGAGGACTGGTGCGCGAAACGCAGAAGCTAAATCGACTCATGGTTTTGCTAACGATTGCCATCTCCGGCGGTCCATTTCTAGGGCTGCTTGGGACGGTGATCGGGGTGATGATCACTTTCGCCGCGATTGCCGCGCAGGGTGATGTCAATGTCAATGCGATTGCGCCCGGTATCGCAGCGGCTTTGGCCGCAACCGTGGCCGGCCTGGGCGTCGCGATTCCTTCGCTCTTTGGCTATAACTATCTCCTGTCGCGCGTCAAGGATACGACTAGCGACATGCAAGTCTTTATTGACGAATTCGTCACCCGAATGGCCGAATTTTACGAAGAAGATTAACTGAGAGGACATAAGACCTATGCAAGCTCAATCCAGTGAAAAACTTTACGACGACATCAATATTACTCCGATGCTCGATCTGGCCTATGTGCTCCTCGTCATTTTTATTCTAATGACCACAGCGTCAGTCCAGGGGCTAAAGGTCAATCTCCCGAAGGCGAGCACATCGCCTAGTCTTGCCAAGCCCAAGACAAAGTCTGTCACGGTTAACAATGAGGGCAAAATCTTTCTCGATACAGTGCCGGTATCGCTGCAGGAATTGGAACAGCGGCTAGGTCAAGCCAAAGCCCAGACACCGGACTTACCAGTCGTCATACGTGGGGACAGCCTCACTCAGTATCAGTCAGTGATGGATGTGCTCGACGTGCTCGGCCGGCTCGGAATTACCCAGGCCGGCCTGGCGACAAAACCACAAAGCAAATAGGAGGCGCGATGTCACTCGTAGAAGAAATAGAAGTGAAAGGCGCGCGGCAGCGCAACGCGAGCTTCAGCCCAGGTCGAGACATGGAAACTGTTGTCCGGCCAGTAAAAACTTTTTTCGAAGAGGATGAGGAGCGGGACGAACGCCCGTTTTTCAAGCGTTATTGGATCCCGATTGCGGTGCTGGTGGTTGCGGGAGCCGCGATTGGCATAACTCTCAAAACGATCGCCAATTCTGCCGCGACCGCACGCAAGGCGCCCACAGTGATATCGCTAAGTCTGGCTCCACCTCCACCGCCTCCGCCAGTCCAAACCCCGCCGCCGGAAGTGGTTCAAGACCAGCAGACCTTTCAACCGGAAGAGAAGGCTGAAGACGAGCCACCGAAGCCGCCCGATGAGCCTCCGATTGGAACGAACATCAAAGGCGACGGCAGTTCCAATGGCTTTAATCTCAGCAATTCTGCGGGAAGCGGCATCGGTGGTGGTAAGACAAACGCAAGCCGCTTTGGTTGGTATGCAGGCCAGGTGCAATCGAAAGTGAGTGAAGCTTTGCGCGCCAATAGGAAGACGCGATCAGCCGAGTTAGCCATCCGGGCACGGATTTGGCCGGATGAAAATGGACGCGTTACCCGGGCGCAGCTGAGCGGCTCGACCGGCGACCCTTCGCTTGATGCCGCGATTCGTGACGAGGTTCTCAGCGGGCTGCAGCTCCGGGAACCGCCTCCTCCCGGCATGCCTCTCCCCATTGTGCTTCGACTTAGTGCGAAGAGACCCAGATAGCTAACCGCCAGGAGTACTAAGATTTCATGCTAACTCAAAGACAACGTTCATTGCGTCTGGGCGCCCTGGTCTTCTTATTCGCGTGCCTGGCCGCTGTAACCATTCCCCTCCAGGCTGCCAATCCTACCGGCGAAATTGCACAGACAGTCTCTGGCGGGGATCCAAGTCTTGTCGAAGCGGCCACGTCGGTTGACCAACCGCCAAGCTCGCCACCAGCGCCAGCGCCCGCCACTCCTCCCGCGCCCTCCGCCACTCCTGCGGTCGCACGATCACAAAATGTCACTATCAATCTCATCAATCGTCTGGTTGAACGAGGCGTCCTGACCAAGCAAGACGCGACCGAGCTGATTCACATGGCGGAGGAAGATGCGGCAGCCGCGCGCGCGGAGGCAGCCGCAGCGGCGCAGGCAACTCCTCCGCCACCGCCCGAGGAAGATGCGGTTAGAGTTACCTATGTCCCGGAAGTCGTAAAAAGAGAGTTGCGGGAGGAAATCAAGCAGGAGGTAATGACGCAGGCCCGCGAAGAAAACTGGGCCGCCCCACGGACCTTTCCAGATTGGATTTCCCGGTTCAAATTCTTTGCCGATCTGCGCGTCCGTTACGAAGGAGATTTCTTTCCTTCCGGCAACGATAACACGGGCGCCTTTCCGAATTTCAATGCCATCAACACCGGACCACCATTTGATGTTCGCGGGACGCTCTTCTCGCCTCAGCTTAATGTCGACCAGGACCGGGAGCGATTTCGGCTAAGAGCGCGTTTTGGTTTTGCCGCCGATCTGGGCGAAAACTTCACGGCAGGGATTCGGATCGCTACGGGCGAGAATAACTCTCCCGTAACGACGAACCAGTCTTTGGGATTAGCCAATCAGGGTCAGGGAGGCGATTTTAGCAGGTATGCGATTTGGTTGGATCGAGCCTTCGTTAGATATGACCTTGGCGGCCAGCCGGGCAGCGACTTCTCGATTAGTGTAGGTCGTTTCGACAATCCCTTCTTTAGCAGTGAATTGATTTGGGACGACGACCTGGGCTTTGACGGAATAGCAGTTCAGGCAAGATACGAGGTGGCGAAAGGGATTACTCCTTTTGGGGTCGCCGGCGCTTTTCCGGTTTTCAATACAGATTTCAATTTCTCGTCTAACCGCCCGGATAAATTTGCAAGTTACGACAAGTATCTTTACGGAGGGCAACTCGGAAATGACTGGCACATCACGCGCGACGTCGATCTGAAGCTGGCCGCTGCTTATTACTATTTCCAAAACATCCAGGGTAAGCTCTCCGATCCGTTCATACCGCTAACCGCCCAGGATGCCGGAAATACGGATGACAGCCGGCCTGCCTTCGCCCAGAAGGGCAACACTTATTTCCCGATTCGCAACATTATCCCCGATGCCACAAACGACTTCGGCACCATTAACCAGTTCCAGTATTTCGGCCTCGCAACTCCATTCCGGGAACTGGCATTCACGGGACGAATCGATTACAGCCACTTTCAGCCAGTCCTGGTCTCGCTGTCCGGCGAGTATGTCAGGAACGTAGCGTTTGATGGAGCCGACATTGCGCGCAAGGCGATCAACAACCGCGGCCCGCAGCCTGCGCCCGGTGTACTGGGGCCATTTGTCGGTGGGGATACGGGCTGGATCGTCAATTTGCGCGTGGGCAATGCGGCCTTGGAGAAAAGATGGGATTGGAACGTTGCCATAGGCTATCGCTACGTTGAGACAGATGCGGTAGTCGATGGTTTCAATGACTCCGACTTTGGGTTAGGCGGCACCAACCTCAAAGGGTACACCATCGGCGGAAGCCTGGCGCTGGCTTCCCATGTCTGGCTTAACCTGCGCTGGTTGAGCGCAGACAGCATTGCCGGCCCAACCTTTAACAACGACATCATCCAATTTGATATCAACGCCAGGTTCTAAGATGCACCGAACTACAATTTGTATAGCGATTGGGGCTAGCCTCGTCTGCCTGGCAACTGGATCGCTCGTCAAAGCCGACCCAGCCGCCGAAGCCAAGCTGCGGGAGGCATTACGAAATACGATGCTTCAGTTGCGCACTGCCCAGAACGATCGCGCCGCATTACAGGCTTCGCAGGCGGAAAATGAGGCCAAACTAAAGAAGCTCACCTCACAAGTGGAGAGTCTGACGAAGCGGGCGACGGAGGGCGAGAAGGCAAGTGCGGAACAACAGATCCAGTTGGAAAAGTTCAAGGAAGCGGTGCGAAAATGGGAAGACGCCTACAAGCAGGCAGTCGACCTGGCTAATAGCAAGGAGGCAGCCCGCGCCAAACTAGCCGCGGACGTGATCGATCTGCAGCATCGCGTTGCGGACCAGCAAAGTCGTAATGCGGCCCTGTTTCGAACGGCCAATGAGATTCTTACTCGCTACGAACGGTTTGGGTTGGGCGATGCGCTGGCCGCCAAAGAGCCATTCGTTGGTGTGACAAGGGTTAAGCTGGAAAACCTTGTTCAAGACTATGAGGACAAGCTGGCGGACGAGAGGATTAAGAACTCTGGACGTAGTAAGACCGCCCAGGATGCTACGGGTCATGAGGTTACAAGATCAAACGGGCGTGACTCTAACTCGAAGATTCAACCGTGAGGAGATGGCAATCGACTCGTGTGTTCCAAAGTCTGGAATTAGTTGACGTAATCGTTACAAAGTCACCATTGCAGCTTCACCGGCCGGAGGCGAGGATGTTGTGCAATCTCCCCGCAGTCTACCGCAGCTATCTTGCGAGACCAACGGTTTTAAAATCACTCTGATGACTCTACAGGTCTGTAACTCGAAGTGGGGATGGAAAGCTGGGATGCGGCACTTCTTTGTGCTCTTTCTCACTTTCTGCCTGATCATCGGCCTTAACCTGACAACGGAGGCTGGCGATATCCTTCGCGCAGGCATGGTTAGCGGGGCGTCGCCCGCACGTTCGTCCCGAACTACTACCCCAGCCGCTTCGTTATCTTCGGGCGCGAACCCGGGTGACTCGCTGGCGCGAACCGCGCAGGCGTTGCAGGCGGTTCAGGCGATGCAGACGACAGCCCGCAACCTGGCGCGCAATGGACCGCCCAACCTGGGGCTCGACCCAAATCATCCCGGCGCGACGTTACCCAATGTTCCGAATGGCCTTGTGTCTGGCGGACTACAGGTCGCTCCTGGAGTGCCTAAAGACCTGGCGCATCCGACTACGAACGAGGACCCGAGTCTCTGGACTGGTGCGACGCTACCCGCTCAATCTGTGAGTAATGGATTGACCGACGTGGACATTAAGCAGACCGCACAACAAGCCCTTTTGAATTGGCAGACTTTCAATGTCGGAAAGGATACAACGGTCACCTTTGATCAAAGCGCCGGTGGCGCAAACGCAAGTCAGTGGATTGCCTTTAATACCATAAATGATCCGCTCGGAGTGCCCTCCCAAATCCTTGGTTCGATCAATGCACTTGGGCAGGTTTACCTCATTAATCAAAACGGCATCATGTTCGGGGGGTCATCACAGGTTAACCTTCATTCGTTAGTCGCATCGTCCCTTCCGATCAATATCAACCTGGTTGATCGCGGATTGCTCAATAACCCCGACGACCAATTCCTCTTTTCCGCTCTTGCCATTCCCATTCTGCCCAACGGTGGAACGATGCCTGCCTTCAATCCGCCTCCGCCGCCGAATACACCCGGAGGGAAGATTGGCGATGTCATCGTGCAGGCAGGTGCGACACTGTCGAGCCCGACGACACCGGATCATGTGGGCGGTCGTATCGCGTTGGTTGGGCCTAACGTGACGAATGACGGAACGATTTCGACGCCGGACGGGCAAACAATTCTGGCGGCCGGACAACAGGTAGGATTTACCGCACACGCGACGAGCGATCCAAGCCTGCGCGGACTTGATGTCTTTGTGGGTGCAGTCGATCCGGTCAGCGGCACAGTGACGAACGGCGGCTTGCTTGAGGCTCCGCGCGCCGACGTCACCATGGTCGGTAAGAATCTGAATCAGCTGGGGATTATTGATAGTAGCACCTCCGTAACACTCAACGGCCGCATTGACCTCCTGGCTGATTACAACACGGTTGTGTCACTTGTTGTGGGCGTACCTCATTTTAATCCTTCCAGTTCCGGCACCATCACGCTGGGTCCTGGAAGCGTGACTCAGATTCTGCCAGAGGTGTCGAGCAATGAAACCGTCGTAGGAAGTCAACTGGCGCTTCCGTCGCAGGCTAATCTTCAGGGAGAGGCGATCCATCTGGCGGATAACGCGCTCCTCGTTGCACCAAGCGCCAATGTAACCATCGACGCCGGTACCTGGATCTCTTATCCGGCGGGCTATTCTTTCACTCATTCCGAGGGCCAGATCTACCTCGACCCTGGGGCGCTGATCGATGTTTCAGGGTCGCGCGATGTCACGGCCTCAGTCACGGACAACATTATCTCCGCGCAATTGCTCGGACCGGAATTGGCCGATTCTCCCTTGCAGCGCAACGGCCCGCTCCGGGGCCAGACTATCCAGGTTGACATTCGCCAGCATGGGCCGTGGGATCCTACGTTAAATAACGGACAGGGAGGCTACACCTGGATCGGAACACCTGTGGCCGACGTATCAGGCTATGTAAATCTTATTCAACGTAACGTTGGACAGCTGACCATCGGCGGCGGCACTGTCAGTCTCAATGCTGGAGAGTCGGTAGTCATGCAACCCGGCTCCAAGGTAGATGTGTCCGGGGGCTGGATCGATTACCAGGGCGGCGTCATCCAGACTACACAGGTTACGTCGGACGGACGGATCTATGATATCTCACAAGCTACGCCGGACCGCATCTACGATGGTATCTACTCGGGATTTCAGGAGGTTCATCCCAAGTGGGGAATCGTGGAAACGATGGGTAATCCGCTCGGGACTAACAGCCACTTTGAGCCTGGCTACACTCAGGGAGGGAACGGCGGCACAATCTCACTGACCGCGCCCGGGGTTGCGCTGGATGGAAATTTGCTGGGTAGCACCGTGTTGGGTCCGCGCTTGCAAGCCACTGCTCCCTCTCCAAGTAGCTTGTCTCTCACTTTCGCGGCCCAGCAGCCGATCAGTCCGCTGTTCCAGGAGTTTTCGCCAACCCCACCGAAAGTCACATTCGACGGCGTCTCCACACTTGCATCCGCTGACCCTTTCGGTCTCGACCTTTACGGTAAGCCTTTGCCTTTGCGGAACGATCGTCGGAACGACGTCATCCTTTCTCCAGAGCTGGTGAATGAGGACGGGTTTGGGAACCTGACCGTTAACAACAGCGATGGCGATATCGCCGTCCCGACGAGCGTTAGGCTGACTACGTCACCCAGTGGCTCGATTACCCTTCAAGGAGCTAATGTAGACGTCGAAGGGCAGGTTTCGGCTCCCGGCGGGAGCCTAAGCTTGTCGGCTTACGACTTTTCTCCCTACGAGTTAGCTATGTTGAAGATCATTCAGGGCGCGCAAACACCGCCGGCGGACGCGGCCAGAGGTCATTTCACTCTTGGCAGTACGGCAGCGCTAAACGTGGCGGGCCTGATCATTGATGACAGGCTTGACACCATGACCCCAGATACGGTGCCAGTGGTGATCAGTGGTGGGGCTGTCACGATCAATAGTTATAATACTGTTCTGAAAACAGGCAGCAGCATCGACGTTTCCGGCGGAGTGCAGGTGAGCGCAGCTAATAAGCCTGATTTTGGCGATGGTGGGAGCATTGCGATTACGGCGGGCCAGGATCCCAATCTCCCTTCCATACTCGGCGGCCATCTCCAACTCGGAACGACCTTGCGCGGCTACGCGGGAAGTCAGCAAGGCGGCTCCCTCTCCATTCTCGCGCCGCTTATTCAGATCGGTGGCCAACCGACCCAGACGGACACCTTAACACTCCAGCCTGCTTTCTTTAACACTGGTGGGTTTAGTAAGTTTACACTGACTGGTGTCGGCAAGGCGGCTGATCAAGCGGGCCACTATATCCCGGGAATGGAGATCACACATGACACGGTTATTGCGCCGGTGGTGCAAAGCTGGCTTTTCAGTGGGGACAACGGTCCGGTGAGTTTAATTCCGATCGTCTTGCCAGAGGCGCTTCGTTCCCCGGTGAGTCTCGTATTCGATGCGCCCGGGGTACGAGACACTTTTAATGGCAACCTTATAAGTCGCGGGGACTTGGTAGTGGGACCTGGAAGTTCGCTGTCGCCGGGCGCGAACGGTAGTGTGTCTTTGAGCGGCGATACCGTAGCGGTCTTCGGATCCATCACCGCTCCAGGCGGTAGCATTACGATTAGCGGCGCCACGAATTCCAGCCTTCTCTTCACCAACCAATCGATGGCCTTACCGACGGTTGACCTCGCCGCCGGGAGCGTTTTGTCGGTCGCGGGCACGACTGTTCTCACACCGAATCCGCTAGGCTTTCGTACCGGATCGGTCTTGCCCGGTGGTTCGATAGCTGTTTCCGGAAATATCGTAGCCCAAGCAGGAGCACTACTGGATGTTTCGGGCACGAGTGGAATTCTCGATCTTGCGCCGGAATACAGCAGTATTGCCCCGAGCGATAGCCCTGGATCGAGCCCGGTGGTCGCAACCCTCGTTCAAAGCAACGCCGGCTCAATTGCCTTGAGCGGTGGTCAGGAGTTGTTTATCGATTCGACGCTGCTCGGCGCCGCTGGCGGGTCGTCAGCCCTAGGCGGTGACCTTACGATTTCTTCGGGGCGATTCTATCCGCCAGACATGGCGACTCCACCAACGCCCCTGGATGTTACGATGCTGATAACACAAACCGGACCTACTATGCCGTCTGTGTTGCAGCCACCAGGCTCGAGCGCAATCGGTCGTCCTGTTTTGAACGCAAAAGGGAACCCATCGACGGTCTGGGTCATTTCGCTGCTAGTACTCTCAAAAGCCATAATTTCGATTCAGTCACAATTAAGGGAACGATTGATTTTTCGGGCCCGGTAACGCTAACGGCTAATCGGCAGCTGACGCTTGGCACGAGTGGAGTGATCTATGCCGATAAGGCTGTCAATCTGGACGCGCCTTATGTGGCATTGGGCACTGCGTTTCAACCTCCCATGTCTCCACAAGCCCCGGTGCCGCCATTTACAGTGGCTGGGCAGCCGTTTTACTTGTCGCCGACTACTGGGACAGGCGTGCTGAATGTTCATGGTGGACTTATCGACATAGGAAACCTCGCGCTCCAGAATATTGGCACTGCCAACTTCATTGCGGCGGATGGCGACATCCGCGGCGACGGCACTCTGGACGTTGCGGGAGTCATCTCGCTGACTGCCGGGCAGATCTATCCGCCGACGGCGGTTACGTTCAATATCTCAGCCGATAACTATGTCTTCGACGGCATAACCTATCCTGGCTCGGTTAGTATTCAGGCTTCCGGCAGTCGACCCCTGCCGCTTTCAGCCGGCGGCGAGCTGAACCTCTATGCTGCAATCATCAATCAGGATGGTGTTTTGCGGGCACCGCTCGGCCGGATCAATATCGGTGATGGCGTTCTCGCGCCCTCGCCCATAGATCCGATTACGAATCAAGCCTTTGCCGCGACGCAACGGCTCACGGTGGGCGGGAACAGTGTGAGCTCGGTCTCAGCAGTCGATCCTGTGACCGGGCAGTCCTTGCTTGTACCTTACGGCATGAACCCTCATGGTACATCGTGGATCGATCCTGCTGGCATTGATATTACGACAGGCGGCGTGCCTGGTAAGGTCATAAATATCGCCGCGGTGAATGTGGATGACCAGGCCAATTCATCGATTGACCTGCAGGGAGGGGGCGATCTGCTGACCTATAGGTTTATCCCGGGTGTAGGTGGCACAGTGGATATCCTCGGTTCATCGTCAAGCTTCGCCGTGATTCCCGGATACCAGTTTGATTATGTTCCTTTTGATCCTCTCTATTCCAACACGGAGCTATCCGTCGGTGACCAAGTCTATCTTAACGCCGGCAGCGGCCTTGCCGCCGGGAGTTATACACTATTGCCAGCGCGTTACGCACTGTTACCGGGAGCATTTTTGATTACGCCCAAGGATGGCGCGCCGGCTGCGGGTGCGCTGCAGCTGGACGGTTCCAGTATCGCTTCCGGCTATCGCTTTAATGACCTGGGAGGCCTGCGACCCACACAACCACTCAACTCGCTCTTTGAAATTGCGCCCCCAGCGGTCATCCAATCTCGTGCCACTTACCAGACTTATTCCGCCAACGACTTTCTCTTCCAAGGCGCGGATTCACATGATCTTCCCGTACCGCGGCTCCCGATTGACTCTGGCGAGCTGGTGCTGGCCGCCACCAGCACGATGAGCCTGAACGGCAAAGTCACTTCGCAGGCGCCAGCCGGGGGTCTTGGAGGCTTGGTAGATATCTCAAGTCCGAGTGACATTCTGATCTCAGCGGAAGACGGTGGGCCGGGTGTTTTAACACTCAATCCCCACGAATTGAGTACCTTCGGAGCGGATAGTTTGTTGGTTGGAGGGTTCAGACAATCCAACTCCGACGGATCATTGGTTACGGTGACGACGGGAAACGTGACGGTGGATAACTATGGTGCGCCATTGACCGGCCCCGATCTTATTCTCGTGGCAAATAGCAGTATAGCTATTGACCCACGCTCTGAAATAGACCAGGAGGGTACACTCGCTGCCCCTGCCGAGACTTTATTGCTCGGCGACGAGACCACACCCGGAAGTGGCAATGGTGCGCTGCTACGTGTCTCCAGTGATCCAACTGCGCAAATCATGCGCAGTGGCGTCGATGCTTCTGCGGCCTCCAACCTGATCGTGGCAGAAAATGCGCATCTCGCCGGGGGATCCATTATTCTCGATTCAAGCAGTGCAATGCGGATAGAACCGAGCGCCAAACTAACTGGAAACAGTGTTTCACTGAATAGCGGACAGATCAGTCTCGTTCTTTCGAATCCGGGAGAGTTAAATGCCGGTTCGGGCCTGACCCTCTATTCCTCTGTCTTACAAAACATCGAAGCTTCCGCCCAGACGCTTTCCTTGTTGAGCTATTCGTCCTTCGATATCTATGGCATTGGAGAAGTAGGCGCACTGAATTCGGATGGGCAACCGGCACTCGCGAGCCTGGCGCTCCACGCGGCCGAAATTCGCGGCTTTAACAATCTTGGAGGAACGGTGTTCTTTCGGGCAAAGGATATCGTTCTCGATAACTCGGCAAGCGGCGCTCCAGTGGGAGCTATTTCCGCTCCCGCAGGCGGTCTCGTGTTTGCTGGCGACACGATCACCATCGGCGCGAATCAACTGGCGGTGGATCAATATAGCAACCTGAGCCTGGCAGCCTCGAGCGGCCTGTTGCTGGAGGATCTCGGCGGCCTAACGAGTCAAGGAAATGTGAACATCAATGCGCCGCTGATAACTGGCGCGGGCGGGGCATTTCAGAGCATCACGGCCGGAGGCGATTTGATCATGTCGCCATCCGCGGCGTCACCTACTACATCGATTGTGGGTGGACTGGGAGCCAGCCTGACTTTGACCGGAGCGAATGTGACGGCCGACGGCATTATTCGGCTCCCAAGCGGCGTCGTGAACTTGCATGCGACCAGCGGCAACGTGCTGGCCGGCGGGACCATCGACGTCTCCGGCACGGCGCAAAGCTTTTTTGATTTAACCAAGTATACGAGCGGTGGAGCAGTAAGTCTTACCTCAGATCTTGGCTATGTTCTTGTCCCGCCCGGAAGCGTCATTGATGTAGCCGCACAACCGGGCGGTGGCAGTGGCGGCTTGTTGGCGATTAGTGCTCCGACAGGTTTCCTTCTGCCAGGCGGGACTCTTCTTGGCCAGGGTGGAGAAGGCGGGCAGAACGGCAGCTTCTCGCTCGACACTGGAGTCCTGGCCACGCTCGCGCCGCTTGATCGTTATCTGGATGCCGGATCGTTCTCACTCGCGCGCTCAATTCGTGTGCGCACTGGCGATGTAACGGTCGACGGCGAGACGTCTGTGCACTCATTTAATCTTTCGGCTGATGCGGGATCAATCACCGTAGTTGGGACAGTAGATGCGTCGGGAGTGGAAGGCGGTAATATCGACCTCGAAGCATACGGCGATGTTACCCTTTCATCCGGATCTCTGCTTACGGCAGCTGGGCAACAGCTCGATGCAGCCGGAAAGGGAGGGGCTATCTCACTCGAAACCACTCATGGCAAACTAAGTTTAGCCGCCAACTCGACTATTGACCTCTCGATCGCAAATGGCACTGGCGGATCGCTGCATCTGCGTGCACCTCAGAATTCGAATGCAACCGACCTGGCGATTGATCCGATAGCCGGTTCTGTCAGGAATGCCGGTAGCATCGTAGCGGAAGGATTCTTCGTTCAGGATGCTGCCACACCGGGTGTGGCGACGATAGATGACTTCGAGCCGGCCGCACTGGCAAATGCCACCGCCTTCGAGGAAAATGCCGCCTCGATTCAAGGGCGTCTCCTGGCGAATAACCCAGGCCTGGCATCTGCCTTCCATGTCAGACCCGGTGAAGAAATCGATAACTCCCAGGGTGACCTCGTCTTGAACAATGACTGGGATCTCTCCACCTGGCGCTTTGGCACAACGAAAGCGGTCGTCGATAATAATGGTAACTTTCTTTACGATTACTCCGGCAACCAGATCTTCGCCGCTGTGGAACCAGGAATCCTGACGTTAAGAGCAAGCGGATCGATCACTCTTAATGGTAGCTTGACTGACGGTTTTGGTGACAGCGGCGGCGACTTGCCCTTCGATGATTCGGGCAACTTTGCGCCATGGAAGGAAACTCTTTTGCCACGGTTTGCGGACGGGACAACACAGGAGTCATGGTCATTTCGGATTGCCACCGGGGCAGACTTTGGCGCGGCTGACTTTCGGCGGTTACAGCCACTGACGAACCTCGGCGATACAGCGGGCTCATTGCTGATTGGCGTGAATGGCGGCAGCAATATTGCCAATCCTCCTGGCTCAACTAGCTCCGACTCAGCCTTGGAAGGTCACTACCAGGTCATTCGGACGGGGACTGGCGATATCGACGTGTCAATTGGCCGGGACCTCCAGCTGCTCAATCAATTCGCCACCATTTACACTGCCGGCAGTCAGGTAAGTGATCCCACCCTGGGCGGAACATTTGATACGCCGAAAGTGTTTTCTGATCAGGATGGGTTTTTCGCTGTCTACCCTGCACAATATAGCGTCGGCGGCGGCAACGTGACGGTCGTTGCCCAAAATGACATTGTCCATCTTACCCAGGATATTAATGGAAACTTGATTCCTGACTCAGAGCGAGAGTTACCGGTGAGTTGGCTCGATCGCCGCGGTTATGTGGACCCTGCGAGCGGGGAGTTTGGTCTCGGTCTCTTTGGAGATGTTGCGTCAACCTCGTGGTGGGTCGATTTCAGTAACTTCTTTGAGGGGATCGGTGCGCTTGGCGGCGGCAATGTCACTTTGAAGGCCGGGCACGATGTCAGTAATGTGGATGCGGTGGTTCCAACCAACGCGCGGGCGCCGAAAGGGATTCCGGACGCAAATCAGCTGGTCGAGCTGGGCGGAGGCAATCTAACCGTGCAAGCGGGACACGATATAGATGGCGGAGTTTACTACGTGGAACGCGGCGCCGGCACGTTAACTGCCGGAGATAGCATCCATACAAATAGCACGCGCTCGCCTTCGCTAACGATCATCACGAACGAAGATCCTTTCCCATCCGAGACATGGCTGCCAACGACTTTGTTCCTTGGCAAGGGAACTTTTACGGTTCAGGCGACCGGTGATATTCTGCTCGGTCCGGTTGTTAATCCTTTTCTGCTAACTCCCGGTTTGCAAAATACCTATTGGTATAAGACCTACTTTTCCACCTATGCGGCGACGAGCGCGGTCGATGTTTCTTCGCTCGATGGTGATCTGACCCTCCGCAACACCATTACGCTTCCTGCGGCCGATGTGGGCGGAACGACCTCCGTCTTGCTGGCCTGGCTACAGGACGAGCTTGTCGTGACCGACTCTGGCGATACGGCGGCATATTATCAACCCTGGCTAACCAGTGCTGAGACGGATGCTTCACCCTTCCTCACGGCGACCGAGTTACTGCCGCCGACATTGCGCGCGTCCGCTTTCGGCGGAGACATTGACCTCAATCTCAGGGCAAGTCTTTATCCTTCTGCCACTGGCACGCTGGATCTGGCGGCGAGCGGGGCGATCAACGGTTTACAGATCAACGGCGAAACGACAATCAATGACGTCGATACCAAGGCCTGGGCGGCGAGCACGATTAATCTATCGGACGCCGATCCAAGTTCGATTCCCGGCGTGGCTTCGCCCTTTGCCTATCAAGCCGTGGTGGGCACGAACACTGCGTTGGCAAGGGTCACCGGAACAGGCTTCCTGAGCTTTCTCGATCAGCACTTTACCGAATCGGGCTCAAGCGAAGGAATTTTTGGAGTCCTGCAAACAAAGCAGGCCCTTCATACTGCGGGGTTGCTACATCTCAATGATACTGACCCTGTCCATGTCTATGCCTCAACCGGTGATATCTCCGGACTGACTCTCTTCTCGGCCAAAACAGCCCGAATCGTATCTGGCGAGGATATAACCGATGATGCCTTTTACATTCAAAATAACAAATCGTCGGATGTGACTGTCGTCGCGGCCGGGCGCGACATGATTTTGTATGATCCGAATTCATCCCTGCGCTCAGCGGCGATTGCTCCCGGGAACGCGCTCGATTTTGATGAGTCGCCCTTGGCTGGCGATGTGCAAATCAGTGGACCCGGGACGCTTGAAGTCTTAGCCGGACGAGGCCTCGACCTGGGTATTGGTGACAATAACCCTGACGGAACTGCCCTGGGTATCACCAGCATCGGCAATGGACGCAACCCGTATCTGCCTTTCACGGGAGCGGATATTGTCGCTGGGGCCGGCATCGGTGGAGCGTCAGACCTAAGTCAAAGCTCGGTTGGCTTTGGCAGTTTCATTGCGCAATTCCTTAACCCGGACTCCGCGCCTGTCGAGGCTGCGCGTTACTTGCCCGACGCGGGTACGCTACTGGGTATGACTGGCTCGAGCAACGCCGATATCTGGACTGCCTTGAACCAACTCTCTTCTGAGCGGGAGGATCAGATTGCGTTGGATGTGTTTTACCTGGTTCTGCGCGACGCAGGTCGCGACCATAACGATCCCACCAGTCTCGGCTTCAATAACTTTGACTCGGCAAATACCGCCATAGCCGCGCTCTTCCCCGGCGACGAGTGGACTGGAGATATCTCGCTTACCTCGCGCGAAATCAAGACTCAGAACGGCGGAGCCATTAACCTCTTTGCGCCAGGTGGCGCAGTTACGGTCGGTTTCGATGTTGGGCAGAACCAGGCCGTGGATCAGGGCATTCTGACTGAGCACGGCGGCAATATTTCTATCTTTGCTCAGAATGACGTCAGCCTCGGCACGTCGCGCATTTTCACTTTGCGTGGCGGAAATGAGATTATTTACTCTTCGGAGGGTAACATTGCAGCGGGAGCTGCTTCGAAGACCGTCCTGGCTGCGCCGCCCACCCGGGTATTGATCGACCCGCAGAGTGCCGACGTGCAGACAGACCTGGCCGGCCTGGCGACCGGCGGCGGCATAGGTGTGCTTGAGAGTGTTACGGGCGTGCCGCCAGGTGACGTTGACCTTGTCGCGCCTGTCGGGACTGTTGATGCTGGTGACGCCGGCATTCGGGTCTCAGGAAATTTGAACATCTCCGCGGTGCTGATCTTGAATGCCAACAACATTCAAGTGGCTGGAACCAGCGTGGGTACTCCGGTTACCGTTGCACCCAACATTGCTAATCTTACCTCCGCCTCTAGCACGGTTGGCGCGACTACAAGCGCAGCCAATGAAGCAACCGAGCAAGCACGTAGCCAGACACAGGAAGAGGTCGCGTCCATCGTGACGGTTGAGGTCCTGGGATACGGGGGCGGCGAAGACGACGATAATCAGGATGACCAACAGCGGCTTCGGAAGAAGTCTTGAATAGGTGTTAACTCACTTCGCCGCCGACAAGTGCGACGCAGAGCTACTGTGTTCAATCAGGTGCGGCATTCTTCGGACAGAGGTTTAGGTAAGAAATGGCCACCTCGGCATGCGGTATGTTTGAGGGGGCCAAACGAGCGGATCACCGACCGGCTACCTTGCGTTTGATGTCGATGACGACCGTGCACAGAAACCCAAAGCGTTCTCGCTTTCCCTTGATCGGAGCCGGCCCCTGGGTCGAAGGCTTTAAACCGCATTTGCCCGCCAGGGACCACGGCGCCGACTTCAGGCTAAATATTAACTACGGCTGCATTGCGGCGCGCATGACTGTATTTTGCTGCTGATTGTAGGCTTCGACGCCAAACAGGATTCCAAATTCCTCGTCGAACGTCTGCTGAGCTTCCTCCCATCGACGCCGGTACTCAGGCGTGCTGGGATCCTGGGCGAAAGCGGACAACGATTCCGCGAACTCCTGGCGTAGCGTGTCAAATGCGGCCACTTGTTCCTGAGAAGTTAAGAGCCCATCTGGCGGATCGACGAACACAAGTGGAATCGTGGCTTCACCGAGCTCTTCCACTCGGATGTCTTCAGCTGGAGTTGGATCTTGTAGCATCGTTTCTACTTTTCTACTTTCCCGCTGACTCAGTCGAATCGTTGGCTGGACTCTCGCTGGCTGGGAATAAGTAGGGGGTCTGACGTCGGCAATCACTTTTGCGGGCGTGCTGGACGGGGCGGGATGGACATCGGGTCCTTGGACATAAGAAGCGAGAAACCCAGGCAGATAATAGCCTGCCTCACACACAATCAGGACGAGCAACGCAGAGAGAATTACCTCTAACTTTGTAACGCTCATGAGATATGTATCCCTGGAAGCCAAAACTGGTGCGGATCTCGCGATCCGCACCAGCCGTAGGCCATCAAATCGAATTTGATTGGGACGTTCTCGTTTTTCTGGACTCTTAGAAGTTCTGTGTGACAACGGCGCCGTCTGTCTTCCGGGTGACCTTCATCGCATTGTAATGCGGCGCGGGCGCATCGGTGTTGAAGATTTGCAGGGCCAGCTTGTCGGCGACAGTCTTGACCTTGGTTATCGTGGTGTCGCGATAGAAGAGGTGCTCGTATCCCCAGAAGGTGTACTGTCCTTCCTGGACGGCGGTCACGCTGTAGGGGATTCCATTGTAGTTGAGGGCGTGGGCGCCGTTGCCGATGGCAGTCCCTGCGTCGCTCAACCCCAGATAGGTCGCAAAGCATGTGCTGCCAGACGTGGTATTCGAGATGGCATTGGCGAGATCGCCGCCGCTGCTGTAGCCGCCATCACCAAGGGGTTCAGTAATCCCATTGATCGTGGCTGGTGGCTCCAGGGTGTAGGGTGGCGCATCGAGCGCTCCGCAGCAGGTGTTCGCGCGCACTCCGCCTTTGAGCGGTTCGTATTGCTTCACGGTTGCCAGCGCACCGAGCCCTGTCTCCGCAAAAGTTGTCAGGCGCGTTCCGGAATCGATATCGCGACCTGCTGCGTAAACCGTAAAGGATTCGTCACCGCTAACTCCGGTAAGGAGCGAGAGGGCCATGTGGCCATTGGCCCAAAGGTCACGTGCGTTTTGCGAAGTCATGTTGGCCAGACCACCGGGCGCACTGTTGCTGGCAACAAACTCGAACTGGACCACGCCCACGATCTGCCCCGCAGGAAGTCCAGTGGTCTTCTTCTGCTTGTTAAGAGTCGCGTAGGTTATTCCATTAACCGTGCCGTGGAAAATCGACGTTGCCTGGAAGGTGTCCGCCATCGCCACGTCAGGAACAGAGCTATCTGTGAGAGCCGTGCCATTGGGGAGCTTGTTGCCTGGAGGAGGCAGAGTGCTGGTGGTATCAGCGAAGTAAGTGACGGTAAAGTTCGGTGAACCGGCAACGGTTTGGATACCGCCTTCCGAGCCCGACCAGTGGCTCTTGATGGTGGTGGCAACGCCGCCGATGTTACCTTTGAAAATCGCCGCGCTGGTATTGCTAATCGTAGCCGTACCGTTGGCGTTATCAAGGTAAGCGAAGGTGAGTGTGCCGGCGTCGAATATGTTTTGAATCGCGGTGTGGGTGTTACTGCGGAAGGCCGTTGAGCCAGTTATCCGCATTGTGGTTTGCGCTTGCGCTGCCCCAACAAGGGCGAGGGCAAGGATGCTGCCTGTCATTAGTTTGAGTAGTTTCATGCCAAGTCTAGATACTGCTGTAGTGGTTTCGTTGAGTTGGTGAGGATGGCTGATTGTCAGCCCAGCTGCGGGACATTGTACTAACCGGACTCGGCCGGTGCGACGGGAAAATTGTAACGTTTGGCGGACTGAAAGTCACAGTTATGTGACTAAGTGTGCGATGGCAGAGCAGGGTTTAGCCGTAGGTTAGTATCTTCTACGGCCTGAGCGGGGGAAGTTACTCGACACCAACTTATTGAGCCAGCGTGTAAAACTCAACCAAGCCCACGCCGCTAGTCCCATTCTTCCCTTGGACAATGGCCGTGTAGGCGCCGGGTGCGAGCGTTTGGATAAGGGCTGATTCGGCGTCATTTATTGGAGCGAGAGTCGTGGCCGTTATTTCAGCCTCTTGGGTATCGCGCCAATTGTCGTTCGAGCCGACCAGCGCGCCCTGACCATCGTATAAGTTGACAATCGGGTCTGGCAAAGTTCCAGCCACCGGCAGCGACGGTCCAAGCCCGCGTACCAGCACTTTTTGCGGGCTGCCGCCGACGACGATCAGGCCACCGATCATGACGTTGTCACCTGTTTGCACGAAGCTTCGCGTGGACACATTCGCCAGCCGGGCTTCACCGGTGAGGTCGAGGTCATATACCTCGACCAGGGCGATGCCGGTGCTGTTGTTGATTCCGCGCACAATTCCGGTGTAGGCCCCGGGGCTCAGGATCATCAGAATGGCCGATTCTTTATCGTTAGTGGGAGCCAACTGGCTATTGACGATATCCTGCTCATTAGGCTGGTCCTTCCAGTTATCGTTCGAGGCGATGATTTGCCCCGAGGAATTGTAAAGATCGAGGGTGGGATCCAGTAGCGGACCGGTCAGGGGCAACGACGGACCGATGGCGCGGACAATGACGTTTTTAGGCACAGTGCCGGAAATAATAAAGCCACCAATGAGAACGTTGTCGCCCGTATCGACCAGGGCGCGGGTGGATATGTTCCCCAGTGCGCCCGTCGGAGGAGTGACCGTCGGGGTGGGAGTCGGGGTGGGTGTGACGGACGGAGTAGGAGTGACTGTTACCGTGGGAGTGGGAGTAACCGATGGCGTCGCAGTAGGAGTCGGCGTGGCGGTTGGTGTCGGGGTTGGCGAGGGTGTCGGCACGGAAGCGGGCTGAAAATTGAGCTGCCCGCCAGAAGTCAATTGGAACCAGCCTAGAACATCTCCCGGGGGATGCGTTTGCCCCGTAGACGGAATCAATCGGTTAATATATAGGACTTGGCCCGGCGTTCCTTCATTTGGCGGGTCAAAAAATGAAAAACTAATCCCGTTCGAGTTTACGCCGCCGGGTTGGTAAGAGGCGTAGTTATTTCCAATTTGAGAGATGTCCTGGAATACCCCCAGTTGATTGCTGTTCAAAGTCGTGGGAAGCCCAAAATATGCACCTGCCATTGACTCTATGGCATTGGCTGCGATGCCTTGTGCGGCCGGGGCATCTGTCAGGTAGGCAGCGGGATCAGGATTACTCGAGAAAAGGGTATCTTCCGGCTCGAGGGATCCGCCGTAATCGACGCCAATAACAGCCCAGAAGATGTCATTGCGCGTAAACCAGCCATCCCCATATTGGCAAGCCAGGTCGGCGGCGATGTTTCCGATGTCCAAGGTACAGCCGCCAACGCACGAACCGCCGGCTTCGAACTGGCTGGCCGACCCGATTTTGACCAGATAATCGATCGTCGAGCCCGGATCGTTTAAGGCACGAAAACCGATCCAACAATCGCGATCGTTGTAGGTGGCTGGAATACCGTTGCTCGGGCAATCTCCCTCGATTGTGATCGAAGATAGAAGCAAGGCGGCGGAAGAAATACCAGCAGCTAGAAATTGGATCGTTCTCATTTCTCGGAATTACAGCGTGTGTTGGAGCGGACGGAGAGTTAGGTCGGCGCTAACTCGGCTTTAGCGGCCGCACAAAGTCGGATTAGCCGAAGTCAGCTTGGTCGTCGAAGGGTCTTTTGTTACATTTGGACGACCGATTGTGTCTGATTATCGACACATGCAACTTTGGCGCGTCGTGCAGTCTCGATCTTCTAAGTAACCCGCGTTATCAAACGGGAAAGACCCGGCTCCAGCCACGTCGATATAACCGCTAAGCGCGGCGGGTCGCTAGAGCGAAACCTCTGCTTCTTCGTCGTCCTCTTTCTCTGCGAGAGACGACGACGAGGGAAACGAATTCCGTCCAAGAACGCCTTGTTTTTCGAGCTGGGCCTGGCATTCAACTGTGAAACGAGCAAAGGGAATCGCCTCGAGCCGCGGCATCGGAATAGGTCTGCCCGACATCTCGCAAACGCCGTATGTGCCTTCTTCAATGCGCTGCAGGGCCTCATCTATCTCCAGAAGAGTATTCTGTTCCTGGTAGAGAAGACAAAGAGCCAAGTCGCGATCGCAGGCGTCAGTCCCCGCGTCGCCCGGGTGTGTAGCCACGGCAGAAGCGTCGCCGGATCCGGGACGCGCATCCTCTGCAAACAGATTCATCGAATTTGTCAGGGTGCTGCGCAATTGAAGAAGCCTTTCCTTTTGCGCATCAGTAAAACCACCAAGAATCTTTGGCCGCCTTTGCTTCTGCGGACTGCTACCAGGACGCCAATCGTCCAATGACGCGGCTATTCTCGCAGGCTCCTCCTGGCAAAGCTGCGATAATTGTGCGGACGAAGTGCGCTCTGTCGATGCTCGGTCGCGATATTTGATGCTCATGAACCGAACGGACACGAGGTTTATGACAGGGCGGTGACTGTCGCGTAGCGATTTAGTAAATTATCGATTCGAACCGCAAGCGTGTTCGGATCAATGGACGTCTCTAAAGCCTATCCAACTAGCATAGGAGGGTGATGAGAAAGAGGGCAATGCCGCTTAGAGCGGTGTTAAAGAACACGACGGAGCGTACTAGCCCGAAGCCGGCCGCGGCGGCCAAAACGTAGCCGACTCGTCCCCAGAAGTAGAGCTGTACTCCCCACAAGGTCAACGCACCGTGGCGGCCGGCGAGGTGGGCTGCCAAAACGACGGCAACGAAGAAGGGAAAAGTTTCCATGAAGTTGGTGTAGGCCTGATCCACTCGGTTTGCGACTCCCCGTAATGGGGGTACGGGCTGCTCCCGGTTACTGGCTGTCCAGCGATAGCCGAGCTGAAAGCTGATGAGATGGGAATCGATGATGAGGTGCAAGAGTCCCAGAATCACCGTGGCCGCTAGAAATCGGAGCTCGGTAGTCATGATGTATGTCGCGCTTACCTTCTCATAGTTTGATCGTCTTATCTTGGGGCAAAAGGCATTGTCCGAATTGTCGTCAATTGTTGACCTAATTTAACGCGACGCGGACGGACTAACCGCACCTCGGAGCCGAACTAATGAGAAGCCTCATTGCGTTTGGACTTTTTCTCGTTTTCCGCGTGCTTCGCTTGCATTAGACGCAGAGGCGGGTCCATTGGATCAGCGCGATGGACAGCTAGTTGCCACTAACAAAGTCCGCGCCTGACCGTTAACGAAGTGTGCCGCGATGAAAGAGGAAACGATTGATACTCATTCGAAGGCGTTAAGGATCAACCTCGATCCGCGCTGGTATGGAACCTTTGCGGAGATAGGCGCGGGGCAAGAGGTGGTGCGCTGGTTTTTCCGGGTCGGCGGCGCTGCCGGGACGATAGCCAAGAGCATGTCGGCTTACGACATGAAAGTAAGCGACGCGATCTATGGTCATGCCGAGCGATATGTCTCGCGCGGTCGATTGCAAGCCATGCTTGATCAGGAATTCGATCTCGACGTGGAACGACTAGGAAAAGAGCGCGGCGATAATACCTCCTTTTTCGCCTTCGCAGATACGGTCGTCGCTCGAAGCTACCGCGGAAACAATGAGTGCCACGGGTGGATGGGGATTAAATTTCAAAGTCGAGCGAACGATCAACCGAGCCAGATCGTGATGCATGTTCGAATGCTGGATGAGGAGGCTTCATTACAGCAGGAGGCGCTCGGTATCGTGGGTGTCAATCTCTGCTATGGCGCGTTTTTTCTAAATCATGCGCCGGAGGAGCTGATTGAGTCACTCCTGGACAAGCTGACTGTTGGCCGCATTGAAGTCGACATGTTCGAATTGAGCGGCATCGAATTTCGGAATGTCGACAATCGCATCATGGCGCTAAAGCTTGTCCAGTTGGGACTGAGTGGGGCGGCGATGTTTGGCGCGAATCGTGAAGTCCTTCAGCCGTCCGATGTCTTGCACAACAAGGCGGTCCTGGTCGAACGCGGAAGCTTTCGGCCAACGACGCTCGTCAATATCGACATGCTCGAGTGTGCTTTGAAGAAGTTCAAAGAGGATCCGGCCGTAGCAGACAAGCCAGTCCTGCCGCTGATGGAATTGACCATGAGAAACCTTCTGGCGGGAGGGACGGAGGTCGACCGGCGGGACTTTCTTGCCCGCGCCGAACTCCTTTCCGCCTGTGGAATGACCGTTCTGATCTCGGACTACTTCGAATACTATCGCCTCGCGGCCTATCTGGCCTGGCGCACGAGAGAACGCATCGGGATTGTGCTTGGGGTGCCAAGCGTCTACGAGCTTTTCGAGGAGAAGTATTACACTCAGCTGCCGGGAGGCACGCTTGAGAGCTTTGGCCGGCTTTTCAAGAATGATCTGAAGGTCTATGTCTATCCGCTGCAGCGAAAGGAGGACGAGAAGCTTGAGACCATTGATACGTTGCAGGTGAAACCGGAGGTCAAACTCCTCTACGACTATCTCGTCCGACGTGGCAGTTTTGTCCAACTCGACAATTTTAATCCAAAGTATCTGCCCATTTTCTCTCGAGATGTCCTTAAGCGTATCGCTAACAATGACAATAGCTGGTCAGAAATGGTGCCGCCGCAAGTGGCAGAAATTATCCGTTCCCGAGGGTTCTTTGGTTACAAGGGCGACGGCTAGAACCTATCATGGGCTCTGACGGCTCCTGGGCTTGGCCGTTGGCTGCTGCAAACTGTAGCGAGAAGTAGCTAGAACGCGACGCTTGCCCGCACATGGCTCTGCGGGAGCCAACCTTCCACTCCTGAATCGAGGCGGACGTATATCCAACCATCTAAGGATTCAATCATTGTGCCCGACTCATCTCCATTTACCGTAAGCTCTCGAGCCGAATAAGGGCGAGTGCTCTTGGTGGTCGCAGCGGCCTCAGCGAGGAAGGATCGATGCACCCAGCCCTCCTTGCCCGAGGGTGCACGACACCAGAACCAGTTCGGAAATTCGGAGTCCTCGCGCAACACCTGCACAGTCACGCCCCGCTCAAAGGAGATCGGATCTTTGTACTGCGCTTCGTAAGCCTTGATGACTTCGACCAGCATGAGATGGAAGATTATCTGATTCTGAAGATCAACCCCTGCCTGGCAAAGGCAATACTTTTCACACACTCATCATTGATCTTCAAAGGCCCAGTCGTGGTGATCATCGCGCATACTCGACCAAACGATTGTCGGGATTCCCCGTCTTAACTCCCAAAACCTCACCGCCGCCAGAATTAAACTCTGGGTCCGATCAAGTCTGCCATGCGCCAGAGCCGAGGACCTCTCGTGCGATTTTTCGCTTGATCGCAACGAGTGGGTTGACCTCGTCGATCTCTCTCGCTTGGAGGCAGGCTTCCGACACTCCGTTACTTCGGGGGCAACGCTACCGGATCGACTCTTCATACGGCGTTGCATATGTTTAGCAAGACTGGTCGTTTGCCTTTGTGACAACTGGGTGGCAGCCAGGCAACGTTTCGGCAAATTAGGTTCGCGACACCGTTGGTATCGAGCTGACACATTCTTTGGGTCAGCAACTTAGCTGCAAGACCCAGCTCACACTACGCGAACTTCCCGTTAGTCGGCGGGTCAAATGCAGGATGAAGCAAGCATTTGTGATGAGCCCGTAACCGCTGAAGGCGAGCTAGAAGACCCTATCGATTCCGATGTGACAAAAACGTTACCCGATCTCGACCAGCCCGAAACAATGGGTTGCAACAGTCCTCGTGGCGGCAAGAGCCGCATAACTCAACTAATCACACAGACTCAACACTTCGATCATTCTATGTTACAAAAATTGAACTACCTCACTGTATACTCGGCTGCGCTACTTGCTGGTGCGGCGCTCGCGACGGGAGCTTCAGCAGCTCAGATTCGCGTCCTCGGCCAGCCCGTTACCGGCGTGAATAATGCAAATCCGGTTGCCGTCACCGACGATGTTATCTCGACAGGCTTCGCCCTTAACTTAAAGCAGCAAGGTCACGACCTGTTAGAGAACCCGGCTGACCCGATTGTTGATTTCGGGTTGTTGTCTACCGGAGTCGCTACCGAGCCTGATCAAAATCTGTATCTTATTCTGGATCATAACCCGGGAGGACCAACCGCTGACTACGATTACGGGCGGCACTTCCTTTTCCAGGGCCACGAGAATTCTGACGATCTGGCTTATATCACGCGGATCAATCTGGACGTCTCGAATCCCGATCACAGGGTCACCCTGCTCACGCCTCCCGGCGCAGACGGACTCACCCACTTTAACAGCGTCGATGGTTCGACCTGGGATCCATTTAGTCAAACGCTCCTTTTCACTCAGGAAGCCGACGTAGACGGCGGCGTGATTGAGATGAGTGACGACTTTGATGCAAGCACCGGAATGGGTGGCGGTTTGCGGACGCTCTATGGCAGCATGGGTCGAGGCGGGTTTGAAGGAATTCATCCGGACGACCAGGGCAGCATTTTCATTGTGGAGGATGTGGGTGGGCAACTCTTCGGCTTTGCCAAGAATCCGAATTCGTTTGTCTATCGCTTTACCCCGAGCGATCCGGCCGATCTGAGTCAGGGAAAACTCGAAGCCTTGCAGGTTTCCATCAATGGCCAGCCCGTCGTGTTTGTTCCAACGGGTGATACTCTCTCCCAGAACCAGCTTAAATTACATACCGTCGGTGCGAGCTATCCGGTCAAATGGGTGACCGTGCATGACACGGCGGTCGACGGCACAGATTCATTTGATGCGAATGCCTTGGCCAAGAGCGCTGGTGCTACGCCCTTCAAACGACCTGAAAACGGCCAGTTTCAACCTGACACTCACTTTCACACCTTTTTCTTTGCTATCACGGGTGACACCGATGCAAACGCGGGCAACGACCCGGAACTGGCGGCCCGAGGAGCCTGGGGTGGAATCTTTCGGTTGGTTTTGGATCCCAACCGGCAAACAGGCAAGATCGGCCTCGTTGTCCTGGGCGACGCTGTGCACAACAGCTTCGATAACCTCACCTTCTCGGATCGCACGACGCTGCTCGCAACGGAAGATCGGGGAGATACCTTGCACGGCCAGCTCAATGCCCTCGACTCAGTTTGGGCCTATGATGTGCGTGACGCGGCGCAGTCAGCCCGTCTGATTGCGCTCGGATTGGACCGAATGGCCACCGACGAGGACAATGAACCAACCGGGCTGCATTATTCCGATGGCAATAGCTCGCTCCTCGGCTTGTACGGTGCACACGTGCCAAGTCTGCATGAGGCACGGCTCTTCTTTACCCAACAACATGGGGAAAACAATTTGTTCGAAGTTCTACTACAACGTCCGGATCAGAGCGGCCAATAGGCCGTCGGCTCGATCATTGGCATAGGTGGCGGCGCCCCAGGTCTGGGCAGACCTGGGGCGTTTGCTCCAAACTGGGACACTAGGCGCCAGGATGGCGTTGTTGTCGTCGGCCGATAAGACTTGGTTTCGCTGAGTGCATAAGGTCTCTATGTCAGCGAGCTTTACTCAGCGATGGCTTGGCGATTCCTGAGTGCGGCCGAGCTAGCGGTTGCTCCGAGGAATGTCCATGCCGACGCGGCGGCCAGCGCAGCCAGTAATGCACAAATCACACATATAGCGCGAAATCCAAAGACGAAAGATTCCTGAATCGCATGTCGTATTAGCTGCTGCGTCTGCCAATCCTCACTTTGTGGCAAAGGGATTGCGGCGAGCTTGATGTGTTGAGCTAGCAAGGATTCTGACACGGTCTTCGGCAACTTCGACTCAGCCAACTGCCTTCCTAACTCGCGATCGAAGAGATGCAACATTACGATTCCAAGAACGGCGATAGCAATGAGGCCCGCCGTCCGCGCGACTGCATTGTTTACTCCGGAAGCAACGCCGACGCGATTTTCAGAAACTGATCCCATCACAGTCGTAGTCAGTGGCGCGACACTGATCGCCATGCCCAGCCCGAGAACGGCGATTGGTAAGAAGAAGGTATTCCAGTAGACGCCGCCGACGCCTGACCGCGCAAGGAGTAAGTAACCAAGAGCGGCAATCGATGGGCCAATAATCAACGGAAGTTTCGCGCCATGTTTTGTAACGATGCTTCCCGACCAGCGTGAGAGCAACGAGATGATTAAAATGAACGGGAGCATCGCTGCGCCCGCTGCGGCGGCAGAGTAATGCTGTACCTGAATCAAGTTCAGGGGCAGGAAAAACAATGCGCCGCCAAGGGCGGCATAAAGCAGGAATGTCAGCAGGTTGGCCCCGGCGAAAATACGCGAGCGAAAGAGAGGCAAGGGCAGGATTGGATTTGGAGCGCGGGCCTCAAACAACAGGAAGACGACGATAATTACTAACGCTGCGACAAGGACGGTAATGATCAACGGATTCGCGAAACCGAATCGCGAGGATTCGACCAGGCCGTAGATAAGCGCGCCTAAGCCGAGCGAAGCCAACAACGAGCCCCACCAATCAAGCTGCCCGGTTTTTGTATCCGAACTCTCTTCCACATAGCGCAGCGCCAGAAAAACAACGCCGAGGGCGAGCGGAAGATTGATAAAAAATGCCGCGCGCCATGATATGTGTTCAATTAACCAGCCACCCAGCAATGGCCCGAGAGCGGTAGTGATGGCAGTAGTGCCGGACCATATGCCAATGGCGCGCCCACGTTCCTCAGGGCGGAAGGAGCTACTAATGATAGCCAGGCTGCCGGGGACCAAAAGGGCGGCCCCGACTCCTTGGAAACCACGCGCAGCGATTAGCTGACGAATATTCGCAGCACAGCCGCACCCACCAGATGCCGCGGCAAAGATGCCGATGCCGATCAGAAAGACTCGCCGCCGTCCATAGTGATCGCCCAGTGCGCCGCCAATGAGAAGAAGCGCCGAGAGCAAGAGTGAGTAGGCCTCGATAACCCATTGAACATCTACGACCGTCGCGTTCATACCGCTCTGTAATGCGGGTAGTGCGACGTTGACCACTGTCCCGTCGATGAACGCCATACTTGAGGCTAGGATCGTCGCCGTAAGCACCCAACGACCGACTGACTTGGAGCACGGTGTCGATACCGGCTTCGATTCAATTATGTTCCTGTCACAAGGTTCCTGAACGACAGCCCACATATCTAACTCGTTTAACGGCGCTGTCGCCAGGTTGTCAGTTTCGCCCCAACATTACGTCAATCCCTGAGAACTCATTGAACCGCGATGACAGGAGCCCTAACTGGTCAGGACTCCGACCGCATTCAGCGGTGACGAGTCATTTCAAAGAGGAACCAGCTCCGGCGTTCGGACTCGTCGATCCAAACCTCGATCAGGCTGGTCGTGGCAACATCGCGATATTCTTCGCAGACGTTGTGCGCCTCGCGGAGACGTCCCACCAGCGTTCGATTATCCTCGGCGAGTTCGGCAAGCATATCCATCGGTTCTACGTACTCCGCATCGTTATCGAGGATGCGCTGTGTGCGAGAAATTTGTCCGACGGATTTTAACGTTGGACCGCCAATCTTGCGAACTCGCTCCGCGATCGGATCGGTCATGGCAAAAAGTTGATCTGAATGTTCGTCAAGCAGCAGGTGATAATCGCGAAAATGCGGCCCGCTCATATGCCAGTGGAAATTTTTTGTCTTTAGATAAAGCGCAAACACGTCGGCCAGGATGGCGTTCATCGCGCCAGCAATGTCTTTCGTGGCGGATGCGGGAAGATCGGTTCGCGTTGCCAGTGGCGCGCCGCGCCGGTGAAGAAGCTCTACAGTTTTAAGCGAGTTAGGTTTTTTCATTGGGTATTGCCTCAAAAATTTAGCCGCCGACTGCTGCCTGCGGCGAAGGTTTGACTTTGAATCTCATGATCCCAACAACGGTCACTACGATGAAGACGCAAACTGCGATAAGTTGGGTGATCTGGAATGGAGGCTCGGTTTGCGTGGGAGCGATCGCTTGCAGTGCCGGAATCTTTTGAAAGCTCTGCACGATTCCGACGAAGACGTTCAGGTATAGCGAAAGCAACGCGCCGATGACATAGATCCAACGCCACGCGCCGCGCAGTTGTTTTGGATAACGGGCATAGATAGTCATGGCAAGGATCGGAACCGTAATGATGCCCAGGATGATTGCTGGCGTTACTCCGTGGAATGGAAAGAGAAACCCCGTCACGGTGGTTGCGACCGTTGTGACCAGGAACCATCTTGTCCATCCGTCCAGGCTTTTACCGGTTAACAAACCAGCGAGCACCACGAAACCGGTGAAAATTCCGACGAGCGCGATCGCCGTATGAAAAACTGTGTAGATATGCAGGATCACGGTCGTTTTATGAGTTCCGTAAAAGTTTCTCTTTTCCAACAGCAGGGTATGGCATCGTGATAGTCCTGTCGCCTTACTCGCGCCCGACTGCTTCGTCGGGAGAGATCGGCCTGGGCCATATTGCGCCCGAGGGATACACAGGTCACGCTGAATTTCTGACTTTCGTTTTCAGAAACACTTGTAACGCATGCTCATTCATAGTGGCTAACCTCGGCTCGAACCCTGTTTGAGGTCTTTCCTATTCCTGCCAAATGACGATCATGCGGAATATGAAAATGCTTGCTTCTTTTCTTTGTGGCGCCGCGGTGATGGTCGCGTTTGGTGCTCTCAGGGGATCAACTAATCCACCGCATCACGTTTACGAATTGCGCATGTATCATGTTCACGAGGGCAAACTGGATGCTCTGAAAGCGCGTTTTGGCGATCATACGGACACGCTCTTCAAGCGGCATAACATGAAGAGCATCGGCTATTGGGTGCCGGAAGATGCCGGGCAAAACTTGTTCGTCTACATTTTGGAACATCCCAGCCGCGACGAAGCGAAGAAGAATTGGGACGCGTTCCATGACGATCCGGAATGGCAGAAAGTGAAGGCCGAGTCGGAGAAGAACGGGCCCTTGGTGGACAAGATCGACAATTACTTTATGAATCCAACGGCCTATTCAGCGCTGAATTAATCAGGATGGAATCAAGATAATTCATCGACTGCCCTTGATTTGTTTGAACTGGGGCCTGAGTTATCGAGCTTCACCCTCCGAACGGCCGGATGGTCGTTGTGGTCCGTAGAGCAAAAAATCATGACTCACTGCTTCTCGCCTCGCGTTTTTCTTTTCATCATCCTGTCACTCGGCTTTTATGGCTGCGCGCTTCCCTTTGGGCCGAAGGCGAGCGTGACGCGAGACCGCGCCTTCATCTCTTATTCAGCCATACCTGGCGATGCCGGGAAACTTCGCCTGGCAGTTAAGGACCTCATCGACATGAAAGGCGAGGTGACGACTGCAGGATCCCAATACGTGGCCAAAAACTCTCCTCCGGCGCGACAAGATGCAGCGCTCATGGGGACGGTTCGGCGGTCCGATGTCGCGATCGTTGGCAAAACCAATCTCACGGAATTCGCTCTGGGAACGACAGGCGCCAACGAGTACTTTGGGACGCCGATAAACCCGCTTGATCACCATCGCATCCCAGGTGGTTCCTCGAGTGGATCGGCAGTCGCGGTTGCGAATGATGAAGCCGACGTCGCCTTCGGTTCTGACACAGCGGGTTCGATCAGGGTTCCTGCCGCGTGTTGCGGCATCCTGGGCTTGAAGACGACATTTGGTCTGATTTCCCTGAAAGGGGTCTTTCCACTTTCTCCCAAGCACCTCGATACGATAGGTCCGATGGCAAAGGACGTGCCGAATCTTGTAAAGGGAATGGAATTGTTGGATCCAGGATTTTCGAATCGCTACGAGACGGCCAGGGCAAATCAGTCCTCGACGAGACAAATCAAGATCGGACGACTTTATGTTCCGGGAACGGATTTGAAAATCGAGGAGGCGATCGACGATGCGCTGAAGGCTGGCGGGTTTCACGTGGTCCGCCTTGATGACCATTTCCGAGATCGATGGATTCAAGCGCAATTGAACGGAAGCGCTGTCGCAATCGGAGACGGATGGTTGAACGATCGCCAGTATCTCGGCAAATCCGGTGTCTCCCTAACGACTCAAGCAACAATTCGATTGGGTGAATTGCAACCCAACACCACCTACCAGGGCGCGCTCAACGCGCGCCGCGCCTGGCGGCGGGAACTTCGCCGGGTTTTCGACAAGGTTGATTATATCGCCCTTCCTACCATGAAGTCTTTGCCCCCGCACAAATTCGCTCTTTGAGCGGTCCGCCATCTTCGAGGCGCGGGTCCTGGCCCTGCAAAACACAGTCGCAGTCAACCTGGCCGGCAACCCGGCGATCGCAGTCCCGATTCCATACGCCGATCGTCATTTTCCCGTCACCAGTCTGCAACTGATCGGGCCGAATCTCAGTGAAGGAGGTCTTACCAACGCCGCACGCCTGATTATGACAAAGGCGCCGGTTACCTTGCAGCCACGGCGATAACCAATCTTCAAAAGTCAGCATGGGACAAAAGGTGAATCAAAAAGCGATTCGTTCGGTAACTCAGGCACTTATTCGTACGGTTATCTGTCTTTGGTTGGTATCGTGGGTCGGCAGTTCAACTGTCTTGGGAGATACCGCCAAGGCTCTGATAGCAAAAGGCGATGTTTATGACCAGCAACTGGACGCTCAGAAAGCGCTGGACTATTATCTGCCTGCGAACAAGATGGAGCCGGACAACGTCGACCTTCTTGTCCGCATCGCGCGACAATATCGTCACATGATTAGTGACACGTCGTCGAAGAGCGAAAAACTTCGGCTCGGCAATATCTCTCTCCAGTATGCGCAACGTGCTGCTGAGCTTGCCCCGAACTCTGCCGAGGCCCAGCTCTCACCGGCGATCAGCTATGGGAAAATGATGCCGTACATGGGAAGCAAGGATCAGGTTGCTGCCTCGCCTCGAATCAAGGCGGCAGTGGATCGGACCCTGCAACTCGATCCCTCCAACGATACTGCGTGGCACATCCTCGGACGATGGAATCGCGTCCTCGCAGACGTCACCGTTCTCAAGCGTGTCATGGCCAAGGCGCTCTATGGCGATTTGCCCGTGACAAGCAACGAGGAAGCAGAGAAGTGCCTGCAAAAAGCAATCGCGATCAATCCCAACCGGCTCATCCATTACATCGAGCTCGGCCGTATCTACGCCCAGATGGGGCGCAAAGAAGAGGCACGCAAAAATATCTTAAAAGGACTCTCCATGCCTAACGAGGAAAAGGATGACCCGGAGATGAAAGAGATAGGGCGTGATACTTTAAAAAAGATGGGTTTTCCTGCGAGCTAAGATTCGTTAGTCCTCTCCAGACTCTTTTCATAACCAGTCCATTGCGGCAGGTCGGCCAATCCACCACCCATGAATTGATGATGCCAAAGCTGGGTTGCGATCACCGCAGTTAGTCCCATTTCGACCGAAAGTCGTGGAAGTGAGCCAGCGCGCAGCTTGCGAAAGTCCTTACGCCAGCGAGTCACTTCATCGATGTCGAAATAACCCGTCCGGCGCAATGAATCTTCACTCAGGAGCTGACTGACAAACGCTGGCTCCGGGTCCATATGAAAACTGTCGAGCGGCGCGCGGAAGATGACTTTGTGGCGCCGGGCAACCACCTTTGGGACCCAGCGCTCTGCGAGCTGACGGAGCAGATACTTGTCCTTGAAGCCGCGAAGCTTCCAGCGCGGGTGCAGCTTGGAGGTGAAGTCGAAGACGTCTTCGTCGAGGAATGGATAGCGAACTTCGACAGAAGAGTGCATTGCTACCCGGTCGCCTTTCGCCTGCAAGAGATGACCGGCCAAAAGAACGCGGGCTGCAATCCAGATACCGCGATTCAGGGGAGCCCAGCGCTTTGCTTTTTCGAGAGGAAATTCCAGCTCAGCCCAGGGTTGACTGCTATTCATCACTTCACGCATGGACTCCGAGTAGAACCGCAGCTTCGAAATCGCGAGCAGCCCATAGGAATCGATCCACGCGTTTTGTCCGCCGATGGAGTTTTCCACTTGCTCGCGCCATTCCGGCGGAAAATGCGGCACTTTATTGAGACTCAGGTAACTGCGTCGCGCGCAGTCACTCAGGTTTACTCCTGGCACGCAGTCGAGAAATCCCAGCAGCTTCGCCGCCTTGTACCACGGATAACCCACCAGCCATTCGTCCGCGCCCTCGCCAGTGAGGACAACTTTCTGGCCGTTGGAATGGACGCGCTCGGCGAGTTTGAGCAGTGCGCCGCAGGAGGTATCGATCACCGGCGCCTCAGCTGACTCAATGAGCTCAGGATAACTCTGAAGCGCTTCGCGATCGCCATACTCCTGCACAATCGGTGGCTTCGCTCCAATGTGTCGCGCGGAAAGACTTGCCGCACTGAGTTCGTCAAACTCCGGCTCATTCACCCGGACGGTATAGGTGTTGATCGCCGGTCCTTTGAGCCGACAGGCGAGAGCGAGAATCATGCTGGAATCAACGCCGCCGGATAGATAGGACCCAACTGGCACGTCGGCCCGCAACCGTTCTTCCACGGCCTGCAAAAGGAGGCGCTCAAATTCATCCACAAGCGCGTTTTGATTGTCGCCCCACACCTCTTCACCCTGCGCCGGAAAATCCATTTCCCAGTAGGGGCGCTCCGCGATCACAGCACTGGTTCTGGAACTGCCGGGAACAATCCGCAGGCAGCGGCCGGGCGGTAGCAATTGCACTCCTTCAAAACAAGTCCTCGGCCCCGGAATCGCGGAAAAGGTGAACACATGATCGAGTCCCTTGCGATCCGGTCGTGGCGGCACCATTCCTGAAGCGAGAAGTCCCTTTATCTCCGAGGCAAAAAGAAGCCAGTCGCCCTGTCGGCTCCAGAAAAGCGGCGCGATGCCAAAGCGATCCCGACCGAGATGGAGTTCGCGCCGCCGTTCGTCCCACAAAGCGATTGCGAATTGTCCCCGGAGCTGCTCCCACATCCCTTCGTAATAATCTTCGTAGAGATGAGGAATGATTTCAGTATCGCAGTGTGTCAGGAGACGGTGCCCGCGCGCGATGAGTTCTTCGCGCCGTTCGACGTAGTCGAATAACTCTCCGTTGAAAACCACGAAGACGCTGCGGTCTTCGTTTGTCATCGGCTGCTGACCCTCGGCAAGATCCACGATGCTCAGGCGGCGAGAAGCGAGTGAAATACCTTGCCGCTCGAGAAAGCCCTCTTCATCCGGCCCGCGATGGGTGAGCGCGCGAGACATCCGCCGCACCACGCCCTCGGGCGCGCGTCGTTCCCCCGTTAAATCAATTATCCCCGCAATGCCGCACATAACCTTTGGTTGTAAAAGTAGAGCTGTTCTACCGAAGCTATTCGCACGAGCTTCACAGATCAGCGTGTCTTCGCCGATACAATGTGCTCAAAAGCCAGCTTCTGCTAGCATAACGCAGGCGACCGGCGACAAGGGTTGAATATGAGCTCTGGCAATGCAATCAGGGTGAGGATGTTAAAAAATGCGCGGCTGGGGCATATCCAAAGCGTGCCAAATACGAATTGATGGTTACGCTAATGAATGCCTAACCGCCCGATGCCGTCCAAGTCGCTCCATCGGGACGGGCCTAGCCAATTTGACATGCTTCCACACAACGCTGATCAATCCGCCCCTGCCGAATAGCTGGCGGTTATGCAAAAAGAACGTATTGCGATTGTTGGAGTCGGTTGCCGTTTCCCGGGAGGTGTAAACTGCGCCGATTCCCTTTGGCGGCTTCTCGTCGAAGGTCGCGAAGCCATTGTCGAGATTCCGCGGGATCGTTGGAACATCGAGCGATATTATGATGCGCAATCAGGCGTAGCCGGTAAGTCGATCGCCAAGCGAGGCGGTTTCATCGAAGGCATCGATGAATTTGATCCACAGTTTTTTGGGATCTCACCCAGAGAAGCTCCCTACGTTGATCCGCAACACCGGCTTCTTCTCGAAACGGCTTGGGAGGCGATTGAAGATGCTGGGCTTATTCTCGACTTCGAGCGGGGTACCGATCTGGGCGTCTTCGTCGGAATTTCCCATAACGACTACCAGGGAATTCAAAGCACACCGTTCGATCATTCCACGATCAGCCCCCACACACCGACCGGCAGTGCACACAGCATTGCGGCCAATCGCATTTCGTATTGTCTGAATTTACGCGGTCCCAGTGTGGCCATGGACACAGCCTGTTCGTCCGCGCTCACCGCGGTTCATGTGGCTTGCGAGCATATTTGGGCCGGACGCGGAGAGCTTGCTCTCGCGGGCGGCGTTACCGTGATGATTTCACCCGGTGGCTTCATCGGCTTTTCCCAGGCAGCAATGCTCTCACCCGAGGGGCGATGCGCCGCCTTCGACTCTTCCGCCAGCGGATTCGTCCGCGGTGAAGGCGCAGGCATGGTGTTGCTGAAACGGTTATCGAGAGCGATTGCCGATGGCGATCCAATACAGGGCGTCATCCTCGGGACCTCCATCAATCAGGACGGACACACGAACGGCATTTCGCTGCCTAGTCCTGAAGCACAAACGCGACTGGTGCAAGATGCCTGCAAGGATGCCGGGATCGCACCGGAGCAGGTTGGCTTTGTCGAAGCCCACGGGACCGGAACGGCTGTGGGCGACCCGATCGAGGCGCACGCTCTTGCCGACGCTCTCTGTCGCAATCGCGCACCCGGTGCGCCGCTTCCGATCGGATCGATCAAGACCAATCTTGGGCATCTCGAGACTGCCGCGGGCGTGGCGGGCCTTCTCAAGGCGATGCTGGTTCTGAAGTACGGACAGATTCCGCCCAGTCTTCACTTCAAGAATCCAAATCCGCATATCGATTTTGAGAAGCTCAAATTACGAGTGCCGACCGAGATGGAGGCATTCCCGGACGGCAAAGGAGAGCGAATCTGCGGCGTCAATTCTTTCGGATTTGGTGGCGCAAACGCCCACGTCATTCTGGCTGCCGCCCCTCTGCATTGGGAGAAAAAAACTTCCGTTGTTCCCGGTAACCGGCCTTGGCCCATCATGCTTTCTGCGCGTTCGGAAAAATCGCTTCGGGTTTCAGCCGCGAACTTGAGCAACTGGGTCAAGCAACACGCGAACGCCAACGGAAATTCACCCGTTCTTCCGGATCTGACTTACACTCTTGGAGTTCGACGAAATCACCACCCGCATCGGCTTACTCTCGTCTCCAGTCACTGGGACGAACTGACGGAAGCGCTTGATGCATTCGCGCAGGGCGAGGAAACGGCCAAGGGCCGCGCGAGTTTTGCCGCTCGCCGAGAACAACCACCGCGTATTGGCTTCGTCATGAGCGGTCAGGGTCCGCAATGGTGGGGGATGGGCCGCGAGTTGATGGAGCACGAGCCAGTGTTTCGAGAGGCAATTGAACGTTGTGACGCCGCGCTTCGTCCGTGGACCCACTTTTCCCTGCTTCAGGAACTTGGCCGCCCTGAAGAGAGCTCCCAGATTCAGCGGACAGAAGTTGGTCAGCCAGCTATTTTTGCCATGCAGATCGCGCTTGCTGCGCTCTGGAAATCCTGGGGTGTTGAGCCCGCGGCCATCGTTGGCCACAGCGTCGGAGAAATCGCGGCTGCGTGCATTGCCGGCATATTTTCTCTCGAAGAGTGTGCGCGGATCATCGGTCTCCGAGCACGTCTCATGGAACAATGCGGACGGGGAGAAGGAACGATGCTGGCAGTGGGACTGCCGGAGGATGAAGCAGCGGCCGTCATTGCACGACATGAACGAACGGTGACGATTTCGGCCTTCAACGGGCCTCGGTCGATTACGCTCTCGGGCCCGCGTGCTTCCCTGGAAGCGATCGCCGCCGATTTGGAAAAGCAAGGTACCTTCGCCCGCGGCGTGCAGGTAGATCATCCGTTTCATCACCCATTAATGCGGCCGGCTGCAGAGGAGTTGGAAGCGGAGCTCACAGACCTGAAGCCGCAGCCATCCGTTATTCCATTTTTCAGTACCGTGACGGGGGATCTTTGCGCTGGCGAATGTTGCGACGCCGAATACTGGGCCCGCGGCATTCGGGAGCCTGTGCGTTTCGCTTCCGCCGTGGGAGCGTTGGCAGATTTTGGGGTGGATCTTTGGCTGGAATTGAACGCGCATCCAGCGCTCTCGCACGCGACTCAGGAATGTCTCGCGGCGCGCGGGGTGAAAGCCCCGATGGTCTCTTCGGCCCGCCGCGAGCGCGAACTTGAATCTATGGTTGAGGCCGCAATGGACCTGCATCGCGCCGGTGTCCCGCTCGATTTCTCCGCGATGACGCCGTCGCGCCATCTGCTTTCGCTGCCCGCTTATGCGTGGGAAAAAGCTCGATGGTGGAGCGAATCGAGCGACGCGCGCGACAGCCGCCTGGCTTCCGGCGGGCGTGGACTCTTGGATGTCCGGCTGCCTAGCGCAACGCCCACTTGGACCGCCAGGCTGGACGCTCGGCAGATGGATTTCCTGAGGGATCATAAGGTCGAGAATCACCTCATTTTCCCGGCTGCGGCATTTGTCGAAATGGCGCTTGAGGCCGGTGTGCAGTTGTTCGAAGGGCGACCGTTTGTGGTTGAGGATTTCGAAATTCGCAAACCGCTCATTTTACCCGATCCCGCATCTGGTGTTCGGCTTGAGTTAGGTTATTCGGCTGGTGATGGCACTTTCGCGATCCAAAGTCGCTTTGAACAAAGCAGCAACTGGTCGCTCCACGTCGTCGGCTCGTTACGCAGTGAGCGGACGGAATCCCTGTTTGCTTCGTCAAAGTGGGAGCAGCCCCGCGGGAGTGAGTCGGTCGCGGTCGATGGATTCTACCAACATCTGAGTCATCTCGGCCTTCGTTACGGCGAGGAATTCCGATCCATCCGCGAACTGTCGGCTGGTGCCGGGCAATCCGCAGGCCGTGTCGCTTTGTCAGCAGCAATCGCTCCTCGTGCCGGTGAGTATGCGCTGCATCCGGTGCTCTTCGACGGAGCACTCCAGGTTTTCTCTGCCGGCGCGGCGACGATCGAAGATCGCCGCGCGCGAATGAAATTGCCGGTCCGTTTTGGCCGCATTTTGTTTCTTAATTCACCTGGCACCTCCAGCCGTGTTTGCGCAAGGGTGCACCAGTTCGGGGATGATTTTCTTGAAGGTGGCATCTCCTTGTACGACGAGGAAGGAAAGCCTTGTGTGCTCGTGGATGGATTCCGGGCAATCAGCCTTTCCAGCGCGGGACGCTTTGCAGCCCACGGTGGCACGCGCGATCTGACCTACCACGTCGCCTGGCAACGGACGCCTAACGAATCGATTAAGCGAGCGCTGCCCCCGCTTTCGCTTCGTCATCTGCAGGATACCGCCAAGGCCGCGTTGGATGATGTCGTCGTCACCCGCGGTTCTTCCCGGTTGGAGACGGCACTTTTTGATCTCGACCATCTTACGGCGGCGCAGTTGGCGCGCGCTCTGCGCGAGATTGGCATACCTCCCGTTGGCCGCTTCGACGCTGCAACGTTGAAGGTAACGAAGACATTGCTCCCCGCCTTTGAGAGGTTGATGGCTGGTCTCGTTAGGCATGATTTACTCCGGAAGAAGGATCTGGAGTGGGAGCTGACATCTCATTTTTCCGCGGCGGCAGATTCGGCCGATCAGATTTTGCGGAGCTACATCGAGAAACATCCTGGAAATCTTGCCGAAGCACTCCTCTGCGAAGGAAGCTGCGCGGAACTCGGGGCGATTTTACGCGGCGAAAAGGATGCAGTGCAGGTTTTGTTCTCGGGCGTCGGTGCGGAGTTACTGGATCAGTTCTATGGCGATGGTCTTTTCGCCAGTCCCTGGCTTGCAGCGATCGCCGCCGCGGTGACCACGACGGCGCGCAGCTTGCCGGAAGGTCGTGGCCTGCGAATCCTCGAGATTGGTGCCGGCACCGGCGGGCTTGCTTCTCAAGTCCTGCCACTCCTGGAGCGCGGCTTGCATTCCTACGTCTTTAGCGATGTCTCGGCCGGATTTTTTTCCGGAGCGGCGCAGAAGCTGGCGACATTTCCGGAAGTGGAGTTCAAGATTTTGGATCTTGAAAAGCCCGGAGCCGATCAGGGATTCGAAGCAGGTGCATTCGACTTCATCATTGGGACCAACGTATTGCACGCGGTGAGCGACGTGCGCAGCGCATTGCGCAACCTGCACGGCCTGCTCTCCCCCGGCGGAACTCTCATATTCATGGACACGGCCACGCCGCAGCTATGGACCGAGACGGTTTTTGGCGTAACCAGCGGTTGGTGGCGCTTCTCGGATCGCGACCTGCGCCCGGAGCAGCCGTTGCTTAGCCGAGTGCAATGGGAAACTGTCTTGCGGGAGAGCGGCTTTGTCGAAACGGTGTCGTTGCCTGGTTTGATTGGCCCGACCGGGGGGGAAGGACAAATCGGCTTGCTGGCGCGCAAGTCCTGCGAAGAAGCCGCAGTTTCAATCGAAGCAATCGACGAGGCGCCGGAGGAAACATCATGGCTCGTTTTTGCGGACGCGTCGGGACTCGCTGATGGGCTGGTTTCGCGCTTGCGCCAGATCAATGCGCGATGCCGCGTCGTTAGGCAGGGAGACCGTTTTGCCTCCGACGATGACGACGGTTTTACGCTGCGTCCGGAAACGCTTGAGGACTGGCAGAAGCTCATCGATGCCTGCGCGGATCCTTTGCCCAAGCGCATCGTTTATTGCTGGAGCCTCGATGCAGAAATCCGGGACATGGCGGTCAATCTGGATGCGATGCTCTACCTGACGCAGACGCTTGAGTCCACTTACCCCGGCATAAAACTGTGTCTAGATCTCGTGACGCGGAACGCCCAACCAGCGGGGCGCGATCCACAGCCCACCGGCGTGGCGCAAGCGCCATTGATTGGGTTAATGCGCGTCATTCTCAACGAACATTCCAATCTGTGCTGGCGCGCAATTGATCTTCCGCCACAACCTTCTGCGGCGGATCGGAGATTGCTTTGGAGCGAGCTTGTGCGCAACGACGAGGAGCGCGAGATCGCGCTCCGGGATGAGGCTCGTTATGTTCGGCGCCTTAATCCCGGACGAGCTTCGCGCGAGCAGTGGTTCGATCCCGCAATTTCGTTGCGACTGGAATCGCTTGAACGAGGTCACCTCGATTCGCTGCGTTTCGTTCCCTTCGAGCCGCCGCAGTGCGAGCCGGGTCAAGTGCTGATCGAAGTTAAAGCGGCCGGCATGAATTTTCGCGACGTGCTCAAAGCGCTTGCTCTTTATCCCGGCGACGCTCCGGATGCGCGAATTTTTGGCGACGAGGTCGGCGGCATCGTTAAGGCGATTGGTCCCGGTGTTGAACATGTTGCGCCGGGAGATCGGGTCTTTGGCCTGGCGGTGTTTGGGCTTGCCACCCAAGCGATCGCGCGAGCCGGTGACATACGTCGTATTCCAGCAGATCTGACTTTCGAAGCCGCGGCAACTTTGCCGGTCGTATTCATGACCGCGTGGCATGCGCTTCAGAATGTGGCGCGATTGCGCCGGGGTGAGTGCGTTCTCGTGCATGCAGGCGCCGGAGGGGTCGGAATGGCTGCGATTCAAATCGCGCATCATCTCGGAGCGGAGGTCATCGCCAGCGCCGGCAGTCAAAGCAAACGCTTACTACTCAAGACGCTCGGAGTGAAAGACGTGATCGACTCACGTCGCGGTGATTTCGCCGAGGCTGTGTTGAATCTGACCGATGGCAAAGGCGTCGATGTGGTGCTGAACGCGTTGGCGGCTGAGGCGATACCAATGGGACTGAAGTGTCTCGCCGAGTTCGGACGATTTATCGAGATCGGGAAGCGCGACATCTATCAGAACACGCGCATTCCGCTGCGGCCGCTGAGAAATAACGCCTCGTTCCACGTTATCGCGATGGACGCGGTATTTCATGGTGATGAAGAACGAACTCGGAAAATGCTTGGCGAGGTTTCGGCATTGGTCGAACGAGGCGCGTTACGACCACTTCCGTTCCGGGCTTTCCCCGCTTCCCGAATCGATGCCGCGTTCAGGTTGATGTCTGGCGGGAAACACATCGGCAAAGTTGTGGTGGCATTTCCAGCGCCATTTGTTCCGCGCCGAGGTGAATTGCCGGGCCCGGGATTCGAGGTGAAATCGGATGCGACCTATTTGATCACGGGCGCATTTGGAGGCTACGGGAAGGTGCTTGCTCGATGGCTGGTTGATTGTGGCGCGCGCCACCTGGTGCTGACGAGCCGCAGCGGCGCATCAAGTCCAGAGGCTGGAAAATTCGTGGCAAGCCTTGAGAGACTGGGTGTGGAAGTCCGGGTTGTGACGGCGGACATCGGCGTGCCTCAGGACGTGGAGCGACTCTTCGCGCTTGACTTCGAATCGTATCCACTGCGCGGCGTCTTCCATCTTGCAATGGTGATCGACGATGCGCCGCTGGCCGCGCTCACGCCTGAACGAATGCAGAACGTATTCAAACCAAAGGCTCTGGGCGCGTGGCTACTCCACGAAGCAACGCGCGAAATCGATCTCGATTGCTTTGTCATGTTCTCCTCTGTCTCGAGCATTTTCGGCAATCCTGCTCAGGGGAATTACAGTGCGGCAAATGCCTTCATCGACAGCCTGGCGCATCATCGTCGCGCGCTCGGTCTGCCAGCGCTAACCGTGAACTGGGGCGTTCTCGGCGGAGAAGGATATGTGGCGCGCAACGAGCGGGTCGCCGATTTTCTCGCGCGCCAGGGTACGCTGGGAATTTCCCCTAACGAAGCGACAGCTCTTCTTGATACCTTCCTTCGCGCGGGTAGCACGCAAGCGATCGCCATCCGCGTCGATTGGTCGAAATGGCGCCAGTTCTTTCGAGGCATGCAGGCGAATCCTCTGCTTGAGCGAATTTTTTCCGCGCTCGAAAGCGAGGAATCAACTGGCGCGACGAGCGATTGGCGCAACCGGATCGACGCCGCGCCGCCAGCTGAGAAACAGGCGGTGATTTGCCAGGCTGTGCGAGAAGCGGTTGGCTCGGTGTTGCGGGTCAAACCGGATAGCTTGCGCGATGATCAGCCGCTTACCGACCTTGGATTGGATTCGTTGATGGGCGTTGAAATCGAAGCTTCACTGGAAGCGGCCGTCGGCGTGGCCTTGCCACCGACCAGTCTGATGCGAGCGCGGACCATCGGCCAGATCGCTTCGTTAATCGTGGGTCACCTTGGCGGTGCCACTATCGCTCCCGTAGCGGAGCCGGCACCGGCTGCGGCATCAAGCGAATCGACCGACACGGTGGATTTGGATGCAATCTCCGATGAAGAAATTGAGCGCCTGCTTGGCGATGAAACAGACGCCAAGGAGACCGAGGCGATCGAACGCGCCAATCGTTAGGACCATCAGATGCACTCCCAATGCCGGCTGATCAGCGCGCCCGCCTAAAGCAGTGGCTCGAAAGCGGTGAGGCACAGCTCCATCCGCTCACATTGCCGCAGCGAGAACTGTGGGAAACTTCACCCGTTCCGGCAGAGGACAACGCGAATCATATCTGTTGTCTGATCGAAGTTCGCGGGCCGCTCACGGAGGCCGACACCCGCGCCGCGATCAAGCACGTCGTAGATCGTCAGGAAGTCCTGCGGCTTTCAATCCTGCCGGGCAAAGAGCGTCCGCTGCAGATGATTCGAGAGAATTTCGGAGTCAGTTTCGATTCTCGTAAAGTCGCGCCAGCCCATGGAGGCCGAGAAGCAATCGAAGATGCGGCAACGGAAATCTTCCGCAAGGCATTCGACCTTGTTCAGGGGCCACTCTACCGGGTGGTGGATTTATGCAGCAGTGCAAACGAGCACGTGCTCGTCTTTGCAATTCATCACTCTATTGCCGATGGCTGGAGCCTTGGCGTCATGGTCGAAGATCTATTTGCGGCCTACGTCGGCGGGAAGCTCGCGGCGGGCAAGGCTCTGCCGCCGGTGCCGCAAAGCTATACGAGGTGGGCCGCAGACGAACGCACCTTCTGGCAGCCAGCAGTGCTGGAACCGCGACTCGTTTTTTGGAGAGCCCTTCTGGCTGATACGCGCCGAATGTGGAGCACACCAATTACGCCGGGTCCACCGAGGCGGTGGCTTTCACAAGTCTCGGGTAACCTGACCAAAGAAACGCGAGAACTGGCTCGCAGGACTGGTGTCACTCTGTTCAATGCACTCCTCGGTGCATTCCAGATTGCGTTTTCGGAGTGGCATGGCTGCGACGACCTTGTTGTTGGCACTCCAGTTGCCAACCGTACCAGACCGATCGCACGCGAGACGATGGGTTACTACTCAGGTATTGTCCTATTGCGAGGCGAGATTGATCGCAACCGATCGGCGGCCGATCATCTGCGGGCCGGTCACCGCCGAACGATCGACGCTTTTGCCAACGCTATGCCCTTTGTCGAGCTGGCGCGTGCAATAAGCGAGAAATCAGCGGCCGGATACAATCCGTTGTTCGAAGTACGTTTTGCTTTGCAAAACCATCCCATCCCCAATGTTTCGTTACCGAATCTTTCAGCGCATCTAAGCATGCGCTCAACTGGGACCGCTCGCTTTCAGATCGGCTGTGAAATTACCGAGGAGCGCGAAGGCTTGGAGATCGCATGGCTGTTTCGCGAGAGCCTTTTTTCACAGCGTGACATGGAGGAGCTCGATGGCATATTTAGAAGAATTCTGGCGGGCATCTGTCGCTCACCCGAATCAGGGATCTCCTATCTGCTGAACCGATGTCGATGAATTCTGGGTCTTTTGCTGACGATTTTCATGAGGCACACGAGCCGCATTGGGTACTGAAAAGCGCCTTTCAGCTTCTTGTGTTCGGCTTGATCTTCACGGAAGCATTGCTCGCGTTGGCGGTGCAATACGGCTTCATCTGGCTGGCGGCGTTGCTCGTGATTGTCGTGGCCCATTTGATGCATGGCACGCTGATCGGTTTGCACGAAGCCGCCCACGGATTGCTTCGGAAGAGTCGTCGCTTTAACGAATTCGACGGGACGGTGATCGGTACGCTCAGCTTCATGAGTTTTAGCCTTTACCGCGTCGTTCATCAGGCCCATCACGCATATCTGGCCTCAGAACGAGACTGTGAATTGTGGCCTTTCTCCAATCCCGAGATCCCGCGTTGGAGAAGATGTCTGGCCGCATTTTGTGAACTGAATTTCGGCCTTTTTTACAGCCCGTTTGTTTTTATGCGGGTCTTTCTTTCGTCGTCATCCCCGGTAAGGAACGGACGCGTGCGGCGCCGGATCTGGGCCGAACTCGGACTGATGTTCATAATCTGGAGTGCGGTTATCGTCTTGATCGCGACCTTCGGGTTATGGAGGTATTTTCTTTGGCTGTATCTCGCCCCGGCGCTCCTGGCGGCGAATCTTCAGAGCTGGCGAAAATACATCGAGCACGTCGGGATGACCGGAGACACGGTGAATGGCGCGACCCGCAGCATTGTCGCCAGAAGCCTGCTTGGACGTCTTCTCGCGTTCAGTTTGCTGCACGAACCGTTTCACGGTGTTCATCACCAGCGTGCTGGTCTTCCCCATTCGGTGTTGCCCCAATACGCGGAAAAACTTCAGCCGAGAAACCAAGGAGAGCGACGACCTTATCCAAGTTATCGCAATGCTTTAATCGATCTTATGCGTTGCCTAACCGATCCGCGGGTCGGTCCGCAGTGGCGCCGGAGTTAGGTCGCCGGGCTGGACACGCGAAGATTCTCTCTGACGAGTTGAGCTCATTTAGCAGAAAGCATCGGACCACGCCCGCATTCCGACACGAATCTTCAGTATGAAGACGAATATCAACAAGCTTGGCGCCGTCTTGCTCGCCATGGGAATTTGTGCCTGGTGCACCCAAGCGCGGTCGCAGACGACAACGACTGTGACGACAACGAAAGGCGCTTTCGCGGAATTTGTTCCTGACTCTGAAACGCTAGTCGTTAGAACCGATGCGAACCCGACGCCCGTTCAGTATGTTGTGACCAAGGCGACCACTGTCGTGGATGAAACCGGAGCTCCGGTAGCGATTAATCGGCTTGCACTCGGCGCCCCGCTCTCAGTGCAATATACAACTGCCGGGGACCGTCTCGTAGCCTCACGCGTTATTGTAGAGCACGCTCCGACCACGTCCGCTGGCCCGAACCTGATCCAGCAACAGACAACTACTACCACCACGACCCGAACTCTCACGCACGATGAGCGAGAAGCGTTGAAAGAGCGTGAAGAGCATCACAAGAAGGCGTTGAAAGAAGAGATCGAAAAGCGCAAGGAAGACTTGGAAAAGGCCAAGGACGCGCTCGACGACAACGGCGGAGATTAGTCAGGTGTCAGTTCTTTGATGCGCTGGCAGTCTCTGGGGTCGATACTCGCAACAGGTGAATCCGACCGCTGCCAGCACTGTGCCCCTTCTCGAAGCGAAAACGCTTACCCGGGAGTTTGACGATGGGCAGGTCAAGGCACTGCGTGGCGTCGATTTCTCGATTATTGAAGGAGAATTTGTTGCGATCACCGGGCCGAGCGGGTGCGGTAAATCTACCTTGCTGCAATTGCTTGGCGCACTCGACCGACCAACTTCCGGGGAACTCCTCTACCGGGGCGATTCTATCCCGGACTACGCTGATCCCTCAGCTTATCGCGCTTCCGAGGTCGGATTTATCTTCCAAGGCTTTCACCTTCTGCCAACTTTCACGGCGCTGGAGAATGTGCAGCTTCCAATGTTTGAGAGCAATCGCTCGGGCTCGGAACGGCATCAGCATGCTGTGGAGCTATTGAAATTGGTCGGTCTTGAGAATCGGCTCAATCATCTGCCCTCCAAGCTCTCCGGTGGCGAGCGCCAGAGGGTCGCGATCGCACGTAGCCTTGCCAACGGACCGTCTCTCTTGCTGGCAGATGAACCCACCGGCAATCTCGACAGCGAAAACGCGCACTCCGTGCTCGATCTCATCATTCGCCTCCAACAAGAGCAGGGTCGCACCATGGTGCTAGTCACCCATGACGCATCAATCGCCGAGCGGGCGGGAAGAATTCTTCACATGGTGGATGGTCGAATCGTTTCGGACGAGCCGACCGGCGCGTCGAGAATGGCAACCAACGGAGCATGACTTTCTTTACGGTTGTTGTTCGGGGGCTTTTGCGACGGCCCGTGCGTACCGGGCTCACGCTGGCTGGAATTTCCATCGGCATTGGCGCGGTGGTGGCGCTGGTCGGCATGTCGCGCGGATTTGAGAAAAGCTGGCAGGTTGGATTAAAGGCGCGCGGAACCGATATCGTCGTGAGCAACAGAAGCGGGTCGCTGACACCCAAGCCGTTTGACGCGTCTGTCCGGGACCGGATCAAAGACCTTCCGCACATTGCCGCAACCTGCGATTTGTTCGTCGAAGTGACGAGCGTGGAAGATTCCGACCTAATGATTCTCTCGGCGCGTGAATGGGGTGGATTTTCCTGGAGCAATCTGGAGCTCGTTTCCGGACGCATGCCAAGCAGTTCCACGGAAGAAGCAGTCGTGTTAGGTCAAACAGCGGCGGACGTGCTTAAGAAAAAAGTTGGCGACCCCATCCAAATCGAAACCAAGCAACTTAAAGTGGTCGGAATCGTTAAGGGCGGCGCATTGGTGGAAGACGGATCGATAATTCTTTCCTTACCGCTCCTTCAGGGCATTCTCGGTTCCTCCAATCAGATCAACGCCATCGATGTCCGCGTGACGCCCTCGACTAACGAGCAACAATTGCGTGAGCTTACGCAGCAAATCGAGCAGCGTGTCCCCCAGGTTCGCGCCGTGTCCGTCAGCGAGCACCTTAATCATAATGAAGGATTTCGACTCGTGAGGGCGATGAGCTGGGGCACGTCGCTCCTGGCCTTGCTCGTCGGTGTTCTCGGCGTGATGAACACGATGCTCATGACGGTCTTCGAGCGCACCCACGAGATTTGTGTCTTGCTCGCAGTTGGTTGGACGCGCCGACGTATCATGCGGATGGTCCTTTACGAGTCCGCTCTGCTTGGATTCTTCGGTGGGATTGTAGGTGTAACGTTGGGTGCCATTGGCGTCCGATTGCTGGGTGAAACTCCAGCCATTCGGGGACTACTCCAGCCAGACCTGGGTCTTCCGCTCCTCGGGTTGTCGGTTGTGATTGCCGTCGTGGTGGGAATTATTAGTGGTCTTTATCCCGCCTGGCGTAGTGCGCGGCTGACGCCCAGTCTCGCCTTGCAAGCCGGCTAGTGCGCAGAAAAGCATAATGATTCCGCGAATTTATCCTGCGACTGTGAAGCTCCTCGCTTTTGCCGCCGCGGCAGCCCTCTGTCTTATCGCGTTCGGTGCCGAAGTGCCGGCGCCGTCCCCTATGTCTCCCGAAGAACTCGCGCGTCGATTGGATGGCGACGTGCAAGGCAGTGCCGTCATTCGCACGCAACTCGAGGTGCGCTCATTCAATGGGGCCAAGCGTGTCTTGCAACTGCAGATCAAGCAGCGTCGCACCAAGACCGCCACTGACCTTGCCTACCGAGTGTTCTGGCCTAACGAGCATCGGGATGAGGTCGTCATCCTTCATCAGGATGCCGGAAAGGCGCCGCACGGCTCGATCCTCATTCCGCACCAACCCGTTCGCACGATCGGCGCTTCGCAAATGAGCGAAGGACTGTTTGAGAGCGATCTTTCTTATCAGGACGCAGTCGAGAACGTTTACGCGTGGAAAGAGCAGGCGATCGTTGGATCGGAAGTAATCAACGGAGTGAACTGCCAGATCCTCCAATCGAAGCCCGACAACACCTCCCTTTCTACCTACGCAAAAGTCCGCAGCTGGATTGATCCGCGCCGCCTCGTTCCGCTCCGCATCGACAAATATTCTTCTTCTGGCGAACTCATTCGCCGCATCGAAGTGACGCGGATCGCCCGCGACGAAAAGCACAACCCGATCCCCGCCAGCCTTACCGTGCATGGACCGCGGAAAGATTCCGTAACGACGTTCAATGGCGCGCGCATCGACCAGGACGTGACGCTTAATGACGACGATTTCAAACCCGCCGGCGTCCTGCGTTGAGATGCCGCGTCCCGTCGCACGGTCTTGTACCGCGCTCACGTTGCAGCGGCAGCTTGACCGCGACCTAGCCGCGCACCTTCCTTGCCAGGCGCGCGAACAAGGCTCTCAAAATCCGGTTGAATTATCTCATGATGATACGAGACAGTTGGCTTGGCTCGTAGCAGTCTGGTAATTCGTGAATATGTCTTTCAGAGTTGTTGGTTTGCTTCTTGTTTTGCCCTTCGCTGCGCAAGCAAGGTTGATTCAGCGGGACGTCGATTTTTCAAATTACAATGTCCCGCTCTACACTCAGATTGTAAATCGGATCAAAGCCAGGGTCTCGACACGTCTTGGTGAGGGCCAGAATACGCGCGATCGCTATTTCATGATTCCTTTTGCTTATCAAAATGACGGCAACGATCCCGAATTTTCGCATTCGTTCATCTCGGTCATTCGTGTGCTGCCAGACAACAAACAATCCCAGCTAACTCCAGGTCTGGAAACGCGAAGGTATAAGAACCGCAATTTTGAGGCGTTTACCATTAGCTGGCTGCCGAGCGATTTCATGAGCAATCCTCATCTCTGTGTCTTTGATGGTGCGGGTAGCCGAGTTATTCCGCAAAGGAATGACTGCCCCTTATCTCCCGGGAGAAACTTTACCCTCGCAGAAACAATCCAGCTCGCAGTGAAGGAACAGGTTGCGGTAGCGATGTGGGGCCCGTACGAAATCGACAAGCAAGCGTTTGATCTCGCCGTCGGCCGCAAGCGGTTGCTCGATGGAGGAACCATCAAGTATCGCGCCGATGATCGTCTTTACCGAAAAGACCAGATCGCGATCAATTGTTTCCACGCCATGGCCGGTTTGGACAAGATTTTCCCGAACGGCGGACTGTTCGGGACCGGCTTCAAGATGTGGGGCTTCAATGGAACCGCCCGCGTGTTGATTGAATACAATGAAAGGGCTCATGAGAAAGGCTTACTGCTCGAGCCCATGGATACAAAAGGGGATCGTTATGGCTTTGTCTTTGCGCCGAGTCGAAATGGCCGCGTACCTTACAATCCCATCGAAAGCGCGTCCGCTTACCGGAGATAGTAGGCGAATTCGCTCAAATTGATTATTGCGCGCCCCTCACTTTGCGCGCGCCATCCCGGCGCTCGAGATCGTATCTTCCGCGCCACGTCATCCTGATTTCCTTGCACAACAAGTGCAGTGTCGCGGCACCTATCCTAAGCGAATGGCGGAGCGTTCTGCACGGAGACTGATTCTTGCTAACTCCGTTTGTTAGCAAGAGTGCTCAACGATTCTCTGAAGCTACACCATGTGTACATTTACAGAATATTTGGGCCGCTCTTATGGGTCCTAATGTCAAAAGATAGTTGCTGCGATGTAATTGTGCTAGGTGTTTGGGCTTTTCCGGCCGCCTCGTTTCTAGCTCACAAAACTGGACCGAGCATGGCGATGGCGTTATTCCAAAGTCGGCGCGTGATTGGCCACTGATTAACCATCTCCGCCGTCACCTCGTGCGATTGGGCCAGGTACTCATCTTGACGGCGGCGCATTTCGGCCGTGAGAGCGGAATCACAGAGCAGGATATTGTTCTCATAGTTCAAGTCAAAACTGCGCCGATCCATGTTGGCGGACCCGACCAGGGTGATCTCACCATCCAGAGTGAGAGACTTAGTGTGAAGCAGCCCACCTTCGAATTCGAAAATGCGAACTCCAGCCGCTAACAAGTCAGCGTAGTAACTGCGACTTGCCGCCTGCACGATGAAAGAGTCATTTCGCGCGGGAAAGATAATGGTGGTCTCGACACCTCGATAAGCGCTTGCGCAAAGGGCGGTCTGCATTGCTTCGTCGGGCACATAATAGGGAGTGGTGACGAAAAGTTCGCGCCGCGCTGCATACATCAGTGATTCGAACACCTCGGGCATGGCGGAATTGCGCACCGTCGGACCGGTGCCGATCACCTGCGCGGCAAAGCCTGGCTCTCCGGGCGGCAGTGGTCGCCGCAGGAGTTCGCGAATGTCTTCGCCCTCGTGCGCCATCCAATCGGTGGCAAATAAGTATTGGTTCTGTCGTGCGATCGGGCCTTCGAAACGCATTAACGCATCGACCCACGGCGCATACTTTGCCTTGATCCGAAACTCCGGGTCCGCACAGTTCTGGCTCCCGCAGTAGGTAATCCAATCGTCGATGACCACGATCTTGCGATGGTTGCGAAGGTCGATGCGACCTACCAATGGCCGCAGCAGCAGATTGCCGATCGGGAGGGCGATCGTGGCACCTACATGAGCATCGCGCATCCCCTTCCAATGCTCCGAGTCGATCAATATCCGGGACCCGAGACCGTCAGCCATCACCCGGCAGGTTACTTGGCGCGCCGCAGCTCGCTTCAGCGCTTCGACGACCTTGAGCCCATTGTTATCCGGCAACCAGATGTAAAAGATCAGATGCACGTGATCCTTAGCGGCATCGATGTCTGCGACCAAGGAATCAATGCTAGCATTGGAGTTCGCCAACAGTCGCCCGCGGTTACAACCCAAGGGTTCAAAACCGTTCACAGAGTGGCCGACGCGGAAGAGATGCGCGTAACGCTCCGGGATTTGCGCCAGTAGAGCGGGCGCGTCTGAGCCAGGCGCGTCCGCAACAGCTGGCATACCGGCTAGCACATCCCGAATGCGTCGCATCCGACGGCGCCCAATGTTGGTCTCACCGACAAGAAGATAAATGATCATGCCCACCACGGGTAAGGCGACGACCAGCACGATCCAGGCGATCCGCGACGCCGGTTCCCGGTGCGGTCGCAAGATCACTCGCGCGATTACCGCGAGGTGAATCAGAAAGAAGAAGACTGCTCCCGGCGTGAAGAAAAAAGAGTATCCGGTCATACCTCGCCGAGTTCTCTATCAGAGTTCGGACGCCTCTTCGAGCCCAAGAGCGAAATGCCGTCTAATTCACACCTTGTCCGCCGATAACACCACGCGCGCGAGTTCTTTGCCCTCTTCCCCAGCAAATGTAAACGGCAGCGAGGTTTTCGCGCGGCGCAGGCGGCGATGCCTGACTTTATCGTGCAGCTTTTGGACCGCTCAATTCCTCGATCGTTTCGTTGCTTTTTTCTGGTGCTAAAAAATTGTTGCAGAAAAATTATTGACAACTCTACTGGAGAACTAGACAATCCAACTCTAGTGATTAAGTAGAGATTAACCGAAACCATCGATATGAAGACAATAACGACGACAATTGAAGCATTCCAAGTCACTGTATCCGCTCTTTGCTGGATGGTGGCACTGCCGCTCGCGGCACTTTTTCTTGTCGCCGTCAAAAGCGGTGAAGTAGCAGCGGCGATGTGGTCCATCACGCCACTCGCAACAGCAGAGGGCATGTAGCTTGCTGATACCCATCGCTACCAGCGGAGAAACCATGAAGATCAAAATTGTAATTGCAGTCGCACTACTCTGTTTCCTTAACCTTCCCCTCCGAGCGCAAGACCGAGCTAACGCCTCCGAAGACAACCGGCTTCAAAATCTTGAGCACGCCGTGAAGCAACTCCAGCAGCGTAATTCGCAACTGGAAGACGAGGTGAATCATCTGAAGGCGCGCAGTCCTTTTGCGCCTGTGATAGGCGGCGAGAAACAGCCCACGGCAGGCAACGACAACAAAGCCGTCTTTGTCGCACCCGCGCCTTCGCCTGGCACGGTCGAAGTCCACGCAGCTGGTCCGGAGTACAAGCTTACCCTCGGAGGTTATGTGCAGATGAATTATGAAGACGGAGATGTCTCAGCCTTTGAAGGCCGCTTTGGTTTAACGGCGCTGAAAGACCGCTTCCGCCTGAGGCGCGCGCGCATCTCCATCACCGGAGATTACACCGATCAATTTGACTTCAAGGTCGAGGGCGACTTCGAGCAGAGCGACGCGGCGGTTACGGCGATTAGTAAGGTAACGGTTAAGGACGGCGTAGTTACGACCACGACGACCTCGACTTCCAATCGCACCCAATTCTCCGCCACGGACATTTTCATCAACTGGCATGGCGTGCCGGAGGCAAACATTAAGGCCGGCCAATGGAAAGCTCCGTTTGGTCTGGAAAATCTCACCCCTGACACGCTGATCTATACGATCGAACGCAGCTTACCGACTGGTGCGATCGTGCCGGAGCGCCAGATCGGCGCCATGGTCTGGGGCAAACCGCTGACGAACGTTTTTCCCGACGAAAAGGATCTCCTCACTTACTACGGCGGCGTCTTTAACGGCAACGGGCGCAACTTCAATAACAACGACAACAACGAATTCATGTATGTCACGCGGCTCGAGCTCCAGCCGTTCAAGGGTCAGCTGATGGGACAGGAGTCGTATCTCAAATTGGGCGCCGACTATTTCCACAGCCGGGACGATGCCGGGACCAACATCTCGCCCGCGCTCAACTTGAAGGTGGGTCCCGACGGCTCACTTTCCTCCTTTACCCTAACGAGTGCAGACGAACGCAATGCCTTTAGTTTCGATGCCTGGCTGCGACTGGGACGCTTCGATCTTATCGGAGAGTTTCTTGAAGAACACGTCGACGGCCGCGAAGTGAACGGCGTCCCGGCGATGCCCAGCTTTGTGACCAATGGTTACTACGTTCAGGGGAGCTATTTCCTTATGCCGAAAAAGCTGCAGGCGGTGGCCAAGTGGGAAGCACTTAATCCGGGCCAGTTCGGCAGCGACGGTATCCACTCCATTACCGGCGGCCTGAACTATTACATCCACGGCGATAATATAAAACTGATGGCCGATTACGTGCACACCTGGTCGGACTTTCGCGAGGCCCGGCCGGAACTCGGCGAAGAAGATCAATTCGACGAAGTGCTCCTGCGTATGCAGGTCGTGTTCTAAACCAGGATTGCTGTCCACGGTTTCGCTAATCAACGGAGATTCAATTGGCCGATGAAAGCTCTCATTCTGGAAACGGGTTACGTGTTAACATGCGCTTTGTTCTGGATCGTTGCCCTGCCCTTAGCGCCAGTCGCGCTTCCAATCGTGGCAATCGTTAGCCGAGTGAACGCAGTCCTTCGTGAGGATCTGGCGAATCTCGCCAGGTACCTCACGATGTACCCGGCCTAGTAGCTACCGGCGGGATTTCCATTTCTCCGAAAAGCACTTCTTAAACAACAACGACAGCGAGGTCACAGACACAGGACCGCATTTTGCCCACGTCTGATGCATCCGACCTCATCCACTTAAACCACTACCGATATGAAACTACCTTTATCCACCAAAACCACTGTCTACTACCTGATAGCCTTAGGCTTCACTCTTCTCGCTGGTTTCAAAGCCAGCGCCAGGGACATCGAATTGCTCAACGTGTCCTATGACCCGACCCGCGAGTTATGGCGGGATCAAAACGTCGCTTTTATCGCGAAGTACGAGAAAGAACATCCCGGCGACAAGCTTTCGATAAAGCAATCGCATGGCGGCTCGAGCACACAGGCCCGAGCAGTGATTGATGGTCTTGAGGCAGACGTGACTACTCTCGCCTCATTTATTGATACCGACGCCATTCGAACCAAAGGCAAGCTAATCAAGGACGGTTGGCAGGACGCACTGCCTAACAAGTCGCGGCCGTATTTCTCCACGATCGTCTTTGTTGTCCGCAAAGGGAATCCCAAGGGCATTAAGGACTGGCCGGATCTTGTGAAGCCCGGGGTTTCAATCATCACTCCGAATCCGAAGACCTCTGGCAATGGTTACTTAAGCTTTTTCTCCGCCTGGGGATCGGTTGTTACTCGTGGTGGCTCCCGACAGGATGCGATCGATTTTGTAACCAAGTTATACCAGAACGTCCCGGTGCTCGATTCCGGCGCCCGTGGGTCGACAACCACCTTCGCCCAGAAAGGAATTGGCGACGTTCAGCTAACATGGGAAAATGAAGCGCATCTTGCGGTGCAGGAGGCCAAGGGCGACTTAGAGATCGTGAAACCGCCGGTCAGTCTGTTGTGCGAACCACAGCCGGCGGTGATCGACGCGAATGTCGACAAGCATGGCACCCGCGAGGTGGCCAAAGAATATCTGTTGTTCACCTACACAGATGAAGGACAAGAAATCTACGCCAAGCACTTTTATCGGCCGAGTAACGAAGCCATTTTAAAGAAGCACGAAGACATCTTTGGGGGGATCAAGCTCTTCCCGATTACAACAATCGCCAAGGACTGGCTCGATGCGCACAAGCAGCTCGTGGGAGATGGGAGTGTGTTCGACAGCATCTATAAGCCCAAGTCACAATAGTCATTCGCGGCCAGAATGGTGTTCCTGAGTCTCGGGCTAAGCAGCTCTAGTTCTTACAGACCCCAAGATGGCTTGATCTCCGCGAGCAGCAAGATATGGTCGATGTTAACCGGAAAGTGCTACCAGGATTCTCCCTGACCCTCGGATACACGGTCTTTTATCTCAGCTTTCTCGTCCTATTACCAATTCTGGCCTGCTTTTTGAAAGCCGGAACGCTTTCCTCGAGCGAGTTTTGGGGCGCGGTCTGGACCGATCGCGCGCGTTCGGCTTACCTCCTAACTTTTGGTGCGGCCTTTGTCGCTGCCTTAGTTAACGTAATCCTTGGCCTGACTCTCGCGTGGGTTCTTATTCGCTATGCTTTCCCGGGCAAAAGACTGGTTGATTCCCTGGTTGACCTGCCTCTGGCATTGCCTACTGCGGTAGCCGGTCTGGTCTATGCCAGTCTGTATGTAAAGAAAGGGTGGTTGGGAGAATTCCTGGTTCCTTTGGGAATTCAGGGAGCCTATACTCGGCTTGGGATCGTGCTTGTGCTCGTCTTTGTTGGTCTTCCTTTTGTGGTTCGAACGGTCCAACCAATCCTGGAGGATCTCGATCCAGAAAGTGAGGAGGCCTCGGTCTCGCTGGGCGCGACTCGCTGGCAGACATTTCGCGGTGTTATTTTGCCCACCCTTTATCCCGCACTGATAACTGGGTTTGCCCTGGCCTTTGCGCGCGGGGTGGGTGAGTACGGATCGGTCGTGTTCATCTCGGGAAACATGCCGTTCAAGACCGAGATTGCCCCGATCCTAATCGTGGCTCGACTGGAAGAGTTTGCCTATGGCGAAGCAACAGCCATCGCTGTCGTTCTCCTCGTCGCGTCCTTCGCCATGCTAGTCCTGATTAATCTGTTGGAACGCTGGAGTGTTCGTTATGAGCGTTGAAGCCACTCTCCAACAATCCGCGCCCGGAGTGAAAGCAAAGATGGCTAGAGCTCAGCAGGACCCCGCATGGGTCCGATGGGGTTTAACCATTATCGCTCTGGGTGCAGTCACCCTGCTGGTGGTAATCCCGGTCATCAATATTTTCTACGAAGCCCTGAAGGAAGGTGCTGGCACTTACTGGACTAATCTTCTCCACGATGACGATACACGCCAGTCGATCATCCTGACGTTCACGGTCGTCCCCTTTGCGCTTGGCGCTAACATCATCTTTGGCCTTGCCGCCGCCTGGGCGATCGCACGTTTTCGATTTCCAGGTCGAACTCTCTTAACTGCCTTGATTGACTTACCCTTTGCGGTTTCGCCTGTCGTTGCCGGACTAATCTTCGTTCTGATTTTTGGGCTGCAAGGTTACTTTGGGCCTTTCCTGCGCCGAGACGGTTATTCTGTCATGCCTTATCTGGTTTCGTTAGCTTGCGCAGGCCTGTTTCTCGTCGCCTTTCTTTTCGGTCGTGCGCGCTGGAATTTGCGAACCGGTCTCTGGAGCTGCCCGCGATCAATTGCCCTGATGGGAGCGGCGGTGGTGTTTGGCATTGCTTTCTTTCTTCAGCAGCATTTCCAGGTCTGGCCGAAAAATCAAAGCCTGAAGATCATCTTTGCCACTCCGGGAATTATCCTGGCCACGGCATTTGTGACCTTTCCCTTCGTCGCTCGAGAGCTCATTCCGATCATGGAAGCAGTGGGGTCAGATGAAGAACTGGCCGCCTTGAATCTGGGAGCCAATGGCTGGCAGATGTTCTGGCACATTACCGTGCCTAACATCAAATGGGGTCTGGTCTATGGGATTATTCTTTGTAACGCGCGTGTCATCGGTGAATTCGGTGCCGTCTATGTGGTCTCAGGTCACATCGCGGGGAAAACAGACACGATGCCTTTGCGCATCGAAAAGCTGTTTCAAGAATACAATCTTCCGGGCTGCTTTGCGCTCGCTTCCGTTCTCACCCTGCTCGCTGTTGTCACTCTCATCGCAAAAACCTGTCTGGAAAGGAAGCTGCCGACGACAGCGATTCTATTGGAAACAGACGGTAACTTAACATGAGCATATCGATTAAAGAGATATCGAAGCGCTTCGATCGCTTTACGGCTTTGGATCGAGTTAGCCTGGAAGTGCCGAATGGCGACTTACTTGCCTTACTCGGTCCCTCGGGCTCAGGTAAAACCACCTTGCTTCGGATCATTGCGGGTCTGGAACTGCCTGATTCCGGCGCGGTATATTACAACGAGCAGGACATTACTCATCAATCCGCGCGGGAGCGGAAGGTCGGATTTGTTTTCCAACATTATGCACTCTTTCGGCACATGACGGTGGCGGAGAACATTGGCTACGGCTTGAAAGTGAGGAAGGTGCATAAGGTTCGAATTCGCGACCGAGTAAGCGAACTTCTGAAGCTGATTCGACTTGAAGGTCTGGAGCAACGTTATCCGGGACAGCTTTCCGGCGGTCAACGACAGCGGGTCGCATTGGCTCGGGCGCTCGCCGCTCAGCCACGAGTCTTATTGCTCGACGAACCCTTTGGTGCACTTGACGCCAAAGTCCGGCAAGAGTTGCGACAATGGCTTCGACGACTACACGAAGAGATTCACGTCACCAGTATCTTCGTGACTCATGACCAGGAAGAAGCATTGGAAGTGGCGGATCGGGTTGTGGTGATGAATCATGCCAGGGTAATTCAAGAGGGAAGTCCGGCCGAGGTTTACAACCACCCCGCGACACCCTTTGTTTACGATTTCCTCGGCGACGCCAATCGATTCCAAGGCAGAGTGAGGAAAGGAAACACTGAAATTGCCGGGGGAATTATTCCTTTGCCAGATGGTGAGTATGAGTGGCCGGAGAACGATCCAGTGGTGGTTTACGCCCGGCCTCATCTCATGATGGTGCATCGGGCAAAAGTGTCTTCGGTTTGTTTGAACGCGACTGTGCAGGCGGTTTTCCCTGTCGGTACGCTTGTCCGAGTTGAATTACGGACGCAGGACAATCAGCCGCTGGTGGTTAAGCTGAGCCAGGCTCGTCATCGAAATTTGAACTTGGAGACGGGGGAATCAGTATTCGTGACTCCGGGAGAAATGACCTTCTTCGATCAGCAAGAGCGTGCCGCTAAGGCCAAAGGAAAGAAAACAGGGCGCCCAGCGACCATGGCCGCGTCATTGGTTGCAATTTGAAGATGGAAACGTGTGGGAACGGGCTCAGCTTGACCAGGCCGGCCAGCGTTTCGACCGAGATCTCTTCGGCCAGTCCGTCGCTGACGTAGGCCTTCGCTCGGAGCGCCTGCTCGCGACCTAAGTGTTTTCTCGACCAGATGCTCTGCGGCGGCCTGTCCATCCGTCTGGATTCCCCAACGCATCCGCGGGCTCGATATTCCTGCTAAGAAGGACGCAGCCGAATATCAATCTCCGATTTGAGCGTGCGATGCACGGGACATTTGGCGGCAATTTCCATTAGCTTGGCACGTTGCTCCGGTGTTAACGGTCCGCTCAGCTCAATTTCGATGTCGACTCGATCGAGCATTCCCTGTTTGGTTTCGCACTCTGCGCAATCCTCCGCGTGAATGCGCGAATGCCGAAGCGAGACGGTGACATCTTCCAAAGGAATTTGCTTCCGGCGTGCGTACAAACCCACAGTCATCGATGTGCAAGCACCGAGGCCGATGAGAAGATAGTCATAGGGGCCTGGTGCGGCGCTGCTGCCGCCGTAGCTTGCCGGTTCGTCCGCCCGCAAGTGATGTTCGCCGCTGGTAACTTCTTGCAAAAAGCCGATGGCATTACCCCGAACGATTACGTCGGCATTCTTTGAGTTGGTTTCGTCAGTCATAACGCTTTCCAGGATTTTCAAAATTCGCAGAATATTTGAGCCCTTTTACACAAAAGCGGCTGACGTGCTCACGAGAGGAGTCGAACCTCCACGGGTTTCCCCATACGGTCCTGAGCCGTACGCGTCTGCCATTCCGCCACGTGAGCCTTGCTTTCTGAGCGGCTTGTAAATTGCCCGGAGGCGCGCGAACCGCAAGGACGATTCGCGTCAGAACCCTTGTCGGTTAGCGCCGGCGTCTGCGAGCGCGAGATTCGATTGCGCCCGCTTTGTGGCGTTTGCCTAACGATCTTAGGAGATCGGCATAATTGGAAGCCGCGATCTGGTAGTCTTCCGGAGGTTTCGCCATCTTCTCCCAATTTCGAAGCGACTCACGATAAAGCTCGATCGCGCGTTGGTGTTCGCCCAACGAATGATAGACAACTGCCAGATTGCAGTTCGATTGCGCGACGTCGGCGTGAACTTTGGGATTGGCCCGGGAGCGAATCGCGAGCGCACGCTGATGCACTCGCTCCGCTTCGTCGAACCGTTCTTCGTTGGCATAGAAAACTCCCAGGTTATTAAGAACGGCTGCGACATCCGGATGGTTCGGTCCCAGTTGTTTTTCGTAAAGCTCGAGCGCTTGCATGTAATAGGGCTCGGCTGCTCTCGGCTGGCCGATCTTGCGGTAAATGAGCGCGACGTTGTTAAGCATCGTGCCGAGATCGAAATGCGGGATGTTTCCCAAGGCGGCGGCGGCGGCAATCGCCTTCTCGTAGGACGCAATCGCCTCTTCTTCGGTCCCAGCGAAATCCTGGAGATAAGCCAGACGACGGGCCAAGCGATAAATCGTCCGTTGATCGCGCGGTTCGGTTGCTTCGACGATGCGCAGCGCTTTGCCAAGGTAGGTGCGCGCTTCGGCCACATGATCCTGTTGGTCGTGCAGCGAACCGAGACGTTCGTAGGTAAGGCCGAGCGAAGGATGGTTCTCAGGGAAGACCCGCTGCGCCAGATCGAGCGTTTTCTCACCCACGCGTAAAGCTTCCACCAGACGCTGTCCGGCGAGGAGCATTTCAAGTTTGTCGCAAAGAATGCGCCAGAGTGCTTCCTCGCCCTTCACTCCTACCAACCTTCGCTCAGCTGGCTGACCATACGCGTCGCCAGCTCTTCGGCGGCGAGCGGCAGCGCCTGGCGCTCGTCGGAGGTGATGTCTTCACCAACAAAGAAACTGGTCGTCCCGACGACATCGCTGGGCGCGGCAAGAACTTTGCCCGATTTATCGATCACCGAATACCGGACACGCAAAGAGAGGTTGAACTCCAGGGTGGCAAGAACATTTCCCAGCACCGAACGCAATGGCGCTCTTGTGATGTGCGTGATCTCGCCGTGTAAGGTGGCGTCGGCCTCGTCGTCCCCGACGATTTGATAAGTGCCGTCCTGTTGCAGCTGCTTAATCACAGTATCAGTGATGAGGACGGAAATTCGCGGGGAAAGGGTCTTGTTCTCGAATGTCGGCACTGCAAGCTTGTGCACAGAGCGCAGGTAGTAAGGCTGAACTGGTCCCAGGTGGTAGCCGGCGCAGCCGCCTAACGACAGCAGAAGCAATACGGCGCCAAAAAGGCTTTTCACTGCGCCGGGCTGGGCGTCGGTGAAGGCGCCGGAGCTCCAGACGAATCGGCAGGCCCGGAACCTTCGCTTGCCGGTGGCGGGAGCGAATCCGCGTCAGCTGGTGGCGGCAGCGGCGCGATATCGTTGGGATTTCCCCGCATTGCTGGTGAGGCGGGCGATTTTTGTTGCGCTCCGCCGGGGGCAGACGAGGAACCGGGAGCATGGGCGACCGTCTTGGCCGGGTTCGCCTTGGCCTTCCGTTCTGCAATCTCGGCGGCAGATTGGAGAGCCGCGTCACCTACCTTGGCGCGCAGCTGTGCAATACGTTTCTTGGCGTAATCGCTCTCGGTAGAATTTGGCTGCTGCTTGAGCACTTCGTTGTAGTAAAGAACGGCCGCTCGATAGTTCTTCGCCTTGTCATAGTACTTGGCGATGTTGAGGGAGCTTTTCACTTTATGATGCTCCAGCGCGGCGAGGTTTTCGCGCGCTTGCTGCGCTTTTTCGCTCTTGGGAAAACGAAAGAGAAAATCCTGGAAGGCAACTCGCGCCTTCTCCGCCGCGGCGGGATCGTTGATACCGGAGCGGCTCGCGGTAAACCAAATATACCCGATTTGATATTGGGCATCGACCGCCAGCGGATCGTTAGGGAATTTCTCCACCACCGATTGGTAGGCATCGACCGCGAGATCAGGAGCGTCCTCTTTTTCGCGTGCTCGGCCAATGTCGAATTGGGCTCGCGCCGTATAACGTCCATAGGGCGCGCTTCGGACGATCGCAGCAAAAATCTCCACCGCCTCATCCACCGTTGATCCTACGGGCACACCGAGGATTTTTTTCTTTTTGCCGGTCAGCAGCGATTCACCGATACGAAATTGCGATTCGATAGCTTCCTGGAAATGCTGAGACTGCGGGTAATTCTCCATCAAGCCGCGATAGATTCCCGCCGCGTGGTGTAAGTCACCCATTTGCTCCGCCAGGACGGCAGCGCGATAGGTCGCCTCAGGAGCGACGTTCGAATGCGGATATTTCTTTACCAAATGGCGGTAAATCTTGATCGCCCCCTTGGGATCGCCACTGTTTGCGGCCGCTCCCGCTTGGGCAAAGAGTTCGTTGGCATTGCCGCTGATTACCATTTCCCCGGGGGCTTCGTATTTAGCCTTATCGCCCGGCTTAAAAATGACCGGCGCGGGGCTTCGCTCCGGGAATGTTACACAGGCCGTCAGCAAGACGACAGAAATGCGGAATCGATAACCCATCAGGAATCCGCAGGGTAATTAATGAACCCCTTTCCGTCAAGCCACCGGCCACGTCACGCAGGAGGAATTGAAGGTCGGAAAAGCGCGATGCAGTCCTGCCATTCGATACGCTTAACGAGACGCTGAACCTAGTTCGCATACTTTGAATCTCGTTGAGCAGCAAAAAATTCGGATCGGCACCTGCGCCTGGAGTTTCGACGAATGGAGCGGCCCGCTTTATCCAGTCGACTGGCCCACCAATCGCTGGCTGGAGTTTTACTCCCGTTATCTCCCGACAGTTGAAGTCGATTCCACCTTCTACCGCGCGCCGGCCGAAGAGATCGCGCGTCGTTGGGTGGAAATGACGCCGTCACATTTTCGTTTTACCTGTAAATTACCGAAGGAGATCACGCATGAGCGACGGTTGCACGACTGCTCGAGGGAGCTGACCGCGTTCCTTCGCGCCCTTGAGCCGATGGCGTCCAAGCTGTCCGTTGTCCTGATCCAACTTCCGCCTTCCTACAGGCCAACGGCAGAGAAGAGCGAGCTGCGTCACTTCCTCGCGCAATTGCCATCAGACTTTCGTTTTGCGATCGAGTTCCGGCACGCCGGCTGGCATCGGCCGCATTTCATCCGCCTTCTCGAGAAACATCGGGTTTGTTGGGTCTGGGCGGACACGAGCCCGCTCAACGAGCGCAACCTGGCGCCCTTCGAATTTCAGCCGCTCACCACCGACTTCATCTATCTGCGCCTTTTGGGTGACACCCTAACGAAATACGACGCTAACGGCGAACGGGTGCATCGTTATGGCAAGTTGCTGTGGAAACGCGAGGCGGCGCTCGACAGCTGGGCTTTGCGTATCCAACGGCATTTGGATGAAGTGCGAAACGTCTGGGTTTTTGCCAATAACCACTACGAGGGTTTTTCCCCGGAAACCTGCCAGCGCCTCGCACAACGCCTCGGCTTCAATCTTAGTCTCCCTGCAGAAGAGACCGAAGTTGCGCCGAACCAACACGGTCAACTCGATCTGTTTGCGGCGAGTCCATCACCCTAACGAATCCAGAGACGCAACAGCTCGCCTGACAGCGCACGCGCTTGCCGTGCTCCATCTACAAGATGTCCCAACCGAAGTACACCCGCAGCGCTTCTGGCACTCGCACGCTCCCATCCGCCTGCTGATTTGATTCGATGAGCGCGGCGAACAATCTCGGCAATGCCGTTCCGGAACCGTTGAGCGTATGGCAGAAGCGGTTCTTCCCTTCGGCATCCTTGAAACGCAGATTCATGCGGCGCGCCTGAAATTCCTCGAAGTTGGAGCAGCTCGAGACCTCCAGGTAGGCATTCTGGCCCGGAGACCAAACCTCCAAGTCATAGGTCTTAGCCGAGCCAAACCCGAGGTCACCGGTGCAAAGCTCGATTACCCGATAGTGCAGACCTAACGATTGAAGCACACGTTCCGCATCGGCGATTAACGATTCATGCTCGGCATAGGAGTCTTCCGGCGTAGTAATTTTCACCAGCTCGACTTTGTCGAACTGATGCACGCGAATGATTCCCCGCGTCTCTCGTCCAGCGGAGCCCGCCTCGCGTCGAAAGCAGGGGGTGTAAGCGGTGAACTTCTTCGGCAGTTCGGACGCGGCAAGAATCTCTTCCCGGTGCAGATTGGTCACTGGCACCTCCGCTGTCGGCGCAAGAAAGATGGTTCCGTCTTCCAGACCATACATGTCTTCCTCGAACTTCGGCAGCTGCGAAGTTCCGATCATGCAATCGCGCCTAACGAGAAAAGGCGGGCTTACTTCGAGGTAACCGTGATCGCGCGTGTGCAGATCGAGCATGAACTGGATGAGCACCCGCTCCAGCCGCGCGCCCTTGCCAGTGAAACAGATAAAGCCGCTTCCGCTGAGTTTGGTCGCTCGTTCCAGATCGAAAAGTTTCAGCCTCGTTCCCAGCGCGACGTGGTCGAGGACCGTGAAATCGAATTGTGGCTTCTCACCCCAGGTTCGCACCACCGGATTGTCGGCTGCGTTCTCTCCGATGGGCACGGTTGCGTGCGGCAGGTTGGGAATGCCGAGCAACAAATCGCGCTGTCGCTCTTCGCCGGCGGCGGTTTGCCTAACGAGGTCGGTAATTTCGTCGCCGATCTGTCGGACTTTGTCTTCCAGTTTGGTCGAATCCTCTCCACGGCTTCGAGCGCCGCCGATCTCCTTGCTCAGGCGTTTGCGCTCCGCATTACAATGCTGGAGCGCGGTCTCCATTTTGCGCCGCTCTCCGTCGACTTCGAGCAGTTCGTCGATCCTGGCTTCATCTCCACCGTGACGTGTCGCGAGCCGGGCTCTCACAAAATCCGATTGTTCGCGAACGAGTCGAATGTCCAGCATTCGCTGGAGTTATCAGCGCTTCATCTCTCTCGCAAATGCAAACACGGCAAAAGCGCGTGACTTCATTCGTTGCGCTCGCATAGTTCACCGTGGACCAGTTCAAACTGCTCGGAGTGGCCCTCGGTCTCGCCTGCCTCGCCGGCGTTAATCTTTACCTCACCGTTTTCCTCACCGGACTCGCGGTTCATCTGCATTGGATCGTGCTGGCGCCGCAATATCAGTCGCTCGCCGTCCTTGGCGACCCGCTCATTCTCTGGCTCTCGGGCACACTCTACGTGCTCGAGTTTTTCGCCGACAAAATCCCGTGGATCGATTCCGCCTGGGACACAGTGCATACGATCATTCGGCCTATTGGTGGTGCGTTACTTGCCCTTCGTGTCCTGGGTCAAACCAGCCCGGCGTTCGATGTCATTGTCGCTCTCGCGGGCGGCGGCGCCAGTCTGATAACTCATTCCGCGAAGGCCTCGACGCGCTTAATGACGAACGCTTCGCCTGAGCCATTTTCCAACATCGGACTCAGTCTGCTGGAAGATGCGGCGGTGGTCGCTGGCCTTTTCTTGATTCATTTCAATCCGGTCTTGGCACTGACGATTTTTGTTCTTTGCATCGCGATTGTCCTCTATCTCGCGCCCAAGATCTTTCGTGCCGTGCGCGTCAAGCTTTGGTTAATCTGGAAAAAGTTGAACGGTCCAGCCGAGCGCGAAAGCGAGTCCGTTCTGCCCACTTACCTTTCCGGGCGCTACAGCTCTGCTTTCGCGAAAGAGAATTTGTTAGGCGAAACCATTGCCTGGGCCGTGCCTTGTGTTGCGAAGAAACTGCGCGGCATCCCGGGGAACTCTGCCGGAATGTTGGTCGCGACGAATGAAGATCCGACCAAGTTGCTCTTTCTTGCGGCAAAGGGCTGGCGAGCGCGAGCACAGACCATTGCCTTGCAGGAGTGCGTCGCCGAACGCGAGCCGAAGTTCCTTTCAGAAAATTTCGTTATCTCGCCGACGGGCAAGGGATCCAGTCAGGTTTTCCTTTTCGAGCGTGGTCGCGGAACACGAGTTCAGCAGATGGTCGATTTTCTCAAGAGCCGGCCCACCATCGCGGTCCCGGGAGCGGTTGAAGCGATTCATTCTTCCCCCTAATGAAGCAAACCGTAGAAGGATTTGACGTCCTCAAGCTGGACTCGGACTGGAGGTAAGGGGATTCGAACCCCTGGCCTTCTCATTGCGAACGAGACGCTCTACCAACTGAGCTATACCCCCTTTTAACGGGGTCTATTATGCCCGAATCAAGCATGAGGGCAAGGAGATCAGGCGCTCCCTCTGCACGAGGGAGCGCACTCTCGCGCGCCGTAAGCTGGCTGTCTTGAAAGACCGGTGCGCCAAACGGATTGGTCCCAGTCACGATTGACGCTGCGCAACCTTTGCGAGCGCTTTCTAAAGACAATTCGGTATCAGAAGCCCAAAACGGTTGAAAGAAAAGAGGCCATCATCCGGCATTCCGTTGAGGATTGGCCCACAGGCGGCGACACCCAAATCGGGAAGATTAAACCGAGTGACGTCGATCTCTGGCTTTCGCAGTATGGATTTGGCCCCGCCTCCCGAAATCTCTACGTCTCTTGCGTCAAAGAGCGGTTTAGACTTGCCATGCGTGATCGCGTCATTGCGGCATCTCCGGCCGAGCACCTCAAATCGGTAAAACGCGCAACTCCGATCCGGTTTACGCCGAGCTCTGAGCAGTTCAAGGCAATCATCGCCGATGTCCGGGCACAACGTTTCAATGCAGAGGCTTCTGCAAGCGCGGACTTCCTTGAGTTTTTAGGTCTAGCTGGTTTAGGGCAGGCAGAGGCGGCTTCACTTCGCTGTGAGGACATCGACTTCCAAGCTGGCGCACATCATCACCTTTCGTCACAAGACCAGCACTGGCTTTGCCGTTCCAATATTCCCGCAGTTGAGGCCGCTACTGGAACGGCTCTGCGAGGGCAAATCGAATGGAGAGTTGATCTTCACAATTCGGGATGCGAAGAAGGCACTCGCAGGAGCTTGTCGGCGATTACACTTGTTTCCTTTTAGCCAGCGTTCGCTTCGCCGCATGTTCATCACGCGCGCGATTGAGCTAGGCGTGGACGTGAAGGTGATCGCCGAGTGGCAGGGACACAAGAACGGCGGAAAGTTAGTTCTTAAGACTTATAGTCATGTTCGTCCGATTCACTCACAGCGGATGGCTCAGTTAATGACAAATGAAAAGCCTTCCAATGTAGTCCCATTACCTTTAGGACTAGCCTCGGCGCTTGTAACTGCCTAGCTATCTCAGCTCATTCTACGCCTGAGTTTCCCTAATTTGTGTCATAGAGTCAACAAATCCCTTGACAATAGCCCTCCTAAGACCTTAGATATATATCTATAGATGTCAGCCCTACACCGACCTCACTCTCTCTCTAGAACATATGAGTGTAGTATTACATCCTACACCTAACCAGAACCACAAAGCAACGATTCTTCCATCTGCTTTAAAACTCAAGGAAGCTGCGAACTACCTATAGAGCCTCAAGCGCAGGAAACGTCTGGCAGCGTGACGACTTGGAAACCGCGTATAGCGGAGAGTAGGTGTGAGGGCTATCACGAAATCGAACCTACCGCAAATCATTGGAGTGATAGAGCAAAGAGAAGGTCTAACGAACTCAGGGGAAACAGTGAGTAACAGTGCCTGGTTCAGTAACGGACTGAAACAAATAAAAACAATCACTCCGGAAGACCGTCCCGTCAAGCAACTGGCGGGGCATAGGGCGGCCCAAAGGCGTCCCAACCAGAACGAATGCCGGAGACGGCTGTATCTTGCCGTCGGAAGGCTTTTTTAGCTTGGCTTAGGCTAGGATAGTGTCTAAACTGACGAGCTGTGCGAGAAATACATGTCCTATAAAGAGTATAAAGTGATCAAGCGCCTTACCGTCCTGGTTTCCTTTGCCTATTATCTGGTGTTCTGTGGCTGTCTTTATAACGTGCCGATCACTGACAAGCCGATGCGCAAGATCGACGAGCGATTGCTCGGCGACTGGATTGGAAAGAGTGAGGAGGATGGCGAAACGGTCAAAATGAAGGTGGCCAAGCTGGACGACTACAATTACGTGGTCTATTTCGACCACGATCTGTATCGCGCGTATCACTCGGACGTGGAGAATACGCCATTGCTCTCGGTGCAAGATCTCGACACCAAGGAGCAGAAGTATTCGTATTCCTCTTGGGAAATGAGGGCCGACGGAACGTTAATCGGGCGGACAGTGAACGACAAGATCGTGCCCGATGAGACGAAGGATTCGGCGACCGTGCAGCAACTCCTGAAAAAGAACCTCACGAATCCGAAACTCTTTGGCAAACCAATGAAGTTTACACGGGAGACACAGAACCTCGGCGGCTGATCTCGGAAGACCTGAAGGATTGATGACCGCAGAGTTCAGCCAGCCTCGAAGCTGAAGTCAGACAAGGTAATCTTGCCGCCGCAATGTCGTCGATGCCTCTGATTAGGGCGTTGACACCAGTCCGATTCTCGTGGTGCATTTGCGCGAGCTCGCGCGACTACGCGAGCGCGTCGGATTCCCCCGTGTAGAAATGTTTGCGAGGCGCGCTGGAACTGTCCTTGTCGCCGTGTAACTATAGGTATAACCAAACGAGCTTTGTGCCGTTCCCTGTGCTATTCCATTCCTTAAGACGACTATGGTGCTAATTGTTTCACCAACCAGATCGGTCACCGAAAGGTGACCAGACCCATCAATCGAACCTACGCCAATGTTTACACCAGCATTTCCCGCCGTGAATAATAGAACACCTCCGTTACTTGTAACGGCCAGTTGCGTGGTAGCGCTCAGTTACGCTGCTAGGACCTGATGAAATCACTCTCCTACGCCTATCTCCGCCGATTGTGAGCGACCAGCTTAGGACACAACCTCTTGCTCCGGCCCGCTACTCCCATTCGTATCTGGCGCACCTGGCCGAGTTGGACGTTTGATCTTGACACAAACGGCCACAAAAGAGTGCAATGCGAACGGTGAAAATACTGCATTCCTTGGTCGTTAGTCTTCGTCCGGCGATTTCGATTCTTGTGCGGCGGATCGCGTTCCCGCTGCTTGTTCTGGGTGCCGGGCTGCTGCTGATACAACCCTGCGCGGGTCAGAGTGGAATCTGGACGACTACCGGCACGCTCGGCACCGCACGCGATTCTCACACCGCGACCTTGCTGCCCAATGGCAACGTGCTCGTCGCAGGCGGTTACAGCAACACCACTGGCCCTCTTGCGAGTGCCGAACTCTACGATCCGGCGAACGGCACTTGGACGGCCACCGAAAGCCTCAACACCGCACGCGATTCTCTTACGGCGACATTGCTGCCCAACGGCATGGTGCTGGTGGCAGCGGGAGTGGGTAGCGGTGGCCAAGTTTCTGCGAGCGCGGAACTCTACGATCCGGCGAGCGGGACTTGGACGGCCACCGGCAGCCTCAACACCGCACGCTACGATCACACGGCTACCTTGCTGTCCAACGGCAAAGTGCTCGTCGTAGGCGGTTTTTCCCCGGGCTTCGGCTGGCTCGCGAGCGCGGAACTCTACGATCCGGCGAACGGCACTTGGACGGCCACCGGCAGCCTCAACACCGCACGCTTTCTTCACACGGCTACCTTGCTGCCCAACGGCATGGTGCTGGTGGCAGCGGGAAATAACACTAACAATGTTTTGGCGAGCGCGGAACTCTACGATCCGGCGAGCGGCACTTGGACGGTGACCGGAAGCCTCAAAACCGCACGCTCGAGTCCCACGGCTACCTTGCTGCCCAACGGCATGGTACTCGTCGCTGGGGGATTGGAGATTAACAACACGCCTTCCGCAAGTGCGGAACTTTACGACCCGGCCAAGGGGGCCTGGTCGGCCACCGGCAGCCTCAATACCGCACGCGGTGACTACACGGCGACCATGCTGCTTAACGGCCTGGTGCTGGTGGCAGCGGGGGAGGATAGCAGTTTGGAGCCCTCCGCGAGCGCGGAACTCTACGATCCGGCGAGCGGCACTTGGACGGCCACCGGCGGCCTCAACACCGCACGCTTTCTTCACACGGCTACCTTGCTGCCCAACGGCATGGTGCTGGTGGCAGGGGGGGAGGATAGCAGTTTGAACTCCTCCGCGAGCGCGGAACTCTACTCTCAGGCCCCACCGGTTATCACCAGCCCCTTGCTTGCAACGGCGACAGTCGGTCTAGCTTTCAGCTATCAGTTCGAGGCCACTGGAGCAACCTCGTTGGCGGTCGACCCACAAACTTTGCCCCCAGGCTTGACGTTTGATCCTATGCTTCTCGCCATCGTCGGCAATCCAACAACGAGTGGAACATTTCAGGTAGGCCTGAGCGCTTCAAACGCGGCCGGCACAACGCTTGCCACTCTCGTCCTGACGGTCCAACCGCTGCCGGCCTCAGGTCCGGTGATCATGAGCGTGACGAGTGCAACCGGTCGGACTGGGAGTCCGTTCAATTTCCAGGTGATCACGAGCGGGGGCACCTCTGCAGCGCGAGTTAGTGCGACTGGTCTGCCGCCGGGCCTGAGCATTGATCCGGTAACCGGTGCAATTTCCGGAACGGCGACGACTGACGGAAGCTTTTCGGTGACGCTCTCAGTGACCGAGAATGGCATAACGAACACAGGAACGCTGCAATTGACCTTTACATCCGATCCAGCAGTGCCGGTGATCGTGAGTCTGAACAGCACACCGGTTTTTCCGGGTCTGCCTTTTAGTTTCACGATCATGGCTCCGACCTCAAATTCTTCTGATCCGGTGACCTACTCCGAGATTGGCCCGCTGCCGCCGGGACTAGGCTTGGATTCGGCCACGGGCATCATTTCGGGCACCCCCCAAGCTAACGTCGGTTTGCAGCCCTCGCCCCAACTCTCGGGCGGCGTCATCACCAATGTGCAAATCTTCGCGTGCAATTCGAGCGGATGTGCTGCTCAAGGGCTTTTTTTCTTCCTCCCTGCCGGTGCGGTCAATATCTCGACCCGCCTTAGCGTCGGCACCGTTGATAATGTGCTCATTGGCGGGTTCATTACCCAAGGAAACGCGCCGATGAAGCTGGTCCTTCGTGGGATCGGTCCGTCGCTGGCAAATGCGGTTCCACCGGTGGCCGGCGCGCTCGCTGATCCGTTTCTCGAGCTGCACAGCGGCCCGTCCACGATTGCAAGTAACAATAACTGGAAGGTTAACTTGGCGGGAGGCAGCCAAAAGGTGGCGATCGAAAATGTCTTGCTTGCGCCCACGGATGATCTCGAGTCAGCGATTCTGGCCGTTTTGGACCCTGGAGCTTATACCGCGATCATGCACGGAACAAACAATGGTACGGGTGTCGGGCTGGTCGAAGTTTACAATCTCGGCGCGGGAGCTGTGGACTTGTCGTGTGAAGCGCATTTGGCGAACATATCGACCCGAGGGAACGTACAGAAAGGCGCCAACGTGATGATCGGTGGCTTTATTAACGAGGGAGGGACACCAATTAAGGTCTTGGTCCGGGCGATCGGACCATCGCTCACGGTTAACGGGACGCCTAACGGGCCGCCGCTGGTGGGAGGGCTGGCGGACCCGATCCTCGAGTTGCACAAACCCGACGGCACAATCGTCACGAATGACAATTGGATGTCGGACCCGACCCAGACAGCAGCCATCATAGCGACCACCATCCCGCCGACGAATGCGCTCGAGTCGGCGATCCTGGTCACGCTCCCGGTCGGCGAAGGCGCTTACACAGCGATCGTTAGCGGCGCGAATGGCACGAGCGGCGTCGGTCTGGTCGAAGCTTATTTTGGGAACCCATGCCTGGGAGCTTCATGCCCGTGATCGACCGATGCCGCCGACTGACTCTTGCGGACCACGGCTCGGGTGTGTCGATCACGAGGCAAAGGTTCACGCGACGATCGTCCCCTCGAAAATGTTTAGCGCCTCGATGACGAGCGGATTGTTTTCCATGCCTTTGCGCCGGAACAGGTCTTGTTCATGCTCGGTCAGCGGTCGATAAGGCTTTAGGACGCCAGTTCCGCAGTCATTTAGATTTCCGAAAAGAAACACGGTCTGCGCGGTCTTACCACTCGGCGCACAAAGACCTTGCAGCGCCCGCCCTAAGCGTCGGAACCGAACAGTTTCGTTTGGCTCCAGCTGCTTCGCGTGAACGGGGCTGATGGCGAGCGTCGGCTTTTCGTTCTCGGTCACTGGCGAATAGCGGATGCCGCCAACTTTGCAGCGGACACCAGTCGCCGTAAAAATCTGGCGACCGATAAGATTGCAAACGCGCTCCCGATCTGGGAGGCGGATTTTTTCTGTGAGGGCGATCTCGGTTTCATATATGCCTGCAGAAGAGTTGGAAAACATGGTTGGCGCTGGGGGTCTCCAAAGCGCTAAGTGAGGGTGGGACTTTCGGACCGTGGCGAGCCCACCAAGCAGTCAAAGTCCTCTATATTGATGGCGAAATGCCAGCCGAATTAATTCGGGAGCGAGGTTGGGGCCTGCGTCGAGGTGAGGATGAAGTCGAGTTCCTTAATCACGAGATTTTGTTCGACCGGACTCAGAAAGTCTTGAACATCACAGACAGAGAGGTTCAAGAGGCGATCACAGGTTATTGTCTGGAGCGCAATATCAAAGTGTGGTTGTCTTAGACAATTTCTCGACTTTGGCTAGCGGGATGAAAGAAAACGATTCGTTTGCTTGGGAGCAAGTCAATAACTGGTTACTCCAGTTCCGTCATCACAAGATCGCGGTCATCATGGTTCATCATGCGGGCCGGAATGGGCATGCGCGGGGCACGAGTAAGCGCGAAGATGCCGCCTTTTGGGTGATGGCACTCGATGACGCAAGAAAACACTCAGACGACAAGACTGGGGCTCGCTTCGTTTCCCGTTTCACAAAACCAAGCTGAAATACACAAAAAGAGGCGCCAGATTATGAATGGCATATAACAACTGACGCGGAGACCGGGAAGGTCAATATCGATTATGAGTCGGCACAATCTTTGGACGTGTTCAGAAAGCTAATCAAGGACGGCGTGACTGATTGCACACAACTGTCTGAGGAGCTAGGAGTCGCTAAGGGAACAGTTTCAAAGTGGGCTAAGAAAGCAATGGACCAGGGCTGGCTTGGGAAGGAGGGCCGTGAATACAAGGTCATCGAAGGCACCTCGCAACGGAATCGAAAAGTTCTGATTCCATGCGCTTTGTTTCCACCGCGGTGTCAGTTGTTACCGTCCTGTTTCCCGCGCGAACAGAAACAAACGGGCTCCCTCTTCCCAAATTCTCGGCGGCTTTCCTGCGTTTCTCGTTTCGCATGCGATAGATGGGAAATAGGAAACGAATATCTGAAAAAAGTATTGACGGGCTGAAACTCGCTTGTCTAAATCGCAAGCGATTACGTCACCCGACGTTTCAACGAATCTCCCCTGCGGGCTGCCGAGAGCCCGGGGAACTGGACCTGCGCTGAGATTGCCGCCTGCCGCGATCGCCGGATCCAACGTTAACTTCGAAATGGCCAAGATGAAGCGTTCCCTAATTCACATCGCAAGGCCAATTCCGAATTTTGCGCGGATATGGATGCACCTGAACCAGCGCCGTGTCGGCGTCGCAAGCAGGATCGAAAGATGACAACAAATACTTCGGAACATTCACTAAAGAAAAACAGAATTGAGCGCAGTGCGAAACTCGATCCATTACAATCCGCGAGCTGTGCTCCATCGAACACTGAGTTCACATCATACAAGGTTGGCGAACATCGATCTGCCAAGAAATTGTCGTTGGCACTGCTGTCGCTCGCTCTCGTTTTAATTGATGGTATCACCGCAGAGGCCCAATCCCCTCCAGTAATTACCAGCCCTCTCTTTGCCATGACTACAGGTGGTTTGGCATTCAGCTATCAGTTCGAGGCTACCGGGGCGCTGACCTTGAGCGTCGATGAAAGGACTTTGCCTCCCGGCCTGACGTTTGACTCTACGCTTCACGCCATTGTCGGCAATCCAACCACTGCTGACAGTTATTCAATCACACTTATCGCCGGCAACCTGGACGGCACGACCGAGGCGTTCCTCAACCTCGTGGTTCAACCAGCGCCGACTTCGGGCCCGGTCATTACCAGCATCACAAGCGCAACCGGCAGGACGGGGAGTCCTTTCAATTTCCAGGTGCTTACGAATGGCGGCAGCTCGGAAGCGCGACTTAGTGCAGATAGTCTGCCAAAAGGCCTAAACGTTGATCCCGTGTCGGGACAAATTTCCGGCATGCCGGAGTCTGACGGCAGTTTTTTGGTTTACTTAACGGTAACTGATGGTGACCTATCAAACACGGACACCCTGCAGCTAACCTTTACGTCTGATCCGGACGCTCCAGTGATCGTGAGTTCGAACACCGCGCTACTTGCCCCAGGCGCGCCGTTTTTCTACCAGATCGAGGTGGACGGTGGCGAGAGTCTGTCCTACGCGGAGATTGGCCCGCTTCCACCGGGACTAATCTTCGACCCGATTAATGGTGCGATTTCGGACAGCCTCGTTCTCAATCTCGGTTCAGCCCATTCACCAGACCTCGCGGGCGGTGTGATCAGCAATGTGGCACTCTACGTTATAAACGTGTCCACCGGCGTTGTGACCACGACGCAGTATGTTTTCTTTCTGCTGCCGGACGGGGCGGCCAACATCTCAACCCGCGCGAATGTCGGCACTGGCGACCACGTGCTCATTGCCGGATTCGTCGTTAGGGAAACATTTCCTCCGCCGCAAATGACTCCCACGCCAGTGCCGATGAAAGTCATCATCCGTGCGATCGGCCCATCACTTTCCCCGGCGGTTATGAATCCACTTCCTGATCCATACCTTGAGTTACACAACGCTGGAGCCCTTCTGGGTAGCAACAATGACTGGAAGGTCAACCTGAACTGTCAGCCTATGACGAATTGTTCCCAGGAGGTTGCGATCACTAACGCCACATGTCCAGTTGGCGTACTTAAGCCCAAAGATACCTTGGAGTCAGTTATCCTGGCGGTTCTAAATCCCGGCGCCTACACTGCAATTATGAATGGAACAGACTCGCCGCTTGTCGGGCTGGTCGAGCTATACGAACTTGGTGCCTTGGGTGGATCCGCTGGACAGGGCGCGGACCTGGCTAACATTTCGACCCGCGGCTACGTACAGACGGGCGCCAAGGTGATGATTGGTGGCTTTCTCAACACGGGAACGAAGCCGATCAAGATAATAGTGCGAGCAATTGGACCCTCATTGAGCAGTCAAGGTGTGACCGGAACGTTAGCGGATCCGGTTCTCGAGTTGCACATGCCAAACGGCACGATCGTGACGAACGACAACTGGCAAAGCAGCCAGAAGTCCGAGATCATGGCGACAGGAATCCCGCCGCCTAACCTCCTCGAATCGGCAATTGTCGTGACCATGCCTGCAGTCGCTTCTCGGGTGAACTGCGACCCCAATCCCCTCGTCGACTCCTATACTGCGATTGTAAGCGGGAAAAACGGCACCAGCGGCGTCGCTCTCGTGGAGGCTTATTTCGGGGTACCCTGAAGAGGTCGGGTAAGCTCTAAGTCTGAACCCGCTCTGGTTGCAAAAACAAGTCTCGACGATTGAGGTCGACCAGTGCCACCATGTGCTTTGCTTTCCAAGCCCTTATCATGAGTCACTGGAATTGGCCGAGAGTTCAAAAGGCCGCGGGCAGACGTAGGATTTGTCGAAGCGCACCTGCGAGGCAATGGCTGAGATTCGTCCTCCCTGCGATCTTGGGAGGTCTTTTTCTTCCCAGCGCGATTGCGGAGGACGTGAACAAACCGAATGTGGTGGAGGTTATCTCGAAAGAAAATACTGTCGACGCAGCGAAGCCAAAAACTCCATGGACTCCCGCGTTTGTCGGCCAAAAGCTGCTTGCGCATGATCGATTGCGAACCGGCGAAGATAGCCGCGCCGCGCTTCGAATGAGTGATTCAAGCATCATGCGGGTTGATGAATTCTTTGAGGGTGAGATCCTCGCGCCGGAGGCGGCCGGCGACAAGCCGACTCTGGATGTAAAGCAGGGTGCGGGTTACTTCTTCAGCCGCGAAAAATCGCGTGAAATAAATGTGAGAACTCCGGCTGCGAATGGAGCCGTTCGGGGGACTGAGTTTGTCGTGAGGGTAGCGGCAAATGGCCACAGCACCTTCATTATGTTCGACGGGGAAGTCGAAGTCTTCAATGCGGAAGGCTCGGTTGTGATCCGAAGCGGTGAGCAGGCCGACGCCAATCCAGGTCAGAAACCGACCAAGACCGCAGTGATCATGACCGTTAATTTGATCCAATGGTGCCTTTACTATCCGGGTGTTCTTGACCTGCACGACCTGCAACTTAGTCCCCAGACCTCCCCAGCTTTAAATGGATCACTTTCAGCCTACCAGCAAGGGGACCTGCTTGGCGCCTTAAGATTGTATCCTGCCGGGAGGTCGCCCGCTTCGCCGACGGAAAGTACCTATCGCGCTGGCTTGTTTCTCGTCGTGGGTCAGGTCGAAAAGGCGAGGCGGCTCATGACAAGGATAAGTCACGATGCACCTGGACGGAACGCGCTTTCTACTCTGATTGCAGCCGTGACCTTGCAGACGAAGACTGGCAACACCACGCCAAGAACGGCGAGCGACTGGGTCGCTGAGTCCTACTATCGGCAATCTCAACGCGATCTTACCGGCGCTCTAAAGGCAGCTCGAGAGGCTACGATTGCGGACAAGACATTCGGCTTTGCCTGGACGCGCGTAGCGGAATTGGAATTTAGTTTCGGCCGGGTGCCCGAGGCAAAGAAGGCGCTTGAACAAGGACTGACCCTCGCGCCTAACAATCCTGCTGGGCACAGCCTTAAGGGATTTCTCTTGAGTGCGGAGAACAAAATAACTGCAGCGAAAGAATCCTTCGACTCGGCAATTGCTTTGGACAGTGCGCTTGGTGACGCCTGGCTGGGGCACGGCCTCTGTCTAATCCGCGAAGGTGACGCTGAAGCGGGTCGCCGTGACCTGCAGGCCGCGGCTGCTCTTGAGCCTAATCGTTCCATCTTCCACAGCTATCTTGGTAAGGCTTTCAGCAACGGTGGCTACGAAGATAAATCGCGCAGAGACCTTGCGCGCGCGAAAGAGCTGGATCCGCTTGATCCGACTCCCTGGATCTATTCAGCGATCGAAAATCGCCAGGACAATCGAATAAACGAAGCCGTCCACGATCTCGAGAAGTCGATCGAACTAAACGACAATCGACAGGTCTATCGATCACAGTTTCTGCTCGACCAGGATCGAGCCGTTCGGAGCGCCAACCTCGCGGCGATCTATCAGGACGACGGAATGGACGACTTGAGTCTGCGCGAGGCCACTCGTGGGGTCGATGCGGATTACTCGAACGCTTCCTCTCATCTCTTTCTCGCAAACAGTTACAACGCCCTGCGCGACCCAACACGCGTCAACCTGCGCTATGAAACCCCCTGGTTTAACGAGTTGCTTCTGGCCAACCTGCTCTCACCGGTTGGCGGCGGACCACTTTCTCAATTCGTCTCGGAACAGGAATACTCGAAGCTTTTTGAGGCCAATCGTTTCGGCATCAGCTCGACCTCGAGTTACCTTAGCAGCGGGCAGATACACGAAATCGCTTCTCAGTATGGCATTTTGGGCAATGTAAGTTATTCCCTGGACACCGATTTTTTCTATGACAATGGCCGGCGTCCGAATAATGAGATCACGCGTTCTGAGTCTTACGGTCAGGCTAAGATCCAACTCACTCCACAGGACAGCATCTTCTTCCAGACCAAATATCAGGACACGCGACAGGGGGACCTTTTGCAACGCTATGACCAAACCCTGGCTGAACCTGGCGTCCACTTCCGCGAGTTACAACAGCCAGCGATTATTCTTATTGGCTATCATCACGAATGGGGGCCGGGGCTGCACACCCTTCTGCTCGCGGGGCGCCTTGCAGACGAAATTTCATTTACCGACCTGAACCGAGCGAGCGATCTCGTTGGAATTAATCCTTTCCTCGTGCTTAACCACCTCCAAGTTGTGCCGCCCACTCTGAGCCAATCGATCATTCTTGCTCGCGACCCAACTGGAGCCGTGGCGATTGCGCCCTTCACGCTGCCGCTCGATCTGCACTACCACAGTAGCTTCATGACCTACACGGGCGAATTCAATCAGATCTGGGAGAACGAATGCAACACTCTGATCGCGGGTGCCCGGTTTCAGTCGGGCGAGTTTCACACCAGCGATCGCTTGGATAAACCGCTGCCCGTCCTGTTACAAAACGAATTTTTCAGTGACCCTGCTGCGGCTCAGGATTTTCGTACTACCTTAGAGCGTCAAAGCTTCTACGCTTACGATACTCTCCGCCCGTTGCACAACCTTTCTCTTACCGCCGGGATCAGCTACGACCGGTTGAGATATCCGACCAACTACCGCAATGCCCCGATTCTTGACTCGGAATCGTCGCGTAGCCGCGTCTCGCCGAAGGCCGGCCTTATCTGGAATCCTTGCGGCCAGCTTTTCCTGCGCGGCGCCTACACCCGATCGCTAGGGGGCGTCAGTTTTGACGAAAGTATCCAGCTTGAGCCGAATCAGGTCGCCGGGTTCAATCAGGTCTTTAGGAGTATCATTCCCGAATCTGTTGTCGGGTCCGTGGCAGCTCCCACATACGAGAACGCGGGGTTGCTCGTCGAAAACCGGTTCGCATCTGGGACGTACGTGGCCGCTCAGGCCACTCTTTTACGATCAGAGGTGGATCGCCGCATCGGCACGTTCGACGCCTCGTTTGATCCGAGCTTCCCCGGCATTGCCAACATTCCGTTTGTCCCTTCCTCCACGGCGCAGCAGCTTCGTTACGAAGAGCAGGATCTCCTTCTAACCTTTAACCAACTTCTCGGCGATCGATGGTCGTTAGGCGCCAATTATCAGTATTCCTTTTCCGATCTACAAACACGATTTCCTGAGATTCCTCGCTCCATTTTTATATTGGGCGACACCCGCCAGAAGGCCAGCCTGCATCAGGCACTGCTCTTCGCGATTTACAATCATCCGAGTGGCTTTTTTTGGCGCCTCGAAGGGTACTGGGCCCAGCAAAGCAATATCCAGCCTCCTAAAACGGCAGATCTTCCGGGCGACGAGATTTTCCAGTTCAACGCCTATGCCGGATTCCGGTTCCGCCGGAACCATGGAGATATCACTCTCGCCTTTCTCAATATCACCGATCAAGACTACAAACTGAACCCGCTAAACTATTACAATGAGCTCCCGCGAGAACGGACATTGGCTGTGCGGGTGCGTCTAAATTTCTAGGGAGGAGTCTCCGCCTGACCCATGCGGCAGAGCAATAGGATGGGGCTTGACCGGTTTTCGACTCGCAAGATCAGGCATCTGGTTCGGGGCCTAACGATCCTCGCCGGCGCAGCCCTGGCGATCGGAATCGGTCTGGTGTGGCTGCGCTATTCCTTTGCGGAGCCTATCATCCGTCTTAGCTACGATGTGCCCTTTCTCTGGCGTACCCAAATCGAAACGCATGAGGTCGTCCTGGTGTATCTCGACGAATACTCCGCCCGGCAACTCAACCAGCAGTTCGACATCTGGGACCGCAATTTGCATGTCCGATTGCTCGACCGCCTAACACAGGATCAGGCCCGCCTGGTTTTCTATGACGTAATTTTCGATCAGCCCGGTCCCGATCCGGCAAGTGATGCTGCCTTTGCCGAATCCATCCGCAGAAATGGCCGGGTCATCCTGGGCGCCGCCCTCGACCTCAAAGAACGGCAGGGAATGAGATCAGAGAGCCTTTCTCCACCCATCCGACTCCTGCGAAAAGCCGCCGCGGGGTGGGGAGTTTTGGCCTTCGAGGGAATGGACCCTGATTATGGGGTCAGACGGATGTTTTTCGGAAGCGGTCTTCGCGCGACGAGTACCTGGGAGGCGGCGAAGTTTCTGCATTCCCCAATCACTAGTCAGGCGCGGGAATCGCTTGGTCCACATTGGATCAACTATTATGGGAAACGCGGAAGCTTTTCTTCGGTGAGTTTCGCCGAAGCGCTCTTGCCGCAGGGAGTGCCGCCGGGCTTCTTCAAGGACAAAATCGTCTTGATCGGTGGCCAGTTTGCTCTGGGCGGTCTTATGGTGGGGAGGGATGAATTTGCCACGCCTTATTCGAGAATGACTCACGACTTTACTCCGGGAACAGAGGTCCACGCCAACGTCCTTTTAAACCTTCTCAGGAGTGAGTGGCTAACTCGAATGCCGGCTAACTGGGAGATTCTGGTCATTGTAATTGTGGGTCTTCTCGCCGGCAGTCTTTCTTTCCTGCGCCCGTTCTCTGCAACCTTGGTGACGTTGTTGCTTTCTCTCAGTATCGCCTGCGGAGGGGTATGGCTTGTCTGGCACGAACGCATCTGGTCTTCCTGGCTGATCCCTTCCGCGATCCAGCTTCCGTTTGGCCTCGTCTGGAGTATTAGCTCTCAGTACTCTCTTGGAGTCCCGCCGGCGCAAGGAACTGCGCAAGGCGTTCGGCTTCTATCTCTCGCCGGAGATGGCCGATTTGATCGCCGACTCGGATTTCGATTTACAGCCCGGCGGAAGGGTGGTCGACGCTACAGTTATGTTCACCGACCTGGAGAGTTTCACCACGATTTCGGAAGATCTGGATCCGGCAGAAGTCTCGGCCCTCCTTATCTCTTACTTCGAGCAAACGACTCGCTGTATCCTGAAGAACCGCGGCACCATCATCAAGTATGTCGGTGACGCTGTCATGGCCGCTTGGGGCGCGCCAATCGACGAACCGGCACACGCCATTCGCGCGACGGAGGCGGCCTGTGAACTCCGCTGTCTTTCCGAGCTTGAAGTGCACGGGAAAAAACTGCGCACCCGCGTAGGCGTGCATAGCGGCAAAGTGTTGGCGGGTAATCTTGGTTCGTCTTTCCGGTTTGATTATACCATGATTGGTGACACGACTAACTTTGCCTCCCGACTCGAGTCATTGAACAAATATCTGGGCACTCAGGTCCTGATTTCAGACGCCGTGCGGACACAGCTTGGCGATCGCTTTATCACTCGTCGCCTCGGAGAGTTCCAGGTCGCAGGCAAGACCCACAGCGTCATCATTCACGAGTTGCTTTGTCGGTGTGAGGCAGAGAATGGAGAAAAGGTCTGGATCAAGACCTTCGAGGGCGGTTTGGAAGATTTCCAGAAGGGCGAATTCCCGCAAGCAGCTGAGTCAATGCACCGGACCCGTGAGTTACGAGGCGGCGCGGACGGACCGGCTGAGTTTTATCTGCGCCGGATCGTAAAACTCTCGGAAAGTCCGACACAGGAAAACTGGCAAGGAGTGATTGAATTATCCGAGAAGTGACTCTCCCAATGTCTAAGCAGTCATAGGAGCTCGAAAACCCGCCGAGGCCAGGTCTTGCGCGTGCGTTCCCATGACCCGCTCGAGCAATTGCGGGCCGGTCATGCGAAATGCGGCATCATGCGGACAGGCGGCGACGCAGGCCGGGTGTGGGGACAACAGATCGCCGGCCGCGTCGCAGAGATCGCAGTTAGCCGCTTTGAGTTGGCCGACCCAATAGGTCTTCGCTTCATGTTCCGGATCAGGTGCGAGGGCAGGGTTACGTTCGTTAGGGATCATGAAGATGCTGCCGTAGGGGCAGTTCTCCGCGCATAACCCGCAGCCGATACAGTGATCCTCGATCACAATTTGCAAATGCTTGCCTCGATGAATCGAATCGACCGGACATCCTTCCATACAGTGAGGGTCGGTACAGGAACGACAGGAGGTTGCGACAAGGAAGTTATCAAGCCGCCGGCCGGCGCGGAGCAAGCGCGGGATCGGGATGCCGTGGGTTTGGGTCCCGTGGCTCTCGACACAGCCTCTGGTACAGGCATCGCAGCGGGTGCAATTATCCAGATCAAGAACAAGGATACTTTGACCTTCATAGAGGCCCTGGTCGACATACTCGTCTAGAACGCGGTGCCCGACCGTGGAGCTGTATAATCGGGCGAGCGATTGCTCGACGACCC
>CAWDEC010000005.1:0-74441 GCA_963801255.1 uncultured Verrucomicrobiae bacterium | reverse complement strand
TAGGTCTTATCCCAATCGAGGGTCTCGAGATAATCGCGGACGAACTGTTTGTCGAAGCTCGGCGGACTCGTTCCAGGAGCGTAACTGTCGGCGGGCCAGAAGCGCGAAGAATCCGGCGTAAGACATTCGTCGATCAAAAGGAGATCTCCTTTAGTCGTTAGGCCGAATTCAAACTTCGTGTCAGCCAGAATGATGCCGCAGGTTCCGGCGTGCTCTTTGCCCGCCGCGTAGATTTGCAGACTGCGTTCACGGGCCGCTTTCGCATGCTCCTGGCCAATCATCTCGCAGCATTGCTCCCACGTGATATTCAAGTCATGACCGGCTTCGTTCTTGGTCGATGGCGTGAAGATCGGCTCTGGCAATTCCGAGGCCAGTTGTAAGCCGGACGGAAGTTCGTGCCCGCAGACCGCGCCGGTCGCGAGATAGTCCTTCCAGCCAGACCCGGCGAGATAACCACGCACAACGCATTCGACCGGCAGCGGTTTGGTCTTGCGAACAAGCATCGATCGCCCCGCGAGCTGGCCGCGAAAGGGCTGCAATGAAGAAGGGAATTCTTCGAAGTCAGCCGTAATAAAATGATTCGGGATCGAGGAAAATTTGTCGAACCAGAAAGCCGAGATCTGATTCAGGACCGCGCCCTTGTCGGGAATCGGGTCTGGAAGAACGACATCAAACGCGGAGAGCCGGTCGGTTGCAACGAAGAGTAGCGTTTCACCGAGATCGAAAACCTCGCGCACCTTGCCACTGCGCAATTTCGTCAGGCCGGGAAGTTCCAGCGTAGTCAGGGTCTTGTCAGGCATGGCCTTGCATTCGATGGCAGCATAAACTGTTGGCGCGTTTCTCGCGACGTTAAAGCTCCACCAGGCGATAAGACGCATTTCCCTTGCGCAGTAGCGGCAGCGAAACGTTGTAGACCGGGATGCCATTGCTGGTCGCACCTTCGCCGGCGCCGTTATGCGCATGACCGTGGAAAACAGCGTTTACGCGAAAACGATTGATAGGTTCCTCCAGTCGGCTCGAGCCGAGAAAGGCAAAAATCTCAGGATCCTCGCCTACAACCGTCGCGCGGATGGGTGCGTAATGCAGGACGACGACGCGGCGCTCGCTCTGCAATTTGCCTAACGCCTGCTCGAGTCGCAGCGCATGGTCTAACGCTTCCTGCACGAAGTTTTTGATGAGCGGCTCGCCCCAGGCGTTGAGCATCCGCCGCCCAAAGCCGCCGCCGAAACCACAGACGCCGGCAAAGCCAACACCGCCGATCTCGGTCGCTTCGCCGTCCAGCATGGTGACGCCAGCGCCTTCCAAAACCTGCCGCACCAATTGTGGCTCGCCCGATTCAAAATCGTGATTGCCGAGAACACCTAGCATCGGCACCCGCACAGCGGAACGCAGGTCGATTGCCAGTTCCTCTGCTTCCTGCGCCAGGCCGTAGTCGGTCAGGTCGCCGCAAAGCAAGAGGACGTCAGCCTTCTCAGAAATTTCGGCGAAGAGATCGTGCAAAGATCCGCGCGAGTGCTTGCCGTAATGAATGTCCGCGATCGCCGCGATGCGAAGTTTTGCCATCGTAAAATAGAAACGGCTGCCTCCGCGCCGACGGCCGTTATGAGGGTAAGTTTCACAGCCGACGCATGCCCGAATCCGATGCCACCTCGAATCAGTTTTACCGGCACAGCATGCGAATCCTCGAGCGGGCACAGGTCCCGTTTTTGCTCGGAGGTGCTTATGCCTATTGCGTCTACACCGGGATTGCGCGCCACACAAAAGACTTCGATCTATTCGTTAGGCAGGAGGACTTCGAGAGGGCTTTAGCCGTCTTGCAAAAGGCGGGCTATCGCACGGAAAAAACCTTTCCTCATTGGCTGGGAAAAGCTTTCGAGGGCGGCGACTCGATCGACATCATCTTTCGCGCGGGCAACGGACTCTGTGCGGTGGATGACCGCTGGTTTGAGCGCGCCCGTCAGGCGGAAGTTTTCGGAACGGCCGTGCAGTTGAGCGCTCCGGAGGAAATTATCTGGATGAAAGCTTACATCATGGAACGCGAACGCTACGATGGCGCGGACGTGGCGCATCTGCTCTTGCACTGCGCGGCCGCGATGGATTGGGAACACCTCCTGCGTATTTTCGGACCCGACTGGCGCGTATTGCTCAGCCATTTGATACTTTTTGGCTTCGTTTATCCGGCGGAGCGCGACCGAATTCCTAAAAAAATTCTCTCGCAATTGCTTCACCGACTGGAGCAGGGCGAGCCGGCAAACACGCGATCACGGCTTTGTCGCGGAACACTTCTCTCGCGCTCACAATTTCTTCCCGATGTGCGCGATGGAAATTTTCGCGACGCACGTCTCGAAGCGCGTTCGCACATGACTCCGGCGGAAATCGAAGCCTGGACCGCAGCGGCCGATCCGCATCTCAAACCACGGACTGTTTCGACGCAGGATTGAGATCAAACGGTTTCCTGACAAAGTGCGGAATGGCCGTTTCATTCCTTCGCGCCAATCTCTGCGGCGCCGCGTTATTGTTCGTTAGTCTATCGTTAGGTAGAGCTGCTTCGGCACCTGGCCAGGCCGTTCCAGAGGCATCGAGCCCCCCCTCACCCAGTCCCTCGCCCACTCCCGTTCTTTATTCGCCCCAAACCCTGTCCGACTTGAAGAATCTGGAGCAGACCGCCCTAACGAACGATTATGCTTACCGTCAGGTGGCGCATTTGGCCAACAACATCGGACCGCGCTTGAGCGGTTCGGCGCAGGCGCAGCAGGCGGTCAGCTATGTCGCGGACGAATTGAAAAAGCTCGGTCTTGATGTGCAGCTGGAGAAAGTGATGGTGCCGCATTGGGTGCGAGGCGAAGAGACTGCCGCGCTCGTCCAATTTCCCGGTCAGGCACCCGGTACGACGCAGAAGATTATTCTCACTGCGCTGGGCGGCAGTGTCGCGACTCCTCCTGAAGGACTCACCGCGGAGGTGGTGGTGGTCCGGGATTTCGACGAGTTACGGTCGTTAGGCAAGGCTCATATCCAAGGAAAGATCGTCTTGTTTAATTACCCCTACGACCGGCGAATGGCGGTCCAAGGACGAGGCGGCGAAGCTTACGGCGAAGCAGTTGTTTATCGCAGTGACGGACCAAGCGCGGCAGCCCGGCTGGGAGCGGTCGCGGCGATGATTCGTTCCGTCGGGAACGCAAGTTATCGTCTGCCGCATACCGGGATGACAAAGTACGCCGCCGATGCCTCGAAGGTCCCAGCGGCGGCATTGACGGAAGAAGACGCAGATCTCATCGCTCACCTTGCGCCCCAGGGACCGGTGCGTCTCCATCTTGTCCTAACTCCGCAGCAATTGCCGGATGCTTTAAGCTACAACGTCATTGGAGATTTGAAGGGCAGCGAGCACCCCGAGCAGGTCGTGATCGTTTCCGGACATCTTGATTCCTGGGATCTGGGCACGGGCGCGATTGACGACGGCGCGGGCGTGGCGGTCGCAATGCAAGCAGCCAGTCTCGTTAAGCAACTTGGACTTCATCCACGACGCACGATTCGCATCGTTGCCTGGATGAATGAAGAAAACGGATTACGCGGCGGCAAAGCGTATGCGGCCGATCATCAGAGCGAGATCGCCAACCAGTTCGCGGCCATCGAGACCGACGGCGGCGCCGATCACCCGTTAGGCATCAACATCGCCGGCAAGCCAGAAGTAAAGGCAATGCTGGAACCCGTGGCCGAGGTTTTGCGCGCCTCTGGCGCTGGGCTCCTGCAAATGCGAGAGGGAGTGGGCGCGGACATCGATCCTCTGCGAGTGCTCGGCGTGCCGAATTTTAGCCCGATCCAGGACAGCCGGTTTTATTTCAATTATCACCACACGGCTGCCGATACGCTCGACAAAATCGATCCGCAGCAGCTGGCCGAGAACGCTGCAATTAATGCCGTCCTGGCCTACGCCCTGGCCAACTTGGAAATACCGCTGCCTCGCTAAGGAAAGTTGACGAACTTCGCCGCTCGTCGTTTTATCGCTTGTTACCTCGTCGCCTTAACCATGCTTCGAACACGTCTATGCTTATGGCTTGCAGTCCTCGTCGCCGTCTTGAGCCTGAACGGATCGCTTCGCGCCGAGGTGCAGTTCTCAATTTTCACGGGCGTTGCCATCTCGCAGGATAGCGACCTTGAACTCCATCAGCATGGCGGAAATGATCTGACGTTCCACGATGTCTCGTTTGAAGGCCGCGATTTCGAAACGCCGCCCTACTATGGGATCCGCGGACTTTGGTTTCCCTCCGAAGCGTCGCACTGGGGCTTCGGCGCGGAATTCTTCCATATGAAAATGTACGCCCAGACGGATCAATTCGTGTCTGTGACGGGCCGGCGCGGTGGCGGAAAGGTGAACGACAACGAGCAGGTCAGCGATACCATCCAATCCTTTAGTCTCTCCCACGGTCTCAACTACGCGTTAGGCGACATTGTCTATCGATGGATGCCCGGGCAGCGAGGTGAGGATTTCCTCGGGCACCTCACGCCGTATGCGGGCGTGGGACTTGGCCTAACGATTCCGCACGTCGAGGCGGAGATAAACAATCGGTTCCACGAGGGTTATCAGGTTCATGGCCCGGGCGTGCAGGCATTAGCCGGCGTAGACGTCGTTCTGACCCGCCATTGGGGATTGATGTTCGAATACAAGTTCACTTACTCGGATCTCGATTCGCTCGACATTCCCGGCGGCTCCCTCGAGGTCACACCCCTGACCCATCATCTTGTAACCGGAGTAACGTTTAGCTTTTGATTCGCGATACGCCTGATGTCGCGGCCACGGCGTCAATATCGCAACGGCGACCGTCCATCGCACCCGATGTTTCTTCGATTGCTTGATTCCATCCCCTGAACCGGCGAAAACAGCCAGAGATGGCGCTGGAAATCTTTTCGTTAGGCGACGCGGCGCTGGTGGTGCGCGGAAGCAATGCGCCAGGCAAAAATCTCGCGCTCGCTCACAAGCTTAAAGTCGCGCGACTCCACGCCGTGCAGGACATCGTGCCAGCTTTCGCCAGCGTGGGAATTTTCTTCGAGTCACCCTGCGATCTCGCCGCCGCAACCGCGGAAATCCGGACTGCGCTCAAACGACGGGCCGCACGAAAGAACAAAACGCAACGGCCCCGCAAAATTGAGATCCCGGTTTGCTACGATAGTGAATTTGCTCTCGATCTCGAGCGCGTCGCGCACCAGGCCGGCCTCTCGCCTAACGAAGTGGCGAAGTGCCATCAGTCGGGGCGCTATCATGTCCGTTGTCTCGGTTTCACTCCGGGGTTTCCCTATCTTGACGGCTTGCCGCGCCGACTCGCGACGCCGCGCCACAATACGCCACGCACAATTGTCCCCGCCGGATCGGTTGCGATCGGCGGCGAGCAAAGCGGCATCTACCCACTTCACTCGCCCGGCGGCTGGAACATCATCGGCCGCACCCCCCTTGGCCTTTTCGATGTGGCAAAAGAGAAACCAGCGCTGTTGCGACCGGGTGACGAAATCCGCTTTTGCGCGATCAGCCGGCAGGAATTTGAGCAATGGGAGGTGTAAGCTTCCTGCGGGCCGGCCCCCTGACGACTGTTCAGGATTTGGGACGGCCTAAGTATCGTGCACTCGGCGTGTCGTTAGGCGGCGCGCTGGACTCGTTCGCCGCCCAAGTCGCCAACCTACTTGTCGGCAACTCGGTCGATGCCGCCGTGATCGAGATTGCGATTGGTGGCGTGCGACTGAGCGTCGACGACCAATGCGCCCTCGCCTGGATTGGCGGAGATTTTCCCGTGCAGCTTGCCGGGGCGGCAGTTGCACCCGGGCGCCGGCTTTTCGTTAGGCAAGCCGAAATCCTGGAGATTGGCCTGACGCGCGGTGGCGCTCGCATGTGGCTCGCATTCTCAGGCGGGTTTGATGTTCCGGTTGTTCTCGGGAGCCGCTCGACCGACTTGCGTTCCAGTTTTGGCGGATACAAAGGCCGGGCCTTGCGCGACGGTGATCGCATCTCGTTAGGCCAAAGCGCGCTCGACCCCCGCTCCGCCCGATCCACCAACTGGGCCGCGCCGGACGACTGGGCGAAGACTGCGACCCAGCGGTCAATTTTGCGCGTGGTGCGCGGCCCAGAGTGGGAGGAGTTCTCCGGTGCTGCACAGGAAGCATTTCTGCAAACGTCCTTTACTGTCAGTTCGCAGACCGATCGCATGGGCGTACGTCTGACCGGGGCCAAATTGCAGCGCGCACGAGAATACGAGCTGCTTTCAGAACCGGTCGCGCCGGGCACCGTGCAGGTCACGCGCGAGGGGCAGCCGATCATTCTGCTTGGAGATTGCCAAACGATCGGCGGCTATCCCAAGATTGCGCACGTGATCACAGTCGATCTCGGGCGCGTAGCGCAACTTCAGCCGCAAGATCGAGTGGTCTTCAGCGAGATAACGCACGAAGAAGCGCTGCGCCTCTTCGCCGCGCGTGACAAGCAACTGCGATTTTTTAAAGCCGCTCTGCAACTGCGGACGTCATGAGGTTAACGATCGATCTCAACGCTGATCTGGGTGAAGGCGCGGCCAGCGAACGCGAGCTGCTGGCCTTGGTCAGCTCGGCGAATATTGCCTGCGGTTTTCACGCGGGCGATCCCGCCACCATGACCGCCTCTATCCTCGCTGCACACGAGTTCGGTGTGGCCGTGGGAGCACATCCGAGTTTCGCGGACCGGGAGAATTTTGGCCGCCACGAACAAACACTCCCGCCGAGCGAGGTCTTTGCCCTCGTTGCCTATCAATTGGGCGCGTTTCAGGGAATTGCCAGCTCGTTAGGCATCCGACCGCACCACGTGAAGCCGCATGGCGCGCTTTACAATATGGCAGCGCGTGATCCGACCCTGGCGGAGGCAGTGACGCGTGCCATTGTGACGGTCGACCGCTCGCTCATTCTTTTTGCTCCGCACGGCAGTGCTCTCGCCGGGGCGGCAGAGGCAGCGAACGTGCGCTTGGCACGCGAGGTCTTCGCCGATCGCCATTATCTGGCCAACGGTGCGCTTGTTCCTCGCACGCGACCGGACGCGCTTTTGCACGATCCGGAGGAAGCCGCGGCGCGCGTCCTGCGCATCCTGCACGAGCATGTTGTCCGCGCGGTGGATGGAAAAGAAATCGCGGTTCAAGCGGATACGATTTGTGTACATGGTGACACGCCTGAGGCGGTCGAATTCGCTCTTAAGTTGCGCGAATGCCTGGCGGCCTCGGGTGTCGAGGTGACTGCGCCTAACGACTAAATGAAACCGCGAAAAGAGAAACGACATTGCGCCATTTTACCTCACCCGCTCGAGGGAATGCCGGCTTCGGCTTGCTATCGCGGAGAGGATATGAGAGTTCGTCACTTCGATTATGACTAACGAAAAGCTGGTGCGCGGTTTGGGCCTGCTCGATGCAACCATGATCGTGATGGGTTCGATGATCGGCTCGGGAGTTTTCATCACGTCAGCCGAATCGACGCGCCTGGTGACCGCGCCCGGCTGGCTGCTGCTTGCCTGGGCGGTGGCTGGAGTCATGACCATCGCCGGAGCGCTTTGTTGCGCCGAACTGGCTGCGATGCTGCCACGGGCTGGAGGCGAATATGTTTTTCTTCGGCAGGCCTATGGGCCAACGGTTGGATTCCTCTTCGGGTGGACGCTCTTTCTCGTCATCCAGACCGGAACGATTGCGGCGGTCGCGATCGCGTTCGCCAAGTTCACCGGTGTTTTCTTCCCTGCGGTCGCGACGGAAAACTACCTCGTTAGGCCAATCCATCTTTTTGGCGCCTACGCAATCAGCCTCTCGACAGAACAACTGGTGGCGGTGGCGCTCATTCTCTTTCTCACCTGGCTGAACACGAACGGATTACAGGTGGGGAAACTCGTACAAAACATTTTTACCTTCGCCAAGACGGCCGCCCTCATCGCGCTTGTCGTCATTGGCTTATCGTTAGGCTGGAAAGCCGGGTGCGCGGCACTGACCGCGAATTGGTGGAATCCCTCGGCAAACGGATGGAATCCACAAAGCGCGCAGCCTGGGCTCACAATGGTTGGCGGACTCGCCCTTATCGTTCTCTTTGGCAAAGCGATGGTGGGTCCGCTTTTCGCGCAAACCGCCTGGGCGAACGTCACTTTCACGGGCAGCGAAGTGCGCGACCCTGGAAAAACCCTGCCGCGCTCTCTGCTCATTGGCTGCGGAATTGTCGTGCTGCTCTATATCCTGGCCAACCTTGCCTACACCGCGGTTTTATCGTTAGGCGAAATTGCACATGCACCGCAAAACCGGGTCGCCGTCGCTGCGCTCTCCGCGGTCGCAGGACCGGTCGGCGCCCTGGCCATGGCGGGCGCAATCATGATTTCGACTTTCGGTTGTGACAACGGTCTCATCCTCGCTGGCGGACGCGTTTACTACGCGATGGCAAACGACGGATTGTTCTTTCGCGTCGTCGGACGCATCAATGCCCGGCATGTTCCGGCTGCGGCCCTGGTTGCCCAGGGTATTTGGGCCGCGTTCCTCACTCTGCCGAGAACCGTCGAAGTCAATCCAGCGACGGGCGCGGTCACTTACGGAAACGTTTACAATCAGCTGCTCGAATACATCATTGCAGCCGATTTGGTGTTTTACACCACGATGGTTGCGTCGGTGATAATTCTGCGTCGAAAGAACCCCGACACTGCTCCGGCCTTATCGCGTTTGGGGTTATCCCGTCGTGCCACTGATTGCGATGACGCTTGCCATCTTGCTCATCATCGATCTGGCCGTGCTCGCTCCGGCAACCTGTGGGATCGGATTCGCGATCGTTCTCAGCGGACTACCGGTTTACCTGCTCTGGAACTTGCTCGGGCGGGGAAACAAAAGCGTGGCCGCGCCTCGCTAGGGAGTCTGATTCTGACTGGAACGCGCTCGCAAGCGAACGATGGATTTAAAGTCGTCTAGCGAGAGAGCCGCTTTACTCTGCGCGAGAGTCTCTTCTTTGCCTCCGAGTTGATTGACATCGGCCAGCGGCAGGCCGTTGCCGGTGAGCAACGTCTGGCGCCCGGACGAGTCCTTTTCCACCCGAAAACGCCCATGCTGGAGCCCGACGAGCGGAATAAATTGGCTGCCATTGTTTTCGATGAAGAGCACATCGTGATCACCAACCTTAAACTTCGGTGCGTCGCTCACTTCCATTGTTCGGTCGTCGACCGTCCCACCCAGCATGCGCATCGAGTAAGTTGTGCCCGGATCCCCCTTGAGCGCGTCATCCACTTTAAAGGTAACGTAGGTGACGATGCGATGTTGAGAACCCTCACCGATCCACTGAGAGCGCAAACCAGTCACTTCGCCCTCGAAAATAACCTGAGCGCGGGCCATCAGCTGATCAAAGCTCGGCGGAATGACGGTGGTGGCGTAACTGGTCAGGCCGAAGGAAACCAAGGCAGGGAAGAGAAGGAAACCGAGCGATTTTTTCATTGAGTTACGGGAACAAAGAATTTCTCACGAATTCTAAGGCAAAAACTTTTTCACGCAATTTCGACTATTGGTCGAGGTCGTAGATTTCCACCAATCCCAAACCCTCGCCGCCGTCCGCCCCGCGCACGACAGCCGTAAAATCGCCGCCGGGCACGATTGCAATGAGCGCCGCTTCGCGCGGATCGCTCGGGGGAATTCCGGTGGCGGTAATTTGCTCCGTCTGACCGCCGCTTTGCCAGTTGTCGTTGGAGGCGAAAAGTTGACCATTGGCATCGTACATTTCCACAAGCGGATCGCCCAGCACGTCGTCGACTCCGCTATTGCCTAACGACGGACCAAGCGCCCGTACGAGAATCGTTTTCGAAGCGTGTCCGCCAACAATAAATCCGCCGATGAGCGCATCGTCGCCTGCGCCAACCCGGCCGCGCGTGGAAATGTTGGCGGCGTGCGTGGAATTGGTATCGAGCGTGTAGCTCTCAATTAAGCCGATGCCGGTCGTGCTGTTTACACCCGAAACGATCGCCGTGTAGTTTCCGGGAGTGAGTCGGGTGACAATAGCCGCTTCGCGCGGATCGGAGGGCGCAAGTGAACTGTCGATGATGTCCTGAACGTCGGGACTCTCCTGCCAGTTATCGTTCGACTGCAATAAAGCGCCCGCCGCGTCGTGAAGCTCGAGCTGCGGATCCTGCAAAACGCCGGCGATGCCACCCTGGGCGAGCGACGGACCGATCGCACGCAGGATGATCTTTTTCGGCTGATCGCCTTGGATGATAAAGCCGCCAATCAACACGTTATCGCCGATACCGACCTGCATGCGGGTGGAAAGGTTTACCAGCCGATTAGGAGTTGGCGGCGTCGCGGTCGGCGACGGAGATGGCGTCGGTGTAGGCGTCGTTCCCGGTGCGCCGTAAAGCGAATGAATTCCGGCGAGATCGTCGGATTGCAAGTGGAAGAGGTTGCTCACGACTGAATTCATAATCGCGTTCACCGTTTGGCCGTGGTCATCCGGATGATCCAGCCCGAGTGCATGCCCCAGCTCATGCAGATAGACACGTTGGATATCGCAAACGCATTTTCCCTGTGAATTGAACTGCAGATCGCCGCGATAGGAATCAAAAAGAGCGGCTTTATTGAAAAGCACATCGGCTTCCGCCATTTGGCCGCCTTGCGAGGTGTAATAGGTCACTGCCAGCACACCGCTTGGGAAAGTTTCGCCGAAGATCGTGTCGGAAAATGAGGTCGAGTTGATGCCGTCGCCGGAAGATATGGGTTTGGAGGAGTTCATCACTGGGTTAATCTGGACGTTAAGCATGTTGGCGTTCCATTCGTAGATCGCGGGAACGACCGCATCGTCCCAGGTCGTGCTCCCGTCCTGCAAAGTGTGACCTGCCGCTCCCATCTCCATCTGCATGGTGATGACAGTACCCTTCGACCACGACTTTCCTTCCAAGGCATAGCCGTAGAGCTCGGCCGCAAGCAGAATCGCGCCGCAGGCGAAGAGCGCGAGGCGCAGCAGATGGCGGCAAACGGAACGATTGTGATTCATAGCCGAACCGCTTGGGCAAAAGCGGCCCCATAATTTCTAGAAAGCACGATCCGTGCACGATTGATCGAGAGGCGGCGGAAAATGTTCCAGCCAACAAACCGCGGCGGCTAAGCCAAATACCCGGTCCGTCTAGGACCAGGCGACGCCAGTGACACCGATTGACGAGATGGGTTGGGTGGGACTTGAACCCGGAACCAACGCCTTAAAAGGGCGCTGCTCTACCATTGAGCTACCAACCCGGGGCGAGCTTCAGCTTCTACGATGATTCGCTTTCGCGTGCAAGGCACGAAGCAGGCTTGCGTTTGAAGAAAGCGAGCACGTTACAAAACCGGCAAGTCGCGCAATGAATTGTGCGGCCGGCGCAATTCAAAAACCTCCAGACCGGCCGCTCGCGCCCCTGCCCAATCGCGTTCTGGGTCATCGCCCACATGCAGCACTTCGTCGGACGTCAGGCCACTGATCTCCAACGCCCGCCGGTAAATCGCGGGATCGGGTTTATCCGCTCCTAACTCACTGGAAATGAAAATATGCCGGAAGAAATGTGATATCGAAAGATGCTCAAGAATCATTCGCAGCCGTCCGTCGAAATTCGAAACCACCGCCAGTTCGAAGCGTGGGTAGAGCGCTTCTAGAACCTCAGAAACTTCCGGATAGCATTTCCAAACCCCCGCCTCTGCAAAGTGACTGTAGGCAGCCTCGAAAAACGCATCGACGTCCAGCGGGTCGAGCTTTACTTGAATACGCTTCAGCAAACGCTCGACGAGCTCGCGCCACCAACCTTTGTCGTCGTCCTCGCGCGGCGCGCCAGTCGCAGGTCGCATCGGCATTTCTTTCCAAATCTGGGCAAAGCCGCGATCCAACGCGGCGGAATCCAGGGCAAGCCTCTGTTGCCGGCCCACGAGGGCGTAATGCTGTCCAACGCTTTTCGTTAGGCGGATGAGTGTGCCCGCGGCATCAAAAAAAATCGCTTTGCGCATTTTCGCTTTTCATTTGCGCAGTAGGCCGCAACTCCGCAACTGTGATCTGGAATTTGTGAGCCTACGGACCTTGCCTGACGACACCATCCCGGTTGAACACAACGACCCGGTGAATGCCCGCATTCTGGCTATTTCCGAGGACAAGGTCGTCGGCTTCGTGCGCGAGCCGTTTCGCGAGATCGCCGTCCGCTCCGGCCTGCCGCTGGAGAAAGTGCTGGAACGGATCCGAGCCATGCTGGAAGCCGGGACAGTGCGGCGGGTGCGTCAGACTCTGCTCGCCACGAACCTTGCCCAAGGCGCGCTTGTCGCCTGGAAAGTGCCGCCGGAAAAAATCGATGCAGCCTTCGATTGGATGTCGCAGCGCGATCCGTTCTCGGGCCATGTCGTTTTGCGCTCGACCGACTCGATCACGGCCGGCTCCGACTACAAACTTTGGACGACACTGAAAGTTCCGCAGGGCTTCTCTCTGCGGCAGCACGCTGAAATTCTCGTTCGCATTGTGGGGGCCGATGATTTCCGGCTCATGCCGGCAAAGGGAATCTTCACTTTGGGTGTCGGACATGTCAGGCGCAAGAATGTTGCGCCGGGCACGCGGACGGAAGAACCGGCGACGATGATCGTTGTCCAGCCGGCCACGTTGAGCGAGCACGAATGGAAGATCCTGACGGCGTTGAAGCGTGAATTCGCTCCATTTGAAATTCGAGACTCCCCCTGGCTCGGACGGGCGGAGGAAGCCGGCGTTCCGCTCGAAGAATTTTTTTCCGTTGCTGAAGACCTCACCAAGAGAAAGATCATCGGCCGTTTTTCCACCTTTCTCGAGCACGTCAAGCCGTCGTTAGGCGGAGTTCGCGTAACGCGTTTCAACGGGCTTTTCCATTGGGCAGTGCCGCCCGGACGCGAAGTGGAAGCAGGTGGCGAAGTCGGGCGCCATGAAATTCTCACGCATTGTTATTGGCGCGAGGCCGGCCCTGAATTCCGCAACGTAAACATCATGGCGGTGGCGCACGGCACGGATAAAGCGCTGCTCCTCGAGCACAAAGCCGCAATCGATCGGCATCTGACCGAAACTGGAATTCCGGTTTCCTACACCAATGTTTTTTGGGGTGGTCGCAGCGAGATCAAGCCCTCGGAAATCTCACCGCAAACTTATCGTCAGTGGTTGCAGGAGCGTGGAGCAGAAACCGGCCCCTAACGCGCAGCTGCAGCTTCTTTTCCGGTCCTGCGGAACTCGTTAGTCCGCTCCAACTCGCGCAGCAGCCGAATGGCAAAAGCGGTCCGGTCGACCTTCCGGTGCAAAAACATTGCGAGCGAACCGGCGCGCGTCCGTAACTCGAGCGGAAAATCCTCCAGCGAATGATTGAGGTTAATGCCGATGCCAACGATCGCATCAAAGGCCGGGCCGCACCTCGCTTTCGTTTCCACGAGAATGCCGGAAACTTTGCGCTCTCGGACGTAAACGTCGTTAGGCGGTTTGACCGTGGTCTCCAAACCCGTCTCGCTCCGAACCGTCTCGGCAATGGCTCGTGCCGCCCAATTCGTTAGGCATGCCGATTCCGCGATCACAATATTTGGCCGCAAGAGGAAGGAAAACCAGAGCCCGAGACCCGACGCCGCGGACCAGCGATTTCCGCGCTGACCGCGCGCCGCCGTCTGCTCCTCGGCAAAGACAACAAAGCCTTCAGCCAACTCCGGACTCAGCATTCGCGAGAGGAAATCGTTGGAGGAGCCGGTCGACGCCAGGACGATCATCTGGCATCCAATAAGATTGCCGCCTAACGACGCCCGGAGCTTTTCCGCGTCAAGCCGATCAGGCAGCAACATGGGTTAGCTCGAGGGAAAAATCGATCGCCGGCGCAGAGTGGGTGAGCGCGCCGATGGAAACATAGTCGACTCCTGTGGCAGCGATTTGCCTAACGTTGCGGAGATTGACACCGCCGCTCGCCTCGAATTTCACTTTGCCCTTTCCGATCGCAACCGCTTCGCGCATCTCGGTGCCGCGCATGTTGTCGAGCAGAATGACTTCCACTCCTGGAATTTCGAGAAGCGCACGGACCTGATCAAGGTTGTCCGCTTCGATTTCCACCTTCAGGCCAGGTCGTTCTCGCCGCACCCGTTCGATCGCCGCGCTTAACCGAGCCAATCCATTGCGCGCAAGAAGATGATTATCCTTTATCAGGACCATGTCGTAGAGCCCGAAACGATGGTTCTTACCGCCGCCAGCCGCGACTGCTGCTTTTTCAAATTTGCGCAGACCGGGCGTGGTCTTACGCGTGTCGAGAATCTTCGCTCCATTTGGGCCAGCGGCTTCGACAAACTGATGCGTGAGGGTGGCGATGCCGCTCAAATGCTGGAGGAAATTGAGCGCCACACGTTCAGCCGTCAAAATGGGTCGGGCGCGACCGCGGACTTCAAGCACCGACATTCCACCCGCGACCGCTGAACCGTCCGCTTGCGTGATCTCGACCCGGAGACTCGGATCGACGCGGCCAAAAACCTCGGCCGCAACCTCCGTTCCCGCGACGACCGCTCGCTCTTTGGCGATGACACGGGCCGACGCCTGATCTTCCTCACCGATAAAATACTGACTTGTGATGTCGCCGTCCCCGATGTCCTCACGCAGAGCGAGGTCGATGAGCTGGAAATCTTCGGCGGTAAAGTTCATGGCCTGTCAGCTGCCGGCTGAAACACGCGAAGCGATCCCGCCGGAACGAAACAATGCGGGAAGAACGCCCCGCAACAAGGCACAAAAAAAGATCCGGGCAGGGCACGCGCGGAGAAACCTTCGAATGCGAGAACGTGCCACCGCCCGAATCGCCTTAACCAATGGATATAGACCCCACACGGCCGGTTGCGTTCAAAGATTTCCCGGAACTTGGCTCAGGACAAAGAGCGGCCCTTTCAAGCACCCCGGGGTCCGACTATAGCAATTCGCCCTGGACAGCTTTCCCAGCGTGGCCAGCTTCGTCCCGCACTTCCTGAAGAAGGGATTTGAACTCCCAGCGTTCCATCGATTCGATGAGTCGCGGATAATTGGGGCGGATGCGAAGTTCTTCGACCGGAACCGGCAACTCCAAGTCGCAATCCAGCTCCACCATTTTGCGATTCTGCAAAATGCGCTCGCGGCCAGAGACGATCTTTTGGCGCGTGTTGGTGGCCTTGATCTCATCGACGCCATTGAGAATGCCGTCCAGGCTGCCGAATTCCTGAAGTAATTTGGCGGCTGATTTCCGGCCAACCCCGACGCCAGGGATGTTATCGACTGCATCCCCAGAAAGAGCGAGGACGTCGCCGATGAGTGCCGGCGGGACATCCCATTTTGCGGTCACCTCCTTTTCGCCTAACAACGCGAACCCATCCTTAGGCGAAACAAGATCGGCCTTGGCCGTGCTGTAGACTTTCACCTTCGAATCGACCAATTGGAAAAGATCCTTGTCGTTCGTGGCGAGGATCGTTTCGATTCCGAGTTCCCGCGCTTTCAGTGTGTAACAACCCATCAGGTCATCCGCTTCGGTATCAGGCAGGGAAAGACTCTGAAATCCGAGCCAGGGTGTGAGTTCCTGAATGATGTCGAGCTGCGGCACCATCGGCGCGGGCATTTCCTTGCGCGTCTCCTTGTAGCCGGGCTGAAGCTCTGTGCGGCGCTGTGGCAGACCTCGGTCCCAAATAACTGCGCCGAGATCGGGCTGGAGATGTTTCAGCATCAGCCGGAGCGTTTTCGTGAAGCCAAAGATGGCGTTAGTCGGTTCACCACCGGAGTTGGAGAGATGCAGGATCGCGAAGTAGGAACGGTAAACGTAATAGTGGCCGTCAATGAGGAGAAGTCTCACGCGCCTCTAATAAACCTCGAAATCCGAATATCGAAATTCGAAAGAAGCCAGAGTAACATTTTCGAACATGGATTCGATCATTCGAGTCTTTCGCACCTGGGCGGCGCGCGATTCAAGAGGCCGCTAGTTTTTGTGGGGATTCGCGATTAAGTGAGCCGAATGGCGGAACAATGGATCGTGCGCGTGGAAGGTCGCGAATACGGGCCGGTCGGCGTTGATGAGTTACGCGAATGGAGACGCGAAGGACGACTCATCCGTGAAAACGAATTACGGGAAACGGACAGCGAGCGCTGGATTCGGGCGGAGGAATTGCCGGAAGTTTTTGCTGACGAACCATCGGTTGCGCCGCCGCTGCCTGTGAGGCGTTTGAATTTCGGGGAAATTGTCGCCGCCAGTTGGCACATTTTTCGCCAGGGTTTTGGACGCTTTTTCCTCTTTGGGTTACTCGTTGCGGTTCCGGCTTTCCTTCTCCAAATCGTTGTCCCGTTTCTTGAGGTGCCGAAAGCCGGCGCACCGATTGCCCCGGTCGTGATCAGCGCCGCTGTTGCGTTTGTAAGCCTCGCCCTGCTGGTCATTGCGTGGCCCATTTCCATCGCCGGCCTGCAGTTGCTCGCGGCTGATCTCCATGCTGAGCGCAACCCGACTTTTAGCGAAATCTTCCATCGTGCGAAGCCGCTTTGGGGCCGCGTCTTTCTCCTCGCGCTCATCGTCTACGGCAGCTATTTCCTTTGGACGATCGTCCCGTTGATGCTCGCGGTTTCTCTGGCGGCCGGCGAGCCGTCGCTTGCGACTGTGTTGCTCGCGCTTTGCCTGCTTTGCTTCACTGTCTATACCGTCGCGCGGCTCTTCATTAACTTCCTTTTTTGGCAGCAAGCCGCTGCTCTCGGCGGCGGAGAGGCGACGGAAGCGTTGCGTGAAAGTAAAATGCTGGCACGTGGTGGCGCCGAGCTACCCTGGACTCAGCGTCCGCTGTTTCGCGGCGCGGTTATCGCTTCAGTTTGGCTACTTTTGATCATTGGGATTAATGTAGCGATCGAACTGCCGGCGGTATTTTACCGGCTGCGCAATGTCACCAATCTTGAGCAGGCCACCAATCTGCTGCAATCAATGACGGCGATGAATGCGGAGGATCCGCTCGCCAGCCTGACGACTTTCTTCAGCACTTTGGCGCATGCCGTTCTGCGGCCGTGGCTCGCGGCCATTTTCGTCGTTCTTTATCTGGATACGAAAAAGAACGCTCCGAAATAGCAACGACTACTGCCTAACGCCTAACGATCAATAAAAATCGGTCCGGCAGTCACGTCGCTCGCTTCAAAAGTGAAACCGGGTGAGCCGGACGTCTCGAGCGACTTCAGTAGCTCCGCGACCGCTGCTGCCGTCGCGGCTGAATAGAACCGCACCAAACCCACCGTGGTACGCGGGCCAAAAACCGTGATCATGATGGTGTTTTCGTCCACGGAATTCATGAAAATGTGATTGCCGTTGCCCTGGTGATAAAGGGCGTTGAACTCTACTTCGCCGATCCGGCGCGCGAGCTCCCTGGTCGCGGCGAAAGATCCGGCGGCGAGCGCCGCGATGATGGTAACGTCGAGGATGGCGAAGTCGCCATATTGCGAGATGACGTTGCCGCCACGGTCGATCACAACCGTCAGATCCGCGTCCGCTTTCTTGAGGAAATCGGCCAGAATGCCATCGAGATTGGCGACGTGCTCAATCGTCAGGGCGGGAATGCTATTCATAAATTGATCGGTCGAATGGCGCGCGACGGAGGGACGACCTTCGATGGGATTGTCGGCGTCACGGGAGCGCTGGAGGGCGCTTCTCCCTGCTTGCAGAACTTGTGCAGCAGCATTTGAGAAACGGCGTTAAGAGAGGCAAAAACGTTCTGTCCCGTGCTCGAGACCACTTCGAAACTCTGCGCGCGCTTCTTGCGATTGTTGAGCAGGAACTCAAGGTAATTAATCGGCGCGATATTCGTTAGGTCGCGTTTATTATATTGCAGAACGTAGGGGATTTCGTCGATCGACAGATTCTGCTGGGTAAGGTTTTCTTCCAGATTCTTAAAGCTCTCGACGTTTTCCTCCATTTTCTCCCACTGCGAATCAGCCACGAAAACGACTCCATCCACGCTACGCAGAACGAGTTGGCGGGTGGCGTTATAGATGACCTGACCAGGCACGGTATAAAGTTGGAACTTGGTCACAAAGCCCTTGATCACGACTGCGTTCACCGGGAGAAAATCGAAAAACAGGGTGCGGTCGGCGGAAGTTGCCAGCGAGACGAGATCACCACGATGCGACGGGCTAATGCGCTCGTGGATGTAAGCCAGGTTCGTAGTTTTGCCGCAAAGAGCTGGACCGTAATATACGATTTTGAACTGAATTTCGCGGCTGGCGTAATTGATGATCGACATGGATTTTCGTTAGGCGTTAGGCTGATGAGCGTCGTTAGGCTGTGGCCCGTACATCCGGCCGAGTTCTTTCACCACCGCGCTGAGGAGGGCGCGTGTTTCGGATTCCACCTCGTCTGCGCCGGCGTGAAGTACGGCCAGACAAATGTTTTCACGGGCGAAAAAGCTCACCGACTCTTTGGCGCAGAAAAGAGTGATACTGGTCAAACTTCCGAGGTTCGCGCCCGGGATCTGAGTGCCGATTTTTTGCACAATCGTGGGCGCAATGGCACACAAGGCGTCGACCTTGTATTCGCGCGGGAAATTTTCCGCCAGGCTGAGCCCGTCAGAAAACATGATCGCGCATGCGCGCACACCAGGCAGACGGCCGGCATACGCGACGATGGATTTTGGATCGAGCGCCTCATCGGTCTCGAAGATCCTTTGCAAGGGAGTGCGCTCGACAGACTGGAGGGCCGGAGCGGTAACCTCCCGTGTCTTTGGGGCAACGGAAGTTCCCGGCAGCAGCGTTTTCTCGGGCGTTAGATTCACCGCCGGTTTTGGAAAGGTCGGCTTTACTTCGGCAACCGGCGATCGCGCTTCGGTTACGACGGCATCCTGATTGATCGCCGATGTGGACGCTTGGGCGGACTCAACATTCTTGCGCAAACGCGGAGCATCCCGGTCAAGAACCACTTTGGACACGGGAGTCTGGAAGCGTTCTGCATCTTCGGCGGCCTTCTGGCTGAAGGGCGTTTCGAAAGCGGACACGAGCTCCGGTGCGTCCTGGTCGGCCCGCATGCGCAGAGTATCGTTAGGCAGGTGCTGCAAAACCTCCTCCAAGGGGAGCGGGATCGGAGTCCGCGGATCCTCGATCTTGAAGCGCTCGCGGAATTCTGCCGGCAGGGCAGCCACGAACTGCCCGGGCGAGAGCGAGATTTTGCCTAACGATAATTGCGGTTCGATAATCGAAAATGGAAAGTCGACTTGAGCCGATTCCGGCACTTCATCGGTCGGTCCGGAAACCTGCAGCGACACAATCCCCCGCAGAACGGCCCGCAGTGGAAGTTGCAGACGTGGACTTGCCGAGATCGTCTCGGTCAGATTGGACGGACGCGACGAAGGTATCGCTGGCGGGAATGTTGCAGGCGCAGCCGCGGCAGTGGACGCGACCGAGGCGCGCAAGTCGTCCGATGGTGGAGCAACCTTAAACGCAATCCGGCTTGGCGGCGGCGGCGCAAAAGGCGAAGGTAAAGGAGTGGGAACAGGCGGCCCGCTTGAGGCTGGAACTCTCTCAGGGGCGGGCACGCCTATTCCGTTCGGTGAAAACCTTGGCTTGATAATCGGACGCGGCGGCGCTGCCTCCACCGAAGGAGTTGGCGCAGCGGAAGGAGCGACCACTTCCTTGTTTTCAGTCGGAAGCGACAGGCGAATTGGCTTGATTGGTGTTAACTCCGCCGTCGGCTGAGCAACGGGTGGTGGGGTGGCAGCACCTGACGCAGCCGGAGTTGCTGGATGCAGCGGAGCGAAGGACGTCGGAAGCGCGGATACGTGCGAAGGTTCGACTGCAGATTTGACTGCGGGCTCCGCGGGCGAAGCTGCTTCGACCGAAGGCCTGAAGCGTTCGCTGTCTTCCATAGTCACCTTGAGAAACGGCGTCTCCATTTGTGGAATGGCCGGATCACGAAGCTGGTCGGGACGGACCTTAAAGCTCGCGAACTGCTCGAGTACCTGCGCCACTGGCAAGATAACCTGCGTGGTGTCTTCCGGGCTGACTTCGCGGCTGAAGAGCTCGGGCGCCTGCTGGTAAATGGAACGCAGCCGCACCGAGGGTCTGCCGCTCGCCATACCTCGCTCGATTTCGGTGGCTTTGAAAAGAATGCGGCGCTCGGGATCGATCTGGAGCGGGCTCAGCATTCCATCGGGAATGTGTGCCGATAGATCGACAAGCGGGAGAGCGATGGTCCGGTCATTTTTCTCCGCTCGCGGCTCGTTAGGCCACGGAACTCCCAAACCAGAATTTGTCCCCGGCGAAATCTTGTGCGCTGGACTTGGGGCTCCTCCCTGCGATGGCATTCCAGGTAAAACAGTGGTCGCGGGCGCCCCGCTGTCCGGAATTAGTGCGATGCCGGACACGGCCAATGGTTCAACACTCACCGTCGGACTCGTTCCGGCTGTGGCCGGGAAGGTAAGACTTGTCTCCGGTTCCGACTCTGTGCCGCGGCCGATGTTAGGTAGGAACGTCCTGCCTAAGCGTTCCGAGGCTGGTTTTTCGATTCCGACAATCGGCCGCGGAGCGACCGCCACGTTAATCTCTGTCCGAGTCTTACCTTTTTTGAGAAAGCGCAGAAACGTTAAATTCATTAGTGATCCTCGGCGGTGATGCGCCAGACCTCTTCAAGCGTCGTAATTCCCTCGATCGCCTTGTCGATGCCGACCATTCGTAGGGTCTTCATTCCTTCAGAAATTGCCTGATTTTTGATTACCGCTGCCGAAGCACGCTTAATGATGAGCCGCCGAATTGACTCACTTACGGTGAGCGCTTCGATAATTGCGGCGCGGCCGGAGTAGCCGCGGCCCTTGCAGCGATCGCAGCCGGCGCCTTGGTAGAAAACAGCACCTTCCGTCGGCTCCATGTTGAGACGCGTGAACATCTCGGGCTCGGGCAAAAATTCCTCGCGACAATTCGTGCAGAGGCGCCGGATGAGTCGCTGCGCACAGGTCAAAATCACCGAACTGGAAATGAGGAAGGGCTCGATTCCCATGTCGTCCAATCGCGCGATCGCGCCCGCAGCGTCGTTGGTGTGCAAAGTCGAGAGGACCTGGTGACCGGTAAGCGCTGCTTTTACCGCGATATCGGCCGTTTCGTTGTCGCGAATTTCTCCGACCATCACGATGTCGGGGTCCTGGCGCAGGATGGAGCGAAGGGCGCTGGCAAAATCGAGTCCAATGTCCGGTCGAGCCGCAACCTGATTCACACCCATGAGCTCGTACTCAATCGGGTCTTCTACTGTGACGATATTGTAGTTTGGGCTGTTGAGTTCCTGCAGCACCGAATAAAGCGTCGTTGTTTTACCGGAACCGGTCGGGCCGGTGACCAGGATCATGCCGTGCGGCGCGTCGATCGCCTTGCGGAAACGACCCAGCGTTTCTTCGTCCATGCCCAACGTCTCGACGCTGCCGGCAAGCGCCGATTTATCGAGAATTCGGATGACGACTTTTTCGCCATGTGAAGTGGGCAGAATGGAAATTCGCAAATCGACTTCCTTGCCCATGACCTTGATGCGGAAGCGGCCGTCCTGTGGAATGCGCCGCTCCGCGATATTGAGTCCAGCAAGAATCTTGATGCGCGATGTGATCGCGAGCTGGAGTGCCTTGGGCGGCGACTCGGCCGCGACGAGCTCGCCATCGATTCGATAGCGCAGTTTAAGCGTGCGTTGGAACGGCTCGATATGAATATCCGACGCCTTTTCCTTGATCGCCTGGGCAAGAATCAAATTAACGATTTTAATGACTGGCGCGTCTTCGCTATCAGTCGCCAGTCGATCTAGGTCGATCTCTTCCCGCTTGGTCTGTTGCACCTCGACGTCACCCGCCACTTCCTCCGAGACCTGGCGGAGCACTTCGCTCATGTTGGCGCCCGCTGAGTGAACCCCGCTGAGTGCGTCGTTGACCGCGCGCTCGGTGGTGATCATGGGCACAATGTCCATCTGAACCCGGCGCTTCAGATCATCGACCGCCAGCACGTTCGTCGGGTCGGCCATGGCAACGAAGAGCTTTCTGTCGAGGCGCGCGATTGGCACCAGCTTGTGCGCCTTGGCCATGTCGCGCGGGACAAGATTGAGGATTTCCTCCGGCACACGCAATTTCGCCAGATTGGTCGGCGGCGTGTTCAGACAACGACCCATCGAGAACGCCATGTCCTGATCGCTAACGAATTGTTTGTCGGTGAGAATCTTGAGCAGCCGGCCGCCCTGCTGCTTTTGAATATTAATGGCCTCGTCGAGCTGCGCTGGCAGAAGGAGGCCGTCCTCGATCAGGACATCAGCGATGCGTTCCCCGAAAGATTTACTTCTCATCGCGCCTATCCCTGCGGCCCGAGCCGGTAGATCTCCTGAAGTGTTTTGATGATCGTCGCTGGCTTCGCCAGATACCACGTGACGGTGTAGTCGAGCGATTGCTGCACCTCTTCGCGCGCGGCAGCGTCAAACGGATTGCAAACCGCGACCATGATGGTCCGGCTGATCAGGTCGAAGGGAACAAAAAGTCGATTGATAGTCAGCTCGTCGGGCAGCATCCGCACCACCTGGCGATCGATGTCGTAATATTCCAGAGGTACGTAGGCAAACTTGGTTCGGTCGATAAGCGCGGAGAGCACGCTTTCCATCTTTGAGTCGTCGCCCTGGCAAAGCCGATCGAGTAGCGACGCTGCCAGATGCGAGCCGGTCGCGGCCCGGTTGACCTCCATTACTTCAAGCAAGGCGGCGTTCACCTCCTCCTCGGCGAAGAGCTGTTGAACGATGAGAAACTTGGCCAGTTGATCGTTTCCCTGCTGCGCGTCCTCCGGCGACAGTTTCTTGCGAGGCTTACCGGTGTTGCGGCCACCGATCTCGAGTAGTCCCCCATCGGCAGTCGGATTCGTTGTGGTGTAGTTTGGTGCGATAAGCGCGTTTTGCGCTCCTGCATCTGGCCTGGTATGCCCTGGCCCGTGCAGTTTCGCTTCGATCTCGCCCAGCAAAGCGAGCATGTCGGGTGCACCCGGCTCGGACGCGAGAACGGATTCACATTCCTGCATCGCCAGCGAGAATGAGCCGGCGTTAAAGTAAGCCTCGGCAAGACGCCGGGAAAGGCGGCTGGCCTCTTCGGTCTTGCCCAGCTTTTGGTAGGCGACCTTCAGAATCTCCAGCGATTGATAATCATCGGGTTGCGTTTGAGTAATGACCTCAAACATCTCGATCGTCTGCAGAATCTGACTACGCTCGGCTTCGGATAAGGAGTGTTCCAGCACGTTGGCTCGCTAAAAAGCTAGAACCGTGCCGATGCATCACCAAGGTCGCTGCCATTCCGCGCTACACGTTCCCAGGATCAGAAAACTCAGGCTTCCGGCTTCCCCCCAGCCTTTCAGTCATCAAATTTTTGGCTTTTCATTCTTTCAGTTCTTGCTATAACGCGCCTGTTTCCCCCGCCCCCCGTGCCCTCAGCCAAAGCCGACTCCCCCGCCCCCCACGCCTTCACGCTAGTAGAACTGCTGGTGGTGATTGCGATCATCGGAACCCTGATGCTCGTGATTGGCCCGTCTTTTACCAGCTTGAAACAAGCCGGAGACATCGCGAACGCGGCCTACGCCATAAAAGGCGCCCTGGAGCTAGCCCGCGCCACGGCGATTTCGGGCAATACATACGTCTGGGTCGGTTTCTACGAAGAAGATGCCTCAAAACTTTCTTCCAGTCCCCCAATCCCGGGAAATGGAAGGATCGTCCTTGCAACCGTAGCTTCCATCGATGGCACCAACATCTACGGTAGCGCCACTGGCACAATCGATCCCACAAAGCTGCACCAGATTGGAAGGCTGTTGAAGATCGAGAATGCCCATTTACCACTTTTTGCTGTTGGAACGGGTACGGGCGAGGCCTTCGACAGCCGGCCCGCTATCCAACTTGATCCTCCTCCTGCCAACTATAACTACTCAAGGTTTGGCGAACTCAACGACGCGATACCCAATACCGCTCCATATACGACGCCGTATAACTTTCAGTACCCGGTTGGTAATCCTGCACCGACTGCGCAATACATTTTTGACAAGCTGCTTCAGTTTAACCCTGCCGGCGAAGCGCGGGTTAACGGCAACTCCTATAGCATCCGCCGTTTTGTTGAAATAGGCCTGGTCCAAACCCACGGAAACGCGGTGCCAGTGCCAATTAGTGGGGCTGGGACTTCAACCGCCGTCTATCCCGGGAATGTTGTCGCCCTTCAAATCAGCGGGTTCGGAGGCAATGTGAAGATTTATACTCGGTGAAATATCATCCCTCCGGTTACATCGCTTTTTCGCTTGTTGAACTGACGCTTGCCATGGGTGTCGCAGCGATCTCCCTTCTCGCCATCGCTGGACTCCTGACCACCGGCCTTCAGATCAACCACACTTCCATTGAGCAAACCGCCTCCGTTCAGATTCTGACATCGGTCGCAACGGACCTGAGAGCCACACCGCCTACTACGAATACATCCCTGCAATTCGGCATCATTATTCCCACTAGCACAACACGCTTCTTTGACGCTAGCGGTCAGTCTTCGACCACTCTAACCAATGTTTCGCGTTATCGCATGGTCGTCACTTTCCTTCCTAATAGCGGTGGACGAACCGCCACCCGGCTTTATCTGCGGATCACATGGCCTGCTGGAGCTGATCCGGCCAATGGTAACACCCGCGCATCGGAAATGTTTGTCGCCTTAGATCGGAACTAATTCCATGAGGCACTCGGACCACGCATTTACCCTCGTAGAACTGCTCGTTTCCGTCGTTATTCTCACTCTCCTAACACTCATCGTAAGTCGAATGGTCGATAGCGCCGCGCTAATTACCACTTTGGGCAACAGCCGAATGAATACCGAGAGCCAGATAAGGCCTGTCCTGGCTCGGCTGACTCTCGATTTCGCCCAAATGCTCAAGCGGCCCGACGTTGATTATTACGGCAAAGGCAATCCTGACCCTGAGACCGGTAATGATCGGATCGCCTTCTTTTGCAACGCTCCAGGTTATTATCCTTCGATCGGCTCTCAGAGCCCGCTTTCGCTCGTGTCTTACCGCATTAATTCCAACCCTGCCTCTTCTTCTCTCAACAAAATGGAGCGGATGGGCAAGGGGCTTCTTTGGAATGGCGTCCTGGCAACGGATACGCCAATGCTTTTTGGTCCTCAGACGATTATCAACAATTGGCCCGCGGCAACGAGCAGCAGTACATCGGATCCCGATTATGAGTTAATCGCTCCCCAAATCTTTCGGTTCGAATATTATTATGTCCTAAAGACAGGCACCATTTCGGACCAACTCGGGATTGATGGCTTGCACGATGTCACCGCCATTGTCATAACGATCGCCACGATCGATCAAAAAAGTCGAGTGTCGCTTTCGAATACTCAACTTAGCGAACTGGGCGATCGGCTGAAGGATTTCGATCCTACGAAACCATGCTACGATCTGATGGCTAGCTGGCATGACACGCTGAATAGCGTCACCGACATGCCGCGGGTTGCGATCAACGGCGTCCGAATCTATCAACGCTATGTCTATCTCAGCCCGCCGCAATAAATTGAGCTTTCCCAGGGACCCAGGAGCGGCCTTGATTATTGTCCTAGGATTTCTCGTTATACTTTGCACGTTAGTTCTCTCTTATCTCTCTCGCACGACGATGGACCGTCAGTTAGCGCAGGAGGACTTTACCGGTGGAATGGCCGACGAATTGGCTCGGAGTGCTTTGGATTTGGTAGTCGCCGATATGAAACAAGAGATAGCGGCGGGCACTCCGGTCACGAGTGCGAACGTAACTCCCCAGCGCAGTCCCAAACCCGCAGCCGGCGGCCTCCCCTGGTCGGGCATTCCCAATCTTATTCGACGGAGCGTAAGGAACGATTCCATTCCACCGCCGGCCGTTCCGAGCGCGGCTTCTGCAGTGAATTCTACGACGGACGTCTCTCTTAACAATCGCTCTATTAGCTTGAGTCGATGGAACAGCCACTACCTCGTCCCTAAAGCTAACACGGATGATAGTAGCTCTGAACCGGTAACGACTGGTTTCACCGGTCCAAACTACTGGGCGCCCGATTGGGTGATCGTGACGCGCCACGGACCAATTGCTTTCACCGGATGGGATTCCGCCCTCGCTGATTCGACACCAGGTAATACCGGGTTCGCGGTCGGCCGCTACGCCTTTATAATCTATGATGAAGGAGGACTTCTCGATGCGAATCTCGTCGGGCTTCCCGTCGCCGACTCCGCCCGCAACCGATGTGGGGCGGAAAGGAAGCATCGCACTGGCGGACTTGACCGGAATGAAATACACGCCGGCAGGCGCCATGACAAACGCGACAGCAGTTAGCAAGATCGTAGGATGGCGTAATTATGCCACAGTCAAGTCTTCGGGGACATTTCCGTCCCTCTCACCTACACCCGATCCATCGCCGTTCATGAGCTACTTCCTTGATACGACGAAAGATTTCAAAACAGTGGCTCCGACCCTATATCTCGGTCGGACAGACCAGGCTTTTGCAAACCGGAGGGAGTTAGTTGAGTTCGTCAGAGCGGCCGGTCCCAGTTTCAATATGCTTCAGTTCTTGGGAACCTTTTCGCGGGAGCAGAACATTCCGACATTTCAAGCGGGCACCGCTTCGCTTACCAACAGGTTTCCTCTCGGTAACCTCGCTCTCGTAAAAGACAACCCTGACTCCTCGACTGCTGCGAACATTCAAAAGTATTTTGGACTAAAATGGGCAGCAGGCACGGCGGGAAGCATCGGACCACCCTTAACTCCTGCCATTCCAGGTCACTGGCAGTACGTAGGCAAGGCGGGCGACACGTTACAATCGGTCATTCCTGCGTTTACCACCGACCCCGAGTTTTTCCAGGTCCTAAACTATGCCGTCTATGCTACTAACTCTAGCGACTCCTCGCACATCGCGACGACCTTGGCTCTCGGGGCCACGATTATCGACCAATACGATGACGGCACCTCCGCCGATCCAACAACCAGTGCTACATCGACAATAATTGAATATGCAGGAGGCAACTGGGCCGTGGGGATGGAGAATATTGATCCAGCCAGAGCATCGCCATCTCCGCAACCTTCGCCATTTCCTCCACCGACTGGAATGGCTCCAACACCTCGGCCCTTTGTTAATAACTACACGATGCTTAACCGTCCATTTCGCAGCGTCGGCGAATTGGGTTACGCAATGCGGCCCGAGATAACTCCGGCGCCGAAAACGATAAACTTTTTCACCTCGACCAGTCTTGATTCTCCGATCCTCGATCTTTTCACTTATAACAGTGCCACTGTCCGCGCCGGGACGATAAGTCTGAACACGGCAAATCCGGCGGTCATAGCTGCGATCTTAAAAAGTGCAATTACGGCAGAAGACGGATCCTCGTCGCCAGTTACTCTCGCTCAGGCAAATAACGCTGCCGCGCAGCCAACGCCTGCAGCGATATCGGGAATCATTGGTAACCCTAGCTTGGGGACCTCGGTGCAACCTGCCGTGGGTAAGAGCGATATATCCAGATTGGTCCAGGCGGCAGGCAACTCAGTAGGTTCATCCGAAGAACAAAAGGAAACAATCGCGCGCGCTTTATCTGAAACCACCCAGACACGGACCTGGGGTTTGTTCATCGATATGATTGCACAGTCGGGCCGTTACCCGCCGAGCGCTTCAAACCTGGCCAGTTTCGTTGTCGAGGGAGAGAAGCGCTATTGGCTGCATGTGGCTATCGACCGCTACACCGGCCAGATAGTCGATCAGCAGCTTGAGGCGGTCGAAGAGTAGAGTTTGAAGATCGAATCGGCATAACAACCTCGCTTCATCGCTTTTCGCTCTACGAAGGCAAATACAAAAGCGACTCGCGTTGCCGGCATTCGTGCTGTTAAAGTCTTCGCGACTCGAAGTCGCGCAGTTCAAATAACTCTTCCAAGCCTTATGACCACGACTCTGCATCGCCTGCGTCCTTTTCTTTCCATCGCCCTCTGCCTAACGACCACCTCCGCGCTCGCCCTCAGCCCTTCACCCTCGCCTTCGGTTTCGCCTCTACCGAGCGTAGCAGGGGTTGATGCGCCGAAGTATGATCCACACGTGCCCAAAGCCGAGAAGTCCCTCGCCATTTTAATTCTGGGTGGAACCGGTTTTACCGGACCATTCCAAGTGAAATATGCCCTGGCGCGCGGGCACAAGGTAACGGTGTTCAATCGCGGCAAAACGCACCCCGGCGTCCTTCCCGATGGAGTAGAGCAGCTGACTGGAGATCGTAACACCGGCGACGTAGGCGCGCTCAAGGGCCGTAAGTGGGACGTTGTAATTGACAATCCAACTATGCTGCCGAAATGGGTGCGCGATGTCGGTCAAATCCTCCAAGGCAACGTTGAGCGCTATATCTTTATCTCCACCATCTCTGTCTACGGCGATGTACCGAAGCCCGGGCTCGATGAGACTGCGCCGCTCGCCAAGTACGATGGTAAAGACGCGATGAAGGAAACTCGCGAAACAGTGATCGCTTCCAAGTTTGCTCTCTATGGACCCCTCAAGGCACTCTCGGAGAAAGAGGCAGAGAAATGGTTTCCTGGAAAGACGTGCATCATCCGGCCGGGCTTGATCGTCGGGCCAGGGGACGAGACAGATCGGTTTAGCTACTGGCCGTGGCGAGTGGCGCGCGGGGGCGAGGTTCTTGCTCCGGGCCAGCCGAACGATCCCGTGCAATTCATCGACGCGCGCGATCTGGCTGAGTGGACAATTCGCATGGCGGAACAAGAAGCGACCGGCACTTACAATGGGACGGGCCCCGCAACAGCTCTCTCGGTTGGCGGAATGCTCGAGGAGATCAAAAAAGGACTCGGATCAAACGCTAGCTTTACCTGGGCGCCGGCGGATTTTCTCGAGAAGGAGAAGGTCGCGCCCTGGTCCGATATGCCGGTGTGGGTGCCTCCAACAGGCGAGGACGGCGGGCTGGGCGCGGTCAGCATCAAGCGAGCACTGGAAAAGGGGCTGACTTTTCGACCGCTCCCTGAAACGGCACGGGACACACTTACGTGGCTTCGTGCACAGCCAAAGGAGCGCCAGGAGAAGCTAAAAGCCGGCCTCACACCAGAGCGGGAGGCTGAAGTCCTCGCAGCCTGGCACCAGACTCGAAAATAGCCTTCCGGCTCAGTTAGCCAAGAAGCCGGACCTTCTAACCATGAATCGCGCGCTTCCGCTCTTCCGCAAAATGGTGGATGTGCGGCCTAACGAACTGCGAGCCCTTTGGCTCGGGTTCGCTTTTCATTTTTTGATTCTGACCGGCTACTACATCATGCGTCCGATTCGGGACAGCATCGCGGCCAGCAACCGGCTGGAAACATTGCCCTGGATGTTTACCGCCACGCTGGCGGCAATGTTGGTCGCCAATGTCCTCTTTGCCGCAATTGTGGCCCGCATGTCGCGCCGAAAATTTATCCCTCTGGCCTACGGATTTTTCATTTTCAATCTCGCGCTCTTCTTTTTCCTGATGCGCAGTTCTCCCCCTGAAGAACAAGTCTGGATTGGCCGGGCCCTCTACGTCTGGGTCAGTGTCTTCAATCTTTTTAATACCGCGATCTTTTGGGCCTTCATGACCGACCTGTTTACGGTCGAACAAGGTAAGCGCCTCTATGGCTTTATAGCCGTCGGCGGATCACTTGGCGCGATTCTTGGAGCCTACCTAACGAAGCACTATGTAGGTGAGATTGGACCGGCAAATCTGCTCGCGGTGTCCGCCATCATGTTCGCCATCGCCGGTTCTCTGGTGCGGTTCTTTCCGAGCAGCTTTGCGACTCACAAGGAGACGGCTCGGACACAAGAGGAACCGATCGGCGGGTCCGTGTGGTCGGGCATCACTCACATTGGCCGCTCGCCTTACCTTTTGGGATTGGCTGGCTCGATGCTCCTCTACACGATCACTTCCACGTGGGCCTATTTTCAACAATCTGATCTTGCGCGCGAAGCCCTGAAAAGCAGTGCAGAACGGACCGTCTTTCTGGCCAATCTCGAAATCTGGGTCAACAGCATCACGGTCATGATCCAAATCTTTTTCACCGGCCGACTTCTCAAATGGTTTGGCGTCGGGGTCACGCTGGTCGCGATGCCACTCTTGAGCACGGTTGGTTTCGCCGCGATGGGCATTGCGCCGAGCCTGGCCTTATTGGCTGTTTTTCAAGTGGCACGTCGCGCGACTGCATACGCGTTACTGCGTCCTTCGCGGGAGATTCTCTTCACCGTCCTGCACCGGGAAGATAAGTATAAGGTGAAGGGGGTAACTGACACCCTGGGATATCGAACCGGAGATCAGATCGGTGCGTGGTCCTATGGCGGTCTGCATGCGCTTGGGTTGGGGCTTTCGAGCATCAGTTTCGTTGCCATTCCTGTCGCGATTGGCTGGTGCGCACTGAGCATCTGGTTAGGCAGAAAACAGGTGGTGCTCGCGAAAGCGCAGGCTGAGTAACGACCTTCGGCTACGCTTTGTCCCCTTCGCTTAGTCGTCGTCCGGTCCTGGCGATGAAGACATCTTCCAAAGTTGGCTTGGCAAAGGTGACCGAATCGATCTCGCCGGGAAACGCTTCTACGAGACGGGTTATAAAAGCCGAGCCTTCCGGTTGCTCGATCCGCACTTCATCGTTCAGGACATTGACTTTCACACCAAACGAACGCGCGATTCTTTCTCCTAACGATGTCGCATCCCGGGAACGCGCGCTGACTATGTCGCCGCCAATTTCCGCTCGCAGTTGCTCGGGCGCGCCCGAGGCCACGATCCTGCCCTGATCGATGATTGCCACCCGGTCGCAGCGCTCGGCTTCCTCCATGAGGTGAGTCGTGAGAAGAATGCTTACGGCTTGTTGATCGCGCAGACGATAGAGAGTTTGCCATAGATCGATCCGCGCACCGGGATCGAGTCCGGTGGAAGGTTCGTCGAGCAGGAGCAGTTCAGGGGAATGGAGGAGGCTTTTTGCGATTTCGACCCTGCGCTGCAAACCGCCGGAGAGCGTTTCGACAAGATCGTTGCGGCGATCGCGCAGGTTGAACTCGAGGAGGAGATGTTCGATTCGCTCGCGTAACGCCGCGCCAGCCATGCCGTAGAGACGACCCTGGTGCCTAAGGTTTTCGTGGACTTTCAACTTCTTGTCGAGACTGGGCGCCTGAAAGACAACTCCAAGCCGAGAACGCAGCGCACCGGTGTCGCGCAACAAATCGAGTCCAAGAATTGAGGCCGAGCCGCTTGTTGGCCTAACGAGTGTAGAGAGAATGCGAAAAAGCGTGGTCTTGCCGCCACCATTCGGCCCGAGAAGACCAAAAATCTCGCGCGACATGACCTGGAGGGAAACGCGATCAAGGGCAACGCGTTCACCATAGCGATGAGTCAGATCGCTCGTCTTAAGGGCGGGTACAGCTACATCCGTGACCTGCATGCAAGGCACGATACCGGGAAGTGCGCGCCGCGCACGTCGGCACACCGACCTTGCAATCGATCAACGACGAGTTTGCACGCTGGAATTACCGGGCCCCAGCGATTCCCTTCGTTTTCGTTAGGCGTCTTTAGGTCAGTCCGCGCTTGCTGGAGAGGTTTGTGCCGCCGCGACCAGTCAGACCTTCCTTCTTTTGCGCGCCGCCGCGGGGATCTTTTCGCGTGCTCAGATCGCGCATGCCGGACGTTTGTTTGCGAACGGTTTTCTTTGCCTTGCCTGCCATAGGAACTCCTTGTTTTGGTTTGCCCCTTAGAAACTCCTTCCGTCACGCGCACGTCAATCACAAAGTGCAGCACGATGAGCCCGCTTTACATGGCCAGGTCAAAGTGCAAGTTCGCCGATGCCTAACCTCGTCACCTGGATTCGCCGCCGCGACGAGCCATGGTTTCGCCCTTTTTTTCGGGACTATCCAGCGATCAAAGTGCAAAACGCAGCGCGTCGCCAGGTAGACCCTAACCGAATGGACGCGCTCCTTCTCACAGGCGGCGCTGATATCGGCCATCGGTATCTTCATCAACCGGTGCCGGACCCATCTATCCTGGAGAAGCCAAACCTGCGGCGCGACAAATGGGAATTTGCGGCAGTGAAAATCGCGCTCGAGCGCGGCCTGCCGATCTTCGGAATTTGTAAAGGCATGCAGCTGCTTAACGTCGCCCTCGGGGGCACGCTGCGGCTCGACATTTCCGGGCATAATCTTCCTGAGCAAAGAGAGAGCGACGTGCAGCCGCTGCGCAACGATCGCTCGGCTTCCCATCGCTTCGCGAAGGTCAATAGTTCACATCATCAGGCGATTGACCGACTCGGAGACGGCTGCGTCGTCGAGGCTTGGTGCGCAACGGACGACGTGATCGAACAAATGCGCCTCCGCGATTGTCCCTTTGGGCTCGCAGTCCAATATCATCCCGAGCGCGGAACGATATATGGTGAGTTATTCGACGACTTCCTCGGGCGAGTCGAAAGGAAGTCAGACTGAGACGGGCGAGCTTTCGCGCTGCAAAACCTTTGCCTAACGAGGTGGCCCGAAATAAAGACAGCGTGCCGTGGGCGTTTCGTGGATGGCGATTTCGCAAAGACCCGGGAGTTGTGGCGCCAGCTTTTCCCAAAACCAAGCGGCCATGTTTTCAATCGTCGGATTTTCCAAACCTGGAACTTCATTCAGGTAAGCATGATCGAGTTGCGTCACGAGCGGTTTCATTGCTCCGCTGATCTCAGCGTGATCGTAAACCCACCCGCTTGACGGATCGACCTCACCTTCGACTGAAATTTCCACTTTGAAGCTGTGCCCGTGCATCCGGCGACACTTGTGCCCCTCGGGCGCGGAAGGCAGCGTCTGGGCGGATTCGAAATTGAAGTCCTTCGTCAGGCGCGCTCGCATCGCGCCCAAAATGGCATTAGAGGCCGCAACTGTCATCAGCCTCCTGCCTTTTGCCGGGTCCGATTTGTCGCAGCCTAAATAAAACGCTCGAGCACGAGGTCAAAACGAGACCTGCGATTGGCACTCGCGCGGCGGCTGACTAGCTTTCCGCCGCACATGGGCTCGAGCATCACCGAAACACATCTCACCCAAAGCGAATCGCACCCCGAGAAGGTGGGCGCGAAATCAACCGTGCTCGTCGTTCTTTTCGCGATCAGTTTTTCCCACCTGCTCAACGACACCATTCAATCGCTCATTCCGGCGATTTATCCTCTTCTCAAGACCAGCTTCAACCTCAGCTTTGTGCAGGTAGGCCTGATCACGCTCGCGTTCCAGATGACAGCCTCGATCCTGCAACCCTTTGTCGGCCTCTTCACCGATCGACGCCCGCAACCCTACTCGCTCGCCTGGGGAATGGGACTGACCTTGGCGGGCCTAATCCTCCTCTCGCGCGCCACGCACTACGGAATGGTAGTCGGCGCCGCCGCCCTCGTCGGAATGGGTTCTTCGGTTTTCCATCCGGAATCTTCCCGCGTCGCCTATCTCGCCTCAGGCGGGCGGACGGGTTTTGCGCAATCGCTGTTCCAAGTCGGTGGGAACGCCGGGAGTTCGTTAGGCCCGCTTCTTGCCGCGCTCATCGTTGTCCCGGACGGTCAGCGAAGCGTCATCTGGTTCACGCTGATTGCGCTTCTCGGCATTGGCATACTCAGCTGGGTCGGCCGTTGGTACGGTCAACACCTCGCGGAAGTCAGGCGCCGGCAAGAGAATCCCGCCACACCGACGAAACCGCTCGGTGGCCAAGTTTGGTTCGCGCTCGTCATTCTCGGATTGCTGATTTTCTCCAAGTACTTCTATCTCGCCAGCCTAACGAACTACTACACTTTTTACCTGATATCGAAGTTCCATCTTTCAGTTCAGGGTGCGCAGTTTCACTTATTCCTTTTCCTTTTCGCCGTCGCGCTCGGCACAATTCTCGGCGGCCCGATCGGCGATCGTTACGGACGCAAACTGGTCATTTGGGTTTCAATCCTTGGCGTCGCGCCTTTCACGATTGCGCTCCCGCACGCCAATCTTTTCTGGACCGGGACGCTCACGGTGATCATCGGAGTTATCCTCGCTTCCGCCTTCTCCGCCATTCTGGTTTACGCGCAGGAACTGGTGCCGGGCAAACTTGGGCTCATCGCGGGATTGTTCTTCGGGCTCGCTTTTGGAATCGCCGGCATCGGGTCCGCGGTTCTGGGGAAACTGGCCGACTACACAAGCATTGAATACGTCTTCCAAGTCTGCTCTTTCCTTCCGCTCATCGGACTGCTAACGGCCTTTTTGCCTGATTTGAGAAAGCGCGCCTAACGAACAATCATCCGCTTCCGGCAGCGCACTTTATTCCGTCTCGGGAATCATCGCCCGACGCACCGCAGCCAGCGGCGCTTCCTTTTGCAAAACGACCGTGCTGCCATTCCGTTTCACCCCAAGTTTCCGCCAAAGCTCATCGAGATTGACCGGATGCGGCGCGGCCCGCATTTGCGCGTAGAGATCCTGTAAAACCGTCGTCTTTGTCGCCGCATCTCCGACGCGGAACGCGCGCTCCAATTCCCAGTCGTCTGAGATGGAACCGCCGGCCTCGAGAATACCGCGCAACGCATCGCGCAAACCTTTCGCGTTCGCCGTGCGTTGATGAATCTCGATATCAGCCAGAAAATAAAAGAGCGCGCCGCCCCAATAAGTGCGTCCCCAGGTGGGAGTGAAATCGAGCCCGCGATCACCATCGTTAGGCAACCCCTGGGGAAGATCGCGCAGCAGATCAGACCAAACTTGTTCGGCCCGCAGGTTGCCGATCATAACGCGCGCGATTGGTTCGACATACGTCGCCAAACCTTCCTCAGCCCAGTGATGCTCCTCGGCTACACTCGGGAACGCGAGGTGGACCATTTCATGCGTCAGCATCCAGTCGGAATAAAGGCGCGCGGCGCTGGTAGCGCGGCCAACGCGAATGGTGATGACGCCGCCTTCGCTATTACCGAAGGTTCTCCCCGAATTGACGCGATCGCCCTCGTCGAGATCAACATTCACCACGACGCGCGAAACCGGGTAGCGACCGAAGTATTTCGTCACCGCCTCCGCCGCACTCTTGACCCAGGAAATAACCCGGGCCTCAAAATCGGCGGAAGCTCCGGGCGAGAAATTGACGTCAATCTTGCCGCCGCCGATCTCCAGCCGTGTTGCTCGGGCCGAAGAAGTCGCGAAGACGAGAAACGCGATCAGCAGAAGGCGATTCATCGATCTTCCCGACACGCTTTTCCATCCGGCAAGTCTTCAGTCGGCGCGAGTAAAAAATAGATCGTTAGGCGCCTGCAGTTCTTCCAACCGCCGGACACGTTTGCCATGAAAGAACGGCCCGCCGGCCGGCCGGGAATCGTTCTGACTACAATCTACTCGTGCTCGACAAGAATCTTAGCGCGAGGGCTCGTAATCGTCGGGATGCGGTTCTGGAGAATGCGAGGGTGGCGGTTGGTCGCCGGTGCTGGCGGGAGCGCTCGAGCGCGTATCCTCAGGCCGACGCTGATGATCGTGGTCTCTGCCACGACTACCTCTCCCACGACCGCCACGACGGTCGCCTCGGTCACGCCGCTCGCCGCCGCTACCGCCTTCGCTAGACCGATATTCGCTTACTCGCTCGCCATGTTCTTGATTTTCAACATCGCCCATTGGCGCGCCCGTCTCTACTTCGCCGCGTTCTTTCAACGCTGCTTTTCGTGAAAGTTTCACCCGGCCTTTGTCGTCGATCCCGATGCATTTCACCCAAATCATCTCCCCAACCTTGGCCACGTCCTCCACCCGACGGACGCGGAAGTCGGCCAGCTCAGAGATGTGAACGAGGCCGTCTTTCCCTGGGAAAACTTCGACAAAGGCGCCGAATTCTTTGATCGAGACGACACGACCGTGGTAGGTCGCGTCGATTTCGATTTCTTTGGTCATGCCGCCAATGATTTCCTTGGCGCGGGCCATCGATTCGCCACTCGTCGCGTAGATGTGCACGGACCCGTCGTCTTCGATATTAATTTCCGCGCCGGTCTCGGCCACGATGCCCTTGATTGTCTTGCCGCCCGGTCCAATGAGGGCGCCGATCTTCTCCGGATTGATCTTGATCGTCTCAATACGCGGCGCGTATTTGCTCAACTCGGACCGCGGCTCGGCGAGCACACTCGCCATGATGTCGAGAATCTTACCGCGCGCCTCGCGGGCGCGATCAATCGCTTCGCTCAAAATCTTGTGACTGACCCCGGGTAACTTCAGGTCGAGCTGAAAACCGGTCACGCCGGTTCGCGTTCCGCAAAGTTTGAAGTCCATGTCACCGAAGTGATCTTCGGCGCCGATGATGTCGGTCAACAGGTTGTAGCGCTTCAGGTTTCCGGTCTCATCGTTCTCTGTGACAAGACCTACGGAAATGCCTGCAACCGGCGTCTTTACCGGAACACCTGCGTCCATAAGTGCGAGCATGCCGGAACAAACGCTCGCCATCGAAGTCGAGCCGTTGGATTCCATCACTTCGCTCGTGATACGGATGGCGTAACGAAAACTATCCTCGTTAGGCACAACCGGCTCGACGGAACGCTCGGCGAGCGCACCATGACCGATTTCGCGCCGGCTGGCGCCACCAAAACGGCCAGTCTCGCCCACGCTAAAAGGGGGAAAGTTGTAGTGCAAAAGGAAGCGCTTCGTCTGCTCGCCGCCACCGTAGGCGTCGATCATTTGCGCTTCTTCGATCGGAGCCAAAGTTGCGAGCGCCAAAGCCTGGGTCTCGCCGCGCTGGAAGATCGCCGAACCATGTGCGCGCGGCAGAACACCGACCTCGCAGCTGATCGGACGCAAGTCCTCGTAGCCGCGACCGTCAACGCGCTTTTGTTTGTCGAGGATGTTGGAGCGAAACGACTTCTTCTGGACGTAATCAAAAGCCTGGTTGATGTCGAACGGTGCCGCCTCGGCAAATTTTTCCAGGACGGCGTTCCGCACTTCCTCGCGCAGTCCGTCGACCGCTTTGCTGCGCGCAACTTTGCCCTCGGTATAAAGGGCAGCTTCAATGCGATCGCCCGCCACGCGATCGGCGATCTCGAGCATCTCTGGATTCACCTTCATGAGCGGCATCTCGCGCTTTGGCTTGCCAACCTGCGTCGCCAGCTCTTTCTGAATCCGGATCATTTCCCGGGCGTGGCTGTGCGCGAATTCGAGCGAACGCACAAAGTCCTCTTCGGGCAGCTCATTGGCCGCGCCTTCGATCATGATGATGTCGTTTTCGGTGCCGACATAAACCAAATCGAGATCGCTCTGCACCCGCTCGCTGTGCGTCGGATTGGCAACAAATTCGCCGTTCACGCGACCGACGCGCACCGCGCCGATCGGTCCTCTGAAGGGAATGTCGGAGACGCAAAGCGCGGCAGAGGCGCCGTTGATCGCGAGGATATCGGGATCGTTTTCGCCATCCGCACTGAGCAGAATCGAGATAATCTGCGTGTCGTAAAAGTAGCCTGAGGGAAAGAGCGGACGGAGCGGACGATCAGTCATCCGCGCGGTGAGTGTTTCCTTTTCCGTCGGCCGACCTTCGCGCTTAAAGTAGCCGCCGGGGAATTTGCCAACCGCGGCCGCTTTTTCGCGGTAATCGACCGTGAGTGGGAAGAAGTCCTGCCCTGGCTTTACGGCGGTGGCGGAAACGGCGCTGGTTAGAACAATCGTTTCGCCGCAACTGACGATAACGGAGCCGTCAGCGAGCTTGGCAATTTTGCCGGTTTCAATGGTGATTTCTTTGGACCCGATCTGGGTCGTGACCTTGTGTTGCATGTTTGGATTTCTGGTAATGCGAAATCCAGGCCGGTCACCCTGATTGTAGGTTTTAGATCCGACGCCTAACGACTGACGAAGCTAAAACCTATACTCAAGGTGCACGAACGGCCTGGTCGCCGGTTGTGATTTTGATTTTCGAGAACGGCCGGGAGCGGCGCGCGACGAACGCGAGTAATGCCAGGATTATTTCCGCAGGTTCAACTTCCCGATTACCTGCTTATAACGGTCGTTTTTCGTCCGGCTGAGGTAATCGAGCAGGCTGCGGCGCGTGGCGACCATCTTGAGAAGACCGCGACGCGAGGAATGATCCTTCGCGTGACTCTTCAGGTGTTCCGTGAGCTGAGCGATACGGCGGGTGAGGCGTGCAACCTGCACGTCGGCACTACCGGTGTCGCCCTCATGAAGCTGGAACTCCTTCATATCCATTGTGTCACTGCTTTCTGCCATAAACGAAGTCGCCAGTTTAAGTGATGTTGGCGGATTGGCAAGTAACCGACCAGATCCCGCGATAATGGCTCCTTCCCAGCTGCCCTACATCCTCCCCCGCCGCTGATAAAAACGATAACGCTCGAGGATCGATTCGACGTATTTTTTCGTGCCGGGAAAATCGATATTCCGCTGAAATTCGTGCGCAGAAATAGGTTTGGCTCCATCCCCGCCGGCCCAACGATGCGCTCGACTTGCCCCGGCATTGTATTCCGCGAGCGCAAACGGCGTCGGGTCCTTTGCCCAGGGCCAGTGGGACATCGCATGACGAAGATACCATGAACCCGCTTCGAGATTTGTTTTCGGATCGAACAATTCTTCCATCTGGAAATTCGCGATCCGTTTTTCGGCCGCCCATTCGCGCGCGGCGATTTCACTTACTTGCATGAGTCCGCGCTCGCCTGCCCCGCCGAGCTTTTGCGGGTCGAACCGACTCTCGCGCCAGGCGACCGCCTTCACTAACATTGGGTCGAGGCGGTTGGCCACCGCCGCCGCCTGGATGAGCGGGTCGTATTGCTGAAAACGTGCCGGGCTCAGCCATTCATAGAGCGTGTAAAATGGATCGCCAGATTGCCAGGCCAGATACGCAATCCCAACCGTCGCGGCGAGAAACAGGCAAATGGCGAACTTGAAAAAAAATCTCATTTAAGAATAACGCCTCCGTGCAAGCAGCCAAACTGCGGATAGCCCTGACGTCTCTCGCCTGCCGAATGCCTTGCTCACTCTGTCGCCGCACCGCGGCAATACGCTGCTGCTGGATAAGTTCGCCACTGCACGGAGAATCACAGGCAAACCAACTCACGCCCTAACGGCGTGAGCAATCAAAAATGTCCGCCTACGTCCGAGTCATCGTCGATCGCTCGATCCGCCGCGAGCTGGATTATGCCGTGCCGGAGCCGTTGCGCGATCGAATCGCCATCGGCTCGCGTGTCCGGATTCCGTTTCGCGACAAGTCGCTCCTCGCCACCGTCGTCGCGACACTCGACGAAAGTCCCATAAAAGGCATCAAGCCGATCGAATCATTGTTAGGCGAAAAACCTGTTCTCAGCCCCAAACTGATCGAACTCGCCCGATGGATGGCGAACTATTACTGCTGTCCGATCGAGACCGTTATGCGGAGCGTGCTGCCTCAGGTGATCCGCAAAGCGGAGGTCGGCTGGAAAAAGCAGCTTTTCGTTACCCTAAAGCGCGCGCCAAGGGAAGATGAACTCAAGGGATTGCAGAAGCGCGCGCCGCGCCAGGCCGAGTTGCTGGAGGTAGTCATGCAATTGGCCGCGCCCGCCGCGGCAGCCGAACTCTTGCGCCAGACCTCACTTGATAACACCACGCTTCGCGCCCTGGTAAGAAGAGGCTTCATCGAGCTGCAGGAGCAGGCGATCGAGCGTGACCCGCACGGGACTGAGGAGTTCATCGCCGATGCAGACCTCGTTTTGAACGAAGAGCAAACCGCCGCTCTCAAGTTAATCGCAGGCGCACTCGAAAGTCCGGAATTGCATTTGCCGATCTTGCTTCACGGGATCACCGGAAGCGGCAAAACCGAGATTTACCTGCAAGCGATCCGCGATACTCTCGCCCGCGGTAAGACCGCCATCGTTCTCGTCCCGGAAATTTCTCTCACCCCTCAAACCGTTGAGCGTTTCAAAAGCCGCTTCGCCGATCGCAGCGCAGGCGTTTCGCCCGCCGACTCAACGGCCACTTCCGCAGTCGTTGCCGTCCTCCACAGTCACCTTTCCGAAGGCGAGCGGCACGACGAATGGCACAAACTCCATTCCGGCCGCGCTCGGATCGTCATTGGCGCCCGCAGCGCCATCTTTGCACCGCTCGAAAACCTCGGTCTCATCGTCGTGGACGAAGAGCACGAAACCTCCTACAAACAGGAGGAAGCCCCACGCTATCATGCCCGCGACGTAGCAGTCGTTAGGGCGAAGATCGAAAACTGCGTTGTTGTCCTTGGTAGCGCCACGCCTTCCTTTGAAAGTTATTTTAACGCCCAACGCGGTAAGTATGCGCTAACCGCGCTCACCCAGCGCGTTGACCAATGTCAGATGCCGGTCATCCGCATCGTTGATCTGCGTCAGGAACGCCGGAAAGCGAAGATCGCCGCCATTCTCTCTGATAAACTGCGGAGCGCGATGGAAGACCGCCTAACGAGAAAAGAACAAACCATCCTTTTTCTCAACCGCCGTGGTTTCTCTACTTCGCTCCTCTGCAGTCATTGTGGCAAAGCGCGCGACTGCCCAAACTGCAGCGTCGCCCTTACCTTTCATCGCGCCAATACCAGACTCAGCTGCCATCTTTGCGGACATAGCGCTGCCGTGCCCAAACGCTGCCCCGAATGCGGCCAGGACGCACTAATCTATTCCGGTTTCGGAACGGAGAAGGTTGAAGCTAACGTCGCCACATTGTTCCCGAAAGCAGTCGTCAGGCGAATGGACGCCGATTCCATGTCCCGTAAGGATGCCTATCGCGAAACTCTGCATGCCTTCCGCGTCGGCAAGATCGACATCCTCGTCGGCACCCAGATGATTGCGAAAGGGCTGCATTTTCCAAACGTTACCCTGGTTGGAATCATCAACGCTGACCTCAGCCTGCATTTACCTGACTTTCGCGCCGGCGAACGCACCTTTCAGCTCCTTACCCAGGTGGCTGGTCGAGCCGGCCGCGGCGAAGCCCCGGGCGAAGTCTTTGTTCAGACCTACACCCCTTTCTCGCCCTCCATCCAATTCGCCCGTCACCATGATTACGCTGGTTTCTTCGAACAGGAACTGGCCTTCCGCGAACAGTGTCACTTCCCACCCGCGACTCACGCCGCTCTTATCACGGTCCGCTCCGAGGCGGAAACTCACGCCAGCTTCTCCGCCGAAACGCTCGTCCGCCGGCTGCGGGAAGCGTTGCCTAACGAGTATATCATTGGCGACCCGGCCCCGGCACCCTTGGAAAAGCTACAGGGTCACTACCGCTTTCACATCCTTCTTCGCGGTGACGCCATCATGCGCCTGAGCCGACTGGTCCGCGAAACGCTCGACAAACTCCCCTTTCCCGAAGACGTCACTGTCGCCGTGGACGTTGATCCTTACCAACTACTCTAACATTAGGATGACAACGGATTTCTCCCGTATCTGTCCCGCTGTTCGCTTTACCGCTTGATGGTCAAATGTTCGAGACATCGACCGCCGCCGAGTAACCCATTATCAGCTTGATTTCATTAGCTCTTTTTACTTCATGGCAGGAATGAGTCTACGATCAATCACTCACTCCTCATTTCTTGCGGCCGCCCTCTTCTCAATCAGCTCGCAGATGTGTTTTGCGAGCTGTGATGAGGTGCAATTCAATCTCAGAAACTACGACACTCGTGGCAACCCAACGGCGAACGGCAGATTTTAATGGCGATGGCAACATCGACCTGGCCGCGGCAAACTTCACCAGTCTCTCGCTAGTTACCTTTGCCATTGGAGATGGGACTGGACATTTTTCGAGCCTGTTTACGATCACCGTGCCGGGATCCCAGCCGTACCCGATAGATCTGGCCTCGGCCGATTTTAACGTCGATGGAAGGGCAGACCTGGTAACGGCCAACAATATTAACGGAAGCGCAACGGTTTTCGCGAGTGCTCCTTGCGATCAATAGTTGTTGGCAGGGACGCAATTAAGGAGCATAAGCTGAACGACCAGTCGGGTAACCAAAGCAAAGGCTTCGGACAAGACTGAAGGTAACACTCCGTGAGATAGAGAAGGCATGACTCTTCGGCATTTTGGATAGCGCATCGGAACAGTCTGTCGTCGCGCACAGCGCCGTCTTCAAAAAGGAGCTCGGCCTGCGCGATCTCGTTCTGACGCAAATCGTCTTTGTCGTCGGGACGTCGTGGGTTGGCACCGCGGCAAAGCTCGGGCCGTCCCAAGCCGCCTACTGGCTTTTTGCCATCCTTCTTTTCTATGTGCCGCTTGCAGCCACGGTCATCTATCTCAATCGCTTGATGCCGTTGGAAGGCGGTCTCTATCAATGGGCCAAGTTCGGGTTCAACGATTTCGCAGGATTCATGGTGGCCTGGAACCTCTGGCTCCTCGGCATCGTTGTGATGGCGGGTACGGGGCTCGTCATCGCCACTCAGCTGAATTATGCCATTGGCGATCGCGCCGTCTGGATGCCGGCTAACCGGCTGTTTGTCTCAGGACTGAACGGCGCGCTCATCGCTCTCATCATCATGGTCACGATCCGTGGCCTAAGTCTCGGCAAATGGGTGCATAACGTCGGAGCCATACTTATGCTCGTGACTTATCTGGTCCTTATCGTCATGCCTTTTGTCAGTCGCGCCATGGGCAAGCTCCCGGAATATCATCCTCTGGACTGGAAGCTGCCGCCGCCCACACTTTTTTCCCTCAATATCTTTAGCAAAATGGCGCTGGGGGCGCTCAGTGGCTTTGAGTACGTTGCCATCCTCGCAGGAGAAGCGCGAGTACCGGCGCGCAACGTTGGTCGATCGGTCATTATCGCTGCACCGATCATCGCGCTCATGTTCATTCTCGGAACGAGCGCGGTCATGGCTTATGTGAAGTTCTCGGAGTTAGACCTTATCGGCCCTGTGCCCCAGGCGCTAAGCATTGCGACGCGTGAGTTTGGCGCGGGAGGCTGGGTGACGTCGTTGGTCATTCTCATGCTTGCCGGACGGTCGATTGCCTTGCTCAGTATTTATTTCACCGGCAACACGCGCCTTCCCATGGTGGCAGGATGGGACCGGCTCTTGCCGCAATGGTTTACCCGGCTTGATGCGCGATATAAGACTCCTCTTAACTCGATTCTGTTCGTGGGCGTGGTCACTCTCGCGTTCGCCGTCGCGAGCCAAGTTGGGGTTGGTCAGCAGGAAGCATTTCAACTTATTGATAACGCTGCCGGGATCTTCTATGCGATTGCCTATCTGATTCTATTCGCGATCCCAGTCTTCGGCCTCAGAAAGCACGCCACTCGCGCTCCGCTTTGGTTAAGATTCGCGGCGATTATCGGTGCGGCAACCACCCTTCTTTATATCGCTCTCACTGTTTTTCCGATCGTCGACGTGGTTAACGCCGCATCCTTTGCTGCCAAGATTATCTTCGTGACTGTCGTTGCGAACCTGCTCGGTTGTCTTACCTACTTCCTAGGCAAGCGCCAACGGAACTGAGTTTCTGTAATGCAAGCCCTTTGCGCGACGTGCTAATTTAACGGTTCGAATCCGGCAAACATTTCTTCGGTTTCCGGGACAGTCTTGAGAGGCACGCAATCGCAGACGGCAAAGAACTTTTCCCACATCGCCAACACGTTCGGATTGTGATGCGCGGCGTCGATTGCCTCGCGCGATTTCCATTCGGAGACTTCGATGATCGTGCCGTCGCGTGCTCTTACCATCGTTGACTCGCGGTCGGTCACGAGCCCCTCCCGCCGCAGAGTCGGCACGCGGTTGCGTATCAGTTGCAAAGTCTCTTCCGCTTTGCCCTCCTTTGGCCGGTAGGCCACGATGACGACTATGCCTTTCATAAGAGCGGATGCTTAGCGCAGAAAAATGAGGAAAGAAAGCTGAAAAGGCGAGGCGTAAACGTCAAGAGTGTAGCAAGTTTTCCGGCTTCAGTGGCTAACCGGTTGAAAATGACGTGGCTTCCAAAAAGACAGGCGCAAAGTCGACTCCGGGGACGAACGAGATGGTAACACCGCGCTACTTGTGAGTTCAACCGTTCCAAAAGACAGATCGACGAGCGAGAAACAGGGTAGATTCGGCAGCTGGATAAGTTTGTTTCGGCAGACGTTTACCGAGTGGCTCGATGACAAGGCGCCGCAGCTGGGCGCGTCACTCGCCTATTATACAGTGTTTTCCCTTGCTCCGTTGGTGATCGTGCTGCTTGCCGTCATCGGGTTGATCTTTCGTCATGACCCGGCCGGGGCCTGGCAGCGGATAACCGAGCAGATGAGCTACTTTTTGGATAAGAGCGCCGTGGACACGGTGAGAAACATCGCCGCCCAGTCTTCACAGGGAAACAAGAGTGTCGTTGCGACGGTTATCGGAATAGCGTTGGCTCTCTTTGGTGCCAGCGGTGTGTTCGGACAGTTACAGGACGCGCTCAATACCATCTGGGAAGTCAAGCCGAAGCCGGGCGGCGGGATTCTCGGATTTCTTCGCACGCGGTTTCTTTCCTTCGCCATGGTGGCGGGGATTTGTTTTCTCCTCCTGGTGTCACTCATTATCGAGAGCTTGCTCAAAGGATTTAGCCACTATGTGCAAAGTGTTTTGCCCGGCGGCATCGTGCTTGCCCTGACCGTTTATTTCATTTTCGACCTGGGGATCGTGACTCTGCTTTTCGCTGTCATTTTCAAGTACCTGCCCGATGTCAAGGTACGCTGGCGCGATGTCTGGTTTGGTGGGTTCATCACCGCGATTCTTTTTGCCGTTGGCAAATGGGCTCTCGGCCTTTATCTCGGAAGCGGCAGCGCCGCCTCAGCCTATGGCGCAGCTAGCTCTTTGATTACACTCCTCCTCTGGGTCTATTATTCCTCGCAGATCCTTCTCTTCGGCGCTGAGTTCACCCAAGTCTGGGCCAATCGCTCCGGCGACAGAATAACCCCAGACGAGCACGCCGTCCGCGTTGAGACAAAGGAAGTGACAACTGTTTAGCGCAGTCCGCGCGACTCTCGCTTTACATTGTTTATTCTGTCAGGCGATGAGAACGGATTGGCTTGGAAAAGCTTTGACAAGAGCTTCGCGACAGGAGCAAAAGTCTGCGTAGCAAATCTTGCCTATGAAGAAAACGAATCTGCAATGGCTCTTGGGCGCCATTCTCCTCAACTCCTGCGCGCACATACCGACGGCGAATGTGCCGCTGTCGTTCGCCAGATTGGACACCGGTTATTTGAACTCTGGTATTTATGATCTTGGGCAGGTATTTGTCTGGGATCGGGATCAGAAGACACTGACGGCGCTGACACCGTTAAAGATTTCGGAAAGCCTGAGGGAACGTGGATCACGGATCGCTCAGCAGAGGACCAGTCTTTCCACAGGAACAGAGATCGAGCTAGCCGGAGCTTTTCCACAGACCGCATCGGCCGACGTAAAAGGCGCGATTACGAGAAGCACAACGACCGAGCTGGATAATGTCGCCTGGGAAAGGACTGACGCGGAAGAGGTACTGAACCTGGATAACAAGGCTACGCACGAATGGCGGAAACGTCTGAGCCGCGATTATTCCGGAGACAACTTTCGCTTTGTAGTTATCAACCGTATTTTGCGTGGTGACAAAGTGGACGTGGGATTCAAGAGTTCGACCGGTGCCTCCGCCGGGGCGAATGTTATCCAACTGCCGGGCACCAACTTCAAGTTTGCTGTGACTTACAACGGGGAGAACTCATTTACTCAGTCGGGTAACGATGTTCCTTTGGTTCTGCAAGTGTCGCTCTTTAGATTGACCGGTTCTTCTGAAGATCCACAATTCGCTCCCTTAACCGGCGTTGAGGCCACGCAATTCAACTTTCAGAAAGCCATTAAGTCGGCTCGCTAGGTTCCTGAATCTAAGCTGACGTCTGGAGGCTGCCATGGTCATTCCTGCAGTTGACCTGCTTCACGGTGCCTCGAGACAGCGATCTATGGCGTCGAACTCTCTGGACCCGGGACGCGCTCGCTTTCGATACCTCAGCAAGGCTGGAAGAGCGAAGAGCAAGGCAAGGCCGCCGCCGAGCGTCGTATTGGCCACGCGGTAGAAGGCGACCTGACCTTCAGGTAACCCGGCCAGGGCCAGAAGAAAGGCAATATAGGTCGTGATACAGATACTAAAAGCGCCGTAGTTAACAGTGACCACGGAATAACAAAGCCAGGCAAAGATAACGACCAGCACGCTCAGGCTGGTAAGATCAGGCCGGAATGTCGCGGCAAGAAAGGTGGCCAAACCCGCACCCAGGAGAGTGCCTATAAGTCGCGCCAAACCGCGACTGAGTGTTTCAAGAAGATTCGTGCGCAAGACGAGAAGCGCAGTCATCGGCGCCCAGTATCCATTGGGCAAACCCAGCAGGCGGGCGAGCGCGGCGGCAAGTCCGAGGGTGCAGGCGAGTTTTAAAGCATAACGAAACGGGATCGCTTTCCAATCAATGTTCTGGCGCAGGGTTTCGACCGCAGGTCTTACTCCGCGAAAGACATCCTGGTAGGCAACTGGCGGACGAAAATAAAAGCTAAGCTGGCGAAACAGGATTACAGTTCCCATCTGCAAGAGTCCGCCGCTGGTAACCAGCAAGGCACGACCGAGGGCATTAGTCACTCCGGTTGGATATCCGGTGGCAACAAGGGCCGCGATCCCGCACTGCAAGGCGATCCAGGTGACTCCCGGACCGAGCGCGGTGAGGAGACCATAGACTGCGCCGACAGAGATAGCATTGATCGCGAGGCCAAGCGCGTTGTGCGGGATGAGTGAGCCGACTGCGGCCGAAAAGCCCATTCCGAGGCTGGCCCAGAGCAGCGGAAGATTGCGTGAGCTACCGAGAATATGATAAGCGCCAAAGCCGACCGACATCGCACCAAATGCCGCAACCATTCCAAAGGTCGGACGTTGCAACCAAAGGCCGAGCGCCAGAGTCAGCGCGACTCCGCACACGCAGGGCAAGGAGGAAATCGCCCGCAGTGCGCTGAGATCGATCTTGACCGCGTCGCGCACGGCATGTTTCAGCATAAGAACGAATTCGCACGCTTTGGGACACTTGTCTGATGGAGACCGAAATCGTCCGCGAAAGATCAACTCGGCGGGAATGTTTGGAATTGAGAAGGTCTTTCGCCGCTCGAAAGTCGGCATATCCAGGTCCTTGATCGCCCGCACCCGTTCGGAGGTCACTGTCTGGGCGGCGTCAGGTCATGGCCAGTTCACCGAGCGCGACTCGCGCGAAGTCTGCTCACTGATTCCCAGGACTAACTGAGATCGCGCTCCGCAACCGATCGAGCAACGGCACCTGGGCGGGATTGATCTTTTGACGTGCCAGAGCGTCGGGAAACCACTCCCCGCGATCAACCTCAGGAAAGGTCTGTCGTTTACCCGAGCGCGGTGGCCATTCCAGTTCGAACGTGTTGGAGTGAATCGTAAAATCGGCGGGCAGCTCACCCTCGAAAGCCCAGGCATAAACCGTCTTTCCACCTTTCTGCCGGACCCAGCCTAACGAGACCAGGTCGCCGATCGGCTCGAAGCCAACCTCCTCAATAAATTCGATTCGAGCACGAACAGACAGGTCCTCATCGGGGAGTGCTTCCCCTTTGGGAATAGTCCAGGCGCCTTCGTCCTTCCGAGCAAAAAACGGCCCGCCCGGATGCACGAGGAAGAACTCGAGACTCTCACCCATCCGGCGGAACATGAGCAGGCCGGCGCTGACTCGCGAATCTCCGGACCGACCTATATTCGTTAGGCCATCAGTCGACAACGACACCGTTCCAAAAGGCTACTCGATCCTTGATGTTGGCCGCGGCTTCCAACGGCGCGGGATAATACCAGGCCGCACCATCGTTCGTCGCACCATTCACAACGATATCGTAGTAACTAGCCTCGCCTTTCCACGGACAATGAGTGTGTTCGTTGCTTTCGCGAAAGTATTCGCGTTGGAGTGAGTCAGGCGGAAAATAATGATTGCCTTCCACGACGACGGTGTCGTCGCTTTCCGCCAGGGTCGCGCCTTGCCAGGTTGCTTTCATAGATCACGAACCTCGCGCGATCCGGCGCACGCCGCCAATCAATCGTTCCACTTCCTCGGCGCTGGTGTAACAGGCACACCCAGCGCGAACCACGCCATTCGGCTCCAGCCCCAGGCGCTGGATAACACTGCTGGCATAGAAGTCCCCGTCGGAAACGAAGATCCCTTCGCCCGCCAACTCCTCAGCCACCGTACGTGGCGGAATCTTTCCCACGGTGAAGGCAAGAGTGGGCGTCCGGGGATCGTTGGGCGACGGTCCGTAGATCCTGACTCCCTCGATGGCGCCGAGCCCATTCCATAATTGCCTAACGAGCTGGGCTCCCTGCGTGTGCAGCCGCTCGAAAACCGCGCATAAACGCGCACGACGATCTTCACCGCCGACGAGCGAAGCCAGGAAATCGACCGCGGCGGCGGCACCGGCGATCCCCTCATGATTTTGCGTGCCGGTTTCGGCACGTTCCGGAGCGTCGTTGGGTGCGGGTGCCAGTTTCGGGAAATCCAGCTCGGCGAGAAGCCGCTCTCGGCCAAAGAGAACACCGATATGTGGTCCGTAAAATTTATAGGCTGAGCAGGCGAGGAAATCGCAATCCATCGTCCGGACATCGACCAACTGGTGTGGCGCGTAATGCACAGCATCGACGAAAAGCTGCGCTCCCATGGCATGTACCATTTCGCCGGCGCGTCGGACGTCAGTGATGCTGCCAAGCGCGTTTGAGGCCGCACCGAGCGCGACCAATTTGGTCCGCCGATTCAGTTGTCGCTCAAGATCGCTCCAGTCGAGCTGACCGGTTTCGGGAATTATGCGCGCCACTCGAATCGTTAGGCCTCGTTCCTTCTCCAAGGCGCGCCAGGGCGCCACGTTGGCGTGGTGATCGAGTTCGGTAATGACAATCTCGTCCGTCGGTCCCCAACCGCGGCCCAGGGCGCGGGCGAGGTGAAAGGTGAGCGTGGTCATATTGGCGCCAAAGACGACTTCGTTAGGCGAGGCGTTCAGGAAATCGGCCAGGGCACTTCGCGCTTCGGCGATCATCGCATCCGTTTCCTGACTGCTGGGAAACGACCAATGCGTGTTGGCGTTGTGATGGAGAAGATAATCCGACATCGCTTCCGCCACGGCAGATGGGACTTGGGTGCCGCCCGGTCCGTCGAAATACGCGACCGGCCGACCCCGATGCACACGCTGGAGCGCAGGAAAATGCCGCCGTAGTTCCTTGAGATCGATCTGCGATGCGGTGCCAGCCGAATGCGACATGAGATTAGGTGGCGCAAAAGAGAAGGCCCGGCAACCGCCAGCGAGAAATGCGACCATCCTGCCTCCAGAAGGGACAACCGAAGGTTGCTTTCAGAAATTGGGCGTTGTAGAAAGGCGGCTCTCCGACAATCACAAACACACCAACCGACCATGGCCGCCGCAAACGATCTCCGCAAAGGAATGGCAATAAAATACAACGGCAACACCGCCATCGTTCTCGAAGTGCATCATCGCACCCCGGGAAATTTGCGCGCCTTTGTCCAGGCGATCATTCGCTACCTCAACACCGGCAAAAGCGCTGATGTGCGCTTCGGCTCCACCGACAAAGTGGAATTGGTCGACATCTCGCGCAGCACGCTCGAGTTCAGTTACAAGGATAACACCGGATATCATTTCATGGATCCGCAGACCTATGAGACGATTAGCTTGCAGGACAGCCTGCTGACCGACGCAAAGGATTATCTCGTGGAAAATTTGCCGGTTGAAGTGCTCTTTACCGAGGGCCGGCCGGTCCAGGTGGAGTTGCCGTCCTCCGTGCAACTGAAAGTCGTGGAAGCGCCCGAAGGCGTCCGCGGAGACACCGCCAGCAACGTGACCAAACCCGCCGTCCTCGAAACCGGCAAGACGGTTAACGTCCCGCTTTTCATCAACGAAGGCGAAACGGTGAAGATCGATACCCGCACCGGCGCCTACATGGGACGCGCCTGACGAATGGCGCAACGCCGCCGCACCCGGTCGCCGGCCAGGCGTCGTCCACCGACGCGCAGTCGCGTGAAGGTGGCTTCCTACAGCGTCCCAAGCCGGCGCGCAGCGCCTCTCTGGGCCGGACTGATGGTGCCGACAAAGTGGGTCAAATTTGTTATCGCGCTTTTTCTCCTCCCCGTCTGCGCAATCCTGAGCCAGACTTTTTTTACATCCTTCGCCCGCGCCACGGTCGCGGAACGGCTTTGGGCAGGCGAAGAATTCTGGTTCTTTTCGTTAGGCGCGGTCTTATGGTTGATCGCCTTTTTCGGTCTGCCGCGACCGATTCTGCTCTACGTCTTCGGGCACGAACTGACGCATGCCCTTTGGGTTTGGATGATGGGCGGGCGAGTTAGCCGCTTCAAAGTCGGCCGCGAAGGCGGACACATCCTGACCGATAAGAATAACTTTCTTATCGCGCTCGCTCCTTATTTCTTTCCCCTCTACAGCATCCTGGTTCTCGCGCTCTATGGCGCGCTCAATTTGTTCGTCAACGTGCAGCCATACGGCCGCTTACTTTACGCATTGGTCGGGACCACCTGGGCATTTCATCTCACCTTCACCTGCTGGATGATCCCGAAAAACCAGACCGACTTGAGCGATCACGGGACGTTCTTCTCACTCGTCATCATTTATTTGAGCAACCTGATGTTGCTTGTTGCCATGCTGATCATTGCCTCGCCGCATATCACGTTCGCGAGCTTCGGCGCAGATATGGTGCGCAATATTGCAAGTTTCTCTCATGCCACGGTTGAATTTTTTGAACGCTTCAGTCACGGCAGCTGAACTTGCGTCGGGCGATTTCTCCTAACTGCTCAACACTGCAAAAGGCAAACACGCGAATGCTGCAGCAAGTGGCAAACGAACGCCGCGTGTTGACCATTTCGCCCGTAAAAATATTTCGGCCCACAAAATCGTGCGCGAATTGTACCGCCGTGTCGCCCCAGGCCCGGCCAATTGGCGGAAACCCGATCTTCGAGGTCAATCGCGGCACCAGAACGACGAGCGATTTTCCCTCGTGTTCGCGGACGAAGGCAACACAGCAATCGGCAAATTGACCACTTGGGATGAGCGGCTCGTAGCTCCCGTGCTGAAAGAGTCCGGGATTGTCGCGCCGTAAACGCAGCAGCCGCTGGGTGAGAAACAACTTGATTCGCCCGTCACGCCAATGGCCTAACATTTCTTCCGGTTTCGCTTTGCCTAACGAGTCTAACATTTCGACTCGCTCTCGCGTAATCGACCGGCCGGCGATTATCGGGATCGACCAGGCTGAAATCCCAGATTTCGTTACCTTGATAGATATCCGGCACGCCAGGCGCAGTGAGTTTGAGCAGGGTTTGCGAGAGCGAGTTCATTGCGCCGGTTCGCGCCACTTCTTCCGCCAGCGGGATGAAGCTGTCGAGAAAACGGTTCTTCGGCGAGGGATCGAGAATTCGGGCAATAAAATCCGCCACCGCTGAATCCCACAAGTCGTTAGGCTGAACCCAGCTCGTATTCAGTTTGGCTTCCTTCAGCGCCTTGGCCATGTATTCCTGAATGCGCCTGACGAATTGTTCCCGAGCTTCGTCACTGAACTCGCGGAACGGTGCGAGCGGCCAGGCGCCAAGCAAGCTTTGGTAGAGGAGATATTCTTCGTTGCGGCTCGGCGCTTCGTTTTCGTGGATCGATTTTTTCCAGCGTTTGTTGAGCGCGCGCCATTTGCTTAGTGATCTCCGCCATTGCTCCGGCATCTCCGAGAGCACCGCCATGCGCGCGCGCACGTCTTCACTGCGTTTCGTGTCGTGTGTCGTGGTAGCGAGAAGACTGGCCGGCCATTTCTGTTGTCGCTCGAGATTCCGGCGATGAAAATTCTCGACTGTCAGGCCAAAGCGTTGCGGTTCGCCGCCGACTTCGTTCAGGGCCGCGAGCCGGTTGTAAATATAGTAGGTGGTATCCTCCATGCCCTTGGCCATGATCGGTCCGGTGGTTTGCTGAAACTTGAGGACGAAATCGACATGTTCGGCACGCGCTTCCTGGTCGAGGTTTTCCGGAAAACGAAAGAGTAGAATGTCGCGCAGGAAGTCGAAGACCGATGCTTCCAAGGCCGGATTGCGCCGCTTCGCCGCGGTGATCGCGCGCTCGATGACGGAGCGATCGGTGTCGCTGATCGGCCGGTTCGGCGCGATGTAAGTGCGATAAACCGGAAAGCAGGCGATCGTTTCCTGTACCGCGAGGGTGAGAGCATCGAGGGTGTAATCGCGATACCAGCGGTTTTTCTCCGAGATTCGGTCGAACATCGCGCCAAGGACATTGATGTCGTTGGCGAGTGAGAGGCGCATAACCAGCCGCTTCTTGGCGTAAACGAGATGGCCGAAATGCAAATTATGCCCAATGAATTTGTGAAAAGTGGTCGTGATCGCGCGCTCCGCGCCGCTGTCGACCAAGACGCCGATGACGTCGTTCATGAAATCGTAACCGGTCGTGCCGTGCACCGGCCAGTCGCGGCGCAATTCTTCATCGCCGGTGAGGATTTTCTCCACCAGGAGGTAAGTGGCGCGGCGATCGACCGGCAAATCCACCTGCAGCGCCCGCGCCACCCGCTGCTGCAACTTCTCGAAATATTCGTTAGGCAAATAGAGCCCGTCCGGGTGATCGATTCGCAATCCGCTGACCGCGCCGCTGGCGACTAATTTGAGAACAAGTCGGTGCGCCTCGGCGAAGACCTCCGGCTTTTCCATGCGAATGGCGGCGAGATCGTTGATATCGAAGAAGCGCCGGTAGTTAATCTCTTCCGCTGCCACTCGCCAGAAAGCCAGCCGGTAAGCCTGCTCGCTCAGGAGCGCGTCGAGCGCATCGAAGCTACGCGAATCGCCCGGCCGGCCATTGATGATTGTTAGGGCTTTCTCAACTGCTTCCTGCACGAGCGGTGCTTCCTGGCAGCGCCGGTCGAGACGGCGCTTGATGATTTCCTTCTCGCGGGCACGTTCCGCGATCCGCTCCCGGTCGTGCTCCGTGCGTCGCGGCAAATATTCCAGAGCAGTCACGATGCTTTGCAGCTCGGCGTAGAACTCTTCATTCTTGTGGTCCGCCAATTCGTCGAGCGCGATTTGCAGAAGGTGACGATAGGTCCCGGGAGCGATCGGGAATTCATGCTCGAAATAGCGCAGAAAAAAGCGGCCGTCTTCGTAATGCACCTTCAGTTCTCCGCGCTCCAGAACGCGTCCATATTGATCGCCCAGAATGGGAATCAACACCTTGTCGCGCAGATCCGACTTTAGCGGTTGCCAATCGATATCGAAGTAAGCGGCGTAAGGGGAGCTCGGGCCGTTCTCGAGCACGTCGGACCACCAAAGGTTTTGCGGCTCGCCAATCCCCATATGGTTAGGCACGAAATCCAGCAGCTGGCCCATCTCGTGCGCGTGCAGCTCGGCAACCCAGGCATCGTATTCCTTCCGCGTGCCGATGGCCGCGTTGAGCTTGTTGTGGTCAGTAATGTCGTAGCCGTGCAGGCTTTCGGCGCGAGCCTGGAAGTAAGGCGAGACATAGCAATCGCTCACGCCTAACGAATGGAGATAAGGCACGATCTGGCGTGCCTGCGCGAAGGTGAAATGCCGGTTGAACTGTAGCCGGTAGGTGGCGGTAGGAATACGAGGACGCGGCGTACTCACAGGACGGCGAATCTAAGTTCGAATCGAACTTTGAACAGGGCCGTCCATGGAAGGCAGCGCCGTTACATCTTCTCGGGAACGCCGATGCCTAACAATCGCAGGCCGTGCTGCAGAATGCGCGCGGTCAGTTCGCAAAGTGCCAGACGTGTCGCGCGCGCCGGTTCCTCGGCTTTCAAAACCGGGCATGCTTCGTAAAAAGCATGGAAGGCGTTGGCCAGCTCAAAGAGATAGTTGGCCAAAAGGTTGGGACGGAAATCGTTCAAAACCTGCGGCACGATTTCGGCGAATTGTGTGAGTCGTTTTGCCAGGGCCAGCTCGTTCGGCTCGCGCAAATCCAATTCGTCAGGCGGACGAAATTCTCCGCCGGCTTTGCGAAAGATCGATCGAATACGGACGTAAGCGTTTTGCAGATAGGGCGCGGTGTTGCCTTGCAGCGACAACATTCGATCCCAGGAGAAAACGTAGTCCGTCATTCGATACTGCGAGAGATCGGCGTATTTCACCGCGCCAATACCGATGATTTGCGCGATGGCGTGCTTTTCGTTAGGCGACAGATCCGGATTTTTTTCCGTGACAATTTTCTCCGCGCGCGCGATCGCCTCCTCGAGCAGCTCACCCAAGGGAACGTTGTCGCCCGATCGGGTCTTCATGAGTTTGCGGTCTTCGCCCAGAATGCTCCCGTGGGTGATGTGGCGGAAGTCGGCGCTGTGACCCTCGCGCCGGGCGATCTCAAAGAGTTGTTTGAAATGCAGTTGCTGCGGCGCTCCGGTCACGATCCAGATGGTGTCGGCACCGAGATCGTTCAGACGGTAATCGATCGTCGCGATATCGGTCGTCGCATAGTTATAGCCGCCGTCGCTCTTCTGGATGATGGCAGGCCGATCAGCCAGTTCAGGAATGTCGCGAAAGAAAACGCAAACGGCTCCTTCGCTGATTTCCGCGAGACCGGACTTGCGCAAACGCTCGACAACCGCGGGGAGACGATCGTTGTAGAAGCTTTCCCCCCGCTGAATGTCGTAATGAATGTCGAGGATTTCGTAGGCGGAATCGAATTCCTTCATGGAAAGGGCGACGCACTCCCGCCAGATACGCAGGTTTTGCTCTTCGCCGTTTTGCAGCCTGACGAGTTCCTGGCGGCAAGCTTCGCGCACGGCTTCGTCCGTTTTTCCAAGCTCGTTGGTCTCTTTGTAAATCCGGACCAGCTCCGCGATCGGGTCGCGCGCCAGAGCTTCGCGGTTGAGGAGATGTTTCCAACCGTAAATCACCATTCCAAACTGCGTGCCCCAGTCGCCGATGTGATTGTCACGAATGACGTCGTGGCCGAGGAAGCTGGCGATGCGGGCGAGAGCATCACCGAGCACCGTGCTGCGGATATGGCCGACGTGCATCGGCTTGGCGACGTTAGGCGAACCGAAATCGACCACGATACGATGAAGCGTTTCCACCAGCGGGACGCCGAGCCGGTCGTCGGAAAGAAGCTGCCCGACCCGCTGCGCCACCGCCTCGGGTTTGAGGGTGAAGTTGATGAATCCGGCACCGGCGACGACCGGTGGCTCAGACCATGGCGAGACGTCGAGCTGCTCGATGATTTGTTGCGCCAGCCTTCTCGGATTTTCTCCGCGCTGTTTGGCAAGGACGAGCGCACTGTTGCTTTGATAATCGCCAAAACGCGGGTCGGTCGCGGGCACAACTTCGCCGGCCGTGGCCAACCCGCTCGCGCGGAGAGCAGAGGCGAGTGCGCCGGTAAGTAAGGACTGAAAGGTTTGCATGCGAGGCGTGCGGGAAAATTACGCCAGCCTAAGAGGGTATCGCGTGGAGGGCAAAGGTCGCACCTCGACAGAAGGCGCTACTTCGGCGCGCGCTCTTCGAAGATGGCGAGGATTTGGTCTCGTGTGCCGGCGGCGGCGAGCTGTTCGCGCACGGAACGATCGTTCAGAAACTTCGCGATCGAAGCGAGGGTGCGAAGATGAGTTTGAAATTGGTTCTTTGGCACAATGAAGAGGACGACGAACCTGACCGGCGCATTGTCCAGGGCATCGAACTCAATCCCCTCCAAGGAGCGCCCAAAGGCCGCCACGACTTCCTCAACGGCCTCCGATGAGGCGTGGGGAATGGCGATGCCGAAGCCGATGCCGGTGCTCATGGTTTCCTCGCGCTGTTTGAGTGCAGCGAGGATGCTGTCGCGGTTCGTCGGATCGATGCGCGTTTGCGTAACGAGGAGATCGATTAATTCGATGATTGCCGGCCAACGTTCCGTCGCCTTCATCTCCGGAATAATCTGCTCGGCAGTGAGAAGGCTGGCCAAAGACATGCGAAGTTTTCCGAGTGGAGCGAAAGCTTAGCGTTCGCTTTTGCGATGACAAGCGGGAATGGCACGGAGGCGCTCGGGGGTCTGCTGGACGGGCGTCCGCGACGTAAGCTCGGGCGAAATCGAATCGATTCGTGGGCGGGATCTTAGTGGTTCGGTCAACGGCGGCCAGGGTCTATCGGTTTCAAATTCGCTCGAAGCGTGGCGCAACCAGCGCACAAAAATTTTCGCGCCTTGTTAGGCATTCAAGCTACATCCGGCCGACGGTAAGTTCCGGGCGGCAATTAAAGCGAATCGGCAACATGTAGGTGCCGATCCCGACATTGACATAGAGTGGCCCCCCTAACGACTCAAAAAGTCCAGTTTCGTAACGCCCGACTCCATAGGGCAAAACCGGCGCACCATAAAATGGAATTCGCACCTGACCGCCATGCGAATGACCGGCGAGAATCAGGTTGTAGCGGCGACCTTCGAGTCGATCGGCTTGAATGGGGTAATGGATGAGCAACAAACGGCGTGAGGCGCGCGCTTCGTTCAAGGCGTGGACGCCCCGGAGACCCATCCCGACAACTTCCAAGTCAAAGTGCGGCAGCAAGACGCTGCGATCCTCCAGCCATGCGCCGCCGGTGGCGGCGAAAGCTCTTTCGTATTCGCGAAAGCTGAACCGGCTATTGTAATCCCAGTTACCGGGACAGCCGTAAACGGGGTAATGGATTTTGCGAATGAAATCGAGCGCGGGCGGCGCGTAGCGCCCGTCTTCCACCAGGTCACCGGTGAAGCAGACGAAGTCGGGGGCGAGCTGGTTGATTGTGTCCACCACTTCCGCCGCAAATTCGGCGTCGCCCTTGTAATGCAGGTCGCTGAATTGGACGAAGCGACAAGTCGGTTGCGGATGCAAATCGACGTGAGATACGCGCAGCCATCTTGGTTCGGCGTAACGCGCGTCCAGGCCCGCCGCCGTCGGGAGCGCGAGAAGGCCAAGCCCAATAAACTGACGCCGGCTAATCTTTCTCACTACATCCAAGCTTCAATCTCGAGCCATCTCAGCTCGAAAAGGAGAGCAGGCTCATGAGTGCTTTTCCTTCACTCGTTAGGCGCGCACTACTTCCGCGTCCGGTGATCACGTCGCGGGTCAGGTAACGCGCGTCTACCGGGCTCGCTTTCAGCCAGGAAAGTTCCGCCGTAGTCACCGCGCGGGCGCTGGGAGTTAACCGCACCGGCACACCTGAGCGCGTAAACGAGACCTCCCACGATGATGGCTTTTCGTTAGGCGAACTGGCTATCATCCAGGGATAACGCTGTGCCAGCTCAAAATGAGGCGAGTTCGGGACGATCACTTTGTAGAAGACTTCTTCCCGCGCGAGAAAGGCCGGAATGCTGAGAGTTGGATCCTTGCGCAGAGCAAGGATGAGTCGGGGCAAATCGATCCCGGCAAGGTTGATCCCGTTGTAAACGCCATGGTGATTGGCTTCATTAGGAAAGGAGGCGGCGTGCCAACTTTCGAAATTGCTGCTCAGCAACAGATTCAACTCCACGTGCACGTGCGAGCGTTCGCGGTTGATCCCGGTACCGCTGTGTCCCATGACTCCGAGTTTGTCTCCCTGGTTCACCTTGTCGCCTTTCGCGACCTCAACCGTTCTCAGGTGGGCATAGAGACTGTAATAGGGACAATCGCCCCAGCGATGTTCGACCACGACATAACGCCCGTAGTTGGAAGCGCCCGGAATCTGATTGCTGTAAACGACGTGGCCATCCGCGATCGCATGAACCTCATCGAGCGGTTCGCCATGCACGTCGCGGCGCACCGGGCGAACATCCATACCCTCGTGAAAGCGCGTGTAAACAGTTTCGCCATTTAACTCTCGTGGATCGCGCACAAAGCCGTATTGACCGCCCTGCCACGGATAAGAAATCGCGCCATGCAGGTTTCGTTCGATGACCTGATAGAAGTCAGCGCCGTCTCCGCGGAGCAAGGCGGTGTTGTCGGTTGGCAGGCTAAGTTTTACCAATTGATTTTCCGCCGCACGGGCAGGACTCGCGCACAGCACCAGCAATGTCAGTACCCTGAAAAAACGATCTATCATCTTTCTCACTATCCTTGATGCCCCGGCATCGACAAGAACTTGCAAAAGGGATTGGATCGCTCTGGAGACGGATTTCTTTGATTCTTCAGACGCTGCCATGGCACCGATCTAGGCGAAGCCGGAACCGCTGCGGGTTCTTCCGTCGGCGGTGAGGTCCGGTTTTCAACCCCGGGTAGCAGACGATCGCGCCATTTTCTTCGGGCCGCCGGTCGGCTTCAGATTTCATCGGCCGGATATCTTTATTCGTCTGGCAAAAGCCAATTCCACATGCGCGGTTCGATTAAGGTTTGACAGTTCTCGCGACGATTGAACTCTTTGAGACGAATGAGACGAATCTCCGGTTTGGCCACGCTCATTTTATTTACTTCCATCAGCGCGGTTCCCGCGCAGGAGCAAAAGGGCAGCTGGCTCAATCACGTTTTCCATCCGTTGCACTCCGGAGAAAAATATCCCGTCTATAAGAACAAAAGTCTCAACGGTCTGGTCTTGAGTGTGGACCTGCCTAACGAACCGGTGAAGCTCTCTGAGACGCGACAACTTTCGGTACGCGTGATCCTCAGCAACCGCGGCCCGAAAGCGGTCGAGCTGAATTTTCCGAGTGAGCAACGGATCGAGATTCTGCTCCACGATTCCTCCGGCCGTGTCGTGACCCGCTGGTCGGAGAATCGCGCATTCGAAGACAAATCAGCCAACCTTCTGATCAATCCCGACGAGCACGTCGAATATTCGGAAACAATCGCGACTCGCGAGCTCAGTGCCGGCAAAGTGTTCACCGTGGAGGTGACAGTTCCAGCGTATCCTGAATTGGACGCACAACGCAAATCGATCGCCGCGCCGTAAGAGGCGAACGCGTCTGGCGAGAGATCTAAAGCGACATTTACCGCGGGGCGATTCACGTTTGAACCTGATGAAACTCTTTTCCGACTACCATCTCCACCCCCAGGGTCATCGACTTCAGACTTATACTCAGCAGTTACTCCAACCTTGGGCGGATCATGCGCGGGAGAGCGGGCTGAGCGACTTTGCGCTCACGGATCACGACCGTTATCACCAAGGCGTCGATTTTGACCAGATCGAACGGTTTCGTGAGACAAATCCCGATTTAAAGATTCGCGCGGGCATTGAGTTAGATAATGATCCGACTAACTCTGCGGCCGGCCGCGCCTGGGTGGAAAGGAATTGGGAGCGGCTCGATTTTGTCCTCGGTTCGGTCCATTTCCTGGAGGGTGACTGGGCATTCGATCATACGGGCGAGGAAGCCGAGTTTGCCCGGCGCGACATCGATCGGGTCTATGCCGATTATTACGAACGGATTCGTAACATGCTCGAGAGCGGGCTGGTCGATTGCATGGCGCATCTCGACTTGGTGAAGATTTTTGGGTTTCGTCCAACGCAGAACTTCGATGAGCTGCTCGACGCGGTCCTTTCTGAAATTCGCGAAGTCGATCTCGCGCTCGAGTTATCGACCGCCGGCTGGCGGAAACCAGTAAATGAGATTTATCCAAGCGAAGAAATCATCCGGCGCGCGATGAAAAAAGAAATTCCATTTACCACCGCATCCGATGGCCATTCACACGTGCAGCAGGGAGAAAACTTCGAACGCCTCGCGCAAAAGATGGGCGAGCTCGGGATTCGCGAGGTGGCGGTTTACGAGCAACACCAACGGCGGATGGTGGCGTTGTAGTTTCTGGCAGCACCTTCTTTTCTACTGCGCCGCGCTCATCGGGACGGCAGCCGCATCGCCTAACGACAAGGTTTTCGCGGATGTCGTCAGGCAGGCCAGGGAAATCGCGCAAACGCCTTGGCAGTCCGGCGAGATAGCGCTGCCTGGACCTCTCCAGCAGCTCACTTATGACACCTACCGCATCATCACCTTTCGGCGCGAAGAGGGACTTTGGTTTGGCCAGCCGAGTCGTTTCCAGGTGCAGTTCTTTCACCCCGGTTACATCTATAAGCAGCCAGTCGCGATCTACGAAGTTGACCACGGCGAATCCCGGCCGGTCAGGTTCAGTCCGAAGTTTTTCCGCTACCATCAACTGGACGCGGTCGGCTCCGCCATTTCCGGCGACGAAAAACTTGGCTTCGCCGGTTTCCGTCTGCTTTATCCGCTCGACCACGACCGGCCGGTCGATGAAGTGATTTCTTTCATCGGCTCAAGCTATTTCCGCGCTCTCGCAGCCGGACAGGTCTACGGCATTTCCGCCCGCGGACTCGCGATCGACACGGCGGAAAATTTGCCGGAAGAATTTCCCACCTTTCGCGCCTTCTGGCTCTGTAAACCACCGCCAAACGCGCGCGAAATGCAGTTCTTCGCTCTGCTCGACAGCCAGAGCCTGAGCGGCGCTTATCGTTTTCTCATCCGGCCCGGAGCGGAAACGACGATCGAGATCGAAAACCACCTCTTTTTTCGAAAACCGGTGCAGGTGCTCGGCCTGGCCCCGCTTACCAGCATGTTTTGGCGGGACGAAAACAATCAGCGCCCGCCTAACGACAAGCGCCCCGAGGTGCATGACTCCGATACGCTGCTCATCAAAACCGCCGAAGGCGAAAACGAGGTGCAGACTCTGCGGCAGGTCGATCACGTGACGACGCACTTGTTTCCCGAGATCAATCCGAAGGGTTTCGGCCTTCTCCAACGCGATCGCAACCCGGCGCATTATCGCGACGATGAGGCGAAATATTCCCGCCGTCCCAGCGTGATGGTGGAGTCGTTAGGCGAGTGGGGTGCGGGCAAAATGCATCTCCTGCAACTCCCAACTGCGAACGAATATAGTGACAACGTCGTTGCCTTTTGGGAGCCCGAGAAAAAGCCCGCAGCCGGTGATGAACTTGAGTTCAAATATCGGCTTCACTGGTTTACACGAGAATCGAATAAAGAGTAAGCCCGCGTCGTCGGATGAACACCCACGGATGAGTTACGAAATCACAGACTACGGCCCCGACGCATGGCGCGAAGCGCAACAACGCGCGGAGACGTATTTGCGCGCTTTGCATGGCGAGTTTGGTCCTGCCGAGCGCGAGCTACTCGTGCGCGCGATACAAACCGCCCGCGAGCAGGAAGAAAATGTCGCGACTCATCCCGTTACCCTGGTGATGCAAACGCTGTTTGCGATTCTGCCGAAGGAAACGCCCGCAACCATCGCCATGACGCCTCCCATCCAGCGCGCCGCCATGCTTCCGGAAAAAGTCGAATTCCCGTTCCACGAAGGTTTGCGTCGTCTTTTCCGCACCCAACTTCTTCCGTTCGCCGGAGCCAACTAGTCAGGTACGATGGAAGATTTGCCTGGCTCCGCCGCGGAGCAAGTTTTCGATTTTTCCGATGTCGCGCAATGGACGCGGGTCATTCCGCAAACCCGTTATCATCACCATCGTCTCGCATTCGCGGTCCTCATTGGGCTGCTCACCCTCCTCGCCGGCACTTTTGAGTGGAGCTTGCTCGCCGCGGAGGGTTGGTCACCGGTTAACGTTCTGCTCTTCACTCTGTTCCTCCCGCTTTTCACGTACGTCGCAATCGGGTTTTCCCAGGCCTTCTTTGGCTTTCTCATTCTAAGCGATCGGAAAGCGGCGCAGACCGCGGACAACCTCATCGCCGGGGAAAATCTCTCGCGTTTGCCAACGACGGCGATCGTCGTCCCGGTCTACAACGAAGATGTCGCCGCTGTGTTCGCTCGTTTGCGAGTCATGCACGATGCGCTGCGATCGTTAGGCGCAATCGACCGTTTTCAATTTTTCGTCCTGAGCGATTCCACCGATGAAGAAAAAGCGCACGCGGAAAAACTGGCCTGGGCCCGGATGGCCGCGCAGTTAGGGCCCGATCGGATTTTCTATCGCCGGCGCAAACTGCCGCTCAATCGCAAGAGCGGGAATATCGCGGATTTCTGCCGGCGCTGGGGCAGCCAGTACCGCTACATGATTTGCCTCGATGCCGACAGTCTGATGAGCGCGAGCACACTGGTTGAACTCGTTAGGCGAATGGAAGCCAATCATCGCATCGGCATTCTGCAAACCGTCCCGCAGGCCATCAATGGCCTGACGATCTGGAGCCGGCTACAGCAATTTGCCATGTCACTCTATGGTCCAATCTTCGCCGCCGGCGCCTGCTTTTGGCAGCAGGAAGAAAGTAACTTCTGGGGCCACAACGCCATCATCCGTCTCGCGCCGTTTATGCAACATTGCGCGCTGCCTGAACTGCCGGGACGAAGCTCGATCGGATCCCGGCCGATGAGCCATGATTTCGTCGAGGCTGCTCTGATGCGTCGCGCGGGCTGGGAAGTGCATCTGGCGGAGGATCTCGACGGCAGCTACGAAGAGACACCTCCGACAGTGGTTGAGCACCTGAAACGCGATCGCCGCTGGTGCCAGGGCAATCTACAGCATTGGCCGCTCGCCCTGGCCCGCGGCTTTAAGCCCATAACGCGCTTCCATTTTCTGCACGGCATTTTCTCCTTCCTCGCTTCACCGCTGCTCCTTCTCGTTCTCATTCTCGGCTTCGTGAAAAACCTGACTGCCGCGCCTTTCAGTGATGGTCTCTTCGCCGACGTCGCCCGCGCGCAAATTGCCGTTCTTCTTTTCGGATTCACCATGTTCCTACTCCTCCTGCCGAAGTTGCTCGCTCTCGCGCTGGCTTTACAGCGCGGACGCGCTCGCGAATTCGGCGGCGCCGGCAAAATGGTCGTGAGCACTCTCGTTGAGATGTTCATCTCCATCCTGATTGCTCCTGTGTTCCTTTTCTTCCACGCGAAATTCGTCCTTTTCAGTTGGCTAGGGAAGAAGGTCGAGTGGCAGGCTCAGGAACGCCGCTGCGCGCAGAGCATTGCCTGGCGCGACGCCTGGGATGTGTTTGGCCTAACAAGTATAGCAGGCTTGATCGTTGCGCTTGTTACCTGGTGGCTTACGCCCGGTTACCTTCTCTGGCTCCTTCCGATCGCTCTCGGCTGGCTAACGGCGGTTCCCCTCACGGCCTTGGTCGGGAATGCAAAACTCGGTGCTGGCCTGCGAAAAGCCGGCTACTTTATAGTCCCAAGCGAGCTGGCGCCGTCTGTTGAAATCACCTCCCTGGAGCAGGCCTTGGCTCGGACTAACGAACATAGGAAGGCAACCATGCTCGATCAGCTGCTCCACCCCGCGTCTCCCGTCCCAATGAATGGAGAGATGGCTCAGCTTCATCGGCAAATCTGGAGCACCCCCGCTTCCCACCTGTCCTCGGCCTGGCGGCGCGAGCTGAGCCACTTCGCGCGTCCGGAATCGCTGGTTGGGCGAGAACTACAGACCGAGTCCACTTAGCCCGGGTAGATTCATCCCACCGGTCAACTTCGACATTTCCGAGCCGGCCATCTCCTTGCCTTTGGCGATGGCTTGTTGCACGCCGCTCAGGATCATGTCTTCCAAAATTTCCACGTCCTCGGGGTCGACGACTTCTTTCGCGATCTTGAGCGAGAGGATGTCTCCGGCACCATTAGCCACCACCGTGACCCGACCGCCGCCTGTCACGACCTCGACAGTTTTTTCTTCAAGCTCGGCCTGCGTCTTGGCCATCTGCTCCTGCATTTTCTGCGCTTGCTTCATCAACTTGTTGATATTCATCGTCTCTTTTATTCGTTAGGTCAGTTGGTGACAGATTTGATTTCTCCTTTAAAGATTTCCAAGGCTTCCTGAATAAGCGGATCGTCTCGAAAGGAATCAATGGCATCGTTAGGCCGATTCGTCTCAGCCTCGCTCTCCCGCTTCTTTACGGGTGCGGGCAGGCCTTCCACGATGTTTAGATCCAGCTTCCAGTCGCCGCTCGTAACTTCCTTCAACAGGCCTTCGAGGAAAGTGCGGTAATTGGGTCGAGCAAGTGCTTCCATCGCGCTCTTACCGGCCGGCGCGAAGCCAAGGCGAAGGACGCGGTCCTGTGCCCCGCGAAAATGCGCATTCTCGAGCCACGGCTTCATTAAAGGCCGGCGGGAGCCGGCCAGTTGAGCAACGGTGGCCCAGACTGCGCTCATATCCTCGTTAGGCGCGGTCGCTGGCTTGTCTTGCGGCGCTGAAGCCGGCTGCGCAAGAGACTTCTGTGCTGGCGGTGTTGGCGGAGGCGAAGCGGACGCACCACGGTTGCGTAAGGCCGACAAGTTCTCGATTACTTCATCGAGCGTAACCTGATTCAGCGTTTGGATGGCTTTGATAACCGCGACTTCAAAATGCAGCTTCTTGTTAGGCACCCATTTCATTCGACCTTCGGCTTCCGCGAATTGCTCGATTAACTCGAGGAGCCGGCCGGTCTCCACCAGGTCCGCCTCTTTGCCTAACGACACTTGCAGCTCGGAGGCAGTCTCAGCGGAAAGAGCGTCCGGTTTTACCTTGTAGACGAGCAGATCGCGCAGGTGAGCAATCAGATCGCTCATCAGCTTCATCATCTCTTTGCCCGCTGCCGCCTGCTCATCGAGCAAGCCAAGCGCTTCGGACGTTTCGCCGCGCAGAATTCTGGTGGTAAAATTCGCCACTGTCTGTTCGCTCGTGAAACCAAAAACGTTGAGCACATCGCTCTCTGCGATCGTCTCGCCGCAAAAAGCCACCAGCTGATCGAGCATCGATTCCGCGTCGCGCAATCCCCCATCCGCCCCGCGTGCGATCGCGTGCGCCGCTGCGGGCTCGAGTTTCACCTTCTCCTGCTTCGCGATGAATTGGAGATGGTCGGCGATCAGGTTCGTCGGGATGCGATGCAGATCGAAACGCTGGCAACGACTCAGAATCGTGGGCAAAACCTTTTGCGGCTCAGTCGTCGCAAAGATGAACTTCACGTGCTCGGGCGGTTCTTCGAGAGTTTTCAGCAGCGCATTAAACGCCTGGGTGCTGAGCATGTGCACTTCGTCGATGATATAGATCTTGTAACGGGCCTTAGCCGGAGCGTAGCGCACGTTGTCACGCAGCTCGCGCACCTGTTCAACGCCGTTATTACTGGCGCCATCAATCTCCAGCACATCAAGACTGTTGCCGGCGGCAATTTCCTTGCAGTTGTCGCACACGCCACACGGGCTCGTGGTGGGACCATGAATGCAATTGAGCGCCTTGGCCAAAATGCGGGCGCTTGAGGTTTTTCCAATCCCGCGCGGACCGACAAACAGATAGGCGTGCGCGAGCCGATTCTGCTCGACGGCATTCTTGAGCGTGCGCGTGACGTGCTCCTGCCCGACCAGATCGTCGAAGGTTTGGGGCCGATATTTTCGAGCAAAAACCTGGTAGCTCACGCGCGCAATCTAGTGCCTTCGCCAAGTGGCGAAAACAGAATTTCAAAACCCTTACGTTGCATTGAGGCTAATGCTCCGGAGTAATCCGTAGACATCGGTTGCCCTTACTCTATCCGGCGATACCGCGAGGTGGTCGGCGATGATGACCGGATGATCTTCCGCGCGCTCCGGCACCCGGCCGTGCGAGCCTTTCACGAGGGTCGCGTCGAGAGGAATGACTTCGAGCAACCCGCGAAGGCCGAGCTTTTTTCTTAAGAGAAATGCACCGACCCGCGCAGCGGGAAATTTGATCGCCGGGTCGATGAAAAGCTCGGCCGGATCATAGCCAATCTTGCGATGGATATCGACCGTGCGCGCGAAGTCGGGCGCAAATGTATCGTCGAGCCAATAGTAATAGGTGAACCAGCTGCGGGCGTCAGCGATCGCGACAAGGTCGCCGGCGCGCGGATGATCAATGCCTAACGGCGCCTGTGCGGTGCGATCGAGCACAGTTTCCACGCCTGCTTCCGACTGCAGAACGGAACGCGCTTCCTCGAGCAAAGACGGCTGGTTCACGTAGACATGTGCAACCTGGTGATCGGCTACGGCGAAAACCTTGCTCGCGCCGCAATCGACCATCTCCAGTCCCAGCTCGTCCTTGATCGCAATCCAGCCGCGCTGCCGAAAGACGCGATTGAGCGAAATCGGATGGTCGACCGGGGTGATTCCGTACTCGGAAAGAATCACGAGCTGAACCTCGCGCTGCTGAAAAAAAGAGATGAGTTCGCCTAACAAATCGTCGAGCAACCCCAAGTCAGTCGCAATTCCAGAATCGTTAGGCCCGATCTTTTGCAGGTTGTAATCGAGGTGCGGAAGATAAACCAGGCTAAGCGTGGGTTGATAGCGCTCCTCGATCCACTTCGCCGATTCCGCGATCCAGCGAGACGAATGAATTCCCGCCCCCGGCCCCCAGAAACTGGTGAAAGGAAATTCGCCGAGATCTTTCTTAATCGCGAACCGGAGATCAAACGGCGCGGTATAAACGTCGAAGACTTTGCGGCCGTCCGCCGGATACATTGGCCGCGGCGTGATTGAGTAGTCGGCGGTGGAATACATGTTGTACCACCAGAAGAGTTTCGCGCAGGTGAATCCCGGGATCTTTTCGCGCAACTCCTCCCAGAGTTTTCGGCCGCGCACGAGGTGGTTCGACTGTTTCCAGAAATGAACTTCTGCCAGATCGCGATCGTACCAGCCGTTGCCGACGATGCCGTGTTCTGCGGGCGTGCCGCCGGTAAGATAAGTGGATTGAGCCGTGCAGGTGACGGCCGGGAACGCCGGCACAATCGTGCGCAAATCCTTACCACGAGCAAATTCGCGCAGACGCGGCATTCGCTCGATCAGCGGAGTCGTTAGGCCAACAACATCGAGAACCGCCGTCCGTTTCATTCCGCCGCGACGAGGGCGCGATCGCGTTCGCGCAATTCTTCGATCGCCCGCGCGACCAGCTCGCGGGACATTTCGTGCACTTCAAATCCGTGGCCAATTCCCTTCAGGAGGGTGATGGTCAGGTCGCCGCCGAGGTGCTCCCGAAATTCATCCAGACCAACGAGGAGCGTATCGATGTCGCGCATCTCGTTTGTGAAGAAAGGAAACCCAAGCTCTTGCAGCAAGGTCAGGATGCGTATCGCCTCGGCCGGATCCAGATACCCTGCCTCGCGCGAGTAGATCACATCGAGCGCGATGCCAATCGCCACGGCTTCGCCATGCCCGAGCCGGAACGCAGAGAGTTGCTCGAGTTTATGCGCCGCCCAATGACCGAAGTCGAGCGGTCGGGCCGAGCCGCGCTCAAACGGATCGCCGCTCTCCGCGATATGTTCCACGTGCAGCTCGGCGCAGCGCCTAACGAGTCGCTGGATCGCCGCCGGCTCGAAACGGTTTAATGCTTTGGTGAGGCGTTCGATCTCAAAAAAGAACTCGGCGTCGCGAATCAACCCGACCTTTACCGCCTCGATGTAACCGGCTGTCTTTTCTGAGGGTGACAATGTTTCGAGAAAGCGGCTGTCGTTAATCACCGCGAACGGCGGCGCGAACGTGCCGATGAAGTTCTTTTTCCCGAAAGCATTGATCGCGTTCTTCACGCCAACGCCGCCATCCGCCTGGCTGAGCGTGGTCGTGGGCAGCCGGATGAGACGCACACCGCGATGCGCAGTCGCGGCGGCAAAACCGACGACATCGAGGAGGGCGCCGCCTCCAATCGCGATCACGAACGAATGCCGCGAAAGTTTGTAGCGTTCGACCAACCCACAGACCTCGTTCACCGTCATAGGTTGATTCTTCAAGGCTTCGCCGCCGGGCAAAATAATCGGCGGACAAACCAAATCGACATTGGCTTGGCCAAGGTAGTGGCCGATATCGTCGATCAACGTGGGGCTCGCCGCGAAGACTGCCTCGTCGAAAACAGCGAGCACACGTTCGCCTCGATCACCACCTTCCTGCAGCACTTCGCGCAGTAGCTCATTGTCCGAATCAAAGACGCCTTCGGTAAAATATACCCGGAACCTAAAGGGAACGGCGAACTCGCAGGTGATGGCATCTTGCCGGTTCATCTTGGTCACGTCGCGGGAACGTAACGTTGAAAGAGCAAGGCCGCACCGAAAAGACCGGCGAAAACGATCCAGAGCAGGAGGGAAATTGGCGAAATAGCCAGGAGATCGACGAGCACTATCCCGGCCAACAGCGCGGCCACGCCGCGGCCGATATTTTCCTTCGCGACCGCCAAAGCGCGCCAAATCCAGAAAAGCAACGGCAATGCGCAGGCCAGGCTGAGCCAGCTGAAGTGGAACACGAGAGCAACCAAAATCGGCGCGAAAAGGAACGCCAACCAAACCGTCGAGGTGCGCACGACCCGGCTTTCGCCGCGAGCGAGATAACTCAAGCCAACGACATAAAGAGCGAGACCGATCGCAAAACCGAACGCTCGTGTCGTTAGGCCGAAAACGCCCGTCACCGCGGCCATGAGATAAAGAAGGAACCGGCAGGTCGCCATTAACAGAGGTGCCCAGGCGATCCGTTTGTGCAGAAAGTCATAGGCAGTGATCACGATGACAAGAATGACCCCAAAAATCAGAACGTTAGGCGCGATTTCCAAAGCAAGAAGCAAACCGGCGATGAATAGGACGAGCGCCGCGAGGCCGACCTGCTGCCGCGTTACCTGACCAGTAACAATCGGACGTGCGCGTTTGTATTCGCGATCGAACCCGACATCGCAGAAGTCGTTGAGAAACATTCCGCCCGTGTAGAACAGGCTTCCCGTCAGACAAATGAGGAATACCGCTGCTAAAGAATTCCATCCGCCGAGCCAGCAGCCGGCGACGCAGTTCGACCAGACCGTCGGCAGGTTGGACGCCCGAGCGAGGACGAGCCAGGCACGGAGTTTTCCGGGCTTGCTCATGCCAGGTTCCGCTCGCGCAGCCGCGCCAGAGTCCATTCGTATTCGCGGATCAGCTGATTCGTTAGGCTCGCGCTTCGGAGCGGATCGGGCAGCACTTCCCAGGTGTAGGTTTCCATCTCGAGGTGAGAACTGACGCCTGGATTCGTCGCCAGCCAATCAAGCACGCCGGAAACGTGATCGTTCGTCGTCGAGAGCGGCTCACTCAGCTCCGCGTAGAGCGGGACGTGAAAATGGATCCGCCATTCTTCTGCCAAGTCGTCGGTCGCGAAGGCAAGCGGCAGATCTTTGTAACGATGCAGTTCGCCATGTGGTGACCGGGCGATGACCTGGTGCAGGTAAATGTCGTCCGCGAAAGCGCGCAGCCGCGCAGTGGCCTCTCTCGTTGGCACGCAACGCAGCGCTGAACTGAGATGCAACTTGCTGATCCGAATGCCGGCGGAATGAAGCGCGCCCAGGCTTTCGAGCGGATTTTCGTACTCAACCGCGAAGTGACAGGCGTCGTAGTTCACGCCGAGATGCTCGTTCGGTAATGCTTCGAAGAAACGCAGAGTTTCCTCAGTGTTCTCGAAGAGTCCAAGCGGCTCCGGTTCCAAACCCAGATGCAGCTTGCAGCCGTAGCTCTCGGAAAGCCGCGAAATGTGTTCGTCGCATTGTCGCAGATTGCGCCGAATCGCTTCGACCTGATCGTCGCCCGCGATGAACTCCTTGAATGAGCCCGGCACCGTGCTCACGCTACCTTCGACATCGTTAGGCAAAAGGGCCGCGAGAATGTCGAAAAGGCGGTTCGTGTAATCAAGCCGTTCCTTCGTCGTCCAATCCGGAAGATAAACCTGCTCCTTCACGCGGCCGCCGTGGAATTTTCCGAAAGGAAATCCATTGATCGTAAAGACGTAGCAGTTGTGGGCTTCCAGCCATTGGCAAAATTGGTCGAGAACTCCCGGCTCGACCAGCTCGCGCGAGGCCTGATCGCTCAGGCGCAGACCAATCCCAAACGATTCGTTAGGCGCGATCGCCGCTCGGACTGGCAGGGTGAATTGCTCGAGGGCGCTAAGAGTTTCACTCCAGGTCTCGCCCGGATGGACGTTGGTCGAATAGGCGAGGTGATGACCCGCGCGCAGCTTCATGCGGGCGACCGTTCAGGAGAGTTTGAAAACTGAGCTTTGCCCCAGGAACCGACAGGGATTGCGATAAATAAGGAAATCGATTCCGTCCTCGTCATGGCCGCGTTTGCGCATTTCGAGGGCGGTCTTTGGCACGGCCAGCGGATCACTTGCACCCCAGTCACACGCACAATTCAGCCAGAGCCGATCGCTCCCGTAACGCTCCACCATGTCGATGGCGCGCGAAGGTGTGCATTTTGATTGCGGGTAAAGCGTAATCCCCGCCCAGAAGCCGGACTCCAAGACGAGCGGCGCGGTGTGTTCCTCGACGTGATCGATGAGCACGCGACCGGGATCAATGCGTGGATCATTTTTCAGAACGTCGATAATGAGACGCGTGCCTTTGAGCTTGTCTTCGAGATGCGGCGTGTGGACCAGGATTAAGCGGTTGAGCCGGGCGGCGAGGTCGACATGCTTTTCCAAGACGCTGATCTCGTTGCGGCTGTTTTTGTTCAACCCAATCTCGCCAATCCCGAGAACGTTAGGCCGATCGATGAACTCCGGAATGATCGCCAGAACTTCGTCTGCCAGCTTTGTGTCTTCCGATTCCTTGGGATTGATGCAAAGCCAGCAGAAATGGGGGAGAAGGAAATTTGCGGCGCGCTTTGGCTCATGTTCGGTGAGTTGGGTGAAATAGCTGCGAAAACCTTCCACGGAGTTGCGATCAAAACCCGCCCAGAATGCCGGCTCACAAACCGCGCGACAACCCGCCGTCGACATCGCAACATAATCGTCGGTCACACGGCTCACCATGTGGGCGTGCGGTTCGATGTAACGCATCAGCCTTTGAACTGCGGCCAGGCGCCAGTCGCGCCCTTCGTCGCCGCGTTTGCCAGCGGCTCCATCGTCGGATCGCTTAAGGTTGTGAGGACCGCTTTTGCCTTATCCGCTTCGGCGGCGCTCAAGTGTTGGAGCGCGGCGCGAAAGGCATGGAGACGAAAATCGTCCTCGCCGCTGCTCCGTTCCACGCGATCCAGAAAAGCCGCCAGATCGATCAGCTTTGAGCGCGCTTCCAAAAAGTAAAGATTGAGCACTTCGTCGCGTCTCATCATTAGAGCCGTTCGGCGAGGAGCGCGCCGGTTTGCATGAGGAGATCGCATTCGTGCGCCGTGAAGTCATAAGCCACCGGTTTGGCGACGCCGAGCGTGCCCTTGAGTCGGCCCCGAGAATCCAGGACGGGCGCGGCAATTGAGCCCTCCATCCTCGTATCGCGGGCTCCTTGCCTAACGACGCCTGAATTGTCGGTCTGCAGGTTGCAGACCTGCACGGGTTCGCGACGTTCGGCAGCGATTCCGGCCATGCCTTTTCCAATTGGGATCCGCTTGATCTTGTCGAGCACAATCTCAGGAATTCCGCGCTGAGCTTCGAGGATCAAGAGCCCCGATTCCTCATCGAGCAGGTGCACTGTGCCGGTGGTGCAATCAAAACGTCGCAGGACCAAATCAAGCACCTCGGGAAGAACGGTCCGCGGCGACTCACCCTCTTTCAAAGTCGCTTTCACTTCTTCGAGCAGATCGAGCCCGGCCATTAAGGCTTACCTATCATGAGTCCAACGGAGCCGCAAACCGTACCCGGGGGGCTTTGGCCGTTCTCAGCATTTGTTTTTCCGGAGTACCGTCTTCGTCGAAGGTTAGAGCGTTTACATCGATCATCTTCTGCAGAATTATGGCAGGGCTTCACTCTAAGTTATGAAAATCCGGACGTTAACCTGTCTCTGGGCCTGCGCTCTCGTGGCACAGGCGAGCGAAACACCACAACCCAAACCGGTCACGCCAAAGATGAAAGCCATCGTCCTGCATCGATATGGCGGACCCGAGGTGCTGGAGTCAGAAGAAAACCTGCGTCCCGAACCCAAGGACGATGAAGCACTCATCCGTGTTATGGCTGCCTCAGTAAATCCGGTCGATGTTGCAATTCGCTCTGGCAAGTATGCCGAGTATTTCCACACCTCGCTGCCCTTGATTCCTGGAATGGACGCAGCCGGTATCGTGGAGAAGACCGGAAGGAACTTTACGAAACTCAAAGTAGGCGACCGGGTCTATGCATTCTTCACCTTGCACAGCGAAGGCGGTTACGCCGAATTCGCGATCGCGAAGGAAAACGAGATCTCACTCAAACCTTCGTCGCTTACTTATGAACAGGCGGCCGCGGTGCCGGCGGTAGGTTCAACTGCGTGGCAGGCATTGGTTGATACCGCACACTTACAAGCTGGTCAGACACTGTTGATCCATGGCGGCTCGGGCGGCGTAGGTCATCTCGCGATCCAAATCGCCAAGGCACTCGGCGCGCACGTGATCGCAACCGCTTCGACTGCGAATCAGGCATTCCTCAAAGGCCTCGGCGCCGATCAAACGATCGACTACACAAAGACGCGGTTCGAGGACGAGGTTAAGGACGTCGACGTGGTCTTGGACGCCGTCGGTGGTGACACTCTTACTCGGTCCTACGGCGTCGTGAAGAAAGGTGGTATCATCGTCACGATTGCCGGTGAGCCGGATGAAGCCGCTCTTACCGCGCATTCCATTCGCGGTGTCTCAATTTCCGCATCACCAAAAAGCGAGACCTTGGCCGCACTTACCCGCCTGATTGAGGAAAAGAAGTTAACTCCGGTCGTTACTCAGGTCTATCCTATCGCACAAGCCGCCAAAGCTCAGGAACAGATCGCGACTCGACATACGCGGGGCAAAATTGTGCTTCGCGTCGGATCAGACGAGAAACCCTTACCATGAGATCTATACTCGTTAGTCTACTTCTCTTGCCCGGCTTACTTGTGGCGCGGGAGGCGCAATCCCCGCCGACCAAGCCAGCCGTGCGGGCCCGTGACCTGGGCGTGCCTTTCGACGGCACTCCGGGAAAGCTCAATGCCGTCACTGACGTCGCAGGGGTTGAGGTTGGTTATGCCACCCTGATCAGTGGCGAAGGAAAACTTATTCCAGGTAAAGGTCCGGTGCGCACGGGTGTAACCGCGATCGTGCCACGTGGCCATGACTCACTCGATGATCCCGTTTATGCCGGTTACTTTAGTCTCAACGGCAACGGCGAAATGACCGGCACAGCGTGGGTCGAAGAGAGCGGCTTTCTGGAAGGACCTATCGTTCTGACGAATACTCACAGTGTAGGAGTTGCACGCGACGCTGTCATTGCCTGGCGGATTAAACAGGGTGGCGCGGATAAGACTGGCTACTGGTGGAGCCTACCTGTCGTAGCCGAGACCTGGGACGGCTGGCTCAACGATACAAATGGGTTTCATGTCACGCCCGCGGATGTCGCACACGCGCTCGACAGCGCGCACAGCGGACCCATCGAGGAAGGAAGTGTCGGCGGCGGCACGGGAATGATTTGCTATGAGTTTAAGGGTGGAAACGGGACCGCGTCGCGCGTTGTTCCAACCGGAAGCACAGCGGATCCGAAACGGAGTTACACGGTAGGTGCTTTTGTCCAGGCTAATTGTGGGCGGCGACCTCAGCTCACGATCGCTGGCGTTCCTGTGGGCAAGGAAATTCCCGGTTTCGTTTATCCGAAAGAGACAGGCTCGATCATCATCGTCATCGCCACGGATGCGCCGCTCTTACCCGGACAATTGAAGCGACTCGCGCGTCGCGCCAGCCTTGGTCTGGCGCGCACCGGAAGCGTTTCGGGCAATGGCTCCGGCGATTTGTTTCTCGCCTTTTCCACGGCCAATCGCGGCGCGGCGGATCCTGCGCAGCCGACTCACACCGTGGAAACCGTGCCTAACGATAGAATGGATCCTCTTTTCGATGCCACCGTGCAAGCAGTAGAGGAAGCGATCGTTAACGCCCTGGTCGACAATCAAACCATGGTTGGACGTGACGACCATCGTGTCGAAGCGCTGCCGCATAATAAACTGCGCGATCTGTTGCGGAAATATAACCGCCTCGCGCCTTAGCCCGAGAAAGAAGTCAGAGACCGCGAGCAAGATCCTGCTCGCGATAAATAACTCAGTGCCCGCGCTGACTCGAAACCACACCACAGCTTAAGCGGGAGTGTGACTCAAAGCCTCGTCCAACTCGGACAGAGGGGCTTAGGTCGCCGTTCCTATTCCGATGCCCACTCAACCTTGCCGGTGTCGAGGTTGTAGACGGCAGAGATGATGCGGACTTCCTTTGCGAGATCACCGAGCTCAGCATCATGGCGAATCTTTTCCGCCATCAGTCGAGCGTTCTCGGCCACTGCCAGCGTCGTGGCGTCTCCACTTTTGCCTTTGGTCGCCTTCACTGCCGGCTGGATATCACGCACCAAAGAACCGACATGACCTGGAGCTGTCTCGCTCCCCATCGCAGCCGTGACGGCACCGCATTTTGTGTGACCAAGAACGACGATAAGACGAGTGCCAAGATGCTCCACTGCGTATTCGATGCTTCCCAGAGCATGGTCATCAACCAGATTACCGGCAGTGCGAACGACGAAAAGGTCACCAATAGTTTGATCGAAGATAATTTCGGGAGAGGTACGAGAGTCGGCGCACCCGAGAACGACGGCAAAGGGATGCTGTCCGTCGGCGGTTTCGGCGCGCTTGGCGGCGACCGGCTTGCCCGCGGACGTGGTGCTGCTGGCGAACCGAGCGTTGCCTTCCTTGAGCTTAGTCATTGCGGCATTGGGGTCGGCCGGCGAAGCGGAATGTCCAGCGGCAGTTACTTCGGTCATAAGGCTAAACAGACAGAGAAACGTGCTGAGTGCGAGTTTGAAATACAGTGTCATTTGGAACGGAGACTACCGACATTAAAGAAGGTCCATGAATAGGAC
>CAWDEC010000004.1:0-240649 GCA_963801255.1 uncultured Verrucomicrobiae bacterium | reverse complement strand
GATTTTAAGCTTTACTCTTGCTGACAAGGCTGCACAGAATCGAAGGTATGCAGACGACCTTCTCTTCCTGGCGTGTGGGGCTTTTTGTCCTGCTCTCACTCTTGCTTCCTGGACTTCACTCCGTTCAGGCCGGCAGCGCGACCTGGGGTAGTAACCCATCGAGTTCCGATTGGAACACAGCCAGCAACTGGTCGCCGCAGACAGTGCCGAACGGCCCTTCCGATAGCGCGACGTTTGCGACTTCCAACCTGGCCATCGTCACCCTTTCGGCTCCGATCGAGATTAACTCTGCCGTATTTCAGCCGGGGGCTTCCGCCTTTAGCATTAGCCTTCCCGCAGGACCTTTCGCGCCCAGCCTTACCCTTAGCGGCGCCGGAGTGACTAACAACTCGGGGGTAAGCCAAGGTTTTGTCGCGCAATGGGGAGCCGACTCCGGCAGTCCCACCATCAACTTCACCGGCAGCGCAACCGCCGGGATCAACACCAACTACACCGCGCAGGGTGGGCCGGCTCCGAATACTACTGGCGGAGTCATCCAGTTCTTCGAGTCCTCCTCGGCCGGAGGAGGTGCCTTTGTTAGCCAGGGATCCGGCTTTGCCGGCGTCGGAGCCGGGACAGTCACTTTTCACGATAACTCGACCGCTGACGCGGCCACGATCACTGCCGATGCCGGGACAGCGGCTAACACAGTTGGTGGACTTGTTGGATTCTACGACGATTCGACCGCGGGGATCGGCGACACTCATTGCCAACGGCAGCCATGGTGGCCAATCCGGCGGCATGATCCGCTTCTTTGATACTACCTCTCGCGGTTCGCCCCGCGTCGTGGTTCTTGGGAATGGCACCCTTGATCTGACTGGCCACGATCCGGCCGTGCCCCTGTCGATCGGTTCGCTTGAAGGGACCGGATCTGTTAATCTCGGGGCGACGAATCTCATCGTGGGCGGCAACCGGCGCACCACCACCTTTTCCGGGCCGATGTTCGGCTCTGGAGGCAAGCTCACCAAGGTCGGCAATGGTCGCCTCGCGCTTACGAAAGGAAACGGCTACGATGGCGGAACGACCATCAAGGAAGGCACGTTGCTCGCCAACAATCGGTCCGGCTCCGCCACCGGCATCGGTCCCGTAAGAGTGATGCGAGGCGCGCTGGGCGGCAACGGTCAGATCGTGGCAGGCGCGGTAACTTTAGTCGGTAGTCCGGCGAATCTGCAACCCGGGAATGCCCCGGGCACGATTGGCACACTAACGATTGTCAGCAGCCTCACCTTCCAGAATGATTCTATCTACAACGTGGACATGGACACCGTCGCGGCTACCGCCGACTCGGTCATCGCTCAGGGAGTGACACTTGGGAATTCAGCCCGGATAAACCTTCTTCCCCAAGGTGCCAGTCCTATTCCTGTCGGCACCGTCTTTACCATCATCAACAATACCTCGGCTGCCTCGATTTCCGGCGCCTTCTCAAATCTGCCCGACGGGGGTTCTATTATTGTCGGCGGTAACACCTTTCACGATTAGTTATGAAGGCGGCGATGGAAATGATTTAACCTTGACTGTCGTGCCTTAGTGCCAACGCAAACGCCGACACGGTTCGCCCTTTGTTCGTTAGGCGGCGATCATCCAGGTCAGTTGTCCGTTGGGTGGGCGCACCCGGCTGGCGGGAAATTGTGGGTCGCCGGACAGGACCTGTTCGATCAGCTTCTCATCCTTTCCCGAGCCGACGAGGAAAAGAACATGACGCGCCTGGTTGAGGAGCGGAAACGTCATCGTCAGACGCCAGCTATCCAGTTTCGGGATGTAGTTCGCCATCACTCTCCGCACCTGCTCTTCCAGGGCGATTGTTCCAGGGAAAAGCGAAGCGGTATGGCCGTCGTCTCCCATTCCGAGAAGGATGAGATCGTGGCGATAGATCATTTCGCCGCGCTGGGTAGCAAGCAGGGCGAGTGCGTCTTCATATTCCTGGGCCGCAAGGGGAGGATCGAGCTCACCGCGCAGACGGAGGATCGATTTTTCCGGAATGGCAAAAGGAGCAAAGAAAGACTCCTGGGCCATGAGAAAGTTACTCTTAGAGTCGTTAGGCGGAACACAGCGTTCGTCGCCAAACGTGAACCGCACCCGTTCCCACGGAAGATCGCGCGCCATCTCGCCAAATCTCGCATACACCGGCCGGGGCGTGTTCCCGCCCGACAGCGCGAGACGGAACTCGCCGCGTTCGGCGAGAGCCAATCGCGCTTGTTCCAGGATAAAAGTCGCCGCGTCCGTGACGAAATTGGAAGTGCGAACGACTTCAGGGTTCATGGGAACGGCGATCGAACTCCGACTGTGTGAGCTGCCCTAGATCGCGCAATGCGATCGCCCGTTCCTGCGCAGATATTGCTGGTGATAATCTTCGGCGCGGTAAAATGTCGGCGCGGGTTCGATTTGGGTCACGATCGGCCGGCGGAAACGCCCGCTCTGCTCGAGCGCGTTCTTCTTTGCTTCCGCTGCCGCCTGCTGCTCCGGCGAATGATAAAAGACGACCGACCGATATTGATCGCCGATATCCGGCCCCTGGCGATTGAGGGTTGTCGGGTCGTGATTGCTCCAGAAAACATCGAGCAACTGCTCGTAACTGACCTCCGCGGGATCGAATTCCACTTCCACCACTTCGGCATGGCCCGTGGCGTGACTGCACACATCCTTGTAGCTTGGATTTTCCGTCGTGCCGCCGGCATATCCGCTCGTCGCGCTTGTCACACCCGGGGTAGTACGAAACATTTCCTCCACACCCCAAAAACATCCCGCGCCGAAAGTCGCTTTTTCAATACTCATGGATTCAGCATGAAGCGGGAAGACGCAGTGTGCAACCAAACCGGCCTAACGACTAAGCCTAACGAATCGGGGATAATTCCTCCACCCAGACCAGTTCGCAGGCCCCGTTGCCCGTGTCGGTGCGGGTGAGCGAACTGCGCCAGGTGCCGATTTCGGGCCCGGTCGCTTCCACGAGCAAACCCCGCAGATGAATCAATTCGCCCGGACGCAGCGCTTTGCTACGCGACTCGATCGCCGGACTGGCGGGAATGAGGTGCAAATTGGTCGCGTGCGTCACGATCTGGTCTGGTGGAATTGGTGGCGCGCGCGTCCATTCGTACCAGAAGAAGCGCATGCTTTGACTGATTGTCAGGCGATCGAGCACCGCCTGGTTGGACATCGGCCCCCAGCCGACGGCCAGATCGACCGGAACCAGCGCCGACTGCCGATCGTAGCGGTAGATTTTGCGCGCGAGCACCCGCGCCTCGAGCTCGAAATGCGCGAGCGGCTGGAGCTGGAATTTTCCACTCTGAAACGGTTTTTCGTTAGGCAGAGCGGGAGTCTGGACCGGATCTTCCGCCACAAGGACGCCTGGCGGATAGGTTATCGGCGCGTGGAGATGGCTGTAGGCCAGCCAGGCAAAAACGAATACGGCGAGAAAGGAAAGCGACTTCACATCCGCTCGCCTTCAAGAGCAGGTTTGATGCAACCCTGGCTGGCCTAACGAGAAAAGGCGGTTCGGCGAACCATTGTTCGCCGGATCACATCACCATTCCGCCATCCACCGTCAGCACCTGGCCGGTGATGTAGTTCGCCTCGGCAGAGGCAAGGAAGGCGACGGCCGCGGCGATATCTTCGCTTTGCCCAAATTTGGCGAGCGGGATTTTCGGGAGAATCGCTTCCTTGATTTGATCGGAGAGCACCTCCGTCATGTCGGTAACGATAAAGCCGGGTGCGACGGCATTCACCGTAATGCCACGGCTCGCCAGTTCGCGTGCCAGAGTCTTCGTCAGGCCGATGAGACCGGCTTTGCTTGCCGCATAGTTGGCCTGGCCCGCGTTGCCCGTCAGCCCGGCAATCGAGCTGATGTTAATGATGCGCCCGCTGCGCTGTTTGATCATCCCGCGCATGACCGACTGGGTAAAACTGAAAGCGCCTTTGAGATTGGTGTCGATGACTTTATCCCAGTCTTCGATCGACATGCGCATACTCAAACCGTCCCGGGTCACGCCGGCGTTGTTCACCAGAATATCGGCGCGGCCGAAATCCTCCAGGATGCGCGACGCGGTTTGCTGCACGGCGGCGTGATCGGAGACATCGACGGCATAGGCTTTGGCGGCGTCGGCACGAGCAGCGTTGATTTCGTCGGACGTGCGTTGCGCATTTGCTTCGCTCCGGCTCACGCAGGCGACGCGGGCGCCTTCATTCGCCAACCGGACGGCAATGGCGTGCCCAATCCCCCGCCCTGCTCCCGTAACGATCGCAACCTGGTTTTCGAATCTCATCTTTGACTACTTTACCTGTGACCTAACGATCTCTGCCTGTCCGTAACCTAACGAGTCTGCCTAACGAATTGGATCGCTCAAGGTTTGTTTTCGTTTTTCACAATCTTGCCGTCCTTCATCACGAAAAACACCCGTTCGGTGGCGGTGATATCGGCGGTCGGATCGCCGGGCATGGCAATCACGTCGGCCAGTTTACCTTTCTCCAGAGTTCCAACCTTGTTGGCCACGCCTAACAAATCGGCGTCGACAGAGGTGGCGCTGCGCAGGGCATCGATCGGTTTCATTCCCAGCCCTGTCATGAGAGAAAACTCTTTTGCGTTCATGCCATGGGGAAAAACACTGGCATCGGTCCCGAAGGAAATTTTCACGCCGAGTTTAACCGCGTTGCGAAACATTTCGCTCCGAGCTTCGGTTGCCGCGCGCGCCTTCGCCTGCACCGCTGGCGGGTATTGCCCGATTTTCTGCATGATCCAATCCGAGGCGAGCAGTGTGGGCGTAAGGAAAACCCCTTTCTGCTTCATCAACTGAAGCGTGTCCGGTTTGAGGAAGGAACCGTGCTCGATCGAATCGACTCCGGCATTGATCGCGTCTTTGGCGGCCTGATCGCCATGACAGTGCACCGCCACTTTTTTGCGCAAACGATGCGATTCGTCGACCAGCGCTTTCATTTCCTCCGGAGTAAACTGAGCAACGTCGACCTCGTCGGCTAACGAGAGCACGCCGCCGGAGACCGCGGCCTTGATGACATCGGCTCCGTTCTTCACCTCGAGTCGAATCGCCTTCCGGATTTCGTCCGGCCCGTCGGCGATCCCGTCCGTCCAATCGGGTTCGGCGCCGAAAACCATGTCGCGATAGCCGCTCGTGTTGTCGAAATGTCCCCCGGTCGCCCCGATACCGTGAGTCGCCACCAGCATGCGCGGTCCGGGGATAATCCCGGCATTGATGGCGTTGCGCAGGGAAACATCCGGGAAATCGTGAGAGTTCGGGTAGCCGCTGCCGACATCACGCACGCTGGTAAAGCCGGCTTCGAGCGTGACTTTGGCGTGCGGAATCATTTCGAGCGCGAGCTGGGAAATGTTTTCGCTCAGGCTGCGGATACGCCGCTCGTTGTAGTTGCCGGAATAATCGGAAGTGAGGTGCGTATGGGCGTCGATGAAGCCGGGCGCCAGGGTGGCGTCACCCAAATCGATGACTTGGGCATTCTCGGGAATGTCGACGTTGCTGCCCGCGGCGGTAATCGTGTTGCCGTCGACAAGCACGATTCCGTTAGGCACAAGCGAACTCGATTTGCCGTCGAAGAGTCGGGCGGCCTTGAGTGCAATCGGCGGTTGGGGGGTCGGCGTGGGCGTGGGAGTTTGCGCGCCTAACGAAAAGCTAAAACCACAAACGGCCGCAAGCACGCACCAGAGACGAATGTGACGGACAAAATGCATGAGGCCGGTATAGGGATGGGAGTCCGTTTTTGCAAGAGGCCAGTGAAACCAGAGCGACGAGCAACGCCAACCTGCCAGACAACTCATCGGCCGTGGACGTAGCGATGAAGCAGGGAAGATGGATCGAGTCCCGTGTTCCGGCACGACTGGATCGGCTGCCGTGGAGTTCCTATCACTGGCTTATCGTTCTCGCGCTCGGGGCAACCTGGGTGCTCGATGGACTCGAAGTGACTCTGGCGGGCTCTGTCGGTGCGATTCTGACGCACAAGGATGCGCTGAATCTGACCGTCGCGGAAGTGGGGGCGAGCGCGACTTTTTATCTTATCGGCGCGGTCGTCGGCGCAATCCTGTTTGGTTACGGAACCGATCGGCTCGGACGGAAGAAGCTGTTTTTCATTACCGTGTCGGTCTATCTCTGCGCGACGGCGGCAACCGCATTCTCGTGGAATTTCGCCAGCTATGCGTTCTTTCGCGCAATCACCGGCGCCGGAATCGGCGGAGAATATGCGGCAATTAATTCCGCGATCGACGAATTGATCCCGGCGCGAGTGCGCGGGCGCGTCGATCTCATGATCAATGGTTCCTACTGGATCGGCGCAGCCGTCGGTGCAGGTGCGACCTTGTGGTTGCTCGACCCGCGCTATCTCCCAGTCTCGTTAGGCTGGCGCTTCGCCTTCGGAATTGGCGCCCTCCTTGGGCTCATCGTCATCTTTTTTCGCCGGTGGATTCCGGAAAGCCCGCGCTGGCTCATGATTCATGGGCGCGAAGAAGAAGCCGAACGGATCGTTGATGCGATCGAAGACAGCATTGGCCGGCATCGCATGCCGTCGCCCGCGGAACCGCCGACCCGAATCCGAACCCGGACACACACACCGTGGCATGAAATTTGGAATGCGATTGCGCACGAACATCGCCGCCGTTCCATCCTTGGATTCGTTCTGATGCTGACACAGGCATTCTTTTACAACGCTATCTTCTTTACTTATCCACTTGTTCTCATGCGCTTTTATGGCGTGCCACCGGAGAACGCCGGCCTCTATCTCGTCCCTTTTGCGCTCGGGAACGTCCTGGGCCCGATCGTGATTGGACATCTCTTCGATACGGTCGGTCGCAAGCCCATGATCGCCACCACCTACATTCTCTCGGGGTTGCTTCTCGCAGTTACCGGCTGGCTGTTTCAAAAGGGAGTGCTAACGGCCCAAACTCAGACCATCGCGTGGATGATCATCTTCTTTATCGCTTCCGCCGCCGCCAGCTCGGCATATCTCACGGTAAGTGAAATCTTCCCGCTCGAGATTCGTGCGTTCGCGATTGCTGTCTTCTATGCCATTGGCACTCTGGCGGGCGGAGTCGGCGCGCCGCTTCTTTTTGGCTGGATGATCGGCACCGGCTCCAAAAGCGCATTGTTCGGCGGCTATCTCGTGGGCGCGGCCTTGATGGTTGTGGGTGGGTTGACCGAAATCTGGTTAGGCGTCGCCGCAGAAAGACGCTCACTGGAAAGCGTCGCGGCGCCGCTCTCCAGTCGAGCCTAAAGAATAGCGCCCTGCCCGCCGCCTAATCTCTGTAGGCTATGTCATCCGCTCCGTTGTTCGGAGCGACGGTCATTGCGCATTGACTCTGCAGTGGCGACCCTGATAGCGCTGTGAGAATGAACACTTCCATCAAATCCAAAGAATGTGGTGTTGGCGTGATTTTACTTTTCGTGCTTCTCCACCTATCCGCACAGGCCGGTAGTGCCACCTGGAAGCTCAATCCCGTTAACAGCGATTGGAATACGGCTGCGAACTGGACTCCCGAAACCGTCCCGAATGAACGACATGACGTTGCCACCTTCGGTGTTTCTAATATTACCACGATCACCACTACTCCAGCGGGCGGTAGCCTCATCGACAGCGTAGTCTTCGAGCCGGGGGCGAGCGCCTACACATTTTCCGGATCGATTTATCTGCGGCTCACCGGCGCTGGCATAATCAATAATTCCGGGATCATCCAGCGCGTGAGCGTCGGCCGCGAAAAGAGTCTTGATTTTATTCGCACGGCGGACGCTGGGAGTAACTTGCAGGCCATCGTCCCGGGAGGGACCAGCGGCATCTTCAGTAATAGCGGCAGCGTTACATTCAGCGGCAGCGCCTCTGCTGGCAGCGGTCTTTACGTCTGCAAAGGCGCAGAGGTCGACAGCCATATCGACAATGCGATGGGTGCTGTTGTTGAGTTTAGTAATAGCAGCACGGCAGCCAACGGCAGCTTCACCTTGAAAGGCGGTCTCGCCACTGGGGCAAAAGGCGCGAGCATGCAGGTCACAAATACTGCTTCGCTCGGCAATGCGACGATTACGTTAGAGGGCGGGGTCGCGGGGAGCCAGGAGACCTCTATGGAGGTGTTCGCCGACACGACAGGGTCCGGGGCAAACCTGTCGCTCTTTGGCAACAGCAATCTCTACATCGGCAATCACAATGCACCGGGCTTCACTCTCGGCTCGCTCCAAGGTGATGGCGGAGTATTCCTCGGTAATACCGGCGGATCAGATCGCACGCTTGTGGTCGGTAATAACCGGAACACCACTTTCTCGGGCGTGATCGACGACATGGGCGCGAACGGTTCGCTGACCAAGGTGGGAGGAGGTAGCCTTACTCTGACCGGTTCTAACACCTACCTCGGAACGACCCTTATTCAGCAGGGGCAGCTTTTAGTCAGTAACACTGGCGGATCAGGCACTGGAAGCGGTCCGCTCCAGGTAAGAGCCGGAAGTCTCGGCGGGACAGGTATCATCGCTGGCCCAGTGACGCTCGGAACGGGATCTGGACGGGGGGCGACCGCTTCGCCGGGCAGCGGCGGAGATAGCATAGGAACATTGACCATCGGGAGCTCGCTTCTTTGCAAAGGGGACGGGAGTTATACCTTCGATGTGGATACGGACGCCGCAGCCGCTGATCAGTTGGTTGCCGACGGAGTCACAATCGAATCTGGAGCCATGTTCTCGCCGACTCCCATCGGAAGCAATGTAGTTCCGCCGGGCACCGTCTTCATAGCGATCGATAATACTTCGGCTACTCCGGTCAGCGGCACCTTTAGCAACCTGCCCGACGGCGGAATTGTCAGCGTGGGGAGCACTGATTTCCAAGCCAGTTACTCTGGTGGCGATGGAAATGATCTTACCCTTACTGCCCTACCCTAAGACATTCGCCGGAGCAGAATCGTCGTCAGGTCATTGTCTGGCTTCGGCTGGTCGGTGACTATGACGGAAATGACCGTCGTTAGGCGTGAACCGTCAGTTCGGTGGTGTGGATCGAGCCGGCGGGAGTCAGGAGGCTGGATTTGAGATGAAACTCATTCACCGGAACAAGCCCAGCATCGTAATCGGCGTACTCCCGAAGGAAAGGGCGTAAGGCAGAAGCGGAGATATTCTGGCAGCGGGCGAGAGTCATGTGCGGATGCCACGGACGAAGGTCAGGTTCAAGGCCGGCGCCGAGCGCGGCATCGCTTACTTTCTTGTGCAATTGGAAAAGGTGCGGATGACCGCGACCGACACCAATCCAGAGGATCTTCGGATCACCTTTGGCCGGAAAAGTGCCGAGGCCGTGGAGGGGGAGGAAGAATGATCCGAACTGAATGGCACTTAGATTGGCCCGAAGACGTTCTTCCTTTTCGGCGTCAACATTGCCGAGAAAAGCGAGCGTGAGATGGATCTGATCAGGACTCAGCCAGCGAACCCCGGGTAAACCGGGATCTAGCCTAACGAGTAAAGCAGTAACCGATTCCGGCAACTCGAGACTAACGAAAAGCCGTTTCGGACGCACGGCAACTCATGAGACGTGAGGTCGCGCCCCATTGTGCGGGCCAATCTCGCGATCAGCCCATTGCGTCAGCCAGCGCGGAGCCTGTTGTTGCTCCCGCGCGTCCCAACCATTGAGCAATTGGTCCCCTTCCCCGCCCGCCGGGCTCGGAAGAATTCGGTTAACGAGTTTCATCAGTTCGCCGGTGAGACCTGGGAAGAGCGCGTTGCCGATGATCGCCGCGCGCGCGGGCAAGCCGAGCACGAGCGAAGATTGACCGCGCCGGCAGGCTTCGACAATCTTCAAGGCCGCGCGCCCGGCTTCCATGGAACCGAAAGGCAACCCGGCTGAGAGGGAAAACCAGGTGTATTCCGCGCCGTGGTTGCCCTTGAATTTTGCCTGCACATGCGAGCCGGTCCGCATGAGTCCTGGTGCGACCGTGGTAACGGAAATGTTCTCGCGCGCCAACTCCGTGCGAAAAGCATCGGAGAGGCCTGTGAGCGCAAATTTACTCGCGCTGTAAGGCGCCATATGCGGCACAGCCACTCGTCCACCGATCGATGAAATATTAACGATGCGCCCGCCGCCGCGTCGCTGCATGTGCGGGATGGCCTGACGCATCAAATTATAGGGCGCCCAAAAATGGAGCTGGAGGGATTTTTCGAAATCGCTCCGCTGCATGTTTTCGAGCGGGCCAATTTCGATCATGCCGGCGTTGTTCACCAGAACGTCGATGGCGCCGAACCGGTCGACCGCTTCTTCGATTGCGCCTAACGACTGCCCGCGATCGAGCAGGTCGCAAGAAATGCCGATCGCTTCCGCGCCCATCGCATGCAGCTCAGCGCAGGCGCGGTCAAGCTCCTCTCGATTCCGGGCGAGCAAAACGAGCCGTGCGCCTTCGGCAGCGAAACATTTTGCGATCGTCAGGCCAAGACCACGGGAACCGCCGGTAATGACGACTGCTTTGCCTTCGAAGGAAAACTCACTGCGCATGAGGCGCGAGACCGACCAGATGGCGAGTCCAACTCCGCCGAGCGCGTATAGGAAACGCTTCATTCTCTACGGTAGCAGGAGCTCGAGGCAACGCACGCAAAGCAGAGCTTGTCGGTAAGACCGACAGTGGCATTTGGAACCACCGCCCTTTGCTGAATCAAACGTCGGACTCGACCACGATTGACGGCTGCAACTTGTCGCCGGCCGGTTTGCGGAAGCCGAGCGCAAGAACGAAGGCGATGAGCAAAATCGCGCCGCTGGCAAAGAGCGGCGTGCGCGCGTACTCGCGCAATGGCCGACTGAGATCGAACATCAGGAGCCAGCCGCCCAGCAAGGGTCCAACCAAACGGGCAAGCGCAGCGGCTGATTGCATCAGGCCAAGAGCGCGGCCCTGCCAGCCGCGGTCGATCATTTGCGAAGCGAGCCCGTTCAAGGTCGGAGTCGTTAGGCCATTGGCGATGGCAAGCGCGGAGCAGACAGCGAGGAGGGCCGGGACGCTTGCGACCAACGGGAGCAGGCCTAACGATATCGCAAGCAGGAACAGACCGGCGCGCGCCAGAGCCGTTTCGCCAAACATCTTGATCAGGCGCCCAATCAATCCGCCTTGCAGGATGACGCTGAGAATTCCGATCAATCCAAAGACGTAGCCTGTCTCGCGTGCGCTGAATCCAAACCTCTTTTCGGTAAACAAGGCAAAGAGCGTCGTCATAATGCTGAAACCGCTGACGGCAAAGAAGTAGGTCGCGACAATGACAGCGAAAAGATTGCCACGGCCGTGCCGGAAAATTTCCGCCAGCCGGGTGCGTTCGTGGGGTCTCGAGCGGTATTCGGCGGAGAGGCTTTCCGGGAGAATGAAGTAGAGCAGCGCGACATTGAGCGCAGCGAGCGCAGCCGCAAAATAAAACGGCGCTCCATAGGAGATGCGGCTCATGAGTCCGCCGATCATGGGACCAAAGGTGAAGCCAAGCCCGAAGGCCGCGCCGATCACACCCATGGATCGCGAGCGATTTTCCGGAGTGCTGATATCGGCGATATAAGCCTGGGCGGTGGAAATATTACCACCACTCGCGCCATCGATTATGCGCGCGGCGAAAAGGAGCGGAAGCGAGTTCGCCCATCCCATGATGAGAAAGCCGAGCGCGGTTCCCGCCAGACTAATGATGAGGATCGGCCGCCGCCCGAAACGATCCGAAAGGCGGCCGAGAATCGGAACGAAGAGAATCTGCATTCCCGAGTAAATGCCGGTAAGCCAGCCGATCTCAAAAGGCGTGGCATGGAAGTGCTCGGCATAAAGCGGCAGCACCGGGATGACGATGCCAAACCCGACCATGTCGATGAAGACCGTGAAAAAAATGAGGAAGAGCGGAGACATCCGAAAGGCAGAACGATGAAGGCAGAAGGGAGAAAAACGCAAACGCTAGCCGTGTTTGCGATTGAAGCGCGCGACTTCTCTTTCGGTCTCCCGCTGGCTCGCACGCTTCTTCAAGTCCTGTCGCTTGTCGTGCGCCTCCTTGCCCAGGGCAACGCCAAGCTCGGCTTTGATGCGGCCGTTCTTCCAATACAATTTCAGGATCACGAGAGTGCGGCCCTTGATATTTGTTAGGCCGTAGAGCTGATCGATCTCGCGGCGATGCAAAAGCAGTTTGCGCACGCGTTTCGCCTCCGGCACATCGTGGCTGGCTTGCACATACGGCTGAATGTCGGCGCCGTAGAGAAAGGCCTCGCCCTTTTCAATCCGGGCGAAGGCATCGCCGATGTTGGCCTTACCGGCACGGATCGATTTTACCTCGCTGCCCTTCAATTCCACGCCAGCCTCGAAACGTTCGAGGATATGGAAATCACGCAGCGCTTTGCGATTCAGAATCGTCTCGGCGGCCATGGTCGGCGCGAACCGGCTGGCGCGGCGGGATTACGATTCGACGGCCGCTTCGTTAAGCGCTTCGAAGGTCAGCTTGCCCGCAATAATTTCTTTCAGGGCAATGTCGGTGAGAGACGACTTCGGCGTGGCTTCGACCAGCGGACGATGACCGATTCCAAGCTGCCGCACACGTTTGGAGACGACATTAATCAGCAGTTGCTGATTGGGAATCACTTTGGCTGCTTCTTGCAGGAGTTGAGCGGTCATATTTCTCAAGGCACGGACGGAACGGACAGGCTCGGAAGGGAACTGCAAAATACTCGACGCGCCATTCGTTAGGGCTGAAGAAGTCGGGATCGAGGCAAGCATGGTCGGGGCAGGCGAACTCGGATAATGCGTGCAGCGAGAGCCTTGTCAACGGATTTCTCATGGCAATAGGCTTCGGGGGAGCACAAGCACGGGAATAATCCGGCTTGGGTGCGCACACTGCGATAACCGGTCCTGATCTAATTTTTATCAGCTGAATTCACGGGGTTGGGGCCGAGTCCCTCCGGAGCTAACGGAGTTGGATTTACCTCCTGCGCTCGGCCGCTGACTTCAGCACAGCCTCCGGCGGCACGTTGAGGGCCTCGTCTTGCGAGCGAGACGTCACCCGCTAGACTGAGCGCCATGCCTTATAAAGACCTGACTCCGCCCGCGGGCGAAAAAATTACCCGGACCGAAAGACTCAACGTGCCGGATCGGCCCATCATTCCATTCATTCGCGGTGACGGCACCGGGCCCGATATTTGGGCGGCGAGCGAGCGCGTGATGGATGCCGCGGTGGAAAAGGCTTACGGCGGCAAAAAGAAGATCGCGTGGTTTGAGGTCTTTGCTGGCCAGGCGGCGAAGGATAAATTCGATAACTGGTTGCCGGACGATACGGTCGCGGCTTTCCGCGAGTATCTCGTCGGAATCAAAGGTCCCCTGACGACTCCGGTGGGGGGCGGCATTCGTTCGCTCAATGTCGCGCTACGGCAATTGCTCGATCTCTATGTCTGCCTGCGCCCGGTGCAATGGTTCAAAGGCGTTCCATCGCCAGTGCGTCATCCGGAGAAGGTCAACATGATCATCTTCCGCGAAAACACGGAGGATATCTATGCCGGCATCGAGTGGGCCGCGGGTACACCAGAGGCGAAGAAGGTGCTCGATTTTCTTGAGAAAGAATTCCCCAAGATGTTTGAGAAGGTGCGCTTTGGGACTGAGGAGAAAGCAAAGACATTTTGGGATCAGGTGGGAGCGAAGGATTTCCCGGCAGATCTCCGCGTGGGCGTCGGGATAAAGCCGGTGAGTTATTCCGGGACTGTCCGCCTCATTCACAGCGCGATCAGTTACGCGATTCAAAACAAGCGCAAGAGTGTGACCCTGGTGCACAAGGGTAACATCATGAAGTTTACCGAAGGCGCCTTTCGCGATTGGGGCTACGAGACCGCGAAGTCATTCTTCGGTGCGGAGGAACTCGATGGCGGGCCGTGGTGCAAAATCCCTGAGGGAAAACCCGGCGGCGGAATGGTGATTAAGGACGCGATCGCAGACATCACGCTCCAACAGGTGCTGACCCGGCCGGAGGACTTCGACGTCATCGCGACCTTGAATTTGAATGGCGATTACCTGAGCGACGCACTGGCGGCTCAGGTTGGCGGCATCGGAATCGCGCCGGGTGGAAACATTAATTACATCACTGGTCACGCGGTCTTCGAAGCGACTCATGGCACCGCGCCGAAGTACGCCAACCTGGACAAAGTGAATCCCGGTTCGGTCATCTTATCGGGTGAAATGATGTTTCGTTACATGGGCTGGACGGAGGCGGCCGACCTCATCGTCAAAGGCCTGAACGGCGCCATCGCAAGCAAACGGGTGACCTACGACTTTGCGCGGCTGATGGAAGGCGCGACCGAGATCAAGTGCTCGGAATTTGGTGATAACGTGATCGAGCATATGTAAGGAAGGGACGCGCCTCCAAGCGTTCCGGCCTCTTCGCCTTGAGCAGCGCTTGCCCTGCTGCTTCTGCGCGCTTATGTCTCCGGCCATGCACCGCTTCCGTTTTCTCGCTGCCGCTTCCTGCCTGACGATTCTGCCGCTGGCGCTATGTCTGGCGGCTTCGCCGACGCCGAGTCCCACGCCCGCCCAACCGGGATCTCCGCAGGAGCGCGCCAATACTTTTCTCGAACTGGTGAACTCGGGCTATCAGGCGCTCTATGCGGTAAACAACGAGGCACAATGGAACTCAGTGACTGATGTCACTCCCGCGCACGACCTCGCGGCTGAGACGGCCGCCAAGGCCTATGCCGCATTTGTCGGGAACCCCGTGGTCATTCGCGAAGCGCGCGACCTGATGAACAATAAGGATCAGCTCGATGAGCTAACGGTGCGTCAACTGAAGCAAGTCTTGCTCAACGCCGCCGAAGGGCCCATGACCAATCCGTCGTTGGTCGCCCGTCGTATCGCCACCGAAACGAAGCAGTCGCATTTCCTCAACACCTATGAATTCAAGCTTCACGGGAAACCGATTACCGCCAATGAGATCGACGATCTGCTAAGCAAGAGCAGCGATCTCGCCGAGCGCAAAGCCGTCTGGGAAGCCTCCAAGGAAATTGGACCAACCCTGAAGAAAAATCTTATGAACCTGCGCGACATCCGCAATGGCGTCGCCGGTGAGTTGAATTACCCGGATTACTTCAACCTTCAGGTCGCGGCCTACGGAATGACAGCGGACGAGATGGTGAAGATGAACGAACAGTTCCTCGATACCCTTCGCCCGCTCTATCTGCAGCTTCACACCTGGACGAAATACAAGCTGGCGGAGAAATTTCATCAGCCGGTGCCGGACAAGATCCCGGCGCATTGGCTGAACAATCGTTGGGCGCAGAACTGGACGGGCCTGGTTGAGTCAACCGATCTCGACCCTTACTTCAAGGGAAAGACCGCTGAGTGGATCGCGAAGACAGCGGAAGATTTCTATCTCAGCCTCGGATTCAAACCGTTGCCCCAGGGTTTCTGGATTAAGTCGGATCTCTATCCCGTTCCGAAAAACAGCAATCGCAAGAAGAACACTCATGCCTGGTGTTACGATATCAATCTCAACTTTGATATTCGTTCGCTGCAAAGCATCGAACCCAATGCGGAATGGTTTTTCACCGCGCACCATGAACTCGGGCACGGACATTACTTCGAGTCCTATACGCGGCCGGAAGTGCCGCCGATCCTGCGCATCGGCGCCGCGCCCGGGTTTCACGAAGGAATGGGCGAGTTAGCCGCACTCGCTTCCAGCCAGTTACCGTACTTGAAAGCGAAAGAAATCGTGCCGGCCGATTACCAACCGGACAAGACCGCGCTCCTCCTCGACGACGCGCTGGCACGCTCTATTCCATTCATGTTTTTCGCTTCCGGAACGATGACACATTTCGAGGACGATATGTACGCCCACCGTCTCGAGGATGACGACTGGAACCAAACCTGGTGGCATTACGTGAGTAAATACCAAGGTGTCGAGCCACCCGAAGAACGCGGCGAAAAATGGGCGGACTACGCGACTAAGACCCACATCAACGACGCGCCCGCTTACTACTATAACTACGCGATCGCGACCGTGCTGAAGTTTCAGTTTAACGACTATATTGCGAAAAACATCCTTCATCAGCCGCCGCAGTCGTGTAACTACGCTGGTAACAAAGAGGTCGGCGATTTCCTTTACAACATCATGATGAAGGGCGCCACTGAGGATTGGCGCAAGGTGCTGAAAGAGGCTACTGGCGAGGAACTTTCCACGCGCGCGATGGTCGATTATTTCCAGCCGCTCATGGCCTGGCTCCAGGAGCAAAACAAGGGACGCAAGATCGGTTGGACGGAAGATAAAGGGAAGGCTCCGGAAGACAAAGAACGGGAGGAACGCGAACGCGGTGAACACCACGAACCGGAAAGCCACGGCGGGAACCAGTAATCGGTCGGCTTACGCCTAACGAATCGTAGGACACGTCCCTCCGACGTGCGAAAATCGAGGGACGATCGTTCTGGCCTCACCCTTCCTTTGAGCCGACCTCCATCAGTTTCTTGGTCAGAAAGACCAGGCCCGCCATCTGGGTCCACTCGGAAACAAGGTTGCCGACGACCTGGCCCCACTTACTCTCGGGATCCATGTGCAAGAATAGTAAGGTCCAGCCGAGGCCAGTGAGTCCGATCACAATCAAGAGAGAATGTTCTTTGATGAGATTCCAGAGTCGATTGCTGCTGTAGGAGCGAAACGGTTTGCTCTCCTTCGATCCAATCTCGTAGAAGAATTTCGTGCCCAGAATGATGACGAGCGAGCCGCTCCAATCTGCCACGGCGTTACCGCAAAAGGCCGCAAGCCGCGATTTGGGATCCAGCCAGAGATAGCCGCAGATCCAAACGACTAAAAGAAACGCAGTAACAAGACTTAGTGAGTGACGAACCCACCAGGGTCGCGTGTGTCGCTTTTTGCTCATAGTAAAAATTCAGCCTAACAAATAAAAGGTTACACTGTCGGCCCGACAGCTGTTAAAGCATTGGATGGCTAAGTTCGGCTTATCTCAGGCAACCGCTTGTAATCCGGTGGCCCGCCGTTGGGCGCCGCCGAAAGATCGGCCGTTCAGCTCGAAAGTCACGACCGTACTGGACCCGACGGTCTACCTCTTTCTTTCCTGGCCGGCCTCGATAGCACACGATACGGGTGACCTGCGAATTCGGCACGGCGCTCGTGTAAATGTAATCGGCTTCTTCCGCTCCAGCATCGAATCGACGGCAGGTCGCAGTCTTTTCAGACATGATTTGATGGATTGCTAATCGCTCCAGTAGTCAACGAATCAGTTTGTCGCAACCGAACGTTGGGTCCTCCGATTTTCGTAGGCGGCAGCAGAGCAAAGTGGGAGAATGGCGCAAAGATAACTCTCATGCTTGCACTACGCTTCACTTTGCTCATTTCACTCTTGGCCGCTTCCTGGCCTTTTGCGGTTCCGCTCGCCCGGGCGGTTCAACCTCCACCGGATGGCGGCTATGCGAACGCGAACACGGCAGAAGGAACCGACGCGCTTTTTAGTCTTACTATCGGATCAAACAACACGGCCCTTGGCTATATCGCACTGCATAACAACACGACCGGCGACTACAATACGGCTACCGGGGGGAACGCGCTTTCAGCTAACTTTAGCGGGGGTGCTAACACGGCCGATGGTTACAATGCGCTCGCCGCCAACACGACGGGTCTTGCCAACACCGCTGTGGGGAAGGATTGCATGGAGGCCAACACCACCGGGTCGGTCAACACGGCCACCGGAGATGTTGCCCTATCCTCAAACGTCAGCGGCAGCGCTAACACGGCCACTGGTGTAAACGCTCTTGCCCTTAATACTTCGGCTTCGAGTAATACCGCCGACGGCTATGGCGCTCTCATGAATAACGCGACCGGCGCGAATAACACCGCGAGCGGCGCGAACGCGCTGCAAAATAATCTCACCGGAAACAATAATATCGGCCTTGGATACCAAGCCGGGGTGAACCTAACGAGTGGTGACAATAACATCGCGATCGGAAACGTTGGAAACTCGAACGATACGGGCAAGATCCGCATTGGCACTCAAGGGATGCAGGACTCAGCCTTCATCGCCGGCATCTTCGGCACGACTCTCTCCCGAGGAGTCACGGTGGCGGTCGATAACAAGGGACGCCTTGGAACGATCACTTCCTCGGAGCGCTTTAAGGAACACATCCAGCCTATGGGCTCGGCGAGTGAATCCATTCTCGGATTGCAACCGGTAGCCTTTCGTTACCGGGCTGAGGTAGACCCGGAGAGCGCTCCGCAGTTCGGACTCGTGGCAGAGCAGGTGGCGAAGATCAATTCTGACCTCGTCGTGCGCGACGATGCCGGGCGACCGTATACGGTGCGTTATGAAGCGGTGAATGCGATGTTGCTCAACGAGTTTCTGAAAGAACATCACAAGGTGGAAACGCTCCAGGCGACGGTGACAGAATTGAAATCCGCACTCCAGGATCAGTCGGAAGCCATTGAAAAGATCAGGAATGAGGTAGAGACGGCAAAGCGGACTCCAATCTTGACCAGCTCAGACTAACGAAGACCTGAAGTCGGCCGTTTTTCTTTCCGCAAATCATCGCATATTCGCGAGTGAATCATTCCGCGCGGTCGATCGTCCTGATCGGTTTCATGGGCACGGGAAAATCGTCTGCCGGCAGGTTGCTATCGCAGCGACTGGATTGGCCACTCTTCGATAGCGACGCCCTGATTGAAAAGAAACTGAAGATGCCGATAGGCGAGATCTTTTCCACTCTGGGGGAAGAGCCTTTTCGCGAAGAGGAAAGCGACGTCCTGCAACGTCTCCTGCCAACTCGCCCGTCAATTATCGTCACCGGTGGCGGGGTGGTGCTGCGAAGATCCAATGTCGTCAGGCTGCGAGAGCTTGGAACCGTTGTTTGCCTAACGAGCGAGGTGAATGATTTGCAAAAGAGGCTTCTTCGCCCATCCGACCGGCCGCTCTTGCAGGTCGAGGATCCAGGTCGGGCGATCCAACAGTTACTCGAGAAACGCGCGCCGCTTTATCAAGCAGCTGCTGACGTGACCATTAATACTTCTTCACTCAGCCCTGATCAGGTCGCAGATTCCATCCTTGATGCCCTCGCCATCGCCAAGTGAACTGAAGCACCGCTTGCGCCAGCGCGCGCTCGAGCTTGGATTCGACGATTGTCGTATCGCTACAGCTCAATCACCGGCGCACACCACTGAGTTCAACCTCTGGCTGCAGGACGGCGCGGCCGGTGACATGAACTGGATCGAGCGTGGCGCGGATAAACGCCGCAACCCTCAACTGGTTTTACCGGGCGTCCGTTCGGTGGTCGTCCTGGCGCTGAACTACTGGCAGGGCGATTCGTTAGGCCCTAACGAATGCGCCGGACGAATCGCGCGCTATGCGTGGGGCGATGATTATCATGAAGTGATGGAGCCGAGGTTGCAGGAATTGGAGACGCTGCTGGCGGCGGCCGGCGGCCGACAAAAGTCTTACGTGGATACCGGCCCGGTCTTGGAGCGTGACTTTGCCGCCGACGCCGGGATCGGATGGCACGGCAAGAGCACCATGCTCCTCAATCGAGAGCTGGGAACATGGTTTTTCCTCGCGGAAATTTTCACCACACTGGAGCTGCCGCCTGATGCGCCGCAAGTGGCGCGCTGTGGTTCGTGCAGTCGTTGTCTCGATGCCTGCCCGACGGGTGCGATTACCATGCCGCATCGGCTCGACGCCCGCCGTTGCATCTCCTACCTAACGATTGAGTTGAAAGGGAGCATCCCGCTCGAGCTGCGTCCACTCATCGGCGATCGCATTTACGGGTGCGACGATTGTCTCGATGCCTGCCCTTGGAATCGCTTCGCTCGAAGCTCGCGCGAGAGCGCCTTCGCCGTTCGTCCGGCTGTGCAACAAATGCGATTACGCGAGTTCCTCGGACTTGATGAAGCGGGCTTTCGGGAACTCTTTCGCGGTTCGCCGATCAAGCGCGTCAAGCGACGTGGTTTCCTGCGCAACGTTTGCGTGGCGCTTGGGAACGTCGGGACGGGCGAAGATTTGCCCGCCCTCCGCGCCGTACTGCACGACACCGAGCAGTTGGTGGTCGAGCATGCGCAATGGGCAATCGCGCAGATCGAAGCGCGGATTTTTGAGAGTAATTCCACCGCAGAGACAGCTGGGTGTTCTCAACTTATCGCGATCAAATCATGAACGGGAAAGATTTGCATTGGTCAAAAGAGCCGGTAAAAGCAGAGTCTTACCAATCCGTCGATGCATCAAGCAGTGGCCCCGGCGCCAGCCGCCCGTCGCAAACGTAAATCCCGCCGCAAGCTCTATATTGGGCTCGGCGTCGGCGGGCTCATCCTTTTGTTGATCGTCGGTTCGATCATTTCCGGCAAACGCGAACAACCGATCCCCGTAACGACAGAGAAAGCGGCGCGGCGGACGATCGTCGAAACCGTTTGGGCGACCGGCAAGGTGCAGCCGGAGACGGAAGTAAAGATTTCGCCGGAAGTCGCGGGCGAGATCATCGAGTTGCCGGTCGAAGACGGGAAGGAAATAAAGAAGGGCGACTTGTTGGTCAAGATTCGGCCGGACTCCTACAAGGCATTGCTGGATCAACAACAGGCCGCCATCAGCACCGCCAAAGCTGTGAGTGGCGAGCAAAAAGCGACCATGCAAAAAGCCGACATGGATTACCGGCAGGCCCAGGATTTGTTTCACAAAAAGCTGATCTCGCAGGCCGAGATGCAAGCTGCGCAAAGCGCTTTCGACTCGGCGGCGTCGATGTATGAATCCGGTTTGCACAGCATCGAAGGCGCGGAGGCCAGTTCGAGCCAGGCGCGCGATCAACTTTCCAAGACCACCATCTACTCTCCGCTCAACGGCGTCGTGACGGTCCTCAACAGCAAGTTGGGCGAACGCGTGGTGGCAACGAACCAATTCGCCGGCACGGAAGTCATGCGCGTCGCGGACCTCACTCACATGCAAGCGGTTGTGGACGTGAACGAGAACGACGTCGTGCACGTGAAGCTTGGCGATTCGGCTCAGGTGGCGATCGACGCCTACGGCGATCGAAAGTTTAAAGGCATCGTGGAACAGATTGCCAACACCGGTAAGACCACCGGCACCGGAACCCAGGAAGAAGTGACGAATTTCGAGGTAAAGATTGCCCTCACCCAGCCGGACATCCGCCTGCGACCCGGCTTAAGCTGCACCGCACAAATCGAGACCTCCATGGTCAAAGACGTCGTCTCCGTTCCGGTCCAAAGCGTGACCATTCGCACCGGCAATAGCGACCTCAGTCCGGAAGAGATTGAGCAGAAAAAGCAGCTCAAGGAGATAAAAGAGAAGGCCGACAACAATGCTGAGGTTCAAAATGAGCGCCTGGCTAAACAGACGGAACGCGAAGAGCGCGAGAGATTGAAGAAGGTTGTGTTCTTGAAAGATGGCAGCAAGGCCAAAATGGTCGAAGTAACAACCGGGATCGCTAACGACAACGACATCGAGGTCAAGAGCGGAGTGAAATCCGGCGACGAAGTGATTTCCGGCAGCTATAGCGCGATTAGCCGCAAACTGAAAGATGGCGCCAAGGTTGTGATGGAGAAGCCGGAAAAGAAGTGACGATTTCTTTTAATATCGCGGAGGGTCAGGCTCGCCACAGGAATGCTCTGCGCCGCAGATTGGCAGCGCGCGGCTAAATTCTCACTCGTCACTTGTCACTCGCCGCTCATCAGACTTCGTCTCCCCTCGTCATCGACATCGAGAACATCACCAAGCGATACGTCATGGGCGAGGAGATCATTCACGCCTTGCGCGGGGTGACATTACAAATCAGACGCAACGAATATCTCGCCATCATGGGTCCGAGCGGGAGCGGAAAGTCGACCCTCATGAACATGCTCGGCTGCCTCGACACGCCGAGCTCGGGGCGTTACGAGTTCAATGGCCGCGACGTCTCGGAGATGAACGGCGACGAGTTGGCTGAGATTCGTAATCGCGAGATTGGATTCGTCTTTCAAACCTTCAACCTTCTCCCCCGCTCCACCAGTCTGCGTAACGTCGAACTGCCGCTGATTTACGCCGGCATCAATCCCGAGGAGCGTGAAGAGCGCGCCGCCGCCGCACTCACCGCCGTCGGTTTGGGAGATCGCCTTTCGCACAAGCCTAACGAACTCTCCGGTGGGCAGCGCCAGCGAGTTGCAGTCGCCCGCGCCCTCGTCAACAACCCGTCCATCATCCTGGCGGATGAGCCAACCGGTAACCTCGACTCCAAGACCGGTGATGAAATCATGACTCTTTTTGAAAGCCTTTATCAACAGGGCAACACCGTTATCCTCGTAACACACGAGGCCGACATCGCGCGGCACGCACGCCGCAGCGTCCACTTGCGTGACGGGGTGATTGAGAGCGATAAGGTAACGTCGGTTGCCAACTCCCAGGAAGCGACGGTGGTTTAGGCACGGAGGAGCTTGACGTGAAAGGGATGAAAGGTCTTTTCAGGAAATTCCCTGCGGAGCCTGTGTCCTCAGCGGCTAAGCGGGTTTTCGTTAGGCCATGAAACGTCTTCTCTACGAAGTCAGTGAAAGCTGGAAGATCGCCGCTGCGCAGATGGCTGCCAACAAGACCCGCTCCTTTCTAACCGCGCTTGGAGTTATCATCGGCATTGTTGCAGTCACACTCATGGGTACTGCGATCAATGGCATCTCGGTCGGATTCGATAAAAGCATGTCGGTCATCGGCGACGACGTGCTCTATATCGAACAGCGACCCTGGACCCGGATGAACGATTGGTGGAACTACCGCGACCGGAAAAAAATCCTTACCGAGTACGCCGACCAGATCAATCGCACGATCAGTTTCACGCCGAAGTCCAACCTGGCGGTCGCAGTGCCGACGATGAGTCTCCTGCGCTCGGTAAAGTTTGGCGATAACAGCGTCGATAACGTTTACATCCTCGGAACAACCGCGGACTACACGCTCATCTCGACCATCGATTGCAACGAAGGCCGCTTCTTTAATGAGATCGAATCGCGCGGCGGCGCGGAAGTTTGCGTCGTAGGCTACGACGTCGCGGACGCGCTCTTCGCCGGCAGCAATGCGCTCGAGAAACGCATCCTGATCAACGGCCACGGTTTTCGCGTTATCGGGACACTTGCGCGACAAGGCACATTTCTGGGTCTATTCAGCCTCGATTCGATCGTGGTCATTCCGTTGCCCGCTTTCAAAAAATATTTCAGCGCAAAGAGCGAGGCTGACGTGCGAGTAAAAGTGCACGACAAAACACACATGGCTGACGCGCGCGATGAATTGACCGGCATCATGCGCCGGTTGCGCTCGCTCCCACCAGAAAAGCACGACGATTTCAGCATTAACGAACAACAGGCTTTCAAGAGCACACTCGACGCCGTTAAAGCGACGATCGCCATCGCCGGGCTTTTTATCACTGGGCTTTCGCTTTTTGTGGGAGCAATCGGAATCATGAACATCACCTTCGTGAGCGTGAAGGAGCGCACAAAAGAGATCGGCACACGGAAGGCACTGGGCGCGCGCCGCCGCACGATTCTCCTTCAATTCCTCATTGAATCGACCGCGCTTTGCCTGGTTGGCGGTTTCATTGGATTGGTCTTTGCTTATCTCATGTGTTTTGGAATGGCGAGGGCGTTTCCGTCTTTTCCAATCCATTTCTCACTGGAATTGGTCATTGCGGCAATGATCGTGTCGGTCCTGACGGGTCTCGTTTCGGGCATCGCACCGGCCTGGAGCGCATCGAGGCTCGATCCAGTGACGGCGTTACGTTATGAGTAACGAACGCGAAGCGGATCGCCGGGACCGGCGAACTGACGATGATAGTCGGGCGATTGTCCGGACATGCGAAAGGTTCGCCTCCAATTTTGAGTTTCGAAGTTTGCTTCGCACTTCGGTCTTCGCACTTCGAGTTTGACCATGCAGTTTCGTGAGATCCTAACCATGGCTCTTGCTTCGGTGGGCGCGAACAAATTGCGCTCCGCCCTAACGATGCTCGGCATTACGATCGGCGTCTTCTCGGTCATATCGGTCATGACGGCGATCGGCGCGATGCAGGTTTCGATTGAAGGCGGCCTGACGCTTTTCGGGTCGAATATTTTTCAGTTCGCCAAATACCCGGTGACCGTGAATGCCGGCGGCAAAGGCTCGAAGAAATACGAGAACCGGCGCGACATCAATTATCGCGAGGCGCAGCGTTACGCTGAGCTGATGGAAGGCGTGGCCGGCGAAGTGTGTTTGAAGGTTTTCGATTTCGGGAAACAGGCTGTCTACAACGGCGTCAAAACCACTTCCGATCTGACAGTTGTCGGGACAAACAAAAGTTTCCTTGCAGCCAATGCCTATACTCTTGCCTACGGTCGCAATCTGACTGATGAAGATGTCGCGCTCAGCCGGCGCGTGGTGGTGATCGGGCGTGCCATCGAACAACGCCTTTTCCCGCACGAAACACCCATTGGCCGGGTGCTGAAACTCGCCGGCCATACTTACACCGTCGTCGGCGTGCTCGCGGAACGCGGAACTGCTTTTGGCCAGAGTCAGGACGACATCTCAGCCATTCCGATCACCCGTTATTTCGAGGATCACGGCTCGGCCAATCGCACGATCAACATCGCCACTCAATCCGTTTCCCAACTGGACTACAACCGCACTTTCGATCGCGGCGTGGGCGCGATGAGGATTGCGCGCGGACTGCGCGCGGAACAGCCTAACGACTTCGAAATTTACACGAACGACTCGCTCAAAAGCGCTTTCGCTTCGATCGCAGGCGTCATCCGAATCGGCGCCTTTGTTATCAGCACCATCGCGCTCCTCGCCGCCGGTATCGGGATCATGAATATCATGCTGGTGAGCGTGACCGAGCGGACGAAAGAGATTGGCGTGCGCAAGTCCATCGGCGCGCGCAATCGAGACATCATGCGCCAGTTCCTGGCGGAAGCGGTTTTCATTTCGGAGGCGGGCGGGATTCTCGGTATCGTGCTTGGCGTAATCGGCGGCGATCTGCTCGCGCTGTGGCTAAAGGCCAACCTGATTTTTCCCTTCGGCTGGGCCATAGCCGGGCTGGTGGTTTGTTCCGGTATAGGAATCGGTTTCGGCCTTTATCCAGCCTATCGCGCCGCTTCGCTCGACCCCATCGAAGCGTTGCGCTACGAGTGAAGCGAGGCTGAGGAGCTCTCCCCCGAGGTCGGGCACGCAACTTGCAAAGGCAAGCTTTGACATGCATTCGCGTTTCCCTATTCTCGGACGCCTTTCTGCCAGCCCACCGTGCCATCGTCTCCGCTAACCACGAGCTCTGAAAATTTGCCGCACGGTATCCTGCTCGTGGAGGAATATGGCGCGCTCGCAGTCGCGATCTCTTCCGCCTTGCGCACGTTTGCACCGCATCATGCGGTCGAGGTGGCGCATAATTTCGCCGAAGCCCAAAGCCTGGCAGCGAGGATGCGACCGGAGCTTTTTGTTTTCGATCTCGATCCCCCACCCTTTGGCGTAACTGCTTTTTTCGACGGACTAAGGAAAGAGTATCCCGAGGCGCGCGCGTTGGTCATCGCAACGGGAACCTCCCGCGAGCTGCGTGCGGAACGCGGGACGGCCGCCGCTTTGCAGTTCATCGAAAAGCCTTTCGACCTGCCAGAATTCGGCGCTGCGGTTCAAGCTCTCGTCGGCCCCTGGAGTGCCCAAGCGAGCGGCGGACGGGCCACGATGCGCGATCTGAACCTGCTCGATATCGCGCAACTGCAATGCCTCGGACTTGGTTCGGCAGTTGTTAGGCTGGAAACCAGTGAAGGCGAGGCAGGCGAAATTTATTTTCAGAAAGGCCAGATTACCCACGCCGCCACCGCCACGTCAGCTGGCATCGACGCACTCGGTATAATGGCAAACTGGTTCGACGCCGAAGCGCGGGAGAAACCATTGCCCGAGGAAGTGCCACGGACGATCAATGCAGCCTGGACTGCGCTGCTGATTCCGCTCGCTCGCCAGATTGCGCGACAGTCAAGACAGCGGTCGTTAGGCACACAGGCCACGCAACGTCGTCCCAGCGCGAGAACCGGAAAAAAAATTCTCGTCGTCGACGACACCGAAATGCTGCTCGTCTTCGTTGCCGACGTTCTCGAAACGGCCGATCGCAGCTTCCAGATACTGACTGCGCCTACGGCCGCAGAAGGCCTGCGCCTCGCCACCAGCGAACGGCCGGATCTCGTCCTGCTCGATTATAGTCTGGCCGACTTAACCGGCGACAAGGTCTGTCAGGCCTTGCTGGAGGATAAACGAACGGCGGAGATCCCGGTGCTGATGATGTCGGGCCATTTGACGGAATTGGCCAGAACTGCGGAGGCTTACTCCAACGTGGTGGCGGCGTTGCCGAAACCCTTTCTTTCCGGTGCCTTGATTAACGCTATCGAGAAAGCGCTGTCCGGTGGCCCCCGGACGAAAACGCCCCGGCCTTCGACTTCGCCGAAACCCTTGCCGGTCGCGCCCGAGGCGATTTCAGTTCCCGTCCCCGACAGTCCGACGCTTTTGCCTAACGGTCATAGCCCCGGGGGAAATGGTTCGCCCGCCAAACAGCCTTCGGAGCCAGCGGCCGCGGCAACCGTCGCCGAAGCGGTCGCATTTGCCGTGAGTCCGGAACCGCTTCCAGCAACGCCGTCTCCATCTCCTTTGCCAACAGCCTCAGCGGCATCATCGCCAGCTACATCGCCGACACTGCCAGCCGTTCCAGGCAAAGGTGAAGCAACGGTTCCACTCGTTAGGCAAACAAATCTAAGGGCCACGTTTTCCTTCGATGTGGTGGCCTTGGAATTTACGCCATACCTGCAGACGGCCACGGCGCGCCTCGAGCCGATCAATCGCTTCGTCCAACTGCAAATGGAGAACCTCGCTCCTTGCGAAACAGGCTTCCGGATTGACGTTCTCGAACCGACCAAAGAAGGCGGAATCAAGTCACTGCGCCTGGTACCGGTGCGCGAGCCGATTCCACTCCCGGCTGCGGCAAACTCCTTTGCAATCGGCAAGATCAACCTGGAACCCACAACTCATCATCTCGAGCTCAAAGCAGCACGCGAGCGATCGATGCGCGTGCACCTGACGGCGGAGTTCACCCTTGCGGCGGTTGAATTGTCGGGCCAATTCGAGGTGGCAAGCCTCCTTCTGCACGCCTGCGGTCGCGAAGTGTTACTGCGCAATCGTGGAGAAGACTCCGGCGCGAATTTCGAGCTAACTGACGTGGAACTGGACAGCGCAGGCGATCTGCGCGCGCTTCTCGTCAGGCCGATCGCTGCCTAACGATCGCTTCGCGGTCGGCTCTCCGCCTAACGAGTGGCCGGAGAACGCCAGAACCAAAGAATGAGCAGAACTGCGAGCAGGCAAAAATCGAGCACAAGATGGGAGGTGAAACTGAGGTTGCTGCTCGCACTCCCAAAACAACCGCAGGAAACATCGATCCCGCGCATTTTGGCAACGATCGAGGCACCAATAAAAATGAACATCATTGCGACCGTAAGAACGACGGCGCCGCGAAAGAGTCGGTGAAAAATAAGCGCCAATCCGCACCAAAGTTCCAGCCAGGGAAGGAAAAAAGCGAGCCGCGCCGCGCCCGACCAGGGCAGGATTTGATAGTTCGTAATGTCGGAAGCGAAGCGCAGCGGATCGAAAAGTTTGATCACGCCAGCATAGACAAAGATCGCTCCGGCAACGAAAGCCAGGATCCGCCTAACGACCGGCGCCCAGGCACGAGCTCCCTTTTCCTCGATGCTTATTTGTGCCGTTTCTGCCATTCCTCCCACCCTCCATCCAGCACATAGACATTCGTCAGGCCGGCTTCCTTGCGCAGCCGCTCCGCGACTTCGTGGCTCGCGTGACAGGTGAGGCGGCTGCAATAAACCACCACCTTCTTTTCCGGCGACCAGACGCCGAGCATCGGATGCAGAAATTCGTCCCAGCGATCTTCGTTCAGTTGCACAGCACCGGGAACATGTCCGGTGGCGAATTGCTCATCCGATCTCGCATCCACCCAAAGCGCTTTCTCCCCCCAGCCTTCCGCCTGCGCGACGCTTACCAGCGCCGAATCCATCGGCGGCTCCTGTGTCGTCGCGTTGCGAAAATAGATTGCCTGACCGATCGCAGGAAGGAAGGCGAGTCCGAGGAGAAAAAGAAGCTGCCGGCCTAACGACACGTTTATTGCGGCATCTTCGCCCGGCTGTCGATGCGCACATTGGCGTAAAACGTCTTCGGCGAATCCTTCGGGTAATCGGGCTGAATCTTGAGCGCTGCGTTAATCGGTCGGCCGCTCTCCGTCGGCTTGAGAATCACTTTGAATTGTTTCTTGTCCGCAACCGGTTCGACTGTGGTCGAAATTGATTTGTCCGTCGAAGTCACGTCCAGCTTGGTCACCGGAAAATCGCCACCCACGTCGACGGTGATCGTCTTCGGTTCGAGCTTATCCGTGGCCGACCAATAAACGAAGCTCGGCGCAATCTTGAGCAACTGCGGAATAGTCGCGGTCAAATGCAACATGGTCGGCTTGTCAGGTTGATCGTCGGTTACCACCGCTATTGTTTTCTTTTGTACTCCCGAGCGATCACCGATCTTGAAGGTCGCCGTGATCTCGCCACTCTCTTTGGGCGCGACCGTGTCCTTGGCCAGCGCGGCGGTGGTGCAACCGCACGACGGATGAACCGTCACGATCTTGATCGCCTTATCACCGGTGTTGGTGTACTTGAAATGCGCCACCGCAGTCTCGTCGCTGAGCGACGGATGCAGGTCGGCTTCGGTCGACTCCCAGGTGAGGCTGGCCTTTGCGGACACGGCCAGCGAGCCAACCAGCCCAGCGATAACGTAAGCAACAAGTATCTTCATAAAGGAATGCGAGAAAAAGAAGCCGAAACCTACATTACCGCCAACAGAATCAATGCCGAAGTTTGGTTTTTTAATTTCGGCGTTCGAGATATGACGATATCCCACTTCGATCAGGAATGACCAGCAGTCGTTCAATTCCTAAAAGAAAACGCCTAAACCGAGGTCGCCGCCTACCGCATCAACTCCGCGGTTAGGGAGTTCGATCGCAGCATTCGAGATGTGGCGATAGCCCGCCTCGAGAATGAACGAGCACCGCTGGTTGAGCATGAAGCGCAAACCGCCCGTGCCTTGCAGGTTGAATTCGACCGGCAGACTGACAAGCCCGCGCGAGTCCGTTTCGGAGATGTCGGTGTAAACTCCGCCGCCGCCGATTTGCATATAGGGGATCACGCGCGCTTGCGGTTGGATGAAGTTGTAACGCAGGAAAAGAGTCGCGCCCGCTTCGACGTTGCCGGGACCTTGAAAGATTCCGCCGCCAAAAACTTCCGCGAGGAGTTCATAGTTGCCTGCAAAGAAGCCGCTGCCGTGCGGATTGCTCAGCATGGTTCCGAGCCGCAGACTGGCAACTGCAAGATCGATCGATGGACCATCGTTATCGCCTCGGTCGAAAAAATAAAAGAGGCCGGCGACGCTTTGAAATTCTTTGCTGCCTTTGGCGAAAACATCCTGCGTTTCCTGCCTAACGACCGGCGGGACCGGCGTCTCGCTTCCCGCGTAGATTGGCCCGACCAGGAGAAGCACAAGGACGAAAAGGAGCAGGTTTCGCATAGGCGCGCGAATCAACTCTTGCGTTTAAAAATTGTCAATCCGAGCGAAAAACCGTCACGGCGATTCATGCCTGTGGGCCATAGTACTCTCGGATGTATTCGGCCACCGCGTCGTGCCAATCGCGGGGTGCCTGGTTGGTGATGCGTTCATATTTCTCAGTCGCGAGCACGGTATAGATCGGACGCCGCGCAATGAAATGAGTCATCGCGCCTAACGACGTCGCCCCAACGATTCGCGCCTTCATCTTCACCCCTTCCCGATGACAGCAATCCAGCGCCCATTGCGCATACTCCTGCCAGCTGCACTCGCCCCGATTTGCCAGATGCAACAGACCGTTTTCCGGGCTTTCCTTCTCGAGGAACGGCTGAAGCAAGCTCGCGATGTCGTGCGTATAAGTCGGCGTGGATAATTTGTCCGCGACCGCCACAACCGTTTCTTCTTCACGCGCCTTTTTCAGGATAGCATCAATGAAACTCGGCCGATCCGGTCCGAACACCCACGACACTCTCGCGATTAGCGCGCGCTCATTCGCCTCGGCAACGCGCCGCTCCCCTTCCCGCTTCGATTCGCCGTAAATGCTGATCGGCTCTGCCGGATCTTCTTCCAGATAGGGCGTGCGCTTTTCGCCATCAAACACATAGTCGGTGCTGATGTGAATGAAGCGCGCATTCTGTTTGCGACAGATTTCGGCGAGAACGCGCGGCGCCTCGGCGTTTAGATGGAGTGCTTCGTCCCGATGGTTTTCGCAATAATCGACGTTCGTTAGGGCGGCAGCGTTGATCAGCACATCGAATCTCAGCGAAGAAAACGTGCTGCGAAGCTTTTCCAAATCGGCAAGGTCGAGGCCCGCATGCGTAAAGCCAGTCACCTCGTAGCTCGGGGAATATGCGCGCAGCAGGGCGGCGCCCAGTCGTCCACCCACGCCCAGAATGGCGATCTTCGATTTCGCGTTACTGCGGGTTTTCGCCATCTCGCCTGACAAATCGCTGCGAAGGCAGTCGCGTCAACTCATTGGCCTAACGAATCAGTTCCTAGGCCGACGGCGCGAGCGAAGCGACGATCTTTTGGAAGCCGGGATCGTTGCGCAACGGCGCCCAGTAAGGGTGATGCATCAGCATCCCGTAACTGAGATAGCTGGGCCGGCTTACGATCGCCTGCAACTCTCGCAAGGCCGCATCTTTCTCGCCGGTCCAGGCATAGATAGTGGCCAGGTTGCGCAGCACCAAGGTTCCTACAATCGCGTCCTTGGTTTCGGGCAAGAGCTCGACCGCTCGCTTGCCGTCGATGAGTGCCTGGTCCTTTTCTCCCAGCGCGGCTTCGATCATTCCGAGCGCGGAAAGGCCTTCGGCGAAATTCGGCTGTGCCTGGGTCATCTGCGCCACCTCTTCCCGCGCCTGGTTGAATGCCGTGAGCGCCGCTGCCTCGTCCCCGCGGAGACGCGCGATCATTCCCTCACACCACGATTTCGGAAACGGCACTCCATCCTCGTATGCGCCGTTAGGTCGCATCACCGCGAGAGCGCGACTCGCCTCTGCGGCGTCCGACTTGCAAAGCGCAAGCGAGAACCACTGGTCGGCTATCAGCGGGCCTGTCGCAGCGTCCTTTTGCAGGGCAGCTTCAATCGCCGTTTGCATCGGCGCGATGTTGCCATGCTCGTCAAACTCGATGGCGGCCCTTTGCACTTGCAGCGCGGGATCGTCAGGCACGATAGCCAGAGCACGGTCGAGCACGCTCCTCATGTCGTCATAGCGGTGCTCAGCATCAAAATTGTGGGCCAGTTGTTTGAGGATCACGAGATTCCGTGGGTCAAGCTGAAGCGCACGTTTGAAATGCTCGGTCGAGCTTTTCCATCGGCCTTGCCGTCGATCGATGTAGCCGACAAGGAGTGTCGGGTAAGGGTCGTTAGGCAACTGCCGCTCAGCCTGCGCCAGCTCAGCGCGCGCACGATCGTAGTCGCGATAACCATAGTAAGCGTGCACCGCCGCCGCGAGATGGGTTTCGCCAAAGTCCGGGTGCAACCGGGTCGCGGCGTCCAAGGCCGCCCGCGCCTGATCGAGCCGCACAGCGGTCCGATCAAGACCATAAAAATAGATTTGATCATGCGCCGACGCGAGCTGGCAGTAGGCGAAATAAAATGAAGGATCGCGCGTCACCGCTTCCTGCAGGAGTTGGGCGGCTTCGAGAAGGTTTTCCAGTCCACTCGATTCGAAAGCAACGCGCGTAATCATGCTCTTCGCGCGCACGTAAAGCTCGTAGGCCGCCAGATCGCTCGTCGGGCGCGTTTCAATCGCCGCCTTTTCTTCCGGAGTAAACTTTGCTGCGAGGGCAGAAACGATTCTTTCGGCGATCTCGGTTTGGATCTTAAAGACGTCCGCGAGATCGCGATCGTAATCCGCCGCAGAAAGCTGCGCACCGTTTAGTCCGTCAACCAGGCGCGCCGAAACACGCACGCGCGCCCCTGAACGCTGCACGCTGCCTTCGAGAAAATAACGAACCCCCAGGTCGTTGCTGATCCTGCGCAAATCCAACGACTCGTTATCGCGATACTTCATCACCGAAGTGCGACTGATCACTTTCAGGTCCGCGACCTTGTTGAGGTGAGTGAGAATTTCGTCCTGCATCCCTTCCGCGAAAAAGGCATTCTTCGGGTCGTCACTCAGATTCTGAAACGGCAGGACGGCCACGCTCTTCGACGGGATGGTTCCCGGGCTAGGTGATTGCAGCGTGCGCCACCAAACGAAACCAAGAACCCCCAGCAGAACCATCGCACCCGCAAGAGCCACGAACCCAATCCGCCGGCGCAGACTAGTCGCGGGCTTTTGATTTTCTTCCGCGAGCGCTTCCGCCCGCTGCAGCTTTTGTGGCCGCTGCGGATTACCTACCGACTCGTTGTAAAAATTAACCAGATGAACGGTCAAGCCGTGCTTTACCACACACGGCCCAAGGTCATGCAGATGCGGACGCCAATGACCATATTCTACCAGGTCGTCAGCCAACCTCTTCGAAAGAAGAATGTGATCCGCGTCGCCGCAGTCGAGCACGCGTTGCGCAACATTCACGCCCGCGCCTGCGACGTTCAGCCGATCGTTCACGTCCTCGATTTTGTTTATCGGTCCGCTGTGCGCACCCATCCGCACTTTGATCTGAGGATGATTCTTGAGTGCCTCGGCAATCTCGACTGCACATTGCAACGGTTCCTCCGGACTTCGAAAGAATAACAGGACCATTCCATCGCCAGTCGGTATTCGAATGAGTCGTCCGGTGGCTTCGGCGGTAGACGAACAATGAGTTTCGAGCACGACCCGCTTCAGGTCATCGAGGACGGCGATCTGTTCGTTGACGAGGAACTTTGAATAACAAACAACGTCGATCGACAAGATATGGGCGATCTCGGGCTCCAGGTTTTGCCCGCCCGCGGACATCGCCGGTGTTGCGCCTTCTTCCAAAGCGCAACCAAGGTCGCCACTGGTGCGAGTCTTGTCGAGCCTTTTACACCTTCACGGCTGCCAGTCTGAGTCGCGCCGGCACCCCAAAAGCCGCAAGGTTAAGAACAAGCATAACGAAAGCGAAAAGCCACATGCCCATGAATAATCCTATTGCGCCATGCAAGGCGCATATGGCTGTCAGAACAAAGTAACGAGTTCGCTTCGGCCAGATGAGGAATGGATAACTCAATTCCAGGGCGAAAACCAAGATACCGATCGCCGGCAAGACCGGCGCCAGTTTTGCCACCCATGAAACTGGCCACATCGCGTAAGATGGGAGAGTCAGCGCATACCAGACATTGTTCCCATTCCACCAACCGGCTCCGAAGGATTTCGTCAGCCCAGAGAAAAAGTAAACAAGACAAAGATGCACCTGTAGAAGCCGGCGATGAAACCCAAGGACGTGAGTGTCCGCACAAGTTGAAGAATGCCACCACCTATCCAACGACCACCTGTCAGGCAAAGGTGCAATCATCAGATAGAAGAGCCCGATTGTTGTAAAGTTATCGAAGCCGTACGTTAGCGGTCCGCCACTGTTTGCTGCTGCGAGATGGAGAAGCCAGGCCACGATCGCGGCGAAGCGCGAAAAGAGCCCAAAGATCAGACAAAGACTCGCGACCAAAAGTAAGCCCCACGCGCCATAGAGCGCGGCCGACTCCTGGATCCCAAACCACCTGCTTAGAGTCACCAACCATCCGAGCCTCGGCGAGACCGGACTCTCGGTCGAAAGAAGTGCTTCGAAAAGTTGACGACTTGCGAGGCTTTTGCCGGTTCCGCTGAAAAGATACAACCAATCACCGCGCAGGCTTGCGACGTAAAGCAGCACGACAAGACCGAGACCGATCCGAAGCGCCGTCAGCCAGGAGTCCGACTCAGCGGGGAAGAGAAAGGGAAGTCCCCTTTCCTGCTCGCCCTCGATCGACTCCCGTGTCTGTAGAATACTTGAAGTCGTAGACATACCGGCAGTTAAAAACCATCTCTCGTTTTCCCGCTTTGTACTGGCTTAAGTCAGGCGGGTTTAAAGAACCAAAAAATGCTCGAGCCGAAATGGCGTCGGGATGGAATCGCCTGTTAGAGTTAGCTAACAACCTGACCAGTTCTTCGCGCCACTCTGGCAATTCTGCGCTGGCTGCCTGTGCGAGCAAAGTCTGTAGACGCAATGACCCTGCGCCGGTTGCGATCCTTGGGGCGTCGTACTCGACTTTCCCGTTCGTATCGTGAAACTCAAAGACCAGGGAACTGTTTGCCGGGATATTAGGCGCAAAATAACCATAGCCAGCTTCAATACCGGCTGCATTCGTGTAAGTCGCGAGCACCTTCTGCCCGAGATTTACCGAGGATGCTTCATTAGGAACCAAAGCAGCCGGCAACCGATCCAGCTTTTCCATCAAAGTGCTGGACACGGCAGGCCAGGAGACAACCTGAGTCTTGAAAAGACTGATGGTTGCATGAAGGGAGACCGCGGCGACGAGAAGAAAATGGCAGACAAAAAACGCCACGCATAGCCATTGCCGTTTTGCGCTCACAGCATTGCTGCCTAACGATCCTATTCCTTTATCTGCGCCAGCAGCGCCTCCATCAATTGCTTCTGATTACCCCGGAAACCAACGCGCTGCGTAACCTGCTGATTATTTGGGTTGGCCATCTGATCTTGTGTGATCGACCGGGTATGTATCGTATCAGCTGCCTGCGTCTGGCCAGTGGCGGCCGACGGAAATCCGTTTTCTGCCGGGTTAAAGACGAGATCCCGGCGCCAGCTCGCACTGTTCAATTTTGAGATAAAAGCCTTCCTGTCCTTCAGATCGATTGGCGCTCCTGACTGTCCAAAGATGATCACATATTTTGCCGGTGGATCGCCCCGCGGCGCCTGCATCTTTCCAACTCCGAAAGTACAAGCGACAACGAATACACAAAAGCCAATCGTTAGCGAAATTCCGCCTGTTTTCATGGACGCGGTTTTGCGCCTGTGGAGCCGCGAGTGTCAAGCCCCTTTTCCACCGCACGGCCTCACTCACGTTCGCTAGGGTTGACAGAGGGCCCGTTATTAGCTGACCGTTCTCCCTATGCGCGCGATCTGGAAAGGCAGCATTAACTTTGGACTGGTTTACATTCCGGTGTCGGTTTATCCCGCAACCAAAGAGGAGAAAATCAGTTTCCGCCAACTGCGGGCGAGCGATCTTAGCCCTATTCGTTATAAGAAAGTCGCCGAGGTCGATCAAAAGGAGGTTCCGGCCGACCAAATCGTCAAAGGTTTTGAATACGAAAAGGGTAAGTGGGTCACCCTAACGGAAGAAGATTTCGAGAAGGTGCAGATTCAATCGACGCATTCGATCGAGATTACTGACTTTGTCGAACAAACCCAGATTAACCCGAAGTTTTTTTATAAGCCCTATTTTCTCGAGCCTCAGAAAGGCGGCGAGAAAGCCTACGCCCTTCTTCACAAGGCGCTCACTACTTCCGGCCGCCTCGGCGTGGCGAAGGTGGCGATTCAGAAACGAGAATATCTGGCCGCTGTCAAACCCGATGGACTCTTTCTGATTTTAGAGCTTATGCACTTTTCGCATGAGGTCCTTGAGCCCGCCTCACTCAACAGCGGGTCCGATAAGAGTGTCTCGCCGCAGGAACTCAAGATGGCCACCGCCTTGATCGAGGCCATGACTGGCGAATGGGATCCGGAGAAGTACAAGGATCAATATCAGAACGCGCTCTTGCAACTGATCGAAGAAAAAGCCCAGAAGCGCGCTCCCGCGCCTAAAGTTACGACGGAACGAGTTCAACCTAATGTCATCGACATGGTCGCGGTACTCCAACAAAGTCTGCAACGCGCGGAGTCAAAGAAGAAACCTGCCGGAAGGAACGGCCGCTCCGCCGCGAACCGCACCACCGCGAGTCTGGTGAAACGCAAGCGGCGCTCGGTGGCGGCCTGAGACTTAGATACATCATTTCGGGCTCCGCTAATTTTGGCGTCCTGGGCTAGTTTTGCCCGACGGCCGAAGCTCGAGCGGCGTAACCAAATCGTTACCAGGTTGGGTTTGCCATCGCGCAGCGTCAGGGACCAGACTCACCCTGACAAAGGACAAGCTACGCAAACCAATCATGTGACACGTTTCCTCCCTGAAGAAGTCTCCTCCCGCAACGGACGCTCGGCCTCGTTGCACCCTTACTTGGCTTTACGACTTTGCCTTTGGCCCGCGTCACGGATGGTGACTTTGCCGAGCTTAACCAAAGGCGACGCTGCGGGATGCGTGGTTTCCACGACCCGTGGCGCCGCTGACGGCAAAACAATCCTGCTTTTGCGAGCACAGCATCTCCGTGGTTCCAAATGTCGACCGGTCGGAAATAAGTTCCCGCCGACAAAAGATGGCGCTGGAAAGTCGTCACTGAAGGTAGGTAGCAGTTCTCCTGGCGCCACTTGCGCTAAGATTTCAACATCGTAATCCCGCGGTCATGTTGTAGAGGGAGGTTAAGCGCCACAGTAGAGGTTTTACCGGTCGCTTTGCAGATGACGGACGCTCAGCTAGGATATGAGACTCTGCACGATGGCCATCGATAGAAGCTAAACTTATGCATATCCTGGTGGTGGAAGACGAACAAAAGATCGCCGCGTTTATTCGACGAGGCTTATCGGAGCAAGGCTATGTCGTCGACGTGGCGGAAGACGGCGAGCAGGGCCTCGAGTATGCGTTGTCGAGAAAGATGGACCTCATCATCCTCGATGTGGCACTGCCCAAGCGCGACGGTTGGTCGCTCATGGGCGAGTTGCGCGGCTCAGGGGTTCAGACGCCCGTCCTGTTTTTGACCGCGCGCGACAGCGTGCCGGACAGGGTAAAAGGCTTTGATCTGGGAGCAGACGATTACCTCATCAAGCCTTTCCATTTCTCCGAGCTTCTGGCGCGAGTGCGCTCGCTTTTGCGCCGCGCGCCCGAGAGACGCGAGGAGGTCATTACCGTGGGCGAACTGGAGATCGATCAACGCCGCCACAAGGTCACCCGGGCGGGTAACGCGCTCAACCTGACGCCAAAGGAGTTTTCACTTCTGCTTTTCCTCGCCAATTCCCCGGGCGATATTGTTTCCCGGACGGAAATTGTGGAGCAAGTTTGGGATATTAACTTCGACACCGGCACCAACGTCGTCGACGTGATGATGAGAAGGTTGCGGGCAAAAGTTGACGACCCATTTGAGCAGAAGTTAATCCAGACGATCCGCGGAGTCGGATATGTCCTCAAAGCCGATTGAATCATTATTGGCCTTGGATCGCGGCACGTCGCCGCGGCCATGGTCGATTGTATTCCGGCTCGCCCTTCTCTTTACGTTTGCCGCTGCGGCGATGCTGCTCTTCGCCATGGGTGCGGCTTATTGGGTGGTCGTGCAGCACGTCGACCACGACAATGATCGCTATCTCACCGATAAGATGGCCGCACTTCGCGCGGATATCGCAGCCGATGCCGGACCGGAATCGCTCGGCCGCGAACTACAGATCATTCGCGCGGCCGATAAAGCTTATGCCGTCCGCGTACTGAACGACCAGGGACAGGTCGTGGCGGAAAGCCCGGGCATGCGTGAGCTGCTTCCTATCGAAGTCTTTCCTCACACACTTTCGGTGCGCGGACAACGACCAGCCACGACGATTTACCAGGCGACTAACGGTCGGACCTTCGCTCTGGTCACTTCCCGGACGGAAATCGGAAAGCAATGGCTGACTCTGCAACTGGCCCAAAAACGCACTCACGACGAACGATTCGCCGGCCGTTATGCAGTTTTGCTCGCCGGCATGGCTGGCTGCGCGATCATCACCTGTGCGGGAGTGGCCTTTCTCGTCACACGCCGCGTCTTGCGTCCGTTGCGCAACCTCGCGGAATCGATCGAGCGCACCGGCGCGACCCATCTGCACGAACGGGTGCCGGTTGATGGTTGGCCTGAGGAGCTCCAGCCGTTAGCCGTCGGTTTTAACACGATGCTGGCCCGGTTGGAGGAAGCCTTCACCCGGCTTTCACAATTTTCCGCCGACCTTGCCCACGAGTTGCGCACCCCGATTGCCATCCTGCGCGGCGAAGCGGAAACAGCACTGACCAAGCCTCACACCGCCGAGCATTACCGCGAAGTACTGGAGTCGGGCATGGAGGAATTGGAACGACTTTCCGGCATGATCGACAACCTGCTCTTCCTTGCTCGCGCGGAAACGACAGGCTCTTTCACTCTCAGCTATTTCGACGGGCGGCTGGCCTTGGAAAAGATTCGCGAGTTCTACGAGGCAGTCGCACAAGATCAAGGCGTCGAAATCGAATGCCGCGGCGAGGGCGAGATCTATGCCGAGCCAGTTTTGTTTCGGCGCGCCTTAATCAATCTCATCACCAACGCACTCCGCTTCACGCCAGAGGGCGGTCGCATCACCGTCTCCCTTGAGCGGCGCGACGGGCGCAGCGAGGTCTCTGTCGCCGACACGGGTCGCGGCATTTCCTCGCAACACGTGCCTAACGTCTTCAATCGTTTTTATCGCGGCGACGCTCCCCGCAGCGCGCAAGGAACAGGACTCGGGCTCTCGATTGTGAAATCCATCATGCAAATTCATCATGGGTCCGTTGAAGTGCAGAGCGAACTTGGGCAGGGAACGGTGATTGTTCTCAACTTTCCCGACGGTGTGGATCGGGAGGCCTTCTCCCGAGCCGCTTGAACTCGCGGCGGCGGAAGCAAGCTAGGATTTGCGGTCCGATTTTCGCAAATCAAATGGATATTCCCGCTTTTTTCGTGCATATTCTCCGCTTCAAGCCAACTCCGATGCAAAGAGCCAAGATTGCTTCCTTTCTCGTCTGTCTCTCCTTCGCTGCACACCCCCTTTCCGCCTATGTCCTCGAAGGCCAATCGTGGACCAGGGATCGCACCGTCCAAATGCAGCTGTCGCTCGGCGGACCAAAAACACTGATGGATGGATTCACATCCTTTAATGCCTCCGCGCAGGACGCTCTCAACACCTGGAACCAATACCTCCCACACATGCAATTCAGCACGGTTCTGGCTTCGCCGGTTCAGCCGATGAGCGGCGACGATGAAAACTCCGCCTTATTTAGCACGACCGTTTATGGCGATGCGTTTGGCAAAGGCGAGTTAGCCGTCACACTGCTGAGTTATCGCGGGACGGTCATGGAAGAATCCGACACGATCTTTAACTCCAGTTTCGTTTGGGATTCCTATCGTGGTCCTCTTCTCAATGGAGTCATGGACTTCCACCGCGTCGCTTTGCACGAGTTTGGCCATAACCTGGGGCTGGATCATCCCGATCAACATGGCCAGTCCGTCGTTGCGATCATGAATTCACATATCAGTGATATCGACAGCTTACAGCCTGACGACATCATGGGCGCCGAAGCGATCTATAACTCGGGACCACCTTATCAGACCTCGGTGGCAGCCCCGGTGCTGGCTAACATTTCCACACGCAGTCTTGTTGGCACAGGCGAGGATGTTCTCATCGGTGGTTTTATCGTCCAGGGAAGCGCCCCGGCGACGGTAATTCTGCGCGCGATCGGATTCTCCCTTGATGCCAGCGGGTTCGACAACGCGCTTTCCGATCCCACGATCACTGTCTATGACTCCAATTCGCGAGAGGTCGCGACCAACGACGACTGGGCTTTCGCGGGCACTCCGGCTGAGACTATCGCGAGTTACCATCTCGACCCGCCGAACAGCCGCGAATCCGCCTTGTATCTTACCCTCAACCCCGGCGCTTACACGGCGGTCGTGCAGGGCTTTTCCGACTCGCAACAACAGGAGCAGGACGGCGTGGGACTCTTTGAGCTTTACGATCTCCACCTCACCGGCGGACGCGCGGGGAATATCTCCACCCGCGGCCAGGTCCTCACCGCCGACGGTATTCTTATCGGAGGTTTCATTGTCGGCGGAGACGAGAACAAGACGGTCATCGCGCGCGCGCTTGGACCGTCGTTAGGCAGTTCCGGTGTGTCTAACTCTCTCGCCGATCCGTTGCTCGAGTTACACGACGGTAACGGCACCCTCCTGCAGTCCAACGACAACTGGCAGGACGGCCCTAACGCAGGCGCGATCAGCTCTGCCGGTCTCGCTCCGAGCAACGCCAAAGAGTCAGCCCTCCTCGCCACCCTGCCTCCCGGAAACTACACCGCTCTCGTAAGCGGCGTCGGCGGCACAACCGGAATTGGTTTGGTGGAAATCTACGACACCAGCCCGGCTCCGTAGGTTCGCGGGTGAGTTCCGAAGAGCGACTTATCCTCGTTAGGGAATTTCGATCAAGAGTTATAACCCCATCTCGCGCCCGCGCGCGCTGGCGGCTTTCACTGCCGCGACCAAACCCTCCGCCTGTCTCGAGCTTATCCATTTCCGCCAAACCGGCGGCGGTGGTTCCACCGGGAGTGATCACCATACGTCGTAACTCTTCCGGGGAAAGCCCGCTCTCCAGCGCCAGTTGGGCTGCGCCGCGCACGGTCTGAGTGGCCAGGCCTAACGACTCTGCAGCAGGAAGTCCGCAGGCGGTCCCGCCGGCCGCGAGCGCTTCGATCACCGTGTAAACAAAAGCCGGCCCGCTCCCCGCCAGCGCGGTGACCGCATCGATCTGTTCCTCCTCCACCTCGACCACCAGGCCGATCGCGGAAAAGATTTCGCGCACCCTGACGACATCCTCATCCGTCGTCCGCGTCCCGCGCGCGAGAGCGGTCGCCGCCTGACAGACCGCGGCCGGCGTATTGGTCATCACCCGCAGAAAACGCGCTTCGGCCTTCGCCTCCATATTCGTTAGGCGAATTCCGGCAGCGAGCGAGATCACCAGCTTATCCGCGACTAACCCGGCGATCTCTTCGATCACTTGCAGCACAACACCGGGCTTTACGCCGACCAGGATCACGTCCGCCTGTTCTGCGACCTCTGCGTTCTGAGTCGTCACTTTCACACCCGCATCCCCGCTCAAGGCTTCACGCGCGCTTTCGTTAGGCTCGGCCACCAAAATCTCTTCCGCCGGACAAAACTGTGCGCGCACCACCCCACGGACGACCGAGCCCGCCAGTTTCCCGCCGCCGATAAAACCGAGCCGATATTGCCTGCTGCCAGATTGTAAAGTCATGTGAAGAGCGGATATTAAACGATGGTAAGCGCTGGTGTAAATTTCGGTCTCGATCTCGCCGAAGAAATCAAGGCGCTCAAGCGTGAGCGGCGCGCCGTCATCCTCGCGCATAACTACCAGGTGCCGGAGCTTCAGGATTTGGCTGATTTCGTCGGCGACTCGTTAGGTCTGAGTTTCCAAGCCGCGAAGACCGACGCCGAAGTCATTCTCTTCTGCGGCGTCCACTTCATGGCCGAGACCGCCAAGATTTTGAACCCGACGAAGAAAGTGATCCTGCCCGATCTCGACGCCGGTTGTTCCCTTTCCGAATCCTGTCCGCCGGAAAAGCTGGCGCGTTTTCTCGCCGATCGGGCGGAGAAAAACTATTACGTCATCGCCTACATCAATTGCAGCGCGGGCGTGAAAGCGCTCGCCGACGTCATCTGCACGAGCGGCAACGCGGAGAAAATTGTCCGGGCCGCACCGGCCGACCGCAACATTCTTTTCGTGCCCGATCAAAATCTCGGCGCCTGGGTGATCGAGCGCACCGGACGCAAGATGGATTTATGGCAGGGCAACTGTTACGTCCACGTCGAGTTCACCGCCCGCAGCATCGCTGCAATTCATGCCGAGCATCCGGGCGCGCCGGTCGTGGCCCATCCCGAATGTTCCTACGCCGTGCGCCTGTTGGCCGACGAAGTCTGCTCCACGGAGAAAATGGTCACCTGGTGCAAAGAATCACCGGCCAGCGAAATCATCGTCGTTACCGAAGCCGGAATGCTCCATCGACTGCGAAAGGAAATCCCGGGCAAACTCTTCATTCCCGGCCCGACCGAGCGCTGCGCCTGCGCCGAGTGCCGCTTTATGAAGATGAACACGCTCGAGAAAGCGCACGCCGCCCTTCTCAACCTGGAGCCCGAGATCGTTCTCCCCGAACCGTTGCGCCAGCGCGCCGAAACGCCGATCCGCCGGATGCTGGAACTCAGTCGTTAGGCTGCGCCTGATCGACAAGCTGTGAAAGCAGGATCGCGCCCGTTTCCAGTCGCTATCCTGAAGAAGATACCCGCGCCACCAGACCCCTAACGATGACGCGGGCGTTCCCCCCAGAACGGTTTACAAATTTACCGGGGATGCTTTTGAGTAGCGCCCCCTAACGAGCATAACTAGAGCAGCCGGTATGCCACTCGAGGTTACCCGCAAATCTTACTCTTAGTGTCGGATGCTCGAAGCAGTCAGACCTTTTACGCTATCGATTCTCCAGCCTCCTGCGGTCCAGGACCAATTGGATGGGTCCGTGCCAGCGAATCCAACCAAACCTTTGATTCTGCTTGTCGAAGGTCACAGAGACGGTCGCGCGGTTCCCGAGGTGAGAAGTTTCCTTTGCGCTGATCAAGCGGATCGCTTGGGTGGCGGCAAAGCTCCGCGTGTAGACAACAAAGGTTTCCCGCTGTCGATAGCCCGCGGAAAGTAACTCGTAAGCCTTGATTGTATTGTGATCGTTGAGATAACCAAAGTAACGACGCACCACGCCTAACGGTGCCTCGTGCGAGATGACCGGTGCGACCGCAGGAGTCGATTCCGATGAAGATGTCGATTCCTCCACAGTCGATTCCGTAATCACTGTCGTCTCCGATGTTTCCGCTGCCACCGCTGCGGGTGTTTCAGCCGTTTGCGGATTACTTGGAGATGGCGCAGTGACTGGCACGGCCGGTGGGATCGGGGCGGCTTGTCGGAGTAGCTACTTCCGTTGGTGTCAAGCTGGGCGTGGCAACCGTCTTAGTCTCGTTAGGCAAAGCATGCCGAACGGTCTGGACGGCAAAAAGAACTCCGGCGACTGCGAGCAGAACAAGCCCGAGCCACAAAAGCCAGAGACCGCCGCCCGCGCGCTTTTGCGTCACCGGGGGCAACGGTGGTGGCGCGGGCATCGCCGGCGGAGGTGGCGTGCGCAGGACGGGCGGCGCGTCACCACGATCCACCACGCAACTGGCAATGCGTTCCGCAACTTCCCCGATCGATTTCGAACGCGGTTCGGTCACGACGGAAAGCCAGTGCACCGTGGCGAGCAGGTAATCGAGGCTCTTGGAAACACTCGAGCCATCGAACCGCACCGGAATGATGTTCGCCCCGTAGGACAGGGCGCGCTCGACTTCGCGCAAGACGTGCGGCGAGACATTGGAGTTCTCCGTGTAAACGAGGACGAAACAACTCGCGTTCTCGATCGCAGTCAGGATCGCCTCGGCATAGGAACCGCCCGGCGGCACATCGCGCGGCGCGGTCCAGCATTTCACTCCGCGCTGCTCGAGCGCGGCCAGGATCTCGGCGGATGCCTCCGCATCGCGATGGGAGTGACTGATGAAGACGTGCGCCATTGGCCAGAGTTATCGCCGATCGCGAGTGTGAAAAATTTGCCTGTCCCTGTAAAGCCTCATGCGGGAGTGCGCGCACTCCTCGTTAGGCTCGCGTCATGTGATACATCGGATAAATCCCGTAGTCGTTAGGCATCGGGACTTGCCCGGCGTATTCGAACGCGAGGTCGTTTACCTGCTGCCCGGCAGCGAGAGCGGCGAAAGCTTCGCTCGCGTAAACCTGCCCCGGCGGAGTAATCGGCTCGATCCGCGCCGTGCGACTGACATGAGTGCCGAAGAAATCGCGCGTCCGTTTGATCGGATTAACGCAGGCATAAACGGGACCGGCGTGAACGCCGATGCGCAGGTTCAGACCCGCTGGCAGACCGCTCGTTTTCCAGTTTCTCCGGTTGATCCTGTCAGCCAGCTCGAGCGCAAAAAGACCGGCCGCGCGCACTTCGTCAAAAACCAAATAAAGCCCGTCGCCCCACGTGTTCTTGGAAATAACCTGTCGGCCCGCGCCACGGATTAACTGGCCAATCAAGCCAAGAAAATGCCTGACGAACTTCGGCAGCTCGTCTTCGGTCAGCTTGCTGAAACCGACAGCGTCGGCAAAAAGCATGGCGCGAATTTCCACGCCGAGATTCCCCTTCCCTTTTCGTTGTCTCGTTAGGCGAATCCGGCTTGCCACACGGGCGGGAGTCGCGGCCTCGTTAGGCGAGCTGACTTCAGGCAGGTCGATCAACTCGACCGGCAAACCCGCTTTGCGCCAGCGCGCAATCGCACTCGCCGTTCCGCCTGGACCATCACCCGCCAAACCATCCCAGACGGCGATTGGAATTAACTCGGTTTCCAGAGGTCGTGGCGCGAATTGTCGCCAAACCGAGGATGAGTTCGTTCGCGTAATCGTAGGAAATACCATGACGGGAAAGTCGCTGACTCGAGGCGACCATCACCCGGGTCGCTTTTTCCAAAACGCGATGAAAGCGCGCCAGCCAACTCGAGCCGCCCGGCAGCACACTTGCGGCGACGAACTCCTCTTCGCCACAAGGAAGCACAACATAGATTTCCCGGCCCGCTGTGAGCATTGCCTCGAGAAAAAGAATGTCCGATCCGCAGGCGGCCGAAGCATAGCCGGCGGCCGGTGCGACCTGGGCAATCCGATCGCCGATTGCCTGCGCCACAGCCAGCTCGGCGCTTTCCGGAAAACGTCGTTCCGGGCGATCGACGCTATCCAACATATGACCGGCGAAAACCGTCATCGGCGGGATACGCAAACAAGCTTTTACCCCGGTTGAATCGACCTCCCAAAAATCGAGCAACAGTTTGGCGTTGCGGTGACTGGTTTGAAGATCGCCAATTCGCCGACCGGCCGCGCTGCGGGCCTTCGCGTACCAATCCTCCGCCTGCGGCAAATCGCGCGTAATGAGAGCGGCTTCGCCTAACGTTGCCAGCAACCAGTAGCGATCGCCGCGCGTCCGCCGCAGTTTGCGCAGACAAATGTCGCGAACCTTCCGGGCCAACCGCGCCGCCCGGGCTTTTTCACCAATCAGGAGCGCGGTTGTGGCGGCGTTGATTCCGGTCCAGTAATCGGCGCTGGCCTCGTGCGCCTCTGCGTAAATCGCCGCGGCCTGTCGCCATAACTTGCGGGTTTCCCGCGTGTTCGAGCAATGGATGGCGCGATCCTTATAAGTTCGCGCGAGCATCCCCAAAGTTTCAACGTCGTTGCAACCTTGCCTAACGAGTGCATCGAGGATGGCGCTGGCGCGTTCCCACGCGCCGCTGCGTGCAAGCGCCAGTCCCTGGAGCTGTCGCAGCCGCACATTGCCTTCAAATTCCTGCAGGCCTTGCCTGACGATGTCGTAGGCGAGGAGCGGTTCTCCTCGCTTCAGGATTCGTTCGCCCAGAAGCTGGTAGAAGGTGACCGGCCACGCGTTACCAGTCAGGTCGCGTCCGCGCCAAATGCCGATCAGCGCGCTGGTTTCGATCCCAGGCTGCCGCAGCTTTTCAAGAATTGCTCTGGAATCGCTCCCCGCGATTCTGGTTTGTTTCCGGAGCGCTATGGATTGCCTCCATTATTCAAGGCATCCGAGACGCCTTGCAAAACACCGCGGATGAAGCGCTGCCCATCGTTGTCTTCCTGGACCGGCTCGCCCTTAATCGCCTTACGTTGTGGCCGGTGCGCCTCGGCCATCTTCGCGGTCTTGGCGTCCCGTACCCGGCGCAGCACATCGACGTTATGTTTTTCGATGCTGGAAAATTCGGCTTCCGCGTCGTCGAAGGAAAAGCCTGCTTTCGGCTGATACCACGGCATTTTTTCGAACTCCTTCTTCATCTTGGCGTCATGAATCTCGGCGTCATGCCGTGCATACATCTCGAAGATGGCATAACGAATGTCGGACAAATCCAGCTCGTTGGCGTTCTCGACCGTGATTTCCTGTTCACGAGTGGCCGGAAATTTCTCCCCTTCCAAGTCCTGCGTGTCAGCTGCCGGCGCTGCCTGGCTGTCGCCGTTTTGTGCCGTTTCCTGCTGGCCTTCCTGCGACTGTTCAGGCGCGGTCTGCGTGCTTTCAGGAGCACGCGCGGACTCGTTAGGCGCATTCGTCTCCGCCTGACCTTCCGCCGTCTCCTGGGGTAACGGCTCGACCTGTTTCGTCTTCACGTCGTAAAGGCACGTCCAGGCCATCGGCACCTGCCGGCCTTCTTTGGTCGGCAACGGAGAAACGTTGAGAGTGATCTTTTGCGAAGCCGGGTCCCAGGCAGTGGCATCGATCGTCACAAGTCGGGAATCGATGTTCGGATCCTGTTGCGTGTCGCTGAGGTAACTCTGCCAGATCTGATCGCGCAAATTGGCGCCGCGCGCCTGCAACTCAGTCGGCACTTCATACTTCAAGGGCGCGGTGCTGACGCGATGAAACAGTTGCACCGTGCTCTCTTCTCCCTTGTCGCGTCTTTCGAGAACGATCCAATCGTCGTTAGGCGAAACGACCACCCAGGCAGTGCGCTTGTATTGCGTCAGGACCATTTCGTTGGCCGGGTTATGCGCGTCCTGGACGGTAATTTCACGCGTGCCCGCGGCACGATCGCGCAAATAGCGAATGCGCAAGCTGCCGCTCGGCGTCACCACCTGGCGTTCCAGGTGCAGCCCGGCCTGGACCGGCGGCGGAGTAGGATGATGCCTAACGACCGTAGCTGGCTGAGTCGTTGCCACCGTGCCCTGGACCGGCACAGCGGCAACCGCCGCGGCAGCGACTGGGGCGCTTGCTGGTGCAGCGGCGACTGGTGCGGCGGCATGCGGCGCCTGCGCGACCGCCGGCGGCGCAGAGGAAGGTGAGTTATTGGCCGCTTTCGACCAACGTGGCACCAGGACGAGGAGAATAATGATGTTAGCGATCCCGATGACCGCCACAGCGATGATTGCGACAGCAATCCAACGACGATTCATGGGCGCATTCCGCCTTTTCGCAGAGATAATGTCAAACAAAAAAATGAGCCTAACGAAGAAAGGTCAGACTTCCTGAAAATGTTCTTGTCAATCTCCGCTGCTTTTGTTCAACTCGGGCCGATCAACCCGACCTATGAAAAAAATCCTCTGTTTGTTGATTGCCCTTGCTTTCATTCCCGGTCTCCGGGCGGATGACAAAAAGAAGAAGAATTCCAGCCATCCCGCGCCGGCAGTCACGCACGGCACCAGTAACAAACCGGCAGGAGGCAGCATGCATATGCCTGGTTCTCCCGGCGGCGCTCACCAAAACACGAGTCACCCGGGAAACCATATGAACGGCCCGCACACCGGCAGCACTCATTCCGGAACGTCGGCGAACAATCCTATGAGTCACCACACGACAGGCGGCTCACACGATTCCGAGACAACGACGAAGGGCACGAGCAGTTCCAACCCGCTCTCACGCCGGGGCGGACAGGCCCAGAGCGGAACGAATAATCCGCTCACGCAAAATAGTCATCCCGCCGGAACCAAGGGCAACCCGATGACCCAAAAAGGTGGCAACGCGAATAACTCGAATCCCATGTCGCACAATCCTGCCCAGGCTAATCGGAATCTGCAAGGCAACGCAGCCAGCCACAACTTTGCCAACCAGCACGCGACGCATTTCAACGGAGCCGCGCAAGGCCACACCTACGTCCACGCGGCCCACGCTAACTACCACGTCCGTCCCTATCGCGAAGTCTTCCATAACTATCACGCCGTGTACCACGATCGTGCCTGGTATGGTGCTCATTATGACCGTGTAGTCGTGTTGGGTGGCGGCTATTACTACTGGGACGCCGGCTATTGGTATCCGGCCTGGGGCTATGACCCGGGATTCTCCGCCTATGTTTATGACGGGCCCATCTACAGTTACAATAACCTGCCGCCTGACGAAGTGATCGTTAACGTCCAGACACAGTTACAGGACGAAGGCTATTACACCGGCGAAGTCGACGGCCAGCTGGGTCCGCAGACTCGTGACGCCATCGGCGCCTACCAGTCCGATCATGATTTGGAAGTGACTTCAGCCGTCGATGAGCCAACAGTCGAAGCTCTGGGTTTGGTGGAATCGACCTAAGTCTCTTTTCTCTCCTAACTCCTAAATACAGACTTGCCGATCGATCTCAGCGGTTATACTCGTTAGGCTCGCTCGTAGCGCCGCATCAACTTCAGGAAGCGGATCGTGTCCCGCACAGGATGGATGCTGCTGACCTCGTCCGAGTAGATCGTGCTAATCGGCACGGAAGCGATCCGGCATCCTTTGCGGCTCACGATAATCAGCATTTCCGTCTCGTAATCGAACCGGCTTGTGCCATCGAGGACATACGGCGCGACGTCGCGATGAATCATGCGATAGCCGCATTGCGTGTCGGGTATCTCCTGCTGACACAGCCGACTGATGCGGCGACTCATGTAACCATTGACGACTCGCCTGAGGAATGGCATCGACCGCACATCGCTCATACGCGTGCCGACGAAAAGTCCGGCGTCTGTCGTGGCCGCGGCGGCGAGGAAACGCTCGATCTCTGCCGGCAGATGCTGACCATCCGCATCGAGCAAAACCATGAACTCGATCCCGGGCTTGGTCAGCCAATGGCGTAAACCGGTTTTGATCGCCTCTCCTTTCCCGCGATTCTGCGGGTGAACGATCACTTCCGCTCCGCTCTCTCTCGCCCGCGCGGCGGTCGCATCGGTTGAGCCGTCGTCGATCACCAGCACGTGATCCAGTTGCTCCCGCGCGCGCTCCGCCACCGCGCGCACATGGACCGCTTCAAGGTAGGCCGGAATAATGGCGGCAACGTTGCTGCGATCTAGCGGACGGCCTGGGTTCGGCGCTCCGCTTTCCATCGCTAGCGGACCACCGGATTAAAGTCCGCCGCGTGGTAGGAGCTGCGCACGAGCGGACCGGAAGCGACGTGCGCAAAACCTTTGCGGCGCGCAATGTCGCCGTAAAGATCGAACTGCTCCGGAGTGACATAGCTCACCACCGGCAGATGAGTCGGCGTGGGGCGAAGATATTGACCCAGGGTCAAGACCTGGCAGCCGACCTCGCGCAGATCATCCATCGCCTGGAAAAGTTCCGTCTCCGTCTCCCCCAGCCCGAGCATAACGCCGCTCTTCGTCACCACCTTGGGCGACAACTCCTTTGCCCGCCGCAGCACTTCGAGCGACGTGCGATACTTGGCGCGTGACCTGACCACCGGCGTGAGTCGTTCCACCGTTTCCAAGTTGTGATTGAAAATCTCTGGCGCGGCGTCAAGCACGATCTGGATACACCATTCCTGGGCGTGAAAATCGGGCACCAGCACTTCGATGATAATCGAGGGATCCATCTCCCGAATCGCGCGAATCGTTTTCGCGAAATGCTCCGCGCCGCCGTCCTTCAGATCGTCGCGCGCGACCGCGGTGATGACGACATGTTTTAGCTTCAGCCGCCGCACGGCTTCGGCGACGCGCCGCGGTTCGTCCTCTTCCAGCGCGAAAGGCTTGGCCGTCGAGACCGCGCAAAAGCCGCAGGCCCGGGTGCAACGTTCCCCGGCGATCATCATGGTGGCCGTTCCCTGGCTCCAGCATTCCCAGCGATTGGGACATTGCGCGCTTTCGCAAACAGTGTGCAGGCGCAGATCCGAAATGAGCGCCTTGGTGGAAAAGAAAACCGGATTCGACGGCAGCCGCACCTTAATCCAGGGCGGCTTTTGCGCCTGGTGCAGAGCGGGATCGATTTTGGCGCAGGACATGGTGGACGCGTCTAAGTCTTAAGTTTCGGCGGCGGGAAAGCAAATCCACTTAACATCGAAAACGTCCGTCGGCCAATTGACGCCGCATCGGCGAATCGCTAGAACAGAATGCGGTGCCTAACAAATTAAGTTTCGTTCTCCTCGGCCCACTGCTGTTTCTGGCCCTCACGAAGTTATCTCAGGCCCAAACGGTCTGGACCGCGCAAACGGGCGATTGGTTTACGGCGACCAACTGGTCCGCCGGCGTCCCGAGCAGCACGACCGATGCACAGATCATTAATGGTGGCACAGCGCAGATCACGACGGGCGCAGCGGCCGCCAACACTCTCGAAATTGGCGTCGGAAGTCCTGACGAAACCAGTGGGACACTCATGGTGAGCGGGCCAGCTTCGCTCGACGTGACGGATTCCGTTACCCTCGGGGGTTTTGGGTTTGGCACCTTAATGATCCTTGACGGCGGTGTGGTGAATTCTGCATCAGCCGGACTCGCGGGAAGCACTCATTTCGGAGGCGAGCCAGGAGAGGCCATTGTGACCGGACAGGGATCTACTTGGAGTATAGCCGATGGTCTCGGGGTAGATGGCGGCTTCACTATCCAAGATGGAGGCGCGGTTTCGAGCGGTAGCCTTGATGATTGACGGCGTGGTCGCGCTGGATGGCGTCGGTTCGATCGCGACCACCGGCAAGATCACGGTCGGCGCTTCGCAGCCCGGCTTTTTGGCGATTCAAAACGGCGCTGTCTTAACGAGCGATGGTGTTACCTTCGTCGGTGGATATCCCGCGACCAGCTCGGTCCTGGTGGATGGCGCCGGCTCCGAGTGGAATAACGACTTCGATCAAGCCCGACTCACGATCGGCTTTGGCAATCCCGCGACCTTAACCGTCTCGAACGGGGGAACGGTCTCGACTTTTCTGCTTGGAATCAGTGCTTATGACGGCTCGGAGAGTTCTGTGACCATTGATGGCACAAACTCGGCGTTGAATGTTCGAACGACTCTAATTGTCGGCGGCTTCGATTTAGGCGACGGGACTTCAGCCGGTGGAGTCGCGCCCCTGGAAATTTCCCATGGTGCCATCGTGACCAGCGGAAACACCACCGTCTTTGGCCGCGGCAGCATTATCGATGACTCTCTGCTAGCGACCGGCGATGTCAGCATCGACTTAGGTGGGTCACTGAGCGGTAATGGAACAGTTACAGGTGACGTGACCAACTCGGGAACTGTTCAGCCCGGCGATCCTGTTGGAACGCTCGCGCTCCAGGGAGACTTCACCCAATCCTCCACCGGAACGCTCGTCGCCGAGATCAGCGGTCCTGGCCCTACGGATCACGACTTCCTCAGCATCACGGGAGATGCCACCATCGACGGCACACTGGAGGTCCGCTTCATCGACGGCTTTCTGCCAACCGCTGGTCAGGTCTTTGACTTGATTAGCGTTGGGGGTTCTATCTCTGGCAACTTCTCCCGGATCACTTTTCCCGATCTCGCTTCGGGATTCCAATTCAGCGGCAAGTTCGTTAACGGCACTTATCAACTGACTGCGATGAACGATGGCGCTTCCGCGATCGGGCTGCGCAATATCTCGACGCGCGGCCAGGTCGCGCCGGGCGATGACGCGCTTATCGCCGGTTTCATCGTCACCGGGCACGACGACAAGCAGGTCATCATTCGCGGGCTAGGTCCTTCCCTTACGGCCAATGGCGTCGCGCTACCGGGACGTCTGGCCGATCCAACACTCGAGTTACACGACAGCATCGGCGCGCTGCTATCCTCGAACGACAATTGGATGGATAGCCCCGATCGTCAGGCAATCATCGACAGCATGATTCCACCTACCGACGATGCCGAGTCAGCCATCGTCACCACGCTGGCGCCGGGGAGTTACACCGCAATCCTACGCGGCGTAGCCGATAGTTCCGGAATCGGTGTAGTCGAGGTTTACGATCTAAGTCCGGCAGCCGATGCGACCCTGGGTAACATCTCCACGCGCGGTTTTGTCGGCACCGGCGACCAGGTCATGATCGGCGGATTCATCGCCGACGACCAAAGCACACCTGTCCTTGTGCGCGCGCTCGGGCCGTCCCTAACCTTTCTCGGCATTGACGGCGCTCTCGCCGATCCCACCCTGGAACTGCATAACAGTGACGGGGAACTCATTGCTTCCAACAACGATTGGCAGGACACCGACCAGGCCGAAATCGAAAACACCGGAATCCCGCCGACTAACCCAGCAGAAGCAGCCATCCTAACCACACTCGATCCCGGGAACTACACCGCCATCATTAGCGGTCAGGACGGAGGGACCGGCATCGGCTTGCTGGAGATTTACAACCTTCGTTAGTGATTGGGTCGGCCGCGCGGGCGCGATGCTTAATTGCTCGCGAGATCTAGAGCTCGTAGAAGCCGCCCACTTGTATTGAGGCACGAGCTATACCTCGAATTAGGCATCCTCCATTATTCGCCTCGAGGAGCACTGCTTACTGCTTTCACTTGCGATGCGAGCGCCGCAATTTGCTCCTGCTGGCGAGTGAGTGCAGCCCTGAGGTCGCCAATGGTCGCGTCCTGCTTTTCCAGCCTCTGGTGTGCTTTGAGAAACTCATTTAGCAGCATCGCATTTACGGCTTCATAGCGCACCGTATAAGGCTTGCCTTGCTCATCCCGCACCACCAGTTCAGAGTCGACCTTGGCCACTTCCTCGGCGACCAGGCCGAATTGCGGGATAGCATCCGGGTCTAAGTCTTTCCTGTAACGGAAGGTCACTGGCTTGAGCGCGAGAATCGCTTCGCTTGATTTGGCCATTGGCTGAATGTGCTCCTTGTAACGGGTCGAGGAATTAATGGTTCCGACATGGCCAACGCTGTCCACAACCACGCTGACCCCATTAGGTACAGTTGCCCCACTTATACCGGCGATAAAAGTAGTTTTTTGCACCCCATACTTGCCCAGACGCATGGTGTTGGATTCGCCGGTCGCTCCAAGAGCGCTAAGGTCGATATTATTATTGCCGTTGGTAACATAGAAGCCCGCACTCGCGCCAATGGCAATATTGTTGCTCCCGCCAGTGTTATTCGGGAGAGCTTGATAACCTAAGGCGGTGTTAGTACTGCCGGAAGTATTACGGACCAGGGCCCCTGAGCCACTGGCGGTGTTGGAGCTGCCGGTGGTGTTCGACTCAAGGGCACTGCTGCCAGTGGCAGCGTTGTTGCTGCCGGTGGTGTTAGCGTAAAGTGCGTCACCGAGGGCCACATTGTTGCTGCCTGTCGTGTTATTATATAGCGCAGACTCACCGTCGGCGGTGTTCAACTCTCCGGTGGTATTGCTAAAAAGCGCCTCAGAACCGCTGGCTGTGTTAGCGATTCCACTGGTGTTGCTAAACAATGCTAGACTACCGGTGGCCGTGTTACCACCGGGTTCGAGATTGTTAAAGAGCGCTTGGAATCCGGTGGCAGTGTTATCAAAACCACCTGTATTGTGATAAAGCGCATTAAAACCTAGAGCCGTGTTGCTGAAACCACTTGTCAGATTAAAAAGAGCATCTTCGCCTTCGGCGGTGTTGTGATTTGCGTAACCGCCATCCGGCGGCGGTTCAACGGCGAGGGCAGCCGTGAATGATAGAGTGACAAGGAGTAATATGGCTGGCGTTTTCATGCCCGAATCTAAAACCCCGCACTCCCGTGACAAGCCCGAAAGCCTTTCTGGTGCACGTCGCGGATTTCCGATTCAGCAAGATCCCGATCTTCGTCAAGCATTTGCGCATTGATTCCTCGCCGGTTCGACGATATGACTCGCGTGAGAGAAAAAGGCTATCTAAATTCCCCTGGTTAGGAGGTCCTTATGAATTCTCAGCGTGCTCGTAACTACATCGTTTCGGCGGCGCTCGTTGTCGCTGTCCTTTTCTTTCATCCCTCGCTCTTCGCGCAGTTGTGGGTCACCGTGAAAACCCCCGGGACAAACTTCTCTGTCGTGGGGACGAAGGGATCGGCTGACAACGTCGCCGGTGGACGCCGGTTTCGCGCTCCGGCTTCCGAGGATCTGAAGATACGGGGTTTGCTTCGCGTCCCGTCATCCGCCTCGGGCGTTTCCAAAACGCAGTTGCTGCAGCAACTGGCAATTCACTTTCGCACCAGTCCGTCAGGCCCTTCGTTGCGGTCGGTTGAGCTGCTCAATGGCTCGAACCGTGAGTTTCATATCCCAACGGACCTAACGGGAGATTACACGGCGAGGGAAACATCCACGCCAAAAGATATCGCTAATGTCTGGAAGTGGACGACGCCAATACAGGTGGACTCCCACTCGGTCATAGTTCTGGAAATTCAATTCCCCGGAGGCTTCGAGGGTAACTCTAATCCCGGAGAATTTGTTCTCACTTCCGTTGACGCTCAATTCAAAGGCGAGCTCAAGCCAAACGTCAACGACAGAACACCACCCGTCGCCGGCATACCGCAACTTACGACGACAACAACGAGCATCTGGCCGAACGGCAAGGCCTACCTCTTCAACGGATCGCAGTATGTCCGCTACGATCCGAAGGCAGACAAGGCCGATCCGGGTTATCCCGCGCCTATTGCCGGAAACTGGCCCGGGTTCCCACCTGCTTTCCAGGAGGGGGTAGACGCGGAGGTCGTATGGAACCATCAAACGGTCTACTTCTTTAAGGGCGACCAGTATCTCCGTTACGACATTGCTGCCGATAGAGTTGATCCAGGGTATCCCCTGCCGATTGCTGGACACTGGCCTGGGTTATGGAAGGACCACATTGATGCGGGCGTGGTATGGCCCAACGGAAAAGCTTATTTCTTCTCGGGATCACAGTATATCCGGTACGACATTGCCAAGGACAAAGCTGACCCTGGATATCCCGCTGACATCAAAAATGGTTGGCCCGGGTTTCCCGCCAGCTTTGCGGCAGGGATAGATGACGCCGTGGTATGGAACAACGGAAAGGCTTACTTTTTTAAGGGTAGCGAATACATACGCTACGACATCGCTGCCGACAAAACCGATCCGGGCTATCCGCAGCCGATTGCTGGAAGCTGGTCCGGACTTAGGCCATGAGTATTCGCGGACACGTGACATCACCGTTCAATAGCAAACCGAAAGCTGGGTCACGTGCAAAAGAGAGCGTCGTCGCCAGCCTTGAGGAGGTGAGCAGCGCAGATGGCAAGAGACATATTCGCATCGTCAGTGGCGGTAGAACGCTCCTTGAACTGTGATTGGCCTCACCATGCGATCGAGCTGATCGCGAACCGGCGTTATGAGAATGTTGAGGGTTGATAGATGAGTGTCTTAGGGTAGATGACGGAGTGGTTCAAGCGCGCTGCGGACGACGACCGCGAAGCGCCTAACCAAGCGTCTCGGGCGAAACCTGGTTCAAGATGCGGACGCGCCAATGGCGTTTGTTCAACCAAGATAGCATGCGATCATCTCTCCGATTTAGCACTCTCTGGCTCTTTCGAGCGATTGAGTCTGAGCTAATGACGGAAATGAGCGACAAGATCGAATGAAGAGTAGAAGGACGAAAAGGAGTGGATCGTTCATTTGGATCGCATTCCAGGTTTTCCTGACTGGCCTCGCCTATTATGCGGCGACCGAGATTGCATGGGCCCTTTGCTTTCCCAACAGTAAAGTTTCCCTCCTATTTCCGCCGCACGCTGTTCTGGTGGTTGTGCTGCTCTTGGTGCCGTGGCGCCACTGGTGGGCTTATACTCTCGCCACAGTCGCTGCTCATTTTATCGCAGCGCAGCAGGCGCACTGGCCCGCGCTTTACGCTTTGCACTGCGAGGCTTTCGATGCCGCGCAAAACGTGCTGGCCGCTGCCGGAATTCGCCTTTTCATAAAGTCGCCTCTAAACCGGATCACGCTGCGCGACGCCGTCGTTTTTGTTTTGATTGCCGTGATTCTTGTTCCCTTCGGCACGGCGTTCTGGGGCTCGGCCTTTACCATCTCCAACGGCTTCGGAACTGATTACTGGGTGGAATGGCGTAACCTGGGAATTTCCAACGGAGTCACCGCGGTCGTGTTAGTCCCGGCTTTTCTGCTACTCGCCCATCGTTTGGCGGGTCGCGGCGGCAAAGTCACGCCGGCACGTATAATCGAAGGAAGTTTGCTGGCATTGGGAATCGTAGCGATCGGCACGTATGTCTTTGCCATTGTGCCGGCCGGGCCACAGACCTCGCCGGCTTTACTCTACGTACCGATCCCACTACTCATCTGGGCAGCGTTGCGTTTCGGACTAAGCGGCATTAGCTCGGCCATGCTGGTGGTCACGTTTGAAGCGATTTGGGGAGCAATGCTCGGGCGTGGTCCGTTTCTACTCCAGAGCCCGGCGGAAAATGCGCTCGCCTTACAGATGTTTCTCATCGTCACGGGCACCCCGCTCATGTTCCTAAGTGTGCTGCTGGAGGACGACAAGCGGTCACAGCAGGCGCTGCATAAAGTTGAAGAGGAGGCACACCGTCAACGGGAACAAATAAACCTGCTTAGCAGAGTTAGCCTGCTCGGTGAGATGACGGCCTCGCTCGCCCATGAACTGAATCAGCCGCTCTCGGCCATCATCAGCAATGCGAGTGCTGGAATGCGTTTTATCGGTAAGGGTGAGGAAGATCCTACCGTCTTACGCGAGCTCCTGCTCGACGTGGTAGCGGATGGGCATCGCGCCCACGACATCATCCAGAACGTGCGCAATACGATTAAGAAAGGCGATTCTACCCGGCACCAGGTTAATCTGAATGAGCTGGTCACCAATGTGGCGCACGTTGTCAGGCCGGATGCCGTGGCCTATTCCTGCGCGGTAGAAACATCGCTGGCCGACGACCTGCCGCTCATAGAAGGCGATCCGGTCCAGATTCAGCAGGTCCTGGTTAACCTGGTCAGTAATGCCCTTGATGCCATGCGCCAGATACCAGTGGACCAACGCAAGGTAGAGATAAGCACGAATGGCAACGGCGACGGCCAGGTGCGCCTAAGTGTGCGCGATTATGGCGCAGGCATTTCCCCGGCAGTGCGGGACCGCTTGTTCGACCAGTTCTTTACCACCAAGCAGCAGGGGCTGGGAATGGGACTGGCAATTGTGCGTTCGATTGTAGAATCCCATGGCGGGAAAATCGACGCGGAGAATATGGCCGACGGCGGCGCGTGTTTCCATTTTACGTTACTAGCAACGAAGCGGGCAAGGGCAAGTTGAGGGTTGGTAGATGAGTGTTGAGAGAAAGCGCATTGCGCCTCCGCTCGCACCAGCCAATCGTGGTATCGTTAGTGGCAGACTACGTGCGAGTAGCGGCACAGGTGGACCGCCCTCGTGGGTGCGCACGTATTGGATCGCGTGCTCGCTATCCTTGCGTGCGCCCTGCTGCTGCATTTCTTATCTCCGGATCGAGTTCGACAACTCGAGGTCATTTACGCCCGTCAGCACTTGCCTGCCGAGCATGGCGTCCACTGTCGCGACGGACGACGGCTACACGCCTCATCTGAAGGCATATCACCACGACGATGGGAATACCTCACATGGACTTTCGGCGCGCCAGGCGGCCGAACGGCTATCGCTGCTGCCATGGCTTTCCGCCCACCAGGGACTCAGGCACCGATGCTCGCAGCCGCAAGTCCGATTTCAGGCGATGGTTGCTGCTTGTTCTGGCTGTCTTTCTCAGCATCCAATGTCGCATACGCTAACCTCAACGCGTATGCGAACGTCGAGCCAGCGACGTATATGAACGCGGAACAGGATAGAATGATGAATGTTGAGAGAAAGCGGTATCGCGCCCTCGCCCGCTGCTTCTCGTTGCTGGTAGCATTTTTGTTAACGTCGCTTTTGTCAACGGGACTAGCCGTAGCAGCCGCCCCGGCGCATATCACGTTGTTTGTCCATGTGAATGTTGTGCCGATGAGTTCCGATCAGGTCATTCGTGACCACTCGGTGCTAATTGAAGACGCAAGGATCAAAGCGATCGGGCGCGACATTCCGGCACCGGAAAACGCGCGCGTAATCGACGGTCACGGCACTGAGTTCCTTTCACCCGGCCTGGCCGACATGCACACCCACTCGGATACCAGCCGCGATATGATTGTTTTCCTCGCCAACGGCGTGACGTCGGTCCTGAACATGGGTGAAGCGCGCAACAGCTTCATGGCGCAGACGCGGCCGAAAATAAACCGCGGCGAAACGCCCGGTCCGCACATCTACGCCGCCTTTCTCGTCGATGGCACACCAGAGTATGGCCATCTCGCGGTAGCGACTCAGGCCGAAGCACGCGCGCTGGTTGATATCGCGAAGACTAACGACTACGACTTCATCAAGGTTTACAATAATCTCTCGCCGGAATGCTTCCGGGCGCTTATCGAACAAGGACGGGTCGATGGTTTGCCGATCGTTGGTCACGGCGTGAGCAGGGTCGGCATCGAGCGACAGTTAGACGAAGGACAACTCATGGTCGCGCATGCGGAGGAATACCTCTACACCGTTTTCTTTCCCCCGGATTATTCCGGCCAAGATGCGCCTAAGCCCGAACAAGTCGCGTCCGCGATCGATTTCACCAAGCGCACGGGCGCCTTTGTCACCGCTGACTTAAACACTTACGCGACGATTGCGAGGCAATGGGGAAAACCGGAGATCGTCGATGATTTTCTGCGCCAGCCCGAAGTTCGCTATCTCGACCCGGACGATCGGATCGCCTGGAAGAACAGTCCCTATGTCCGCAAGAGCGGCGATCTGAACGCGCGCCTGGATTTTCTGAAAAAGTTTACTAAAGCACTGGCCGATGCCGGGGTGCCGCTGATCACCGGCACCGACAGTCCTTCGATCCCCGGCCTCGTTCCCGGCTTTTCGCTTCATCAGGATTTGCATGCTTTGGAAGCAGCGGGGTTGAGTCGCTATCAGATTCTTCGCGCTGCGACTCGGAATGCCGGCGACCTTGCCGCCAAGGCAAAACCAAACGACCCGAAGTTCGGCGTCATCGAAACAGGTAACCGCGCCGACCTCGTCCTGAGCGAGAAAAATCCGCTGGATGATCTGATGACCTTGAAAAAGCCGTTAGGGGTAATGGCTAACGGACGTTGGTACGATCGCGGCGAACTAGAAACCTTACTAGAGGGCGTCGCCGCGAAATATGAAGCCGCAGCTCAAAACCCTTCGTCACGTCGAGCCCAGGCAATGGAGGATTCGAGAAATGGAAATAAAAAGAAGTGACCGCAGGAGTGGTGCGGCGAAACATTGTCGAAGGAATGGGGTCATGTCGTCGGATACAGTGCGACATGCACTACAATTCTGTCGTAATAAGAATGTTGAGAGTTAGTAGACGAGTGTTGAGAGAAAGCAGTATTGCACTTAAGCGCGCTGGAGCTCATCTTGGTCTCGTTAGGTATTTCGTTCTCATGCTTCGTTACGGTTGTTAGGCAACACCGGTGGCAACTTGTCAGGCCTCCGTCGGCCTGCGGGAAGACGGAGGGGAATGTTCGTGAATTCGGTAGGTGTCGTTGTGGACGCGCGATCTCTCTTGGCCAGGAACACCGTCAGCTAAGCGTTCGCAATCGGTGAGGCGCGGCGTGACAAGATTTCTTGTTGCGCTTTCTGCGTAATCAGTTACGATCGGCGCGCGATTTGGCGAAATCCCCGGAATTTTCCACTGCGCTCCCCCGTAATCACCTTATGAAACTTTCTATTCCATTGTCTCGCTTCCGCAGAGCCATTCTGCCTGCAACTGCCTTGATCGGGCTTTCTTTCTCCGCTTCGGCGTGGAGTGAGGACGCGCTCCACCGGTCGTGGGCGAACCAGCCGATAAGTCACCACGTCACCCGGTCGAACGATGACGGCCCGGCCGGCCCGGCAATGCAAGGCGCATCCGCGATGGACGAGCAGGAAATGAACGAGCCCACCGTGGAAGCATCGCGAGCTGTGAGGCCGACCCGGAGCGCCTTTTTGGCCGCATGGCATCCTGTCGCGAACGCGCGGGGTTATCGTCTCGACGTTTCCACCGATCCGGCGTTTGCCAGTTTTGTCGAGGGCTATCGTTCCCTCGACGTAGGTTCGTCGACCAGCGAAGTCATCAGAGGGCTTCACCGCGGCACACACTACTATTATCGGGTGCAAAGCTATGATTCCGTGGGGCGCCCAGGAACATTTGAAACTTCCGAAGCCGCGACAACCGATGGAGCCGGGTTAGTCATTGATCCCTTCTTCGATGCTTCCATCACAGGCAACGGCCAGGCGGCCGCGATCGAAGAAACGGTCATGGAAACGATCGCAGTCTACGAGACGATGTTCAGCGATCCGATGAATGTTGAAATTCTCTATCGCTACTCCACCACCGAGCCGGACGGTTCGGCCGTTCCCCCTCACGCGGTTGCGACAAGCCTTTCGCTTAGTTACGAAGTAACCTGGAGCTTCTACATCGCCGCCTTGAAAGCGGACGCGAAAACATCGAATGACAGCATAGCGAATAATACCCTGCCAACGACTGCCCTCGCTTCCCTGGTGTTATGCAGCAGCGCAGGGGGGAGAGCGGTCGGGCTCGACACGCCCGCGGTTCCGTATATCGATCCGTCGGTGGGAGGTGGGCGTCCCCTGGACGGTATCATCACGTTGAACTCCGCTGAGTCGATCCTGTTTTCTCGTCCGGCAGTTCCTGCCTACTTTGACGGCTTCTCCGCGATCGAACACGAGACGGACGAGGTCCTCGGTTTAGGGTCGCACTTAAACGCCACTGACCCGCATTCTAAGGACCTCAGCCCGCAGGATCTGTTCAGCTGGTCGGGGCCGCACACGCGCAACACGACTGCGATAGGAATTCGCTATTTCGCACTCGACCTTGGCATAACGAAGATAGTAGGATTTAACCAGCAGTCGGACGGCGACTTTGGGGATTGGGATAGCCCCCCGTGTCCACAACCGCATCCTCGCGTGCAGAATGCGTTCGGTTGCCGCGGCGCGGCCCCAAACATTAGCGTCTCCTCGCCCGAGGGCGTAAACCTCGATGTCATCGGCTACGATCTTGTCCCGGCCACGGCGGGTCCGCCCCATCTGGCGAACATTTCGACACGAGCAGAAGTCGAAACTGGAGATAGCGTCCTTATTGGCGGATTCATTATCTCGGGGTCATCTCCCAAGCAGGTGCTTCTGCGCGCCCTGGGGCCATCGCTGAGTCTCGCTGGGACATTGGCCGATCCAAGCCTGCAGTTATATTCAGGCAATACGCTAATGGCTTCGAATAATAACTGGCGAACTACCCAGGAAGCGGAAATCATCGCTACCGGAATTCCCCCAACGAAAGACTTTGAGTCTGCAATCGTAGCTACCCTTGATCCTGGCGCGTACACTACAATCGTTAAGGGTGCCGGCGGCGGAAGCGGGATCGCCGTGGTCGAAGCCTACGACCTGGACCAGACGGCAGATTCAACTCTGGCGAATATCTCCACCCGCGGGGTTGTCGCGACCGGTCTGAATGTTCTCATCGGAGGCTTTATCATTCAGGATGGTATCTCGGGGAGAGTGGTCGTCCGAGCGTTGGGGCCATCTCTACCTATCAGCAACGCCGTGGCTGATCCGACACTGGAGTTGCACGATGCCAATGGGATACTGCTGGCATCGAACGACAACTGGAAAGATGAGCAGGAAGCTGGCCTTGTGGCGACAGGGCTTGAACCCACAAATGACAACGAAGCGGCGATCGTCTCGACGCTTCCACCGGGACCTTATACTGCGATTGTGCAAGGGAAAAATGGAGTGGGCGGAGTAGGACTGGTGGAAATATACGAGCTTCCCAATTAGGGAGTCGCCAAGCGCGCCCGACCTTTATGGGAGTCCAACATAGGACATAGGAATAACTCCATCCATATTGCGTTAGACGTGTAGAAGACGCATGGCTCGTTGGATCACCGTAGCGGCATGCCTGTTGACGCTGGCGTTGTCGTTACTTTTCGTTAAAGACGGTAGAGAGGAGGTCGAGGAGAATTGGTTGGCCTTGGCGGACATGCAGGATTGCGTCAGCGCGATCGAAGCCTTCCAGAGCAGAGAGCAGATCGTCTTTACTCCGTGGCCCGAAACAGGTTTAACAGTCAATCTAATCGATGACCAATCCCGATAAGCGCACCTCAATTCTGGCGAAGCTCGTCAGCGCATCGCGCGCCGTCGTGACGTATCAGACCAGCCTGCCGCTAGGATGCACCCGGATCCAACGTATTGTTTATTGGCTGCGCCCGCATGGTGCTGCGCCCTATTATCCGGTCTTTGAGGAGTTCCTTTCCGACATCCGCAATCTCCCAGTCGGCACGGAGCGGCTTCAGTGGAGTCGTGAATCGCTGCGCATCAAAGATGTAGAGCTAGAGGCTTTCATCCAAACGTATCGAGACCGGATCTTTGAGGCCTGCTATGATATTATGGATCGTTACGCTACCTCGGTTGAGCAGCGTCCAAAGCCTTCTAGCCGTCCGACGTAGCTGACTGCGAGCCGCGGTTATGGGAATGTTGAGAGTTGAGACTGGTTGCAAGAGTTGTCTTGTTAGGCGTTCGTGAAAGAACCTTGTGACAGCTTCCTCATCTTCGCACTCCAACTAACCCGCGCCTCGCCCTTCTCGTCATCGCGGTGGTCTTCGCGATTCTTAACGCCGATATCACGACGGTTAATGTGGCCCTGGTTACTTTGGGTAAGGATCTGCACGCGGACTTGGACGATCTGCAATGGGGACTCAACAGTTACATGCTGGCCTTCGCCGCCCTCATTGTCGCGGCCGGCCGTATCGCGGACGTTTTTGGACTTCGCCGTTGCCTGCTGGCCGGTGCGATCCTGTTTGCGGTCGCTTCGTTGCTGTGCGGAATGGCCTCCTCTCTTTCCGTTCTTGTCATCGGCCGGGTCCTGCAGGGTGCTGCCGGAGCAGTGATGGTCCCGGCAGGCATGGCGATCGTTTCCAACGCTTATGGAGCGGAGCAGCGCGCGTCTGCTCTTGGCATCCTGGTAGGAGTGTCGGGTGTAGCTCAATCAATGGGCCCGCTCCTGGGTGGTTTTCTTACCGCCGAGGTAAGCTGGCGATGGGTCTTTTTTATGAATCTGCCTTTGGTGGCAATCATCATCATCGTTGCGATAGGGTCGATCCAGGAATCGCGCGCTGAGCACGCTTCCCATTACATTGACATCGCAGGTGTTTTCCTTCTGGCGGCCGCCCTAACGACTCTGCTCCTTGGTCTTGATGCCGCCGAGGGTCCTGACCAGGATCAGAAAATGGCATTGGGGTTGATAGGTCTTTCACTGGTTTTGTTCGCTATCTTAACTCTCGTTGAACGGCGCACTGGTAACCCCATTCTAGACGGCACACTCCTTCGACTACCACCCTTTCTTTGTTCCTGCGTCGCCAGCTTCCTTCTAGGGTTCGTATTCTTTCTTTTTCTCTTCATCACTGCGCTTTATCTCCAGGAACGACTCGGCTATAACGCATTGATGGCCGGCATCGCTCTGGCCCCGCTAAGTCTCGTCCTTGCCGTCACGGGAATCATGTCCGGACGCCTGACGAAGCGATTTCCTTTGCGGACGCTCCTGATCATAAGTTGCGCGTTCCTGGCCTCAGGACTGGCGATGCTTTCTTTCGTGCCCGCATCCTACGGATATCCCGGGATGCTGCTTCCTTTCCTGCTGGTCGCCGCAGGCGCGGGCCCCGGATTTACCCTCCTCAACACACTAGGACTAGCTGCGATCTCCAAGGAACGGTCCGGGCAGGCTACCGGAATGATTTACATGTTCCGGTTTGGCGGCGGAGCGATAGGAGTCGCAGCTGCCAGCGCGCTTCACAGCGGTATCTTTGCTCGCCAGCTCGCTTTCAGATTATCCGAAACTCCATTGTCAATTGCACAACAAAAGGTTTTGGAGCAACCGGGCGCAGCTGAACGAATCGCTCAACTCGACAGTGGCTTGGTCGGGGGCCAGGTGGAACAAATCCGTCACGCATTTCATGAATCCTTCGTCGCGGCGTTCAGTGATACGCTACGATTGAACGTGATCCTTCCAATCGCGATCGCCATCCTGGCGATCATGCTGCTGAGGAAAACGGAAGCAGTTAAGAACGCTTCGCCGGGCTAAGAAGTCCGCTTCAAGACTTCTTACTGGTTAGTTACAAGCCGAGTCGCCTTATAGCTGGTGGCCAGGTCGTCAGTCACCTTTTGGAGTTGGGCTGATTGTTCTTTGAGGCCGGCCTGCAATGCCGCGATCTCCGCTTCCTGCTTTTCGAGCAGGGCGCTTTGCTGGGCTACCTTGCAATGTTCCTTCAGGAATTCATTCAGCAGCATGGCGTTTACCGCTTCGTAGCGGACGGAGTATGGCTTGCCATTTTCGTCGCGTGCCACGAGATCGGGCGCAACTTTCGCAACGTCCTCGGCCACCAGGCCAAACTGCGGGATGCCTGCCGGGTCTAACTCGTTCTTGTAACGAAAGGTAACCGGACGAAGCGAAAGGAGGCTTCGCTCGTTTCCTTCATGGGCTTGATTGCCTCCTTGAAGCGAGCCGATGAGGTAAGAGTGCCGAGGTGGCCGCTGGTGTCGATCATGACGCTCACGCCTCCGGCAACGGTCACTCCGCTGATGCCCGCGATAAAGGTATTCCTCTGCGCACTGCCGCCGATCCTGATCGTAGCCGACTCACGCGCGACTCCAGGGTTGGCAATATCGATGTTATTCTTACCTGTAGTCAGCGCCGAACCGGCCGTTGTCCCGATGGCGATGTTACTGCTGCCGGTGGTATTGTTGCCGAGGGCAAACGCGCCATCCGCGACATTGTTGTTGCCGGAGCTATTGTTCGTCAGTGCGGCCTGGCCGGTGGCAGTATTACTGTTGCCCTTCGTATTGTTGACGAGTGATTGATCGCCGTCGGCCGTATTGAATGAGCCGGTCGTGTTGACTGTGAGGGCGACATTGCCGGTCGCGGTATTTTCCATCCCGGTCGTATTCAGATCGAGCGCTTCATCGCCCAGGGCGGTGTTTTGACCGCCGGTCGTGTTATGGTCCAACGCAAAGCTGCCGACGGCCGTGTTATTAAGGCCGGTCGTATTAAGCTCGAGCGCGCTCTCACCGACGGCGGTGTTGAACGCTCCGGTGGTATTCGCTGTGAGTGCGATATCTCCGACCGCCGTGTTGAATGAGCCGGTAGTGTCAGTAAAGAGCGCCTGAAAGCCAACGGCTGTGTTTGACAGGCCACCGGTGTTGAGGTTGAAAAGGGCGCTATCGCCCTCAGCGGTATTGTGATTGGGATAGCCGCCGTCGGGTGGTGGCGTGACGGCGAACGCTCCGGTGACGAGTAGGAACAATCCGAGTCCGAGCGCTAACAAGCCATGCGAAAACAAACGGGGACTGCGCGAGCGATGCCCCATGCAGTGAACTGTCTTGATGAGTCGAGTGGTGTTTGTCATAAAACTTCTTCTTGGTTATTGGGATAGGTAGGCCTTGGCTGGAGAAATCCCAGAGATCTACGGTAACAACCCTGTTACACTGAATTTTTTCCAAGAGCGTAAATTCCGGAGTCAGCCTGCGTGCCCAGGCTGTATCTCTTTTCCTCTGAGAACAATCGCGGGAGTCTCATCGAACAATTGGGAACTAGCCGTGTCACAGCGTTACGACTTAAGTTGCAATCAAGTATCTAGACAGATGGCTCGGCTTTGCGGAACAGCCCACTTTTAGCGTATCCGGAGTGCTGGGTAGCAGATTTTTCGCGGTAGCCTTTGCTGCCGTTGATGTCATCAACGACGTGTGGGGAGGATCGATTTGCTACGTCGCATCTTTCGTGCTGTGCAACCCGCACTTGATCCCGCGCCATAGCCTTCCTGCAACATCAATTACATCGCGGAGCTATATTCGTTAGGCCCAACGATGCGCAGGAAGTCGCTTCCCGCCAAGGATGGCTCATGGAGGAGGTGGCCTTTCTCGCCACGATTCCCGACCCTTGATTCTCGAAATAACCTCGGCCTCGGCTCGCGCACGCAAAGAAGATTGCCTCGGCATTGGGTTTCTGCATAACATGCCGCTCAAATGGCCTTCAACGGAGGGACTTTGCGCAAGATGAGGAGGTTTAAGAGCATGGACACACAACAAAATGAAATGACCCAGCACCACGAGAACGGGGCGATCGATGAGAGCGGCAATGTCGATCGCATCAGAGAAATTATTTTCGGATCGCAAATGCGGGATTACGACAGCCGGTTCCAGAAATTGGAGGAACGGCTGGCGCGCGAGGCCGGGGAACTGCGGGGAGATTTGCAGCGTCAGCTTCAGGCGCTCGAGACTTTCATGCGCGGCGAAAGCGAATCGATGTCGAACCGCCTGAAAGCGGAGCAGGCTGAGCGCGGCCAGGCCTTCGAGCAACTGGCTCGCGGCCTCGCGGAAACGGCGCGCGGTCTTGAGCTGAAGATCAGTAATCTCGATAGCCAGGCGGCGCAGGATATTCGCGATCTGCGCGAGCGTTTGCTCGAGCAATCCAAAGCCTTGAGCAACGAGCTGAAGGAACGCCACGAACAAGTCACGAGTCATCTCGAACGCGAGACCGGCCAGATTCGCGACGCCATGACTGGTCGCGAAGCTCTCGCCGAGATGTTGAGCGAGGTGGCACTGCGGTTGAAGAAAGAATTCCGCGTTCCCGGCGCCTCCTAAGCGATGCGACCGCGGATCTTCCCGGGGTCGCGCAAGCCGCCGCCCGATGACCTGAGCGAGTTGCGCCGCCTTATCGCGAAGCCGGAACAGGACGGCCTGCGTGAGCTGCGCGAGCGGCTCGACGACAAGGAGCGCCGGGCGCACGACGTGGCAAAGGTACTGCCGGAAGCGGTCAAGCTTTCCGCCAATCGAAGCGAAGAGTTGAATCGCGCTTTGCGTCCGGCGGTTGAAGGGTCCATCCGGGAATCGATCGAAAAACGGCCGCAGGCTTTCATCGACGCGCTCCATCCAATCATCGGCCCTGTCGTTAGGCGCTCGATTGCGGAAAGCCTGCGCACATTGCTTCAGTCGCTCAATCAAACCCTCGAGCAGAGTTTTTCCTGGCAAGGGTTGAAGTGGCGCTTCGAAGCCATGCGCACCGGCCGCAGCTTTGCCGAGGTCGTAATGCTGCGCAGCCTCGTCTATCGGGTCGAACAGATTTTCCTTATCCATCGCGAGACGAGTCTTTCGCTTTTGCAGGTGGGGACGAACCCCGCCGCGACGCAGGATTCCGACATGGTGGCGGGAATGCTGAGCGCGATTCAGGATTTCGCGCGCGACTCTTTCAAGGCCGGTAAGGACGCGGCGCTGGAGGAATTTCGCGTCGGCGAGCTGGAGGTCTGGATCGCGTCTGGTCGCTTCGCTTATCTCGCCGCCGCGATCCGTGGCAACCCGCCGCGTGAGTTACGCACCTGCCTCGAGGAAACGATCGAAAGCATTCATATTCTGCGCGGCGCGGAGCTGGCGAACTTTCAGGGCGACGCTTCGGTCTTTGAATCGCTGCGACCGGAATTGGAAAGCTGCCTCCGCGCCCAATATCAACCGAAGAAAACTTCCGGGACCAACCATCGTGCGTGGTTTGCCCTCGCCACCGGCGCGGCATTGCTGGTCGCCGCGCTCATCGTCGGTGTGGGAAGCGAAATGCGCTGGCGCGATTTCGTCAGGCGACTGGATTCCGCGCCGGGCATTGCCGTGACTCAGGCGGATTATCATTGGTTCACTCGCTCGCACGTCGCTGGTCTGCGCGATCCCGCGATCGCGGATCCGGCCGCGCTCGCCCGGGCCGCGGGCGTCAATCCCGAGCGGCTGCGTTTCGATTGGAAAGATTACCTCGCGCTCGATGATCCGAGCGTGCTGCGGCGTTTCGAGCGGCGTTTCAACAAACCCGCCGGCACAGATCTTACTCTCGCAAACGGGATCCTCACGGTCAGCGGTCAAGTTCCCTACGAATGGCTTAGCCGAGTGCGCGAAGAAGGAAAGCAATCGCCCGGGATCACTTCGATCAACGAGAAAAACGTGATCGTGACCTACGATCCCGCTCTCGCGCTCAATCGGTTTCGCGCTCGTTTCCCGATGCCGTCGGGGACTCAGGCGCGAGTCGACCAGGGCACGCTATATCTTTCCGGCGTGGCACCGTACGAGTGGCTCGCCACAGTTCGCACCGACGCGAGTAAGCTGCCCGGCATTCAAAAAGTCTCGGAGGAAAAGCTTCAAGTCACCTACGATCCGAAGCTCGCGCTGCAACGCTTCGCCGACCGCTTCAATCTGCCCGACACGGTCAACGCTAAAGTGCAAAACGGCATCCTCGTCCTGGGCGGCGAAGCACCGCACGCCTGGCTGAGTCGTGTGCGGCGCGGCGCGTCGACCATTCCTGGAATCAAGACAATCGACGAACACAACCTGACTGATCTCGACCAGCAAACTTTCCAGCAATCGAAGTCCGTGATCGAAAGCGCGTTCGTCTATTTCCTCGCCAACAAGGACAACTTCGCCACCGAAGGTTTTGCCGCGCTCTCGCGTTTGCCTGATGAAATTCGCCGGTGCATCACGGCCGCGAACCGGCTCGGCCTCGAGACTCGGATCGAAGTGCACGGTTACGCGGACGCGGTTGGGAGCGAGACGAAAAATTTCCAGCTCAGTCAGCGGCGAGCCGACGCAGTCCGCGATTTTTTGGTCAAGTGCGGCTTTGAATCTTCGCTCTTCAAACCCATGGGCCTTGGCGCGCCGGAGGCGACGGAAGCGGCTTTGCCTAACGAATCGGACCGCCGCGTCGGATTCAAAGTCGTGCCGACATCATGATCCAGAAAAAGGTCTGCCTCCTCGGCACCTCGGGCGTGGGGAAAACGAGCCTGATCAAGCGCTTTGTCGATCAATCGTTCTCGGAGAAGTATCTCACCACCGTTGGCGTAACGATCGAGAAGAAAACCGTTGAGCTGGACAACGACAGCGTCGGCCTGGTCATCTGGGATCTGGCAGGCGACGACGATTTCCAACGGATGCAAACCACCTACCTGCGCGGGACGAGCGGCTACTTCCTCGTCGCGGACGGAACACGCCGGGTGACGCTCGACCAGGCGCTGGAGTTGCAGAAACGCGTGGCCGGCCAGCTTGGCGCCGCGCCGTTCCTTCTGCTTCTGAACAAGAGCGATCTCACGACGCAATGGGAGATCGACGAAACGCGCATGACTGGCCTAACGAATGAGAATTTCACCGTCCTGAAAACAAGCGCGAGGGAAGGCGCGGGAGTGGAAGAAGCTTTCACCACCCTCGCCCGGCAGATGCTCGCCTGACGAAAATGCCGGACGGCGCTTCTCCTGCTCAAGCCGTTCTCGAAGCGCTCGGTTATGCGGTCTTTGCGCGTGGGGAGAATGGCGCTTTGCGATCGTTAGGCAAAATCCCTCCCTGGCTGGCCGCTCTTTGGCCGGCGATCCGCGAGAACGATGACTGTTTGCCGGCCGGCGAAGCATCTCCATTCCTGGAGAATTTCCTGATCGATGCCGAGGAGTGCTGGGGTAAAGGCGGCGATGAACAGGTCAAGTCCGGTCCGTGGGTGGAACGCGATGCCAATGGCGACGCGGTCGAACTGGAAGCAACCGCCCTAACGACTAACGAACAGGAGATCCTGATTCTGGAACGCCTTGGGCAGGCTTTCGCGGCGAAGAAGGAGGTCCTGCAACGGGCGCGCGAAACCCTCATCGCGCAGCAGCGCCTGAACTCGGAAATCCAGAAGAAGGAAATCCTGCTCCATTGCGTGGCCGACGAGATGAGCGCCGCGCTCGCCAACGTCATTACCTCGCTGCGACTCATCGAGCAGGAAGACAGCGGTCCACGCACCAAAACGCTCCTCGGCCTCGCCACGCGCGCGACGCAGGAGCAGCAAACGCTCATCCATCGCATCCTCGAAGTGTTTGAGGGTGAGTTGCGCGGCGTTTACGATTCGGCCGGCGACACGAACGTCGCCGAATGGCCGAAAGCCTTGCGCCAGGCGATCGAATCCGTCGCGCCGCTCTTCGAAGAAAAGCGGGTTCAGATTGATCAGGGTGCCGCGACCGTCGCCGTGCGCGTTGCCGTCGATCCGATTCAACTCGAGCGCTTGTGCCTGAATCTGCTCGAGAACGCCCTCGAACGGAGCAGGAACGGCGACACGGTCGTCGTTAGGGCGGAAGAGAACGCCGAGACGTTGCTGGTTTCGTTCGACGACCAGGGCGCACTCGTCACTCCGGACATGCGCGAGGATTTTTTCGCGAAATGGAGTTCGCCTAACGACGCATCATCTGCTTCCGCCCTGCGCCTGCATTTTTGTCGCATCGTGATGGAAAACTGTGGCGGCGAGATCGGCTACGATTCCCTGCCCGAAGGCGGCAACCGGTTCTGGATTCGCCTAACGAAAAGCGCGAACGAATGAAAACCCTCGTCCTGATCGACAACGACGCGCTTTCCCGCGCTCTCATTGCCCAGTGCCTGACCGGTCAGGGCTGGCGCATTCTTGAAGCCGAAGATGGCGAGACAGGCCTGGAGATGATCGAGAAAAACGCTCCCGCTGCCGTCATCTGCGACCTGCGCACACCAAAACGCAACGGGTTCAAAGTTTGTCGCGTCATTCGCGAGCAACCGCACCTCAAATCCATGCGCGTCCTGCTTACCGGCGTGAGCCGTTTCGCCAACGATCGCGACACCGCTTTCGCTACCGGCGCGGACAATTATCTCGTCAAGCCGATCGTGCCCGCGGACCTACTTACCGCGCTCGACAAATGCGAAGGCGACGAGGTTGCAGAGAAGGCCGCGAAACCAATCGCAACCGGTCCGACGCTGATTCGTTTCTGGGGTGTCCGCGGTTCGATTCCCGACACCCGGAATCCAAACCGCGATGTTTGGCGGCAACACCTCCTGCGTCGAGGTGCGGGTGGGCGAGCAAATCCTCATCCTCGATGCCGGCTCCGGCATTCGCGCGCTCGGGCAGTCGTTGATGCGTGAATTCCGGAACAAACCGCTGGAGATCACGATGCTGGTCACTCATACGCACTGGGACCACATTCAGGGCTTTCCCTTCTTTATCCCGGCTTACAACCCGAAGGTCGATGTGCGGATCGTTGGCTACGAAGGTGCGATGCACGGTTTGCGCAGCGCACTCTTCGAGCAAATGCAAAGCGCCTTTTTTCCCGTCGGCCTAAACCAGATGGCAAGCCACGTGACGTTCGAAGAATTGAGCGAGATGGAATTTCAGCTTGGCGCGGTCAGGGTTCGCTCCACGTTCGCTAATCATCCGGGTATCTGTCTCGGTTATCGCCTAACGACTCCAAATGGCGATATTGTTTACATGCCCGATCACGAAGCCTACGAACGCCACGAGATCGAGCGACAAAAGCTGGCGGGCGAGACTTCCCCGCGAAGCCTCGATTATGCGCGCCTGCAGGATGAGAAGGTGATCGATTTCATTCGCGAGGCGGACGTCGTGATCGGCGACACCCAATACGACAGAGTGGAATATCCGACGCGCCTGGGCTGGGGCCACACCTGCGCCGACGACGCGGTCGAGCTGGCCATGAGAGCTGGGGTCAAACATCTCTTCCTCTTCCATCACGATCCCGACCATCACGACGATAAGATGGTGAGCATGATCACCGAGGCAGAGCAACGGGTCGCGGCCGCCGGCTCCAGCTTAATCGTCAGTGCGGCGCGCGAAGGCGCCGAGATAGTCCTTTAAGGCTTGGTGCCGGACATTCGCTCGCGAATTCTTATACCTATCTCCTTAGTCTGCGTAAATGATAGCGATCACCCCTGAATCGCCGAGTTAGCTCCAGGTGCGAAGCGGCGCTGCCTAACGAGACAAGGAGTAGCCAGGACGCTGCGCAATTAACCGGCGTCGGAGGCCAGGTCTCCGAAAAGAACGCTCGTCTGCCGAGGGGCGCCGACAATCTTTCTAAGTTGTTACGGAATGAAGCAGGCAATCCTGCAAGAAGGTATGAGAGTCGGACCCATGAAAAACTACCTTACCCTAGCATACCTAGGTTTAATTCTACTCACAGTGCCGCTGGCACTGTCTGCACAGACGACACCGACGGCTGATGTGACTATCACCGGCGAAAGTGGTGATGACAGCTCGCCGACACTTCCCAAATTCGTCGATCATCGCGATTATCTCGCCTCGGACGGCCCACACAGCATGGTCACGGCGGACCTGAATGGCGATGGCGTTCTCGACCTCTTACTCGACGATGGCAATACCAGTGGCGTGAGCGTGCTGCTGGGCAATCGCGATGGCACCTTCCAGCCATTCGCTCTGTTCGGTTGCGGCTGCGCATTTCCCGTTGACGTGGCGGTCGCAGACTTTAACGGCGACGGCAAGAATGATGTCGCAGAAACCAGTTCCAGCGGCCTCTCCATCCTGCTGGGAGATGGCGCGGGGAACCTGGGCACTCCCCAGGTGTTGAAGGCGGGCGTGGCCCCGGACCGCATTGTCGCCGCGGACTTGAACGGCGACCGCAAGATCGATCTGGCGGTAACCAACCTTGGTTCCAACACGGTCTCGATTTTTCTCGGACGTGGAGACGGTACGTTTGACGCCGCGAAAAATATCACGGTAGGCATGGGGCCAGATGGAATCGCCGCCGGGGATTTCAACGGTGACGGCAAGCTCGACCTGGCGGTGGCTAACTCCGGCACGGCCGAAGGACATAACCAAGGACCCAACGCGAATACGCTGGCGATCCTGCTCGGGGATGGTAACGGCGGAGTGAGTTCTACAACATTCATTCCGACCGAGAAGACCCCGCAGCAGGTTCTGGTAAAGGACTTAAATAAGGACAACAAGCTGGATGTGCTGGTAAGCACTTTGAGGATGGGCGACGTTTCCGAACTCCGTGGAAACGGCGACGGCACCTTCCAAGCCGCGCGTATTCTCCATGCTGGCACGGGCGCGGATGCCATGCGTTTGGCCGACTTCAATGCCGATGGCAAAGATGACTTGCTGGTGACCAACGGCAGTTTGAGCAACGTCGCCCTTCTGGTTGGCGATGGCACCGGCAAGTTCGGCCCGGCAACTAATGTGCCCTCCGGACGCACCCCGACGGCGCTTGCCACGGGTGACTTTAATCAGGATGGCAAGACCGACTACATCACGGCCAATTTCGACTCCAACACCGTTTCCGTTGTGTTGGGAAAAGGAAATGGCAAGTTTGTAGATATTGGGGCTGGCCTTCCGATCGCGACAGACTTTCCCAACCAGATCATCTCTGCTGACTTCAATGGAGATGGGTTGCCGGATTTGGCGTTGGTCGATACCGGAGTAAACAAGATCGGTCAAGCGGTGGAGATTTTGCTTGGCACGAACAAGGGTGGGTTCGGGCCGGCAAAGGCATTTTCGACGGGAACTCAACCGGAAGGGCTAACTGCAACCGACTTTAATCACGATGGACATCTCGATCTTGTGGTTACCAACTTTGGGAACTTGGCGACGGATCGTGGCGGGGTTTCTCTGCTACTTGGCAACGGAGACGGATCGTTCCAGGCGCCAGCGAATTTTGCGGCGGGTGATTTCCCGGTTGGGATCGCCAGCGGTGATTTCAACGGCGATGGCAATCCCGATGTCGTGGTAGCAGATTTCGGAACCAGCGCTGGTGTTGCTGCGGTCACGTTGCTGCTCGGCAACGGGAACAATGGATTCGCTCCGGCGCAGACCGTAGTTACCTTCCCCCGGTTTACGGTGTTCTCGAATATTTTGAGCGGTGATTTCAACAATGATGGCAAACAAGACATCGCTTATATTTCGGAATTCGACGACAACCGTGTATCGGTGCAGTTCGGCAATGGTGATGGGACTTTCCAGGCGGCTATCCCCGCGCTGATACGCAGTGCCTTCACCACGATCTTCTTTGACTTCGAAGCAGGTGACTTCAACAACGATGGGATTATGGACTTCGCGGTTGAAGAAGACGGCTTGACCGAAATCGTGCTGAATGATGGCAACGGACACTTCACGTCTTCGGGCGTGTTCTCCGAGGGGAACGGCGCCACGTTTGCCTTCATTCCCAAGCTGGTGCTGGCGGACTTCAACGGAGACGGAGCCCTTGACGTTGCCGCTCCCGACGGCTTTGCCCAGACCATGGCAGTGTTGCTTGGGAACGGCGACGGCACCCTGGGAACGGCCACAGTGTTCGGTGGTGGCATAAACGACTCTGCGACAGCCATCACCTTCGCGGGTTTCCAGCCGAGTATCGCGTTGGGAACTCACCTTAACCAGGTGGTGCTGGTGAAGAACATGACCCGTTCGAAGTAAGGCTGTAGCCCGGGGAAAGGCGTAGTGCCCAGGCAGAGAGTCGAGCAAGGCGGGCGGTTGTTGACTCAACCGCCTGCTTTACTAACTGCCTTACGCAGTACTGTAATTTTGAAAAGCAAGGAGTAACTGATCTCATGTGCGGATGGAGTTTCTGCCTCCGCACAAACCTCTTGCGGCCACTTTCTAACGGATGTGAACAATGTCTAGCCGAAGCGGCGGTAAGCAGGATTGAGTAACCTCTCCTTCACAGCCTCTAGTCGTACCAGGTTATCCAACCACTTAACTCCCTATAACCTTGTTCGACCGGATAGGGCACGATGGAGAGTTAGCTCATCGGCTGACTCCAACCCGCCGCCCGCGGGCAACCCGCGGGCGAGACGGGTGAGAGTTACCGGATACTTTCTTAAGAGCTCGACGAGATAGTTCGTGGTTGCTTCACCTTCCACATCAGCGGAAAGGGCAAAGATAATCTCGTTAGGCGAGTCCTTTTCCACTCTTTCGATCAGTGCGTCGACGGTCAAATCTTCGGGCGCGACGCGGTCGAGCGGTGAGATGCGTCCGCCTAACGAATGATAGAGTCCGCGAAAGGCGCTTGTCCTTTCCAAAGGCAAAATGTCGGTCGGTTGTTCGACCACGCAGAGTAAGTCCCTGGAGCGCGAATCGTCGGCACAGATTTCGCAGAGTTGGTTCGTGGCAAAAAATCCGCAGAGCGTGCACGGCCGGATGGCGGTCCGCGCGGCCGTAATTGCGCCGGCAATGCCTTCAGGTTGCTGGTCGCGCGACTGAACGATCCAGAGAGCGATTCGTTCCGCGGAGCGCGGGCCAACGCCCGGCATCTGGCGCAACTGAGCGATGAGGTCGCGGATCGCGGCCGGATATTCCGTTCGTCTCACGGCGACGGGACGAATGGTTCCGCAGCCGGGGTGGGCTCGCCCGCCATCTTCAGGCAAACCGGACTAAGACGACGCAAGTACCACTCCAGAGCCGGGTCGGTTGCGCCGTTGCTGCTTTTCACCTCAAGAAATTGGGCGAAGGCCTCATTCCAACGGTGCTCCCGAAAGTAAACGACCGCCTTCCAGAATTGATCGCGTCGCGCGACTTGTTCGGGGCCGGCTTGTTCGGCAAGTGTGAGCAGTTCGTAGACTTCCAATCGTTGGTGGGCGTCCGCGTTGCGCAGGAAATCGATCGGACGCGCCAGGATTTCTTTGCCTGCGGCGCTGAAGGTGCGCGGGCCAATAAGGATCCGCGAACCATAGATTTGATTGGCGCGAGCAAGACGGCGCGCGACTTCGAGCGGTTCGCCGGCAAGGACGATTTCACCGCCGGGGACGCCGTCGCGCACAGTCGCGACAATCACGCCAGAGCTGATGCCGATGCGCAAATCAATTTTGCCTAACGAATCCGGTTTGCTCCTGGCAGCCTCGGCGAAGCTTTCTCGAAATGAGAGGGCAGCGCGCGCCGCATCGAGAGCGTGACGTTGACTCTTCTCCGGAAAGCCAAAAAGGACGCGAATGCCTTCGCCATCGGCAGCGTGCAAGTAACCGCCCTCGTGCAAAAATTTCCCGGTCGCCAACTTGATAAACTCGCCGGTCAATTGCGTACAATCAGCCGTCGTCAGCTCATCGATCAGGTCGGCTTCATTTGCGATTTCGCAGAAAACGAAACTCGCCTCGCGTGTGATCGGCTGGGAGAAATCGAGTGCTTCGCTTTCCGTTAGGCGATCAGAGGCAGACTGCGCGAGGCGGCCGCGAAAAAGTCGCGTGGCGGCGTGGCGTTGCCGGCCCGACCTGGTCGCGCCGAGCGCGACGACCAAAGCGGTCGCAACCATCGCGGCGATGATCCCGGGCAGTGGTGCAAACGAGACTGCGAAAAGGCGCAGAATCCAGGCGGCGCCTATCAATTCGAGAACGAGAAGGAAAAAGATCGTGGCGCGACGCCGGACATCTTCGACTTCCAACATTGTCCAGGCCACGGCAAAGCTGAGCGTTGCCGCGACGAGCAGATCGACAAACGGTGACGTTTCGTTAGGCGTTAGGCCAAGCGTTTTCGCGATGGCCGTGTCTGGGCGCACGAGCGCTCCACCTAGCTGGAGGCCAATGGCGACCGCGGCTGCAACCGCACCGATCCAAAGAGTGCCCAGCAGCGCGCGCTTCATTCGCCCGGGCGATCGCCGCCTGGTCGATAGGATTGCAATACCAGTTCGCTGAGAAATTTATCGGGCGCATCGACCGCCGCCGCGTTGAGGACAAACTCATGCCTGCCGGTGTTTTTCTTGATCAGACTGAGGCCAAACTGGAAATCCCTGAAAAGATGCGCGCAAAGATCGAGCATGTTCATTCGTTCGGCTTCCGCGCGCTCGACCAAACGATCCAGCGCCGAGTCGTCGAAGCGCAGCTCGAGGGCGTGCTCTCGTGAGTAGCTCTCAGCAAACACGACAGCCTGTTGGCGCAAAATCTCCTTCTCCAGCTGCAATCCTTCAGCCATGAGCCGATCAAGAACGAGCTGCGGTTCGCGGACCAGCTCTTCGGTCACGCGCAACTGCGAGAGACCGGAGCCAGCGAGATGGTATTTGTAATTGCGGAACAACTTTTCCCAGACAGTAAGCAAGCCGCGCGCCCCGGTCTTTTCGAGTGCGGCCGCCTCCGCCATCAGGTGGAGGGCTGCGTCGTCGAAACTGATCTCAATCCCGTAGGCGCGGAAAGCACGTTCATATTGCCGAAGGATGCTGCCCTCGGAATACTTCATGATCTTATAAATATCGTCTGCCGTAAGCTCTTCACAGACCACGCGCACGGGTAAACGGCCGATGAATTCCGGCTCAAAACCGTACTCGACGAAATCACCTGTGGTGACATGCTTGAAAACCTCGTTGTCGAGCACCTTGGTGGGCTCGGCCTGAAAACCGATCTGACCTTGCGCAAGGCGCTTTGAGACCTGCGCTTTCAACCGCTCAAACGCGCCGCTGACGACAAAGAGAATGTGCCGGGTGCTGATGGTCTCGCGTTTTACTTTTCCGCGTCGTTGGAATTCGAACGCCGCCTGGAGCTGACCCTGCAAATCATTGGCACTGCGCAGCGGGACTTCGGTTTCCTCCATTAATTTAAGAAGCGTTGTCTGCACTCCGCGACCACTTACGTCGCGACCAATCATATTGGAGGCCGAGGCCAGCTTGTCGATTTCGTCGATGTAGATGATTCCGAATTGGGCGAGCGCGACATCGCCATCGGCCTTCTGGACCAGCTCCCGAACGAGATCTTCGACGTCGCCGCCGACGTAGCCTGTTTCGCTAAATTTGGTCGCGTCCGCCTTAACGAACGGAACCTTGATCAGGTCGGCAATGTGCTTGACCAAATAGGTTTTCCCGACGCCGGTGGGGCCGACAAGAATGACGTTTTGTTTGGCGTACTCGGTTTCCTCGGCGCGGACAGCGTCTTCGCTCTCAAGCTGGCGGACGTAGTTGACGTGGTTGTAGTGATCGCAGACGGCAATCGAGAGGACCTTCTTCGCTTCGTCCTGTTGGATCACGAAACGGTCGAGATGCGTCTTGATGTCGCGCGGCAGGAAATCGAAGACAAATTGATCGTCGGACCGTTTGGGAGGCTTCTCTTCTTCGCCGGATTCAGAGCGATCGACCTGGGGAAGCGTGGCGAAGGAAACCTTCTCGCCAAAGTTCGATTTCATGAACTCGGTAAGCTTGGCCTGGAGTTCTTCAGGCGTCGGAAATGGCGGTGTTTGATTCAAGACGGCAAGGTAACACCCGAGGTGGGCATGTAAAATTTCACCGCATTTGTCTCGGCTCTTCTGACGGCAGGCGAGCGGTCACATCGCACGGCGAGAATGCGACAAGAAGGTGGCACGAATGGCAGCGAGCTCTTGCATTTCTCTCGCAGCTGTGCTCAATGGAATGCCGCTCCGGCAGCCCGTCGCACCTGATGCGCTTTCGCTGCCGCGCCCGGTCATCTCGAACATGCTCATTACCTTTCTTGCTCAAGCCAAAGCGGCCGGTCCTAATCCCCTCACCTCGTTTATTCCTCTCATCTTCTTTGTCGTCATCGCATATTACGTTTTCATTCGACCCCAAACCCGACGGCAAAAGGAGCAGCAACGGCTCGTTTCCGAGCTTAAAACTGGCGATCGAATCGTGACCGCCGCCGGAATTCATGGAATGATCACCAATGTCAAAGAGACAACAGTAACCGTAAAGGTGGCGGACAACGTGAAGATCGAGATGGAAAAATCGGCGGTGAGCAACGTTCTAAAGCCGGCGAGCGCAAATTAACATGACTCCTGTCTTCACTTTCTTTATCGGGCTTCTCTTGCTGGTCCTCTTCGGGTGGTACTTCGCGACGGATTTCGGACCGCGAAAACGTCTTATCGCGACGCTGCTGATGGCCCTGCTGATTGCCTTTAGTATCGTCACCATCTGGCCGCCGAAGAAAAAGATTCAGCTCGGACTCGACATTCAGGGCGGCACTTCCTTTCTCATTCGTCTGAAACCGGGAGACCGTCCTCTGACCAAGGCGAATTTGGAGCAGGCGGTGGAGGTGATTCGCAAGCGTGTCGACTATTTCGGAGGCGGCGAGCCGGTCATCAGTCCAGTCGGCACGGATCGCATCCTCGTGCAGATCCCGGGGTTGGATCCGGCAAAAATCATCGAGGCACGGCAGCAACTTTCGCGCGTGGCAAAACTGGAGTTTCGCCTCGTTTATCCGGATAACGGCGAGCGCCTGCGCGCTATCGACGCCGGCACGGAAGTAATTCCCCCGGAATATCGCATCGAGACTTACAAAATGGAGCCGAGCAATCCGAACGAGAAGCCGACAGAAGAACGGCTTCTCGTGAAGAAGAAAGCCGACCTGGGTGGCGATCGAGTCACCGAATCGAATGCTTACTACGGCAACGAAGGCTGGACGGTACAACTCAAGTTCGATAGCGAGGGCGCGAAAAAATTTGGCCAAATCACGGAGGCGAATGTGGGTCATCGTTTCGCCATCGTTCTGGACGGAGCGATTCAGTCGGCGCCCAGCATTCGCACCGCGATTTACGGCGGCGACGCCATCATTACCGGACATTTTACCGAGCCGGAGGCGCGTGGTTTGGCCAGCGTGCTGGAGAATCCATTGCAAACGCCGGTCAGCGTGGAAGAGGAGCGAAGCGTCTCGCCGACACTCGGACTCGATTCGATTCGCAGCAGTATTTTCGCCGGCCTGCTCGGTCTCGCCATCACGCTCCTTTTCGTGGTGATCTATTACAAGTTTGCCGGGCTCATCGCGAACGTCGTTCTGATCGTCAATATCATTCTCCTGATCGGGGCGCTGACGATGTTTAACTTCGTCCTCACTCTCCCCGGCATCGCTGGCATCATCCTGACAATCGGCCTGGCGGTCGACGCAAGCGTGCTCATCTACGAACGATTGCGCGAGGAACTTGCCTTGGGCAAGACGCTGAAGGTGGCGCTCCAAACGGCGTACGAGAAAGCCTTCTCGTCGATCCTCGATGCCAACGTGACAACGCTGATCACTGCGGCAATCCTGTTCTGGAAAGCGAGCGGGCCGATAAAGGGCTTCGCCATTTCACTCACGCTCGGGATTCTCGCCTCGCTTTTCACCGCGCTCATTGTTGGACGAAACTTGTTCGGCTGGTTCGTCGACACGGGAAGGGTCAAGCGGGTTTCGATGCTGCACCTCATTTCTTCGCAGCACATCAACTTTCTCGGCAAAGGGTTTCTCGCCGCGATGTGCTCGCTCGCTCTGCTTATCGCCGGCGCGACGGCGTTTGTTGTGCGCGGCGATCGCAATTTCGGCGTGGACTTCAGAGGTGGCGACCTGCTTTCGTTAAGCGCCGCCAAAAGCGTGCAGGTGGCGGACGTTCGGCAGGCGCTCAAACCAATCGGATTGGATAACGAGCCGATTCAACAATCAGTCCAAGGCGACCGGGCCTTCATCACCATTCGTAGCCCGATCAACACCAGTGAAAAAGTGAACCGCGCGATTCAGGACCACATTCCCAACGGCCAGTTCAAGGTGGAACGTGAGGAGCGCGTTGGCGCGCTCGTCGGCGGGGAATTGGCCCGCAGCTCACTCTGGGCGCTGGGATTGGGCATCTTCGGAATTCTGATTTACGTCACCTTCCGCTTTGAGTTGTCCTTTGCCGTCGGGGCCATCGTTGCCTTGTTGCACGACGTGCTCATGACGGTCGGAATGTTTTCGCTCATGGGCCGCGAGCTGACGCTCACCATGGTGGGCGCGGTGCTGACCATTGCCGGTTATTCGATCAACGACACGATCGTCGTCTACGATCGCATCCGGGAGGGTTTGGCCAGCGGGCGCCGCGGCACGATCGAACAGATCATGAACGACAGCATTAACCAGACGCTCAGCCGCACCATTCTGACGAGTTCGGTGACTTTGATCCCGATTCTTTGTCTTTTCCTGATAGGCGGCGCGGTCCTGCGTGACTTTTCGCTGGCGATCATTATTGGCGTGGTCGTGGGCACCTACTCCTCCGTTTTCATCGCTTCGCCCATCGTCCTTTGGTGGACGCGGGCGCGCGGGGGCGGCGTGAGCAGTTTGCGGCGCGAGATAACACAAAAGGCAAGCGTAACCACCCCTTCCACCGCTTCGTAAAGGTGGAGTTGACGCTGCAAGGGGTGAGTCGTAAGGTCGCTAGCCTAATTCGGGAGTTTTTTTGAATTTTAAAGATCAGGAGAAAAGTAGATGCCGGAAGTGATCGTTCGTAAAGGTGAACCGGTGGACCGGGCCTTGAAACGTCTCAAAAACAAATTGGACGCCGAGGGGATTTTGGAAGAGGTGCGTCGTCTGCGTGCTTTCGAGACGCCTTCGCAAAAGACTCGGCGGAAAGCGAAGGCCAACGCCAAGCGCGGGCGGGCAAAGTTTCGTTTCAATTTTTCGTAAGCACCGCGCGGACCTGGGAGGCGACATTCCTGGTCGCCCGATTCTCAAGCGGAACGCTGCTCCCGCCAGTTACTCGCATTCGCAAACGATACGAAACCCCAGATCGTTGCATGAATATCCCGGGAGATTCGCCCCGCGGGCCGTCGCGCGCAGGCTGCTGAAACGCGATCTCCAGCTTCCGCCGCGATAAACGCGTTGCGTTCCGGAGGCCGCGCCTTTTGGATTTAGCTTCGGACTTCCGCGATACGATCCCATGAAATCGCTGCACCACTCCCAGACGTTACCCGCCATGTCTTCGATTCCGAATGGGCTCGCTCCGCAGGGAAAAGAACCGACCGGCGCGCTCTCGGCGAAACCGTCGTTAATGTTGCGATCGCTCCAGGCAAAATTGGTATTGCGATCGGCAAAATTAGCCAGATCGCCGCGACCTTCCTGAGCACCCCAGGGATATTTGCGTCCTTCCGTGCCGCGAGCGGCAAACTCCCATTCGGCTTCGGTTGGCAGCCGATAGCGCTTTTTCTCACGTGCGCTCAGCCATTGGCAAAACTTCATTGCCTCAAGATTGCTCACGTAGATGACCGGATGATCGTCGCCCGCACCCGATGCCCGTTTCGTCGAATGGCTCGGCTGAAACATCTCAAACTGGCGATTCGTCACCGGATAACGCGACAGGTAATAGCGACTGAGCGTCACTTGCGTGACGGGCTGTTCGTTAGGGGCGGCATCACTCGCCTCGCTTCCCATTTGGAAAACAGCGGAGGGCACAAGCATCATTTCGGCGCCAATTCCGTTAATGAAGTTTCGATACTTCGCTCGATCAGCCTGTGGATTGATCACGGGCATGATCCCTGCCGCGGCGACACGAGCGGATGCGGCGGCGGGCGCTTTAGGAGCGGCTGCGACAACCGGTTTCGAGGGAGCGGGCGCGCTCTTTTCTTCGAGCTCTTCAAGGTAGAGATCCACCATGTCCTCCGCATCACCTGGCTCGATCCCTAGGTTTTCCGCCATGTTGATGAAGGCGTCGCGCTGATCGTCCGTCATCTCCATGCTGTCGAGGCCGCTCAAACGCAGCATGCGCATGAAGTCCTTGTCAGGATCAAGCGCTGTCGTCTTTTCGCCGCCGGCTGCAGCAGCCAGTTCCTCCGGCGATGGCGGCGTGACACGCGTTCCACCGCAGCGTTGCAATTCTTCTTCGATTAACTCCGCCATGCGCCCGTCGGTTAAGCCATGCTGACGACCGACTTCCAGAAGATTCTCCTCTTCCTGCGGAGTGAGAGTTCTGTCGTTGAGCGCGAACGTCAGGTATTTGTTGAACTCAGCCAGTGCCCGTTCTTCCGCCTGCGCTGCTAATTGCTGGTCGATCTCTTGCCGCCGTTCGGGATCGAGTAATTCGAGTCGCGCCTCTGTTAAAAAACGCGACGACTCCTCCAGGCCGGAACGAAGCAACTGTGCGAGCGGATTGCTCGGCTGATTTTTTAGGGGCAGCTTTTTTTGCCACCAAAGGAGAAGTTCCCGAAACCGTTCCTCGATCAGTTCGTTAGGCGGATGGCTCGCCGGATCCAGGCAGAGTCGCTCGTAAAGATTCGGTGAATTATAACGATTCCAACCGTCCCACTTACGTGGATCATCCGGCAGCGGTGCCGGGAAACTGACCGCCGGCTGGAGCATCTTAGACGACGCTCAGTTGTCCCAGTGCCACCGTCGCCCGGTCCAGCTCGGACTCCGAAAGACCCGTTTTTCTTTCGATCGAGACCGTCGCGGTATTCCCGCAAGCTTCGACCGAGACTTCCAAGACCTGGTTATTGTTGTATTCGTAAGTCAGTTCCACTGGCGAACCCTTGGGCAAAAACGGCGGCAGCTCGACATCGCAAATCCCCAGCGGTGTGCATTCCTGAGGAAGCGAGCTTTCACCTTCGACGATGCGCACGACCGCCCGCTGCATATTGGCGGTCGCGGTGCCGAAGGAGTTTTTCACCACCGCCGGCATCGTCGTCATCTTCTTGATCATGGGGAAGACGTATTCTTCAAGGTTGGTCTCGTCCCAGAGGACTACACCAAGAGTGTGCGAGGTGATGTTGCGCACTTGAATGAGGCCGCCTTCGCGCGAGGAAAACTGCTGGCGCGTTTCCGCCGGCAACATTTTTTCGCCGGTTGTCTCTTCTTCCTGCAAGAGCGAGAGCACCGCTTGAATGGCCGCGCCGACCGCGACCGCTTCATCCGGGTTCACGTCTTCGGCCAGCGGCACGCTGGAGAGCTGGCTGATCATGTTGCGCACCATCGGCATCCGTGTCATGCCGCCGACGAGGAGAATCTTGTTGATTTGCGACCACTGCATCTGCGCTTCGCGCATGACGATTTCGCAGATCGCTTTGCATTTCTCGACCAGATGCTTGGTCATCGACTCGAATTGCCCGCGTGTGATCTCAACTTTGATACTCTTGCCGTTGTGACTGTGCACGATCGTGGTGCGATCGCGGCTGGAGAGCTGAATCTTTGCGGCCAGCGCACGGCTCTGCAGATCCTGGTAACTTTGCAGATCGAGTAGCGGATTCTCTCCGTGCACCTTGTCGAACTCTTCCGCGACATGGTTTACAAGAATGTCGTCCCAATCCTTGCCGCCGAGACGGTGATCGCCGTTCGTTGCCACCATTTCGAGTCGATGGCTCACGATGCGCATCACCGTGACGTCAAAAGTGCCGCCGCCAAGATCGAAAACGAAGACGGTTTGATCTTCATCGAGCTTGTCCAGGCCATAGGCGAGCGCGGCGGACGTCGGCTCGTTGATAATTTGCAAAACGTTGAGTCCGGCGAGCCGACCGGCGGTGATCGTCGCCGTGCGTTCAGCGTCATTGAAATAAGCAGGAACCGTGATGACCGCATCCGTCACTGGCACCTTGAGATATCTTTCCGCATCCGACTTCATCTTTTTCAAGATGAGAGCCGAGAGTTCTTCGGCGGAATATTTGGTGCCATTAAATTCGCGATGGAATTGCTCCTTCGATTTGCCGACCTCGCGCTTCACGAAGTCGACGATCTTTTCCGGCTCGGCCACGCTATTGTTTTTGGCAACAGTACCGACGATGGCGTTGCTTCCATCGAACAGGACGACCGATGGCGTGATGCGTTCACTCTCGGCGTTAGGGATGATTTGGGGTTTCCCGTAGGCGTCGATATGCGCGACGGCGGAGAAGGTCGTTCCCAAATCGATTCCGACTGCTTTGCGATTGCTCATGTGCTGGTTAAGGCTCCTTGAATTCGTTTCTGAATTGCGCCATCTCAATGCAGATTTCATGCCCTGCGCGTAAGGAATTCGGAGGGTTTTTTGCCGCGCATCGCGCGCCTGAGTGGGTGCCCTCAACCGCCGCGGATGCCGCGAGCTATTGGAAACGCTTTGCGATTACTTCCTCGTGACGCAAAACACGATCGTGCCAGGTAAAACCACGTTTCGCTCTTTTCACAATCTGGCCGTCTTCTTCCGGCGACTCGGCCGGTTCAAAACCGATAATGCGGTGGAGCGAGCGATCGATTGTATCCTTCGGCGCAATTTCGTTCACCTCGAGTCGATGCAAGATCTCGAGAAGAAAATGAACTGCATTGTTCAAGTTATCGCGGGCCTGGACATCTTGTCGTCGACCCTCCTTGCCCGAGGCAGCTTGTTCGAATTGCGCCGCTATTCCGGAGAGGTCATCAAACAACACCAGCAAATCGCGAATGAATGGCTTTTGCAGCGCTTCTCTGACGAAATTATCGCGATAGCTGATTAGCTCCTGATGCAGCGTGTCGAAGAGTTTTTGATTAACCCGTTCGTTATCGCGAATCTCCGCCAGTTGCTGCTCGATCTTTTCCACATGCACCGGCTGAAGCTCGTGTCCGACGGTTTCTTCGAGAGCCTCAAATCGCTGGCCTAACGAATGCAGAGCGCTTAAGAGCGCAGTGATTCCGGAAGCCGTCTTCGATTCGTCTTTCGGCGCAGGGGCCGAGGCCTGCGCGCTCAGCTCCTGCATGGTGCTTGCGAAATCGGATTCAATCACGTTGCTCATGATCGATCGCGCCCGACAAAATAAGTGCGGATGGCTTCGACCAATCCAGGAATATCGTGACGCTTCGCTTCCACCGCGATCGTTAGGCCGCGATCGCGCGCCTTTCGCGAAGTAATTGGGCCGATGCTTGCCACCCGCATCCCGTGCGGCCAGGGCAGTCCGAGAGCGAGGAAGTTCTCCACTGTCGACGAGCTGGTAAAGGTGATCATATCCGCGCCCTCCGTCGCCAGGCGTGATTTTGCTTCCGTCCTGTCGTCCGTTTCCGCAACGGTTCGATAGGCAAAAGCGACATCCACAATGGCCCCTAGAGCTTCGAGTTGCTTAGGTAGCAGGTCTCGCGCCTCCTCCGCGCGTGCGATTAGGATCCGCAGATTTTCCAGGTCGCCTTCTTTCTTGAACTCGCGAACCACGGCTTCGGCGACATACTCATCTGGCTGCAGGTCGACTTTGAGGTGAAAATCGCGCACCCGTTGCGCGGTTGCCGGGCCGATCGCAGCGATGCGCGCTCCACCCATGTCGCGTGTGTCATCGTAGAGCTTGTAAAACATCTCGAAAAATGCGCTCACGCCGTTGGTACTGGTGAAAACAATCCAATCGTAGGCGTGTGCGTCCTGCACGAGTTCAGCGAACGCCCGCAGATCGGCAGGCGGCTCAATCCGAATCGTCGGCAGTTCGATCACATCGGCCCCGAGTTCGTGCAGTTGTTCACTCAGGGCGCCGGCCTGTTTGCGCGTCCGCGTCACGACAATGCGTTTCCCGAAAAGCGGCCGCCGGTCGAACCAACGCAGCTCATCGCCTAACGAAACCACATCACCAAAGATCGCCACCGCCGGCGGCATAAACCCTGCCTCCCCCACGCGCTGGGCGATGTTCTGCAATGTTCCGTGAATCGATTGCTGCCGCGTCGTCGTTCCCCATCGGACAAGCGCTACCGGGAGATCGGGGCGCACGCCATGCGACAACATTTCCTGTGCGATCGTTTCGATTCGCTCGACCCCCATCAACATGACCTGCGTCCCGCCGAGTTTGGCCAGGGCTTCGTAGTCGATCGCGCTCTCGCTCTTTCCCGGATCTTCATGTCCGGTAAAGAAGGTAACGTGCGAAGTCAGTTCGCGATGTGTGACCGGTATTCCCGCGTAAGCAGGCGCTGCGATCGCAGAAGTGACGCCGGGCACGATCTCGAAGGCAACCTTCGCCGCGGCCAACGCTTGCGCTTCCTCTCCGCCGCGGCCAAAGAGAAACGGATCGCCGCCCTTCAGCCTGACGACTTGTTTTCCGGCGCCTGTTTTCTCGAGCAAAAGCGCATTGATCTCCTCTTGCTTCAGCGTGTGAGCGCCGGCTTTCTTGCCGGCATAAATAATTTCCGCTTTCTCAGGCGCCCATTTCAATATTTCGGGATTGCACAGGTAATCGTAAATTACGACGTCCGCCCGCTCGATGAGTTGCTTCGCGCGCAAAGTCACCAGACCAAGATCCCCTGGACCAGCGCCGACGAGGTAACAACGGCCCCTCTCTTTTTCATCCTCCATACATTTGTTCCATCAATTCACCCGCAATCATCTCTGGATCACTCTCCGAATGCGTCACCATACCAACGCAGGGGGCCAGTTCTTCCGCAGTAAAAACCTGCGCGCGCAATTGGAATTCGTTAGGTTGAAATTGCGCCTGCACGCCAACGGGCGAGTCGCAATCGCCGTTCAAGAGACGCAGGAATTCGCGTTCCGCGCGCAGACAAAGATGCGTCGGTCGATCGTCTATCGCTGCCAAGAGCTCTTTCGCATACTCGTCCGCATGGCGCACCTGCAGCGCGATGATCCCCTGCCCTCCCGCGGGCAAGAAATCTTCCCAAGACAGAAGGGCGAATTTGTAGCGCATCCCCTCCAGTTGCGAAGTTTCGAACGGTTGCCGTTCGCTCTCCAGATCTGGCTGAGGGAGCGTCCGATTTACAATTCCCAGCCTTTCTAATCCGGCCTGGGCCAGGATGATTCCGCTCCAGCCCGGATTCTCCGCCAACTTGCGCAGGCGCGTCGGAACATTACCCCGCACCTCTGAGACCTTGAGATCAGATCGTTTCCACTTCAGTTGTCGCTGACGCCGAATGCTTCCGGTGGCAATTGTCGCGCCGGCCGCGAGACCCCTCAAGCCAACTCCATCCTTCGTAACCAGAACATCGTTTGTGCTCGCCCGCGGCAATGTCGCGGTTATCTCCAGTTCATCCGGTTGCTCACTCGGCAGATCCTTTGCGCTGTGCACGGCGACGTCGATGCGGCCGACGAGCAACTCCTTTTCGATCTCGCGCGTGAACATGCCTTTGCGCCCCGCTTTGCGATCGATAACTGGCGCCCGATGCCGGCCTTCATCGCCGCTCGTGCGAATAATGTCGATGACGACTTCCAGTTTTGGCCACGCTTTTCGCAGCGCCGTGTCCACCATGCCCGCCTGCGCCAACGCAAGCTCGCTTCCGCGCGACCCGAGAATGATGCGATTCCGTGCGTCCACTCAGCTTTCGGAAACGCGCAAAGACGATTCGCCAACCACGCGCTCGCGAGCCGCCGCGAACCAGTCGCTGAAGTCGTTCACGTGTCCGGCAATGATTTCCTCACCGATGGCAATCTGTTCGCGCCGCAAGGCGAGCGATTGCTGGGCAATCGATTGCAACGAATCGATGTCGTAAAGAAATACGCCTTCCAGTTCGTTCACCTCCGGCGCAACATCGCGCGGGACAGCGATATCAATAATGAAGAGCGGTCGATCAAGCCGATCGCGCAGGAGCGGACCGAGATTATGCGGCGTCACAATTGGAATTGCCGCCGCGGTCGATGAGATCAGAATGTCTACCTCGCGGCACTGTGTTTCCCATTCCTCCATCGATACTGCCCGGCCGGAAATAAGCGCTGAAAGCGCTTCGGCCCGTTCTTTGGAACGGTTGGCCACCCGGATATCGCGGACGCCACGTTTCATGAGAGCGCGCGCTGTGCGCTCGCTCGCTTCGCCCGCTCCGAGCAGAAGCACCTTGCGTGTTTCGAAATGGCCGAAAATTTGTTCGGCCAAATCGACCGCGACCGAACCGACTGAGACCGCGCCGCGCGTGATGCCGGTCCGCGTTCGCACCTGTTTCGCCACGCGAAAGGCGCGCTGGAAAAGCCGATGTAAAAACGGTCCGGCTGCGCCTGACTCGCCTGCCGCGGCGTAAGCCTTTTTTGCCTGCCCGAGAATCTCCGTCTCGCCGATCACCATCGAGTCGAGGCCGGAGGCAACGCGGAACAAATGCTGCACACAACGCAACGCTTCGTAACGGTAAAACGCGTCGACATCATCCTCGTGCAGTTCCATTCCGTTTGTGAGGAGACAATGAGCGATCCGCCCGGTCGGAATCGATTCCTCCGCGGCTGCGTAAATCTCGACCCGGTTGCAGGTGGTCAACAGAAGCGCCTCGGAGCAACCCACCTCTTCGCGCAGAACACGATCGACTTCCGCGTGCCCCGCGAATCGCTCACGCAACTCAACGTCGGCGGTGTGATGGCTGATTCCGACGCAGAAGAAGTGCATTACGATGTGTGGCCCAGGGGGATAAAGTTGATGCCCCAGAGCAACGTCAATGCGGCGCTAAACGCCACCACGCAAAGAGCCGCAATCCGGCGCGGCGCGGTCATCCCGAGATGGCGCGCGACCAGAATCGCAGCATAAAAAATCCAAACGCCTAACGACCATGCGATCTTGAGGTAGGGCAGCGGCTGACCGGTGAAAAAGCCCGTGACTAATCCCACCGTCAGCAAAACAAACCCAAGCCAAAGAAGACGTGTGATCGCAGCAAAGAGATCGGTCAATGGAGGGAAATGATAAAACATGGAGTTGATCTGCCGGCGCTTTAGTTGCCGCTCCTGGCCCAAATACATAATGCCGGCGATGCAGGCGAGGGCGAACGCTCCGTAGGAAATGAGTGAAATGGACGCGTGCATTTCAAGCCAGGGCGATGGCGGCGAGCGCATGGCGTGCGGCCGGTCAATTGGCGCGAGCAGGGCAAAAGCCTGTAAGACAAAAACCAACGGCGCGGTGAAGGCTCCCATGAGCGACAACCGATATGCGGGGCCGATTAGCAGGTAAATGAGCGAGACCGACCAGGCCACAAAAATGAACACCTCAAAGAGATTCGTTAGCGGGCATCTGCCGAGGGCGTGACCGCGCAGAGCAAGCGCGACAGTTTGAAAGACGAACCCAAAAGTAATGGCAAAAAAATTGAAGATTGTCGGACGATAATTGCGCGCCCGCACCGCGACCACGGTCCGCACCATGGCAGCGAAAAAGAAGAAGGTGGAGACGCCAAGCAGCTCGCGATCCATGAAGGAAGAAAGGTAGGAGGCAACCGCCCGCTTGGCAATTGTCGTTAGGCCAGGATGCATTCAAATCCGAGCCCGTCCTGCTGCCTTTTGATCCCGTTGTTCGAGTTGAGGCGCGCTTTCTGCTTTTAAAACACGCATGAGAAAGAACCCGCACAAGGCGGGCGCAGGCCCATCGCTAGCTGATGAGATTGTAGAACTCGAGCGAGCCCTGGACCGCGCTTACACCCGCTTAAGGGAACAGGCGCTCGCCAATTGGGCACGTTATCAGCGGAGTGATTACGATTCGGCGAACGCGATTGTCCGTGTTCGCGTCACTGCCACGGACACTCCGCGGCCGTCGGCGTCTCTCGAGCGAAAACCTCGCCTTCTCGTCCGCAAGTGCGGCAAAGCGCGGAGCAAAATTCCGACGGCGACGCGGCGCCGGCAACATAACTAGTGCAATTTGCTTGGAGACCGGTTCGTTAGGCAGCTAACGAATGCGCTTCGCCCAGCCTGGCTTCTTCCATAGAGTTCGCCTCTGTCCGCATCCCTCCGTGGATTGACGGCCCTGTTCCACCCGCTAGCCTGCCGCCATGGCTTCCAATTCCATTGACCGGCTTCGCGCTGGCGTGCGCGACGTGCCGAACTTTCCCAGGCACGGGATCATCTTTAAGGACATCACACCCATCCTGATCGACGCGCAGCTTTTCCGGGAATCGATTGAAGTTTTTCTCGACCGCTGCCGCAACCTGCCGATTGATAAGGTGGTTGGGATCGATGCGCGTGGATTTCTCTTTGGCTCCGCAGTTGCCTATGCGCTCGGAGTCGGCTTTGTGCCGATCCGCAAGAAGGGCAAACTCCCTTTCAAGACCGAAAGCGCATCCTATTCGCTCGAATACGGTGACGCCGAAATGGAAATGCATGTCGACAGCATTTCACCCGGCGAGAAAATTGTGCTGATCGACGACTTGCTCGCCACCGGCGGAACATCCGCGGCCGCCGCAGCGTTGATCAAGAAGGTCGGCGGCGAATTGATCGAGGCGCAATTTTTGATCGAGTTGGAGTTTCTCCAAGGGCGCAAGAAGCTCGATCCCACTCCGGTCATGGCATTTCTGAAATGGTAGCGTGACCCTCTCGGCTCCCACCGTGCGCGAAATATGCCAGCCTTAATCCCTGCAGGTATCGTTGCCGCAGCTGCAACCGCGCTCGAGCACGATCACCTCCACCCGAATATCCTGGAGGGCGAGTTGATCATGGATCGCGCTTAGCAGATCGAGGGCACGTCCTGACGGCATCTCTGCGCACCGCAATTCGATACGCGCATTCTTTCCCACTAGCTCCGGATGCGTTTCCGCCAACTCACCATCAAGTAGAAACGAAATGTAAGCATTGAACTTCTCCTGCAATTGGAAGAGTTGCAGTTCCGATTCGTCCCAGGAGCGCGACTCGTGCATGGCCAGAATCACTTCATCGCTCTTGGTGTCGTGAGCAAAAAAATCGATCACGCCAGACTGTTCGATTCCAGCCGGTGGCGGAACGCTTTCCTCGGCAGCGCGATTCGATCCCGTGCTCATTGGTCGGCGAGCTTACGGAAAGATTGTCGCCCGCGCAATCGAGGCCTAAATTGCGGCGCGCCATGCGAAAGACTCTTCTCACGTCGCTCGCGCTGTTGCTCGTTAGGGCGCTCCCTGTATCGGGGCAATTTACTCCGACCTTTATCCAGAACGCGAGCTATTGGAACGACGGCAAAGCCGAGTTTGATTTCTACGAGGGACGGATCGTGCGTTACGGTGAGCCGCGCCAAACCGAAGTGCTGCACATTCTCGTGCGCGAGCCCTTCGATTATCGGCAGTACGTGAAGCCAGATAACTGGCAGCGTCCCGGCGTAATCCAGGTTTTGAAACTGAACCAGGTGCTCCATATCCCCACTGGTCTTTACGTTTACCAGCAAATGCATTCCAACTTCTGGAGAGCGGACAACGGCCGTCTGGCGAAATTTTCCCTAACGAGTAACGATAGTTGCGGCAACACTTACAAGGAGGGCCGGCGGGCTGGCGATCGGATTCACTATCAGTGGCACACCTATTGGGATGGAATGGCCGAAGGCGCAGAATCCGTGCAGCTGCCACCTGACGGGTTCTTCTACGACGAACTGCCCTTTCGCGTGCGCACAATCGATTTCACTCAGCCGCGCGGCGACTTCCAGATCCAGCTTGCGCCTACCATCATCAACTCCAAGAAAGATAAGCTGACCTGGAAACCGGCCGAGGTGCATTACGATTCCACCGAGCGAGCCGTCTCCGTTACTGTGCAGCACGCTGGAGGAACGGATCATTTCGTGCTCGACCGCGACTTTCCCTATCTCCTGCGCAAATGGGAACAGGCCGACGGAAGCGTCTTACAACTCAAGCGCAGCCTGAAAATCGATTACTGGAATTATCACGGTCTCGACGACCGGAAGCGGGCGCTGCTTAATCCAAAGGCCCAACATCCAGACTAACGAGCAAAAGACTCATAAGCTTCCGGCTTTCCCGCGTGCCTGATTGTGATACGTTTACGACGATGGCAGATGATCGCTGGTGAACCGTGAGGTTTGCTGGAGGAAAGTCCGAACACCAGACGGCAGCATGCCGCGCAAAACGCGCGGGCGCGTTTCGCGTAAGCGGGGCGCGACGGAAAGTGTCGCAGAAAAAATACAGCCCGACGGATGCGCAAGCGTTCGTTAGGTAAAGGTGAAAAGGCGAGGTAAGAGCTCACCGCTCGGGCCGCGAGGCACGAGGCAGGAAAAACCCCATGCGGTGCAAGACAAACAGGGGAAGGATAGCCGGTCCGACAAAGATCCCCGGGTATCGTCGCATCACGTTGACGCGCAAGCGTCGCGGGCTTCCGACGCAAGTCGGATGAGATAAATGATCATCGCTCCGGAGAAATCCGGAAACAGAATTCGGCTTACCGCCATCACAAATGAAGGGCGCTTTCGGAAACGAAGGCGCCCTTCCACTTTCTGAAAGTCAGTCCAGAGACAAGTTGGGTTTACCGATTGCGAACTCGCCGCGAGAATGGCGCACGTTCCATGCATGCACCGAAAAGAGCCGTTAACGACTGGCGCATTCCGGCCGCCTGGCTCACGCTTTGCGTTGTCTGGAGCTCGACGTGGCTGGTGATCAAGATCGGCTTGCGTGATCTCCCGCCCGTTTCCTTTGTTGCCTGGCGTTTTGTCGTCGCCGTGGTCGTTCTGCTCGTAATTTCGTTAGGTAGAACCCGGCTTCTCCCGCCGCGGCGCTCTGATTATTTTGTTCTGGGCGGCACCGGCCTGCTCATGTTCGCCCTTAACTACGGGCTCCTTTTCTGGGCCGAACTTCATGTCTCTTCCGGACTCGCAGCGGTGATCCAGGCTTCGATTCCGATTTTCGGCATGATCTTCGCGCATTGGATGTTGCCGGAGGAACCGCTGCGCTGGCAACGGCTCGCGGGCGCGCTGGTTGCTCTCGGCGGGGTTGCGATTATCTGCGCGCGATTGCTCAGTTTCAGTGGTTGGCTCTCTTTTCTCGGCGGACTTGGCATCACAGTCGGCGCGGCGAGCGCGGCCTTTTCCAACGTTGTCTTGAAGGCGAGAAAGATCGAGCTCGCGCCGTCGATGCTGGCAGCGTGGCAAATGATTCTGGGCATCGCTCCGCTGCTGATTCTTGGCCTGATGAACGACGGAAATCCGGCGTCCTTACACTGGACCTGGCGAGCCTTTCTTTGCCTCCTGTACCTCGCCGTAATCGGTTCCTCTTTGACTTTCCTTCTCCTCTATTGGCTTATGCCACGAATGTCGGTGACGAACCTGCAAACCATCTCACTCATCACGCCTCCAGGCGCGATCGCTCTGGGCTGGGCGTTTGGCGGCGAACGACTCTCGATATGGTCGTTGTTTGGCGCGGCCCTGGTGCTGCTCGGCGTGTGGATGATCTTCCGGCGCATCGAGGAAACCGACGTCGGCCTTGGACGGCGGTGAATCTTCCGCGTTGCAGAATGCTCAGGAAATCTTAGGCGACGTTGCGCGCGAGCGTTTTCTGCGACCAGCCTTCCGGCATGCCTAACGCGGCAGGCACTGATCGAGACAGTCCAGGAGATGCGACACTGTTTCCTCGGTTTCGTCGCCCATGTTCGAGAGGCGAAAGGTTCGCCCCTTGAGTTTGCCGTAGCCGCCGTCAATCACCAGATGATGTTTTTCGCGCAGATCGCGCACCAGTTTCGCTACATCAATGCCGCGATTGTTTTTCACACAGGTCAACGTGAGCGCGCGGCGATCTTCGGCGGCGAAGAACTCGAACCCGCGCTGGCGCACCCAGTCGTGCACGAGCGCATTGGTCCGCGCATGACGCTGATATCTATTCGTTAGGCCTTCGGCGAAGATTTCCTCGAGCTGAGATTGGAGGGCATAAATATGACCGATGCTCGGCGTGGTTGGAGTCATGTCGCCCGCCTGCTGCTTCTTGAATTCCAAAAAGTCGAAGTAGTAGCCGCGATCGGGATTTTCCTCGGCGCGCGCGAAAGCTTTTTCCGAAACACTGAAAAGCGCGAAACCCGGCGGCAGAGCGAGAGCTTTCTGCGAACCCGTAAGCAGGACGTCGATGCCGTAAGCATCCATGGGAATGGGGACGGCGGAGAAGGAGGAGACCGCATCAACGATGAGCGCGATCTGCGGATATTTCGCGATCGTGCAGCAAATCTCCGGCAACGGATTCATGACCCCGGTCGACGTTTCGTTGTGAATAAGCGTGACGGCGTCGAACTCGCCAGTCGTTAGGCAATTGTCGAGCGCCTTGTGATCGATCGCCTGCCCCCACTCGACCTGCAGCGGTTCGGCTCCTTTCCCGCAACGGCGCGCAACTTCGAGCCACTTATCGGAGAAAGCGCCGCACATGCAGCAAAGGACGCGCCGCCTAACGACGTTACGAATCGCCGCCTCCATCACGCCCCACGCCGAAGAGGTGGAAAGGAAGACGGGCTGCTTCGTCCCGAAAAGTGCCTGAAGACGCGGGTGAATCTCATGGTAGAGATCTTTGAAGGCCTGCCCCCGGTGACCAATCATGGGCCGCGAAAAAGCGGCGAGCGTTTTCTCTGAGACTTCGACCGGCCCGGGAATAAAAAGCTTGTCGTGCGGAATCATTTTCTCCTAACGACAAACGCCCCTCGAATGGAACTCACCTGACCATATTCGACATTCCTGGGCCGCGGATGGCGACGGAGAAAGGCAAAGAAAAAGCGAGAAACAGCATTCATCTCGGTAACCTGCTCGTGGCGACAGAGGCAGGCGAGATAAATCCAGTTGCCGTGTCGCACCCGAAGTGGCTGACGTGGCTCGCAAAAATCCAAACCTGCACGGTAGCGCACCGGACAAATGCGCCATGGCGCTGCTTCTCATTGACGTGATCAACGACCTCGACTTTCCCGAGGCCGACCAGATGGTCGATGAGGCAGTCAAAATGGCGCGCAATCTCGCCCAGCTAAAGAAGCGCGCGAAAAAAGCCGGTGTGCCTGTGGTCTACGTGAACGACAACTTCGGACGATGGAAATCGGATTTTCGGGCGACGGTTGAGCATTGCCTGCGCAAAAACGTCCGCGGACGGGAAGTGGCCAAAATTCTCGTACCGCAAAAAGAAGATTATTTTGTGCTGAAGCCGAAACATTCCGGTTTCTTTTCCACCTCGCTCGAAACGCTGCTGCGTTATCTGGAGTCCAGGACACTGATTCTCACCGGCATCGCCGGAAACTTTTGCGTTCTCTTTACCGCAAACGACGCCTACATGCGTGACTTCGATCTGATCGTGCCGGTCGACTGCACGGTGTCGAATTCGCCCGAAGAGAATGACGCCGCGCTCCAGCTGATGAGGAAGTTTCTCAAAGCTAAGACGCCGTTAAGTGAGGAGGTCAAATTTACGAAGCGGCAACGACAGGTAGGACCGCTGCGGACTAGTCATGACTTCATCGCCAATCGTCTCGATCCTTCTCCGGATTGAAAGCGGCGGGAGGCAATCCTTGCCGAACATCGTTAGCTTTCATCACGGTTGAACCGCAGCGCAGCGTCCGGTCGGATTTGCACACGACGAGAGCCAGCGAGCGCGTGATCTTCGAATCAGAAGCATGGACAAGCTCGGGGATTTTATCGACCGCCAGAAATGGCTGAAACCGGTCGAAAGTGTGTTGGGCGCAATCGCCGATGTGGTTTTCGACAAAGCGATCTCGAACGGAGAGAAGGTGCGAAATTTTCTCCATGGCACCTGGTTTGGTCACCCCTTGCATCCAGTCGTGACCGACGTGCCAATTGGCGCCTGGACTATCGCAGCCGCGCTCGATAGCTATGAACTTACGACCGGCGATCAGCGCCTGGGGCGCGCGGCAGATTTCGCGGTTGGGGTGGGCTTGATCGGTGCAGCCGGAGCAGCCATAACGGGCTTAAACGACTGGAATTTCACCTATGAGAAACCGAGGCGTGTCGGCGCTCTACATGCCCTGACGAACATAACTGCCACCGCCTGTTATCTCACTTCCTGGTGGCAGAGACGCAACGGCTGCCGGCGGTCCGGCCTAACGATCGGGTTACTCGGCTACGCCCTATCCTCCGCTGGCGCGTATCTTGGTGGCCATTTGGTTTACAATGAGCGAATCGGTGTGAACCACGCGCCAGAGGAATTGCCTGACAAATATGTCCCGGTGATCAAAGAGTCGGACCTAGCGGAAGGCAGGATGAAGAAAGCGGAGGCAGACGGCATCCCCGTCCTGGTGGTGAAGAGTCGCGGCCGCATCTTCGTCATGGCCGAGAAATGCTCGCATCTCGGGGGGCCGCTTTCAGAAGGCAAGTTTGACGGTGAAACCGTTACCTGCCCATGGCATTACTCGAAGTTTGCGATCGAAGACGGCCGTGTCCTCGTTGGGCCGGCTGCTTACACTCAGCCCTGCTTCGAGGTCCGTGTGCGCAACGGCCAGGTCGAGGCGCGCAAACCACGCGGCATGATCGCCAATCCATATTAGAATCCGCCTAGTCAATATGAAAACAACTGAACTACGCCTACCGGAACTCGGCCTTTTCGCCATCACTCGTGCGGCTTTTGGAATCGGAGTCGGACTCCTCCTCAGCTCAAAGCTGGACGAGCGACAAAGAAGAGCAGCTGGAATTGCACTGGTGCTCGTCGGTGCAATCACGACAATTCCGTTCGCGATCACGTTTCTGCGCGACGACAGTTGAGCCTGCGGGGATAAAATCCCCGGGGCTAATTCCGGTCGTTGCCCTGTTTCTCGCCGGTCGCCATTTCAATTTATCAATGGCAGTGAGCGAGCGTACGTTCGCTTGCACTGAAAACCTTCGCGTGGCATAGACACCACTCTCGAAATCCATGGCTACCGCATCACACGTCTCCACCGATCCTGCTTTTGAGACCAGCTTTTTTTGGGAGCATTACAAGTGGGCCATCATTGGTGCGGTCGCGCTGCTGGTCGTCGCCGGGTTGGGCTACACTGGCTACCTGCTTTATACCGCGCGTCAGGCAACCAACGCAGCAAATGCGCTCGCGGCTGCGCATACGGTCCGTGAATACGAGCAGGTCATCGAGCATTACCCGGCCAGCGCGTCGGCAGCCAGTGCCTATCTCTTGCTTGCGGCGGAGCAACGGGCTCAAAGAAACTACACCGATGCCAACAAGACGTTGCAAAAGTTCATCGACCAATTTCCGAAGCACGAGATGATCACGACCGCCTGGATGGGTTTGGCGGCGAATCTCGAGTCGTTAGGCAAGAACGACGACGCACTCAGCGCTTATCAGCGAATCGCCAGCCAGTATCCGCAGAGCTATAGCGCACCGCTCGCTCTTCTCGCCGAGATTCCATTGCTCAAAGCGAAAAACAAGACCGAGGAAGCCCGGCGGGTTTGCGAGACACTAATCTCGCAATATCGCGATAGTATCGTCGCCAGCGAAGCGTTCCGGGAGTTAATGACTCTGCCACGACCTTCGTCCCCGCCGGAAGTAAAGCCGGCCACGACGCCGACTCTCATCCCGATGCAGCGTCCAGAGGAAACTCCCGCTCCCTCGGCGAAACCGTAACCTAAAGAGCGGTTAGGCTGATATCCCCCCGACGCGCATCCGCCTTCGAGCTGCCATTGTTGGGACATGTAATCGCTTAAGCCTTGGGGAAAGGGCAGAGCAATTCCGTCCAAATACTAATTGGCTGCTGCGACGGCAGCCGCTTTGTCTTAGCGCTTCGAGAACTGGAAGCGCTTGCGCGCACCCGGTTGACCCGATTTCTTGCGCTCTTTCATCCGCGGATCGCGGCGAAGAAGGCCTTCTTGTTTGAGCGTACCGCGGAGGTTGGCGTCGACTTGCAAAAGGGCGCGCGAAATTGCCAGTCGGGCCGCGCCCGCCTGACCGGTCGCGCCGCCGCCGGAAGTATTGATCGTGATATCGTAGGCGTTTGTCAGCTTTACAGTTTGCAACGGTTGGAGAACCGCATTCTGCAACGGCACGGTCGGGAAATAATCCTCGAATTTTTTCCCGTTGATATCGATTTTGCCGTTGCCTGGCGTCATGCGAATGCGCGCGACAGCCGTCTTGCGACGACCGGTGGCGATGAAATCCTGTGTCTCGGCCATGAGTGAATTGATTCGTTAGTCCAACGTGATGCTCTGCGGCTGCTGTGCGCCGTGGGGATGTTCTTCGCCGCTATAAACCTTGAGTTTGCGATAAACGGCGCGACCGAGCCGGTTGTGCGGAATCATACCGCGCACCGCATGCTCAACGAGCAACTCCGGATGCCTCGCGCGACGGCTGCGCACGCTTTCGCTCTTATGGCCACCGACGAAGCCGGAAAAGCTCATGAAGGTTTTCTGTTCTTCCTTCCTTCCCGTGAGTCTCACTTTGTCTGCATTGATCACAATCACGAAATCACCGGTGTCGACGTGCGGAGTGAAGATCGCTTTTTCCTTTCCGCGCAGCAGATTGACAGCCTTCACCGCAACGCGGCCGAGCACCTGGTCGCGCGCGTCGATGAGCCACCATTTGCGCTCCACTTCGTTAGCTTTGGCAGAAAAGGTTTTCATTGCTTGGAAGGCTGGGGCGAGGGCGGGGAAACTAGCGGCAGCCTTCGAGGGTGTCAACTGCGGAGGCTGGCATTGCTGCTGCTCCACTCATCTGGGTGCGTTGGTTTCATTTTATCGGCATCACGGCGGTCATCCTCCCCTCTCTCACGCTCGCCCAAACGAAAATCGGAACGGAGATTGTTCGCGAGATGAATCGCGCCCGGCAGCAACCAGCGGATTATGCAACTTACCTGGAGGAGATGCGCGTGCATTTCAACGGCAATCTCCTGATCCTGGCCGGCGGGACGCGCCAGCGTACCCATGAAGGAGTCGCGGCGGTGGACGAAGCCATTCGCTTTCTTCGCCGGACACGGCCGCTTTCACCACTTGCCTTCTCCGAGGGCATGTCGTTAGGCGCAGCCGAACATGTCACTGATCAGCAGAGCGGCCGCTTCGGTCATGCCGGCTCCGACGGTACCAATCCCGGTGAAAGAATGAATCGCCACGGAGTTTGGAGTGGAGGCTGGGGAGAAAATATTTCCTACGGAGAATCGAACCCGCGTGACATCGTGATCGCCCTCATCATCGACGACGGGCAACGAGCGAGAAAGCATCGTAAGAATATTTTCAATCCTGACTTTCATTTCGCAGGTGCTGCCGTGGGTCCACATGCGCGTTATCGCAGCGTTTGCAGCATCGATTTCGCGTCTGACTATCTCGAAGCCAAGCCCGCAAATCGCGAGCTGGTCGCGCGCAATTAGGCGCGGATCGGGTAATCGCAAAGATCGCACCGGCGCGAAAAGGGACAGTTTCTCGTTCAGAATTGGATCGCTCGCCCTTTGCGACCCAGTGGTTCCGAAAGCTGCCGCTGGTCAACTTCGGCGCGCCGGTTTAAGTATCGCGCTTCGTCATGCCCAAAGCCGACCAACAAAAACACGCAATTAGTCCACGACGCGACGAGGACTTTCCGGAGTGGTATCAACAGGTGGTCCGCGCTGGGGATTTGGCCGAGCCGAGTGAGGTGCGCGGTTGCATGGTAATCAAACCCTGGGGTTACGGCATCTGGGAAAACATGCAGCGCGCGCTCGACCTCATGTTCAAGGCCACCGGACACAAAAACGCCTATTTCCCGCTCTTCATTCCGCTCAGTTACATGCAGAAAGAGGCGGAACACGTCGAAGGCTTCGCCAAGGAATGTGCGGTCGTGACGCATCATCGGCTGGAAGTGAATGCCGAGGGCAAAATGGTTCCGGCCAGTCCACTCGCCGAACCTTTAGTCATTAGGCCAACCTCGGAAACGATTATCGGCGCGAGCTATGCTCGCTGGGTTCAGTCTTATCGAGATCTGCCAGTCTTGATCAACCAATGGGCGAACGTCGTGCGCTGGGAAATGCGTCCGCGGCTCTTTCTTCGCACAACCGAATTCCTCTGGCAGGAAGGTCACACCGTGCACGAAACGGAAGCGGAAGCGCGCGCCGAGACGCGACAGATGCTCGACATCTATGAAAAGTTCGTTCGCGAATATCTTGCCGTGCCGGTCTTCACCGGTGAGAAATCGGAGAGCGAACGATTTCCCGGCGCAGTGCAGACGCTTTGCATCGAGGCGATGGTCCAGGACCGCAAGGCAATCCAGGCCGGCACCTCGCATTTTCTGGGGCAAAATTTTTCGCGAGCCAGTGGAATTCAATTCCAGACGCGTGACGGCAAACAGGAGTTCGGCTGGACGACAAGCTGGGGTGTGAGCACACGCAACGTCGGCACCACAATCATGATGCACGCTGACGATGACGGCCTTGTTCTCCCGCCGCGCATCGCCCCGACGCAGATTGTCATCCTGCCGATCGTGCCGAAACCGGAATCGCGCGACGCCGTGCTGAAAGCGGCTAACGAATTAGCGGCGAAGTTGAGAGCAGTCCGATGGAGCGACGCGCTATTGGAGGTAGAAGTCGATCAACGCGACCTCGGCGGCGGTGTGAAGAATTGGGAATGGATCAAGAAGGGTGTGCCTCTGCGAGTCGAACTCGGGCCGCGCGACCTGGAAAGCGGCAACGTCGCGGTTACGCGACGCGATCAGGATTTGAAGACAAAAGCATTCCTGAACGCGGATGAGTTCGTTAGGCAAGCGAGCCACTTACTCGATGCCATTCAGCAAAACCTCTTCGAAAAAGCCCTCGCATTCCGCGATGCTCATACCCGGATCATTACGACCAAAGAGGAGTTCTACGATTTCTTCACGCCAAAAAATCCAAATAAGCCGGAGATTCACGGCGGATTTGCCCTCGCTCATTGGAACGGCAGCCGCGAGGTGGAGGAACAGGTCAAGAATGACCTCAAGGTTACCATTCGCTGTATCCCGTTCGACGATCCGGTCCATCCGCCGCAAGCCGGGAAATGTATTTTCACCGGCGAGCCGAGCGCCCGTCCTGTACTTTGGGCGAAGTCGTACTGAGAGCTCGTGCAGTCGGCCCCCGCTGAAACGCGAAGACGACAAAAGGTCCCCGCGCCATCGAGACGCGGGGACCTTTGCTGACACCAAACAACTTAGTTATGGTCGATTTCGTAAACCTCGATTAAGGCGATTCCGGTCGAATCATTCGCTCCGGTTACTACCGCGGAATAGGCCCCCGGTTCCAGACGCACCAGGATGCTGGACTCATTTGCGTTCACGGGCGGAATCGTTGTCGCGACAATATCGTCCGAGTTAGAGTTACTCTGCCAGTCGTCGTTTGACTTTAACTCCGTGTCGCCACTCATCAGTTTCAGCACCGGGTTCTCCAGGACTGGACTTACACCTTGTGCTGCCAATGAAGGGCCCAAGGCGCGAATCAAAACCATTTTCGGGCCACCCGTAATGATGAAGCCGCCGATGAGCTGACCTTGACCCGTCGTGACAAAACCGCGCGTCGAAATGTTAGCAAGGTGATTTCCCGGCGACTCCTGCGGCGCCCGGAAGAAGTACGTTATCCCATTGAGCGTAAAGTCTCCTAACTGTGCACCGTGACCGAAAGTCAGGTTACCAGTAACGGTTTCGCCGCTGAGCAGAGTCAGCGAAAAGGTCGCGTTCGGATGGTCGTCGTTAAGGTCTTCATTGAAATCCTGCAAGTCATCCGCGTCCTGCCCATGGTCGTCGCCCATATCATGACCGGGAGGATCATCGTCACCGTGGTCATCGGTAGTTATCTTCGCGGCCTTACTCGCGAGTTGGGTAGCTGTGACCGACCCAAAACCGCCCAGAATGCTATCGCCGTCAGCGGCAATAAAGAAGATGCGCCCCTGGGAGTCGATCACCAGCTTCACGTCCAATGTTTGTCCGTCGACGCTTTCCGCTACGCCGGTAAAGCGTCCGGGAATATCATCGCTCGGTCCAAAGTCGTGCACGCGTGGAGCAATGACTGCCTGGCCGCCAATATTGGCTGTTACTTGATCATCATCGAAGGCCGCGGAGTCATCGTCGTGCACCGAACCACTAATCACGGCGCCATTGCTGGCTGTGACACTGAAGGTGCCGTCACTCGCGATATCTCCACCGGCAAAGCTAACCGCTCCCGAGGCAACATCGAAGACGTAGATAGATAGGGCGTGATTGCCCTGAACAAAAAAGACGGCTTTGCCGCCTCCAGCGAGATCGGCTTCAAAGAAGCCGCGATGACTTTCTTCCGCGCGTCCTTGTCCTGCAAAGCTCAGCAGGATACCGAGGACGGCTAGAATTAGAACGAGATGCTTTTTCATATGGCCAGCAGGCTAGGGAGGCGAAACTGGAATGCGAACCGGCAATGGTTTCGCGCTTGTAACCTTTGAATCTCGTCGCCCCAGTGCTTCAGTCGATCCGTTACCTAACGACCTTGTTCGCTGCCCTTCCCCATCTTCGTTTTCACAAAATCGCCCGGCAACCGTCGCTGGTCGTCGGGCACCGCCCCAGCGGAGTTAGCCAGGGCGGCTTGCTCGTCGGAGAGGAACTTCTTGAAAGGATTCTTGTCGACTGCCTTCATGAACGCTTCCTGTGGCGAGACAAGTCCGGCCTCTAAGAGCGCGAGGATCGCGTCATCCATGAATTGCATTCCCTGTTTCTTTCCGCTCACAATGACGTCCTGCAATTTTTGTGTCGCGCCTTCGCGAATGATGGAGGCGACCGCCGGATTTCCGATCAATATTTCGTTCACGGCAAGTCGACCCTGGCCATCAGCGCGCTTGAGAAGCAATTGCGCAACCACCCCACGAAGCGAGTTCGCCAGCATCGTGCGAGCCTGCGGTTGTCTGTCAGCTGGGAAGACATCGATCATTCGATCGATGGTTTTGCGCGCGTTGTTGGTATGCAGCGTGCCAAAAACGAGAAGGCCGGTCTCGGCGGCAGTGAGCGCGAGCGAAATCGTTTCGAGGTCCCGCATCTCGCCCACGAGAACGATATCGGAATCTTCGCGCAGAGCCGCTTTCAATCCCGCAGCAAAAGTCGCGGAATGCTCGGGCACCTCGCGCTGGGTAATGACGCTGCGCTTGTTGCAATGCACAAACTCGATCGGCTCTTCGATCGTCACGATGTGTCGCGCGTAGGTGCGATTGATGTAATCGACCATCGCCGCCAAGGTGGTAGACTTCCCGGAACCGGTCGGACCGGTTACAAGGACAAGGCCGCCGCGGAGATCGCCAAAATCCCTAACGACCGGCGGAATGCCCAGCTCTTCCAGAGTAGCGATCTGTGTCGGGATAAGTCTAAAGACTGCGCCGTAACCATGTGTTTGCTTGAGATAATTACAGCGAAAGCGCGAACGCTCGTTCATCTCGTAGGCGAAATCGAGGTCACCGGATTCTTCGAAGGCAGCCCAGCGTTTCGGTCCACAAATCTCGCTCAGCATTGTCATCGCTTCTTTGCGAGAGAACGGCTCCTCGCCAATCGGAGCGATGTCGCCGTGCTTGCGAATCTTGGGTGGCTGACCTTCAGCCAGATGAAGATCGGACGCACCCTCCTGGACTAGCGTTTCAAGTAAGCGATCAAGGTATGGCATTGTCTGGGGGGACGAACAATGAATGCGCGAGTCTTCTCTGCGGTTTTGCTAATTCTCCTTTAGCGTTTTCGCCAGACGTGGTCGCGCATAAGCTGCTTTTGCTCGCTCCGCGCAATGGCTTCTTCGGCGGTGATAATATCGCGGTCGTAAAGCTCGCGCAGCGAATCATCCATCAAGCGCATGCCTTGTTTGCGGCCGGTCTGGATGATGCCAGGAAGCATAAAGGTGCGGCATTCGCGAATCACGTTCGCCACCGCCGGGGTGTTCGTTAGGAACTCGAGCGCAAGGACCCGACCTTTCCCATCGGCGCGCGGAACGAGTTGCTGGCTGATGATGCCGCGCAACGATTCGCTCACCATGACGCGAATCTGATCCTGTTGGTCGACTGGGAAAGCATCAAGCAAACGATCGAGCGTGCGCGAGGCGTTGCCGGTATGCAAAGTGCCAAGAACAAGGTGGCCCGTCTCAGAAGCGGTAATGGCGAGCGAGATGGTCTCGAGATCACGCATTTCGCCGACCATGATAATGTCCGGATCTTCGCGCAACGAAGCGCGGAGTGCGGCTCCGAACGACTTTGTGTGAGTCCGCACTTCGCGCTGCGTGATGTGGCAGCCTTTCGGCTCGAAAACATATTCGATCGGATCTTCCAAGGTGATGATGTGGTCCCGCCGTTCCAGATTCACTTGCTCGACTAGTGCAGCCAAAGTGGTCGATTTTCCGCTCCCAATTGAGCCTGTAACAAGAATAAGGCCGTTATGGAAACGCGTGAGCAGCTTCAGACTTTCGGGTAAGCCCAGTTCATCCATCGTGCGCATGCGCGTGCTGATAATGCGAAAAACGATGTCGATCCCGAGTCTTTGCCTAACGACACTGGTGCGGAAGCGTCCGAAACCGCTGGAATAGGCAAAGTCGATGTCGCCGCGTTCGGTTAATTGCGCGCGTTGTTCGTCGGTCAGAAAACCTTCGACGAGCGCAGCCGTGTCGGCCGCGTTCAGTTCCGGTGCTTCGGGCCAGATTGGTTGGAGATGACCAAAAAGGCGCCAAATCGGTTGAGCATTGACACTTAAATGGATATCGGAAGCGCCGCGCTCCTGACCGACCGCGAGATACTGATCAACATGCGACGCGACAGCAGCAGATGCACTGGGGGTGGGAGTTTCGGACATGCGAAGGCGACCATTTGAGGATAGTCAGCCGTTTGAGAGAGGTAAATTGAAATTCGATTACGAGCCGTGACGACGCGAATTCTTGTCCCGGCCTTCTTTGGAGCCTTTCTTCGCGAAATGACTCACCACCATCGGTTGCACAACCGTCATGGCGAGCTTGACCAAGCCAAGCAACGCGCCCGATTCGAGAAGGGACTTGTTCGGAGAACGAACCTTTTTGTTTAGCGGGCTAACATAAACCTTTTGGGTGCGCGCCCGCAGCAAAGCGACACAAAGACCGAGAGCGAGAGCAGCTCCAATCCAGAGCGCCGTGTTACGTTGGAAAGTCTTCTTGAACTTGAGCGGAAAATCCAACTCGTAGCGCAGGCCGCCCATGTCGCGCACTACCAGTTCGCGCGATTGCGCAATCTTCCTGCGCAGCGCTACCGGATCTTTTTCTTGTCCAGATTTTTCAGCCATTCTGTATCTTCCTTAATCACGCTCGCTGTTTGTCGAAAAAGCGGGCGTTTCAGCTGCCCACGCGCGAGAACGAGGCAAACCAGTGCCGCGCCAAAGTGAAGCAATGCGAGCGCGAGCGAAATCCAGATCCAGGAGATCGCTAGCAGATGCGCGATCCCAACGACAACAAAGACCATTAGAAAAACATAACCGCAGGCAAGCCCGACAGCAGCGGCAATGAGACAGCCCGCGAGCAGGGCAAGCTGTTTTATCGCGCCCTTCGATTCCTGAAGAGCAAGCTCGAGGCGCGTCTGGAAAAATTGCGTGCAGGACGCAACCAGCGCGGCCAGATTTTGGCGCAATCCGCGATAACCCGCCGGATTGCGGAACGGCATCGGACGGCCTGCCATCCGCTATCCTCTAACGACGGAAAATCAGGCCCAGGACAAATCCAACCCCGAGGGCGGTGAAGATCGCCTTGGTCGGATTATCGCGCACGTACTGCTCGCTATCTTCCTGAAAGCTTCGCACGCGATCGCTTGCCTCGTTCCACGCTTCCTCGGCACGTCCGCGATATTCATCAGCAACGGCGCCTGCCGCCGAACGTAAATCGTCCGCCGCCTTGCGCGCATGCGAGACGCCGCTTTGCACCTTGTCTTCTGCCTGCGGCGGAATTGCCGCACCTTCTCCGCTTTTATTCTCCTCAGCCATAATCTTCTCCTTTTTGGAACGTGGTTTTCTTGCCGAGCGACTTTTCGCCTCTGGCGGTGAACTTTTCGTCACTGGAGATACGGAACTCACCGAAGGCTTGCGCTTACGATTTTCCCGTCCGGCCTTCCCGGAAGCCATCCGCGTTCATTTTTCGCGAAAGATAATTCGCGCCTTCGTAAGATCGTAGGGCGACAATTCAACTTCCACCTTGTCTCCCGGAACGATGCGAATGAAATGTTTGCGCATCTTACCCGAGATATGGGCAAGGACGTTGCGCTGCCCCGCGAGATCGACCCGAAACATCGTGCCCGGCAGCACTTGCGTGACCGTGCCTTCGGTAACGATCTGCGCCTCTTTTGGCATGCGCCAGGATAACGCCTAACGGGCATTGCTCAAGTCGATCGGCGGTACGCTGGATCATCCGCCGATTTCTTTGAGGGCACGTCAGCCAGAAGAAAAATTGTACCCGAGGCTTTATCTGAACAACACCAGGTCCGATTCCGTTTCCTGCTATTCGCCACCTAAGGAGACCTCCGGGAGGTAGGTCCGGCCCTCGTCGCGCTCCCACCAGCGACCGGACCTCCGATACTCTGGAAGGCTCGCAAAATGATAGCGATAGATTTGCGCCCGCAAATAGCGCGGCGGTCTTTCCGGAAAAGGGTTTTTGCCTAACAATGCCAAAACATCCGGCGAACCCTCGAGCAATCGCTGGGCAAGTGCAAAAAACCATGGGTTCTGTCGCGGGTCGCCGAGTGCCGCAAACCACATCTGCCAATCAAGACGCGGCTGGTGCGGCTCAACGAAACGGGGCGGTCGATCGAGGTCGCCAGCTTTCCATTTAAACTCGTATGGTTTCCAATCGAGAGCGTCGTAACTGCCTTCAATGATGATTTCGGGTCGCTCCTTCGTCATGACGCGGAAGAGTCCATAGCTGTTCACGAGGCGGAGCGGCGCGATCGCGGTATAAAGCGATTCTATCGCCGGTGGCCAGGTGAGATTGGGTTTGAACGTGTTGAGGATGAGAACGGCGTTGATCGGCATCGTCACGAAGATGACCAGTGCTGGAATCAAGCGCGCCCGCCGCCTGACAATCCGCAATTCCGTTGCGACGCGGAAAGCCGGTGGCCAAACCGCGTCGTCGACCAACAAAAGACAAAGCGCGAGCGTAAGGAGATTAAAAAAGGCGTAGTTGCCCGTCAGCCCGATCACGATTTGCAGAAGAACAAAAAGCCCGCACGCCAGCTGTCGCAGGCGGCGCGGACCCCAGATCAGAAAGGGCACGACGATCTCGACCAAGAGCGTCGTGGCGGTGCAGAAATGTTTGACCCATTCGGGCGATTTATCGGCCCACCAACCTAGGACGGTCGGAAGCGGTTGTGTCCAGTAGTGATAGTCGAGCGCGCTCAGGTCCCACCACGACGAATCACCGCTCGTGAGTTTCACCACTCCTGACATCAGCATCAGTTTGAAAAGCAGAAACTGGAGAAGAAACAGTGCGGGTCGCGAAACAGGTGGCTGCTCTCCGCGTCGCGGCCACCACCGCCAGGGCGCGATAAAGATGGCGAGAAACCCTGTCTCGATCAGCAGGATGTCCCATTGAAAACTGAAGAACGTCTGTCCGGCAACGCTGAGGGAAAGGTAAATTCCGACAATCAAGACCAGAGAGAGAATCGGTGCGATTCCAGCGATGAGAAGGAGAGACAAAAACGCACCCGTAGCGCAGAGAAAGTGAAGAAAGCTGCTACTTGAGTTGATCCAGCAGAGCGTGGGGAGAACAAGCCAATCTTGGCCGCCGAGTTGTGTGCGCGCCGCCTCCATGAACTGCGGCAATGGCATAATTCCCCGCTCGCCGATCAGCCCGTCGATCTGCGACCAAAAGGAGAGGAAGGCAATCAGGAAGATCACGCCTAACGAACGCAGGAACCAACTGCGCGAAGTAAAATAGGTTGGACGTCGTACGTCATTGCCCCAGAACAGTTGCGTCACGCGATGCGCCAGGGCGCGATGATCGGCGATGACTCGATAGGCAAATTCCGAGGCGGCCGCGAAGCCCGGCACGTGGTCGTAACTCCAACGATTCAGCGGGCGCCCTCCAGCGCCTAACGAACGATAGACAGCCTCCGCACCGCTGTAGACCGAACCATCAGGCTCGATCAACTTCACCGCCCGCTCGAACTCTTCCCGAGGTATATCTGAGAATCGGGGCGCGGCTTCCTGCAACGACTCATACTCTACGGTCTGGCCCGTCTCTTCCTGCCAGCGCGCGATCCATAGCTTACAAAAAGCGCAATCGCCATCGTAGACGAGAAGTGGCTTCGGCGGAGGGTAAGCAACTCGTCGCGCCGGATCAGCCATCGACTGCATCCTCCAACGCGGCGTCACTTCCGTCGAGCGGAAGTCAACGACCTCGTCTCGATTGCACCGACAGCGCCCTGCTCACTCGTTAGGCAAAAAACGCCCAACTTTAGTGGCTAAGACCCTAACGACCTTGTTAGGCTGAAAGGGCCGACTTCGGCCCACACCGGCGCGTGATCTGACGGCTCTTTTCCTTTGCGCATCTCCCGCTCCACCCCCGCGTCCCTGCAATTGGCGGCCAGCTCGCTTCCCGCGAGGATGGCATCGATCCGTAGTCCGCGATTCTTCGGGAAGGCCAACATGCGATAATCCCACCAGCTAAAGATTCCCGCCTCCAGATGATGCAACCGTAGAGTATCCGTCAGCCCAAGATCGCAAACCGCGCGAAACGCCGCTCGCTCATCCTCAGAGCACATGATTGCGCCGCGCCAAAGTGCCGGGTCGTGCACATCCTCATCGTTAGGCGCAACATTGAAATCGCCACAAAGCAAGACGCGCTCGAGCGGACTTTCGCGTTTGCGCAAGCAAGTCGTTAGGCGACGAAACCACTCCATTTTGTAAGCATAAGCTTCCGATCCGACCGCCTGTCCATTCGGGGCATAAATCGAAATCACGCGCACGTTTCCCACGCTGGCAGCAATAACGCGGGCCTGCGAGTCTGCCGCCTCGTCGCCCAATCCGAACTCCACTTCGCGTGGTTCCTCCTTCGCCAGAATTGCGACGCCATTGTAGGACTTCTGACCATGGAAAGCGGCGGCGTAGCCCGCATCACGCAGAGTTGCTGCGGGAAATTGCTCGTCGGTGCATTTGGTTTCCTGCAGACAGACGACGTCTGGGCTCGTTTCTCTCAGCCAGGCGAGAAGACGTGTTTCACGCTTGCGCAACGAATTAATATTCCAGGAAACGATTCTCACGAGGAACAAGATTGGACCCACAACGGGAAACGCCCGGGCCGATAGCTCGCGCTACAAATCGATTTCCACACCCGGTCTCGGGACGATAATTTCACTGCCCGGCAACGCACCCGCGGCCGTTGACCTCATCCATTCCACCGCGGCGGGATCTCCGTGCACCAGCACCACCTTCTTTGCCGCAACTTTTTTGATGTAGTCCAGGATCGATTCCCGTGATGCATGCGCGCTGAATTGAAATTGTTCGATCTGGCAGCGCAGTGGTTGCGCGGGCTCGTCTTCGTCCAGCGAGACAAGGTCGTTAGGCTGGGCGCGGCGCAATTTGCCCGCGGGCGATTCCGGATCAGCATAGCCAACGAAAAAAATCGTGTGCTCCGGTCGATCGACAATCCGTCGTGCGAAAATGTTGGAAAGCGTTTTGGGCGTCATCATTCCGCTGGAGAGAGCGTAGATCCGTCCCGGACGCGCTGGCGCCTCGGCGATGGTTTTGCCATTGAGAACAAATGGCTGCAATTCGGGAAACAGTTGCAAACGCGGCAGAACACGCGCTGCCTGGTTAGCGCGCCGATCGTAAATCTCTGTCATCTTGGAGCTCAAGCCGCCGATGTAGATCGGGAAGTCGCCGAGCAATTTCTGGCGTTTGAATTTGTAGAGCATGGTCAGCACTTCCTGCGTCTTGCCGAGAGCGAAAACCGGCACGAGCACGCATCCGCCGCGGGCAAACGCCCGTTCGATCGCCTCGGCAAAACGCTGCTCTTCCGCTGCGCGCGAAAAATTTTGCGGGAGTGGGGAATCGCCACGTGTGGTTTCGATGATGAGAACATCTATCTCCTTCCAAGGAAAAGCCGCGCCTTTGGTTAGTGTTTGATCGTCGAAGTTTACGTCGCCGGTGTAGAAAACAGTCCGGCCCTCCGCGCGCAGGAGAATTCCGGCCGCGCCCATGACATGACCTGCATCGCGATATTCGAAGGCGAGATCGTCGTTAGGTCGCGGCGAGCAACGTTCACCCTCGACCGTAATCGGTTGCCGCAGCGGGCAATGTTGCCATCGCTCTGTCGCACGGTCGGTCTCGCGGTGCGTGAAAAGTGGATAAATAATTCCGACCTCTTCGCGTTCGCGGATCATGACATTGACCGAGTTGTGCAGGAGCGCATCACCGATCGCCGCCGTTGGCTCCGTCATAAAGACGCGCGCCTGCGGCTGCTGACGCATGAGCACCGGAAGCGAGCCGATGTGGTCGAGATGCGCGTGAGAAAGCAGGATAGCGTCGACTTGCCGGCCCGCCAGAGCGCCGAACAGCGGCAAAGCCATTTCGCCTTCCTCCTTGGGATGCATTCCGCAATCGAGCACCACGCCCCGGCCGCCGGCCGCCAAATAGTAACAATTCGCGCCGATCTCCGTCCGGCGCGTCAGATTGATAAACTTCAAAACGAGAGCTGCACCTAACCATTCTCACGCCGAGGAGCAATCGGGAATTTTTTCTCCGGCAAGGTCGTCGTTAGGCATGAGCAACGCTGTCCGAGCTGACGAGAAGCGTCGCGAAAACGCGAATAGCCGGCCAAACCGCTAACCCTATCTTCAGCCTGGTTGCTGCGGTCGACTAAGTCGACGCAGGCAAGCCAGCGCTTGCTACTTCGTCATGGTTTGCCGAAAGGATGTTGCCGAGTCTTCTTTTTCCAAGTCTGCAATATTCTTTCTATCTTGAATTCTGACTTCCGACTCCTTCCGCACACACCGCAACATCTGCGAGCATTACTCGACGGTGTGGAAAACTATGAGCGACTTACCGGTCTAACTGTCGCCAGCGGTGTGCGAGACTTTATTATTGGATCCGAAGTATCCCCGGAGTTTCTCGATCAGTTGCGGCAACGCGAAGCGACGGATCCGTGGCAGGATGGGTTTGGTGTTTTGTTAGGCAAGAAGCTAATTGGTTTGTGCAGCTTTGCCGGACCTCCGAGCGAGGATGCCATGGTGGAGATTGCCTACGGCATCGCGCCAGACTACGAAGGCCGCGGATATGCCACGGCCGCGGCATGCGCCCTGATTGAATACGCTAAAGGCACCGGCCAAGTGTCTACCTTGCGCGCTTACACCCTGCCGCAAAAGAGTGCCTCGACACGCGTCTTGCAGAAATGTGGCTTTATCTTTGTCGGCGAGGCGATGAATTCGGAAGATGGCAAGGTCTGGCGCTGGGAACGACGACTAAATGTCAGATCAGCAGAAGGTTCCGGAAATTCGGCGCTGGCGTGAAGCTTGCGCATGGCTGAGTGTCGCTAAGTCTCGATTTCAATCTGCAACGATAAACCCAACTCATCATCGCCATGTATAGCAAAAACAATCTTGCCAGGATTAAGAAGATGGATTCGCTCGCCCCCGAAGTAATGAAAGCCTTCTGGGCTTTCGACAAGGCCGCCGTCGCCGACGGCGCAATTCCGGCCAAATACAAGGAACTCATCGCAGTAGCTGTCGCCTTAACGACACAATGTGCGTATTGCATCGACATCCATTCCACCAACGCACGCAAAGCCGGCGCCAGTGAAGCGGAATTAACCGAAGCCGCGATGGTCGCCGCTTCCCTCAGAGCCGGAGCAGCTGTGACTCATGCTACTCACGCTTTGTCTGATTAATCGCAGATTGGTTTGGTTAGAAGTCAAAGAGCGCTCAGTTCATGAGTAAGAGTTCTGCTGCTTTTGACGAATATATTGTCCGGTTCCCACCGGCCGTAAGGAGTAGATTGCGACAGTTGAGACAGACCATCATGGTCGCGGCGCCTGATGCGGTGGAGACTATGAGCTACGAAATGCCGGCCTTTCGGCTGGACGGAATTCTGGTTTATTTCGCCGGCTTTAAGAATCATATCGGGTTTTATCCACGCGCGAGCGCGATCAGGAAATTCAGCAAAGAACTGGCCAGCTATGAACCCAACAAGGGCTCGGTGAGATTTCCTCACGACGAGCCCCTTCCGCTCTCGCTCGTGACCAGGATGGTCAAGTTTCGCAAGAGGGAAAACCGGGCCAAGGCCAAGGGCGAAGAAACGAAGTAGCGGCTCGCCGGTTTGCGTGAGCGCTCGGCCCGGTTAATAACTTGCGCTCATGAAAACAGCCGCGACCCTCTGTTGCGTGGTCATCGCCCTCGCGCCGCGCGCGGAAGCGGGTTGGTGGTCGCGCCAAACGCCGACCCCAATCCCGACGCCAATTCCGGTGCGGAGGGCGCTCCCGGCCACGCCGACTCCAAGTCCGACGCCATCATTGCCGCCGCGTGAATTGGTCGCACTGCCAGTTTACGATGAAGAAACGAGCGTGCGGCTCCAGATCTTTCTCGATAACCATGAGTTTGGGCCCGGGAAGATTGACGGGAAAATGGGCGAGTTTTTCGGCAAGGCCCTGGTCGCCTACAAAAAAGCGAATGGCTTGCCGCCGACTGGAGCAGTCGATGCGCAATTGCTCGCAGAAGTTCCCCAGACTTACACGACTTACACCATTCGACCGGAAGACGAACAGTTCGTTGGCGAGACCGCATCCAGGCCCTCAGAACAGGCAAAGCTCAAGGCGATGAAATACGGCTCACTCCTCGAGTTCGTCGCGGAACGCTATCACGCTGCGGAGGATTTCCTGCGGAAGATTAATCCGGGTATGGATCTCGAGCAGCTCAAGCCAGGCGACGCGGTGAACGTGCCAAATGTCCAGCCGTTTGAAATCGAGAAACTCTCGGAAAAATTCGTTCCCGCAAACCCGCTCTTCGCCAACCGGCAGATTTACATCGACACGCGCGAGCGATTTCTCGAAGTCCACGAAGGCGACAAGCTGATCGCCGAGTTTCCAGTTACTCCAGGCTCGAAGACTCTACCGGCTCCGTTAGGCGTGTGGAAAATTCTCGGGATCGCGACCATGCCCTGGTTTCGCCACGACGAAGGGGTGCTCATGCACGGCGTGCGGACAAGCGATTTCTACAACATCCCACCCGGTCCTAACAATCCGGTGGGCATTCTGTGGATGGGGCTGAACAAACCAGGCATCGGCATTCACGGCACAAACAATCCCGAGACCATCGGGCGGGCGGGCAGTCACGGCTGCATTCGCACCGCCAACTGGGATGCGGCCCGCCTGAAAGACCTGGTAAGTCCCGGGACCAAGGTTACGATCACGATGGGCGTGCCCTTTGCCGCAACAGTGGCCAGCGGAACCTCTCGTTAAGCCAGGCGCGACCGGTAAACTTGGCTCGGGATGACAACCGCGCGCTTGTGGGGGCGCGCAAAATCTCGAAAAAATTTTCGCGCGTTCTCGCACACTCACGCGTCTAGGCTGGTGATCGACCGATGGATCCCAGCGAACACGAAATCTTTCGAGCGGCTATCCGCGGCGATCGCGACGCCTTCGAGATGATCATCCGCACACAGAGTCGGGCACTCTTCGCAATTGCATACGGCATTTTGCAAAACCGTTCCGACGCCGAGGATGCAGTGCAGGACGCATTCATCAAGGCCTGGAAAGGTCGCTGGAAATTGCGTGAGGCAGAGAAATTTCCCGCCTGGCTCGCCACAATCGTCAGGCATCGGGCTCGCGACCTGGCGCGCAAACGTAAACCGGAGCCGCTGCCTGACGAGCTGGCGGATCAACCGGAAGAGCTTGTGCCGCTTGAAGACTCGTTAGGCAAACACCTCCAGGGTGCGATCGCGGAATTGCCGGAGCTACATCGAGCTGCTCTTACCCTTCGCTATTTTGAAGAACTCGACTACGCCGCAATCGAGCGACTGCTCGGCCTGAGCAACGGCGCGCTCCGGGGCATCCTCGGACGCACCCTGCAGACCTTGCGTAAACGACTGCGACCAGCGCTAACCGCTTTGGAATGAAAACGCCTCTCACTATTCACGACGACATCGAGAACTGGCTGGCCGCGGAGGTGCACGATCAGCTTTCAGTCAACGAGTGCGAGGCGCTCCATCGTCATCTTGTCGAATGCCTCGACATGTCGCCAGCTGCACCGGGAGGAAAAGAATATGCACAAGCTACTTGAGGAAAATCTTTCCCCGGAAAAAGCCGATCCTGCTTTTGAACAGCGAATGCTGGCGAGTTTCCGCCAACGCGTACCTGATCTGCGCGGTGATTTCACAGCGTTTGTCATTCATGCCTTTCGTCTCCGCGTAACGCAGATTGCGGCAGCGGCGGTTGTGCTCCTCGCGCTCATACAAACCGGGCGAATCATTACGCACCAAGGAAATGAGACGCTGGAAAACAGGCTGGTCTCGACTGAACTCGCAGCTTCAGCAGCTCCGCAAAATGGATCCGTCTTAGATTCGTTAGGCAAGACTACCTTTCGCGCCGCGGGGAAGCCCGCTGCCTTCGCTGAAACACGACCAAAGGACCAAACCGGCGCCGCTCCGCCTCCGGTCCCACTCATGGAAAGTCGTTCGAAGACCACTTCGGAGGCAGAGTCTGTCGCCCCTGCGGATGGAATGATTTCGAAGACTGAGCAAGTCACTCAAAGTCCCGCTCCGGCACCAACTGACCAGCGCAAACTGGTGCGGAACGCCCGAGTCGACTTGGAGGTCGCCAGCTTCAACAATTCGCTGCAACAGATCGTCGACTTGGCGAAAGCAAACGGTGGCTACGTCGCCACCAGCAATTCGCAGAAGCAAGCCAATGGCAAATTGCAGGGCGAAATTGTGGTGAAGATTTTGCCCGACAAGCTTGACGCTTTCCTGCTTTCGATTCGCGGCCTGGGTGAATTGAAGAACCAGTCGTTAGGCACGGAGGACGTGACTAAATCCTACTTCGACACAGAAGCTCGCCTGAAGAACGCGCGGGTCATGGAGCAACGCCTGCTCGACATGGTCAAAACCAAGACCGGCAAGGTCTCCGATCTTTTGCAGGTCGAGAAGGAGCTTGCTCGTGTGCGCGAAGAAATCGAGCAGATGCAGGGCGAGCTAAAATATTGGGACGCGCAGGTGCAGTTCGCCACCGTTACCCTCGTGCTGGCGGAAAAGGATCTCGAGCAGCCCGCCGCTTTTCTCGTGAAGGAACGAGCCGATCTCGCTCTTTATTCGCCGCAAGTCGAAACCGTCTACAACCAGATCAAGGCACTTGCTTCACCCCAGGTGCAAATCAGCAGCGCGCAGCTCGGTCGAGATAATCGGGGCAACGTCACAGCGCAGGTCCATATGCTGCTGGCGCCCGAGGAAAGCGACGCCGTTATCGCTCGAATAAAGAGCTTTGGGCAGGTGGAAAATTTTCGAGTCGAAACCGAGCGAGTCGCGCAAGGCGGCGAAGGCATGTCACAAAATGCCCGGACAAAACGCGACAAAGTGGAGTTGAACGTCGCCCTCTCGCGCGAGGAGCAGGAACAGGCTGCGCAACAAACCACACTCCAGATCCGCACGACCGAGGTCGACAAAAAGACCGCACAGCTCCGCGCTCTGGTCGAGAAACAAAGTGGCCGCATCCGGACGTCCTCTTTCTCGCGTGATCCCGATGGGCACGAAATCGAGAATGTGTCGCTGCGTGTGCCATTGAAAAACTACCGCGCGCTCATGAAAGAGCTGGAGTCGTTAGGCAAAGTCGAGAACGTGGCCGTCCAAAGAGACGATCGAGCGGGCGATCAGTCGGATATGGCCAATGCGCCGGCTGATCTTTCCATTCAGATTTACAGCCAGGGCAATATTGTTTCCTCCAACACCAGCCTGCTCGCCACCCTGCGTCATACTTTGGAGCAAGGCGCCGAGGCTCTCATGTGGAGTCTGCGGATGATCGGCGTGGCGATTGCCTTCGTAGCTCCGTGGGCCGTCGCCCTCGCGTTGATTGTTTGGATCGTCAGACTCATTGCGCGGCGACGGCGGTAGCGCTTCGAAGCAGCGACCCAATTTAGCAGCGAAAGGGAGACCACCCTGCGGTCGTCAGGTATGACGCGCCCATAGCTGCGACCGAATCATCTTGTTGGGCGAGAACACCTGCGTGCCAAGGGTAAATCCACCCAGTCGCAAAAACGGAGCAAAGTCGACCAAACGAGTCGCTTCAATCCCGGCTACGGAGCGGAAGAACTGGTACATGACCGCGATGAGGAAACGTCCCCACCAGCGACGCCATCCAGTTGCCGGTTCGCAGAAATCGGCGATGAGCCAACGCGCACTCGGAGCGGCGGCGCTGCAAAGCCTTTCGATCAGATGCGAAAGGGTTCGTTCGTTGAAACAATCGAGCACAAAATGCGTCACGATGAGATCGTAAACCTCGCGCTCGAGAACACTCTCGTTTACGTCCTGTTGAACGAAATTGACCCTGGGTGAACTTCGCGCGTGCCTTTGCTAGCCGGAGCATTGCGCCGCTCGCCTCGATGCAATCCACTACGGAATTCGGGTGCAGCCTAACGAACTCGACGAGAAAGCGGCCATCCCCTTCCCCGACGACAAGGACCCGACCTGCTGACTCGATCTTGTCGAGGAAAGCGAGACGCGCTTCCTGCAGTTGGTTCCCAAAAACAAACGTCTCCAACCAACGATAAATCCGCGCGACGCGATCGAAGCTCACCGCCAGGAAAAGAGGAGCGCGAGCAGCGGAGTAAGGAGGACGAGATCGGCCAGTGCGGTCCGCTGATCGCGCGGACAACTCTCGGCGCGATTCAGCCTAACGAGTAAAAGTGCACTCATTGCCAGACAAAGCCAGAGCGGCCATGCAAATCGCCAGACAATGCCGCTGGCGAGCGCAACCAGCGCGAGACCATAACCGATCGCCGTGAGCGCTCGTGCCGCAGATGGCCAGCCAGTCATGAACGACGCCTTGCCCTGGGCAGAGTCAAGGTCGCGTTCCCAGGCGGCAATGGAGAGGCAGTTATAGGTGCAGAGGATGGCAAAAAGCAATAACGCCGCGCCGAAAGAAACACTCAGTGCAGGTAGCTCACCGATGACGCCGAGAGCGGTGCCCGCGGCGAAAAGTATCCCGATCGATTTCTCCTTCATCGGAACCGGACGCCACTTTCCGCCTAACAGATGATTGACGAACAGATAAAGCGCGCAGATGGCCGCCAGAGTCCCGCCAAGGAGAAGCATTTGCAGGTCGAGAAAGCGAAGAGAGAGCGAGACATCAAGAATAAAGATGATCACGATCGCGATCCACCACCCGATCATATGTTCGCGGCAAAAACGGTGACGAAGCGAGATGGGATTTTCCGGCGAAAGCTTGATTGTGTCCGCGAAACGATCAGCGAGATAAATGAGCCAGGCGGTGAAGAAGAGAAGGATGCGCACTGGAAAGTGAAGCTCCGCACCGAAAATGTGCGCGAAAAGCCATTGCCACGTGACCGCGACGATCGGTGCATCAAGACAGAACAAGCTCAACCAGACGACCGGCGGATAATTCTCCCGGCGCGCGGTTGGAGGCGCAGCGTCAACCATAAGGTCGGGAGTGTCCGGCATTATCGAACGTATCGAGCGCGCCAGTCTTTCGCAATGAAGGGACAGCCCCGCATTTTCATGCTCGAGTATTGTTGCTTCCTCGCGAACTCCCTTGCCCGTCCTTACGTTCGGTCATAAAATTTGAGTTGTGGCCTGTCGTTAGGCGACGGTGAAATTTGAAATCCAGGAAGAGGTGACGATGAAAACCGAAAACGGAATCCCAATGAACAATGCCGCCGTCGCGGCGCTGCCGAAGCACCTGCTCCAATTCGCCGTCGATCAGCGGTACGACGATTACACGCCAGTTGATCACGCCGTGTGGCGGTTCATCATGCGCCAGAATATTTTTTTCCTGAAGGAATACGCCCACAAGGTTTATTTCCAGGGCTTACTCGACACCGGAATTTCCTTCGAACGCATCCCGCGCATCAGCGAGATGAACGACATCCTTGGCCAGATTGGCTGGGGCGCGGTCGCAGTGGACGGCTTTATTCCACCGGCGGCTTTTATGGAATTTCAGGCTTACAAAGTTCTGGTCATCGCGTGTGACATGCGCCAAATCCACCATATCGAATACACGCCTGCGCCCGATATTGTGCATGAAGCCGCCGGGCATGCGCCCATCATTGTCGATCGCGAGTATTCAAATTATCTGCAACGGTTTGGCGAAGTGGGCGCCAAGGCGATGCAGTCGCGCAAGGACTTCGAACTTTACGAAGCGATCCGCCATCTCTCGATCTTAAAGGAGTTGCCGAATGCCAATCCGCAAGAGCTCGAAGAGGCGACACGGGAGGTAGAATACAAACAGGCGAATCTTGGTCAGCCTTCCGAAATGGCGCAGCTCTCGCGGCTGCATTGGTGGACGGTGGAATACGGCCTGATTGGTTCGTTAGAGAAGCCGAAGATTTACGGCGCCGGGTTGCTTTCTTCGATTGGGGAGTCCGTCAGCTGTCTCGAGTCGGAGGTGAAGAAGATCCCCTATTCGATCGCGGCCAAGGATCAGGCCTTTGATATCACGACGAAGCAACCGCAGTTGTTCGTCTGCCGCGATTTTCAGCACCTGAGCGATGTTTTAGAGGAATTCGCGAACAAGATGGCATATCGCGTTGGTGGATTCGAAGGAATCAGGAAAGCGATCGAGTGCAAGAATGTGGCGAGCTGCCAATACTCGAGCGGATTGCAGGTTTCGGGCGTGTTTACCGAGGTGCTGACCGATTCAGGCAACCAACCCATTTACCTGAGAACAACCGGACCAAGCGCGCTGGCTTGGAAAAACAAGGAGTTGGCCGGACACGGCCCCGCTTATCACACGGACGGCTTTGGTTCGCCGATCGGAAAGTGGAAGGAAAGTGAGCTCGCGGAAGGGAATTCGGCGCGCTTGGAATTCGAAAGCGGCATCACAGTGGAAGGCAAGGTGGAAAAGATGCTGCGTTCTGACGACGAATTGGTTTTGATTTCCTTTTCAAGTTGCACCGCCAAACTCGCCGATCGCATTCTCTTCGATCCCGCATGGGGGACATATGACATGGCGGTAGGCGACAAGATCGTTTCTGTTTTCAACGGCGCGGCCGACAAGGATGCCTACAACCAGGTCGCGCTCGTCCCGAAAGAGCGCACAATCAAACATCCTTCGGACGCCAGCGGCAGGAAACTCGAGAGCCTATACCAGCAGGTGCGCGATATTCGCACTCGCAAAGCGGGTTACGAACGCCTCGGGGAAATCTGGGAGACGCAGCAAGCCGAACATCCGGGCGATTGGCTTCTCTCGATGGAGATTTTTGAGATCCTCGACGAAACGGAGCAACAGCCGCAACTGAATGCCAAGGTGCGAGAATTCCTCGAAACGGTGACGACACGGAATCGCGATCTCTCGACCCTGATTAGCTGGGGCTTCCGACTCGTTGAATATCACAAGAAACAGGCGCCGGCGCACGCTTGAAGGAATATCCAAACTTGGAACAACGCCGCAGGCTAAGGCCAAGTTGTCCTCTTGATCTATGAAGTTCATAATATCTCTGGCGCTCTCGTGCCTGATTCTGCTGCAAAGTGGTTGTTCCCTCGGTCCGACCATCGATCAGCAATCGCACACCGATACGCAGTCAAAGCAAACGCTGAAACGCAGCGACGCTTTTGCGCGAGATTTGCAACAGTAGTCAATGCAAGTCGCCGTCTGTCAGCCGTGAAATTTGAATTTCCTCCTCGGTCGCGCCATAGAAACCAATGACAAACAATTTGATCGCGCGCCGGTTGATTGATATGGGCGCACTTTTCCTCATTGGCGACGGGATCATGGGACTTCTGAAGCCGCGCTGGCATTCTCTCCTTTGGCGTTTTGGCCCCGAGCTCGCGCGGGCTGCGACTGAAGAACTAGCGGAGCATCCGAAAACAGCGCGCGCAATCTATCTCGCGGAGGCTGCATTGGGCGTGGCCATCGCTTCCTGTCAGACGCCCGATGTCGAGTAATTATTCTTACGGAAGAATCTGCGGACGCAGTTCGCGTTAACCTGTCCGACTCCGCGCGATCACCTTACCTTAGACCGCTGTCGCAGTCCCAATGGACTGCGGCCATTTTGCCCGTACTCACGTCCACTTCAAAAGGTCCGTAAGAGCCAATTGCACCCGCTTTTTGCTGACGCGAGATCGTGTAATGGCCGGACGGAAGCATTACTTTAAATTGTCCTTTCGCATCGGTTTGGAAAGACGCAACGACTTGCCCGTCGTGCTTCACCTCAAACGCCATATCGGCCAGAGGTTGCGACGTAGCCTCGCCTTGTCGAACGGGTCCTCCTCGAATAGGGCTGATCGTAATGGTCCCTTCGACGCCGCTCGCAGCGGGCTGGGTCTGGGCCAAACCGAGCAGCGGGAAAAAGGTAAACACGAGTCCAAGGAAAAATCGATTCATAAGACCTTGATGATGTACCGAGCCTAACCTCGTCGGGATAGCAACGACTCCGACCTCAAGTTCGCATACCCTACCTAAAGTGCGAACCTTTAAGCAGTCATTTGGGACTCGTCGCCAGCCGGATTGTAATTGCCCAGGCTACGCTGGGCGTGACGCGTGGCGACTTGGAAGCAGCCTTATAAATCCATCGCGGTGGAAACACCCGGCTTTACTCGCGGATGCCTTGCTTCAATTCCCAAACGCGTAAAGCCGCCAGCATCAGCGTTCTTGTTCGCGCCAGGGTCCCGACGCGAGGTCGGCTTTTTTTCGCGGCTCCTGCCGCTCCTGTTCGAGTGTGACTCCCGCGAGCGCGGTTGGACCTGCTCTGCGTCTTCGCGGGTCGATCCAATTTTACGTTGCCTTCTGTCATCGTCCGAAACTCCATGTTCCGATTCATTGTGGATGAAGGCCGTAAGCAGCTAGCAAGCCAGCGAATACAACAGCGCTGTCATTTAGGTCACCGATTATCCCGTACAAGAACTAAGACCTTGGAATCAAGCCACGTACCGGGGGCAAGATTCGGATTGGATTTAATTGCCGTTCGTCCGAAATGGCGCCTGCGGGTGGCCCAGATTCGAGGCCATTCGAAACAGATTCGCGCCACCAAAACGCACCTCCGGAAAGAAAAAATTAAGATCCTTTTGTTTCCGTGGCAGGCATGGCTAATGCTTAAAATTATGGTGAATATAAACAAGACGCCGCCCAACCTGTAGAAAGATACTTCGATGACTACCACCTTCTCGCTTTCAGATACGACCAACGACTCCGGCCCTTCCGCGATCAGAACATGTCTGTTGGAAGCCGTTCTTGTCATCGGAGCCTGCCTTTTTTGGCTGATCGTGCTGCCAATCGGCGGCCTTTTCTGCGCCGCGGTGTCTCTCTACGATCGGCTCGCTGACCCACATCATCGCCCGGTTCACACCGCAACCATACTTCGCCGCTCGTCAATCAACCCGTTCGTGCTTAGACAGGCGGATTTGGGCATCCGAGAAGGTAAAGATTCTTCCGCACGCATCGGCGGCCGCGCACAGGCATAAGGCACGGGAAAAAATCGCCTCCCCCAATTAGAAACCAGCGGAAGACGCAAAAGTTTTCCGAAGGCGACGCGCGAGAATTTCTCGTCGAAATCTACGATTATGCTCGACCCGTCTGTCTTCTCACGGCACACTCCTCGTATCGTCGCGGCGGCGGTGAGCTGAAAGAATAAATCCTAAACCCAGGAAGATAGAGTGAACGACCAAGACGCAAAAGCGAGGACGACAAAAGAAGACCCCAAGCTCACGGAAAAGAAAGAGCGCAAATTCGAGCTCCGCGACTTGAAGCCCAACAAGGAAGTTAAAGGCGGCGCGGCCAAACCGAAAACGGGCGAAAAGGGTGGCCCGGATCGAACAGTCGAAGTCGATTTCATGGGTTGGGATTAATCTTCGGTCGATATTGGATCGTTAGGCAGATCGGAATCGTCTGCTGGTATTTCCCGAGTGACGGCTGGATGATGGCGAATGCGTTATGATGTTGCCGTCATTGGATTGGGCGGCATGGGCAGCGCCATTCTGGCTGAGTGCGCTTGCCGCGGCTCAAGAGTGATCGGGCTCGAACAATTCCAACGCGGCCACGCCGACGGGTCTTCGAACGGGAAGACCCGTATGATTCGTAAGGCCTATTTCGAAGATCCCGCGTATGTGCCGTTACTTCTCCGCGCCTATGATCTTTGGCGAAAACTCGAAGAGGTGACTGGCGAAGACCTGTTGCGCATCACAGGACTTTTGATGGTTGGCTGCGAGGACGCGGATATCGTTGTCGGCGCCCAACGTGCCGCACGACAACACGGCCTTCCTCTCGAAGTGCTCGAAGAGCACGAGATCCGCCAGCGTTATCCCATCCTGCACGTTGAGGACAACGAAGTAGGAGTGTTCGAAACCGACGGCGGAGTCATCGATCCGGAACGCGCGGTCGAAGCGCATCTGCGAGTCGCGACTGCCGCCGGCGCAACCCTCCATTTCGGCGCCGCGATGAGATCCTGGGAATCGAGGCGCGATGGTTTTGTGCTGCGGCTCGCAGACGACACGACCATTGCCAGTCGTGTCTTGATTCTTTCGCTAGGTCCCTGGCTTCAGGAGGAGTTAATAAAACTCGGCCTGACGATGCGAGTGCAGCGCAACGTACAGGCTTGGTTCACCCCGTCGACTGATGAGTATGCCGTCGGTCGTTTCCCGCCATTTCTTCTCGATCGCAAGGTTCTGCCGGCCCCGCTCTATGGCTTCCCCGATTTCGGTGATGGCGTAAAGACAGCCTTCCATTCTCTCGGCGCCTACACCGATATGGTCGATTTCGATCGCGAAATAAACCTAAGTCGCGACATCGAACCCATCGTTAGGGCGACTGAAAACTGGATGCCCGGAGCCGCCGCCACGTTTCGCGCCGCCAAGGCCTGCCCCTATAGCTTGACTCCCGATGGGCACTTTGTCATCGACCGCCATCCGGACCATTCCGGCCTCATCCTCTGCGGCGGTTTTTCTGGTCATGGTTTCAAGTTTGCCCCGGTTGTGGGCGAGATTTGCGCCGATCTTGCATTGGAAGCAACGCCGCGCCACGAAGTTGGATTCCTTTCCTTGCGACGCTTTGGCGAGAGTTGAATTCGCTGGCGCGTGCGAGTCTGTTAAAGCCAGACCATGCAAGTGAAAGCGCAATTCGCTGCCGAGCAATCCGACACTGGCGAATTTCGCCGTCAAGACGACCAGTTCCGCGATTGGGTCTCGAGCGACGGCTCGACGGCCTATCCTGCGGAAGCCGGTCGCTATCACCTTTATGTCTCGCTCGCCTGTCCCTGGGCCAGCCGCACTGTAATCGTCAGGCATCTGCAAGGTTTGGAAAACGCCGTCGGCCTGACCGTGGTCGATCCGGTGCGCGACGAGCGCGGCTGGGCCTTTCGCGACGGGCCGGGTTACAGCCGCGACTCAGTCAACGGTTTTGATTTTCTTGCCCAGGCTTACCGCGCCACCGATTCAAGCTTTGAAGGTCGAGCGACGGTGCCCGTCCTTTGGGATAAGAAAACGCAACGGATTGTCAATAACTCGGAGGACGATATCTGCCGGATGTTCGACGACGCTTTCCGCGAGTTTGCGACTCGCGATGCACAACTCTTCCCTCACGAGATCTCGCACGAGCAAGCCGAGCTCTCGCAATTCATCCACGATAAGGTGAACAACGGCGTTTATCGCGCCGGCTTTGCGACTCGTCAGTCCCTCTACGAGCGCGCGGCTCGTGTTCTATTTCAAGCGCTCGATCAACTGGAAAGTCGCCTAACGACAAGACGCTACCTCTTTGGCAATCGTATCGTCGAATCTGATTGGCGGCTCTTTTGCACGCTTATTCGCTTCGACGTCGTCTACTACATTCATTTTAAGTGTAGCCTGCGCCGGATTCTCGATTACCCAAGCCTGCAGGGTTATCTAATGGATACCTACCAGCAACCTGGGATCGCCGAAACGGTGAACTTTGAACATATCAAGCGGCACTATTACATGACTCACGACGCGATTAACCCAACACGCCTTGTGCCGATCGGTCCGGTTCTGGACCTTACCGGGCCGCATGGACGGGAAAACCTGTAAACCCGTAGGGAGCTAATCGCTCAGCTCAACATTCCAGTAGGCCAGGTCGACGAAATGCCGCCAACTTTCATGCTGCTGGCTGCTGAAAGTAACATGTAAAAACGGCCGCCACTTCGGCCGCTTAGGTCTACGAATGAGACGCATCTGCGCCTGGTGCGGCAGCCGATTGGCCTTGCGCGTATTGCACGGGATGCAGGAACAGACCACATTTTCCCAGGTCGTGAGTCCACCTTTGTCCCGCGGCAGGACGTGATCGAGGTTCAGCTCCTGACGCTCGAAAACGTTGCCACAATACTGGCAGGTATTGTTGTCGCGCTCAAAAACATTATGCCGGGTGAACTTCACTTCCTTCTTCGGCAGACGATCGAAGAGGAGTAATACAATGACGCGTGGGACACGAATTTTCCACGAAATCGTCGTCACCATTTCGTGTTCGGCTTCCGGAGCGCTGACGGAAAAATCACGCCAGCTATCGAAATCGTGCGTGGCGAAGTTCCCCTCCTCGGCCCAGACCACCTGAGCATGGCCCTGGTAGAGGAGCGAAAAAGCACGACGAGCCGAGCAGATATTAACCGCCTGCCACAGGCGGTTGAGCACCAGGACCTGACTGTTAAGTAGTGTGTGCAGAAATGTTCGTAGCCTAACGAGCGTTTCACGCCCGCGGAATTGGCGCGATACTATCACCCGGATTTTTTCTTGTCAACGGATCGGCCAATGATCATAGCACAGACCTTGTGATCTCATAGCGCAGAGATTGCGGTCTGTTTGCAGCATAACCTTGCCTTGATTCCCGCAACTCCGGCGCCCTCTGCCGGGAGGAAGCGTTTCTCCCAACTCCAATATCGCACTCCCGCGCGTGAGTTATGGCCGCGGTCTTAGTGATGCAAACATCAACAGTGCTACTCTCCCGGGATACTTAGCATTGCCGCTTTTCCCAGTCGTAGGTTTGGGCCTTGCCGTAACCGAAGGAGCCTGCAAAAAGGAGTACCCTCGAACCCAAGAGGTAGAGATTTTTTCATCTAGGACATCGCTCTTTAAGCCTTGCAGAATTTGCTCGTCGTGGATCACGAATCTTTGAGCCTTAAGCGCGCTTTGACTGCGACCGGCTGAAATTCGACAACGTTGCCGATGCATGCTCAAATGTTTCGCCATGCGCAGTTTTCGTCAGCTCATCGTCTTTTGCATTGTCGCGTTTTCTCTTATTGGATCCCATCTTCCGGGCCAGGAACTTCCCAAGACCACCCGGTTGCTCCGTTTTCCCACGACTAACGGCGACCAGATCGTTTTCTGCTACGCCGGGGAACTTTATACTGTCACGAAGGACGGCGGCACCGCCCGCCGTTTAACCAGTGGACCTGGTTACAGCTCTTTCCCGCATTTTTCTCCCGACGGAAAACAGCTCGCCTTCACTTCTCAATACGACGGCAATACTGAAGTTTATGTTATGCCGGGCGAAGGTGGAGAGCCGAAACGCCTGACCACCACCGCGACTCTTTCTCGCGACGACGTTTCCGATCGCATGGGTCCGAACAATATCGTGATGGGCTGGGCAAACACTCAGCCGGAAGTTATCTTTCGTTCCCGGCGTACTTCCTTCAATTCTTTTATTGGCGATTTGGAAACCGTCGGCATGGATGCTGATCTGCCGAAAGGATTGCCCGTGCCGCGTGGAGGCTTTACTTCTTTCTCGCCGGACGATTCGAAAATGGCTTTCAATCGCGTCTTCCGCGAATTTCGCACTTGGAAGCATTACCGCGGCGGCATGGCCGATGATGTCTGGATTTATGATTTCAAGACTCAGCAAACCGAGAACCTAACGAACAACCCGGCCCAGGATATCTGTCCGATGTGGGGACCGGATAATCACATTTACTTCCTCTCCGATCGTGATGGCCGGATGAATCTTTTCTCGATCGATCTTGCCTCGAAACAATCCAAACAACTCACTAACTTCAAGGATTTCGATATCAAGTTCCCAACCATCAGCAAGGACTCGATCGTCTTCGAGGAAGCCGGCTACATCTGGCGCTACGATCTGGCGAACGGGAAAGCCGCACCCGTGCCCATCGACGTCAAAGAGGATTTCGCCTCTGGTCGCTCCCAATTCCTTGACGCTTCCAAACACACCGAGGGAGTCGACCTCGCCCCGGATGGACAGCGCGCCATCGTCGTCGCGCGGGGAGATCTCTTTTCCGTGCCGGCCAAAAACGGCACCGCCCGTGCCCTGACAAAGACTTCCAACGCTCATGAGCGAGATGCCGTTTGGTCGCCAGACGGTAAATGGATTGCCTATAACTCGGATGAATCCGGCGAAAACGAGCTATATGTGCGCTCGCAGGATGGCAAGGGTCAACCGCAGCAAGTTACAAAGGGCGCGGATACCTATTATTATCAGCCGATCTGGTCGCCCGACAGCAAGAAGCTTCTCTGGAGCGATCGGATGCAGCGCCTGCGCTATGTCGATGTTGCCAGTAAGGCGGTTACCGAGGTAGCGAGTGACAAGGTAGGCGAGATTGAATCTTACGACTGGTCGCCCGACAGCCAATGGGTCGCCTGGTCGCAGCCGGAAGAAAATTTTCAACCCAGAGTCTATCTTTATTCTGTAACGAGTAAGAAATCCGTGCCGGTGACGGATGATTGGTATGGCTCCGGCCGGGTCGCCTTCAGCGACGACGGCAAATATCTTATGCTTTCCTCCGGCCGGGATTTCAAGCCGACCTTTGCCGAGGAGCAGTTCGAGGCCGTTTACCTCGATCAACAGCGGATCTATCTCGTGACTCTCTCCAAGGACACCGAGTCCCCGCTTGCTCCCAAGAGCGACGAGGTAGGCAAAGCGGAGAAGAAAGACAAGGAAGGCGAAAAGGACAAAGACAAAAAAGACGAAAAGAAAGAGGAAAAACGAAAACCTGTAACGGTAAAGGTCGATACTGACGGCATCCAGAATCGGATCGTCGGCCTCGAGATTACTCCAGCGAATTATCAGAATTTCCGCCTGGTTGACGGTCGCGTTTTTTATCTCCGACGCACTGTGGGAGACAACACTGGTGGGGACGACGAAGACGGAGGTCCGGAAAATCAAAAGTGGCATCTTTGTTCCTATAGCCTCGAAGATCGCAAGGAAACGGTTTTGGGCGACGTAAACAGTTATCAGATCAGTTTCGACGGCAAAAAAATGCTGGTGAAGATCGATAAGGATTACTCGATCATCGACCTGCCCAAGGACAAGCTCGAAACCAAGGATCACAAGCTTGACCTGGGCGGACTCGATGTCATGGCCGATCGCCGTGCCGAATGGAAGCAAATGTACAATGAGGCCTGGCGCCAGATGCGTGACTTCTTTTATTCGCCCACCATGAACGGTGTCGATTGGAAGGCAATGCGAGATAAATACGCCGCGCTCCTGCCTTATGTGAACCATCGTAACGATCTCACTTACCTGATCGGAGAATTGATTGGCGAATTAAATAATGGGCACTCCTATGTTGCCGGCGGCGAACGCCCGGAGACCCCGCGGATTAAGCTCGGTCTCCTCGGCGCGCAGTTATCGCGCGACTCAGCCAGTCATGCTTACCGTATTGATCGTATCCTGCCCGGTGAAAACTGGGATGATGAGAACCGCTCGCCACTCACTGCGATCGGTCTGAACCTCAAGGCGGGCGATTACATCCTGGCGGTCAATGGCACGCCGGTTTCGACCTTGCCAAATATCTATGACGCCCTCATTGGTACCGCAGGCAAGCAAGTGATCCTGCGGGTTAACTCAAAGACGACTGACGACGGCGCGCGCGATGTGACTGTGGTTCCGACAGCGGACGAATCGCCGCTTTATTACCTCGATTGGGTGCAACACAACATCGACTATGTGAGTAAGAAAACCAATGATCAGGTCGGGTATGTCCATATTCCCGACATGGGTCAGCCTGGACTCAACGAGTTTACCAAGCGTTACTTCCCGCAGATTAAGAAGAAAGGCCTGATCGTAGACGTGCGCGGAAACGGCGGAGGGTTTGTTTCGCCGCTTGTTATCGAACGTTTGCGTCGCGCGCTGGTGATGATCGAGATGTCGCGTAACGGAACGGCCCAGCCCAATCCCCCGCAAACCTTCCTTGGCCCGATGGTAACTCTGATCAATGAGTTCTCAGCTTCGGATGGCGATATTTTTCCCTACCGTTTCAAAATGCTTGGCCTCGGCAAGCTTATTGGCAAACGGACCTGGGGCGGTGTGATCGGAATTCGAAATTCGCTGCCCTTCATCGATGGTGGTCAGCTTTTCAAACCTGAGTTTGCGCCGTACTCGAAGGACGGAAAGGGCTGGGTGATTGAAAGTCACGGTGTTGATCCCGATATTGTGGTTGATAACGACCCGGCAAAGGAATTTAAAGGCGTTGACCAGCAATTGGATCGCGCCATCGACGAAGTGCAGGAAGAGATGAAGACCAAGGGTTACGAGTTGCCTCCTATCCCGCCTTTCCCGAATCGAAATCCTTCCAGTCAAGATTGAGCCGCGAGATGTTTCTACCAAATCAGAAGGTTGTCTGCGTGAATGGCAGGTTCCCTTTGGGAATCGAGAAGCTCTACGGTGAATTGCCGAAGGAAGGCTCGACTTATACCATTCGAGACATCTTACCCGGCATAGGGCTGACCGGCGACGAGGGTGAAATAGCGGTCTATCTCTGCGAAATCAAAGGTCCGCTCAATGCCCACGGCATTGAACGCGGATTTCGCGCCGACCGTTTCGCCCCTTTGCAGACCAGCCGGGAGGAAGCCGAGGAGGAGATAATGATCGGTCTTCCCGGGATGGTGCCCGCCTGAGCGCTACCGGTCTGCGATGAGAACGGTCGTCGCCCTGGCCGGCTTAATGTGGCTCAGCTCCATGCTGCCTTCGCAGGCCGCAAGCGAACAAGAGAACGGTCACTCTTTCAGCGAGAGAATCAATGCCATCGAAAATCAGGTTGGCGGACGTCTCGGAATCGCTGCCCTCAATACAAGGACCGGTCAGCGCCTGGAACATCGGGCGGAAGAACGCTTCCTCATGTGTAGCACATTTAAGCTTCTGGCCGTGGCAGCTGTCCTGCATCGCGTCGATGCAAAGGAGGAAGAACTTGGCCGGTTCATTCCCTACACGAAAAGCGATCTGCTTGAGTATGCACCGGTGACAAGAAAACATGTCGACGAAGGTGGGATGACTTTGGAAGCCCTTTGTGCCGCCGCGATCGAACTAAGCGACAACACGGCCGCTAACTTACTCCTCAAGACACTTGGCGGACCGGCAGCCTTGACTCGTTATGCGCGATCTCTCGGCGATTCTCAGACGCGCCTGGATCGTTTCGAGCCCGATCTGAACATCGCCATCCCCGGAGACGAGCGAGACACAACAACGCCGCGCTCGATGCTTGGCGATCTTCGCCAGCTATTACTGGGCGATGCGTTATCGGCAGCTTCGCGAAAAAGACTCGAAGGCTGGCTGGTTGCCTCTGAAACTGGCCGGAGCATGATTCGGGCGGGCGTGCCTAACGACTGGCGGGTCGGCGACAAGACCGGCAACGGTCGCGGGGGCGCAACGAACGACATTGCGATTCTTTGGCCACCGGGCAAAGCACCCATCCTCATCGCCATTTATTCGTTAGGCTCGAATGCTTCAGCTGACGTCCGCACCGGGGCGATCGCCGCGGCGACCCGCGAGATCATCGCGGAGTTGGCGAAAACGGCAACGCAGTAGTTACGAGCTAGAGATCGATAGTTTCCCCGATCTTCGGTAGAAATAATTCCTTGCCGCCAGCCTGCGCGATTTTCTGCGCGCCCGCGTGATCGATTTTGATCGGTGGAAAGGTGTCGTAATGCACGCCGACAATCTTCGTTACGCCGACAAAGTTCGCCGCCCGCACCGCATCGTCGATGCCCATCGTGAAATGGTCGCCGATCGGAAGCACAGCAAAGCGGAGTTTGACTTGTTCGCCGATAAGTTTCATGTCCATCGTTAGGGCAGTATCGCCGGAGTAGTAAAAATTACCGTCGCCCGATTCGACCACGAAACCGCAGGGCTCACCCCCATAACTCCCGTCCGGCATTGAGCTGCTGTGGACAGCGGCGGTCAATTTCACTCGGCCAAAGGGCAGCTTCGCCGCGCCGCCATGATTAAGAGATTGGACATTCTTCACCCCTTTTTTCTCGAACCACGAACCCACTTCGAAAGGCGCAATCACCGGCGCCGAGGTCTGTTTGGCCAGTTCGATCAAGTCGGCCACATGATCGCCGTGGCCATGGGACACCAGCAGGTAGTCAGCTTCGATTTTTTTAACGTCGATCTTCTCCGCGAGCGGATTGGGAGTGATGAACGGGTCGAAGACCAGGCGCTTGCCGCCAGCCTCGACCGCAAAACAGGCGTGCCCGTAATAGGTAAACTTCATGAGATTATCTACTGATCGATTCCCGCGGGCGCAATGGCTCGTGCGCAACCGTGTACGCGCGATTTGCAAAAACACCGGCAAAGAGGGTCAACTTCGCTTGCGAGAAGAGCATGCTCGATTCATTTTCAAACTATGAAACCGAGAAGTGTCGAGGACGAAACCAATGGCCTGCGCTATTTCGCCCGCATGCTGGACAAGATTCGCCTCCACGCCGAGGGCAAACTCGATCCGGCCTATGAGGAGAACCTGGGTCACGGCGCGGATCGCCGGATGGTTAAATTTCTCCGGGTCGAGTACGACAAGCTCCGCGAACGCGTGTTAGAGGGCGGGACAGATCCGGAAATTCTGGAGTGGTGTTACAACCACGGCCGTCGTTTGGTAAAAAACGACATCGAGATTTGGAACGGCTTTATCAGCAAATTAGGCTGGAACGACTTCGCCTCTGGTCATCTTGAGAAATCAAAGACCGCGGCCGGTCTCGGAGACCGGAGCGACATTCAGACTTTGGCGCAGTTATTCGACGCCGAAGAAGGCCGCGGGAAATAACTTGCCGTCACGGCGCGGTTGGGGTCGAAGATATCAAGTCCAGGGCTTGCTTGAGTGCAGACGAGTTACGGTAGCCGACCCTCTGCGTCACCTGTTGTCCCATATTCGGCTGTATTCTGCACGGGTCGCCTGGGCACCAAGTCCCTCCCGCGTTCGCAAACTCCGGAGGCACTGAACATCCATTGACATCGACCAGTACCATATCCCTCCGAAAAACCGCGTTCGTGTCGGCCCCAACAGCGACGGCTTTGTAAAAAGCTTGCAAGCTCGGCGGAACGTAACTGTTGTAACCCACAACAATCGCTGCCTGCGGCGGTTGATCGACGCATTTTGGACCCCTAACTTGGATGAGATATCCAACAAGGATACCAGCCGCAAAGCCAACTACGATGAGAACGGGAAGGGTAAGCTTCGTTGCATTCATTTTGCTGGTTTGAGTATAAAATCAGCCAGCGTCAAGCATAATCGAAGGTCTTTTCTCATCGGTCCCGCGCTGTTCGCCGAAGAAAAATATTTGATCGGTACCCCCGACCGGTACCAAAGGCGGCACGTCGGCTCGTACTCCTGCCATTTTTTTGACCCTCACACCCTATATCTCTAATACCATCCCGAGAGTTAGGGCCGGTGAGAACCGACCAAACCATCGCTTACCACTTCCAGCCTGCCTGGCCTCCCGGGCTACTGGGTTCCACCGTCGCCCCGGGCACAGGTTCGTCAGCGCTGGCGGAAGTGGATTGATTTGGGAAAGCTTCATCATCATCTGTCGCACAACCGGCCACGAAGAAAATCGCGCCAAAGCAAATCGCAAGGAGCAACGGTTTCATGCCGCAATATGAGGTCGTCTCCTCCTTACGAGCAAAGGGAATTCGCAACGATGGCCTTCTTCCCCTATGGCGAGGAGTCTTCCCTTACGGCAGAAATAATGCCGATGAAGGCGATTTGTCTTGATCTCCCTCGTGGAACCCTATAAACGCTATCCTCATCATGGATAAAAGCAGACTTTTGAAGGTAGGACCGCTCCGGCGGCTTTTCGCAACGCTCCTGCTGGCAGCCGCGGTTGCGGCAACCGTTGGAGCCATTGGATCATCGCGCGGAGTGAGTCAGTCCAGAGGCCCGGACATGGACGCGGCACTCCGCAAAATTGCACCGTGGGTAACCGAACACACCAGCCAGGGCCAGGAGGCCGAATTCATGGTCGTCCTGGCGGATCAAGCCGATCTCAGCGGCGCTTCTCTCATGCACGCCAAGACCGAAAAAGGCCACTTTGTGCGCGACGCTCTTTGGAATAAGAGTCAGTCGACCCAGGGCCCCGCCATCCAGTGGCTGAAAGAGCACAATTTGCAGTATCGCTCCTTCTACATCGTCAATGCGCTCTGGGTGAAAGGCCATTACGAGGATGTCGTGGCGCTGGCGCTACGCTCCGACGTTGCCCGAATTGAAGGTAATCCGCACGTGCGCGGAATTCCTGAGCAGGCGGCCTTGGCTCCGGTACTATCACAACCAAACTCCGTGGACACTATTGAGCCAGGCATCACCTATACTCATGCGCCGGACGTTTGGGCCGAGGGCTTCTTTGGTCAAGGTATCGTCGTCGCAGGCGCCGATACCGGCTTCCGCTGGACCCATCAGGCCATCAAACCTCACTATCGCGGTTGGAATGGAGTTAGCGTCAATCATGACTATAACTGGCATGACTCCATCCATGACAGCGTCGGAAATCCTTGTGGCAACAACTCGCCGCAGCCTTGCGACGACTTTGGCCACGGCAGTCACACTCTTGGAACAGCAATCGGCAGTGACGGCGCGAGCAATCAAATTGGCATGGCCCCGCAGGCACAGGCCATCGGTTGCCGCAACATGGATGACGGCACCGGCACTCCCGCGCGCTATCTCGAGTGCTTTGAGTTCTTCCTCGCTCCTTATCCTGTAGGTGGCGATCCTTCGCAGGGTGATCCGACTAAGGCGCCGGATATCACGTCAAATTCCTGGGGTTGCCCGAGCCTCGGAAGGTTGCTCCGCGCTCACCTTGCAGGCTGGTGTGGAAGCACAACGCGCCGCCGGTATTGAGATGGTTGTCGCTGCTGGAAACTCCGGCCCGGGTTGCTCTACAGTGACTGATCCGCCTTCTCTCTATGATGCGAGTTACACGGTAGGCGCTTTGAATACCGGAACGGATGTAATCGCTTCCTTCAGTAGTCGTGGACCAGTTACAGCCGACGGCAGCATGCGTTTGAAACCCGACATCACCGCTCCAGGCGTTAACACCCGATCGGCTTGGAATACTTCCGACACCACCTACGCTAGTATCAGTGGGACCTCGATGGCGACGCCGCACATCGCCGGCGCAGTTGCGTTACTCTGGTCGGCACATCCTGAATTGCAGAACAACCCCGATGCGACCGAACCAGTCCTGAACGCTAACGCTGTCCATATCCTTTCCAACAGCTGCGACTCTGGTTCGCCGACCACGCCTAACAACACCTACGGGAACGGCCGGATCGATATCCTTGCGGCCGTGAATGCCGCCTCGACCCTAAGTCTTACCTCGGCCGCCTCAGTCAAGACCCAGGGTTCACAATCCTTCGCACTGCCTTTGCCGCTAACCGGTCAACCAGGAGTGGAAAGCCGTAACACATCGGGCCGTCACACGCTGGTTTTCACCTTCAGCGATAACGTTGTCAGCGGAAGCGCCAGCGTCACCGCCGGCGTTGGTCGAGTCCAGGGTAGCCCAACCTTTTCCGGCAACACGATGACCGTCAACCTGACCCGGGTTACCGACGTGCAGAAAATCACCGTGACCTTGACGAATGTGATGAGCGCCTCCGGTCAAACCATTCCAAGCGTGAGCGTGAGCATGAATGTGCTGGCGGGCGACGTCGACGCCAGTAAGACCGTCGACCAAACCGACCAGAACCTCACCCGTGGCCAGGTGGGAATGCCGATCACGACTTCCAACTATCGCGAAGACGTGCACACTGACGGCGCCATCAACAGCAAGGACGTGCGGGAAGTGCGGGAAGACCTCGGACACAGTCTGCCCTAACGAATAAATCACGGTTAAGCTTGTTCGGCGCGGTCAGCAATGGCCGCGCCGATTTGCTTTTCCGCTCCCACAGCTGCGGGCTTCTCGAATCCCGACACCGCGATTGCTATTAACGCCACGGAACGCTAACCTTCGCCTCGTTCCGCAAAATCTTACAGCATGGCTATTCGAATCCTCGTCACAGGTGGCACTTTCGATAAGGAATATAACGAGCGTACCGGCCAGCTTTACTTCAAGGATACTCATCTCGCCGAAATGCTTGGGCGAGGTCGCTCGCGCGTGGAGGTGACGATTCGTACTATCATGATGATCGACAGTCTCGAAATGACCGACGCTGATCGCGCCCTCGTCGTCCAAAATTGCCAGCAGGCGTCGGAGGATCGAATTGTGATCACTCACGGCACGGACACGATGACCGAAACCGCGGCCGCAATTGCCCGTTCGGTCACTGGTAAGACCATTGTGCTAACCGGAGCGATGATTCCCTGGGCCTTCGGCAGCAGTGACGGTCTTTTCAATCTCGGCAGTGCTCTCTCTTTCGTCCAGGTGCTTCCAGCCGGCGTTTACCTGGCAATGAATGGGAAGTGGTTTCCCTGGGATCGCTGTCGCAAAAATCGCGAGCGCGGCGAATTCGAGGAGATATCGCCAGGCTAGATTACTGCTATCTCTTGGCGAACCGAGCGTTATCCTTAAGACAAGCTTTGAAAATGCACCGTTAGGATTCGGATCATTAACTGGAACATTATGAATCAGCCACCGTTAACACCAGATGCTATTCTTCAGGTTGGCTTTGGTTTCTGGAATTCGAAGGTTTTGCTCAGCGCCATTGAGTTGCAGCTTTTTACCAGGCTCGGCCAGCGGCAACTCACCGGAGCCGAGCTACAAAAGGAACTCGGACTCCATCCCAGAGGCGTCGCGGACTTTCTCGATGCGCTCGTGGCCATGAAATTTTTGCAGCGCGCCGGCGAGGGAACCGCGGCAAAATATTCCAATACACCTGAGACAGCGCTCTTCCTCGATCGAACTAGTCCTCGCTATGTCGGCGGCATACTGGAGATGTTGAACGCGCGACTCTTCAGATATTGGAACGACCTGCCAGAAGCACTCCGAACCGGTCAGCCCCAAAACGAGACTAAGCACGGAGAGAAAGGGGTCTTCGAGGAACTCTACTCCGACCCGGCGAAACTGGAACAATTCCTCGAGGCCATGAGCGGCTTGTCGCGAATCAACTTTGAAGCCTTAGCGGATAAGTTCGACTTCTCAAGATACCAGACACTTTGCGACGTCGGCGGTGCAAGTGGATTACTCTGCATGGAAGTGGCCAGGAAACATCCGCGCATCTACTGCACCAGCTTTGACCTCCCGGCAGTTGAACCGGTCGCCAAAAAGCGAATTGCCGCCGCCGGACTCAGCGATCGCATTCGTGTAAGTTCTGGCGATTTCTTCCAGGATCCTCTGCCTAAGGCCGATATCATCACGATGGGAATGATCTTGCATGACTGGAACCTGGAGCGAAAGATGCAGCTCGTTCGGGCAGCTTATGATGCTCTTCCAACTGGCGGCGCTTTCATTGCCGTCGAGGCGCTGATCGATGATGCCCGACGAGAGAATGTTTTCGGACTCCTTATGTCTCTCAACATGCTGATCGAGTTTGGAGAAGCCTTCGATTTCTCCGGCGCGGATTTCCGAAAATGGTGCGGTGAAGTTGGCTTTAAACGGTTCGAGGTGATTCACCTGGCCGGTCCTTCAAGCGCTGCTATCGCCTACAAATAGGCGGCAACTTTTATAGCTCGATTTTTTCCCAGACTAACTCTCCGCGCTTTTAGGCCGGAAGGGCAAACGAAACGGTTTCGCTGGCGGCGCGATGGTTAGACCAAAATCGGTCGCCATCAAACGTGAGCGAACGTGCGGCAAATGGAACAAGCGCCAGGTCTTCCACCTTTGGGGAACTCTCTCGCGGATCGAGTCGCGCAATCCTCCATTCCTCAGACTTACCCGGCACATCCTTGTTCTCCTTCCCACGCAAGACATAAAGCATCCCATCGGCGAAGGTGTGACCGCAAATTTCGGCGCCGACAGCGATCTCCCGGGAAATCATGCCTCCCGCATCGTACTGCAGGATAGCTCCCTTATACCACTGACTTAGGTAAATAGATTCGCCGTCATAACTCAAATACGAGCCAGTGTAGTCAGGACAGGCAAACAGCTTCGTGAATCCTGTTGTCGCCGCATAACTGTAAACATACCGATCGTCATTCAACCCCTTGCCGATTGTTACCCGTAAACCATCACTCGTTGCGACCGCGGCCCACACCACGCCTGGCGGATCGAGCTCCTCAACCACCTTCAATCCCTCGCGCTCGACTTGATAAAGAGTCCCAAGATCACGTGAACTCAGCCAAAACCGGCCTCGGTTCCACGCCAGTGCCTGCGGCGTGATAGTCGGAGATGGATAACGCCTGACATCAGAAATCTCGTTCATCCTGCAAATCTACTGCATTGCTGGAGACATCAAGTCGCTTCCCGCGCTGAACCGCGGCGACAGCCTTGAGATATTGCCGGCCGCGCCGTAAATGATGGATCGATTGTTGACCGTTCGATGAATGTTCCAAGAGTTCGATTCGCTCATCTGCCCACTCCGGTCGAAGCGCTGCCCCGGCTTTCCGAGGTCCTGGGCGGCCCGCAATTGCTTGTTAAGCGCGACGATCAGACCGGCCTTGCCTTTGGCGGGAACAAAACCCGGAAACTGGAATTCCTGATCGCCGAAGCGCGCGAGCTCGGCGCGCGCACTCTGATCACCGCGGGCGCGCTCCAGTCGAATCATTGCCGCCAAACAGCCGCCGCAGCCGCTCGCTTTGGTTTCAAGTGTATCCTTGTTCTAACTGGCCTGGCGCCGGAATTGCCGACTGCCAACCTCTTACTCGATCAATTATTCGGCGCTGAGATTATCCATGTGAAGGACCGTCAGGAGCGCGATCGAATCCTTCAGCAGACCTTCGAACGCGCCGCTAATGAAGGGCTGCAACCTTATCTCGTCCCTTATGGCGGTTCGAGTCCGACCGGCGCCTTGGGATATGCCTTCGCCGTGCAAGAACTCATGCAACAGGACATCACTGCGGACTGGATTGTCTTTGCCACCTCATCCGGCGGAACTCAGGCCGGACTTGTTCTCGGTCAGCGGCTATTCGGATATAAAGGTCAACTGCTGGGAATTAGCGTTGATGAGTCAGATGACTGGATAAAGGAACATGTCTCAGCGCTCGCGACGGCGGCGAGTCAAAGGTTGGGAGATGCAATCCCATTCCAGCCGAACGATGTTTTGTGTAACGCCGATTACTGTCAGGCAGGCTATGGCGTTCTCTCCGAAAAGGAGCGCGAAGCCATTCGCCTCTTCGCCCAGCACGAAGGGCTCCTCCTCGATCCGGTTTATACGGGACGGGCCGCGGCCGGCCTGATCGACCTCATCCGAAAAGGTTTCTTTAACAAAGGCGAGACAGTCCTATTCTGGCACACAGGCGGGCAACCGGCACTGTTCGCGGAGCGATACGCCGGTATGATTTAGTGACTTTCAACCTCGTGAATTACTTCGCCCGGCGCAGCGGAACCGCGATCACCGTCGTCCCTTTCAAGTCTTCCGCATTCTTAATGCTACCATCGGGCTGATAATGTCCGACATACGAGTTAGCGATCACATTGAGTGCACCGTTCGCGATCGCACCAGTAGTTGGCTCGTCGAACTCCGGATGCTGATGTGATTGCAGCACGGTCAAACCAGATATCCTGGTACCCTTGTCACTTAACGCGACCCGAATTACCCGTCCGGGATTTGTGGTATTTTGAATGCCTACCAGGTCGCCGTCATACCAGTAAAGCCCATCGCAGCCTCCTGTAGCAACCGTGTCCGGCTGCGGTAACCTTACCGGCTCCCCGGTCTTCGTGTCGACGCGCGCGATCCCGGTCGAGAGCGTGACATACAACGTCCCGTCGGAACTCAATATGATTCCATTAGCACCGGGTAACTTTCCTTTTTCCCCAAATAACAACAACTTCGTCTCGTCGGGCTTCTTACGAAAGAGTGAGCCTGCCTCCGAGTCAGTCGCGTAGAGTGTTCCGTCCGGCGCCACCGTGAGATCGTTGAGTTGGGCCGCGTCTGGCGCCGTAAAGCGATCGGTAAGTCGACCAGTCTTTAGGTCATAGCGCACGACCATATTCCGCCGCTCTTTCTTACCACTCTCTTCAAAGCCGTTCGTGCTCACTGCATAAAGGCACCCGTGCGCCGAATCGACGCTCAGGCCGAGAACTGCATCGAGCTGATCTCCGGCTTTGGAGAAATCGTGTACCTCGCCTTTGCCGTCTGTCACGATCACCTTATGTTGCGCGACGCTGCCCAGGAAGAAACGCTGGCCAACGGCGTCATAGGCGATCCCTTCCGGAATGAGTCTTGGATCTTTCAGCTGAAACGCGACCGGAGAGATAGGTGTGGCCGGTTCTTCCTCGCCAAGTTCTTTGCAAAGAGCCTGGAATTCCTTCTCATTCCACAGAGCTTCAAAGCCGGTATTACGCGTTGGGATGAGCCCAAGCTTGCGTCCCTTCAAACTGCGAAGGAGCGACAGGACCGGCTTACGTTCACCCATCCGGGTGCGCAATAATGCCTCGTAAAAAACAAGGATACCGTCGCTTGGCCGTTCCTTCCGCAACTCTTGCAAGCGCTCCAGGCCCGCGCGAGCGGCCGCGTCGGCATCGTCCGCTCCTTTCGCCAGCGGAAAGAACTGTCCCGCTAAAATCAGAACCGCGCACAAAATGACTCTCAGCGAGGCAGTCGACCATAGCCCTTCGTAACTTTTGTCGTCGTCATACTGCTATTCCAGAACACCACTCTATGAGCAAGCAACCATTGCTCGCCACGACCGGCTTACTCAGACATTTATCCGACCATTTCGGACCTTCGACAAAGACTCACCTTACGGTCAGCGATTTCGTAATCGCTTCGGTTAGGTCAAAACATCGTCCGCCAATATGAATGGAACATGGCCGATCCATGGATAGATTCTTCTCGTGAAGCGAGTCTTACTCATCCTGCTCCTGATCCTGATCGCAGGTTCGAGTTACCTTTACGTGGACTGGCATTGGAAACGATCACTTCCCCCGCGGGGCGGACGTTACTTCTTCCATCGCGTTCAGTTAGACGTTCCCTCATTCCAGCAGGGGGACGAGCGTTGGCGCGACGATCCGCTCGGAGGCGTGGCCACAAATGGAACCATCGGTAGCGACGGATGCGCCGTTGCCGCGACCGCGATGATCTTTCGCTCTTACGGAATCGATACCGATCCCCAGCGGCTGAACTGGTTTCTCACCGGGGTTGGAGGATTTACTCCGCAAGGCTGGCTTTACTGGGACCGTGCCGCCTGGTGGGCGCCCGATCGAGTCAGGCATATTTATGAGGATCTGCCGAGCTATGCGCTCATCGACTCCAACCTGAGCCACGGTAATCCTGTCATAGTGCGAGTTCGCTTCCGTAGCGGTGTGACTCATTTCATAGTCATTGCCGGCAAGGACGGATTTGACTACCTTGTGCGCGATCCTGGCGCCGGGGCGATCAAGGGTTATTATCCTTTGCGAGAGCTGGGTAGTAACATCGAAGCGCTCCGCTTTTATGAGCCGCTGAACGCCGGCCATACACATCTTGAAACTCAAGCTCAACCAACTGGCTGAAGCCACCGCACCCGGCGAGGTCTTCGGTTCTTCATCTCATCGCCGCTGAAAGGATCCGGCACGATGTCTTGGGCAGTATTTCTTCGAGCAGTGAATGTGGGCAAAACCAATCGGTGTCAGCCGGCCGTGATTGCGAAACAGTTAGTCAGATTCGGAGTGATTAACATTGGAGCGGTTGGCACCTTTGTTGTGCGAGAGGATGTGGCCGAATCCACTCTTCGCGATGCCATCGCAGACAGTCTGCCATTCCGATGCGAGATCATGATTTGCCCGGCGGACGAAATCACCAGGCTTGTCGCCGCGGACCCTTTTGCAGGTCAGCCCTCGGGTCCGGACGTAGTCTGGTTCGTGAGTATCCTCGCCAAAAAGCTGCGTACCTTCGAGCCGCTACCACTTATCTTTCCCTCGACTGGCGAATGGTCAGCCAAGGTCATCACTATCCGAGGCCAGTTCGCCCTCGGGCTCTATCGTCGACATATGAAAGCCATTGGCTACCTGGGCAAAATCGAGAAGCATCTCGGGGTTTCTGGAACCATTCGCAGCTGGAACACGATCCAAAAGGTGGCGGAGGTCATTATTCGAGGTTGACACCAGTTCAAGCCGTTGGTGCAGTGGAACATCTGTCCCTCGAGTTCTCGAGCACCAGCCGCGTTGCCTCTGTCGTTGCTAGACTACCGCTGTCTCAGCCTCTTCGATAACTTCTGGCGGTTTCGATTTCCCAGAAAGCACAGCAAGTAACGCTCCCAAGACCACCAACGCAATGCCGGAGACCATTTGCAGAGTATAGCGTTCGCCGAAGAGGGTGATGCCGAACATGAGCGCGTAGATAAGGCCAAGGTAGTTAAGGACAGCCACGGTTGCGACGCGCTCGGCCTGCAGGGATTTGGTGAGGCAGACCTGGCCTATCTGAGTCAGGACGCCACACATGAGCAGGCAAAACCATTCCCACGGGGCAGGTGTTTTCCATTCGAAAAGAATAAAGGCAAAGCCAGCCGCCACGCCGACCAGCTGAAAATGCAGGACCACGACAATCGGCTCTTCGCGTTCGCGTAATCGCCGCACAAGGTTATAAGCCATGCCGGAACAAACAGCGGAAGCAACCCCGATCAGGAGATAGAATGTGGAGATATGGGAATCGAAACCTTTGATCACCAATACTCCGGCAAACGCAACCCCATAACATAGCCATTGCGGCGCCCGCACCGGTTCGCGCAGGAGAAAGACTCCAATGAGCGCGGTAAAGATGGGTGACAGATATTGAATCGTGACTGCGGTGGCGAGCGGCATGCGTTGCAGGGTGAGAAAGAAGGTGTAAAGCGCGAGCGTGCCGAAGGTCCCGCGCGCGATCAGGAGGGTGCGATTGTTGCCCTGCCAGTCCAGTCGTCGCTGCGCGATATGCACGCCGCAAATCAATCCCGAAACGAGACAACGAAAGAAAACGATCTCCATCGCCGGAACGCGATCGAGTTGCTTGATAAACACATTCATGACCGCGAAAGCCAGCGTGGCCAAAAGCATGTTCGCGATGCCGCTGCGAAGGAGAGGCGTTCTCCTGTGCGGCATCATCTTGGTTGGCCCATGCATGCAGGCATGTTCCACGCGCGGCATATTTGGAACAAGTCAGGTCGTGTGAATGCAGTCGACGGGGTCGCCTCCAACGGTATCTGCCTTCGCCAGCAAGTCCTTACGCTGGAATGGCGCGGTTGGAAAAGAGTGCCTAACTCAGGCGAACACGTGCGCTAGTTTGCTGAGGCTCGGGCACTAAATGCCTGGCCAACGTGATGCTCCCCCACCCTTCTCCTGCCATGTTCAGGCAGTCTCCACGATCACCGCAGTCCCGTAACACAAGACTTCGGTTACCCCAGACATTAACTCGGTGGCGTCATATCTGATCCCCAGCACCGCGTTAGCTCCGAGCTCTTGTGCGTGGGCGATCATCATTTCGAAGGCTTCCGCCCGCGTCTTCTCGCAGAGGGTTGTGAAAAGAGTGATGTTGCCACCGACAAGAGTCTGCAAACCACCGCCGATCGTACCAACAATAGAGCGCGAACGGACGGTAATCCCCCGTACCACTCCCAGATTTTTTGTGACTTTAAAGCCTTCAAGGATGAAGGCCGTTGTTGTCATGCTGTGATCCATAGCTTTTCTACCGTGATGGGGCCATTGACTTCATCGATTGGTTTTATGGTGCCCGCTCATCCAAGAGAACTCAAGCGTCATCTCAAACCCGCGTGAACTGTGCCGCCTTTAGACGCCTCTTCATATCGGTGTATGCAGTTTCGATGAGCTTCCTTAGTGCCGTGGCATCGACCTCACGTTCGGGACTCAGTTTCACATGACGCATCACCTTGCCGGTGCCTTCCAGTAAACCCGCCGGATCGGCAAGCTCGGTGCCACAAAAAAACCCGACATTAACATGAGCTTTGAAAGCATTGACATAGGCGAAAGCCGCATTGCCGACGCACGCGGTCGGATGACCATCATGCAATAACTCTCGGACGTCGTCTCCGCAGTTGCGCATGATTTCAAACCAGCGCCGTGCGATCGCTCCCAAGGCATCCGAATGCTCGCGCATCCAGGTGTCGACAGCAGGATCGCGCTCGACCGCGGTGGAGAAACGCCAAAGCTGGCTCATGACGGTTTCATTTCGGCGCCAAGCCGCAAAGCTAGAATCCCCGTAAAGTATGGCCCTACGCCGTCTAGTGGCTGACTGCTTTCGTGGTTAGTTGATGTGGCGCCCATGCGCAAGCCTCTGGTGTAGGTCACAGAGCAGAATGGATAGAAAGCAGCAGACAATGCGAGTGTGGATGCTTTGCCGAAATCCGGTTCAGCGGTTAGCTGCATTTTGTAGCGAGATGTCGTGGTCGACATCTGAATCTACCTGATGATTCCTACTGTCCCGTATACCGCGGCGGTAGGCGGCAGGCACAATCAGAGTAACGATAAGGATCGCGGGCATCCCTGTGACCAAACCCCAGTTGCTCCACGGATCACTGCCGAAAGGGAAGATGCGAATAAAAGCGACACCGATGACTAGTGTAATGAACCACATAAAAAATGCTTGCCACGTGCACTTGCGGATCGCTTGAGTCTGCCAGCTTGGAAGTTTCGCCATAAGCTCCGTCACATTCAGCGGGAATTATACGAACATTTGGTGTTAGACAGTAGACATTTTTCGCACGGCATGGCGGGGCGCAGGGAGCTGTGAAAGTAATGCACGCTTTTCGCAAACCCCGTCCACTGTTCAAGACAAATCTTGAGTTCAATCAACGAAAGCTGGTCAAGCGGCAAGCTGCCACAACCTGCTAGCTATCCATGGTAAGAACAACCCGAAATCGTGCCCGACCGCTGTGCATTTGTTCGTAGGCTTCTGCGACTTTACTTAGCGGATATTTCTCAATCATGGGATGCACATCGCCTATGGCGCTGAATTCCAGAGTGTCCTGCGAATCTCTTGCCGTCCCGGAATAGCAGCCAGCAATGGAGCGCCGTCCAAAGATCATGGGCACCATGGATATGCTCAGCGGGTCGTTAGGCGCGGCCGGAACCAGCAGACAGCCACCGGGCGACAAACCCTCGATAAGCGCCGAAATCGCTTTTGCGTTCGGAGCAGTCGCCAGAATAACGCGCGCGCCGCCCAGCTTCTGTAACTCACTGACGGTATCGCCGGAGGCTGAGTCGAAGTAATGATGTGCCCCGAGCTTCCTTGCCAGCTCCTCCTTATCCTTGCCGCGATTTAGCGCGACAGTGACAAAGCCCATCCTTCGCGCATACTGGACTCCAAGGTGACCCAGCCCGCCGATGCCGTGCACGGCCACGACATCGCCGCCGCGCGCTCCGGAGTTCCGGAGCGCATTGTAAACCGTCACGCCGGCGCACATAAACGGACCCACTTCCTCCGGCGGCAATTCATCGGGCACCGCAGCCACAGCTTCGGCTCCGACGATCAGGTACTCCGCATAACCACCATCAAAATCGAGCCCGGTCACTTTGCGCTTGAGGCACATCGCGAAATCGCCGCGCCGGCATTGGTCGCAGACAAAACAATGTCCGCCATGCCAGCCAACTCCTACTCGCTGACCCTTTGTCCACTGAGTGACCTCACCTCCAACGGCATCGATCCGGCCGGCAACCTCATGCCCTGGCACACGAGGATACTGAATCCCTGGCCATAACCCTTCCTTGACCAGAACGTCACTATGGCAAATCCCACATGCCTCGATCTTCACGCGAACCTGGTGTGGTCCCGGCTCAGGAATGGTACGATCCACCAACTCAAACTCTGCGCCCGGTTTACTAATCTGTGCTGCTTTCATATTCGTTCTTTCTTTAAGGTGTTATATGCCTTTTCTTTTGCGTTATGCTGACTTGGAGATACTTGAAGGATAAACCATTTTCACCGACTCGCAGGTTCACCGTTTCCTAGCCGAAGGCGAGCCAGTAAACTTCGAGTAAACACTGCCTAGCAGCCCGGCCTGTGGCACCTTGCGACGCGATCGAGTCAAAGGTCAAGCGACAATTTTGTGACATACCACGGATGTTCAAAGCATTCCGTGCCGCGCCGGCTCCCTCCTTCAGTTGCTCGTCCCATTTCGCTTGGAATCCTATTTCGTCTCCACGCCGGCAGTTAGCGTTTACAAGCACGGATGAGCACTCCTTTGGCCCACTTCGACAAACGTGCTTCCAATCGCCCGGAGCCTAATCACTGAGTCGCGACGGATCGCCGAAGACCATCCCGATCGCGCGCTCGGGCCAGACCTCGAAATAGGTCAGGAGGAGAGCCATCAACGGCACCAGAATAAAATACAGGCCGTGGGTTACCATCATGAACATTGCGAGCGCGCGCAGGATCAGAAGATAGACATCCCAGCGGACGCGCTGTTTCAATAAGTCTTCCGGCATGAGGTCGTAGCCGGACTGGAACGCCTTCCACAAATGTCCTACCGCGAGCGAACCGAAGGTGAACCAAAGTGCCTGCGAATGCTCCAGCTGACTCCGAAGGTTAGTGGAGTGAAAGAGCTGCTGGAGCGGAATCAAAGCGACCCAGTATGGCAGACCTACGATGCCAAGCAGAAAAATCCACGTCACCACGCCACGCGCGATCTTCATCACCAGCAACTGGCTCTCTCCTTTCTTTGTTGACTCGCGCACAGCGCGCGGAACGAGCGCAGCGAGGATGGCTGCAAGGGCCGATAGCCCATCAAACCAGTAGTTAAAGACGGTGAGCGCGGCAGACCACCCGAAGCCGTAAAGGCCCACGACTGGGATGAGATTGCGCGCGAGTGCCGTCCACGCGGCGGGCCGCGCCGCGAACTCGCGCAAGTGCTGCGAGAGCGGCGGAGGCGCGACCGGTCGCCGCCGCACGCTCGAGGAAATCTTGACCGAACGCTTCGTCATCTCAACGAAGTCCACGCAGAAAGCATGATAAGATCGATAGCATCCACACGATTAATGAATCAGGAACCCACCTGATCTGGAAGGTATTTTAGAGCGGACATCTATTTCCATTCACCGTGTGCTCACGCTCCCAAGTCGAAGTCTCCGCTATTGGCTTGCGTAGCTGGTTGCAACTTGTTCTCCTGACTCACATGATTAGAACAACTCCATTCCTGGGCTTTCGTGTCTCGCCTGCTGCGATGTTTGGAGCGATCGCATGTTTCTTCGCTTTCTCGGCGCTGGCTGTCGCCGCAAACCCATCGAAGGACGACGCACAAATCTGGAGCTCGGAGAAAGCGTACTGGGAAGACGTCAAGGCCAATGATCTGGAAAAGTATCGGTCGCTTTGGCACGACGACTTTCTCGGCTGGCCTTCGGTAAGTCCGAATCCGCTTGGAAAGAGTCACATCACCGACTGGATCACGAACCAGACCTCCAAAGGATTGAAGTTACAATCCTACTCGATTGAGCCACTGGCTGTTCACGTTACCGGCGACGTCGCGATCGATCATTATCGAATTACAATGAGCTGGGTCAAAGCCGGCACCGGCGAAGCAGGCGGTCCGGAAGTAACGCGGATCACCCACACTTGGATCAGGGTCGACGGTCAGTGGCAAATCCTCGGCGGCATGTCTGCGCCCGTCAATCCTGAGGGCAAGTAGCTCCTTCTTTCGTTAGGCCATATCTGGTAATGGCCTGAGAGTCGCCTGCGCCTGGCAAACAAAAGAGTAAGACCTATCGAAGAGTCATTAGAATAAGAGTCCTACTTCTTGATTACTTTTCATTGGACTCTTCGTTTTTGCCTTGACGACAGTCTCTGAATCCGCTAAGCGGGACGGCTTACATCCAAGAGTTTGTTACAATGATCATTACCAAAACGTCAGGTGCCGGCATCTTTGCTTGCTTATTCTCGCTAGTCTTAGTCCCCTTTTCTTCGGGCCAACTGGCGCCGACACAGAAGGTCAATCGAATTGAGCCACAGGAGACCTATGATAATCCACCGGCTCTTCCGCGGGTCATGCAGACTTCGCCGGCGATGATCTCGCAATTTGATTCCTTCACCAGCATCCAGGTCAACGTCAACGCCAGTGGGCAAAACATCGTCGGCGATGCCGCAAACGAATGCTCGATCTCGGTTGACCCGACAAATGGCAACAACAAGGCGATCGGCTGGCGGCAATTCAACGATGTCAGCTCCAATTTCCGGCAGGGCGGCTGGGGCTACACCTCCAACGGAGGCGCAACATGGACCTTCCCTGGTACTTTGGAGACTAATGTCTTTCGAAGTGACCCCGTGACCAAGTCAGACGAGGTCGGAAACTTTTTCTATCTCAGTCTCCAGTCGACCGTGCAGGAGTCGTTCTTTTGCGATGATCTTTGGCGTTCGGTTAATGGCGGCCAATCCTGGACCCTTCTCTCCGGCGAAAAAGGTGGTGGCGGCGGCGACAAACAATGGCTCACGATCGATAAGACGAATGGTCCGGGACATGGGTTTCAATACCAGTCCGATGACGGCATTAACTGCAGCGGCAGCGGCGTCCAAATGCAGCGCTCCATTGACGGTGGAGTCACCTGGCAAAGCCCGGTGAGTATTCCTAACTCGCCGGCCTATGGAACACTCGACGTCGATACCAATGGCAACCTCTATGTTGGCGGCGAAGGATTCAGCGACTTCATTTGCGAACGTTCGAGCAATGCGCAACTCGCAACGCAAACACCAAGGTTTGATCAAAACATTCACGTCAACCTGGGTGGCGGCCTTGGCAGCGGTGGCATTAATCCTGCCGGACTGACCGGGCAATGTTTCCTCGCGATCGATCGTTCCGGCACATCGACCAATAACAACATTTACATGCTGGCCAGCGTTGTGCCTCCCGGGCGCAGCACAACCGATGTCATGTTCGTCCGCAGCACAGACGGCGGATTAACCTTCAGCGTACCAAAGAAGATCAATGACGACCCGGTCAACCCGAATAAGTGGCATTGGTTTGGAACCCTTTCGGTTGCTCCTAATGGAAGAATCGATTCGGTCTGGTACGACACGCGAAACGCCGCGAACAACACGGACTCACAGCTCTTCTATTCCTGGAGCACAGACGCGGGAGTGACCTGGGCGCCAAACGTCGTGGTGAGCAACTCCTTTAATCCGTTCGAAGGCTATCCTAACCAGAGCAAGATTGGCGATTACATCACGATGGTTTCGGATAATACCGGAGCCGATGTGGCCTATTCCGCTACCTTCAATTTCAACGCTAGCCGGAATCAGCACGAACAAGACGTTTATTATGTCCGCGTCGCTCCCACTGGCTCTGGAATCAACCTGGTTAGCGCGGCGTCACGTCTGACTCATCGCGCGGCCGGCACATTCGATATCAATATGCCACTAACCGGTGTTTCCGGGGTGGAATGCCGTAGCGCCACAACTTACAATGCTGTCTTTACCTTTGACGCTCCAGTTACTTCCGGCGCGGTAACCGTCTCCGGCGGCACAGCCACGGTCGGAGCCATTACCTTTAGCGGCAACAGCATGACGGCGCAGCTTACCGGTGTGACGAGCGCAGAGGTGGTCACTCTCCATACGCAAAACATCAACGGCGATGGACAGGCACACGGAGATGTCCCGTTTGGGTTCCTCATCGCAGACGCTGACGGCAACCGAGTAGTGGCCAAGCCGGATCAAACCCTTGTTCAAGGTCAGGCGGGTCAGCCGGTCACGAGCGCCAATTTCCGCGAAGATCTCGATATCGACGGACGGATCAAGACTTCCGACGGCAATCTGGTGAAGGCGAACAAAGGCCACTCGATCCCCTAGGTCGAACTCAAATCGACTCAGGCCAGGACGGCGATCCAGCTAGAGTCCAAGAGAGAAACAGTTGCGCGTTCGTGCTCGGCGCGGAGAGTCCGGGCATGAACGACAACCTTCTCTCACGATTCCTGCGCTATGTGCAAATCGATACGCAGTCGGACGAGAACAGCACTGCATTTCCGAGCACGCCAGGCCAATTGGTGCTGCTGGAGATGCTGAAGCAGGAGCTGAGTGAATTGGGAGCGGCGGACGTGCAGATGACGAAACACGGTTATGTCATCGCCAGCATACCCGCCAACACGCGCAAAGCCCGCGTCCCAACCGTGTGCTTTCTCGCCCACGTGGATACGGCGCCGGACTGCTCCGGCAAAGGCGTAAAACCCATCGTTCATCGCAAGTATGATGGGAAAGTCATCAAGTTTCCGGATAACCGTGGTATAACTCTGGATCCCGCGACATCGCCGGAGCTACGAACGGCCCTTGGCAAAGACATAGTTACCGCCAGTGGCACCACGTTGCTGGGCTCCGACGATAAGTCAGGTGTGGCAGTGGTCATGACTTTGGTCGAGCGATTGCTCCAGGATAAAAAGCGGAAGCACGGGCTGATTCGAGTCTGTTTCACTCCAGATGAAGAAATCGGCCGCGGCGTGGACAAACTGGATCTGCGAATGCTCGGAGCGGATGTCGCCTACACGCTGGACGGGGGCGCGCCGGGAGAGATTTGCTGGGAAACCTTCTCCGGCGATGCGGCTGAGGTCATCATCGATGGCATCACCACTCACCCGATGGAGGCAAGGGCCAAAGGAATGGTGAATGCGATCTATCTTGCAGGCAAGCTCCTGGCAGCGCTGCCGCGCGAACGCTGCGCGCCCGAGACAACCGACGGAAGAGACGGCTTCATTCACCCGACCAGTGTCGAAGGCCGGACGGAGCGGGCTATCGTGAAATTTATCCTGCGCGATTTCGAAGTGAATGGGCTCGAGGAGAAGGGCAAAATGTTGCAGGGCCTTTGTCGAGGATTACAAGCTACGGAACCTCGGGCGCGCATCCGCTGCAAGATACGCAAACAATACCGCAACATGGCTTACTGGTTACGCAAGGACATGCGCCCGGTTGAGCTGGCTCGCGAGGCTTTCGTAGCGGCGGGACTCAAACCCCATGACCATGTCGTCCGTGGCGGCACCGATGGCTCCCGCCTTACTGAGTTGGGCCTGCCAACTCCAAACCTGTTCTGTGGTGAGCATAACGCTCATGGGCCGCTGGAATGGGTCGCGGTGCAAGATATGGAGTCAGCTGTAACAGCCTGCGTTCACCTGGCTGAGTTGTGGGAAAGGAAAGTCTGATGAGCAACCCGGCTAAGCCGGTTCATTCTTATTCAATGAAAACATTCGTTACGCGTCTGGGACGCTTCACCGTGCTGATGGCCGCCACAGGGCTGATCTCGCTCCGCGCGAGCGCTACGCCTTTCCAATGGACAACCACCGGTCCTCTCAACGTTGCACGGACCGATCAGGCGGCGGCGCCGTTGCCCGATGGCCGAGCGCTGGTGGTCGGAGGCGAGAATCGCAATTTCCTGGTGATCGGGAGCGCGGAAGTGTACGACCCGGCCACTGAGAACTGGGCGCTCACCGGCAGCCTCCATACCGCGCGACGCAACGCTTCTGCGACTTTGCTTCCGAACGGCCTGGTCCTTGTCGTCGGTGGAGTCGATAACATCGGTAATCCTTCGACAACTGCGGAGCTCTACGACGCGACGAGCGGCACCTGGACGACCACGGGCAGTCTTCATACCGGACGTTATCTTCACATCGCGACATTGCTCGCCGACGGCAGGGTCTTGGTGGCCGGAGGGCTCGATAACGTCAGCTTTACCGCAACCGCGGAGCTCTATGATCCGGCGAGCGGAAGCTGGACAGTCACCGGCAATCTTGAGATTGCGCGCAGTAATTTCACCGGCACGTTGCTTCCTGATGGGAAGGTGCTGGTCGCGGGTGGCTTCGACGGTAACTTCAATACTCTTACCAGCTCTGAGTTATACGACCCAGTCAGCGGGACTTGGAGTGACACCGGCAACCTCAACATCGCCCGCTCTCAGCATACAGCGACCGCATTGTCCAATGGTCAGGTATTGGTCGCCGGCGGCTTCGATGGCGGGGCACTGCCTGACGCGGAGTTGTATGATCCGACGAGCGGAAGCTGGAGCGTTACCGATGGCCTGAGCAACGCGCGCTATCTGCATACGGCTAACTTATTGTCTAACGGACAGGTGCTCGTTGCCGGAGGACTCGACAGTAATATCGCCGCTTCCGCCACCGCCGAGTTATACGACACGGCGAGCGGAACCTGGACTGAGACGGGCAATCTCAGCACGGGACGCTACTGGCATACCGCGACGTTGCTACCCGATGGCGAGGTAATTGCGGCTGGTGGCTTTGACAGCATGGTCAATGTCATCGGCACGACGGAACTCTACGATCCGGGCGTTTCGGCAATGGCGAAAGTGGATGGTAGCGGCTCTATCGACGGCGAGGGCGGCACAGCCACCTTTAAGTTTCACGCGACGCAATCAGGAGAGAGCAGCACCGGCTCCTTCAATTACAACGACCCCGCGGCCGGTCTCGCCATCAATAACGGCAAAATTAAGACCCTTACGATCAACGGCAGGAGTGCCCGCTTCGCCGGCAGCGCCCGGCTGGCCAATGACACCGTGGTGAAGTTTAGCGTCCGCGTTACCGATAAGAGTGGCTCGGGAGACCCTGATACTCTGTTCATAAGTCTGACCACCGGTTATTCCGCCGGAGGCAACCTCACCAGCGGCGACATTCGCATCACCAAGTAACGGGTAGCCGTTGGGGAAACCTACTCGTCGTAGCCCCGAGCATCGCCAGGTTTTGCCCTAAGAGCGACACCAGGCACCACTTGGGCAGCGGGGCACTGGGATCACATGCAACTACGCGATGAAGGCCGCTCGAGGAAGACGAGAAGAGCTTGGTCAAGGCCTACGGCTCCACGACGGTGATTGTCTGATCGGCCGGGATGTTGTCCAATTCCTGGTGAACCCCGCTTGGCCAGTCAATCACGACGGACTTAGCCGAAGTTGCTGAGCGCAATCCAAAATGCACCGGAATTGCGGGACTCAGTCCCGATGTTATTCCTTAAGAGCCGGTGAGGCCGGACATAGTTGACGACATACAGGTCCAGGTCGCCGTCGTTATCGTAATCACCCCAGTCAGCTGCGAGCGCGCGAAAAGCGTTGCTGGTCCTGCTCGTTGCAGTCACGTCCGTAAAGGTTCCATCACCATTATTGTGGTAGAGAATGGCAGCAGAATCCCCCACCACATACAGGTCAGGATAACCGTCGTTATCGAAATCTCCCCAGGCTGCGCTATTGGACTTACCCTTGGCCATCCCGACTCGCCGGGTCACGTTGGTAAAGGTCCCGTCCCCGTTATTTCGATAAAGAGCGTTGGTTTCGCTGATAAAGAAATCGATGAATCCGTCCAGGTCGTAATCGGCCCAGGCGGCAGCCCTTTCGTGAAACCCTGCGCTTACCCCGGCTTCCGTTGCGACGTCAGTAAAATGAAAATTGACCGTCGTTTCGATATAAGAGGTTCCCCCGGGCCATCATCATGGATGAAGTAACTGGGGATAAAGAGGTCGAGATCGCCATCGTTATCATAATCGATCGCAGTAACCCCACGATTAGGACAACCAAGTCCGGTCACGCCCGAAGCGATGGCGATATTGGTAAACGTGCCGTCGCCGTTATTGCGCCATAAATCGTTATAGTTTTCAGGCTTGTTTTCTTTGTTCGTCCCCTTGGCTACATAAAGGTCGAGATCGCCGTCGTTGTCTAAATCAGCCCAGCAGGGAGCATGAGCATCACCGTCAGCCGTGAGCATACCCGCGGCAGTCGTGACATCGGTGAAAGTGCCATCGCCATTGTTGTGCCAGAGTTGGCAGATACCGCCTAGGTGTCCAACGGTAAAGACGTCGATATTGCCGTCACCGTCGTAATCTCCCCAGGCCGAGCCCCAGCTGAGGTTGTATTCGAAGATTCCGGCGTCGCTGGAAACATCGGTGAAAGTGAGCGCGTCGCTCGCGCCTGTTTCCATGTGGACGTAATCGATGCCGTCCTCTCCTACGGCTGCCAGACTCGGCGCAACCAGCGCCCCTACGAACAAACAAAGACTTATAACCGAAACTACCAATGGTGTCCGTGTTTCCATGGTGACCTGATTCGTTTTTGAGCTATCGGTAGGATGTGGATAGGCTGATTATTCCGGCCTAGGAATTCTTTCGATATGGCGCAAACGGCGGATGATTTCTGTGCGCGTTGCATCTCGTCAACTGCTGCTCGACAGAGGAAGCTCATATCTTACGGCCTAATTCTTTGTCCGGAGCGATCGGGTCTCAAACAGTAAGTCGTAACAGAACAGTTACTTTATAGATACATCCAGATCTCATCCGGCATTTCGAGCAGCGTGGCTGTGAGTTCCTGCCTGAACGCGGCAAGGCACTACGCGTCGACGTCTCGCTTCCTGTTAGCGGAACCGCTTCAATCGCTTTGTCTTGAGACGGCAACCGCTCGCGGGGCGACACCTACACTTTAGCCACTCCTACCGGCAAGCGATGCCAATCTCGTTCCAGGCCTGAGGTAACCGTTCTGTTACTACCGACTGCTTGAGACCTTCTCGCTCCTCGGCAATGAATCCGTCCCATGAGACATCTTTACCAACTTCTTTTGCCGATTAACCGCCTAACGAGACGCTTCCTGTTGACGGCCCTGCTCGCATCGCTTTGCCTTGGAACGTTAGCCGCCCGCGCCGACGACACCTACACTGTGCAAGCGCTCACCATCCCACACAACGCGTTCTCCGGTCAGGCGAGCGCGATCAACGACGCCGGTGTTGCCGCCGGTTGGTATCAAACCAACAATGGATCGACAGCCGTCAGCTGGAGCGCCGATAACCAACTCACTCTTCTCGGTACGCTCTCCGGTTTTCCCTCTGCGCTGGCCAACGGTATTAACCAGGACGGCACGATCGTCGGATTCGCGTTCACTAACGACTTCCTCGCTCTCGGGCCTTCATTTGGAACTCCGACACTGGCATGCAAGCGCTGGCCGACCTCGGAGGCACTGCCAGCCTGGCGCAGGCGATCAACGGCGACGGGACCGTGGTCGGTTGGGCCTTCGACGCAGCCGGCATCCTCCACGCGGTGAAGTGGGACGCGTCAGGATCGCTGACCGATCTCAATCCATCGGGAGCCATTAGTGAGGCGCTCGCCATCAACGATGCCGGCGATGTTGTGGGGTGGGTCTTTCCTGCAGGGGGATCCGCCTCGCACGCCTGGCTCTGGCAGCACGACGGCACACAGGTCGATCTCCAGACGCTCGGCGGCCCGGGCAGCCAGGCCTTCGGCGTAAACGATAATCTCTCCATCGTCGGAGTCTCCGACCGACCTTCGCCACTCCCTCCGACCGCTTTCATGTGGAAGCCTGCAACTGGCATGCGCTCCCTTGAGATGGGAGGGAGCTCGCAGGCGCTCGCGATCAATGATCTCGGCCGCGTGATCGGCTTGCGCGTCATTAGCGGAGGAGTCCTAGGGTTAACCCGGGTTCGCGGAACGAGGGAAGTGCTCCCAGACCTCGCGCCTAACAAGCCCCCGTTCTCGGGCCCGACCGGAACCAATCGCTGCGGCACGCTCGTAGGCTCCTCCTCGAGTCCTATCCCGACCAACGGCAACCCCGTCCCCGCGATCTGGACAAAGACGGCGTGCGACTAGTCGTTAGGCACGGGGAGTAAGAAGGCTCGAATAAAGGCTGCCGCCAGTATCCTGTTCGTTCGGGACATCCGAAGCGCCGCTCCGGACCATCGTTTGCCTCCTTTCGTCGCTGTGGGAAATCAGGCTTCTGGCCGCGTTCGCGATTTTTGCTCTGGAGTTTCAGGCAGCGCCTGCTCCACACTCCGTTTTCCAAAAGCATTACTTATGAAAACGATCCGACACACGGTCAATATCCCGGGCGAGATGGAGCAGCTGATTCACGAGCGCGCGCAAGGTTATCGAAGTCTTTCCAGCTATTTTGTCGCGCTGAGTTTCACCGACACGCTTTATCTTCCCAAGCGGCCGATCGCAAGAGCTTTCGCGAATGCGAACTGGCAGGAACAACGGCGCGCGATCGGAGGAGATCGTGACTCTGCGCAAACACGGGTGGAACGGCGTTAACCTGAAAGTCCATTTCGATGCAGTCACTCAAGTGGAGAAGGCTGCTGCGAAGTGTCTGCAGGAAGGCGATTGGGTGCGCAATCATATCGCGGAAGAGCTCGCCTTCATGCGAGGTGCCGAGTTCCGGCCCTGAAAGATGCTGCGCGGCGCAGCGCGCCGCATGTAAACGCACTCCGCAATGCTGTTGTGCAGACTTCTGTACATCAGCATTAGGATAAGTGTGAAGAAAACGACTCATTACAAAGACCCTATCGGTCACGGTGGCCTGGACAGGACGAAGCGCCTCATCAACGCAGCTATCAGACTGTGGGAACTGCGACAGGAATCACCGCAATACAGCAGCTCGGCCAACCTCACCTGTGACGGCAGCGAAAATCAGTCGAACCGTTTATCAAGCGCCACGCCTGGCTCATCGCGAAGCCCATCGATCGATCGGCTTGCCTCGGATTCGCGGTTCGGAACGAGAACGCAAGGCGAGCGCGCCAGTGAGCACTCAGAAGCCGGCGCCTCCCGGGCGGAGCGACTAGTGAGAAAAGCACTCGCCCAACTCGGTTGGCGCGAAAAGGACCTTGCTCTCCATCCAAAAGGACACCAATCGAAAGTCAAACTCGCCCGGCAACTGCGTGAGCAAACGTCAATGACTTATGGATGGATCGGAGATCGCCTCCACATGGGTTCGGCAAGCAACGTCTGTAATCTTCTGACTCGTCTTAATAGCAAGCGCTAAGCCCGGCGTTCTAATCAAGGTGTGAATTGCCGTGATCATGAGGTTGCAGGTTAAATCGCGCGCTCCGCATCGCGAGTGCTCGCATAATCCCGATGCTGTCGTGAGTTACCCAGCCTTCGCGAATGTGACTTTGCCATGAGTCACGTGCTTCATGAGCTGGGTTTCGAAATCCCTGCGCGAAGTTGATCGTAGGTCGCCGCCAGGGTGTCGATCTGGGAGTCGTATTGGTGCAAGTTAGTCTTCCCAGCGAAGGCTCCTTCCACTTTGCCGCTGAGTAAATCCAGTATCGCAACCCACTGCTGCCAGGCAGACTGCTCGTGCAATCTGCCGTCGTATAGGCGGTCGAACTCGTCCACCAGGTAGTGCTTGGTTCGATCGATGGTGAACTTGCCATCAGCGTCAGCGGCAAAGATCGCGATGGGAACAATCATATCCGCGGCATCGGGGTTGAGACTGGAGCGCGGCCCGAACCAGACGCGGCCTTTCATCCACTCCTCTGTGCCGACCAGTCCGCTCCAGGGATCTGCAGGCGCCCACTCGTTAGCGGTCGAATCATAGATCTCCAGCCAGACGTGGTCGTTATGATGTCTGCCGAAAACGGAGTAGGCGTTTCCCTTTTCCTTTATCAAAGCATCCGCTCTCGCGCCGCGCTCGGGCGAGTTGGTTCGGATATGAATCTCGTGGACCTTGCGTGCGCGGATGTTTAATTCTTCCATTGTCGCAAGCGCTACCATCGAGAAATCGTTGCAGTTTCCTCCGCGTCGCTCGATGATCTCTGGTACCGTTCGCTTCTGGTAATCGGTCGTCTTCCACTCGAAGTTTTGTGTTAACCAACGAACAATCGCCCGGGTTCGTCCTGCCTCCGTGCTTGTGCCGGCGCCGAGTTGTCGGGCAAAGGCTTTGAAGTCTGTGCGTGCCAACGCATAAATGTGTTCATCCTGGACTGCGGCCGGTTTTTCTTCGGCCACCGCAGTGGCCAGCATGACGATCACTCCCAGCAGAATAGTCAGCGACCTTATTTGCACAGAACGCGAAGCGGCGAACAGGCGACTCTCTTTTACTCGTTAGGGCTGATAAACCTCGGCCGAGGAAAAATAGCCAGTCAACGAGAATCCGCCGGCCACGAGCACCCGGCCGCTCGGCAGAGTCGCCGAGATATGTTCCGCGCGACCATCGTGCATTTTGCCGGTGCTACTCCAGGTCCCAGTCAGCGGATCCCACAGCTCGGCGCTGCGCAAACCTGGGCCCTGCGGACCAGCTCCTCCGGCGACCAGCACCTTGCCGCTACGCAAGAGATTGGCAGTATGAGCGCCTCGCGGCGTGATCAGCGCCCCGGTAGCACTCCAGGTCCCGCCGAGTGGGAAATAAATCTCTGCGGCAGTGTTATGCGGTGTGCTATTACCTCCGGCGACGAGCACATTACCACTCGGGAGCGCGGTCGCGGTATGGCCTGTCCGCTTATCGGTCATGATTCCAGTCACACTCCATGTCCCAGAGTTAGAGTCGTAAATCTCGGCACTATTGGTTGCGAGATTGTTCGCGTCATAACCACCCGCCACCAGGACAAGGCCATTGAACAGCACGGTCGCAGTATGCACGCTCCGAGCGACCGTCATGCTGGCAGTAGGACTCCACGTTCCCGTGGAGGGATCATATAACTCCGCGCTGGAAACAGATATTCCGGTTGCGTTTCTACCACCCGCGACCAGGACCTTGCCGTTGCGCAATAACGTCGCCGTATGGAGCCATCGCCCCTGGGTCAGACTTCCGGTATCACTCCAGGATTGAAGCGTGGGGTCGTAAACCTCACAGACGGTCAGATCGTTGTTTGGGCTGTTCCCGCCCGTCACCAACACCTTGCCGGTTCGCAAGAGCGTTGCGGTATGGTCCGCGTGACCATGACTCATCGACGCGGCCGCGCTCCAAGTCCCGGCGATGGAGTTATAGATCTCCGCGGTTGCGAGAATTACCGGACCTAGACTATTGCCCCCGGTCACGAGCACATTGCCGCCCAGAACCGTGCTCGTGAAATTCAGTCGAGTCACCGACATGCTCCCGGTTTGAGTCCACTGACCTGGAGCATCGATCGACGCCGGCACCGATCCCACCTGGCCCCAGGCGATCGCCGCTCCGCACAATATTACTGCCGACAAAACAGTGGCTTTCATCTTCATTCTTCGCCTCCCGCATTCGGGATAATGCCGGTTGCCGTTCACAGGCAAGCAGAAACGCCAGGAATCGGAGAATCAAACAGCGCTCAGCGAGAGAAGTCAGGAACGAATGCCGTGCCTTCAGCGTCACGACGACGGTCATGAACGGCATCAGTCCGCGCATTGAAGCTTTGGGATGAAGGCGTTCCAGATACGGAGAGCCTTGCGAGTCAAAGCGACTTGCCTTGGAGAGGCTTTCTCAATCTTGCGGAAAGCCTCGACATCGCCGAGACGTTGTGATAACCCTCGAGGTTGATTTCGTCACCGGCCTTTCGTGGATTGATCTCCGCAGGCGCCACTGCACGCGATCGCCAGTTCAACACCACTCACTTATGCAGCGAAATTGTCGTTCAGGTTTCTTCCTAGCGGTCGTCTCTGTAGCAATCCTTGTCTGGCCGGTTTCAGGGGCGCGCGCCCAGGCGTCGAACACTTTCAAGAACACTGGCAGCTTAAATACGGCACGTTTCCAACACACAGCCACGCTCTTGCCCAGCGGCAAGGTCCTGGTGGCGGGCGGAGCTAACCCCGCCGTTTTGTCCACCGCCGAGCTCTATGACCCGGCAGCCGGAACGTGGTCGACCACAGGCAGCATGGCCGCCAAGCGACAAGGAGCCACGGCTACCCTATTGCCCAGCGGCAAGGTCCTGGTAGCGGGCGGAGCTAACCCCGCCCTTTTGTCCACCGCCGAGCTATATGACCCGGCAACCGGAACGTGGTCGAACACAGGCAGCATGACTACGGCCCGAGAGTTACATACCGCCACACTGCTGCCCAGCGGCAAGGTCTTAGTCTCGAGCGGGGTCGGCGTCAGCGGCCTTTTGACCAGTGCGGAACTCTATGACCCAGCAACGGGGACGTGGTCGACCACCACCGGTCACCTAACTACAGCACGCTGGAAGCACACAGCTACGCTCCTGGCGAGTGGCAAAGTCCTCGTCGCGGGAGGACTGGATAACTCAGGTAACGTTTTGGTCAGCGCAGAGCTGTATGATCCTGCCACACAAAACTGGTCGAGTACTGGCGGCATGATTGCGGCACGGCAGTTACACACAGCTACTCTTCTGCCCGGCGGTCAAGTCCTGGTCGCGGGCGGAGGCGACTCGACCGGCGGTATTTCCGGCACTGCGGAGCTGTATGACCCTGTAGCAGGGACATGGTCGAGCACTGGCAGCATGACTACGGTCCGAGACCTTCACACAGCAACGCTATTGCCCAACGGCAAGACCCTCGTAGCGGGTGGATTTGACGGCACCAACTATTTGTCGAGTGCAGAATTATATGACCCTGCCACAGAGACATGGTCGAGCACCGGCAGCTTGACTACAGTAAGCGCGCAGCACACGTCTACCCTACTCCCCAGCGGCCAAATCCTGGTTGCAGGGGGATTTTTCAACTCCCACGCTCTAACCAGCGCGGAATTATATGAACCTGCCGCAGGCGGTTGGTCGGGCACCGGCAACATGACTATGATGCGCGTTCGACACACGGCCACGCTCCTGCCCAACGGCAAAGTCCTGGTCGCTGGCGGGTACGACGCCGACTTCAACGCGTTAATACAAGCGGAGCTGTATGACCCTGCAACAGGAACCTGGTCAACGACAGGCAACATGACTACGGCGCGCGTTTTACAGCAAGCCACACTCCTCCCTAGTGGCAAGGTTTTGGTCGAGGGCGGAAATAACAGCAACGGCACCAGTTTTTTGACCGATGCGGAACTGTACGATCCTGCCGCAGGAACCTGGTCGAACACCGGCAGCATGACGACGGCGCGCGACCAACACACGGCCACTCTTCTAGCCAACGGCAAGGTCCTGGTCGCGGGCGGATTTGCCGGCGGATTCTTAACAAGTACGGAACTGTACGACCCTGGCACAGAAACCTGGTCAAACGCGGGCCACTTGATTACGGGACGAGACGGACATACCGCCACCCTTCTGCCCAACGGCCAGGTGCTGGTCGTCGGGGGAGCCGGCAACGGCGGTACTTTGGCTAGTGCGGAGTTATATGACCCCGTCGCTGGAACGTGGTCGAGCACCGGCGGTTTGGCGACCGGGCGCTTTGAGCATACAGCCACACTACTGCCGAGTGGCAAGGTCCTGGTTGCGGGCGGCTTTAGCTCTACTACTGATGAGTTATCCAGTGCGGAACTCTATAATCCAGTCACAGGAACCTGGTCGAGCACCGGCAGCTTGACGACAAGACGGGCATTTCCCACCTCCGCGCTCCTGCCCAACGGCAAAGTCCTGGTCGCGGGCGGAGACGACGGCATCGAGCTTCTGAGCAGCGCGGATTTGTATGACCCCGCGACTGGAACCTGTTCGAGCACGGGCGACATGAGTACAGCACGGGAGTTGGACACGGCGACGCTCCTGCCCGACGGCGAGGTGCTGATCGCGGGCGGAGAGGACTCAACTAACGTTTTTGCCAGCGCAGAACTCTATGATGTCGGCCTGGGATTTGATCCAAGCTGGCAGCCACAAATCACAGGTATTACTTCGCCACTGGGTTATGGCTCCGCGCTTTCTCTTACCGGGTCACTCTTTCGCGGAATCTCTGGCGCTTCCGACGGCAATACCCAGGATTCCTCGACTAACTATCCCCTCGTCCAGTTGCGTTCCATCGAAGGCAGCCAATCACTTTTCCTTCTGGCCGATCCGAATACCGGCTGGTCGGACACTTCATTTACTTCTCTGCCCATCGGTTTCTTCCCTCTCGGTCACTGGCTGGCGACCGTCTTTACCAATGGCATCCCGAGTAGCTCTGCCATTGTCTCAGTGACTAAGGGCAACCCGGTAGTCTCGGGACAAGCCTCCGGTGGCATGGTGGGCGGAAATATTTTTGACCAGGTCACCTTGACTGGCGGCTTTAATCCGAGCGGAACCGTAACTTTCACCCTTTACGGACCGACGGACAGTGACTGCTCCAAGACTGCCATCTTTACATCGACCAAGACCCTGGACGGTAACGGTCAGGCCACATCCGATAGTTATACGACGACGAAAATTGGAACCTATCACTGGGTTGTGACTTACAGCGGCGATGCCAATAACAATGCAGTTGCGACAGTCTGCGGCGACCCGAGTCAGACGGTTACGGTCACCCAGGCGGCTCCATCTTTAACCATCCTGGCTTCCTCCAATACCGTTGTGATCGGCAGTCACATCTCCAGCAGCGCCACGTTGAGCGGCGGTTTACATCCCACCGGTAGCATTACCTTTAATCTTTATGGACCGGGCGATGCCAACTGCAGCGGCGCGGCCGCGTTTAGCGTGACTGTACCTATCAATGACAATGGCACCTACGACTCGGGATTTTTCACTCCAGTTCTGGCAGGCACCTATCACTGGACAGCCAGCTATAGCGGGGACGCCTCGAACACTGCGACTGCGACCGTCTGTAGTGATCCGAATGGAACGGTTGTCGTCACGGCCGCGGTTCCATCTTTAACTATTCTGGTTTCCGCCAAGACAATTAAACTCGGTGCCAACACCTCCAGCAGTGCAACCTTGAGCGGCGCCTTCGGTCCGACCGGTACGATTACGTTTAACCTTTATGGACCGAACGACACCAGTTGTAGCGGCGCGGCGGTGTTCACAGTCGCCCTCCCAGTCACTCACAACGGTACCTATCAATCAGGACCCTTTACTCCAATTCTGCCGGGCACCTATCATTGGACAGCTACCTACAGCGGGGACGCCAATAACACCACCGTCGCGACCGTCTGCAGTGATCCGAATGGGACGGTTACCGTTACAGGATTGACTCCGACATTAACCATCCTGGCTTCCTCTAATACGGTCGAGATCGGCGGCAGCGTTTCCAGCAGCGCAACTCTAAGCAATGGCAAAAATCCAACCGGCACTATCACCTTTGACCTATATGGACCGGACGATAACAGTTGCACTGGAGCGGCGGTGTTCACGGCCACCGTGCCCATCGCGGGCAATGGCACTTATCATTCAGGCTCCTTTATCCCGACGCTTGCTGGCACCTATCACTGGACAGCTACCTACAGTGGGGATGCCAATAACACCACCACTGCGACTGTCTGCAGTGATCCGAATGGGACGGTTACCGTCACGCAATTGACTCCGACATTAACCATCCTCGCTTCCTCTAATACGATCGGTATCGGCAGCAGCATTTCCAGCAGTGCAACTCTCGGTAATGGCACAAATCCAACCGGCACGATTACTTTTAACCTGTATGGACCGGACGATACCAGTTGCAGCGGAGCGGCGGTGTTCACGGCCACCGTGCCCATCACGGGCGATGGCACTTATCATTCAGGACCCTTTACTCCGACGCTTGCTGGCACCTATCACTGGACGGCTACCTATAGCGGGGATGTCAATAACACCACCGTTGCGACCGTCTGCAGCGATCCGAAAGGGACGGTCGTAATTACACCGGACGTTCCATCGTTAACCACCCAACCTTCCGCGGGGGTCACGCTAGGCGGCAGCATCTTTGACAGTGCGACCCTGGGCAATGGAGTCAACGCCACCGGCACCATGACCTTTCACCTCTATGGACCAAACGACGGTACTTGCGGCGGCAAGGTTGTCTTTACTTCCACTGTCACCGTCACTGGCAATAAAACCTATCAGTCGGCCTCCTTCACTCCGTCTGTGGCTGGCACCTACTACTGGACAGTCACTTACAGCGGGGACGCCAATAACCAGATGGTTTCGACCAACTGTTCCGATGCCACCGACGTCACCGTGGTCGTTGCGCCTCCGCACGTGGGCAACCTTTCAGCCCGCGGCAATGTCGGAGTGGGCGATGACGTTATGATTGGTGGCTTCATCATCACTGGCACCAGCCCGCGGCAGGTAGTGGTGCGCGGGATTGGACCCTCCACCGGAGTGCCGGGCGCCCTGGCCGATCCATTGCTCGAACTGCATGGCCCCACTGGTTTTACGACCATCATTAACGATAACTGGCAGGACGCGAGTAACTCCTCTCAGATTCCCGCTGAGTTGCAGCCCAAAGATCCAAATGAATCTGCCATCCTTGTCACTCTAAACCCCGGCGCTTACACGGGAATTGTCCGTGGCGCGAACAACACCACTGGAGTTGCGCTGGTGGAAACCTACGACTTAGGGACAGCGCCTGACTCACAGCTGGCCAATACAAGCACCCGCGCTTCGGTTGGGACGCAGGACAATGTGCTGATCGGCGGCTTCATCACGACGGGAAGCGCAAACAGCAACATTGTGGTGCGGGCAATTGGTCCATCGCTTCTCGGTTTTGGTGTCACAAATCCCCTGAGCGATCCGGTGATTAGTGTTTTTGATCAGGACGGCAGCCTGATAACTTCCAACGATAACTGGCAGGATGATCCTAACTCTGCTCTTGTGAGTCAGGCTGGCCTTGCTCCAACCAATCCATTGGAATCGGCCTTATACCTTAATGTAGCTCCAAAAGCTTACACTGCCATTGTCAGCGGCGCGGGCAATACCACCGGCGTCGGCCTGGTCGAGATCTATTCCCTGCCCTAGCTTCGCCGCATTCGGGATAACGCTCGTTGCCGTTCACAGGCAGGCAGAAACGTCGGGAATCGGAGATCAGCGCGGCTCAGCGAGAGAAGTCGGGAAGGAAGGTGCCGCGGCCTTCGATCTTCAGAGCAAGACGGCCGATCACGATGAAAAGGACGGCGACGAAAAAACGTTGCCAGCCGGGGAACTTAACACCAGCGTATTTTCTCAAGAGCCACGCGGTCAGCGGGCACGCTGACAGACCCGAGAACAAAGCGAACCAGCCATTGGTCGGCGGCCAGGGACCAAGGGTGATGATGAGCCCCAGACCGTCGTTTTCGCTGACTCGGTCATTTGTCCAGGCTTCGGAACCATTTCGAACGCGACCGCAAATCGAAATTGTGTTTTCGGTCCATATCCCCCGGCAAGAGAATCCGAACGTTCGCTGGTGGCCAATGATCGCACGGCGTCATTTCATCATAAGTCAGTCTATCGAGACAATTTGAGAGCAACGCCGGAGCCCCGGCATTGCATCCATTCAAACTGGTGCCGCTCTCGGTGAAATCGTAATCGGATTCCACCTAAATTGAAACGTGATTCCAGAGATATGGGACAACGAAGCGATCCTCTTTTCGTAACAGTATTGTTACCTCCATACGAGTAACAGTTCCGTTACGCTTTCAACCCGGCAAGTGGTGCCACAAGCTGCGAATCTGGAGACATGAAAGCGATAACTAAGCTTAGTGACAGTGATTCCAACCAGAGTGACAATCTCTCTCTGGGACAAAACGGTGAAGACAGAGTCAGTCCTCGAAAGAGAAAGTTCCTTTCTCGTCGCTCCTTCCTCAGTAGGACCATTGCTCTGGGAGCTGGAACGATGGGCGCGGGACTCTTAACTGGCATCCGCACGGCAAAAGCAAGTGGCGGCCTTTCCGAGGGAGACGCAGCCCTGCTTCGCTTCCCCGCGGCACTGGAGCTACTCGAGGCCGACTTCTGGATTCAATACAACGAATTCGGCGGCATTCAGGATGACGAAGTTCCAGGCGGAACGGGGCAACGAGGCCTACACCGCTGCCTTGGAGGTCCTTGACGAGGAAATGACCGACTACATTCACGACAACACCGATGATGAGATTACGCATCATCAGTTCCTTAACGCTTATCTCGCCTCTAAGGGAGCGACCCAGGCAAACCTCGATGCGTTTCGCACTCTCCAGGGTAGCACCGCGACCGGAGTCAACACAGCCATGATCGGAAAGCGCCTAACGAACCTGACTCAGCTGACCTCGATACCAGCTGGTGGACCCGTTACCGCGACGACAAGCATAACCCGGATCTTGATCCGGACCATGTCTTCCGGCCCGCAGTAAAGTCCTTGGCCGTTAATCAGCACACGGCAATTCCTCGGACCGATGCCGATACGACCGACCCTAACTTCCTGCAGGCAATCGCGAATACCGCGGCGTTCCACTTTCCAACCATCGAGCAGGGTGGCAACAGCCTGTACCCGTCGCTGGCACAAAGGGCTACCGATGTTGAAGTGCTGCGTATTCTCATGAGCATCGGCCCGACTGAGACCATGCACTTCCAACTCTGGTCGGATGTGGCGGGCAATGCGCCGCCTCTGTCGGCCGTCGATCCGGTAACGGGCGTTAAAGTCACGTTTCCGAATCTTGAGGTGGAGAGCCCGCTCTTAGACAAGGCACTCATCATGCCCGAGCCGTGCCCGTTCCTGAGTCGGCATCTTCCCGTTTGTTCGGTCATTCGGTCCACGAATACGGAAGGCGCAGCCATGGGTGCGGTGCAATTCCTGACAGCGATGGGGCTTTTCATTGGTCAGTCGCAAGCGTTCTTTGACTACCTGACCCAACTGGCGCAGGACGCCGACGCGGCCCAACGCGGTTTCTGAGCCAGGTAACCTTGTGTTGTTGGGCCTGAGCTAAAGGGTCCAACAACACGCTCACTCAGAAATGAGTTAACTTTGTTTAGCTACTGCTGAAAGCTAATCGCCGACGGCTTCGGGCAGTGCGCGGTCTCAGTGGTCGCGCCGCCCGAGTTGTCGGCGCGCAAGGTCCAGCATTCGCCGAGGGTCGAGCAGTAACAGATCTCGACCGAGACCCGGGCGCGCTCTTTATCCAGCCTGACCCAAAGCGCATCCTTCTTATCCGAGGAGAGCGGTTTTCCGTCCTCGTCGTCCGGGGTGAGAACGTTCATCGACTCACCAGCCGATAAGACATGTCCGCTCATGTTACTCTCGGAGAAATGGTGTACGCCGGGCCCAAGCAATTTCTGGAGTGCTTCGTCCCAGTGGCGCACCGGCTGGCCATCGACACGCACGATCACATGCCTGACGATAGCCGGCCCGACGCCCTTGTTGGCCAGGGTAAAGAGTATGGCAGGCTCATTACTGGTGTTGTATTCCAGGATCGGCCAGACCGCCGCGCGCACCTGCTGGCGCTGCATGTAAGCGGTGTAACTGGAGATAGACAAGGCAAGAAAACCAACCAGCGTCGCGATAACTGTCTCATATCGGCTGATCGACCACTTTCGATGTTGCTCTTCCGGCACGAAACCGAGCCTATCCCCGGCAAAACAACTGTCAATTCCAGGCAGCAACAGCCGCCAAACGAGAACGGCCGCAGGCCACTTATCAATGGAGCTTCGAGCAATTTCCGGCGAAGAACGAATCGGAATCCGGGTCTCACAGGTAACAGAGCTGTTACGAACAACATTTTTGTCATCTTCAAATCCTGGAGCACCCTCGACGATGAAAATTAGTTCTCTTGTCTTTCTTTGTGTTTTGCTTGCGACAGCCGCGATGGCGGCTGATTGGCAGGCAGTCAAAAGCCCGAATGCTGGAACCCAGGCCAACTCACTCTCCGGTGTGGCCGCAGTGGCGGATAACGATGTCTGGGCGGTTGGCTGGTCCTTCAATCAACGCATTAATGCTTACCGGACCGAGATTCAACATTGGAACGGCGCGACCTGGTCGCTCGTTTCCAGCCCGAACGCGACCACGGGTTACAACTTGCTTAACAGTGTCGCAGTTGTCGCCGCAAATGATGTTTGGGCAGTCGGTCAGGCAGCGATCGGCAGCACTTACAGCACTCTCATCGAACATTGGAACGGCGTTTCGTGGAGCATAGTCACGAGTCCGAACGTCTCCGGCCGTTCCAACGTTCTCGAGGCGGTCAATGTGATCGCATCCAATGATATCTGGGCTGTGGGTTATTCCACTGACAGTAGCTTCAATAACTTCACTCTTACCATGCACTGGGACGGAGCCACCTGGAGCATCGTGCCCAGCCCGATCCGCAACGATGATATTCTCTTCGCGGTGGATGCCGTTGCTTCGAACGATGTCTGGGCGGTAGGCCGTTCCTTTCAGGAAGCACAGACGCTGACGATTCACTGGAATGGAATCAGTTGGAACATCGTGCCCAGCCCTAACGACATTGGCGATGACATCCTCTTCGGCGTCGCGGCGATCGCCTCAAACGATGTCTGGGCAGTCGGCGCCGATGGCAGCCTTAGCACTATGGCCCAACATTGGAATGGAACCTCGTGGAGTATTGTCCCGACACCCAACTTCAATTCAAACGCAACCAATCAGGTCATGGTGGGAATCGTCGCCCTTTCCAGCAACAACATTTGGACCGCAGGTCAGTATATCGTCCCCGTCGAAGGCAGCGCCCAGAGTACTCTCACGGAAACCTGGAATGGCTCGCAATGGACTTATGTTCCAAGCCCGAACAGGAACAGATCTAACAATCGTCTTCACGGTATCACGGTTACACCGAATGGGACGCTCTGGTCTGTTGGCACCACCGGCGTTTTCACCAAACCGGAAATGACTCTCGTCCTGCGCAAGACTCCCTAGAGATAACTCTAAAGATTTCGTGGCCTGGGGGCGATTTGTGTGGTTTCGGCAAGTTGGCTCCCAGCCCTGACCCGGCCGACAGGCATTTTTGCCTGTCGGCTTTCGGGTCGGCAACCTGGCCTTAAGCCTGGCGAAGACAAACTGATCGCACTGTCTAGACACAGTTGGCCGCGTCAGATTCTGCCATTGCAATTCTGTCGCACAGCCCTGCTATCTCCCCACCCTGGATTTGAAAGCCCGGTCTAATCTCCGATTTCGTTACGCTTGGTTTCCAAATTATCCTCTCGAAACCCGGCCCCAACAGCAAAAACCTCGGTTTTCCAAAAGGTTACAGGTCTGTAACCTTTCCGAGATCGACCACCGTGCAGCAGTCGTTTCATAAGGAACGAATGATTTCACCGAGAACGCTTTGGGCAGGCCTTGTTGCAGCGCTAGGGATAGTCGTTTCCACAGTGGCTCAGGGGACGCCGCCTACGCCTGTCCTTGTCGCGCCAGCCGACGGCGCGTCAGTTCGTCAACCGATTACGGTGGATTGGGATCCGGTGGTGGATCCGAGTGGGCCGATCGTCAGCTACACGTGGCAGGTGGGAACCAGTGCCGGGTTTACGACGGTCGTGCTGGAAGGGTCTACCAGTATGCTTTTCGAGGGCGTCGAAGCGGCAACGAGCGATCAGGTAAGCGGGCTCGCTAAAGGCACCTATTTCTGGAGGGTGAAAGCGACCTCGGGCACCGGCGACTCGGCATGGTCGTCGGTGCGTACCTTTACAGTGACTGGTCTCGGGCCCGCGCCGCAGGGGAAACCGAGAATCACAACCCCGGCCAACAATGCGAAGTTTCACGCCTTGGAAACATTTCCAATCCGCTGGTCGGCCATTCCCGACGCACACCATTACCTGCTGGAAGTAGCCGACGAGCCCACCTTTTCCTATCCCCTCACCCTAACGACCAACGCGTTGACCTTCGGGACCAAGGCCGATGCCGGTTGGGGTAACGAAATCCCACAGATTTATTACCGCGTTCGCGCTGTCTCGGCGGATAACGTGCGCGGGCTTCCTTCGCAAACGGTCGCTGTCCGGATCACCAACAGTGCGCCCGTTCCGGCCGCGCCGACGCAGGTTGCACCGGCTGCGGGCGCATCGGTCTCCCTGCCCTTTACTTTTGATTGGACCGATACGGCAAATCCTCAGGTCGCGGGCTATGATCTTGACGTCGATACCGATCCGAATTTCGGCGGCGACTTCGGTGTGCTCTTGATCCAAGGCATCACGCGCTCGGATTACATGCTCGCCTCCGACCTTCCGCCCGGCAGCTATTTCTGGAGAATCCGCGCGCTGCATGGCGCGGTTGCTGGTCCGTGGTCGGCTGGACGCGCCATCACGGTTACAGAGGCGCCTCCCACTCCTGAGGGATTGGTTCCCTTCTGGCTCATCGCTTCGCCAAGTGCCGCCGCGGGTGGAAACCCGACCCAGGCGAGATTGACTTTGAATGCGCCCGCGCCAGTGGGTGGCGCGACAGTGACGGTGGCGAGCGATCTGCCGCAAGCCAATCTACCGGGCAGTGTTTTTGTGCCGCAGGGAAAGACCGATGCCGTCGTCACGCCCATCACGACCGAGCCAGTCTCGGGTGCGACCATTAGTACTCTGCGCGCGGCGTATGGTGGCGGCATTCAACAGAGTTCGATTGGACTGTTTCCGATACTCCTAGGCACACAGGTCGGGGCCGAAAATGTCGTCGGAGGCACTTCGTTTAACGGGACAATCACTCTGCTCGAACGCGCGCCGGCCGGTGGCTTGATTGTCCGCCTCGTGAGCAGCGATACGGCACTGCTGCGCCCACCTCCCACCATCACTATTCCGGAAGGTTCAACCGGCGCGACATTCCCGATCGCTACCAGCCCAGTCGCCGAATCGATCCTCGTCTCACTCGCGTCAGGCACAGATAGCGACGGATTCAGTGCTGCTCGGCTTTTCGTTATTCTTACTCCCCCGGGCGGCGCAACTCTACCTCCAAGTCTGGCCTCGATCACGCTGAGTCAATCCAGCGTGCTCGGCGGGACCACGACCACCGGAACAGTGACTCTTACCGGCCCGGCGCCGGCAGGCGGCGCAGTGATTCCGCTAAGCGGGAGTTTGGAAGGCGAAGTCGTCACGCCACCCAGTGTGACCGTGCCAGCCGGAAGCGTGAGCGCGAATTTCACCATCACAACCCCGCACGTTCTGGAACCGCATTGGGTGGTGATCCAAGGCTTTTACGGAACCTTTAACGGAAATCAGGCCGCGACGTTGGAAATCAATCCTGGTTCGCCGGGGCCGCCGACTGTGTTCGCCGTCGGCGTCGCCGATTCAACTGTCACCGCGGGAGACGCCGTCCGCGGCACCGCGGGAATCTTCGCACCGGCTCCTGTCGGCGGGGCGACGGTCAAACTCAAGAGCAGTAATCCGAGCGTCGTTCAACTGCCGGCCAATGTCCGCATCGCGGAGGGGAATAGTGCCAATAGCTTCACCATTACGACGGGCCCGGTGTTCATCGAAACATCGGTGCGCATCGATGCCACTCTCGGCGGCGTGACCAAGTCGGTCTTTCTCAATGTCAGCCCGAATCCGGACGATCCGCCGTTACTGGAGTCACTGACTATTACTCCTAACAGTGTGCCCGGTGGGACGAACGCGACCGGCACCGTGACCCTCAGCGGCCCAGCCCCGGCCGGTGGGATCTTTATTACTCTCTCATCGAGCAATAACTCCGTCGCTCAGGCGCCGCCGATCGTCGCGGTGCCCGGTGGTCAAACCTCAGCGAACTTTACCGTTACCACGTTCCCGGTCTCAAACACGACCGTTGTCACCATTACCGCTTTCTATGGCAGCGGCGTCGAAAGCGCCAACCTCACCGTGACGAAACCCTAAGTGTCCTGACGATTCCGGGCAACAAGGCCTTTACTTGTTAGGCTGTTGGCAAAGCTTCTGGAAGCGCGGATCCTTGCGCAGCGGATCCCAGAACGGATTGTATTTAAGATCAGCGCGAGTAACCCCGGCCGGCACTTCGAGCAAATGCGGAATGACTGCGATCGCTGAATCGACGTCGCCGAAATGTGCCTGGATTTGCGCCAGCGTCGTTAGTGCCACCGGCCTGTTAACAGCGTCCGTCCCGTAGTCCTTCACTGCCTGCTGACCCTGCTGCAAGGCTTTTTCTTTCTCGCCAAGCCCGGCGTAAGCCAGGGCCAAGGTAAAAGGAACTCCATTCGCTTCGGGCAGGACGATCGTTTCCGCTGTCGGCTTAATCAGCTCGACCACGCGGGTGAATGTCCGGCGCGCATCTTCGTGAAGCCCCAGCCAATCCTGGCAAAAACCCATCTGGACTAGAACGGCTTCAATTTGGGAATCGATCGGTTGCCCGGCGGGAATCGAGCGAACTTTGCGGTCGACTAGCTCCACGCCGGCACTGAAATTGCGCTCGTAGAGTGCCTGAGACATCCGTGCCGTTGTGACGTAGTCATCGACGGTATCGGCGGGTATGCGCGCGAGTTCTTGCGCAGCTTCAGCCAGATGACCCTGGCTTTGAAACACGAATGCTTTGTAGGCGCGCCCGGTATCCGAGTCAGGCGCTATCTCCAGCGCGCGATTAAGCAGTGCCAGCGCCTCATCAGTACGACCGAGGTAATTGTAAAATTCTCCTCCCATGCTGGTGAGCAACGAAACGCTGCGCGGATCGAGTGCGAGAGCCTTCTTATACTCGCCTTCAGCTTCCTCCCAACGGCCGAGGCGACGAAGAACGAAGGCCAGGTTCTGCAAGAGATAGGAGTTATTCGGCAGGAGCGTTTCAGCCCGCTGATAAGCCGTTACCGCCCCTTCGAAATCTCGCAGGACACGATAATGATATGCTCCTTGCGCGATCCATGATTCGCCGGCATCCGGCGCGAGGGTCATTGCCCGATCGACTGCCTCCTTCACCGCTCCCGGTGAATTCGTGTTTGGATTAATGCTATTAAAAAATAAGAAGCTGCGGAGCACCGCGAGGCGCGACCATGCCAGGGCAAAGTTGGGATCCAGCTGGACGGCTTGAGTGTAATTGCTAGCGGCCTTGGCGTACGCGTCGTAGCCATACTGTGACTGCTCGATTGCTACACCGCGAAGATAGGCTTCGTAGGCGGCAACATTCTGCGTCGGCTTTTCCGTGACCGCTTTAGCTTCGGCGCCCGATAGCGTGGCTTTGAGCTGGTCGGCGATCGCAGTCGCTACCTCTCCTTCGACGCCGAAGACGTCGTCCAGTTTCCGATTGTAACTCTCCGCCCAGAGATGTTCGTCGGTCGCGACGCGGATGAGCTGCACATTGATATGCGCAGCATTTGCTACCTTCTGCACGCTTCCTTCGAGCAGGTTAGCTACTCCTAACTCTTTGCCTACCTGACGCAGGTTTTCCGGAGTGCTCTTATACTTCTGAGTCGAAGTTCGAGAGATCACCTTGAGGGCAGCTATCTTCGAAAGCCGGGTCAGGATCTCATCCTGGATACCATCAGCGAAATAAGCATTGTCCGGATCACGACTAAGATTCTCGAATGGAAGGACGGCGATGCTTTTCTCCGGCGCAGCTATGGAGGTTTCCGGTGTCAGAGTCTTTACCGGAGCCGCTTCTGCAACAGTTACGACTTTCGGCCGAAAGATCTGAAAAAACAGTAAACCCGCCGCAATAACTGCAAAGACAACCGTTATCGCCACAATTTTGCGGCCGGTGTGATGTGCGACCGACTTATCAGCTGCGATTTCCGATTCGCGCTTAATCCCTTCCGGCGTGATCTCGAATGCCCAGGCAAAGACCAGTGCGGGCAGAAAGCCAAGCAGGAGGACGGCCACAAACACCTTCATCACCCACTGCGGCGCGTCGAAAGTCGGAAAGAGGATCGACGCCGCCTGGATGATCAGCCAGCTAATGACGATGTAAGCCGCCGCGACCTTGTAAACATTGCGGCGCCTCAGCTCCGCGAAAAAACTTCGCTCCTCCATGCAATCGCCGCATTGTAGTGTCCCCAAGGGATTTGGGAAAGCGCAGAGTTCGCGCCTCCGGCAACCCGGCGTGCTAGGTATCCGCGTTAGCAGTCACGACCCGACCGCAGCTTCCTTCAGTGCCGCGATATCGATCTTGGTCATTTTCATCATCGCGTTCATGACTCGTTCGGCCTTGGCTTTGTCCGGATCGCTAAGCAATTTAATGAGCAAACGCGGCTGCACCTGCCAGGACAAACCGTATTTGTCCTTCAGCCAGCTACAGACGCCGGGCTCGCCGCCGTCGGCAGTCAGTTTTTCCCAGTAATCATCGACCTCCGCCTGAGTCTCGCACATGACCGCGAACGACACGGCTTCGGTGAACTTGAACTGCGGCCCGGCGTTGAGGGCGACGAACTCCACGCCATCAAGGGTAAACTCCACCGTCATGACCGAGCCGGGCTCCCGCCCGATCTGCTTCGCCGGTTCCTCCGGGTAGCGAGTGATCTTGTTGATCTTCGAGTTTCTGAAAACCGAGATGTAGAACTTGGCAGCTTCTTCCGCGTTATCGTCAAACCAAAGGAATGGTGAAATCGTTTGCATCGGCCCACCTTAACCACGAATCGGGCGGAGGACAGTGTTCACAACCTTGCCTTAGCAGATCCGCTTTCCGCGAGTTGAGGTCGTTCGAGATCGTTAGGCAAAGAAGGCACATCAAGGCGAAAGGAAGCTGCTGGACGCAGCAAGGTTACAAACGCGTAACCTTTCGCCGTTCGCCTGCCGGGGCGAACCAATGGATTGGTCCGCCCATGCTAATCCAACCTCACCTAACTTATCTAACAAACCCGGCACGGGGGTTCTCTCTTGCGTCGAAAATACAATCAATCAAATCGCGTCTTCTTCGGCAGACCCGCGTCGTCCTGGCTTCGCTGACGCTTGGCATCGCTGCCTTTGCGCCTCATTCTGCTTCAGCCGCTTCTTCCGATGGATGCGACGGCGGCGGATTCGCCCTCCTCGGACTTTCCGGCGACCAGAAGAACACCAAAGTAGCGGTCACCAGCCTGCCGTCCACCTTCCTAGTGAAGGGCAAATACGTCGAGTTCACGGTCGATGCTGCGACCTTCGGATTATATAACTGGACGTTGACTGGTGCCACGAACCCTCTCGATATCACCGGCGGCAAACGCACCGTCGTGTTTTCGAGCAAGCTGCCCGATCATCGCGGGCTGGTGCTTACGAGCGAGGTCACGGTCGACAGTTCTGACGAATCGATCACCATCAGTCGAACTGGCCCCGGCCTAAGCATGAAGATTCAGGCCAAAGACTGCGCGAACGGCGGCGTCTTCCAGGTCGAAGTGGAGCGAGATGATCTTACCGCCACGACCTTCACTCATATCCTGGGTGATAGCCTTTTCTACTACGATAACCCGAACGTTCGCGATCATCTCGGCGAAAATCTTCCCTGCTCCGGCGTGCTGCCGGATGGAACTCCGGTCGTCTGCAACGGAGCCAATTCCGACGGTACGGTCACTGTTACCGCTCGCGTGAACTTTGGGAACGACTTCTCCGACAAGTTCGTGGGACGAGATAGCCCGCAGTCCGCGACCCGGCTCACGACTGGTTGCCCTAACGACATTCCCAATCCGTTCCATCCCGGCCTGGTCGATCATTGTGGCGCCATTTCACAGTGGAGCGTTTCGAGCGGCGGCCGGATGGGTCAGGTGATGGGCGAGGATGCAACCGAAATCGCACCTGCCGCCACTCCGTGTCTTGAGAACTGCACCGCCCATAACCAGGTTAATGGCAAGGCTGTCGTGGTCGGATTCCCATTCCCAGTTCCGGCAGAGGTTCGTCTCCAGCCGCGAACAAGCACTCCTGGTACTGGCATGCTAAGCGCGGTCACGCTCTCGGAGATCTCGGTTTCCGGCCCTGCGACAGCTCAAGGCCTCGCCACTCTCAACGGCACCGCGCCCGCAGCGGGCATCGTCGCCACTCTGACGAGTAGCAATCCCGCAATAGCGAGGGTCCCTGCAAGGGTCGTGATTCCAGCCGGCGCGACTTCGGCCGGATTCAGCATATCCGCTGGCGCGGTCACGGTACCCACGTCGGTCACGCTCAGCGCAAACGCAGCCGGTGTGATCAAGACCGCTACTCTTGGAGTCAATCCGCCCGCGCCGCCAGTCACAGACACGGTGGCAGTGCAAAAGGCAGAGTACACTGCCAGCAAAAAGACGCTGCGGGTCGAAGCGACCAGTAGTAACACCAATGTGACCATGACGGTTTCCACCACCTCGACAGGCGCGGTGCTTGGAACGCTCGCGAACAAAGGCGGCGGTAAGTATGAGGCTACCCTCTCGGTCGCGACCAATCCGGTGAACATCACGGTCAAGAGCAGCGGCGGCGGTAGCACCACCCGCGCTGTGACAGTCAAGTAATTCAAATCCTTCCTCCGGAGAGTGCGGCTTCGGCCGCGCTCTTCGGAGCGAAGTGTCGTCAATTTCGGCTCGACAGTTATTCCGTGCGCTAGACCGCTTTCCTTCGGCATACCAGTGCCTTTGGGCTAAGGTTACAAACCCGTAAACATTGGGCGTTCGCGTCCGCAGACTGGCCCAGTTACCAGTCGTCGCATGAAAAACCTACTGGCTCTCGCAGTGATGGCGCTCTTTGCAGTCCCATCTATTACCCAAGCCGACGTGCAGGATCGGCTTTATGACTTCACCGACGCTTATTACCTCCAAAATGGCGTCAATCCAGCTCTCATCGGCGGACGGATGGAAGCAGGCACCGGCATCGCGGTCATAGACACGCCCATCTTTTCTTATCAAAGGAATGTGCGCGCGCTGCTTACCCTTTCAGCCTACGATCATAGCGGCAACTTCAATTACTTCACCGTCCTCGGTGGAATCAGCGCCAGTGCCTTTACGGCTAACTCAGCTGGACAGAATGCCCGCGCGACCGCCGATAGCTTTATCGAGTATCTCTTCCCTCAGGCCGGGACTGACCCGATTGGCTTTACTTTCCGCCAATCTTCCTTGCTGGATATGCGCAATGGCTACTTCGGTAAAGACCCGCTCGGCCTCTGGCTTCATACCTGGATTAACTTCACGCCCAAGGCACGGACCGCCGCCGGCAAGAAAGCGCTCAATGCCATTGCGAGAAAGAACGGCCGCGCGCTCGATGGCACACCGATCATTGCCACCCTGAGCGATATCGACAGTCTGTTCAGTCAGGGTTACATCACCAAAGCGACGCGCCCGGATACCGATCCGCTGCGTTATGCGATCTGTCCGGTGATCAAAGACCCGACCGACGGCGGCATTGCCACCGACCAGTTCCTCGCGCTCCCGCTGAAGACCGATGGTACACCGGTTGAACCGGACTTCCTGACCAACTTCGAAAGCCTGCGCCTCACTGGCGACTGGGCTAACTAGGAACGCGACATCGCTAACTAACAAACAACCTCGACACAAAGCCGCTCCTGGTCTTATCCCGGGAGCGGCTTTTGTGTTTCTCGATAGTCCTGGTTACTCGTGTCGAAGCCTTATAAAGGCGGCGGCTTACAATTGGTCAAATATAACTGGATCAATCGGCGGGTTCACTGTGATCTCGCTAGCCGTGGTCGTTTCCAAGACCTTGCCCGTCTTCACGTCAATCTCGACGTTGGCAAACGAGAAGGTCACGCCCGAGACTTTTCGGAAATCAGACATGCGCTGCTCGATTGTCGTCGGCTTCGGATCGATATCGATGTGTAATGGACGTTCGTCTCTGCGCCGCGTGATTAACCATGTCTCAGGGTCCACGTAGAGATCGGTGACGTATCCATCCTTCAAAGTCAGCCGCAGGACGTAGTAATGGATGCCTTCTAGCTGCTCACGTCCATGAAAGCTGAGTTGGTTCCCGCGTTTTCGCACTTCATCGAGGCCAAATAAGTGTCCGGGCAACTCAATTCCATGCTCTAAAGCTGCGGTAGCTTTCGCCGATTCATCCACAACGGTCTTGCCTTCGCCTTTCCATTGCCAGCCGCGTTTCCCATCGAAGGCTTCGGTGTAAACGTGCTTCCCGTCCGCTTCGATATCGATGCGCATCTTGCCCGGTCGCGCGACGCGATAGTAGCCATCGACCGCAAAATCAGGATCCACGATATGCAGATGGACGCCAACGGCACCCATCTTAGCCAGCGCTTCCTGCCCGCCCATGGCAGCCGTATTACGCGCGACCACATCGTCGAGCGAAAGATCCTCGCCGTAAAAGTGGCCAGTGATAGTTAAGAGTGCGACCAAGCCGCCAACGTGGCACCAGCGCGGGATCGTGAGATGAATCATCCTAGTTGGAACGTCACCAACGGGACTATTTGTCTACAAATCAGCCGATCGGTCGCGCTCGCAGGGCTGCGACATCATTATCGGCGCTAACGCGCGTTACGTCAGCGTTTTAGTTCTTAGGAGGTAAAGTGCGCGGCGAATTCGCGAAGCTCAACCGCGTTCAGATCAGAGACAGCCCAATAATCCATCCCGTTCTGCGTCCAGTGAAGAAGGTTGTAACCGCGCCGCGTGATCGTAGTCGGATCGATGTGATCGCGCGTCGCAGTGGGTTCGATAAACAGATTAATGGGATGTTTGTTCCGCCGATAAACGAGCGCGACCACAGTGCGGCCATGGAGATAGTCAAGGCGTCCGCCCTCGAGCGGAAAGCCAGCCGACGACAGGTCGCGCACTTCCGGCGCGAAGTCGATCTTTCCGTCAAACCAAGGCTTAACTGTGTGCTGGTCGGAAGAAACTACATCCACCAAATGCGTCGCGAGGAGCGAGCGAATGTGATTGGAGACCAGCTCGTCAGTAAGTGTATCGCGGGTGGCGCGCGCGTTTTGAAAAAAGGTAAAGGCGAGGATGAGAAGGGCGCAAGCCGTGCCCGTGGCAAACAGAACCCAGGGCGACAGGAACGGACGGACCGGCCGGGCTTCATTTCGTAGCGCGGTACGGACGCTCCTTTTCAGCGCGGTCGGTGCGGAGTAAGAAGGGAGGCTCTTCCTAAGTGTTGTGCGCAGCGTACGCACCCGTTGCTCGAGTCGGCGGCAATCGTCGCAGCCACGCAAGTGCTGTTCGATTTCGCGCCCGTTCGCGACGTCTAGCTCACCATCGACGTAGGGATGTATCAGTTCGCGGATCTCTTCGTGAGTCATGAGTTATATTTCGCGCTCGTAGCTCTCGCAAAGAATCTGGTGAAGCTGTTGGCGGGCCCGGGCCAGGCGCGACATGACGGTACCAATAGGGACGCCGGCAATATCGGCGATTTCTTTGTAGGAACATTCCTCCAGCTCGCGCAGGATGATGACTTCGCGGAATTCGGGCGGCAACTGCTCGATCGCCGCGCGCACAGTCTGGCGATCCAGCTCGCGGTCGATTTCCTTCCCCGGGTCGACCGCCGGCCCACCGGCGCCGTGCAATTCTTCGTCGAATTCGACATTGGTTTCATCAGCGCGATGACGCTTGAGCGCGGTAAAACAAACGTTGCGCACGATGCTGAGAAACCAGGCGCGACTGTTTTCGCCGCGGAAGGTTCCGTAAAAGCGGAAGGAGCGCAGGGCGGCTTCCTGCACGACATCCCGGGCGTCGTCCTCGTTGCGCATGAGAAAGCGGGCAAGGCTGAAGGCGGCATCGAGGTGCGGCATGATCTGCCGTTCGAAGTCGCCTGAGGCTGCTGGCTGAGTGAACCAAATCACATCTCGTCTTCAATCATTAAGAACCAGACTGCGCATCTCGAAATTTTATTCCCCAGCGGAGAAAATCGCCCGAAACAGGAATAATCGCACCGGTCGCGCGGTAGAGCTCATCAGAATGAAAAGAACAACTATGAACGAATTCATCCTGACTAACGACAACGCAGACGGCATCGACCGGCGTGGCTTTCTCAAATGCATGGCCTGGGCCGGGACGGGCGTGCTTTGGACGATGAGCGGCGGTCTGCTCAGCTCAAAAATCCTGGGCGCGACAGCCGATGCGGCGGCCGGTGATTTCAGCTTTGTGCAGATCAGTGACAGCCACATCGGGTTTAACAAGGACGCAAACAAGGATGTGATTGGCACACTGCAAAAGGCCATTGCCAAAATCAACTCACTGCCCAAGCCGCCCGACTTCATCCTCCACACCGGCGACCTGAGCCACCTCTCGGAGGCTGAAGAATTCGACGCACTCGAGCAGAACCTGAAACAAATCAAAACGGGCCACATCTTCTATGTGCCGGGCGAGCATGACGTGCTGAGCGATAACGGCGCCCAATACCGGGAGCGCTTCGGGAAGAACACGCTTGGGTCGGGCTGGTATAGCTTTGACAAGAACGGCGTGCACTTCATCGGCCTGGTTAACGTGGTGAACACTCATGAAGGCGGACTCGGCGTCCTTGGCACGGAGCAGCTCGATTGGCTGAAGAAAGATCTCGCACCCCTCGCGGCCAGCACCCCGATCGTAGTCTTCGCGCACATCCCCCTTTGGGCGGTTTATCCGCAATGGGGCTGGGGCACCGATGACGCCGAGCAGGCACTCGGATTCCTGCGCCGCTTCGGCTCAGTGAGCGTCCTGAACGGTCATATCCATCAGGTCGTGAAGAAGGTGGAAGGCAACATCACGTTTCACACTGCCATGTCGACCGCATTCCCCCAGCCCGCGCCCGGCACCGCGCCAAAGCCGGGTCCGATGAAAGTAGAGGCGGGCAGGCTCAGCTCGGTCCTCGGCATCACGGACGTGAATTATGTGGAAGGGAAACACACTCTCGCGGTCGTCGACAGCACCCTAGCCTAACGAAAGAAGGATTCGACCGGTATGAATTCGCTCTTCTGGTCGCGTGCTCACGGCGGCGCGACCCATTTCCCAATCGCCCTCATTCTCGGTGCGACGCTCTTCGACCTGCTGGCCTTCTTCTCGCCAGACTCGGCGAAACGGCGCGAGTTCAGCACCATCGGTTATTGGCTCGTCATCCTCGGGGCGCTCGGTTCGTTCGGGGCGGTCTTTACCGGGCTGGCTCTGAGTAAATGGACAATCGGCGGGACAGGTCTCATCCTGCGGCATCATCTCTTTGTCTGGCCGGCGTTCACCGCCATCGTCGGTGCGGCCACCTGGCGTTTGGTGGTGGGCCGCGAACCATCCCGGCGCGGCTTCGCCATTTACCTGTGCGCGATGAGCGTGGCCTGCGCGCTCATCGGCGGCGCAGGATTCTTTGGCGGCGAGCTGCTCCTCGGTCAGTGAGCGCGGAGATCACCGTGCACAATGAAAGCGATATCCGAACGGAGAGCGTTTCTGATTGCCGCGATCGTGGCCGGCGCCACGCTGCTTGCTACGCTCGGCCTGGCCACGGCCATTCGACCCGCGCAATTCACCACGTCGCCTGCCACCAATGTGCCCATTGCCGACGCCGGCCAGGGCCGACATCTCTTCCTTTTGAACTGCGCGCACTGCCACGGTGATGACGCGCTCGGCGACGAAGGTCCCAACCTCCATAATCTGCATAAGAGTGACGCGCGAATTCATCAGGTCGTCACCGCGGGCATCAAAGGCGAGATGCCTTCGTTCGGGAAGAAATTGCACGATTCCGACGTCAGCGACCTGACGGCCTATCTGCGTACCTTGCACTGAAAGTTCCTTCGTGGCGCAGAACCCAAGCAGAACAAACGCCGCGAACAGTGATTAATCCAGCCTGCCTGGCGCGGTGGCGGCAACCTACTTCGGTTCGTCCCGAACCTTCAAAACGATCTTCCCGCGGGCATGACCAGTGCCGGCCTTCGCTTCGGCCTTGGCCGCGTCAGCCAGCGGAAAAGTCTCGGAAACGACGACCTTGATTTTCTTTGCATCAATCAGCTTTCCGATTTCAGCCAACTGATCTCCTTTCGATTCGACATCGAGGGCGACGCCGCGAATCCCATACTTGTCCAGCTGCGCCTGATCGACGCGCCCAACAAGAGTCACCAGGATTCCGCCTTTCTTTACGATTGGATAGGATCGCGCCAGCGTTTCGCCGCCCACGCCGTCAATGACCACGTCCACTGTCTTCGCTATCTCCTCAAATTTTTGCGTCTTATAATCGATCGGAACATCCGCCCCAAGTTGCTTGAGGAAATCCTGATTGGCAGTCGAAGCAGTGGCGTAGACTTTCGCGCCCCGAAGTTTGGCGATGGGAATCGCGAACATCCCGACTCCGCCTGAGGCTCCTTGTATTAAGACTGTCTGGCCTGATTGAAGGTTAGCCTTGTCTACGACCGCCTGCCATGCCGTGAGAGCCACACTCGGGACGGCGGCCGCTTCGGCAAAACCAAGCGTGGCGGGCTTTGCTGCGACCTGGTGCTCTTTCGCCAGCGCATATTCAGCGTAGCCGCCTCCAGTTGGAATTGAAATAAACGCGTAAACGGGGTCGCCCGGCTTAAACTTGCTAACTTTGCCTCCTACTTTTTCGACAGTGCCGGCAATGTCATAGCCCGGAATCCAAGGCAGCTGCATCTTGAAAGCTTTCGCGTACTTGCCCGTGCGCAGGACGTCATCGAACGAATTCACTCCGGCGGCGAAGACCTTGACGAGCACTTCATCGTCTTTCGGCTCCGGCACTGACACGTCCTCGAGTTTCAACACTTCCGGTCCGCCGAACTCGTGGACGACAATGGCTTTCATCGTCGCGCCAGATAATACGGCTCCGGGAAAGGCCACCATCATTCCCACAAGTCCGGCGCGCCTAACGAACGTCGTCCACCACTCTGATGATATCATAGGTTAATCTCCGCTTATTCTGAAGCGACGCACACGGCCGGGTCGAGAGTTTTTTCCCCTTGCCGTTCGCTTCGCGATTGGCCGACCTGAAACTCATCTCCGGAGGCCAATTTCTGGTCAAGGTTGAAGGACGCGAGAGCGGGACTGACCAATCTGCCGCGATCGATCGCTCAAGTGTGACGCCAGACTACTTTTACTTGTTAGGCATTCCCTTACTCCAAGGCCGATTGTAGTCCTTAACTCAAGGAATCTTGATGGCCAACAAGGAGACATCATCCGCGAAACCCTCGGATTTGCCTCGGAGTTTTAGTTCCGCCAGAACCTCATCCAGTGGATTCGCCCTGTGAGTAGCGCGCTCGAAAACCGCGGTGAGATCGCCGAACGACATCGTTGTCCTTGGCTCGCTGCCTAATTCGTAAGCACCATCGCTATAGATGAAAAGGGTATCGCCGGTTCGCAGCGGACAGCGCATGTTCTCATACGTCGCAGCCTCCTTGCATCCACTTACGATGCCGTTCGTCGAGAGCAGAAGCGGTTCCCCTTCGCGGCGAACCATCACCGCCGGCGGATGCCCCGCCGTGCTGAAACTTAGCTCCGCCGCCTCGAGATCGAGCACACCGTACCAGATCGTAAGGAACCTGCCGTGGCGACTAACAGGAAACTCGCGACTAAGTGCCGCCAGCACCGCTGCGGGATCCGAGAAATCGACGCCCGCCAGCGAACACGAGCGCAACGCATCAAGCAGGAGGACCGAAAGCAACGCCGCGCCAACGCCGTGTCCAGAAACGTCCAGCACATAGGCCGCCAGCTTGTTCTCGCCTAGAAAATGGTAACCGAGGCAATCGCCGCCCAATTCGTCCGAAGGCACATAGCGCCAGTCGAGTGTCACCGGCTCGGTGAGCGGCGGCGGGATTAATGATCGCACGTAATTCGCCGCCGCCGCCAGCTCCTCATGGAGTCGCTCCTGCGTTTTCAAAAGCACCTCTTGCGTGACGAGCAACCGACCTTGGGCCGCAATGAGATTGCCCATCCGCAACTCCTGCTCCACCAATGTCGCCAGCCGACGCAGAATGCCGGCAAGCTCCGGCGTAAAATTTCGTGGTTCATGGTCGGCGATGCAGAGCGTCCCGATCTTCTCTCCGTCCGGAGCCCGCAACGGTTGTCCCATGTAGGAGCCTACGAACGGATTGCCGGTCACCAGCGGATTATCGGCAAAGCGAGGATCCTTATGCGTGTCCGGGATTACCAGGGTGTCCTCACCGAGGATGGCGTGCGCGCAAAAGGAGACGTCGCGTGGAGTCTCGACCACCGGAAGCCCGATCCTGGATTTGAACCACTGCCGATCGCGCTCGATAAACGAGACAAAGGCGATCGGCGCCTTGAAAATTTCGGCCGCCAGTCGCGTGACGCGATCAAACCGCTCCTCCGACTGATCGTCGAGGTCGAGGGAGCGAAGCGCTTGCAGGCGCTCTGACTCGTTGCTTGGAAGCGGCGCGGTCTGCATCGGCGGGGAACATTCTCACTTAATCAACGAGTAGCGAGTCGAGATCAGATAACTCCCAACTGCTAGCTCCCAGCTCTGTAGCTAACGATTAGCGGTGCCTTCGATAAGATCTGCGCGGCGGACGGTTGTTCGATGAGGCATTCCGGAAAGTCCGCCCGGCCTGGCCGTGTGGGGCATCGCCGCTTCCACGCGGAGAATTTCCTGGTAGTCGCGGCTCAATCTTTCGTTGCGCGATTCGCGGGCCCCGGCCTCGCTCGTCGCCTGCCGGCGCAGCCTGATTGTAATCGAAGCCTTCCGCCTTTTTCCGGACAATCCCGCGACCTATGAAACGCTCGAGCGAACGCAACGGCCCCAGATCTTCCGGCGTGATGAAACTAATCGCATCGCCTACCGCATGCGCACGCCCCGTACGCCCGATGCGATGCACGTAATCCTCCGATTGCGCCGGGAAGTCGTAGTTCACCACGTGCGAAATCCCATCCACATCAATCCCCCGCGCGGCAACGTCAGTCGCGACCAGCACGCGGACCGCACCCGACTTAAAATCTTTCAACGCCCGCAGCCGTTGATTTTGCGAACGATTCGAATGGATCGTGCCCGTCTTAATCCCGCTGCTTTCAAGGCGCCGCGCGATCCTATCCGCGCCACGCTTTGTCCGTGTGAAAACCAGCACCGTGTCGAACTCCGGATTGCCTAACAAATGCAGGAGTAGTGCTACTTTCAAATGCGGCCGCACTTCGTAAACGAACTGTGTCACCGTTTCCGCCGGATTCGCACGACGACCGATCTCGATAATCTTGGGCGAGCGCTGGAACTCGTGGGTCAACTTTTCGATCTCACGCGAGAGCGACGCCGAGAACATCAGCGTTTGCCGTTTCTGCGGCAACGCTTTCACGATCCGTCGAATCGGCGGTAGAAAACCCATGTCCAGCATGCGATCCGCTTCGTCGAGCACGAGAAACTCGATGCCCGAAAGATTGGCGACTCGTTGATCCATCAAATCGATCAACCGGCCCGGGGTCGCCACCACGAGATCGACGCCGGATCGCAAAGCCTCGATCTGCGGACGTTCGCTCACCCCGCCGTAAACTGTGGCCATGCGCAGCGGAATATGTTTGGCATAAGCGCGCACGTTCTCTTCGATTTGCACCACCAGCTCCCGCGTCGGCGCGACGACCAGCGCGCGCGTCCCGCGTTTTTGGCCGTTGTCCCTCGACGCCGCCAGCTTCATCAAAATCGGCCAAACGAAAGCCGCCGTTTTTCCGGTGCCGGTTTGCGCGATGCCAATGACATCATGTCCCACGAGAATGTGCGGAATCGCCGCGACCTGGATCGGAGTCGGCTCGGTGTAGCCGGCGTCATCAACAGCCTGCAGGATTTTTGGGGAAAGATTAAGGGCACGAAATGACATGGATCCGCTACTATCGTCCGTTAGGCGCCTAAAGCACCTATTATAATAAGAAGGGAGCGAACGCCGAGCAGCAAAAGGAGATCGACGTCCTCAAAGCAACGTTGGAAGCCCAGGTCGCAAGAATCCAGCAAATAAGCGATGAGGTAGCGCTGAGTAGATCTACTGCGGCGGCGGTGGCAAGCAACGGCTAGACTGATCTGGAACGAGACGTCGGGTTCGAGGGCGTTGCTCCTTTGGAAGGGAAAGGGACAGAGCCAGTATTTCTAAGAACGAGGCCGCGTGCTGACGAAAGCCGATGACTCGTGAACGTAACAATCATGTTACGGTCAAACGGTTGCCATTTTTCGGATATTTCTACGAAGTTGGGGTGTGAGTAAATTTAGGGCCGTGGCGATTTGCCTGTTCTGCGCCTGCGCTCTCGCAACCCTTGCGCCTGCGGCGACCATCATAGTCAATAATACCAACGACACCGGCCCGGGCTCACTGCGTCAGGCGCTCGCGAATGCAAGTGATGGCGATACGATCGACGCCACCGGTGTCTCCGGCATCATTACTCTCGCGAGCGGGCCATTGGTGGTGAGCACGAGCGTGGTAATTAACGGTCCCGCTGCTGACATACTGGCGGTTGATGGCAACGCCGCTAGCGTCGTCTTCCAAATCAACTTCGCGCCAACGGTCACTATTTCTGGCCTGACGATCAGAAATGGCCAGGGCAGCTTCGGCGGTGGCATTGAAACTGGTGCGGGCGGGACGCTGACTGTCACCGACAGCACCCTCAGCGGCAATACAGCGGCCTTTGGCGGGGGTATTTTTAATTCGGGAACGATGACCATCGTTAACAGTACGGTGAGCGGTAACACCGCTGGCGAGGGCGCGGGAATTTACGGCGACGGCGGCAGCACCGTGACAATCACCAACAGCACGTTCAGTGGCAACACAGCTACACAGACAGGCGGTGCCTGTTTAAATCTAGGGACACTGCAAATCGCTAATAGCACGTTCAGCGATAACTCGGCGGCATTTCTCGCTGGCGGAGTGTTCAACCTGGGCACGCTCGTGATCGGAAATGCCGTTCTGAATACAGGTAGCTCTGGTGAGAATATCTATTCCAATAGCGGCACAGTGACATCGCTGGGTTACAATATTAGTAGCGATAACGGTAACGGCTTTCTCAACGGTCCCGGGCGACCAACTCAACACTGACCCCCTGCTGGGGCCATTGCAAAACAATGGGGGTTCCACCCTCACCCATGCGTTATTGCCTGGCAGCCCTGCAATCGACATGGGCGATCCAAACTTCACTCCGCCGCCCTTCTTCGACCAGCGCGGGACTGGATTTGATCGCGTCGTGAATGGACGCGTCGATGTCGGTTCATTTGAAGTGCAGACCCAGGCGGTAATTCATCTCAACGCTTCGGGGCGCAAGGTCGGAGGGATAAACACGGTGCGTCTTACCTGGAGTGGGGCGACCTCGAGCAGCATCGACGTCTACCGAGATGGAATTCTGGTCGCGACAGTGCCGAACACGGGTGCCGATACTGATTCCACCGGCGACACCGGCCGAGCCAGGTACACGTATGACGTGTGCGAAGCTGGTACCTCGGCCTGCTCGAATAATGCGAGAGTGACCTTCCGGCAATAACGGAAGAGATAAGACCTTTCCTGGACCAGTTGATCGGAGTGGCTAGCAGCATCGACACCGTAGTCCGGTAAGGTTTCCCCTCCGGCAGGATATGATCGCGCAACAACGCCGTTAGCTCTCGCTGGCGCCCGTGGCCCACGCACTGACACTTCAGCTGCGCGTGCTCTGGGACACTGCCGCTGTCGTTTGATCAACAACCTAAGTCCTGCTCAGCCTTAGTAAGCCGGCGCAGTATCTACTGCGCGCTGAGGCGACGCTGGCGTCGGAGCGGAAGCTTGGGCCAGGGGCAGGGTTAGACTTGCGCTGCCCTGCACGACCTTGGCGATGATCCCATGGTCGATGCCAGAAGAAGGATCGGTGTAGCGGCCGACGATCAGGTTTTGCCGGTTGATTCCGTTAAGCGAAGTGAAGGTCGCGCCCGGAAAATCATAGACCACAAAACGGTTGGGCGGCAGAAAGAGGATGCCGTGGGTTGCGCCCGCCTCGTCCGCATAGCGGCCGACGATGAAATTCCGGTCGTTATTGCCAAAAAGAATCGTGCTGGTCGAGCCTGCGGGATCAATCCCGACGTGGAGACGGCCGTCGCTATCGCGGAAGAAGCCATGAGTTGCTCCCGCAGGGTCGATGGAATAACCGCAGCTTTGGTTTGTCGCGTTTAGCTGATAAGCCAGCGTCGCCGTCGCGTTCTGCACCGCGAACTCCGTCACCGTGCCGCCGATACTTAGGAAGGCCTCCTGTATCCCGCCGGTCGGAGTGGCGGACCCGCAGAAATCCCCCGCATTATTCAGCCCCAGGACAATTGTCGTCGTCGAATCGGGCACGTCATAATTTTGGTAAATATTACGCGAGAAGAAGAAGCCGTGGAACGTCCCTAAGGACCCGTCGAGATAATCGCCGCAGAACAGGCGAGAGTTATTGATCCCGCGCCCCTCCGTATCGTTGCCGGTATCATTCGGGTCAACGATCGGCGCGCTAAAACTCCCATCGCCAAATCTGATGAAGCCGCGCGACACCAGGTTCGTATCCACATAGATCCCGACGATGTCGCCTCTATCGTTAATCTTCTGCGGCCGCGTCTGGTTGCCCGTGCCCGGGTAATCAAACGTGCTCACCAGTTGAATACTAAGCGCCGGCTCCTGCGCCAGCGCTCCCGTTAAAGCAAAGGCCGCAAAGCCCACTGCATAACCAGCTAAACGAAGTGATATTTTCATATTAATGATCCTATCAAAACCAATCGTGGCGCAGAGATTTTCTGGACTCAAAGAAGACGAAGGTGACGGCATTGTTGCCGATGGGATCGTTAGGACTTGTGCTGAACTGAGATCATCCAGCCGACCCCGAACCGATCTTCCAGCATGCCGAATTTTGGAGCCCAGAAGGTTTGCGCCAGTGGCATCTCGACTTTGCCGCCTTCTGCCAGCGCATTGAAGGCGCGTTCGGCCACCCCTTCGTCCGGCACTACGATCGAAAGGGAGAAGCCCTCGAACTGCGGCTCACCCTCGCATCTGCCGTCCGAGGCCATGAGGAGCGTTTCGCCGACCCGAAAACTCGCGTGCATGATCTTATCCTCTGTCCCCGGTTGCGACATCCCTGGATCGGGCGCGTCTTTGAAGCGGCTGAGCATCACGATCTCCGCGCCGAGCGCACTGCGATAGAACTCCAGCGCCTCCTCACAACGGCCGCCGAAAAATAGATAGGGTTGGACTGACATATTGGAAGTATCCATACGCCTAGCTTGAATGCGTTTCGCCGAACGTCAACGCTGGAAGGACGACACAACGGTTCTCGCACCAGCAAGAACAACCCTTAGCTTCTGACCTAACGAATCAAGCACTGCGCTGCAGCGTTCGCGCGTGGGACTTAATTGACTCCAGAAATGCTTCTGCGATCGGCGGCATTTTGCCTTGCCAGATGGCCGCGATAATTAGGGGCGGAAAGCTTGGCCATGGCAACAGACGAATCTTGACCGGTCGCTTGGAGTCGAATTGATCACGAAGGCGTCGCGCCCAGACACCGGGCTTGAGTCCTGCGATCAACCCGCTATTCTGCCAGCCTATGCATCGTGACTATCAGCGTTGGTACTCGCACCGTCTCAGCCGAGAAATGGGCGTCAACATTTACGGCAACTATGGCGCGCCTCTCCTCGCCTTCCCGACCAGCTGTGGGGACGAGCACGAGCAGGAAGGCCAGGGCATGATTCGCACCCTCTCGCCCTACATCGAAGCGGGACGCATCCGCATCTTCTGCATCAACGGAGTGCAAAGCGATTCGTTCAACAACAAAGGAGTGCATCCTTTCCATCGCAGCTGGTTGCAGGCGCAGTACGACGCTTATGTGGCGAACGAGGTTTTCCCGTTCATCGATTCCCAGTGCCAGTCGCCAGGCATAGGGATCGCCACCCTGGGCGCATCGCTCGGCGCCTATCACGCGGCTAACACACTCTTCAAGCATCCCGACCACGTGAAGCGCTGCTACGCGCTCTCGGGCGTTTACGACATGCGGGATTCGATGGACGGAATGTATGACGATAACTTCTATTTCAATAACCCGGTCGACTATATGGCTAACGTGAGTGACCCGTGGTTTCTCCATCAGTATGCCAGTTGTGACATCCGGCTCGTGACTGGCACTGGTCCGTGGGAGCAGCCAGGGCCGACCTATCGCATGTCCGAGGTCTTAAACCGCAGCGGTATCGCTCATCATCTGGACGACTGGGGTCCGAAGGGCGGCCACGAGTGGCCCTATTGGCATCACCAGATGTGGGAATACGTCGGTCAACACTATTAGGGACGGAACCGAGGCGGAGCTTCCCCTTGGCATGGGGACGGCCGGAATTCAGGCGCACCGAGTCTAAGTGTCAGATGTTTTACAGGCACGACCTATCCTCTTTGCGTCCTGTCATCACGTCGATCAATCACCGCGCCGTTAAACGACACATTGGTGTCGCAAGCTATTCCGTGCGGAGCGCAGCCATCGGGCTAATTCGCGTCGCGCGTCGCGCCGGCAACCAGGTCGCGACTAAGGCCGCCGCCGTCAGGAGAACTGGTGCAATCGTGAAGGCGAGCGGATCGAGCGCGCCCACATTGTAGAGCATTCCGCTGATGAGTTTGCCAGTCGCCGCGGACAGGAGCACGCCGAGCGTTACGCCACACGCCAGCATCACCGCGCCTTCGCGCAGGATCATCCATTGCACAGTCCCTCGTTGCGCGCCGAGCGCCATGCGAATGCCAATCTCGCGCGTGCGCCGCGCCACTGAGTAGGCCTTCACGCCGTAGACGCCGACAGTGGCAAGGAACAAGGCCAGGCCGCCAAAGACGCTGAACAAGGCCGCGCCCGCGCGCACAATCCAGAGCTCTATGTTGCCATCGAGATGTTGCGCGAACGTTTTCAGAGTCAGGATGGGAACGGCCGGATCGATTTCACGCACCGTCCGGCGAATCAGATCGGTGGTCGCAGTGGTATCGCGGCCAGCATGAGAGGCGAATTTGATCTGGAAGAAAACGTTGCTTTGGAAACCGCCGGCGAAGGGCAGATAGAGCGCGCCGCCTGGATCCTTCTGGAACAAATCGTTGCGCGCATACGGCACGATGCCGATGACTTCGATCGGCGCTTTTGCTTTCGCGCCCCTCTTGGCTGCTGACCCATCCTTGTCCGCAAATTGAATATGCTGGCCGAGCGCATCGCCATCGGGCCAGAGCTTCTTTGCCAGCACTTCGTCAATGATTGCAACTTTCGGGGAGGTCTCGTGCATCGCTTCCGCGACATTGAAATTGCGGCCGCGCAACAAGGCTAATCCGACGGTCTTGAAATAATCTGCACCAACGCTGTTCAAGGTCGCATCAAACGCGCGGCCTTCCGCAGCGGTCGCCGGCTTCTCGTCCGGCGCCGTGTGAGCGCCGGCGCGTTGCACGGATTTATCGAGATCGACCATGCCAAACGGGACCGTCGAGGAAATGCTCGCGCTCTCGACACCGGGCAAAGCCGCGAGCCGTTCTTCGAGTGTGCGATAAATATCCTGCGACCGCGGCTGGTCATAAGCCGCGAGACTGGCGTCGACCTCGAGGAGATAATTCGAGTCCGTCTTCAGACCGGTATCGACACTTTGCGCCTTGGCCGCCCCGCGAATGAAGAGCGCAGCCGCCGTGAGGAGGACGAGAGAAAATGCGATCTGCACCACGACGAGCGGACTGCGCGGCCAGAAACGCCAGCGCCTAACGACGGTATCTTCGCCGGCGTGTTCCTTCAGGTCGCCGATAACCGCCGACTTCGATAACTTCAAAGCGGGCCCGAGAGCAAAGGCTAGCGTCCCGAGCAGACAAAAGAAGAAGGTCGCCCCCAGCACCGGCGCGCTCAAGCCAGTCGCCCAGACCATGTCGATCGGTAATTTTCTGCCTAACGAGGCCACGAGGAGATCCGACGACCAAAGCCCGAGGAGCAATCCGAAACTACCACCGAGAAGCGCGAGCAGAAACCCTTCCACGAGCAACTGCCGCACAATTCGCCAGCGACTGCTGCCGAGGGCGAGCCGGATCGCGATTTCCTTCCGCCGGGCCGCGCCACGCGCCAGGAGCATGTTGGCCAGGTTCAAACAAGCGACCAGAAGTACGACGGCTGACATTCCGAAAAGCAGCGGCGCCAATCGTTTAATATTGTTGCTGTTGCTCGGTTGCGTGCTGAGCGCAAAGCGTGAAAGCGCTTCCGTCATGAAAGTCTGATCCTTTTGCTCGACGGGAAATGCCTTCTCGAGACTCGCCGCCAGTGCTTTCAGGCGCGGAGCTGCGGCCGCCGCTGTCATCCCGGACTTCAACCGACCGACGATCATGAGCTGCCGGCCGGCGCGATCATTCAGCTTGCCCTTGGTCTCGGTCTCAAAATCATTCGCGACCTGATCATAAACCCCGAGGGGGAGGAATATCTCCGGCGAGAAAATCTGCGTCGTTCCAGTGAATCCCTGCGGGAGGATACCGACCACGGTGAAAGGACGACTGTCGATCGTAATGGTCGAGCCTAGCATCGCCGGGCTAAGTCCTTCCTTCTTCCAATAATTGTAACTCACGATCGCGACCGCCGCGCCGCGGCCGGGCGTTTCCTCCTCCGGTCGAAAGGTGCGGCCTTGGATCGGCATTACCCCCAACACTGAGAAATAATTGGCGCTCACTACATCGGTGAACGCGCGTCGCGTGCTCTCTTTCTCGCCCACACCGACCATCGCGAGGTTGTGCGCCATTATGCCAGAGAAAACGCTGTTCTGCTCGCGGATATCGAGATAGGTGGGATAGGAAAACCCGCGAAACGATTTCGGGTCCTTCTTATTCTGCGAGAAGACCTGCAGGATCTCGCTTGCCTTCGCATAATGCGGCGGTTGAAACAGCATTGTATTTATCAGGCTGAAGATCGCGGTATTCGCCCCGATCCCGAGCGCGAGCACAATCACCGCCGCCGCCGTGAACGCCCGCGCCTTCACGAGCTGCCGAAACGCAAATCTAAAGTCGTGGAGCATTATCAGTCTGATGCGCGAGGGAGCGATTTGGATTCAAGAAAACGAATCCGGGCAAACACAACTCCGGCACCCTGAGGTCTCGGACGCGAGCGCAGTAGACAAACCTGCCAGTTCTGTTCTTGTGCAGCGCGATAAAGAACACTTGTCGACAAGGTTAACGCCGTGCCACGAATCATCCAGCTCTATCTTCTCGTTCTCACCATCGCTGGGCTGGCAATTCTGGTTATTCTTCACGAGGGCCGCCAATTGCCGCCTCCAAAAGGTCCCGCCCGGCAGGGCGCGGTCGCGGCGGCGCCGGCGAGGGACCAACATCAGACCAGCAGCAACGTTTTCGAAACGGTGCTGAATAGACTAGACAAGAACGCCAATGACGATCTAACGCGGTTCTTTTTGCAGCTCTTGATCGTCGTCGGAGCCTCCTACGCGATCGGTTGGCTTTTCACAAAGATCGGAGAACCTGCCGTTGTCGGTGAAATGATGGCTGGGGTGTTGCTGGGTCCTTCTTTCTTTGGCTGGCTGGCACCCGGGGCATTTCACTTTGTCTTTGCCGCTTCCTCGCTCGAGCCGCTCCATCTTTTTAGTCAAATGGGCGTCTGTCTGTTCATGTTTGCCGTGGGGATGGAGATGGATCCGGCTGAGTTACGGCAGAAGGCACACACGGCACTGGTGATCAGTCATGTCAGTATCATCTTACCGGCGCTCCTTGGCGTAACTCTTGCCTACGTTTTCTACCAACAGCTTGCCCAACCTGGCGCTTCTTTCGTTCCCTTCGCTCTCTTTACCGCCCTCTCGATGAGCATCACCGCCTTCCCGGTCCTGGTTAGAATTCTGCAGGATCGCGGCGTCTTAAAGACATCGCTGGGACGGACCGCCACGGCTTGTGCGGCGGTCGGCGACGTCACGGCATGGGGCCTGTTGGCTTTTGTGGTGGCGTTTGCTACCTCGGGTGATCTTGTCGCTACCGCCGGCTGTTTCGGGTTAGTCCTGCTCTTTGTAGGACTGATGTTTTATGTGATCAAACCGAACCTGCCACATTGGTTAGGCGTAAAAGCGCTGGAACGCGATAATCCCAGCAAAAGCGTCCTTGCAATCGTGATCGCGATTGTCCTCACGTGCGCACTAACTACGCAACTGATCGGTATCCGCGCGCTCTTTGGCTCTTTTGTGGCCGGCCTCGTTATGCCCGTCACGGCCGGCTTTCGCGCCAAGCTGGGTGTCCGCGTGGAAAATGTCAGTTCCGTCCTTTTACTGCCAATCTTCTTTGCCTTTAGCGGATTGCGCACTCAAATCGGCCTTCTTCATGATCAAAGTGACTGGCTTATCTGTCTTCTTATCATCCTGGTGGCAACGGCTGGTAAACTTGGCGGCACCGCCATCACGGCCCGGGTTGCGGGCATGAAATGGCGCGAGTCGTTTCAGCTGGGCGCGCTCATGAATACCCGCGGCCTGATGGAGCTGATCGCACTCAACCTTGGTTACGAGCTTGGTATTCTTTCGCAGCGAGTCTTCAGCATGCTTGTCCTGATGGCTCTAATTACTACCATCCTGACCGGTCCACTCCTGGCGTTATTCGGCAGTAAACGGCGCAATCCGGATCTGATGCCTGCCCCCGATTATGTGGCCTAGGCTTGTTAACGCGCCTAACGACAGCTCGATTTTTTAAAGACTGGAATGTAAGCACGTGCGTTCGCGACCAATGCACCCTCGCAATTTTTCGATGACGCCGGCAAAACCACTTTGATCCTTGCCTTTCGAATGACTCCTGTAGTAGAGCTTTAGCGAGGAAAATTTGAGTCCACGTTTCCGAAACAGATCATCAGCCCGGATGGGAACGTTGGTCGTCGTTTTCGGCATCGTGGTGGCGGAGTTATTCCTTGCCCAGACCCGGGCGGCGACCGTCACGGTCATCAACACCAAAAACAACACGTCAGGCTCGCTGCGTCAGGCGATTCAAGACGCTAAAGCTGGTGACACGATCAAGTTCGCGATTCCAAAAACAGACGCCGGCTATGACCCCGTCGAGCGGACGTTCACAATCGATGTCGCGGGCAGCGAGCTCGCGATTGGCAAGAACCTGACGATCGACGGGGAGAATCAGCGAGTTGTGCTCAGCCGAAGCACAGGCGCTGCTCCGCCTTTTTTTCGGGTTCTGCACGTCACAGCTGGAACGGTGGCGATTACCGGCGGGCTAACCATCATCGGCGGATATACGGATACCGATGCGGGAGGTGCGGGCCTGCTTCAACGAAGGCACCCTTGCGTTATCAGGGTGCACCGTCCTTAATAACTTTTCTCCACTCCAACCCGGCGGTGGGATTGAGAATTCGGGCGTGCTAACTGTGACTGGCTGCACGATCGCGGATAACTCGACTGAAATGGCTGGAGGGGCTGGTGTCTTTAATACGGCCAACGGTGATCTCACCCTGATAAATTGTACCATCGTCCGCAATACGATTGTTAGTCTTAACCAATCTGCGGGGGTGGGAATCCAGAACTCCGGGACTGCCCATGTTCAGAGCACAGTCGTCGCGCTTAATACGACTTCTGGGTCAGACCGAGACCTGTTCGGTGACTTTCTTTCTGACGGTTATAACTTTGTCGGCACGCGCGACGGCAGTACCGGCTTTGGTGACAGCGGCTCGCACGATCAGGTGGGCACGATCGCCGCGCCCATCGATCCGGAGATAGGAGATGTAAGGGATAACGGCGGATCGACTGCCACAGCTCTCCCAAATGCCGGAAGTCCACTGGTCGACCAGGGAAGTAGCGGCGGTGAGGCTACAGATCAGATTGGATTGCCGCGGGTGATCGATGACCCGGCCGTGGCTAATGCTGGTGGTGGCGACGGGAGCGACATCGGCGCGGTGGAACGCGACCTCAGGCAAGGCGGCTCACCTTTTTATCTCGTCACCACTACGGATGAACACTCGGATGGCCTCTGCGGGGAGAATGACTGCACGTTGATCGAAGCCTTGGATATCGCGAACGTCGCTGGAACAATCGATACGATCGTGTTCAAAGCGGGCTTGAGCGGAACGATCACGACGTCCCGGCTTACGCCAGGTGGTTTGCCGGTCTCCAGTCCGGTAACGATTGCGGGACCGGGGGCGCGCCAGCTAACAATCAGTGGTAACCACGCGGCGCGAGTGTTTTATGTGACAGATGCGGAAGCGACTATTGCCAGGCTGACCATCGCGGATGGAGCCGATCCGAGCGCAGGCGGTGCAATTTTTGTTAACAGTGAGCTAACTCTTATAGATTGCACCGTAGCTGGAAGCGACGCAACCGGGCCAGGTGGCGTGGGAGGCGGGCTTTATGTCGCCCCGTCTCACGTGCTTACCTTGATGAATTGCACCGTGAGCGGGAACACAGCCATCAGCAACGGCGGAGGCGCCTATAACGACGGCGGAACCCTGACTGCGATCGACTCGACATTTTTTGCCAACCAGAGTTTCTCTGACTTCGGCGGGGCAATCTCCAACTCTGGTGGCGTCACAAGCCTCGTGGGCAGCACTGTAACCGAGAACACTGGTAACGGCCTTCGGAACGCGAGTGGTTCTTTCATGCTCGGTAACTCGCTAGTGGCGACTAACACAATAAGCAGCGGCAACTCGCCGGACTTGATCGGCGCATTCACCTCAGCGGGTTACAATCTTGTCGGAATCAGCGATGGGAGTAACGGCCTGAGCTAACGGTGTTAATCACGACCTGGTCGGAAGCGTCGCTACGCCGCTCGATCCCGGATTGGACGTCTTTAACGGCCTGAAAAACAACGGTGGCCCAACAGATACAATCGCGCTGCTCACAGACAGCGTCGCGATCGACGCTGCCAACCCAGTCGGGTCGTCCGAGAGCGATCAGCGCCACTTCGATCGCGTCGGCGCGCCAGACATCGGCGCCTATGAGTTCGGCGGCACGCTTCCGATGACTCTGGCGAATATCTCTACCCGCGCCCGGGTTGAAACTGGGGATAATATTCTGATTGGCGGCTTTATTGTTACCGGCACGCATAGCAAGCAGGTATTACTGCGCGCGCTCGGGCCATCCTTGTCGCTCCCAGGCAAATTAACCGACCCTATTCTGGAGCTTCACGATGCCGCGGGAACTGTGCTTGCGGTAAACGACAATTGGGAGAACAGCGCGAACAAACAGGCGATCATCGATACGACTATTCCACCGACCGCCCCCTCGGAGTCAGCAATTCTTCAGACGCTCGCACCGGGAGCTTACACTGCGATCGTGCGCGGGGTGAATAACGAAACTGGCATCGCCCTGGTCGAAGCCTATGACCTTGACCGCACGACCGATGCGAAGCTCGCGAATATCTCTACCCGAGGATTGGTGCAAACAGGCGACGATGTCATGATCGGCGGCTTTATTGTGCTCGGAAGCCAAAACGAAAGGGTGATTGTGCGAGCGATAGGGCCGTCACTACCAGTCACGGGGAAGCTGGCCGATCCAGTCCTGGAGTTGCATAATTCAGATGGCTTCCTCTTCGCTTCCAACGACAATTGGCGCGACACACAAGAAGACGAAATTATTTTGACTGGGATACCTCCGACCAACGACGCCGAATCGGCAATCGTCGCAACGTTAACTCCCGGAAGTTACACCGCGATTGTCCGCGGCGTCGCTAACACCCAGGGTGTCGCATTAGTGGAAGCCTACGGCTTGGACTAGGGATTGCGTGGGTATTTCTCCTGACGAAGTTCGGTTGGGCGTCGGTGGCTAGCAAATTCTCGCCGGGCGGCCGACGATTGCAGACCAGAGCGGCGCAATCAGCTCATTCCGGTCTCCCATCGGGCAGGGTTTGGAAATGCGCGTTGTCACGAGAGAGCGCCGACGGTACCTTGCGTTCTCTTAGGTGAAAAAAAGCGAACCCATATGGTCATGGCTTGCGCCACTGCTGGCGCTTGGTGCCCTGCTCCTCGCGTTGGGGATCGGTGCGGGGCCGTGGCTGACCTTGCTCTGCGTGTTGGCGCTCGCAGGCGCGGTTTTTGCAGCGGTTCATCACGCCGAAGTGATAGCGCTTCGTGTTGGAGAACCGTTCGGCACTCTCGTCCTGGCACTGGCAGTAACGGCAATTGAGGCCGCTCTCATCCTTTCCATGATGGTGGCGGGCGGCAAGGATATGGCGGTGCTCCCGCGCGATGCGATCTACAGCGCCGTGATGCTGATCTGCACTGGTGTTGTCGGCCTGTGCTTTTTGCTCGGCGGTCTGGCACACCGGGAGCAAACATTTCGGGTGGAAGGCGCAGGCGCCGGGCTGGCCGCATTAATCGTCATGGCCATGATGACACTCGTTTTACCGACGTTTACGACCAGCACGCCCGGTGGCACCTACAACAACCCTCAGCTTGAGTTCGTGGCAATTAGCTCGGCGGCACTTTGGGCAATCTTTGTCTTCGTTCAGACGGTACGACATCGTGATTATTTCATTCCGGAGACCAATGCGGGCGAGTCTGAGGCGCATGCTGTTCCGCCGACCACACGACAAACGTGGACGAGTTTCGGGTTGCTGTTGCTCTCCCTTGTGACGGTGGTGGGCCTTGCAAAAATGCTTTCGCCGACGATTGAGCAGGCGGTGGCGGCGGCCAACGCACCAAGGGCGGTGGTGGGAATAGTCGTCGCGGCCATGGTGTTGCTGCCGGAAACGACGGCGGCCGTGCGTGCGGCACGAGCTAACTATCTTCAGACAAGCATGAATCTCGCGATTGGTTCGGCGCTTGCCTGCATTGGTCTAACGGTGCCGGTAGTGGTGGTCGCGGCCATCGCATTCAAATTGCCTCTCGTCCTGGGTCTGGCCCCGAAGGAAATGGCGTTACTCGCCGTGACCTTTATCGTGAGTTCGATCACGCTAGGGAGCGGTCGCACCTACGTGATGCAAGGGGCTGTGCACCTCGTCCTTTTTGTTGCCTACCTCTTCCTCGCATTCGTGCCCTGAAACGCGATGCCTGACCATTCGCCGGAATCAACCGCTGACTGCCTGTTTTTGGTGTTACTCTCCATTCGCTCCTAAAGCCGACGATCATGAAGAGTAACTCGTTCGAGCCAATGTGTGCCCTGGATCCTCTTCTTTTGATTCCTCGCATAGAATACGCCGAAGACATTTATGATTATGTCCGGAGTCAGGCGCGCGATTTTTGTCTCGTGATCCTCGACATGAAAAACTTCCATGTCATCAACGACCTCCATGGCTATGACACCGGCGACGTCGTAATCAGAACCTTTATTCATGACCTGCGCCAGCAGCTTCCTCGCGGCAGCGTCAGTCTGCGATTTCGTCATGGAGATGAGTTCCTGTTTTTTCTTCCAGTGACGCCTGACGCAGCGAGGTCGTTGTTTGAGTCTTTTCAAAAGCTTTCTGAGTCGCGGCCAGCCTCTGGCATGCCCGCCGACTCGGACATCTTCGTTTCCTATCGGTTTGGAGTAATCGAATTGAATCGCGACAATCGCGAAGATGTGAAGGGATTGTTGCGGCGAGCGGAACTTGCTTTGCGTCAGGTCAAGGGGCAGGCCAGCCCAAGATCATAATGATCAGGTCATCCAGTTAGAAAGAGGAGGTGTCATGGAACTGTTGAAACTCATACTCGACTTTATCGCCCGGATCGCCTACCCGATCATGTTTGGGCTCCTTCTGATTCTCTTTCGGGAGCAGATCGGGGGAGTTTTCGAAATCCTGAAGCAACTTGTTGCCAGTGTGAAAGGAGGCGTGGAAACCGGCCAGGTCGCACTCAAGTATGGTGACTTCACCTTAAGCGCCGTGCAAAGACTGCGTTCCGATAACCTCGCTACGGCGGCAAAAACGATCCAGGACTTGTTGTCGCCAGCCGCTCCACTTGCGCTCGGTTACGTCGATAATTTTCTCGGAGGATTTGTCGCGGATAACGGCATTGGCGGCTTCCATTTTCTGGCCGACGACGCACTCAAGCAGTATCGGGTTGCCAAGGTGTTCACCATTTTCATCCCACGTCGGCTTTCCGATATTGAGAGTGCATCGCAAAATCTGGTGCACGATAAATACGGTGATAAGCCGATCAAAAACATATCGATCGAGTCTAAGTATGGCAGGCCTTTCACTGCTTTCGCTGTCCTCGATCCTGAACAGGATATCCTCTACCCGGTTGATGTCCCGAAGACCCTGACTTCAATCCAGCATGTTTTCAGGTTTCGCGAAGCACAATTGAAAGTCGCAGGAAACCTCGGATCCAAGGAGATCACTGAACTCGAAAACAAGAACCTGGATGAGTTCGCCGACATTGTTTTGGAACGGACCAAGTCGTTACAAGAGTCGGGCTCAATCCGAGTGATCCGGGAACGGACGATGCTGTTCCAGGCTGAGCCCTAAGGCGAAGTCCGACAGCAGTTACAGCCAGTGGTTCAGCCGCCAGGACCCTTTAAGGTCGCCGCCCGCTGGTTGATGCGAATGCGGTGCGAAGATCATCGATCTGCCGCTGCTGTGCGTCCAACGCTTTCTGTTGAGTTTCGATGGTGACTTTCAGCGATTGCATCTGTGCATGTTCCTTGATGAACTCATTAAGTAACATCGCGTTCACCGCATCGTATCGCACGGTGTAGGGTTTGCCCATCTCATCAAGTAAGACAAGGTCAGGGTCGACTTTGGCCACCTGTTCTGCGACCAGGCCGAATTGCGGAATACCTTTCGGGTCGAGTTGCGCCCGGTAGCGAAAACTTACCGGTTGCAGTGACAGGAGAACCTCACTTTTCTTTGCCATCGGTTCGATATCCTCCTTGTATCGGGCTGACGATGTGACGGTGCCAAGGTGTCCTGTCGTATCCACCACCACACTCGCCCCGCTGGGAATCGTGGCGCCGCTAATGCCAGCGATGTAGGTACCCGTTTGCGTGCCCTGTCGTCCGATACGAATGGCATTGGATTCTCCCGCGACGCCTACGGAAAAGATATCAATGTTATTGTTACCCGAAGTCAGGTTACTGCCGGAATTGGATCCGATCGCAATATTGTTGGTTCCCGTAACGTTGGCTCTCAGCGCATTTTGCCCAACGGCGGTGTTGTTGCTCCCTGTCGTATTATTGGAAAGCGTACCCTGGCCGTTTGCGGTGTTGTAGTTGCCGCTTACGTTTGCTCCAAGCGCGCTCGTTCCAGTGGCCGTGTTATTCGCTCCCACCGTGTTAATGGCGAGTGCGAGGTAGCCGGTCGCTGTGTTGTTGCTTCCGCTTGTATTTAGACCCAGTGCATTGGTACCGGTTCCGGTGTTATCGCTGCCGGTGAGATTCGCATCCAAAGTATTGTAGCCTGTCGCGGTATTATTGCTGCCAGACTCATTCAATTGAAGGGAAAAGGCTCCGATCGCCGTATTAGATGCACCGGTGAAGTTCTCCGCAAGGGCGGAATCCCCGATCGCCGTATTGAAGCTGGCTGATTGGTTCGAAAGCATCGCCATCGTGCCAATAGCCGTGTTCCCGTTACCGGTGGTGTTATCAACGAGCGCCTGATAACCGATGGCACAATTCGCCATCCCTGTAGTGTTAAACCAGAGCGTATAATTCCCAATCGCCGTGTTGACCGCCCCGAGAGTGTTTGTGTAAAGCGCATGGCTGCCGATGGCGATGTTGTAATATCCATTGGTGTTCGAATAGAGACTTTGCGAACCGATCGCAGTATTTTCGCTCCCATAGTAGGAGAATTGGCTTGTATCTCCGATGTTATTATAAAGGGCGTTCGAGCCCATGGCGGTATTATCTGCGCCATTCGTAAGGCTGAAAAGCGCGTTATCTCCTTCAGCAGTGTTTCGGTTCGTATAACCACCATCCGGCGGCGGAGTAACACCATAGACAGTTCCAACGGCTAACAGTGCAGCCGCGGAAAGGCACCGGGTTAACGAACCCAGGAAAGACGAATAATGCATAACCGAAATCCTCCACCCCGGGTTTCCATTTGTGTCTGGATCTGAACCGAACCGGAGTCTCCCGGGGACACGTCTCCGGCTCACTTTCAGATGGCTCCAGTGCAAAGACGGCCGATACAAGTGTCAACAATAAAATATTCCGGGTCTTTGCGGTAAGTTACCGCCCAGTGAGTTGTCCCAGGAAACGGGATTAGCGCCCGGACGAATGTTGCCAGCACGCGCTATGTCCAGACGTGCCTGCACGCAAGGCTGCGCGCCGATGGTTCGAGTTAGACGACTTCTTACCTCCACGGTCTGTTGGGAGCGATCAATTGCGCTCTCCTCATTAAGCCTTCGGTGTCACTGACAACACCGTTGGAAAAATCGACTGCTTGATTAAGGCATGTCTCAAATCCTTTCGGGCAATGCGGCCGGATCTTGCTCGGACCGCGGATAAACCCCACGAAAAAAATGGTTTGCGTTTTAGCCTTTAAGCCTCGGGCACGCGCGACTCCAGTTACACTGGGTCGCGCGTCCTTCGGCTTGTGCAGGAGTCGATGCCAGTGCTTTTTCGCTCGCTCTTCCGACCGGCCTACGCTTAGCAAAGAGCGTTGTCACCAATCGGCATTGTCGTTTTGACCTCGCTCGCGATGCTCGCCTTCGCGGGTAATTCGCTGCTTTGTCGCGCTGCTCTCAGGGAGACCCCGATCGACGCCGCCAGCTTCACGCTCGCGCGCATTGTCTCTGGCGCGCTCGTTCTCTGGCTTATCGTGAAATTGCGCAACCGATCGCACCTTGTCGCCGGCAACTGGGCATCAGCTCTTGCTCTCTTTTCCTACGGGGCCGCATTTTCCCTCGCCTATCTCAGCCTTTCTGCCGGAACGGGCGCATTGCTTCTCTTCGGCGCAGTCCAAGCCACCATGATCCTCTGGGGAATGCTCAAGGGCGAACGCCTGCTCCTTTGGCAATCCATAGGACTAGCGGTCGCCCTTGCAGGGTTGGTCGGTACTCGTCCTGCCGGGAATCTCCGCGCCGCCGCTGATTGGTTCCATCCTCATGCTCAGCGCTGGAGTAGCCTGGGGCATTTATTCGCTGCGCGGCAAATCGGCCGGCGATCCACTCCGCGCGACGGCGGGAAATTTCCTGCGCGCCGTCCCGTTCGCAATCGCCCTCAGTCTCGTCGCCTTCCCTTGGGCGCACTTCGATCGCGCCGGACTCCTTTACGCCATCATCTCTGGCGCGCTCACCTCTGGAATTGGTTACGCCATCTGGTATGCCGTGCTCCCTGCCTTACCCGCAACCAACGCCGCCACCGTACAATTGAGCGTGCCGGTCCTCGCGGCGGCGGGCGGTATTCTCATGTTGGGCGAAACGCTGACCCTCCGTTTTCTCGGCGCAACCATGGCAGTCCTCGGCGGCATCGCCCTTGTCCTAAGAAAAAGTGAGCAAACCGACTGAAACCCTATGTCCCGGCATCGACCGCGGCAGACCTGACTTGGAATCTAAGAATTTAGATACGAGCTTATCTCCGGACTCAACTCTCAGACCTTCCTTACAAGGCGACTCGCGGTTGCCTAATCTGACTCGGTAAGCCTCTTTCGCTTCCGAGGCTGGCTACTGGATGTTATAGGCTTCCACAAGGCCGACACCGGTCGTGTTATTAACGCCACCAAGAATGGCGGTGTAGTTACCCGGCACGAGGGTTGCGACGAGGGCCGATTCCTTATTACTGGTCGGAGCAAGCCCTACTTCGCTAACTATCTCCATGTCGGGACCGTCCATCCAATCGTCGTTCGCGGCGAGAAGAGTGCCATTCATGTCGTGCAGTTCCAGGGTCGGATCTTGCAGCTGCCCCGTGACCCCGCTAAGCGACGGTCCGATCCCCCGCACGACAACCGTGCGCGGTTTCGCATCGGCGCCGCCGACGATGATGAAGCCGCCTATCATCACGTTATCATCGGTCTGGACAAAGCCGCGCGTACTAATGTTTGCCAACTGAGATGCCGACGTCCGATCAAGGTCGTAGGCCTCGACCAAACCAACGCCGGTTCCGCCGTCTTTGCCGGAAAGGATGACAGTGTAAGGCCCGGGATCAAGGGTCGCGACAATGGCTGACTCTAAATTGTTCGCAGGCGGGATGGTTGAGGCGATAATCTCTGCTTCCTGCATATCCTTCCAATTATCGTTAGTCACAACGGTGCCATCAGGCTCGTGCAGTTCGATGACTGGATCCGCCAGGACACCTTTCACCCCGGAGACACCGAGCGATGGTCCAATTCCACGCAGGATAACTTTCTTAGGATCGGTGCCGGTAATGATAAAGCCGCCGATGAGAACGTTACTGCCAGTTTGAACGTTGAGTCGAGTCGAAATATTTGCGAAGGTCGCAGCCGCCGGTTCAGGAACAACCTCGGTAAAGGTGTCGCCGATACGCAATTCATCGAAATCGAAAGTGGCCGTATTAAAGCCTTCCGCGAGCACCACATTACTAAATCCGTTAGCCTGAAAATCCGCACCCATCACGACGCTGGCATCGGCTTGCGAGTTAGCTGGCGTACTGCCACTGGGGGGATTGACGAAGATGTATTCCATGCCAGCGGTGAAATCTAGTTTGGTCACAAGCAGCACCGTCGTTGTGCTAACTGCCTTGCCGGTCCTGGCCCGCGTCACCGGGCCACCCCCGACCGTGGTATCGATGCCATAGATATTCTCGTCAAACAGCATCCCGATGCCATTATTCTCACCGAGTCCTACGACGGCAAAACCGCCGGGCGACGCCGGGCCGCTGGCTTGCCTAACGAGAAAGGCTACCCATTTTATGCCGCCGACGACCGTCGCCACATCGACCCCTACGAGGTCGGCATTAGCGTCGGCCGCACCCGCGGTCGTCGCTTTGTTCCCCGCTGAGGAGTTGCCAATAAACTCAAGACCTGGAGCCGTGACTTGCGCGTTGCCACCGATATTCGTCCAGCCGGTTTGCCCGGGCGGGCTGTCGGGCGGTGGTCCGTTCCCCGAGAGAGCTCCCGTTGGGTAATCAAAGCTCTCCGATAGCTGGAGCGCCCCTTCCGCAGAGAGAACGCCACCCAGAGTAATGAGCCCGATAAGCGCGGTGGACCAAGCCAACCAGGATGTCTTTTGCACGACAGCTTCTGTCTTCATAATATTGCCAGCGGCTATGTCTTCGATGATCTATCGATAGCTTCAACCGCAAGCTGGAGGAGAAGAAACAATCGCGGTTTAGTCAATTCTTTTCTTTCTCCCCCTAAACGATCTCCCTACCCGTCCGCTCATTTTCGAGGGAAAACGGATAGGCGGCGAGCGTCGCGGGAGAGTTAAGCCTTGACACTTCTCCGCATAAGCAGAGACTGCGGTCGCGCTAAGTCCGTTAGGCGACTCCAGCCAAGTCACCTCACTTTCTTTCCGCAGGGAAAACCGCGAACGACGGCGTTCGTTCGCATAACTTGAGGTAATAGATATGAAGACAGGCCTAACACGGAATCAGAGCGCGAAAGTTGCGCACTCCCGTTGGCTTGCTTACGCCACCGCAACCACGGCTACCACTCTGGCCGGCAGTCACTCCTTAGAGGCTGACATTCACTATTCGGGCCGCCTGGATGTGCCATTCCAGTGTCAGATAGAATCGTGTAAAACCACACATACATTCCAACTGGATAAACCCGACGATTTCTTTGTGCTCACTCACTATGTGAATTCGTACCATCATGGCTTCGCTTTTTTTGGAATTCACGGAATCGTCTCGGCCGCTGTTAGGGGCCGACCCGGTTCTGGCCCGATACCGTATGTCTCGAGGTTGAGATCTGATCAGAGAATATCGAACGGTCCTTTTGCTCCGGGAGGTGGCTACTTGGAAGCTTACGCCGACATCCGCCAGTGGACGAACGCAGGCTACGGCATAATCGGGTTTAGTTTTAACAACGGCGCGGGGGTCCAATATGGGTGGGCGCGAATTAGGATGACGGGCTACTTGACGAACGACAGTATTTATAGGCTGGTTGACTACGCATACGCCGACCCTGGTGAGCCGCTAAGAGCTGGACAAGAATCGAGGGATGACCAGGCGCCCGACCAAGGTTCTCTGGGCTGGCTCGCGCTCGGGGCCGTGGGACTCCTTGCCTGGCGTAATCGCCGATCTCGATCAGCACGGTCGGAAACGGCCTGCGGCTAGCGTGTTAACCGATCGCGCTGGCTGAGACCCGTGACATCGGCGTCGCCATTTACGGGAGCGCGCCTATCCTCGCCTTGTCGGCCGCAAACCGGCCACGAGTTAAAACGCTCTCGGCGCGTATCGCACCCGATTACGACTTCGCTTGACCCGTTCCCGCGCGGGCGTCATTCTGCGTAGGCCGCTGGGCATGATCATGCGATTCATTAGGGTTCGCCGAGTAATACATGCCCTTCGACCTCGTCGTGGACAAAAGTGGCTTCTCTATGAAGAAACTTCTTCTTAATGCCGCAATTGTTTTGCTGGGAGCATGCTTTGGGTCACTCTGGTTAGTGCGCTCTGCCTACTGGGGCCCTGAAGGTCCAGTGGGCGGCTTGCTTCTCCTGCTTCCTTATCTGTTCCTCGCCGCGGTGGTGATCGCCGTCCTCGTAGCACTGGGAACCTTCTCCTGGGTGCCGGGTGGGCGTTTGACGTGCTTTGTGCTTTGGCTAGGACTATTGGTGACTTTCTCGGTCTCGGGTTACTACTCGATGTCCTACGAGACAAAGTATGAGCGGATCGCTGCCCTATCGGGCTGGATCTTGCTCGCCGGTTGTCTGGTAGCCGCGAATGCCGTCCCATCGAAAGGAGCTAAGCTAGTCATGGTCGCCACTCTTGGCCTTGGCGGCCTCGCCGGATGGCTTCAGGTTGCCGTCTGGATGAGTGAGCATTCTGCCGAGAACGCCAGGGTCGCGGAGCGCACGATTGCACACGAGCAGGAGTTCCAAGAGGGTCGGGAGGCGGCTTTTCGAGCCTTGGGCAAAGAGGCGCCCTTTTGGAATTACTTCGGCTATATGTATATCTCCAACGACGCTCTTCGCAAACAGTGCCACGAAATCATGGCCAGCCGCGCCGATCGCGATGCAAGCCTCGTCGAATACCTCGGCAATGAAGTCCTCGCGAGCGAAGCGACGAGATACATCGGCGAGTTCCATCCCGCCCCCGGGCCTGCGCTGGCTCCGGCCTTTGCCCGCCAATCCGATCTCGTCCTCTCGCAGATTCCGGAAGTTAACGCCGGCACCGATCAGTTGAGCGAGCGTTCCTACGCCGACATTCAGGACATTATTCGAGCCGCGACGCGCATTCATAAGGGTGGCGGTGACCTGACTCCACAACTGGAGGGATGGCGGAGTTATCTCAAGCGTTTCAAGAACACGGCTGAGTTAGTGGCAGAAATAGATCAGACGTTGCCTCAGCCAACCGCACGTTGACCGGTTGAGGTGGCCGGTTTGCAAGAGCTATACTCCGACAAACTCAACATCCAATACGTCGCTGCATAAGCGCGTTTGGGACCTTTGCACAACATTTCCAAGTCAATCACGACGACATGCTTCACTGCGCTTTCCTCACTCTCGACGATTCGACTGGGTTTGTTATCGATGATGAATTGGCTTATGCGCCGCTGGCCGCTCTCGGCTGGCGCGTCGAAACGATCTCCTGGCGCACGTCCTCATGCGATTGGCGGGCCTATGATGCGGTTGTGATCCGTTCGACCTGGGATTACATCGACGATCCCGAGACATTTCTAGCTGTCCTGGCGGAGATTGAGCGTTCCGGCACGCGGCTCTTTAACCCGCTCCACCTCGTCCGCTGGAACATTCGTAAGACTTATCTGCGCGATCTGGCCGCGCGCGGTGTTCCAGTCGTGCCGACGATCTGGCGCAAGCGACTCGTGCCAGAAGAGGTGCCGGCGCTAATTAAAGAAATAGGAGCGGACGAGGTCGTGATCAAGCCAGTGATTGGGCTGAACGCGCACGGTGTTTTTCGCGTTAATGCGCGCAACGCCCGACAACAATCTAATGAGCTGGCCGCTCACTACGCCACGCGCGAATTCATGGCACAGCCGTTTCTGTCCCATGTGGTCAGCGAAGGTGAGTTTTCGTTATCCTATTTCAACGGCAAACTGAGTCACACCATCTTGAAAACGCCGAGGGCGCATGACTTTCGCGTGCAGGAGGAACACGGTGGAGTTGTTCGGCTGGTCCAGGCTGAGCCGGAGTTACTCACCGCTGGCCAGATAGCTCTTCGCGCGCTCGATTCCGTCCCGCTTTATGCCCGAGCCGACTTTGTTCGCGCAAATGACAATAACGGCTTTTGGCTCATGGAACTGGAACTTATCGAGCCTTCGCTTTATCTGCGGATGGATGCAGAAGCGCCAGGGCGTTTCGCTCAGGCTCTGAACGACAGACGAGTATGTAGTGCCAATCCGTGAGGAAACCGCCATCGTTTCGTGGTTTTTAGATAGCCCGGCAAGGCACAAACGGCGAACGCGCCAAATCTAACTAACGAAGCGCGAACGAGATGCTGACGATCGCAGACCGGCTTGTCAGGTTACCAAAAAAACATGAGAAAAAAACTTTGCGCTACTATTCGCTTTGATAGCATCCCGAATTATGAAAACGTCACTTAGTCTAGTTGGGTGCGCAATGGGCCTCGCAGCCCTTGCTTTGACAGGAGCATCGGCAGAGCCGGCAGCGTTTAGTATTCAACTGGTAAGCACGTTTGATTTTCCGGGGACGGGCAATCAAACGCGGCCACAGAAGATTAACGACAAAGGAGACATAGTTGGTGTCTATCTGGATAGCAGCGCCGTGTCGCGGGGCTTCCTCAGGAAAAGCACTGGGGCCTTCAGCTCCTTCGTTGACCCGAACGATGCTGCCAACTTGACGGAAGGTCGTGGGATCAATAACTCCCGCCTGATCTGCGGTGACTACACCGATTCGAACGGGGCTTTCGAAGGGTTCTTCCTTCAGGGTAGTACCTTCACCAATTACGACATAGAGCCGACATTTACGATTGTGTTGGGAGTGAATAATGTTGGGGATTTTTCCGGATCGGTGATCCCGAGCAGTGGCGTCCAGGAAGGATTTGTTAGCATCGGCGGCGTCGTAACGGAGTTCGCAGTGTCGGGCGCGACCGCAACTCTGGCTTATCAGATCAATAAGACGAATACGGCCTGCGGCTATTACATTGACGCCGACGGTGTGACTACTCACGGCTACTACCGCACTGCCAGCGGTACCATTCACGGGGGCATTGATCCAGCGGGCTCGACCGGCACGATCGTTTTTGGCAATAACGACTCGAATTGGATCGTAGGTCGCTACGCCGACGCGGCCGGGGCAACCCATGGGTTTCTCTTCATACCGCCGCGTAGATTCTTGATCTACGATTTTCCTGGCGCTACCTTCACTTCGCTCAATGGAATAAATAGGGCTAATACGATAACGGGTCGCTATACAGATTCCGCTGGTTTCGACCATGGTATCATCGCACAGGTGGTCCAGGGCAGTGCGGGTGTGGAGCTGCCTCTGGCGACACACTCCGAGGCGGCGCCAGCATTGCCTCTGCGCGCGCCGGATATTAACCCAGCTTACTAACTCCAGGCAGGGTTGCAATTATCGAAGAAACGACGGCTATCGCGTTTCGGAAGAATGCATAGCTAAGTTTTGATGCGTGGGCGGCGAAGTTAATTCACCGCCCACGCACGCAATGCTTTCCACTTAATCCTGGCGCACACGCAAATAGGTCGGGAATCGCGGCATGCCTTTGGCAGTTAACCCGCGAAACCGATAGGTGATGACTGTTCCAATGGGCGGTGGTGACTCCCGCTGTGCGTCGGTGAGGCCACTGCCAATGGAAAATTCCCGGCCATCATCTGTCCGCACACGGAGCGCACCGAGTTTGCCCGCTAACTTCCCCTTCCCTGTTTCGTAGGATATGACTGTCGCTTCCGCGTCATCATAAGGTTTGACCTTGAGCAGGCTCGGCGAGCGGCGCGGTTCGTATTGCGACTCGGGCTGGCGCAGCATTAATCCTTCGCCACCCATCTTCACAACGCGGTCGCGCTCGGCCAGCAGCTGCCTCACTCCCTGGCAGCGCTCTTGCACCACGACTCTGACGAATCGATTGCCTTCGGGTAAGGTCGCGCGGAGGACTTGCATTCGCTCTTCAAAGGTGCCCTTCGCCTGCGGCGCATCGAACACCATGAAGTGAACATTTTTCCAGCGATCATCCGGCGTCTCCGCACGTACGGTGCTGACAGTCTCCTCAAACTTACCACGACCAATCCATAACTCTCCGTCCAAGGCAAGGCCGCGAGGTAACTCGGCGAGAAAATAGCCCGGCGCGTGGACAACCTGGCCTTTACGAGTCCACAATGTTTGGCCATCCCAGTAACCTCGCAGGCCGTCGTATTTCTCACTCATCCACCAGCCTGTGGGATCAATGGACGAGTTCCATACATCGGCCAGGAGCAAATGCGGCGCTTGGGGTTCGGTGGTTGAGTTAGTGCCAGCCGAATCTTCGGCTTTCGCATTGAGGTCACAGGCCAGGAAGATGCCCATGATCAATCCGAGCGGGATCGCTTTCCATCTGGAGGGATTTTTCATACGCAGAGGCTGGGCAAGACGAGCTCTTGCTGTCAAGCTTGCTCTGCTGCGAATTCGATCCTCGTGACAAGGGACTTCGCCTTTGTTCCCCTGCTTCTGTTCCTGAGGACTCAGGTAGACCGCTCGCGCTGCAATCGACTGAAGATCACGACATGACTAACGATAATGAGCGGGACCAAAAACGTGGGCAGCAGACTTAGCGGGAACCGCAGGAGCGCGGCCATCGCGCTGGGGTTTGCCATACCAATCCGGGCAGCTGATGCAACGACAAAGATGATGTCGACAAATCCAAGAGTATTCCAAGCCATGAGCCACGGTCGTTTGCTACCAAAGGAGCTCCAGAAAATGAGTGAGACAGCCGCGCCGGTTGCGACTGCCGTGTCACCCCACCCTGCCGGGACAGCGAACTCGCGAGGTAACTCTCCTTGGCCACAAAGATACAGAAAGTAGAGGCCGACAAAACGCGTCAAATGCAAACCCACCGTGGCGCGCAAATCCACCCGGTTAATACAGGCGCGAGCGCTGCGATTAAGCCACCACAGAAACAGTAACCCTGTCGTAAGTCCGAGAAGGATTAACTGCGGTCCCGGAGGCCGAAGATTCTGTAACTGGCCCGACACACCGAGTCCCGCCGCCAACAACAGCCAAGCGACCAAAACGAGCAGTAGAATCATTTCTCGCTGAGGATAACAGTAAGAGCTCTCCGAACGCCAGACCTCAACCGCTCAAATTCTTGAGGTGGTTGCGAATGCGGCCCGGAGCTCGACAGCGTTTCTATATTCGCGAAAAACGCCGAACACAAAGCGCGATCGGTAATCCAATCAGCAATGGATGGCCAATCGGCCCGGTAATGTAGGTGGCAAGGTTGTAACGCACATGGCCGATCGCCGAGAGAGGAATTACAACCCAATACATGAACATGAAAACCAATTCGCCATAGATTAAACCGGAGATCACCGGGTGCTCTACGAGCGCGCGAATTCGTCTGCTGATGAGGTAATAAACCGTCGCAGCACCAAACGCGACCGTGAAATGGCAAAGGAAACCGATCACAGCCGAAGTCGATCCCATCTGGCGCGAGTGCGGCCCAAAGATTCCGCTCGCAACTCCCTGCAAAATTCGAAACGGGGTCGAGCCCATGAGACTGAAGGCGATAAAAGCTTGAGTAAGATCAAAGACACCCGCCAAAAGCCCGCCCCAGAAAATCGCAGCGAAGGCTCCTTTGGAAAAAATCTTCATGTGTCTTCCCGTGATGCTTGTTCAACCCCCGCCCAACTTGGCGCGAGCCATCGAGACGGAGACTTCAGCTGGCGTGGGCGCCTCTGTCAAGATTTACAGGCTCCCCCGCACAATTGATCCCGAGTAAAAACAAATTCCGCCGGCAAAGGGACTGGCCACGCCCATTTCCGATGTTGCATCGACTCCAACCCGAGGACAATCCTTGCCAAGCGGTATCAACGCGGCTCGTCGCACTTCGCTCGGCCTCAGCCATCGGCCGGCCATCCCGATCATCATTGGCGGGCTTCAGATTTTGGAAGTTTTTTCTCGACAACGGTTTACGGCTTACCCTAACATCGCCGCCAACTCGATCTTTTCAGGTCGAGGAATTTTTTTGAACCGGGTGAATATCCCCAATTTCTTCCTAGTCGGCGCACCCAAATGCGCCACGACCGCGGTTGCCGTTGCCCTCGGCTGCCAGGCAGACATCTTCATGTCCGAGCCGAAAGAGCCTACGTATTTCCTGTTTGCTCGCGGTAATCCGTATGGGTTCGATCGCACGACGCGGATTTCCGATCTGGAGAGTTACCTCGCCCTTTTCAAGAATGCGGGCCAGCGCAAGGTCTATGGCGAAGCGTCACCCCTCTACTTCCACGCACCCTATATTGCCGAGGAGATCGTGCACTTTAATCCCCAGGCGAAGATCATGGCCATACTGCGAGACCCGGTGGAACGCGCCTGCTCGATGTATCATTACTTCCACCAGCACGATCGTCGCGCGACCGTCTCACGGGAAGATTTTCGGAAAAAATTCTTCGACGGCTCTGTCGTTCACATTCCTGTCGACCATGCCACCATGGAGATGGAGCATCTGCGGTCGTTCGGCTTCTACCGCCGTTTGCTCCAGCCCTACTACGACCATTTCGAGCGCGACCGCATTCTGGTCCTCACCCACGACGATTTGAGATTCGACAGCCAACACTTTATGCGGCGCATCCTCGCGTTCCTCGAGGTTGAACCGACATCGCCGCCAGTGGTGCCAACCGCCAATGTGACCTTCCAGCCACGCAGCCGCGAAATGCAGTACTGGCTCAATCACGCTGTCCACAGCAAACCGAGAGAGTTCTTCAAGCGGGTGGTGACCGCATGTCCCGGCGCCAAAACACTTCGAGACTCGTTCAACCACTTCAATCAACGGCCGTTCGTTCCCACGCAATTTCTCACCAACGAGCTGCATCGGGAACTCATCGCGACCTACCAGGAAGACCTGGAGAGCCTTTCCATGCTGGTCGGCCGGGATTTCACTCCATGGCTAGAGCGGAAGCCGGTCTGCGAAATCAAACCACGCAACAAGGCGTTGGCAATTTGATGGAAGCTCCAGGTTCAGTTTGAGCTGAACCTGGAGCGTGCCCTACAGACTGTAAGCCAGGAATAGTTCTCGACGGTTATCCGCGGTGACTACTTCAACGAGACATCGTCAATCCGGAAAGTTGTACTGAGCGAGACGTCCGTGGTAGTCCTGAACTGCAGGCGGACCGTCTGGCCCTTGTAAGCCGCAAGGCTAAAAGACTTCTGTAAATAGACTCCAGCGGTGCCTTTGTTCTTGTTGCTGTAGGTCGCGAGCGTTTGGAGCAACGTTCCACTGGTATTACGCACCTCGACATAGAGGAAGTCATAAGCAGTCGTCGTCCCTTCGCTTGAGTTACAGTTGAACCAAAAAGTAAGCGATCCCGTTGCCGTGGATGGAATGGTTACTGTTTGATAGGTCTGGCCCGTCGTATTGTTGTTGACGCCAAAATAGATATAGCCGGTGCCTGTGTGAGGATAGTTGCCGTTGTTCGTGTAGAACGCCCCGGAACCAGACATCACCCACGGTGAGACGCTGCCTTCAAATCCGCCGTTGACGATCAACTCGCTGGGCGTGGCCGTAGGCGTCGCGGTTGGTGTGGGGGTCGGAGTTGGGGTCAGCGTTGGCGTAGGAGTGGCTGTTGGAGTCGCGGTCGGCGTCGGGGTTGGTGTAGGCGTCGCTGTCGGAGTCGGAGTTGGCGTCGGCGTGCCAGTGCTTAAGGGGAAGTTCGCTATTCGCGTACGCCAGTTAAACGCCGCGTTGGTCGTGTAATATTCGTTTGTATACCAGAAGGTCGTATCGTCCACCGGGTCGATCGTCAGCGCGCTGTAGTCACCCCAGCGGTTGCCGCTGCCGGTCTGGCTTCCCGCACCGGCGATCATCGTTCCTTCACCAAGGGACATGGTATTTAACGGATCAGCTGCGAGGCGGCCCGTGTAGCGCATTTGCGGATGGATCGAAGAACTCGAGGCACTGTAGGCCAGGGCGATGTCTCCATGTGCATCCATCCCGATGCTTCCCATCCAACGCCAGGTCGTATCCGGCTGGTAGGTGCTTTCCTGAAAAACCGTGACGGGTCCGGAGGTCACGTTCCTGAGTTCAAACCAGCGAATACCGGCAACGTTATTAGCCTTGACTGTAAAGTTACCAACTACCGACTCATGATCGCCAAAGTTTCGATAAGGAAGCCGGAACATGAGGCGATCGCCAATGCCGTCGAGATAGTTCGCTGACGTAACACCAGACTCAGGAACGCAGGCCCGGGTCGTGGGACAGAGAGAGGTAAACGCAGCAGCCGTTGGCGTTGCGAAGGTCGTCCAGGTCGAGTTACTCGGCGTAGTGAAATCGACATGGAAATGATAAACATTATATTTACCGCTGCCGGGGAAACTGACATAGGTTTCCGGCGCACCCGCAGGCGGAAGGGTCGAGCCATCAATGTCAGCCGGCAGGAACGCGCTCGCCGTGCCGCCCAGTGGACCGACAGGACTAACAAAGGTCGCAGGCTGACCCGACAGCATCTTGGTCCGATCAAAGGCAAAGGGTTGCGGCCCGAGGAAACTTGTTCCGGCGGAGTTAAAGACGTTCATGCTCATGTAGTAAGCATCCGGCCACACCGAGAGCTTCGGGTAGTCAAAAAAGTTCGAACCGAGATGGAAAGCATAACGAAAATAGCTCCCGGTGGCATCGCTCGTTGTAGATACGGCAACGCATTCGTCCGTCGGCACGCTGGTGCCGGCAAACTGAGTAATAACCCAGCGGCCAGCTAACTGATCATAGAGAACAACCGGGTCGCCATTGCCATTTGTCTGGCAAACACCGCCAAACCCGCTCCAGATCGAAGTGATAGCAACAGGCCCAAGAATAGAAGCTCCGGTTGTTTTATTAAAGACCTGGTAAGCCTCGTTAACCATCTGAACGTATTGAGTCGAGCCGATCTCACCGTTCGGGTCAGGTGGCGCACAGCTACAACCGACACCGGGAAATGGAATGCCATCAAAGTTCAATCCGGTTGCAGGAATATTTAGAGCTAACTGGCTAAGGAGAGGACCCTGGACGACCGAGTCAGGGCTATCCTGGTGGAAATTGGGCAATTTGGGGTTTTCCGGACCTTCACGTTCCTGTCTGACATCAAATGGCAGGTTAGCCAGGTCCCGCAAAGGCGGAGAGACATCGTTGTGATAGGAAGCGCCGACCTGGACAGAGCCAGCACCGGTTTGTCCAGCAGCGTGTGCTGGTTGAGTGGTTCCTACAAGTCCGCTGATGGCGAGCAACGCGAGGCAAAGGCCAAGCGTCGACAACAAGTACGCGAGAACGCGTGGAAGAGAGAAGGCAGATTGGGTTTTGATTGGGTTTTTCATGCTATTTTCCTCCAGTGGGAATGTGCCGGCCTAACCGGCGAAGCTATCGGGCGAATTGCGAATTGCCAGATCTATTGAATGACCATTTTGTAAGACTCACGTCCCGCGATCACGAGGGCCATGTAATAGGCCAAACATGTATACCTATTCGTAAGTCATTTGCCTGCCTAGCATTACAGGTTCAAGTAAGCGCTATCCTAACGTTGCACCATCGACCGCACGCATAACATATGCGCCGATTGACTCGCCATTCCTGGAACGATGACGGGCCGAGCGCTTGCCCGGGTTAGATTGAGAAACAGGTCGGGAACAACGCCATTCGCGGCGCTGTGGTGCGCTACAGTTACATTCCAAGCACGGTGCGAAGATGAGGCATGAGACGTCTTGTGAATTCCACCGAATCGCCAGCTGAAAGATGCGACCATTCCGGACAGTCGAACCCGGCGAGCTCGGGATAATCGGAATAGTAAATACCAGGCGCTCCCGTTGATTTCAGAAGTGGATCCCAGGTCCTGGCGCGTGGCGTGTCATGATCTTCCAAATCCTTCAAGGCACCGCTGTGCGGTAACCTAAGGAAAACGATCTTGCCACCGCGCGATCGAATGGTTTCCACTGCAGACTGGACATCAGCAAACCGCTTTTTGATTCCTTTACCCATTTCGGCGGCAAAGACTTCCTTGGGTATATAGGTTGGCGGAGGCGGCGGCTTGAAAAGCGGAAGCCAGATTTGTTGGATTTTTTTGGCTAACTCGCTTCCCGGCTCCGCGCATTGTTCCCACATGCGCGCGCGACGGTCGCGATCTACTTTTTGAAAGTAGGGCGGCAAATGCGGAGGCACGAGCGCGCCAGGACGGTTAGGAATTGGTAACTTGTTCAAGAGCGCTTCAAGACTCAGGTCGTGTGGTTTCAAGAACGCGACATGTTCTTCGAGCGGCATGGTCAGATACTGGCTGGCACGCTGGGCAGGTGTTTGGTTATGTAGCCGTTTTACGCTTTTCTCGGCGTGCACCATCGGCGGACTACCGGGCGGCGCGAAAAATAAATGCGGCACGAAACTGCAAATGACTGTGCCATGGAAATTTTGATCCTTTGCCAGATCGGCCAGGACCGGCCAGGCGGTAGAGCCCGCCATCGCGAGTTGAATAGGTCGCTTGCCCAAACCTGCCTCCATTTCACCCAAGTCGAGATCGAACCATGCTCGCGAATCGCCCGTGATGACGATCGATTCCGGCTGAACTTTTCTACGGGCCATTACCCAAAGGTCTTCGTTGTCGTTCAGGGTCGGACCATAGCCGAGCGAGCGGCAATACAACTCCCAAACCGCCGTCGCGGCGATTGCGATAATCGTGACAACCACCGCCACTCCACGCCAGGGCGCGGGTGGAATCGGGCGCTCGAACTCCAGCGGCGGCCCACCGTGAATTTGTTCTTCCAGTGAAGGTGTGCGGAAAAAGAGGCGCGGCAGCCGAAGCCGTTCCTTAAAACTGGAAATAGATGAACGCATTGCTGTTTCCTTGTGTGAAAATGATGGCGCACGCCATGACTGCTCCGATAGCCGTGATTGCCCACGGCGGCATGCGCATGACCGCGGTCTCGAAGGTGTTCTCGCGCATCGCCCAATGCATCGTGATCACGCCAGCGGTGACAGCTCCGATCTGCAAGAGTTCGCGCGTGGAAAGGATTGCGTCGCCGTGAGCGTGCCCGCCAAACATTCCGCCCAACATTCGAGTGGCGATCGTGAAATCATTCGCGCGGAAGAATACCCAGGCAATACAAACTGCGACATAAGTCGCGAACCACGCGAGGACCCGTACGCTCGGCGCGCTCGCCCAAGGCTTGTCCTCGAAACAGACGCGACAGACACGCTCGATCACGAGATAGGAGCCATGAAGCAGGCCCCAAACGACAAAGGTCCAGGCCGCGCCATGCCAAAGGCCGCCCAGGAACATCACAATGATCAGATTAAGCGCGGCCCGAAAAGGTCTCACCTGGTTACCGCCTAACGGGATGTAGAGGTAATCGCGGAGAAAAGTGGAGAGGGAAATATGCCAGCGTCGCCAGAAATCCGAAAATCCGATCGCGGCATAAGGGAAACGAAAATTGTCCTTAAGATGAAAGCCAAGAGTTAGGGCCGCGCCGATCGCGCAAAGGGAATAGCCAGCGAAATCGAAAAAGATCTGTCCGGCAAACGCGAGCACGCCCGCCCAGGAATCGAGCGCCACCAGCGGACCGCCATAACCAAAGATGCGGTCGGCCGGTCCGGAAAGCAAAGTGTCCGCAAGCACCACTTTTTCAAATAGTCCTACAGTCATCAGCGCCAGTCCCCAAAGAAACTGATTGCTCTTCAGGCGCGGAGGATGAACAAGCTGCGGCAGGAAATCCCCGGCGCGCACGATGGGTCCGGCGACAAGCTGCGGGAAAAATGAAACCGCGAGAATGAAATCGCGCAGTGACTTCGTCGGTTGCAAGACGCCGCGATAAATGTCGAGCGTATAGGAGAGCGAATGGAAGGTGTAAAATGAAATGCCGACCGGCAAAAGAATGTCGAGATGCGGCGGCTGATAGACGATACCGATGCGTCCCACCAGCCATTGGAAATTTTCCAGAAGAAAATTTCCATACTTAAAGAACCCAAGCATGCTCAGATTCATACAAACGCTCGCTACCAGCCATCGGCGTCTTGCCCGCAGATCTTCCGCTTTGCCGATTTGATGGCCTAACCAAAAGTCCATCGCAGTCGTGGAAAAAAGGAGCACGGCAAAGGGCGGATTCCATGCGCCGTAGAAGACGTAGCTGGCCAACACGAGCAGATTTTTCCGCACCGGCCACGAGCGCAGACTCCAGTAGAGGGTGACAACAACTGCGAAGAAAACGACAAAAGTCAGGGAATTAAAAAGCACAGTGGAAGTCCGAAGATTTACGCTCCGAGATGGGGGCGCGAAGTTAAGCCATTCATGTTGAGGCAGATGTTTTAAAGACGATTTCGTTAGTTGGCAAGAACCGAGTTTGTGGGCATCCAGTCTCGTCTGACTCAAGGGTTCAAAAGGTCAGCGAGTGAAAGAAACTATTATTCAGGTAAGCCAAAACTGGCGTATTGATTCCCATGGCAAAGTATCTTTTCATCCTCATTCTTCTGAGTTGGGAGTGCGCCGTCGCTGGACCGAGCTACAAAGCGGTCACACAAATCCCCATTGGCGGCGAAGGTGGTTGGGACATCCTTACGATCGATAACGCCGCGCGTCGTTTGTATCTCTCACACGCAACGAAAGTGGTCGTGATTGATCTCGAAACGAACAAGGTTGTTGGTGAAATTTCAGATTTGCCCGGCGTGCACGCGTTTCTTGCCGTTCCGGAGCTAGGGCGCGGCTTCTCGAGCAACGGCAAAGAAAATAAGAGCAGCGTCGTTGACTTGAAAACACTGACCACAATTCAGAAGGTCGATGTTGGGCAGAATCCGGATGCCATCGCTTACGACTCAAAGCGAAATGAAGTTTACGTCTTTAATCACAGCGGCAATTCCGCCACGGTAATCGACGGGAAAAGCGCGAAAGTGGTGGCGACGATACCGCTTGGCGGCAGCCCGGAGTTTGCCGCCGCCGACTCCACGACCGGTCGGGTTTACGTCAACCTGGAAGATAAAAGCGAAGTCGCGGTCATTGATGGGTCGAAACATGAGGTCATGACAAGATGGCCGCTGGCGCCCGGCCAGGAACCGAGTGGCATTGCTCTCGATGTGTCGCATCATCGCCTTTTCTCCACCTGTCATAACAAGATGATGGTCATGGTGGATACGAATAACGGCAAAGTTATCGGCAATGTCCCGATAGGAAATGGGGTGGATGGTTGTGCGTTTGATGATTCTTCGCAGCTGGCTTTCGCTTCCTGCGGCGAAGGGATGACCGTGATCGCAAAGGAAAGTTCGCCTAACGAATTGTCGGTTGCACAAAGCTTGCAGACGCAACGCGGCGCACGAACCATCGCGCTCGATCCCAAGACTCACCGGATCTATTTGCCAACCGCCGACTTTGGTCCGCCTAAGGAGGCGAATGGCCGGCCAAGTATCATGCCAAACACGATGCGTTTGCTGGTTTACGGCCCGGAGTAAGGCGTGCGCGAGTTAGCTGCGGTTTTCATCCTGTGCGTAGTCGCGCGATTCGCATCGGCGCAGGGCGGCCCGCCAATGATTACCGATGATCCGGGCACGCCGGGCAACGGGCATTGGGAAAACAATTTCGCGATCGCCTTTTCCCATGTGCCTAACGAATGGTCGGGTGATGCGCCCGGCATCGACCTTAATTACGGCTGGGGCGATCATATCCAGCTTACCCTGCAGACTTCGGCTTCATTCTTGAAGCGCAACGATCGTGGACTGGTGGCTGGCCTCGGCGGAGTAGAGACGGCGGTGAAGTGGCGCTTTCTTGATGAAGATAGGAACGGCTTGGACATGTCGATGTTTCCTCGAGTCCTCTTTAACGTGGTGCAGTCTTCCGTACGGCGAGGACTCGCGGAAGACGGAACGCGTTTCCAAATTCCATTTCAGGCTGCGAAGAAAATCGGGCCGATTGAGCTCGCGGCTGAGTTTGGTCCGCTGGTGAGTTCCGTCGGCGCAAGCGAATATATCTACGGCGTTGTTGCGGCCCGGGAGATCACTAAGACGACGTCCGTGATGTTCGAGGTTCACGCCAGCTCGCGCGTCAACTCTGGACCACGACGTAGTGACACTGAACCTCGGCTGGAGACACAACCTCTCTGAGCATGCCATCTGGATCGCTTCGTTAGGCCACGACGTGCACTCAGAAGAAGGTGAGCCGCTCGCGCTGATTGGCTACTGCGGGTTACAATTGCTTTATTGAGACACGCCGGGGAATCAATGCGCTTTCGAAGCCGGCTTCTGAGGAACGATAACGATCAGCACGACCATCACGACAAGAAGCACTAACGACGCCGTATAACGGCTCAGAGCGAGTCCTCCCTTCGCGATTGGCTTATCGAGAAAATCACCTACGACTGCGCCAAGCGGACGAGTTAGGACAAAGGCCGCCCAAAATAGAACAACTCGCGAAACGCCCGTAAAGTAATACAAAAGTGCAGTCGACCAGAATTAACCCACCGAAGATTACTGCTGCTCCGAGATAGCCCATCTCGTTAGTGTCCGCCACCCAGTCACCGAGCGCTGTTCCTAAAGTCTGCGAAAACATGATCGTCATCCAATAAAACATCTCCACCTTTGGCGTGCTGACGGTTTCGATCGAGATACTTCCAGTCGACCAGCGCCAAAGCCAGAGCGACGCAATCACGCAGAGGAGCAGGATAGCCGAGCCGCCGGTGTAACCGATGCCGAGGGAGCGATCGCAGTAGTCGGCCAGAGTGGTTCCAACGGTTGTCGTCGCGACAATCGTGAGCCAGTAGAGAAAGGGATGAAAATTCTTCGCCTTTATCTGCACGATGACCGCGGCGATGAAGATCACGCCGAAAATCGCTGTGCCGACGAGATAACCCATGCCTGTCCCTTCGGCTGTCGTTTCTCCCAGCCACGACATCGTGACCGCGTCTCCGCCCGTTTCACCCAGGGTCGTTGCCAGGATCTTAATGATCCAAAATAGAAGAGTTACGTGCGGGACTTTCGCAACCAGCTCGGATCTTCTTTCGCCCATTTTCTTACCCAGGATCTCTAGCCGGAAAGTGTCCGGTCCAGCCTTAATAGCCGAAATCCGCCAAGATGAAACATCACTCTTTTGCCCGGTTCAGCTGGCACGACTCGAGTGAGTGAACGAAGGTCGTTCGGGCGGCTCGAGCTTGGACTGCGTTGACGCGCTTCACTGCCTTTTCACTTGATCCCGTTGTCCCGAGTTTTTGGTCTTCGCGCCCAGCACCCTTGTCATTCGACGCACGGCCAATTAATTTGCGCGCAAGGGATGCCAGCAATCGGGGGTTCCGCAAACTTTTTGCTTGATTTATCACGAGGAATCTGCAAATAACGGAAAAAGGAGCAATAATATGAGGTACGTAAAAGCGATAATGGTTTCTGTGGCAGGGGCTGGAATACTCCTCTTCAGTGCTTCGGCCCACGCGCAGATGCGTCATAATGGCGGCGGAGGAGGATCTCGTGGCAGCTTTGGCGGTTTTCACGGAGCTCCCGCAGCAGGTTGGAACGGTGCAGCCGCGCGTGGATTTCATGGACAAGCATTTCATGGACAAACGGCGGCCGCAGCTCACGTGCATGACGGCCACGGCCACAACCATGGACATGGAAACGGGCACAACCACGTTATCGTGGGCGTTGGATTCGGAGGCTGGGGCTGGGGCCCGGGATGGTGGGGTTATCCTTATTATCCCGCCTACGGCTATTATTATCCGCCCTATGGATACTATCCGCCGCCTCCTCCCGGGTACTACGCGCAAGGGCAGGTTTACAACGGTCAGGTCGTGACGAACGACGGCAGCAAGTAAACTTGCTGTCGGGTAAGACTTGCGACTTAAGCGAACCCTGGTTCGCTAGGATCTGTGTTATAACCTAAGAGCCGTGAGTTAGCGGGTGGCTTCACGCTTCTTCGGCTCTGGACAAGACTCTACACGGGGCGACGAACATCAGGCATGTTCGTCGCCCAAAGACAGCGTAGTTACAAGCCAGCTGAATTGTCCATCTTTGCCTACGGCAATGAGGTCCCGAGAGCTTCTTGCACGCCGTTGAGATCGACCCGGTCAATGATGCCGTCGGCATTCAGATCAGCCCGGAAATTGATCTCATCTGTCGTCTGACCTTTTACCGCATTGATCGCATCCAAGTCTGCGTCGTCCACCACTCGATCTCCGTTTACATCGCCAATCAGGAGACCTGACGCTTTGCGCGGGGTGTGTTGAAAAGCGGTCAAGCCCTGATCCACAGAGAGCAGAGTTTACTTCTGACGGGTAACACGAAGACGGGCGAGTAAATCCTTGTGCTCGGTACCTGCGTAGAGCCGGAATTCATAAGTCATGCCGGTTTGGATCCATGCGGCTTCGGAGGAACCATCTGCACCGAGGGCGAAACGCACTTCCGGCCCGCCGTTGGTCGAGACGTAGATTTCCCCTGCCGAACTTCCTCCCGTAGTCCACCTGATCGTCGTGGTTCCGGGTGTGGACCCGGCTGGCACTGGGTTTGGCGAAGCGGTGAGCGTGGCCGCGGTGTTCACAGCAGGACTCGCGACCGCCGAGGAGCCGGTCGCTGGTGCAGAGGTTTTCCGATCACAAGCCGCGAGAAACAGGGCTCCGGCGAGGACGAAACAGAAACAAGCGTGTGAGTTCATACGATGCGCCTTTCCGTCGAAATGCGATTATTCGCAACTCGAGAACGGTTTGGTTAATTTAATCTCGCTTGAAAATGACACGCTGCCCGCTTTCGCGGCTGGACTAAATAGAAGCTCATTGTTGAGTGTAACCATACGATAGAGGTTAGCGCCCGATTTGCTATAACCTCGCCCGCGGCACCGACATTTATTCTCGTCAGGTTCAGCGCGAGATTCTGACGCAACAATTAACAAGACCTGTCAGGCCTCGGAATTAGTTGGCGCTGAAACAGCCGTGGCAGGAACGAGCGCGTAGGCTAGATTGCCGGTCGCGGATGAAATTGATCGACCGCTATTTCGGACGTGAGCTATTGGTCAACATTCTGTTTGCGATCGCGGCCCTTAGCCTCGTCCTGGTTGTGGGCAACATTTTTCGCCAGCTTCTGCCCCTCCTGGTGAACCACGATGTGCCTGTCTATTTCCTCTTAACATTCATTGCTTACATCCTGCCGTTCTCGCTGATCTTCACCATTCCCTGGGGATTGCTGACTGCCGTACTCCTCGTTTTCGGCCGTATCTCCGCCGACAATGAGTTGATTGCCCTGAGGGCTAATGGGGTCAGTGTCACGCGCGTCTCTTTGCCATTGGCGATAATTGCAGTGCTAAGCACGCTCATTTGCCTTTGGCTAAATGTCAGCGTCGCGCCCGCCGCGCAAGAGCGGCTCCGGAGCAGCGTTTTCGATCTGGCAACAAGCAATCCTATCGCTCTTTTCGGTGGCGACCAGGTGATCGACCAGTTTCCCGGGCGAAAGATTTATGTCGGAAAGAAAGAAGGAAACAAGCTGGAGAACATCATCGTTTTCCAGATGGACGAGCACGATCTGCCGGTGCGAGTAACCCATGCGCGGACTGGACTGCTGGAAACGGATTTGCCTAACAAACGACTCCTTCTTCACCTCTTTGATGCGCGTTACGAGGAGCGCGACGCAAAGGACCCATACGATCTTCGGAAAATCCGCGATGGGATCAGCCTGGCGGAAGGAACGCTGCCGATCAGCTTGGAAGAGCTTTACGAGAAGGCGAAGAAGAAACCGACTCGCTCAGCCCTTTCCCTTTCGCAGTTGCTTGAACAATTACGATCCGGTAACCGCAAAGATCGCAGCGCGACCCGGACGGAATTGAACAAGCGCTTCTCCTTCCCTTTTGCCTGCATCGCCTTCGGCTTGATCGGAGTGCCTTTGGGGATTACCACCCACCGCCGTGAGACGTCGGTCGGCTTTGCAGTTGGTCTTATCGTCGCGATGTCCTACTTCCTCTTTATTATTATCGCCGACACGATGCGAGCAAATGGCCGAATTCATCCCGAGTTGCTGGTGTGGTTCCCTAATCTCCTCTTCATCAGCCTTGGCGCGCTTCTCTTCTGGCGACTGAGCCGGCAATAGTTCCTCAGCGGTGGCTCGCAAGAAACAGTTGGTATTGGCCAAGTCGACGATCGCGATCGATTAATTCGATCGATGCTAGCGGCTCAATGCGGTTGAAGGTTCTGCGAAGCGAGTGGGTCTGGCCCGAGTGTTTGTCGACGATCAAGGCGCTTGCCTCCGGATACTTTTCTTCATAGTCGGCCCACAATTCCAATTGGTTAAGAGGGCGGTTCGTGGCGGGCACATAGGTCTCTGGTTGTCCCGGCAAATAGAAGGAGAGCAGGGCCGCCGTCATGTAGTTATCCGCGATAATGAACTTCGCCCCACTCCGCTTTTGCCATTGCGCGACCCACGCAGCTAGGTCCCGAGATCCGCGTGCCCGATCCAGCGGATCGGTCCGATGGGAAAGGTGAAGCCAGCGTGTCTCGTGCAAGATTGCCGTTTCAATGATCGCGAGACCGATTGCCACCCACGCAAGCGGGTGCATCCACGGATATTGCCTCGTTAACGAGCGCCACTTTCCGGTAAGAAGGATTAGCCCGCCGATATAGGCTGCCGCGGCCCAGTTGGGTGGCCCGGCATAATGAAAACTGAGCAGAAAATAGAAGACGAAGAGAGGAAGAAATAACCACAAGGCATAGTTAGTCGCAGGTTGTGGCTCGTGCCGGAGAGAGGGTCGGAGAAGGAGGAGAATGAGGCCAAGGAAGATCAGTGGCGAGATGACACCGGCTTGTTCGCCGAGGAAAGTCAGCGCGGCGCCTGGTCGAATAGTAAGACCTCGATCGAGTGATCCACGTTGCAGCAGCCAGTCACTTGTGGGCCAGTGATGCTGATAGTTCCATAAGACGGCTGGAAGAAGAAAAAGAAGCGCCGCGCCGAGCATCGCCCAGAAAGTAAGGCAACTGAAGTGGCGTCGGCTCGGCCTGTCCGTCAGGCAAAACGCCGCAAAGGATACCAGCTCAAATGCCGCCGTGTATTTTGCAAGGAGGCCGAGGCCAACAAGAGTCCCGGTAAGTAACCACGGGCCTAACCGGTTGGTATCCTTAGCTTCCCAAAAAACCACTGCAGCCCAGCTCCAGAAAAAGACATAAACCGTATCAATCGTCATGAGCAATGCTCCAACCGCAAACAGCGGCACGACGGAGGCCAGCGCGACCGCCCAGAAAGCGACTCGATCAGAAAATAAGCGCCGTGCCAGGAGTAGAATCGCGACGCCGGTGCCCCCAGCCAGAAGGACGGCAAAGAATCGAATCCCAAACTCGTTCTGGCCGAATAGCGCCGTCCCCAGCCAGATGAACCAGGCAATCATCGGGCCCTTGTCGAGATAACAGATATCAGGGTGACGCGACCAAAGCCAGTAGTAGGCTTCATCTCCAACCAACTCGAGATGCGTGCTGTATAAGAGGTGAAACGCAGTTCCGAGTACGATCAGCCAAACGGCGTAGCGGAAGTAATTCGGGGGCCTCGGCGGTCCCGTCTTAGACATTTATTCGTTAGGCGACTTGCTAATGCGGCGGATGAAGAAGGTGCGGATCTATCCGATGATTCTCGACAGCAAGTTCGAATTCCTCCTCCTCGGGCGACTCCACCCGAGTCCCGATAATGTGACCGTTAATTGCATCGATCTCCACTTCATCCATAAAAACTGAACCTTTCGGCTGAACATCGATCAGCCACGCCAAACGGCCATCCGCCATCCGCAGTTCCTCGGTGCGAAGTTGTCCTCTCGGTACGGCCTGCAGCGCGATGTGCTCAGCTCGACCGAGATTGATTTTCCGATCGGCGGGCCCATTCGCGACCCGCGACGGTAACGAGAGAAAGGCAATCATCAGCACGGTGGCAATGATCGCGACCGACGCTGTCGTTAGCCAGCGGTGCAAGCCGCGATGATAAAGCTCGTCTCCCAGACTTCGCTCGCCGAGAAGGTTAGCGGGTCTGCGATTATTGCGAAGGTGACAGCGCCGTACGCGAAACCAAGCCAGCCCAACGAAATCGATGATTGGCCAAAACAAAAAGCTGCGCGTGGAATACTTCGAGGTCCCAAGCGCTCGCCGCCGATGATGCACCGGCTCCTCAACCACTCGATAACCCGCCGCCACCGCCAGAGCTGGCATGAACGAGTAGAGAGTACGGATGGGAATAAACGCTTCTACCACTTCGCGCCGGAAAACTTTCAGGGCGCAACCCGCGTCGGAAACTCCGTCGCCTAACCATCTCGACCTCACGAGATTCGCGACTCTCGAAACTGTTCGACGCGTCCAGAAATCCTGGCGATCCATACGTTTGCCGACCACCATGTCCGCTTCATCCATGCGACCCAGCAGGCGCACCAAATCATTCGGGTCGTTTTGCCCGTCGCCATCCATTGTCGCCAGAATTGGTGCCTCCGCTTTGCCAAAGCCAAAGAGTAATGCCGCAGATTGTCCCCGATTTTGCCCCAGGCGGAAAACTCGACACTGGGGCCAGGTCGCGGCAATTCGGTTCAGTCTTTCGCCAGTCCGATCACCGCTTCCATCATCGAGCAGGATCACGTCGGTGTCGGGCAGCCTGAGATCGAGCACGCTTCTTAGTTCACCGCAAACTTTTCCTACCGCTTCCTCCTCGTTGAAAAACGGGACAATGACCGCAAGTGAAGGCTGCTTGATCATGCTTAGCAAGCGGTGCTCGCATTGCACAGAGTTTCCTAGGCTCAATGCGACAGAACTGTATGCCGATCAGATGAATATGTCCAAGCAATCCAAAATGAAAGCATTTTTCAGAAGGCGTTGATTCGGCGTCGCCATCGAGAAAGCAGTGGAGACTTTTCGTGGAGTTAGGCGGGAATGTTCCTTCGCAATTGAAGTTCGATATGCATTCGCGGATTGGGATAAGATCTTCCTCAATCCTAGCATCTTCATGGAGTACAAGTTTGGCATCGGTGACGTCCTCCATGATGAAGGTCCGCCGGAGCCCGTGGGTAAAGGGGAAGCGCAAGGCTTCATCAATGCGCACACACCATTGCGCCAGGCCCTCGAAATGCGAGTCCTCTTGTCCGGGCCGTATCCTGTATTCGTTAGGCCCTAACCATAGTCTGCGAGCCTTCGTTTCAGGATCGGCCCATGGCTCGCGGCCTGAAAGAGCTCAGTCGAATCTTTGGCTTAATCTTCCCAAAGCCAGGGCCCCGAGAAGCAAACCAAGGTCACGGAGCGCAACGTCGAAGTAACCGGGAATAGCGAGCAGGTTGCAAATGATCAGAAGTAGCCATGCCGCCACGACATAGGAAAACCAGCGCGGTTTGAAAGCCACGCCCAAACCAGCCGCAATCTCGATCACACCCACCACGAGCATGAATTCGTGCCCGTGTCCGCCCAGGACGCTATTGGCGGTGGGCGCGAGGTATTGATCCCAATTAGTCAGGAAATGAAAGAACTTATCTGCGCCGGCCAGAATCGGCGCCACCGTGAAGCCGAAACGCAGAATCTGAAATGCCTGTCGTGCGTAAATCTCGCTGCCGACTCGGTCCTTAAATTCAAGTGAATTTGTCATAGAATTCTCCCTCATTGGTTTTAGATTGTTCATATCAAATGGTGTATGGCATCAAATCGTAGCAGCACAAATAAGTCAAATAAATTTTGGTTTAATTCAAAAGAGCGAGCACATGAAAAAATCAGGCAGCCGAAGCGAAATCCTCCAGATGCTGCGCGAACGCGACTGCACGGTGCGTGACCTCGCTCTGCCTCTGGGACTAACGAAAAACGCCATTCGCGCGCAGCTTGAGATTTTGGAGGCCGAAGGCCTGGTCCGGCGCGGTGGTGAGCAAAGTGGGTTTCGCAAGCCCCACGTTGTTTACACGCTGACCGAGAAAGCAGCGCACGCCTTCCCTAACGCCTACGGTCTTCTCTTACAGCAAATGTTGGAAGTTCTGCTGCAGCGACTAAGTCCACGCGAAGTCAAAATCTGGCTGCGGGAAATTGGCCGTCGACTGGCCGAGGAACCCGCCCGGCAGGCTGCCGGCAAGACGTCCGACGCAAGACGACGTCTCGCTCTCAAAGTGCTCGCTTCGATCGGCGGAGATGCATTCCACTACAAGAAGAACGGCACGGAGTTGATCGAAGGAAAAGCGTGTCCGTTGGCGGTGATTACTTCGCAGCACCCTGAAGCGTGCCTGATTGCCACAACGCTCTTGAGCGAGATCCTTGGGCAACCGGTGCAGGAACAGTGTTTCCACGGCCCGCGTCCGCGCTGTCGATTCCAGATTTCAGAGTCAGGTCAGGACATCTGAGTTAGAAGGCGAGAGGCAGAAATCCGAGCTGCCGTTGGTTCACCCGACGAGCCAGTTCGCCGAAGGTCAATTCTGATAAAGGACTGAACTGACCGGCGATTCGCGCCTTTTGTGAGCAAGGATCATTGCCCGTACCAACGGAGGATCCGGAGCGCGCGGAGCGTATTCCACCGACTTGGGTGACCATCGCCTGCTTCGAGCGTGAAATGGACTGCGCCGGCGTGGGTATTCTCCAATAGCCACCTGCCATCAGGTTGTTGCTTTGATCGAAGTAACTCGATCGCTTCATCGATGCGCGGGTCTGGCGGGTCGCCGGTGGCGCGAAAATAGTCGAGGCCACGCAGCACGTCATAATGCCAGCGGGTTGGAAACGAGAAGTGCAACCACGCTGGGTCGACAACTTCGCCGGTGCTCTTACGTCGGAATAGCTTCCGCTCGAGAAGATATTCCTCCGCCCGCCGCCGCGCGGCCTTTGATTCGGCGGAGCCACCGCTGGCGCGCTCGTGCGCCAACAACCCTTCGAGCACCCGAATCGTAGTGTGGAAAGAAGAGCGAACCGAGCCGTTCTCGGCCTCACAGTTCCAACCTCCATCCTCAAGCTGCTCACTCAGGAGTCGCGCGACGACTCGATCGACATCTTGATCGAAGTAGACGCCGAGCACGACAACCATCCCGTTGATGCACGGCTCAACTTCGCCACCGAAAAACGGTTGGCCGGCATGCTCCCACCGGCAGTTCTCCCGAACCTTCCTTATTGCCTGACGAATCTTCTCATCGTGAGGATCGACACCAAAGTCATGCAAATAGACAAGGCTGTAAGCCGTCGCGGTCCAAGGCTGGCCTTCGCTCCTATTCCACTTCCCTCGCGGGAAGAGCGCGCCACCTGCCCACTGACCATCTTCGTCCTGCAAACCAAGCAGGCGTGCTCCCCAGCCTTCATTCGCCACGCGACTACGCTCCGCGGCGACAATCTTTTCCGGCACGTCGGCCAGATCCCTCAACACCTGCCAGCGAATAGCGGGATCGGAGTCGAGCAACCAATCCAGCACATGCATCGGAGTGAATTTAGCAGACCCAGAGGCGAAACCAGTAGTCCATGAAGTCACATTGTATCGGAGTGTTGTTTGGCTGTTATAGGCCAAGGCGGCCAAGCCGAATGTTTCGCAGTTCGTCTGCGGCGCTGCACTTCCTGGGGCGCAACTGTTCGCTCAACGCTCGCATCAGCCAAAAATCACACTGGCCTTTGGTCCTATATCCAGAGATGCGTCAGTACTTCCACGGTGATCGCTGCCATGCCGACCAAGTCCACTGACGTGACTGCGCAACACAGTGCCAAGCATGCCGCCCGCTCTCGCGACCAGGCGGAGGTTGCACCCGCGCGCGTTTTCTCCCCGCTCACCGGACGCGACACGGAGGTCAGCTTGATTCGTGATCGTTGGGAGCAGGCACAGGAAGGAATGGGGCAGGTCGTTCTGATCGTGGGCGAGGCCGGACTGGGAAAGTCGCGACTCGTGCAAACGATCCGGCAGAGCGTTCAGGACGCCCCGCACGACGCGTCACACGGCTCTCCGATAATCGAGTGGCGTTGCGCGGATCAATTTCAAAGCACGGAATTGTTTCCGATGACCGAATACCTGCAGCGTGCCCTCAATTTTAGTCGTGATGATTCGCCTACCGCGCGTTTCGATTGTCTCGCGCAGTATCTCGATGATCACGGCCTTGGCCGGGCGGAGGTCGTGTCGCTCTTTGCGAAACTCTTGTTTCTTCCGGCGGACGAGCGCTTTCCGGCGACCGATCTCTCACCGGTGCGCGAGCGCGAGGAGACTTTTCGCGCTGTGCACTCATGGCTGCGAGCATGTTCGCAACGCCAGCCAGTACTTTTCGTGGTCGAGGATCTGCACTGGATCGATGCCTCGAGTCTTGAATTTCTCACCCAGTTCATCGCCGAGGGATTGCACGACCGCATTCTCACTGTGTTCACATTTCGTCCGGAATTTCGCACCCCGTGGCCGGCGGTCTCGCACCAGACGAGCCTCGCACTCAATCGCCTAACGAAACGTCAGGTGGCCGAACTGCTGCGCAAGAGCGCGGGGAGCGCGCCGCCCGATTCGCTGGTCGAGCAGATCTACGAGCGGACGCGCGGCGTGCCGTTACTCGTCGAGGAATTCGGTCGCATGACGCAGGATTACGCCAAAGAGCGCGAGATACCGGCAACACTGCAGGAACTCATGATCGGTCGCCTCGATCGCCTAACGAGCAGACGCGAAGTGGCACATTATGCCGCGACTCTCGGTCGCGAATTCCATTATGAAATGCTTGCCGCCATCGCCGGTCTCGATGGAAACGTGCTCCGAACGGAGCTGGCGAAGCTGGAGCGCGCAGAGATCATTTTCCGCACCGGACAGCCGCCTGACACCACCTACCAGTTTAAACATGCGCTGCTCGAGGACGCGGTGCGCGGCGCACTCGACGAAGAAGGCCAGCGTCAACTCCACCGGCAGGTGGCAGAGACGTTAGAAGCAGAATTCCCGCACATCGTCGAGCGGCAGCCTGAGCGGCTGGCGCATCATTTTACGGAAGCGCACTTGGTCGAGAAAGCGGTCGGCTATTGGCTCGAAGCGGGCCGTCGTTCGCAGGAGCGTTTCGCCAATGTGGAGGCAATCAACCAACTGACCAAAGGACTGGATTTGCTGCGAACGCTCGATCAATCGGCCTTGCGCAATGTCCAGGAGGTGAAATTACTCGGTCCACTCGGCGCCGCCTACATCGCGGCCCGCGGTTATGCGGCGCCAGAAGTCGGCCCGATCTTTCAGCGCGCCTGCGAACTGGCGTCAGGTTTTGGACGAACGCCAGAAGCCTTCACGATGCTGCGCGGATTTTTTGCCTACCAGATCGTGCGCGGCAATTTTCGCCACTGCGCCGAGCTCGCGGACGAGGCCGTGCAATTTGCCCGCGAGGCAAAGGACGACGGCATGATGATGGAGGCGCTTTTCCTCGAGGCGATCACGCAGTTTTACCGGGGCGATTTTGCCGCCGCGCGCGATGGTTTCGAAAGGGCGATTGCAACGTATGACGATCGCGAACGCACCGCATTCTGGGCCGCGCGCACGGGTGAAAACACCGGCGTGACTCATCGCTGCTATCTCGCTCTCGCGTGGTGGCATCTCGGCTCACCTGATCGGGCACTGTCGATGAATGTCGAGGCGCGGGAACTCGCCCGCGCGATCCGACATCCGTTCAGCCTCGAATACGCGCTGCATCATACCGGCTGGCTGCATCAGCACTGTCGCCTCGCGAACGAAACCGAAGTGGCCGGTCGCGAGGAGATGCAGATCGCCACCGAACAGGGTTTCGTTTTCTGGCTTGCGTCGGGCAGGCTTTATCAAGCAGCGGGTATGCTCGTGCGCGGGCGGATCGAAGAAGGATTGCGCCTCTTCCAGAACGCACTCGCGGATTACCGGGCGACCGGTGCCATTCTCGGCCTGCCGTACTATTTGAGTATTCTCGGAGAAGCGCTGACCAAGGCCCGTCGCTACGACGAGGCTCGCCTTGCTTTCGACGAAGCATTCGAACTCGTGGAAAAAAACGACGACCGTTTCCAGGAAGCCGAATTGCACCGGCTTCGCGGCGAACTGCATCTCGCCGAGACGAACGACGAACACGCGGCGGTACGTTGCTTTCAGAGCGCTCTGGAGATCGCGAAACGACAAGGCAGCCGCGCCTGGGAGCTTCGCGCTACTGTGAGTCTCGCCCGACTCTGGCAGCGGCAGGGCCGAGGGCATGAGGCTTTCGGTGCGCTCACCGCCGTCTTCGACTCCTTTGCCGAAGGTTATGATTTGCCTGATCTCGCAGACGCCAATGCGCTCCTCCGCGAGCTCGGCAACGAACGCATGCGCGACGAAATCGCGGCCGGAATCAAGTATGTCCGCGATTGCATTCCGCCGCCGATGACGGGCCCAGTTTCGGTGGATTGGCGTTATATTCCGTCGTCAACTTTGGGCGGCGACGCCATCGGTTATCATTGGCTCGATCGTGAACACCTTGCGTTTTACCTCATCGACGTGACCGGGCATGGACTCGACTCCGCATTGCTCGCCGTCACCATCACCAACGTCATTCGTGCCGGATCGATTTCCGGTGCGGATCTGCGACGCCCCGAGCAGGTGCTCGCCGCCCTGAATGATGCCTTCCAAGGCTCACGCCACGGCAAAAAGTTTTTCACCCTTTGGTATGGCGTCTATCGCACTGTCAGTCGCACTCTCACCCATGCAAGCGGTGGCCATCCTCCGGCGATCGTGCTCGCGCCGGGCGAAATAGAACCGCTTCTGCTCCCGGCTACCGGTTGCATCCTGGGGATTGCTCCCGGCGCGCAATATCCCGCGATCGTCACACCGATCGCGCGAGGTGCGCGTCTTTACATCTTCAGCGACGGCGTGTGGGAATTGCGTCGGGAACGCAAGACCGTTTGGACACTGGCCGCCTGCATCGCCGAAATTGGCAACTTGAAAGGCGACGTCATGGACTCACTCATCGCCCGCGCCCGTGAGCTGCGCGGCACGACACATCTCGACGACGACTTCTCGATTATCGAAGCCTGTTTGGACTAGGATGCTCAGCACCTAACTCTCAACCCTCAACTTGCTTATAACACCTGTTCGCGCGAGCTACCCAAGCTTGCTGACGCCAGTGGTTTCCCAGATCATGAAATCGTCCAGCGTTTGCCGAGTCTTATCCGTGACGAATTCGACAACCATCGCGTCATCGACAAACCCGAGAAGCGGAGTTATGTCCGGAATCAAATCGAATGGGTCAATCAGGTAGTTGAGTGCAGCTACGATCCACATCAGATCGTCATTCGAAACCTGCTTGTATTCACCGCGCTCGTAAGCGCGGACCAGACGCAGCATCGTCTGAAGATACGGCCAATTCGCCTTGAACCTATGTCTAGGGAGCGACGCAGCTTCTTTTGCGGCTTTTTCGAAAAGCGAGCGCAAGCCGCCGGAACCAACGATCCGTAATTTTGCTTCGCTGAGTGCCCTGGCGAACGCTTCGCTACGCAAGGCTGGTTTCTGATAGGAAATGTCCCTTTCTGCGCTCGATTCCTTCTTCGCTTTTTTCATCGGGCGCCATGAAAACAGCTCGATGCGCCAATGAGAAGCCAATTCACGGCATCCAACGAAAGGTTTCCTCAGTTGAAGTGAATCCTTGGTTTGAAAGCCCTGCTATTCGCTCCACGATCCGTTACGGCGTGGCTTCTTATTCAGGTCGCCTTCGGTTCGCGAGATATGCAATTGCGATCCATTTCCGCCTCACGATCATGGTTGTGACTCGAGTTATCCCTCATTCTGAGGGCGGCCAAACCGCGTCGCGCAATTCTGGCGGCAGCTGTTTCGGATCTGTCGGGTAAAATAGGCTCTTATCGGGCTTTTCTCCTGGGCCGAACTCAGTTTCCGGTGCGCCAACGATTAACCACAACGCTTCTTCTTCCGAATCATTGAAGACCTGGCGCAGGAATCTCGGGCCGACGAAAACGCCGCCGAATTTTTCGACGGTGACTGTCTCATCGTTAATGCGAATGCGGCCGGCGCCTTCGAGTAGGAAATAAAATTCTTCCATCCCTAAATGCCGATGCAGTGTCATTGCGCTTTTTGGTGGAAGTCGCCAGAGCCGCGCGCCGAGTATTTCGCTTCCGGTGCGCTCCAGGAAATCAGCGTTGGGAATCTTCATGAGATTGGATGGTCTCCAAGTCAGATCGCCCGGCTGAATGACAAAATATTGATCAGAGGATTTCATTATGAATCATCGATATGGCAGGATGGACTGACCGCATGCGACTGCTGGAAACAAATTCAAGATGGCAAAAGGCGATTCTATTCGTCGGACTCTGGACGCTGGTTGGATTGATTTTCTCGACCATATCGTATGTGGGAACGATCAACCAGGACAACACGCTTGCTGATACTCTGCGGCTGAATCTGGTTCAATTTTATCTTTGGGCCGGTTTTTCATTTCTTATCTTTTGGTTCAGTCGGCGATTTCCAATCGAGTTGCGCCCGGTCAGTCCTCGCAACTTGCTTGTGCACATTCCTGCGGTGCTATTCTTTGCGGCGAGCCATCAAACCATAAACATTGCGGTCATTTGGTTTCTTACCCCGCGTTTGCGCCAGTTCTTTCCTTCGCTGGCCTATTGCTACCGCGCTTATTTCGGGTTCGGATTCTATCTCGATCTCATCATTGCGTCACTGATCGTGATCGCGTCCCACGCGCTCCTCTATTATCAAGGACTGCGTGAAAGTAAGCTGGCGCAATCCTCTCTTCAGGCGCGCCTGGCCGAGGCCCAATTGCGCGCCTTGAAGATGCAGCTCCAGCCGCATTTTCTCTTTAATACCTTGCACTCTATCTCCTCCCTCGTGCTGGAGGATCCGCCGCGGGCCAATGCCATGATTGCGCGACTGGGCGACTTCCTGCGCTTGACGCTCGAACATTCCGACGAGCAAATGGTCACGCTCAAGGAAGAAGTGGAATTCCTGCGCTGTTACCTCGAAATCGAACAGGTCCGTTTCGGCGATCGGCTTACGGTGAACTTTAAAATGGAGCCGGCAACCTTGTCGGCCAGTCTCCCGCACCTCATCCTGCAACCCGTGGTGGAGAACGCGATTCAACACGCCGTCGCGCCGCGTGCCGCGCCGGGTCGAATCGAGGTCGAAGCAAAGCAGTCCAACGGTGTGATTCACCTCGAAGTTAGAGATAGCGGACCTGGACTTGGAGACAACAGCGCCTCGGTCATAAGGCATGGCGTCGGTTTGCGTAATGTGGTTGCGAGACTCGAACAGACATATGGTCGTGAGTTTTCTTTTGAGATGAAGAATGGCTCGGAAGGCGGCCTAACCGTAGTCATGGAACTGCCATTTCGGCCTGACGAGACTTGACGCCCTTGTTCGATGAAGGAAGAGAAGATTAAGGCCCTGATTGCGGACGACGAACCGTTGGCGCGAAAATTTATTCGCCGAATGCTCAAGGACGATCACGACATGGAAATCGTGGCAGAATGCAACGATGGCAAAAGCACGTTGGCTATGATCGGGAAACACACCCCCGATGTTGTCTTTCTCGACGTCCAAATGCCGGAGATGGACGGCTTTGCCGTCCTGGAAGCGATCAGTCACGAACATATGCCGGAAATTGTGTTCACAACCGCCTATGAGCAGTATGCGATTCGGGCCTTCGAGCTTCACGCGCTCGACTACTTGCTCAAGCCTTTCGATCAGGCGCGTTTTCGCGACGCGCTGAAGCATGTCAAAGAGCAACTATCCGCCCGGCAAAACGACAACACGCGGCGACAGATTAACGCGTTGCTCGAGAACATGAAAACACGCCCGGAATATCTGGAACGACTTATCATTAAAGCTGACGGCCGAATCTCGTTCTTGAATACGCGCGACGTCGATTGGATCGAAGCTGACGATAAATATGTTCATCTTCATACTAATAAGACGGCGCGCATGGTGCGACAGACCTTGAGCGCGATGGAGTCGCAGCTCGATCCCAGAACGTTCCTTCGCGTTCATCGCTCCGCGATTGTCAATGTTGACCGGATCAAGGAGCTGCATCCGCTATTTAACGGCGAACATTCCATCGTCCTGGAAGACGGAACCAAGCTGACCCTAAGTCGAAACTACAAAGACAAATTGTTTCGCGTCCTCGGCAAGCCGCTCTAGGCTCGGCGGTTCGCGACAGGATTCCGGCTCTTCGCGTCGTCTATGTCGCCGTTCGCGACATTGTTATCGATCGATGCCATCGCTGGCAATTACCGTCCCGTCGCGCTCGCGCATGCCACGCGAGACTAATGTCAGGCGAGAGTCATGCAATGCTGCTGAAATTCTTCTTTCTAACTTACGTGGCGAGTTGGCTGCTTTTCGCTGCCGCCGCGTATGTCTTGCACGGCGCCTCTTCAGCTTCAGACATCGGATTTATTGGCGGTCTTCTTTTTCTACCGGGTGCAATCATGCCCGCGGTCGTGGCAGTCCTGCTTACCGCGCGCGTCGAGGGAAAACCGGGAGTCAGCATGCTCCTTCAAGGAATCGGTCGGTGGAATGTCAACCTCCGCTGGTACATTTTCGCGCTCGGCTACATGATCGCGATCAAAGGCAGCGTTGCGATCCTCTATCGCTGCTTCACCGGAGCATGGCCAGTCTTTGGGCAGACACCGTGGTTCTACATGGCAGTCGGCATCGTGTTTTCGACGCCGCTGCAGGCAGGCGAAGAAATTGGCTGGCGAGGATATGCCTTGCCTCGTCTTGCGGAACGGTTTGGTCTCGGCCTGGCCAGCATCATTTTGGGAATCCTTTGGGCGTGCTGGCATTTGCCATTCTTTTTTATTTCAGGCAGCGATAAGTACGGCCAATCATTCTCCAGTTACCTGATGGCCGTCACCGCCTTATCCGTGGCGATGGCATGGCTCTATTGGCGTACGAACGCAAGCCTGCTCCTGACGATGATGATGCATGCGTCCGTTAATAACACAGGTGGAATTGTAAGATCTCCGCTATCCAGTTCACTCGCGGCAAATCCGTTTGCCTTCAACGCCTCGCTTGTTACGTGGCTAACTGTTGTCCTTCTCTGGTTACCCGCAGTCTACTTCCTCAGTCAGATGCATCGACGTTCGGCATCCCTTACGACCGCCCGGCTCTCAGCCTAACTCTAACAGTAATATGAAACACACTCACAGGTTTAGCTTCGCACTTCTTCTCCTGGTTTTGCTTTCCGCCTGCCAGCACTCTGACGTCCGCGGCAAAGCCAGCCAGATCATTGCTCAGATTAGGCGCGCCGATTATGAAGCCGATCAAGCAACATTGAAGAAATGCTACGATGCCCTGACGCCGTTCCTGGAACACCAGGAGTTAACTGCCCGCGTTCGATATTGGCGCGGATTCGATCTGTGGCGTCGAGCCATCAATGGATTTAACGACGGCCTTCCTTCCGCGGAACTCGAACAGGATCTCAAACAGGCGATCGATGAATTCAAGCAAGCGCTCGCTATCGATCCGACGTTCGTCGACGCAAAGGTCGGAATGACTTCCTGTCTCGGGTTCCTGGCATTCATGCACAGGAGCGATCAGCCCCGGGCTCGGGAACTCATCGGCCGAATGTTACCCTTACTCGAGGAAGCAAAACAAGCGGCCCCTGACAATCCGCGGTTGCTTTGGATCATCGGTCCCGTGCTTTGGAACACGCCTCCAGAACGCGGCGGTGGGCAGGACAAAGCAATTGCCAACTATCACAGAGGCTTGGAACTTTGTTCGAAACTTCAGCCGAGCAAGGATGAGTTAGAACCAACGTGGGGAAAACCAGAATTACTCATGAGCCTGGCCTATTCCTATCTCAACAGGAGCTCGCCCGACGTGAGTGCGGCCGAGCGCGACGCCCGCGCCGCGCTCGAGGTTGTTCCCTACTGGCATTACGTGCGCGACATCCTCCTACCGCAGATTCTGGCCAGGAAAAGTCCAGGGTAGGTGGGTGTCCTGGCCGCCGATGATCGCGTCCTCGCGACCGTGAACTTCATCATTCGAGTTTCTAAACGTGCTTATTCGGATGGCTTTTCCGGCTGAGACGGGGCAGTCTTAGCGGGCGAGACTGTTGCCGCTGGCTGCTTACTCCCAGTAAATGCACTTTGGAGCAAGGCGTTGGCAGTCTGCCAATCGGGCGGTTCTTTCTCCTTAGCCTTAACCCAATCCGAAAATCCAGTCCGCCCAGCGTGTCCCAGAGCCTTCACGACCTTGGCGTAAAGCGCTTTGTTGCCCTGGAAATAGGCTTTACCTACCTCGTCTTCACTTACTACGGCAAGCAATCCTTCCGCCAGTTTGATCCGGTCACGGTAAGCGTTGCCTGACTCGCCCAGGACCAACTCGGTGAAATACTGCGTGACTCCTTCGTTGTAACTATGACCAAAGTTATTCCGAAAGGTTGCGTTGGAATTGAGGTGAACCGTTTCGTGCACCGCGGCCTCGAATCGGGCCGCAGTCACGAGCTGGCCGGCAGCGTTCTTGCCCGGCAGGCGAAGTTTGACCGGCTTCTTTTGCGTCCGATCAACGAACCCAGGTACTTCGTCCACGTTTTCGTTCGATTGGCCAAAGTTCTTGAACTGTTTTTCGAAGACAACCGGATCTTCAGTGTCGACGTTGCCCGCGAGTTTTATCAGATTCTTGGCCGGAACCCAGTTTGTGATAGGACTGGCGGCAATTGCCTTGTCGATTGTGGGCGCGTCCCTGTCCCCGAATTGTGTTTGCGATTTCCCCTGGAGCATGGGCGCGCGCCGCAAGACCAGAGATGAATCCCCTGTCTGCTGCACGACGTGAGTAAGTTCGTGCGCGAGGAGTCTTCGTCCCTCACGGTTGTCGGGTGCATACTGATGACGCGCAAAGGCAATCTCGGAACCAAGTGTGAAAGCGCGGGCGGAGAGTCCCATCGCTGCACGGTGAGCCGGTTCGCCCGCGTGAACGCGCACGCGGCTGAAATCGAAATGGAACTTCGATTCCATCTGCTCGCGTGTTGCCGTGTCAAGCGGTCGCCCGACCGAGCCTCGAAGTTGTTGGAGAGCGGGAGGCACATCGGAATTTGGTGCGTAGCCGTCGTTCTGTCGCTTCAGTCGCAATTCAGTGCCTCCCTGCCATTTGTCATCGGGTGTGCTTAGCACTCGCTCGGAAACGCGATCGGCCTCTCGTTCGTACTCGTCACCCGGTCGACCGATCGCGATCCTTGTCTGGATCGATCCGATGCCCGATTTCTCATTCTCCGCGTAATGCCTCCGACCCGCTGAAACGATACGAGCCCGCGGCGCGTAACTTGTCTCCTGCGAAGACGCGACCGAGTTCGCAGGCCGCTGGGCAAAAGCTCGCGCATTCATCCCGGACGTAGATTCCATTTGGACGGTTGGGAGATCAAGTGGGAATTGCTCAGCGTAGTCCACCCGAAGATGAAGTATGGATGCGGATGGAACACTCAGGCGACGTCCGAATCTACTAAGCTAGCCCAGGGGTATATCATTCATCCATAGCCTTTGACTCGTTAGGCCTGATCTTAGGACTTTCCTCAAAGACTGTAGAAGCGATATCCGGTTGCTGGGATGGATGGCGGAACGTCAATGCAGGTCCGCGAATGCGGCGAAAGGGGCGAGTCGCAACCACTGCCATACGTTACAAACGTACGTCACAATCATTACCACCTCGCTTTTTCCTAAGGCTGCGCCTGTTTCCCTGCGGATTATGCTTGACTCACTCCGAGAAAATGAACAGACGGAGCCATGAACTCGAAGGCACCTCGCCGCAAAGCGATTACGATCGCGAACTCGCGCTGGACCACCTATGCGGTGGCCGGCGCCGCCAGCTCCCTCGCCGTCGCCACGGCGGAGGCGGACATTCATTACTCGGGCCCGGTCAATTTCCATTTTACGGGGTCGACTCAGCATAACTTTCCCTTGGATAACGGGGCTTCGCTCAACTTCCTTCGCGTTGACGAAGGGGGCGGTCAGGGCCTCGGGCACCTGCGCATCCCGCTTCCGGGGGGCAGCGAGTTTCAGAGCATCGGAGACTTCGCGGGAGATGGCGTCGGCAGCAGCGAAAGCGGACTTTATCTTTCGCGGCTCCGCGCCCACCTCCAGGTGTCTCGACTGCGTCTCGGGAACAGTTGCCGTTCGACCACCTTCTCAAACTTCCAGTGCTACGGAGCTTTCATCGGACTGGAAGGTGGGTCGGGTGGCCATTTCCTGCAGCCTGGTGTTGGATTCATTGGTTTCCTCTTCAACGCCGGCGCCGGAAACGAATTCGGCTGGGTGCGCATCAAGACGACCGGCGCGCCGAGCTATGAGTTCATCGTGTTGGATTACGCCTGGGCCGATCCTGGCACACCGATTCAGACCGGGCAGACAAAGACCCTGGGAAGTGCAAATGCAGTCTCGAAATCCGGCTCGCTTGGCTTACTTGCTACCGGCGTGACAGGCCTGAAAGCCTGGCGGGCACACAGAGCGGCCGCGGCCGCATCTTCTAATTAGCCGAGCAGGGTAAGTCAGGGAAACGACAAAGCGTAGCGACCAAGTCGCGCTCGTGATTGTTCCCTTTTTCCCGTCGTTCCCAAACGGCAGTTTGGGGACGAGAGGGATGAGTCAGGGCAGATTTACAGACCTACCTGGCTTTCTGGGTTTCTGGTTTCCAATTCGCCCTTCAGTTTTCTTCAGGTGCGAGGCATCCCGGACAGCACTAAGACCGGGATCTCAGCCGCTACGCTTTCCCGCCAAAGCTCACGAAATCGTCGAGATCGAGCAGGTCGAACCACGTCTTTACGTCTTCGCGCGTCTTACTGAACTTGCCCAACCTTTCCGCGAAGAACTCGAGTGTCTCGGCATCGGAGTCTGGCCCACGTTGACCAAAGTAAGTGCTCCACTGCTGAATCTCCCATGGCTGACGTTTATGCGCGGCATTCTCCTGCACCCAGGCGAGGATTTCGCCGTCGCCCAGCCCCTGCGCGAGTTTGTCTTTTAACGCAGCCGCGTCGATCCCGGTGAAGCGCAGCCAATGTTGATCCATGCCGCTATCATATTTGTACTCGCCCGCTCGGCCCGCGAGCGTGGCGCGACCTTTGTCGAGGATGCGCGCAAGCATGACGTAACCGCCGAGGCGGACACGGGGACTGCGCGGAGAACGCTGCGTGAGATCGGGAGCATTGAGTGTATCGTTAGGCATATTCTTGTTCTTTCGGTTAAGTTCGCGATTCTAGACGTTGTTAACGTAGCCTAACGAAGACCTCCGCTGACCGCTAGTTTTTCGCCGGTCATCCAACGGGCGCTGTCGGAAGCGAGGAAGACAACAACGTCAGCGATATCGCGCGGCTGGCCGGTGCGGCCGAGTGGCGTCTGTGCAATGAATCCTTTTTCCCAGTCGGTGCCGATCATGGACGCAGCGCGCGTGCCTTCGGTGTCGACCAGGCCCGGGTTGACTGAGTTGACGCGAATGCCGCGCGGCGCCAGCTCATGCGCGAGCACGCCCGTGATGGCGTCGATCGCACCCTTCGTGCCGGTGTAAACAGCGCTGCCGGGCGGCGTGATGCTGGTCACGACGGAGCTGATGTTGATGATGCTGCTGCCGCTTTTGAGGTGAGGTGCGGCCGCCTGGGCGACGTGGAGAAGTCCGAGGACGTTGACGTTGAACTGGCGATGAAAATGTTCGTCGGTGATTTCTTCGAGCGCTTTCATTTCGAAGACGCCGCTGTTGTTCACCACGATGTCGAGCCGGCCGAAGTTTTTCAGCGCCGCCTCGACCAGCGCCTTTGCCTCAGATTCACTCGCGACGTCGCCTTTGACCGCAACCGCTTTGCCGTTCGCCTTGGCTATGGCGTCGACCGCCTTATCGGCACCTTCTTTGCTGGAAGCGTAGTTGACCACGACCGCGGCGCCGGCGGCAGCGAGGGCTTTGGCAATGCCGGCCCCGATGCCTTTGGAGGCTCCGGTGACGAGTGCGACCTTGTCTTTCAGCGAAGGAATCGTTTCTCTGTCCATTGTTTCCATAGTTCAGAACTTATGAACTATTGAACTCGTGTCAAGAAGCGCTAAAATAAAAGGAATGAGACCCCTGCTTCATCCCGCGATCGAGGACGTCACCGTCGAGGGCATTCTGCATGCGCTGGCCGATCCGGCACGAGTGTCGATCTTTTCCCACATCGCCGCCTCACAGTGCTCGCAGAATTGTTCGGCCTTCCTCGAGATGAGCGAGCAGACGATTCCGAAGTCCACCCTTTCCCAACATTTCAAGGCGCTGCGCGAGGCGGGGCTGATCCGGAGCGAGCGCCGGGGTGTGGAGATGCAAAACACTTCGCGTTGCGTTGAGATCGAAAAACGCTTTCCCGGTTTGATTCCATCCATCGTCAGGGCCCACAACCTCCAGGCGAAGCGAAAGTCGAAAGTCAGCAGCAGCGCCAGGCGCAAAAGCGCGCTCCGTCCGCGCAAGGGCTAATAACCTTCCGCGCGGCTGCGATTCAGGCCGGTGCCTGGCTGGCAGTCTCAACGGCCTTGCGCGCCGGCTTTTTCCACAGGTAACCAACCCCGACGAGAAGGACGAGGACGATCGCGCACAGGCCGAAGACATGGCGAACACCAAACTCTTTCGCGAGGAAACCGCTGAGGATAAGTCCGGCTATTTGTGCGGTGAAGATGAGCGACATGAAGGCTGAACCAATCCGTCCCATCATTGCGGGTGGCGTCTCCTTTTGCATCATGGTTTGGGCGGGAATGACGATCCCGGCGACTGCGAAACCGATGAGAAAGTCGCCGAGAAAAGTCGTCCAAACCTGGGTAAAAACGAAAAGGAAAACGAGTCCCAGCGCGATGCCGCCGAGCCCGAGAAAAACAAGGAATTCGTCCTTGAGGCCTTTGGCGAAGCTGGTCACGAGGTTCGTTCCGACCAGCATTCCCACGCCAATGAGCGCACTGGCGATGCCGAAGATGCGGGTAGCCGCGTGCAGATCTTCGCGCACATAGACCGCGATGAGCGGCCCGAAGCAACCGAGGATAAACATTCCCGAAGCGAGCGCGAGAGTGACAAAGAGGAGGCCCGCGTGATGAAAAATGAAGCTGATCCCCTGCTTCGCGTCCTGCCACACGCGCCCGATCGCCGATGAGGTGGAGGACGTTGGCGCCTTTTGCGCGGCGACCGCGCCAGCATTGATCGGTTGAACAAACGGCACCGAAAAAATCAGGAGCGCCGAGCCAATGAAACTCACGCTGTCCGCGAGATAGCAACTATTCGGCCCAAACGATGCGACCAGAAAAGCAGCCGCCGCCGGTCCGATGATGCGCATGCCAAACATCACTTGTTGGATGAGCGCATTGGCCGAGCGCAACCCGTGCAACGGCACCGCGGAGCGAATCGCCACGCCTTGCGCCGGGCTGAAGAAACTCGAGACCACGCTGATCGCAGCGAGGATGAAACAGAACTGCCACACCTGAGTGGCGACAAGAAGGAGCAAAACAAGGCCGGCGCGGATGAGGTCACTACCCACCATGGTGGGTTTGAGCGGCCAACGATCCACGAAAACTCCGGCCAGCACGCCAAGGAGCGCGATCGGCAGCAGATAGGCAATCTGCACACCCGTGATCTGTTGCGCGTTGGCGTGAAAGTGAAACGTCAACACACTGATGACGGCGAAGAGGGCAAGAAAATCGCCAAAGACCGAGATCGTCTGCGCATACCAGAGGCGCCGCATCATCGCGATGCGCAGGACCGCGCCCATCGACAACGGTGCAGGAAGTTCCGGATCG
>CAWDEC010000003.1:0-13853 GCA_963801255.1 uncultured Verrucomicrobiae bacterium | reverse complement strand
TTGAACTGCAACTGCTCCACGACCGAATTGTACGAACCTCGGCGACCTCTCGTCAGGGCGAGATCTTTGGCTTTAAGCGCGCCAGCGGCCGGTTTGGACTCGTCAGGCTCCATGTTCTCGGCTGACTCCGTTGTGGTCGATGGTTTCTCTGCCGCTTCGTTTGTGTCTGCTTTGGTCGACTCGGCAACCTGATACTGCTTCGGGATTTCACCCAGGGGCGCGACAAACTTGAGTTTCGCCTCCCATGTCTCGCCAAACGCGTCGGCCGGACGCATTGGGCGTTGAGCTCGCCCTCGACCTTTCCGTTGTCGTAGCTGAATGCGCTCGTCTCTATCTTGCCGATGGAGCTGAAATTCTTCTTCTCAAGCGCGCTGTGCACCACCTCGCATCCGTAGATATCGCCATCCTCGTGCAGCGAGATGATTAGTGCGCTTCCGAACTTTCCGAACGAAGCGTTAAAGTCCGGCTTGCTATCCTTCGAATGATCCTTCTCTGTGAAGACGAGCACGATCCCAGGCTTTCCGTTAAATGGCTCGCCCCAGCGCGCGGAGACATAGCTTAGTTTTGCCTCTTTGCCATTCCCTTTGAAGACGCCGGTGACGGTTGGCTTCACGTTCGCCGCCGGACCGCGCACCTTCGGTGTTGAGGCCGGCAGTTCCTGACCTGCCTTGAGTAAGGCAACGTTGAATTGCACATCGAACGAGGAAGGAATCATCGCGTCGGGCTCAGCCGACTCACTGGCTTCGCCCACGGCCCGGCCATCCATCACCTTTAGCTCTGTCTTCGCGTTGGCACCACTTCGGTGACCAACCTGCGTATTCACCCCAGCCGCGCTCCAGTATTTCAGTTCGCCTGTTTTCTTGAAGACCAGCTTGAGGAATGGCTTCTTGAAATCCCCTTCCCCGCCATCCTTTTCCGCCGCTCGCGCATCTTTCAGCGTCTCGCTTGTAATCGGTTGGCCACTCAACACGGTCACGATTGCGCCTTCGTCGTCGCTCGTTGACTCATACGCCACCGCATGGGCAAGCTGATAAGTCTGCTTGCCTAACGTCATCGTCCCCTCGCCCGCCTTTGCCGCCCCCTCCTGGGCGAAGAGTGTCGCTAGCTCCATGGCGGTGATCGCAGCGATCGCGCTCACCAAATAGATGAATTCTTTTCTCATAAAGTTTTCCGATTGATGTTGAAGGTGGCTCGCATCTCGACATCACAGCAAAGAAATAACGAACTGCCAAGCTTTCATCCGCCGGCGCATTTGCCGGGCGCCACTGCGCTCGTGCAACGAATCGTTAAGACTGGTAGCGAAAACTAACTCCGGGGTGGTGACTCGGTTAAGACAGAGTACGGAAGCGGTTTGCACCTGCCGACCAAGCGAGCCGGAGCCGTCGTCTAACAAAAGGGACTTTCTCTTTGCGCCTAACCTCATTCGATAGTAAAGGCGGAAAAATCGTATGAAGCTCTGCCCTGCCTGTGGTCACAATCTGAATTCAGCCAAGCTTCTTACCGTGCAAGTGGATCAATGTCCCAACTGCAAAGGTGTTTGGCTCGATCGCGACGAGCTGCGACTGGCAAAAGATCAGGCCGATCCGAACCTCGATTGGATGGATTTCGAAATTTGGAAACATGCGGATCTCTTCGAGGTCGAACAACGGCACCTTAAATGCCCCAAATGCCAGACAGAACTTGTTGCCGTTCGCTATGGCGAGACGAAAGTCAGCATTGATTACTGCCGAACTTGCCAGGGTATCTGGCTGGATCGAGGTGAGTTTAAGCGGATCGTCGACGCGTTGGAGAACGAAGTGACGCACATGACGACGAGCGAATACGTCAAGGCGAGCATCGCGGAAGCAAAAGAGCTGTTCACAGGACCAGAGTCATTCCTATCCGAGTGGCGAGATTTCAAGACTGTGTTGTGGCTTCTCGAACTGCGCTTCTTCACCGAGCATCCGCGCCTCATGGATACAGTCACGAACATTCCGCCCAGCCCAATCAGTTGAGAGGCTTGTTCGGTTGCTGAAATTATTTCATGAAAGCCCTAACGAGCGTCGCGATCTCGTCGGCTTTGGTGTCGAGCGCGAAATGTCCAGCCTCGAGAACATGCACCTGCGCCGTGGGCACATCTTTGCGATAACGTTCCGGTTCGCCCGGATCGAAGGAAAGGTCGTGCTTACCCCAGATGACTAGCAAGTTGGGCTGCGTTTTTTGCAGCCAGGTCTGCCACTTAGGGTAAGCGTCAACGTTCGTGCGATAGTCATAGAAAAGGTCACTCTGAATTTGAGCCTGACCCGGTGAGTTCAAGAAAGCATACTCATCGGTCCATAAGTCTGGGTCATAGAGGTCAATCCTGGGATCGTCTCCCACATGTCGCGTCCTGGTGGTCGTGAGTGACAGTAGATTTTCGCGTAAAGCTGCTTCATGCGCAGGGCGATCCGCCCAAAATGCCCGCCGCGTCGCCCAGTTCGCCCCCAGGCCTTCGTTGTGCGCCACCGCATCCTGCACAATCAGGGCTGTAACTCGATCCGGATGCGCCAAAGCCATCCGAAAACCGACCGGCCCACCGTAGTCCTGCATGTAAAGACTGAAACGCGAAAGCCCAAGCGCTTCGGTGAAATGAGTCATCACCTCCGCGATGTGATCGAAGGTGTAAGCGAACTTTTTCGAATCCGGCCAATCGCTATGTCCGAAGCCGGGATAATCCGGCGCGATGAGATGATAACGATCCGCCAGTCGGACGAAAAGTGGCTCGAACATTCGCGACGACGACGGCAACCCATGCAGCAGAAGCAGGACCGGCGCGTCTTTTGGACCGGCTTCGCGATAGAAGATAGTAAGACCATCTATCAGCTTCGTGCGGTAGGCTGTCTTATGCTCGTCCGCGTTGTCTTTTTCCTTCGCGTCCGCCGGCCTCAGCTCCTTTGGCACAATCTTTTGCTCAGCTTTCACGTTTGTTAAGAGAGCGATACTTAGGAGTCCGACCAACCAATTGAGTGATGTGTTCATTCTCGTTATGAAGAAGGATCATCGCTGAGATCAACGGAGAAATCGTAGAGCGCAGCGACGGAGGCTTTTCAGGCCGGAGGCCGCCGCACCCGTACCCAGTGGTGTTGGATCACGATGATCTGCGTGTAGATGACCCAGACCAGCATCAGCGTCGATAAAAGCGCCAGCAGGTTGAAAGCGAATAGTAGCCGCGACTTCTTCTTTTCGATCCGAACTTGCAACGCGTCGATATCCGCCCGCATCGACTGAACGTTCGCCTGCACTTCGCCTAATCGCGTGTCGATCCGCTGCGCCAGGGCATTCAGTGCGGTAATTGTCTCTGCGCTGGCGGCGTTCTTCTGCTCCACCAGCGCTCGCAACGTGCTGCGCAGCTGCGTCGCGTCTGCGGACATTCCTTCGAGCCGATCAAATGTTTCGTCTAGCGCCGTGAGGCGCGGTGCACGCTCGGCCATTCCGGGTAACGTGCTCACAAAGCTGACCGCGTTACCCACGCTGGCAACCGCATCGCGTACCGGAGCAAGCGTCTGCCGCATCTGAGCGATACGCGGTGCCAGGCTTGTCTCCAGACGTTCATTCAACGCGTTCAGCACCGAACTGTTCGCGGCCGCCTGTGCACCGACGGTGCTGATAGTCTCAGCCGCCTGCTTTACTTCCGTCCGACTCGTCGCGACGAGCTCGTTCACGCGCCCCACTCCGGCGTCGACCACGCCGACGCCCATCTCGATGACGCCAAAACCTTTCAGCGCAACGTCGCTCGCTTTGCGGTTCACGTACCACGCGGCAAAGATGCCGGCGACGCTCACTCCGATGAACAGCACCGCGAGCGCGATGGCGCCAAAGCGAGCTATCTTTTCGAGAATTCGCATACTGGGTTCCGCGACGACGGACTCCATACTTTCCCACAAGTGAAGGAAGTGCCACTCAAAACGCGGGCCTTATTCCGCGCAGCATCTTCTTCGATGAGAGCCACGCTCGGCAAACTCACGAAAATGGTCGAGTGTAACGGCATGATCAATCTCCGCCCGGTGTTGTCATTGCTCGTTGGAATGTTTGTGGCCTTCGGATGCACGCCAGTGTTCGCGCAAACAAGCTCTCCGTCGGACGACTCGAAGGCGTTAAGCGACACCATCGCGCAGATGGACGCGAAGACGTTCGCAGCATTTAACGCTCATGATCTCGACCAGCTAATGTCCATGTTTGCACGCGAGCTCGAATTCTACCACGACAAGGGCGGGCTAACGAACTACGACCAGACTCGCGAAGGATTTCGCACAATGTTCGCCTCTATGCCGGATATCCGCCGCGAACTCGTCCCCGGCTCGCTGAAGATTTATCCGATTAAAGATTTCGGCGCCATCGAGGTCGGCACCCATCGCTTCTGCCACCAGGAAAAAGACAAGGATGTTTGCGGCGAATTCCCTTTCGTCATGATTTGGAAAAAAGAGCGCGACACGTGGACAATGTCACGTGTCGTCAGCTACGGCCACTAGTCTCATAAGAGTGGAAGTGCGTGGCATCGGCCACTAAAAGAGGCTTTCAGTAAACCTTTGTGCAAGTAATGAGCTCTGATACCGCTGTAACTGGGATTCAAGCGCAGCAGTCTCTTGACGCGCCTTTGGCTGCGCCCTCGTATTCGTCGCGGCGGCGCCACCAGACTCCCGTCTCGTTGCGCCCTCTCGGAGCACGGTCGAGCCATTGATACATCCCCCATAAGCCATCCAGTCCGCGCGCGTAGGTCGAGTAAGTCTGATAGAGGACGCCGTCCTCGAGCGCGAACGCGCTCATTCCCGGCCGCTCGCGCACATAAGTGTTCACATCTGTCCCGCACATGGCGGCAAACTTACTGGCGCCATCGGAGGTCGAGCGGGACGAGATCGGGGCGACGGGTTCTTCGTGTTCGTAATTGTATTCGATGCCCTCGCGTTGCTCCTCCTCGGTAAACGAGGCACTGAAGTCGGCATTGAAGTCGCCGCCTAACGAGGAAGCCCAGGGAAAAGTCCAACCCAGGCGCCGCTTGTAGGCCTGGAGTTTCTCCAACGGCGCACGCGAAACAGCCCAGAGCATGACGTCATGGTTGGCAAGGTGAATCGCGATCCCGTTGAAGCCGTCAGCAATCGCCGAGCAGGAGGGACAGCCCGCGGTGTAGTCGGGCCCGAACATAAAGTGGTAGACGAGCAGCTGCGAGCGCCCGCGGAAGAGATCGGCAAGCGAGGCGTTCCCTTCGTCGGTCGCAAATCGATACTGTTTGTCGATTCGAACCCACGGCAATTCCTGGCGTTGCCGTGCGATCTCGTCGCTGCGACGGGTGAGTTCCTTTTCCGCCGTCAGCAGTTTCTTGCGGGCAGCGAGCCATTCTTCTCGCGAACCCGCTTTGTGATCAGATTTCGTTGCCGGTGTGCTCATGTTTTCCTTTCTCTTTTTCTCTCCACCTCGATCCATCGGCGATCAACTTCTTCGTGCCGCTGTCACTCATTGCTCTTAAGAATGTTAAGTCCACTCGCGAACATGCCGGAGGTTTTAGATACGACCCTGTTTCCGTTACGCGCGATATATTAATAGGAGTACTCGTATGGCAAGAATCCAGGGCCTCGAAAAGAAGCAGGCGCCATGGTATCTGCGCTGGTTCTATGGCGTCATGCGCAAGATGCTCGGCAAAGATCTGACGCCGGTAAAAATTCAGATGCGGCTGCCCGGCTTGGTCTGGGGTGGCATCGTAATGGAAGCCGCTCTCGGCCGGAAACGTCTCGTCTCGCTGCGCTACATTCAGTTAGGCAAAGTCCGCACCGCAGCGCGCATCGGTTGTCCATTCTGAATAGACGTGAATTCTGCCGTGGGCAGAAAAGCCGGACTGACCGATGACAAACTTCACGCCGTTCTCGGCAACGACCTCTCCATTTTCAGCGACACCGAACGTCTCGTGATTGAATTGGCCGACGCCATGGTAACTGCGCCTTCTGACGTCTCCGACGACCTTTACGCGCGTTTACGCAAGGAATTTTCCGAAGAGCAACTGATGCAACTGAGCGGGCAAATCGCGTTTGAAAATTACCGTGCGCGTTGGAATCGCGTCTTCAATGTAGGCAGCGATCACGTTTACAGCAGCGAATAACCGCACCTTCACTCGTCACTTCGCTGAGCTCCACTTCGGTAAAAGCCGAGACTAAGTAGCAAGCGTTTTCGCCGGTGAGCGGGAATGCGGCTGGGGTCAGACTATCTTGCGCAGGACATGGTCGATCGTCGCGTCGAGCGCCGATAGCTTGAAGGGCTTGAGGATTACTGTCGCGTTCACCCGTTTGAAGAAAAACTCGATGGCCGCGTTGTTCCGGTGGCCGGTAAAAAAAATGAAGCGCTGAGCAGTAGCCGGCCGCATTCGCGTGACCGCCCAGTAAAACATCTCGCCTCCCATGCGCGGCATCATCATGTCGCAAATGATGAGATCGAAAGCGCCGTTCCTGATCTCGTGCAACCCCTCTACGCCACTGGGAACCGAGGTTATCTGAAAAGAGCGGGAGGCCAGGTGTTCTTGGAGAACTTCCCGGAAATCATCGCGATCTTCCAAGAGCAAAACCTTCCGGACCTGCTCGGTCTTGTCGTCCGGCGGAAGCTTAATCTCGAGAGTGACGATCTCCTCGGGCTCAGGAGTTCGCTGTCGTAGTCGCATAACTCATGTCGATGAGCAAAACAGATGCCCTCGGCCATCCGACGTCTGACTCCCGGTTTCGGAGATTTTCTTCTCGGCCACGAGGAACTTCAGCCGAGACCGCGTTTTTCACGTCGCTTCCAGCACCGAAAGAATATTTCCGGCCGGATCTTTGAACCAGGCGATCGTCGGACCGTTCCCGCGCATGATCCCCTTCTCGTCCGTCTTAATCTCTGGCCCATCATACTTCTCGAAACGCACACCGCGCCTGCTTAATTCGTCCACCGCGAGATCGACATCGTTTACCGGGAAATTCAGCACGGTGAATGTTGCCGGAACATGATTCGACTTGGGATAAATGAGAACGTTGTTTCCGCCGGCGAGATGCAACGTCAACAAGCCGTGCTCTTCCGTCACCTTCAACCCCAGAGTCTCTTTGTAGAACTCTTTTACCTTTCCAGGATCGGGAGCGGCGAAACCGCTGAATGCTTTGCTGTTTTCCAACATGGAAGTAACTCCTGACTTAGGCTACGCCGGAATAAAGATCGCGCTGCCAGATTTTCGCGGCGGCTTCATCCCGCGACGAGATAAGGAAGCTCTCCCACGATTTTGTTTCATGCCAGACGGCCGCTAGCTCCCACACGCAGAAGGCCGGCTTATGCATTCCGTCTCGCGGCCACAGGGCGAAATCGGCCATGGCGTCGCCATTCTTGTAAAAGACCGTCTCCCAAACTTCGTTGTTCCCGCGCCACGTGTTAACGATCAGGAAATAGAAGTCTTCGCCGCACCGGTGCAGAATAACAAAGCCAAGTCCCTTCGCTTCAAGGGGAGTTCGGGCCAGGAACGAACGAGCTAGCCGGTCGATCTCATCCGGTACAGGTCGATCTTCCGTTGAAAGTCGATACCACTTCAATACCGCTCCGTCGGCTTCCATCATCCCGCCAGGCGTCACGCGCTTCGGCCCATGCTCGTAGTTCTGCCCCACGCCCAAATCGTTCTTCAAAATCGTATCGATCATTGCCATATCACCAAGTTAGTTTGACAGCACTCAACTCCGTCATTTCAGCATCTTCTTCAGTTCCGCCTCAAGCCGATCCAGATTTTGTTCGTTTGCCTCGGCCACGACCGACTTCACTTGCTCGAAATGGTCGCGAGTACCGAACCGCTGGCGCCAGCTAAGTCGCGTTTTGTTTTTCCCTTCCTCTGCCAGCGTGATGAAGAGTTGAAAGTAATGCGCCGGATCAGGATGACTGATCGCAATCCGCTCCGGCTCCACGATCTCCTCAACCACGTATTCGTTTTCGTAATCAGCACCGTCCGGCCCGTGCAAGGTCAGCCGTAAACGCCCGCCCGACCTAAAGTCGAATGAATGAATGGTGCTCCGAAAACCTTTCGGTCCCCACCATTCTGCGAAATGTTCTGGCTCGCGAAACGCTCGAATGACCTGCTCGCGTGATGCGTTCAGCACACGCGTGTGCACTGACTCCCGATCGGCGGCACCGGTATTTGAATCTATTTGAGTCATGGAACTTGCCCTGTCACTCAAGCTACTGAGGCCTCACACTTCACGAAGATGTCTTTGACACGCCATTTAGCGGACTCATCCACAGGTTTTGCAGATGCGCCCAGATTTCAAAAAGGCAACACACTCACCAATCTGTCAAAATCTGTGTGATCTGCGGACCCGCGACTGGAAGCCAGTCGTGTGCACAACTAGAACCTTTGCGTCTCGCCTGGCTTCATGAACTTCACACGCGGGTCATTCCCGACCACGGCGCGGATGTCTGCCTCGCTGGATGATCCGGGTAATGCGCCATAGTGCATCGGAATAACCACCTGCGGCTTGAAGTAGCGATTTACCGCCAGCCACGCCATGCGCGCATATTGTCCGTCGGCCACCGCGCCGCATCCCATCAGGATAATGTTGGGATGATAGAATTCCTGAATCAATGACATGTCGCCAAAGATCCAGGTATCGCCTTCATCGTAGAGCGTTCGCCCGTCAGCGAACTCGAGCACGTAACCCACCGGCCGCCCACTCGGCTCGCTGCTATGCATGGCGGGCACGACATGAATCTTGACGTCGCCAGCGACCACCTGATCGCCGACATTGACCGTCTCAATCTGCTCGCGCGGCAAGCCACCCTTGGTCACGAAGGTGTCGAGCATCATCACACTGACCACTTTCGCCTTGCTCAATTTCGCCAGCTCCACGGCGTCCCCCAGATGGTCGCCATGCGAATGGGTCACCAGGATATGACTCGGATGATAGCGAGCCAGGTCTTTGCTTTTCTCCGGCGTCGCCGGATTTTTCGTCAGGAACGGATCGAGCAGCAGGTCCGTCCCGCCGGGCGAGACGATCTCGAAGGCGGCGTGCCCGAGCCAGGTAATTGAGATCGTCTTTTTCTCGTTAGGCGAGGGGCTTTGCCCCAGCGCCGTCCCGTCGATCGCAAGAGCGAGCAAAAATCCGATCCATATCCGCATGTCCAACGTTGTCATTCCAGCGCTGCCGCTACAAGTCGATTGACGGCCAGAATCGGGAGCTCGCTATCGCGGGGGTCAGAGCTCAAGTTACGCTGTGGGTTGCCTTCCCTCTCGGCAACCAATCAGGAACGCGACTAATCTAACCTTCGCGCCGACAATCCTCTCCATCACCAGCCGCGTTTTTACTTCACTTCTTTTGCATCGAGAGCGCTTATTGCTTTCTGGAAGCGCGGATCTTTGCGAACCGGGTCCCAGATCGGATCGCGCCGTAGCGCTGCTGCGCACAATTCGCCACCGGCATCGGGTTTGTTGATCAATTTCTGCATCGTTTCGAACGCCAGATCGGCGTCGCCGAAATGCGCATAAATCTCACTAAGGTAGAAAACGAAGTCATCCTCCTTCGACAAAGTGGTTGCTTTGCGAGCTGCTTCCACCGCTTCAGCGTGCTGCCCTAACCCGGCCAGAATAAAAGATTCATCCCGGTAGAAATCGGCGTTGTCGGCGTTCGCTGTTCGTAGCCCTTCCAATTCAGTCTGGGCCGCAGTAAAGGCCTGTTCGGCATTCGCTTTATCGCCTCGATAGAGCTGAATAAATCCAAGGTCCGTGTTTCTCTGGATGTTACCAACCGGGATCATAATGGAGGGCAGACGATTTGGAATGTCTGGCACTTTGTTGGTAAGCGCGAGCGCAGCATCATAGTTCCGATTCCAAACTTCCAGTTGCGCAAGCAGTGCATACTTCGAATCCGTGATGCGGTTTTCCAATTTCGGATCGGGCCACTTTTGAAGTTCGTCCCGGGCTTCCGGGAGTCTGTCGCTATACATAAGGGCTGCGGCCAGGTTGAGTCGCGCCACCCAGATTTCCGGCTCGATCGCGCCCACGTGGATGAGAGTTTCGATTCCCTCGCGGTAACGCCGCAGACTAATATTAACAACGCCTAACCCAAAAAGAGAGCCAGTGTTGCGAGGGTCGAGTTCGATCGCGCGTTTGATTGCGTCCAGTTGCCCTCGCCAATCGCCTAACGCTCCCTTGGCATGTGCCATCGTTTGCCAGACAAACGGATCATTCGGGGCGCGGGAAAGAAGCGGCTCGACTGCGGCCAGGGCACGGGCTGGGTCGTGGTCAAAATACCAATAGAGATTGGCTTGATAAAGCTGCGCTTTGATCAGGTCCGGCTGGAGCTCGAGTGCTTTGGCGAGGTGGGCTCGACCGTCCGCGATCATCTGTGCCGGGAGCCCTTCCATGGAGGCGGCGGTCAACTCGGCATCAGCCAGACTGACGTAAGCCAATGCGAATTGCGGATCCAAGGCGATCGCCTCCTTGAGGAGCTCGATTGCCGGTTTGAAGCTGCTCGCGCGCCCCTTCTGGACTTCAGTTTTGGCGTAATCGCCTCTGAGATATCGATCATAAGCCTCGGGATTCGCAGTCGGCACGCGCGATAGCTCTTTTGTATCCTGAGGCGATAACTGCGCCTTCAATTTGCCGGCAACGGTCTCGGCCACTTCTCGCTCGACTTCGAACACTTTCTTCAGTTCGCGATCGTAGCTCTCAGCCCACACATGAGTATCATCGCGTCCGTTGATGAGCTGAACATTGATGTGAACGGCTTCACCGGCTCGTTGCACGCTACCTTCCAAAATCGCTGTTACGCCGAGCTCTTGTGCGATTGCTTTTAAACTGTCGGGGCGACTGCTGTACTTCTCGGTGGAAGTCTTGGAGATCACCTTCAGCGCGCTCACTTTTGCCAATGCGGTCAGAATTTCATCCTGCATCCCCGCCACAAAATAGGCGTTGGCTTTGTCGTCACTCAGATTTTCAAACGGCAGCACCGCTATGCTTTTCTCCACAATTGGATTCATCGCCGGAGCTATCGAAGCAGGAGGAGAAGCAGAACCAGGTCGCCTCTGCTTCAATATCGCCGGCAGGAAGATAATTACCGGGACAGTCAGTACGATGAGACTTATCAATCCAATGATAAGGAGAAGTGGTGAACGCCTACTTTTGGTTAACGGAACTGCCTTACCCGTGGTGCTTGTGAGCTTCGTCGGGTTACTTGAGTTACCAATTCTCTCTGCGTAAAAATTAACTAACGACAGTAACACGCCATGTTTTACTTCGCAGTCGCCCAAGTCGTGCAGATAAGGCTGCCAGCGGCGATACTGCGCCAGATCGTCAGCCACCCGCTTACTTAGAAGGATATGTCCCGCATCGCCGCAATCCATCACTCGCTGCGCCATGTTAATTCCGGCGCCGGCGATATTCTCGCGCTGGTTGACATCGGCGATGTAGTTCACCGGCCCACTATGAATCCCAATCCGCACCGGCAAATCTGGTGAAGCCTTTAGCGCCTCCGTCACCTGTAGGGCGCATTCCACCGGATCTTCCACCGAGCCACGAAACACAAGCGCCATCCCATCGCCCGTCGGGAGAATGACTAGCTCGCCGGCGGCCTCCGACTCGCGCACCGCCCCTGCTGCGCGCACGACGCGATTCAGTTTCGCCAGGATCTCGGATTGCTCCTCGGTCAACAGCTTCGAATAACCGACCACATCCATGAACAAGACATGACCGATCGTCAGTTTCGTTTTCTGCTCCTCCGCCATCGACGGGCATTTTAGCTTATCCGCGGCCTGCGCCTATCTCATTTCTCGCCTTCTTCAGGCCGGCCCTATCAGCCGCCTACGTGAGCACCGAAAAACGTGGCCCCCGGCGCCTACACCGCCATCCTAAGCGGAGCGAATAACGCGACAGGTGTGGGCCTTGTTGAAGTTTATAACCTGCCCTAAGTGTAAGTGTATCTCGCCGACTCGCGGAGCCGAACCAACCCAGGTGGTCTTCATGCTGAAGACGTAGACGGTCTTGGCTCCTTCCCAAAGGAGGGTTTGACGAAGTTGCTGCCCATTAGCCCGTCCTGACGGAGTGATCTCCGATCAGACCATGTCGGCCCCACGCCACTCGCTAAACTCCACGGCGCTTGAGCAGGTAATCGAGACCGCCGACGCGATACCAGCGATAGCCGTAACCCTCGAGTACCACCCGGTGTTTGCCCGACTCATCGGCTTCACTGTGCTCTTCGCCTAACAAATTGACCAGGTGCTGGCCTTGTTCCCCCAGCCCGACGTCGACAGAGATCTCGCGCGGTTCCTCATGCAGGTTGTGCATCACGACGACGGAATTGTTCCGCCAGTCGTAACGCATCACAAGCACGGCCGGATCGCGTACCTTCAACACCTCAAAATCGCCCCACCCGATCTCCGGCACTTCCTTCCGCATCCGAATGATCCGCTCCGTCCAGTTCAACATGGATTCCGGATGCCGGCGCTGGGCTGCGGCATTGATTCGCTCAAAACCGTAGGGACCTTCGTCGATCACCGGCTTGTTCGGCTTTTTCGATTTCGTGAAACCGCCATTCGGCTCGCCCGACCATTGCATTGGCGTGCGCGCGCAATTCCGCTCCGGCAGGTCGAGATTATCTCCCATGCCCAACTCGTCACCATAACGAATCACCGGAGTGCCGGGCAGGGTGAACATGAGGCTGTAGGCGAGCTCAAGTCTCCGTTGATCGCCGCCCAGCATCGGCGCGAGCCGCCGGCGAATCCCGCGATCGTAAAGCTGCATGTTTTTCTCCGGACCAAACTCATCGAACACAGTCTGCCGTTGTTCCTTTGTCAGGCGGCCGAGATCCAGCTCGTCATGATTGCGCAGGAACAATCCCCACTGCGCCGTGGCCGGTCGCGATTTCGTCGCCCTCATCGCTTTCACCAGCGGACGCGTGTCGCATGAGGCGAGGGCGTAGAACAGGTGCTGGTTCACCTGGAAGTTAAACATCATGTGCATCCGTTCGCCGTCGTCGCCGAAGTAATCCATGTCCGTATCCGGCAGGACGTTCGCTTCCGCGAGGATGATGCAATCGCCTTTGCGCCACTGAAGGAATTCGCGGAACGACCGGAGCATGTCGAACTGCTCCTTCGGCTTCTTCACCGTCGGCCCTTTCGTTGAGATGATGAACGGCACCGCGTCCATGCGAAACCCGGAAACGCCCTGCTGAATCCAGAAGCCCATGATCTTGAGAATCTCGGCCTGCACCTCTGGGTGCGATGTATTCAGATCTGGCTGGAAATCGTAAAACCGGTGGAAATAGTAGGCGCGCGCCTCGCCGTCGTAACTCCAGGTAGTTTTCTGCACGCCAGGGAACACCATCCCTGTGTTCGCGTTCGCCGGTTTCTTTTTCGCCCAGATATACCAGTCGCGGTGTTTCGACTTAGGATCCTTTCGCGCCTCTTTGAACCAGGGATGCTCGTTCGACGTGTGATTCACGACGAGATCGATGAGAACTCTGATCCCGCGCTGTTTCGCCGCGTGGGTGAACTCAACGAAATCGCCCAGTGTGCCGTAGCGCGGATCGACATTGTAATAATCCGCCACGTCATAGCCGTCGTCTTTGCAGGGCGACGTTTGGAACGGCATCAACCACACAGCCGTCACCCCGAGCCCGTGCAGATAATCAAGCCGCCGCATCAAGCCTTCGAAATCCCCCACCCCATCCCCGTTCGCGTCCATGTACGTGCCGACGGAGAGGCAATAGATGACCGCGTTTTTGTACCAAAGATCGTTGATCATTGTGCAGCGAAATGTAACGAGTAGCGCGACCAACATCCAGCCGGCATTGAGCCACGACTGCCCGCGCTTGGAAGCGACAAATCTCGTCCGCAGCTTGGGACTCTCTCAACTA
>CAWDEC010000002.1:0-15467 GCA_963801255.1 uncultured Verrucomicrobiae bacterium | reverse complement strand
AGATCAGCTGCACTCAGGTTGGACGTTTTCCCATGGGTGTCTTTCATTACCTGAATATGATTCGCTGCCAGATCGGGATTGATCTGTCCGTTAACTGTCAATGGAACGACATTGTTGGTGCCCAGTTGGTCGATTTGGAGCGACCCGTCGGAAAGCTTGAGAGTCGGGCTGTCGAGACTTACGTAAATCGGACCTTTACCATCACCGGCGAGTGAGCCAGAGCTATCGCCGATCGTAACTGGCACCTGTGTCGGTAGGACCGGTGCGACTTCACCTGGTAATGCTGCTCCGGTGGCGCGACTGCTGTCCGTCCGGACAGTGCGGAAATTGAAGCCACGCTCACCAGTTTGCAGTAATGGTGAATCGGGTGGCAATAAGACCTCGCGAAGGGTGTGGGCGAATCCGTGATGGAGGAAGCGGGGCACAGCATCCCATTCCGCGCGGAGATGTTTGGTGTTACGACTGCTGAAGTTCTGCGGCGTACCGACATCCTGTGGCGGTTCGAAGGCCGTGAAGAAATAATCACTCTCCGGACGATAGAACGGTCCTTTGCCATCCACGGTGGTTTCGCTGATCACGCCCGGTTCGTGGATATTATAATCCTGGAAAGTGTCGTTAGGTATTCCATTGGCAAAAAGATTGCCGTTACGATGACAATCGGCGCAACCGGCGCCGCCCAGCGAGACTTTATTGCTGAAGAGGTCCTTCCCGCGCGCCACCTGAGCCGCCTCGGTCGGTGTAGGCACCTGGCCGAGTGGATTTGGAAAGAGTCGCGTCTCATTTTGCGACCACAAAATCTGAAGATACGCCATATCGTAGTATCCGACCTGGTATGCGTCACCGCTCAGGTCGGGTCGGCCAATCGCGGCTGAGTTGGCGGCGGTCTTGTCCAAGACCCATTGCTCGCGGGCTTCAAATCGGTCCTTTTGGTCCGGTTGTGGGAAAATGGCAATCGGAGTGCGTTCGCCACCTAACACTTCGCCATTGCAGGCCGAAGCATAAGCCATGAAGTCGTTGTTCAATCCTTCATACCATTCCGGCCAGTTATCAGAGATATCCTTGTTTTGTGGACACACCTTCACGCCGCCAACTGCGTTCGAGGCAACGTTCCACTGGCAACCATCCTGGCGGCCATCCCAGTGACAAAAGGCGCATGATTTCTGAGGGTCAAAGCCCGTGGTCGTTTTTCCAATAATGGGCGCATCATCCGCGTAGGAGGAGGAGAAGAACCAGCGCAGTCCAACTTCTTCGTCCGTCGCAAACAGGTTGGAACCATTACCGCCCTTACTCGGATCGGGTGTCTTTCCCGTCACGCCAACAGCGGTGTAACCTTGCCGCGTGAGTTTCCCAGTCGCGTCAGCCGCGAGAAAAGAGACATCCTCGGTCTGAAGATTGGCGACGTAAACGGTTTTGCCATCCGGTGAAACCTCAACGCCTTCGGGAGTAATACCTCCGGTAAATTCAAAGCCCGCTTGCGACAGGAGAACAGAGGGGTCAGTCGTGGTCGGGTTGATCTTGAAAACTTCAATCTTGTCCGAGTGAAGCATACTGACAAAAAGCAGGTTATTGCGCAGGAACATCTGCTCCGGGCCGCTCCCGCGAATCAAACGTTGAGCGGCAGAATGGTCCTGGAGATCAACCACATCTCCCGGATGAGTTTGCCCGTCCAGTCCGCAAGCACATCCGCAGAGACAAATTGGTCGGCGACCGCGAAGGTCAGGTCGAGGTCGGACCACCGGTCCGCATCGGAAACTGCCAGCGAACCGACGACCGCGCTCGCAACGACCCGCGCGTCTTCCGCGGCCAGCTCGAGGACACGGTCGTGAACCTGTTTACGATATTCTTCGGTGAACATGCTGCTGCCCCTAACGAAACAAAGATGAGCTGCCACTCCGGCGGGCGCAACTGGCAGTGATTTGAATCCCGCTAGCTAGGATAAACATCCTAAAGCCATCGCCTGGTTAAGCTTTGAGTCAGCCTTCGCCAAGCGCACAATAAAAACTGTGGCCTCGCCGGCTGCAAGAATATCCGCTTGGAAAACTTAACCGAGAGGACCATGGCTGTTTGTAAGATGAATTGTCCGCCAATCGCCGCTCGCCTCATGCCGCACGTTCTGGTTGGGTCGATTACAAAGATGTAAGGGATCGGCATCACTAAAGTTTTAGACGATGCCTGATAAGGTAGTATCGTTAGGCCAACTATGAAAACGGCGAAAGCAGTACTAGCGATAATAGTAGGTATAGGGCTGACTTTGGGCGCGACCGCTCAACCAGGAAAACATCCGGGCGAGCCGGTCGATCTAAAGACGCTCCCCGCATCTGTCCAGCAGACAATTAATCAGAAGGCGGCAGGCGGAGAGGTCGTTTCGGTAATGAGGGAAGACGATCCGGATGGCAAATGGTTCTATGAGGTCGTCGTCAAAGCGAACGGGAAAGAATCGGGTTTCGAGGTGGATATGCACGGGAAAGTCGTGAGGCATCACGGCTAAATCAGAAATAGTCCACATCCCTATTCGATAAGTATTCAGCGTCCTCGCGGATAGCTGAGAAGGTGGGCTGCGATCGCCAGGTGATCTTGTGCTTGGCGTCTGCGGTCTTGCCCAAGCGGGGTCGACGAAAGGCGGACCGTCGCTCGGTTAGGCCTTTGGGTTGTTTCCTCTCTTGGTCACATCCACGGTTTCGGATGCGGTGGTCATGACGTTAATCGTGGCAGAGTTCCCGGCTGCAGTGGCGTCCTCGGCGCGTTCGAGCGAAGGCTATCCACGCAAAAAAACACTCTGGCGAACTCCGACGAAGAAACGAGAACGCTGCCAGCTATCCATTGGATAGTTGAGGATCTCATTGCGTGTAATGTGACCTAACGAGAATAAGAGCGACGATTGCGACAGTCGCGATTTGTGATCGCAGCAACCAAGACAACAAAATGCGGGACTGCCGCCGAGAGCGTGCACGGATCCCACTGAGAGGGTTCGAGACATACAAACCGTAGATGCCCGGCGGACGGCGGTTCGCTGCAGCGGATGGTTAGGCGTCGCGCTCATTCGCGTGTGGACGTCCGCCTAACAGAAGGTCCAGGGCCTCAGTCACCCTTTTGCTGCCAATGAAACTTCCCTGCCTTAAAGTAGACAAGCGCGCTGGCAGAACCTTCCTTTGCGACCAACAGGCCATCGCCTTGCAACTTAATTGCCGGATCGTCGTGACTCTGCTGAACCGCACTCCGATCTTCGACCCACCAGAGATCCATCCACTCAAAGTCGTCGCCGCCATTTGCGAAGGTCTGGCCGGCGCCAAGCAGTGTCTGCTTGCCATTGCGATGCAGGATCAGGATACCGATTTTGTGGTTGGCTTTGTGCTGCACGAGAACAGCCAGGTCGGGTCGACCATCGCCATCGAAGTCGCCGCGCTGAAAGAAGGGGTTGATTCGACTTGAGATCTCGACCTGGAGTTGCCCGGCTGCTGAAGTCCAACGCTCCGCCGCCCACGGCGGTAACTGGTCCTTCAGCGTGAGCTGGGCGAACGCAATCGTCGGGAAGAACAACAGGAACGAAGCGAGCTTCGACATCAGGCCTAACGAGCCACAAAATGAGTGACGGCGCCAGCGAAAGAGGACGTCCGCATGATCTCAAATCCAGGCATAAGGACGGCGCTCGCTGAGGCCGTGAAACTTAGGGTCAGCATCATCGTCGCGGTCCTCTTCTTCTGGCGATCCTTAGGAATAAGACCAAGGTCCTATATCGTCCCAACTGGAAGGCGCTGACAATCATGGGAAAAGGAGAGAAGTAATATGAAGATTAATAAACTGGCAACGTTTTGCGTTGTCGCCGCGTCCGCCGCCCTACTCGGGACTGTGGGCACCGCCAGAGCTGCTGACGAGTGGTTTGTGATGGGCGAACAGACCATCAAGTCCGCCGATCCCAGCGTGGAGATCAAGTCCGAAGGAGGCCGACGGAAGAAAGACGTCAAGCAGGTAAAGCTTTCTGTCGAGGGCGCTGACGTACAGATCACAAGTGTCGTCCTTGGCTGGGACAACCGCAAAGACACGACGCTCACCAACGTCGGAACCCTAAAGGCAGGAGGACAGACCGCTGCGACGGATGCTCCGGGACGCAAGGGGCGCCTCACATGGGCGAAGATCCAATACAAGATCCTCGGTGATAAACCGACGGCCACGATCAAGGTCTGGGGATTTGATTGATCGGAGGTAACTGCTGATTAGAAGACCGGCCGCATCCCCTGGCGGCCGAATCCCCCCAACGGTCGATGGGATCAGACCGTAGAAAGCGGCGATTCGTTTGTTGCCGCGGATCGATGGGTGCGCCCGAATTACGCGGCACGCGGGAAAGGCGTTCAGGCCCGCGTCGTCACAAAAGCGCCGACGGCGCGGGCCCCCAACGCGGCTCAACTCAGCGCGCCGGCATTGCATCCCCCCACGCCGAGGGTAACGGGTTAAGTGGGGTGACCGTCGACGATGGCTTGAGTGGAGTGATCGTCGTGCCCGCCTGATTTGCCGACGGTGTGCCTTTGGCGCTTGCCAGGAACCCGTGGGCAAGGCCGGAAGCATCGACGTAACGACCGCAGATAGATCCCTGCGAGCTGATTCCGTTTAGCGATGTAAAGGTTGATCCGGGATAATCGAAAGTGACAAATGTGCTCGGCGGGACAAAGAAGAGTCCATGAGTCACGCCTGAGCTGTCCGCATATCTGCCCACTACAGAGTTCTTATTAACTCCAAACAGGACTGTCCCAACGGAGCCCGGAGGATCGATCGGGAAGTGCAGCGTCCCGTCTTTATCCCGGTACTGGCCGTGAAGGATTCCTGAGCTGTCTATATAATATCCGACCGTCAACTGCTTGGAATTAGTGATCTCGTAAGCAAAGGTCCCCAGAGCTGCCGGTACGCTATACGTCGTTAAGGTTCCGCCAACACCGACGAACGCCTGGAAGATCCCGCTGCCGTCAGGATCAAACCCGCCGGTAAAGTCGCCGGGATCATTTATCGAAAGCAGATTGGTCTGAACCGCGCCGGGAACGTCGTATTCTGTGAAGATTCCGCCCGACAGGAAAAACGAGTGAAGCGTACCATCGCTGATGACGTAGTCACCGGCGACTGTGCCTGAGTTGTTGATGCCTCGTCCTTCGGTAAAACCGACGGTATCATTCGGGTCGACGATTGGCGCGCTAAAGCTGCCATTCTTGAACCGGACAAAGCCTCGCGTCACCGCGGTCGAATCGATGAATTCGCCAACGATGTCGCCTCTTTCGTTAATCTTTTGCGGCAGGGTCGAATTCCCGGTCCCCGGGTAATCAAAAGTCGTGATCACTTGAATAGAGAATGCGTTCGGTGCCTGCTGAGCGAACGTCCCCATCAATGGGAGCACGAGCAGTACTGCCAGGATGATGTTGAGTATGTATTTTTGTTTCATGATATTTATTGACTTCTGCCGATGCGGGAATGGCACAATGTCCAGTTAGCGAATTTCGACGTGACCAGTTTGTGTCTTATCTGGTTTCAGGCCCGCTTTTGGGTTGCCGGCACATCGATGTGAGAATCCCCCGAGAGCGCCGATGTATAAAACGCGTGCGCCCTTCTGTTGTTCGTGATGCGCACAAGATCAAGCCGATGTCGCAGACCTGTACGTCGGCGAATTTAGTGACTGTGTTATGAGCTGTTCGTCGCGCTTGGCTCGAGCGGGTGGTTAGCCACGTTGTTTGTTACCTTGGCGGATAGTTTTCAGACATGTGGCAACGTGGGATTCAGTTCTCCCGTGGATGCGCGTCTGACGTTAAATATCTGCTTGGGGGTTGAACCCAACTCGGATCTCATCTTGAGAAAGCATTCTCTGGATGCGAACGTCGCGTCGTGAAAATGACTGGCGCGATCTATGGGCGCACAGTTTCATCGGTTCCAAAGCAGCGTCGACGTCGCCTGGTGATGTCGTTCGAAATGGTGCGGCTGGATCGCACGTCTTCCGAGCCGCTTTACCAACAACTGTATCGTCAAATTCGAGAAGAGCTTGAGAGCGGCAGTTTTGATTCAAGCGCTTCGCGCGTGCCTTCCTCTCGAGTTCTCTGTGCAACTCTTGGGATTTCGAGACCAACCGTAAACCAGGCGTTCTCAAAGCTGCTTGAAGAGGGCTATCTGCAAGTCCGGAAACGGTCAGGTATCTTTGTCGCCGATCACTTACCGGCAACTTTTCTGAAGGCGTCCAGCCCGACGACGGACGCGCGCACCCAGCATTCACCGCGGTTCGCCCGACGTGTGACTAGAATGACCGATTTTCGGAGCGGACGCCAACTCGATGTCGGCGTTGCCGGCCCACCGAGCGCCACATTCGTCGCGGGATTGCCGGCCGTAGATGAATTCCCGATCGCTGTTTGGGAACGCTTGCGTGAGCAGGTTTTGGCAAAAAAGGGAACCCACTTATTGCGTTATGCCTCAAGCCGCGGCGAGATCGAACTACGCAAGGCAATCGCTGCTTACTTGTGTGACTTCCGCGGCGCCAATTGTCATCCCGAGCAAATCGTAGTCGTTGGCGGCATGCAGCAGGCGATGCTGGCGTGCGCGCTCGCGTTAATCAATGAGGGTGAAGTGGCATGGATCGAAGATCCTGGCTTCCATCAGGCACGGAACGTCTTCGCATTTGTGGGGGCCAAAATCGTCCCGCGTCCGATCGATCGTGAGGGCCTGGTAATAGCGAAGTGCTCACGGCAAAATTCTCCCAGACTCATTTTCGTCGCGCCGTCGCATCAGTTTCCGCTCGGCGTAACGATGAGCCTGAAGCGGCGGAAAGCTCTGATCGAGTTCGCTCAGTCGCACGACGGCTACATCCTCGAGGATGATTATAATTCGGAGTTTCGTTTCGATGGGCCGCCGCTGCCCTGTCTTCAAGGTTTGGACCGTGCCGGTCGGGTGATTTATGCCGGCACGATGAGCAAGATCCTTTACCCATCGTTGCGCCTCGGTTTTCTCATCGCACCGCCACAACTTGTCGACACGCTCGTCAAGGTGCGCGCTATCATGGACCAGCACTCCCCAGCGATCGATCAAGCCACCCTGGCGCGTTTCATCACCGAAGGATTTTTCCTCAGCCACGTAAAGCGGATCCGAGAACTCTATGCCCAGCGACGCGTATTCTTTATCGAGCAATTCCAAAAACGACTGGGCGATTATTTCGATCTGGAGGTAACGCCGGCTGGTTTGCACTTCATCGCCTGGCTGCGGCGCAGGGAAGACTTACCGTTATTCATGCGCGCTCATGAGCAAACCGGCATTTGGCCCCGGCCTCTTTCCTTCTTCTGTATCAAGGCTCAGTTGGATCCAGCATTCGTCTTTGGGTTTGCAGCCTGGTCGCAAGCGCAAATTGAACAAGGCCTGGCAAAGTTAGGATCGGCGGTTCGACAACTGAAGCAGCGTAGCGCTAGAAACGGTTCATCGTTTCAAATCCACCCCGTCTCAACTGCTACTAGCTCATACTTGCCGTCGACAGCTGTCCGATCAAAGTAACTGGCCTAACGAGAATTGGGTTGAGCCCAGGCCCATTCGGGCCCACTTGAAAATCAGAAAGACTTGCGAACACACCCGCCCGCTTGAGGCTCATCCGCGAAGCGCGCCATCGTCCACCTGATGAGCAGCTCCTCGAGCGGCGTACCGGGTAGGACAAGTGTAACGTGGTCGCGTCCCGCGAATGTCCAATACTCGAGTTGCTGACCAGCAGCACAGCGCTCTTCGACATATGCGTCGGTGGCAGACGGCGGCACGACGATGTCCGAAAGTCCCTGCGCGATCACGACGGGGGCCTTTATCAGACCGTTGGGCGTGTTCTGCTCAAGCCGAGCTTGCAGCGCTTTGTTCGAACTCGTCGCTAAGGCTGGACCGTCGAACGTCGCCGCCAGTGCCTCAATGCGTGCCGGATCCTCAGCCGGGACGAAATCGCATAAGTTTACTATCTGACGCGCAGCATCGAGCGCCTCGGGCCGAATCGCTTGCTCGAAAGTGACGTCAGGATAGAACCGGCTGTACGACCGCGCGAGATAAGGACCAAACCGCTTATCCGCCGCGATGTTCATCGCGAGAATGCTCTTAACGTTCGCGGCCGGTGCGATTGCTGCGACACCGAGGATTTCGAGCTCCGGCGCGTAGCGCGGTCCGATAATACCGGTCCAAAGTGCTGCGTGTCCCCCTTGCGAGTAACCCCACACCACCACGCGTTTGCCGACCGTAAGCTCTGACATTTGCCGCGCGGCACGGACTGAATCGAGCGTCGCGCGCGCTTCGCCTTCGCCAATCAGATACGGATGCGGGCCATCTTTCTCTGCGAAGGAGTAATCTGTGGCGATCACGACCCAGCCAGCCCTGACGATCCGGTCGCGCTCGGGGATACCCTTGGTCGGCATGGACAAGAGCGAGGGCATGCATTTTTGGAGCAGGCCCGTTGTAGCGTGCTCCCATGCAATGATAGGACGTGGGCCTGCGGGAATAACGGGCGGTGCGAACACGGTCGCGACCGCGGTCGCTGGCGTGCCGTCGTCCACAGTAGTTGCATAAAGGATGCGCCAGCCTCGGATGTCGGCTGGCAGTATCACGTCTTTGAGTGGCTCGCTCCGCAGTAACGCCCCAGGCTGGTGCGACATGTCCGACGGCGGATCGTAGAATGCATCTGGCGGGTGGGCAGTGATGTTCGCGCGAAATGCCTGGGGTGTTGGCGCGGCGGGCGACTCTGACGACGCTCGTTTGGGTCGATCGCAGCCGGCTCCGACGAGCAAAACAAGCAGTACCCCGAAGCCAATCGAACGAAGTCCGGCAATGTTCATAAGGCTCCTTCTCCTAACACGCTGTGATCCGCTGTCCATGAGGCGGGAAAACGACCTAACGAGGACCGAGGAGATTGGAAATTTGCGAGATAGATCGCCTACTCAGCAGGGCCGTTGTGCTCCCGATATCGTTGGATTTGCATTCTCACTTCGCCGAGCGCGCTTCGGCCCCATAAGTCCGCGGGCTCGATGTCGTCGTCAGTCTGGGCATCCCATCCTTCGTCCGACGGGACATATTCATTAAATTGGTGAACGAAGAGAAAGATCGGTTGGAGCTGCCGCGCGTAAGTCATAAAGGACTCGAAAGTCTCGTAGTCGCCGCTCGAGCCAAAACGGAGTGAGGCATCCGGACAGTAGACTTGATTAGGAGGGTCACAATCCCAGCCATTCTGCCCCGCGGTCGCGATCGCTACCGTGAGGTTTTCCACTCTCGCACCTATCCGATTGTAAGTGGGGTAGTAGGGGCAGAGCGAATCAGTGCAAGTAGGATTGAGCCGATCCACCCAGCTCCAGAATCCATATCTCGGGGCAATTTCTTCCGGCCCGCTAGGCGGACCCTGGTCGGCCCAGAGCAAGGGCTGACTATCGAGATATCCGGCCATCATCTGAAAGGTGAATTGGCGGGTTAGCTCCAAGTGCTGCCCGAGAAATTGCCTCAGCTGATACCAGAGCGGATTGTTCCGCCAGTCCGGGTCCTGCGCAGCCCCGAGATAGATAAGGACGAGTGGCTTGCCCTGATAGACGACATTCAGGCTCGGGTGCGCTCGCATGAGCGCGCTGAAATACTCGATCTCTTTCTCGAACGCGGTCTTACCATCTATGTCCGGATAGAGAACATTCTGATCGATACCGCCCACCATTGGAATCAGCTTGAGCGGAGTTCCAACTTTAGTCCAGGCGGCATAGAGACTGCCCGTGTTCTGGAGAATGATTCGGTTCGAAAGACGGAATTCCGGGGTGCAGTCGATGCTATATCTCTTAAGAAATTCCACGCTGTTGAAGATGCAGCTCACATTGTTCGTGACCTCGATCAGGGCGGCGTCCATTCCCATCGCTTGCAGCCAGGCGGCCTGTTGCCGCATGACCGCAGGGTCGGCGCTGTCATAACCACCGCCGACCCGTTTCATGTCCTTGGATTGTAAGAAAGGCTTGGCCGCCGTTCCCTGAAAAGTAACTGCCTTGGGGCCAAACCACGCTTCGTATTCCATTACAACGACGCGGCTATTCTGATCCACTACCAAAGGCTTGTCCGGCCGGGATGCGACTAACGTCGATCCAGGAAAGGAAGCCAGCGTTAGCAGAACTGCGAGCGGTCGGATGACGCGTGACATGAAGAATTCCTCGCCGCGTCCCCAGGCGATGGAGTCGACCGCGAGCCGGAACGATTGCAGGGCTGCTGCTACAACGGTGACTCTCAAACAGCGCATGAAAGACCTAACGAGAATAAGATGAGTGAGGGCCGAGGAGAGCGCGCGTCGCTTCAAGGTTGAATGTAGAGTCGATCTCAAAAGTGTAGTGCACCGCCTCCGCCGTTCGCTCCAGCGTATGGTTAGACCCCTTCAGTGTGCGTCGCGGTGAACTGTCTGTGGTGAAAATGCTGGTGAACAGACAGCGACATACTCTGCACCGTCTGGACTTGGCGTGCTGTAACGCACCCATTGTCCTCGTGGTGTGATGACAGCCTGGCCGGCCAAGACATCCTGAACACCATCCCGTGTCTCAACTCGCAACTGACCACGTAAAACGACGGTGAATTCGTCAAACTCCGGTGTCTGACCCGACTCGCTCCAACCTGGCGGACTCACCATTCGGGCGACGCTCAAAGCAGTGGTCCCGGATGTCAGAGGGCCGATAAACTCCTCGATGGTCTTGGGAGGATCTCCAGCGGCTTGGATGCGTGTTGGTGATTTGATGATTCTAAGCATGGTGTGGTGGCGCGGCCTAACGTCCGACATTACCCGGCGCACGCATCCTTGCCATATATGATAGGCGGCGTGTTGGCGGTATTGGTTTGTTAAGTTTTGGATTGTCGCGCGTGGATCACCAGCCAAATCTTCCGCGTGGTGAATAGCACGACCTGACTGAGGAGAGCCGCCCCAAATCCAGACAGACGATATGCGCCGAGCCATAAGACAACCCCAATCACGGCGAAGAATACGCCTGAATACATCCAGAAGCCTGAAAGCATAATTACGGGAACGAAGAGAAATCGAACAGCGCCGGCATACTGTTGAACTTCCGCAACCGGCTCGTAAATGTAACCCAGTATTGGAATGCTGAGGATAAGGTGAACGTAGCGGAGAAGCGAACGTTTGGTGGCATTATTCATGGTTAAGTGTGTGGAAGTCGGAAAGGCTACGCATAAGACCTAGCGACTAAGCTCAGGCCCGGCTGCTGGCGAAGGGCTCGGTCCTGAAACGACAGCGATCCGGCCGAAAGCGAAAGCCAAAATAGTGGCGCGGCAACTGTTGCCTGGACCGCCGTGTTAGGCATCAGCGAACACGTAGCGTGGGTAGCTCGACTTGGCGATGGAACTCGAGGTGAGATCAAGGTCCAGAGTAGCGACGGGATTGGAGGCGGAAGTGCGCACCAGTTCGTTGCCTTCGGGGTCAATGATCCAGCCGACCCCCCCGCACGAACCATCGTCGTGCCTCCGGTTCGAGGAAAGGCTAAACGCACCGGTCCGCACTGCCACCGTCCTGGCCAGCGCGATCCATCGCTCCGTAGTAGCTGCAGCGGTAGCCCGAGGTGATATGACCGCCTGCACTCCAGCTCTGGCGTATGGGCCGAAGGTCTCGAGAGCCCATAGCTCGGTACAGATGTTCAGACCAAACTTGAGCGGTCCAGCCGAGAAGGTTGGGAACTCTTCACTACCCTTCTTAAACCAGCGCGCCTCCCACCCTCCCGGCTCGTTCGGCAAGTGTCGCTTGCTCCTGAGAGGAACGAAGCCACTTCCGGCCGACCAAAGGAAACCCTGATTCAATGGCTTGTCCGCTATGGTGACAGGCACGGAACCAACTACGTAGGCACACTCCAGCTCTGGCAGGCGGGCGAGCCAGGTCGTAGCCGTTCGTTCGAGTGCAGTCCATCGCGACTGCTCAAACTCCTTCTTCTCCCAAACAGGTTCCAAGAACGCAAACTCTGGCAGGACCAACAAATCAGTGCCTTCATCTCGTGCGTGCCTACACAGCGCCGCCCATGTTCTCTCCGCAGCAGGTGGATCGTGGGGTGTTTCGCAAACGGTGACGCGCATGGAAATTTTCTGATACCTAACGAGACAGAGATAAACTACGGCAGAGTGTCTGCAACAAACGCGCTGAACTTATTTCGCAATCGGGCCGAGGGTGCTCGTTGCAACTGGTGGATGGCATCGCCTGGTTAGGCCTTTTCAAGCTGTTGGTCTTTCCAGCGCCTTGCGGCCGCATGCAAGAGATCACGAATACCGGGTCTCTTGAAATCGGAGGGTTGGCCAAAGGCGACGTAGCGATGTCGCTTGCCGGCGCCTTCGAGCAGGTTCGCGGGGTCGGCCATCTGGGCGCTCCCAACCACACCAAGCTTCACGGAAGTCTTACTAAGGATAATCGTGCAAACGAGGCCCGCATATCCCGGACCGTAGCTGTAGCCGACCACTCTTCCTGGTCGATCAAGATCCTCGCATGCATCGGGGAGTGCCGAGTGGATGATTTCGCGCAAGCTGCGCGCGAGGTCTGGCACTGGGCCGGGATACTCGTCGAAGAACTCCGTAACAGGATCGTGCTTTGCTTTCATGGGTTAGCTCTCAAGATCGTTCTCCCAGGATTCGAGTGATGATCTATAGCATGGCAAACAGGGGGCGTCGATATCGGTGCTGATGCGCGGCCGTCGGTCTAACGAGCTCAAGCTCAGCCACGGCAATCTCGCTATGGTAGTCACTCCCTTGCTTTGGTCTAACGTGTAGGCGATAGCGCGCCTCCGCATAGGTATAAGTACGACTCGCAGTTCGAAGTATTCATGGCGTGTCTCATGAAATCCGGCGCGATCGTGGACTACCTGATTCAGAAATACGGCAACGTTATTTTATCACATAACTCGTCCGGCGATAAAGCGCGGCCTAACGAACTCGCGTAACGGATGCGTTACCTTATTCCACCCGATTTTCTGTCGACAGAACAGACGCGTTTCACGACGATTCCAAATGTTTTCACTGATCAATCGTCTCATTTTTTCTCTCGCCCTACTCTCGCTTGGAGCCACCAGCGGAAGTAGCGCGCCACTTTTTAATTCCGCGCCATTCATCTCTGTCGGGTCGTCACCCAGCGGTGTCGCCCTGGGCGATTTCGACCAGGATGGGCAGCTTGATTTCGCGGTCTCGAATCAAGTGTTACTGGGAACGGTGTCTGTTTTCTTCGGCCGCGGGAGCAGCTTCCAGCCAGGCGGTGTTTTTGCCACCGGCGGCGAATTCTGCGTCGCGCTCGCGAGTGGCGACTTCAATGGCGATGGCAAGCCCGATCTCGCCGTGGCCAACACTTGCATCAACGGCGAGTGCAGAAATGGAAGCGTCACCATCGAGCTCAACCAGGGCGACGGCACATTTGCCGCTACGGCGACTTATAACACTGGCGTGAGCCCGGAAGCCATCGCCGCGGGCGATCTGAACAACGACGGCAAAATCGATCTCGTGGTCACGAATGGATCGACTAATTCGGTCAGCATCCTTCTAGGAAATGACAACGGTACCTTCACCCCGGGCATGGCCGTGAAATTGCACAATCGCGTCGAGCCTTCCGGGATCGCACTCGCCGATATGGACGGTGATGGCACGCTCGATCTTGTCGTGGCTGAAAACGTCACCTCGCAGGTCGCGATTTCGTTAGGCAACGGCGACGGCGCGTTTAGACCCGCGCACGCGTTCGATGCTGGCGGTCTGGCCTCGGCAGTAGCGGTCGGTGATTTCAACGGCGATGGGAAAATGGATGTGGCGGCGACGGTTTATGAGGCCGGTGATGGACAAGCCGGCAACGTTGCAGTGCTGCTTGGAAATGGCCACGGCGGCCTCGGCGCGGCAACGCTTTATCCGATTGGCGCGATGCCGTCAGCGATCATCGCGAGGGATTCGGATGGCGACGGCAAGCTCGACCTCGCCGCGATCAGCAAAGACGGCAACAGCCTCGCGACCCTAAAAGGCAACGGCGACGGCACTTTTCAGGCTGGAGTTTCTTATACTGTCGGCGCCCAACCCTCCGCCTTCGCTGAAGGCGCCTTCGGCAATTCCCGCGCTCTACTCGTCGCCGATTCCGCTGGCGGCGTCGTCACCTTCCTTCGCGAATCGAAAAGTGGAAGATTGAGTGCGTCGCGTAGTTTTACCACCGATGCCGGGCCGGCTCACGTCGTCCTCGACGATTTCAACCGTGACGGCGTGACGGATGCCGCGGTCACGAACGGGATCGGTGAAACCGTTTCCGTTTTCCTCGGCCAGGCCGACGGCAGCTTCGCCGCGGCGAGCGATTATGCCGTGGGGGACGCCCCTAACCGAATCGCCAGCGGCGACTTCAACGGCGACGGCAACTCCGATCTGGTTGTGGCCAACACCGGCGAAGAAGATGTCAGCCTGCTTTTTGGAGATGGCGACGGCACTTTTCAAAGTAAGACGCCCGTTGAATTCCCCGGCCCCACAATTACGGTTGCAGCCGCCGACTTCAACCACGACGGAAAACTCGACCTCGCCGTGGGGACATCTAATACGAGTAGCGCCGTCTCGATCTCCCTCGGCAATGGCGACGGCACATTTCAGAGTCCGAGCCAAATATCGGCCGGCCAGAATCCAACCGCGACTCGCGATTGCCGACTTCAACGGCGACGGCAATCTCGATGTCGCAGTCACCGACGTCGAGGCGAACTTCGTGACTGTTGCGCTGGGCGACGGCGATGGTCATTTTCAGACACCCACGACCTACCCCTCGACGGCGAGCAACCTCTCGATATCGCCGTGGCCGACGTGAACGGCGACGGCATTCCCGATTTGATTATTGCGAACGTGCTGACCGATAGCATCAGTCAACTGCTTGGCACGGGCACCGGCAGCTTCGTGAACGGCGAAGACATTTTTCTCCCCGCGGAACCGTTCGCTATACTCGCCGCCGATCTGAACGGCGACGGTTTCCCCGACCTTGCGATTTCCGAAAACAACATTGGCCTCGAGGCCCGCCTGAACGATGGGCAGGGAAACTTTAACGCCATCGCCGACTCGACAGCAGGCTCGCCCTTTGGCCTCGCGCTCGGTCATTTCGGTTCGCGGCAGCAACCCGGTATTGCCGTGGTTACCGGCGGCGGAAGCGGCGCGGTTGGCAGTCTATCACTCCTTCTGCAAAAAGGTCGTTAGGCCCGAAACCTAGCAGCCGATAATGACGACACCTCACCCTGTGAGCCGAACCCGGTCACATTGTTAACATTTGCCCAACCTTCACGATTCCATTCCCCTGTCCTTTGCCGGCCCGAAAGGTACACGTTAGTCAGTAGGCTCTACCGGGAGGACATTAATGTCGTAGGTAAGGCCTAACGAGAATGGAACGGTCTGGTAAGCCGTGACATAGACCCTAGGTCGAAGACTGAATGAGTCGCGCGAGTGAATCAATAGGAGTGGACTGGCAAGCCACGACATAGATGGGCAACCCGGAGGGT
>CAWDEC010000001.1:0-17766 GCA_963801255.1 uncultured Verrucomicrobiae bacterium | reverse complement strand
GGTCAGCTGCACTCAGGTTAAACGTTTGCGCCTTCTCATCCAGCTGGGCTATCCGATCATGATTGTAATAACTCTCGGAGCGGCTGGCGACGCCTAACGAAAACAACGTCAGCCATGACTCCAAGAGGCGCAAGCGGCAGCTCGGTGGCTGATTCGGGCTACCCCTAAGGTCAAAACCCAAGACGGGGCGGCTTCGTCTTTCGTATCGATCACGGGCATGATTTCCCCAGACAAGGATCGCCAAAATAAGCTTCGACCAGACCAATACCGGTGCTGTCGTTGGCCCCGCGTACGATTGCGGTATAGGCGCCTTCACCGACCGGCAGTGTGACCAGGATGGCTGATTCCAGTTCATCCGCAGGCGCGAGGCCGGTCGCCGCGATATCCGCTTCCTGTGTCGCCTTCCAGTCATCGTTTGTGACGACTGACCCATCGGGTTGATGTAACTCAAGGACTGGATTTGCAAGCACCCCATCCACCCCAAACTGGGCCAATGAAGGTCCGATCGCTCGAAGCAAAACCTTCATCGGTGTTGCTCCCTGATTGATAAAGCCGCCGATCATCACCTTGTCGGCGGTCTGGACAAAACCGCGAGTAGATATGTTGGCCAAACGCGCCTCGCTCGATACTTCCATACTGGCCGGCCCTAAATTATAGACTTCGACTAACCCGGTTCCCGTCCCACTGTTTGTTCCCTTCAGGAGGACGGTATAAGCTCCAGGGTCCAAGACATTGAGGATGGCGGATTCGAGATCATTAGTCGGGGCCAACCCCGTGTTTTCGATCGCCACCTCCTGACTGCCGCCACCCAAGGTCTCCTTCCAGTTATCGTTACTGGCAATGATCGAGGTGCCGTTATGCAATTCAAGGTAAGGATCGCTTAGCAAACCGCCCAGGGCAAGCGATGGACCGATTCCACGAGCCACGACCCTTATCGCTGTGTTGCCCTGTGTGATAAAACCGCCGATGAGAACGTTGTCGCCCATTCCTACGCTGAGCCGGGTCGATATGTTGGCCGCTCCCGGCGAGTACCCGGAAGACAAGCGGACTAGAGCATGTGCCATGATAGTTACCGGCAAAAAGCTGCACGTTGCCGATCACTTCCCCTGGGAGTGCGAGGCCCGGCACGTCGCGCGTCGGGCTTTCGAAAGTCCCAGAAATTTTGCCTGTAACGGGATTGAGTTTCAGGCCGGGGGGTAACGTCCCGACAAAGTCGTAGTATTTCCCGAAAGGATCCGAGGAGGCTGTGAGAATGGTATAGGTAAAAGCCAGGTTTGGGAAGAGCGGGACGCTCGTGGAACTAACGATAAGAGGCAGTGACAGCTCCGAGCTGAAGGTCAGCTCCAGTGTCCCTGTGGCCGTTTCGCTTCCATCGGTCACAGTCAGGTTCACGGCCGAACTGCTATCCTTGGGCGGCATTCCCGAGATGAGTCCGCTTGCTGAGTCGGCGCTCAGTCCCGCGGGAAGACCTGTAACGGTCAGTCGCGCCAAAGGGCTCGCCCCGCTCGTAATGACCTGAAAAGAGAATGGAGTTCCGGTCCGGCTCTTTGCGCTCGTGGCGCTGATGATCACCGGTCCCGAAATGGGCGCTGGCTGAATAGTGAGGACAAGCATCGCGCTCGTAGCGCCGACTGGGTTCGAGGCAGTTAATTGCACATTAAATGTTCCCTGCATCGCTGGAGTGCCGACGATCGCCGCAAGCCCTGGGTCAAAGCTCAAGCCTGGAGGGAGAGCCAGACCGTCAACATCCAATGAGGTCGCATTGGCGTTCTCGAAATGATAGCTGAAAGGCAGACCGGTTGTGCCCGTCGCCACGAGCGGACTGGTAATGATCGGTGAGGTTGAAATGTATAGCTCTGCGCTGGAATCGGGGTCATACGCCGTACCCATCTGGGTCAGGGACAGATCCCCCGGCTATCAGCACCTTGCCATTGGAAAGCAGGGTAGCCGTGGGACCTTCCCGTTGGGTGGTGAGGAAGCCCGTCCTGGTCCAGGTCCCGCTGGAGGAATCGTATACCTCAGATAATGGATATTGCAGGTCGTTATCTAAAGGACCCCCTGCGACAAGGACGCTGCCGTCAAGCAACAAGGTTGCCGTGTAATCACTGTGTCCGATAGAAAGGCTGCCGGTGAACGTCCAATCGCCACTCGCTGGATCGTAGAGTTCTGCGGTCGTCGGGTCGCCGTTGGTAATACCGCCTGCGACGAGCACCATGCCGTTGAGTAGCAACGTTGCAGTATGACCATCGCGTGGGGTGTTCAGGCTGCCGGTGAAGGTCCAATCGCCACTCGCTGGATCGTAGAGTTCTGTAGCCGCCAGAACGACCCCGTTGCTATAACCGCCCGCGACGAGCACCATGCCGTTGGGTAGCAGCGTCGCAGTGTGACCAACGCGTGGGGTGCTGAAGTTGCCGGTGACACTCCAAGTGCCGCTGGCTGGATCGTAGAGTTCTGCACTCGCGAGATAGTCGCCGTTGCTATAGCCGCCCGCGATGAGCACCTTGCCGTTGGGCAGAAGAGTTGCAGTATGAGAGTCTCGCGCGGTCTTGAGGCTGCCGGTGTCTGACCAAGTGCCGGTTGCCGGATCATAGAGCTCTGCACTCGCGAGATAGTCGCCGTTGACATAACCGCCTGCGACGAGCACCATCCCATTCGCTAGTAACGTGGCAGTGTGGAACGAACGTGGGCTATTAAGAGCGCCCACGGCTGTCCACGTCTCGCTCGCCGGATCGTAGATCTCCGCGTTCGCGGGATAGCCGGTATCAACATAATTATAACCCCCTGCGGCCAACACCTTGCCGTCGGGCAGCAATGTCGCCGTATGGCCCGCGCGTGCTGCGGTGAGATTGCCCGTCCCCGCAAAGAAACCGAGATCGGCCGCACAGGGTTGCACAAACACCAGTCCAGCTCCCAGAAGAAGCATTGATTGCAAAGCGCAAACGCTTCGAGTCATCCGCGGGAACCCTTTCACGGCTACTCTTTCTTTCTCCGCCCGGCGTGGCTCGGCGGGCGAGAATCCGCGCCGTTGCGCAGCCAGCGCTGACGCTGCAGCATCAGTCGACGCTTTGTTCATGGGTTAAAATTAGGCTTTCCGACCGGCCTAAACCATCGGTGAGATTGTGGTCGGACTTGCCCGCCAGCAGTTTAATAGCGGAAAGGCGTGCATCAAGCTCTAACGAACCAATTCGAGGGAACAGAAAGAAGCCTTGCAACTAAAGGATCAGTCAACGGGTCATCAAGCTCTGCTTGGTCGATTACAAAGATGTAAGGGATCGGCATCACTAAAGTTTTAGACGACGTCTGATAAGGTAGTATCGTTAGGCCAACTATGAAAACGGCGAAGGCAGTACTAGCGATAATGGTAGGTATCGGGCTGACTTTGGGCGCGACCGCTCAACCGGGAAAACATCCTGGAGAAACGGTAGACCTAAAGACGCTCCCGGCTTCTGTCCAGCAGACAATTAATCAGAAGGCGGCAGGCGGAGAGGTCGTTTCGGTAATGAGGGAAGACGATCCGGATGGCAAATGGTTCTATGAGGTCGTCGTCAAAGCGAACGGGAAAGAATCGGGTTTCGAGGTGGACATGCACGGAAAAGTCGTGAGGCATCACGGCTAAATCAGATAATAATCCAGATCCCTGTTCGATAAGTATTCAGCGTCCTCGCGGATAACTGAGAAGGTGGGTTACGATTGCGGCGGGGTCGACGAAAGGTGGGCCGTCGACCGGTTAGGCCTTTGTGTCGTTTCCTCTCTTGGTCGCATCCACTGGTCGATAGTTGAGGGTCTCATAGCGTGTGATATGACCTAACGAGAATACGAGGGACGATTGGGAAAGTCGCGATTGGTGATCGTAGCAACCAAGACACACAGGTTAATCGTGACGCAATCAGGTATCATAAATAGTCCACATCCCTATTCGATAAGTATTCAGCGTCCTCGCGGATAGCTGAGAAGGGGGCTGCGATCGCCAGGTAATCTTGTGCTTGGCGTCTGCGGTCTTGCCCCAAGCGGGGTCGACGAAAGGCGGACCGTCGCTCGGTTAGGCCTTTGGGTTGTTTCCTCTCTTGGTCACATCCACGGTTTCGGATGCGGTGGTCATGTTTTGGCGTCCTCGGCGCGTTTCGAGCAAGGCTATCCACGCAAAAAACACTCTGGCGAACTCCGACGAAGAAACGAGAACGCTGCCAGCTATCCATTGGATAGTTGAGGATCTCATTGCGTGTAATGTGACCTAACGAGAACAAGAGCGACGATTGCGACAGTCGCGACTTGTGATCGCAGCAACCAAGACAACAAAATGCGGGACTGCCGCCCGAGAGCGTGCACGGATCCCGCTGAGAGGGTTCGAGACATACAAACCGTAGATGCCCGGCGGACGGCGGTTCGCTGCAGCGGATGGTTAGGCGTCGCGCTCATTCGCGTGTGGACGTCCGCCTAACAGAAGGTCCAGGGTCTCAGTCGCCCTTTTGCTGCCAATGAAACTTCCCTGCCTTAAAGTAGACAAGCGCGCTGGCAGAACCTTCCTTTGCGACCAACAGGCCATCGCCTTGCAACTTAATTGCCGGATCGTCGTGACTCTGCTGAACCGCACTCCGATCTTCGACCCACCAGAGATCCATCCACTCAAAGTCGTCGCCGCCACTTGCGAAGGTCTGGCCGGCGCCGAGCAGCGTCTGCTTGCCATTGCGATGCAGGATCAGGATACCGATTTTGTGGTTGGCTTTGTGCTGCACGAGAACAGCCAGGTCCGGTCGACCATCGCCATCGAAGTCGCCGCGCTGAAAGAAGGGGTTGATTCGACTTGAGATCTCGACCTGGAGTTGCCCGGCTGCTGAAGTCCAACGCTCCGCCGCCCACGGCGGTAACTGGTCCTTCAGCGTGAGCTGGGCGAACGCAATCGTCGGGAAGAACAACAGGAACGAAGCGAGCTTCGACATCAGGCCTAACGAGCCACAAAATGAGTGACGGCGCCAGCGAAAGACGACGTCCGCATGATCTCAAATCCAGGCATAAGGACGGCGCTCGCTGAGGCCGTGAAACTTAGGGTCAGCATCATCGTCGCGGTCCTCTTCTTCTGGCGATCCTTAGGAATAAGACCAAGGTCCTATATCGTCCCAACTGGAAGGCGCTGACAATCATGGGAAAAGGAGAGAAGTAATATGAAGATTAATAAACTGGCAACGTTTTGCGTTGTCGCCGCGTCCGCCGCCCTACTCGGGACTGTGGGCACCGCCAGAGCTGCTGACGAATGGTTTGTGATGGGCGAACAGACCATCAAATCCGCCGATCCCAGCGTGGAGATCAAGTCCGAAGGAGGCCGACGGAAGAAAGACGTCAAGCAGGTAAAGCTTTCTGTCGAGGGCGCTGACGTACAGATCACAAGTGTCGTCCTTGGCTGGGACAACCGCAAAGACACGACGCTCACCAACGTCGGAACCCTAAAGGCAGGAGGACAGACCGCTGCGACGGATGCTCCGGGACGCAAGGGGCGCCTCACATGGGCGAAGATCCAATACAAGATCCTCGGTGATAAACCGACGGCCACGATCAAGGTCTGGGGATTTGATTGATCGGAGGTAACTGCTGATTAGAAGACCGGCCGCATCCCCTGGCGGCCGAATCCCCCCAACGGTCGATGGGATCAGACCGTAGAAAGCGGCGATTCGTTTGTTGCCGCGGATCGATGGGTGCGCCCGAATTACGCGGCACGCGGGAAAGGCGTTCAGGCCCGCGTCGTCATAAAAGCGCCGACGGCGCGGGCCCCCAACGCGGCTCAACTCAGCGCGCCGGCATTGCATCCCCCCACGCCGAGGGTAACGGGTTAAGTGGGGTGACCGTCGACGATGGCTTGAGTGGAGTGATCGTCGTGCCCGCCTGATTTGCCGACGGTGTGCCTTTGGCGCTTGCCAGGAACCCGTGGGCAAGGCCGGAAGCATCGACGTAACGACCGCAGATAGATCCCTGCGAGCTGATTCCGTTTAGTGATGTAAAGGTTGATCCGGGATAATCGAAAGTGACAAATGTGCTTGGCGGGACAAAGAAGAGTCCATGAGTCGCGCCTGAGCTGTCCGCATATCTGCCCACTACAGAGTTCTTATTAACTCCAAACAGGACTGTCCCAACGGAGCCCGGAGGATCGATCGGGAAGTGCAGCGTCCCGTCTTTATCCCGGTACTGGCCGTGAAGGATTCCTGAGCTGTCTATATAATATCCGACCGTCAACTGCTTGGAATTAGTGATCTCGTAAGCAAAGGTCCCCAGAGCTGCCGGTACGCTATACGTCGTTAAGGTTCCGCCAACACCGACGAACGCCTGGAAGATCCCGCTGCCATCAGGATCAAACCCGCCGGTAAAGTCGCCGGGATCGTTTATCGAAAGCAGATTGGTCTGAACCGCGCCGGGAACGTCGTATTCTGTGAAGATTCCGCCCGACAGGAAAAACGAGTGAAGCGTACCATCGCTGATGACGTAGTCACCGGCGACTGTGCCTGAGTTATTGATGCCGCGTCCCTCGGTAAAACCGACGGTATCATTCGGGTCGACGATCGGCGCGCTAAAGCTGCCATTCTTGAACCGGACAAAGCCTCGCGTCACCGCGGTCGAATCGATGAATTCGCCAACGATGTCGCCTCTTTCGTTAATCTTTTGCGGCAGGGTCGAATTCCCGGTCCCCGGGTAATCAAAAGTCGTGATCACTTGAATAGAGAATGCGTTCGGTGCCTGCTGAGCGAACGTCCCCATCAATGGGAGCACGAGCAGTACTGCCAGGATGATGTTGAGTATGTATTTTTGTTTCATGATATTTATTGACTTCTGCCGATGCGGGAATGGCACAATGTCCAGTTAGCGAATTTCGACGTGACCAGTTTGTGTCTTATCTGGTTTCGGGCCCGCTTTTGGGTTGCCGGCACATCGATGTGAGAATCCCCCGAGAGCGCCGATGTATAAAACGCGTGCGCCCTTCTGTTGTTCGTGATGCGCACAAGATCAAGCCGATGTCGCAGACCTGTACGTCGGCGAATTTAGTAACTGTGTTATGAGCTGTTCGTCGCGCTTGGCTCGAGCGGGTGGTTAGCCACGTTGTTTGTTACCTTGGCGGATAGTTTTCAGACATGTGGCAACGTGGGATTCAGTTCTCCCGTGGATGCGCGTCTGACGTTAAATATCTGCTTGGGGGTTGAACCCAACTCGGATCTCATCTTGAGAAAGCATTCTCTGGATGCGAACGTCGCGTCGTGAAAATGACTGGCGCGATCTATGGGCGCACAGTTTCATCGGTTCCAAAGCAGCGTCGACGTCGCCTGGTGATGTCGTTCGAAATGGTGCGGCTGGATCGCACGTCTTCCGAGCCGCTTTACCAACAACTGTATCGTCAAATTCGAGAAGAGCTTGAGAGCGGCAGTTTTGATTCAAGCGCTTCGCGCGTGCCTTCCTCTCGAGTTCTCTGTGCAACTCTTGGGATTTCGAGACCAACCGTAAACCAGGCGTTCTCAAAGCTGCTTGAAGAGGGCTATCTGCAAGTCCGGAAACGGTCAGGTATCTTTGTCGCCGATCACTTACCGGCAACTTTTCTGAAGGCGTCCAGCCCGACGACGGACGCGCGCACCCAGCATTCACCGCGGTTCGCCCGACGTGTGACTAGAATGACCGATTTTCGGAGCGGACGCCAACTCGATGTCGGCGTTGCCGGCCCACCGAGCGCCACATTCGTCGCGGGATTGCCGGCCGTAGATGAATTCCCGATCGCTGTTTGGGAACGCTTGCGTGAGCAGGTTTTGGCAAAAAAGGGAACCCACTTATTGCGTTATGCCTCAAGCCGCGGCGAGATCGAACTACGCAAGGCAATCGCTGCTTACTTGTGTGACTTCCGCGGCGCCAATTGTCATCCCGACCAAATCGTAGTCGTTGGCGGCATGCAGCAGGCGATGCTGGCGTGCGCGCTCGCGTTAATCAATGAGGGTGAAGTGGCATGGATCGAAGATCCTGGCTTCCATCAGGCACGGAACGTCTTCGCATTTGTGGGGGCCAAAATCGTCCCGCGTCCGATCGATCGTGAGGGCCTGGTAATAGCGAAGTGCTCACGGCAAAATTCTCCCAGACTCATTTTCGTCGCGCCGTCGCATCAGTTTCCGCTCGGTGTAACGATGAGCCTGAAGCGGCGGAAAGCTCTGATCGAGTTCGCTCAGTCGCACGACGGCTACATCCTGGAGGATGATTATAATTCGGAGTTTCGTTTCGATGGGCCGCCGCTGCCCTGTCTTCAAGGTTTGGACCGTGCCGGTCGGGTGATTTATGCCGGCACGATGAGCAAGATCCTTTACCCATCGTTGCGCCTCGGTTTTCTCATCGCACCGCCACACCTTGTCGACACGCTCGTCAAGGTGCGCGCTATCATGGACCAGCACTCCCCAGCGATCGATCAAGCCACCCTGGCGCGTTTCATCACCGAAGGATTTTTCCTCAGCCACGTAAAGCGGATCCGAGAACTCTATGCCCAGCGACGCGTATTCTTTATCGAGCGATTCCAAAAACGACTGGGCGATTATTTCGATCTGGAGGTAACGCCGGCTGGTTTGCACTTCATCGCCTGGCTGCGGCGCAGGGAAGACTTACCGTTATTCATGCGCGCTCATGAGCAAACCGGCATTTGGCCCCGGCCTCTTTCTTTCTTCTGTATCAAGGCTCAGTTGGATCCAGCATTCGTCTTTGGGTTTGCAGCCTGGTCGCAAGCGCAAATTGAACAAGGGCTGGCAAAGCTAGGATCGGCGGTTCAACAACTGAAGCAGCGTAGCGCCAGAAACGGTGCATCGTTTCAAATCCACCCTGTCTCACCTGGTACCAGCTCATACTTGCCGTCGACAGCTGTCCGATCAAAGTAACTGGCCTAACGAGAATTGGGTTGAGCCCAGGCCCATTCGGGCCCACTTGAAAATCAGAAAGACTTGCGAACACACCCGCCCGCTTGAGGCTCATCCGCGAAGCGCGCCATCGTCCACCTGATGAGCAGCTCCTCGAGCGGCGTACCGGGTAGGACAAGTGTAACGTGGTCGCGTCCCGCGAATGTCCAATACTCGAGTTGCTGACCAGCGGCACAGCGCTCTTCGACATATGCGTCGGTGGCAGGCGGCGGCACGACGATGTCCGAAAGTCCCTGCGCGATCACGACGGGGGCCTTTATCAGACCGTTGGGCGTGTTCTGCTCAAGCCGAGCTTGCAGCGCTTTGTTCGAACTCGTCGCTAAGGCTGGACCGTCGAACGTCGCCGTCAGTGCCTCAATGCGTGCCGGATCCTCAGGCGGGACGAAGTCGCACAAGTTTACTATCTGACGCGCAGCATCGAGCGCCTCGGGCCTAATCGCTTGCTCGAATGTGATGTTAGGATAGAACCGGCTGTAGGACCGCGCGAGATAAGGACCAAACCGCTTATCCGCCGCGATGTTCATCGCGAGAATGCTCTTAACGTTCGCGGCCGGTGCGATTGCTGCGACACCGAGGATTTCGAGCTCCGGGGCGTAGCGCGGTCCGATAATGCCGGTCCAAAGTGCTGCGTGTCCCCCTTGCGAGTAACCCCACACCACCACGCGTTTGCCGACCGTAAGCTCTGACATTTGCCGCGCGGCACGGACTGAATCGAGCGTCGCGCGCGCTTCGCCTTCGCCAATCAGATACGGATGCGGGCCATCTTTCTCTGCGAAGGAGTAATCTGTGGCGATCACGACCCAGCCAGCCCTGACGATCCGGTCGCGCTCGGGGATACCCTTGGTCGGCATGGACAAGAGCGAGGGCATGCATTTTTGGAGCAGGCCCGTTGTAGCGTGCTCCCATGCAATGATAGGACGCGGGCCTGCGGGAATAACGGGCGGTGCGAACACGGTCGCGACCGCGGTCGCTGGCGTGCCGTCGTCCACAGTAGTTGCATAAAGGATGCGCCAGCCTCGGATGTCGGCTGGCAGTATCACGTCTTTGAGTGGCTCGCTCCGCAGTAACGCCCCAGGCTGGTGCGACATGTCCGACGGCGGATCGTAGAATGCATCTGGCGGGTGGGCAGTGATGTTCGCCCGAAATGCCTGGGGTGTTGGCGCGGCGGTCGACTCTGACGACGCTCGTTTGGGTCGATCGCAGCCGGCTCCGACGAGCAAAACAAGCAGTACCCCGAAGCCAATCGAACGAAGTCCGGCAATGTTCATAAGGCTCCTTCTCCTAACACGCTGTGATCCGCTGTCCATGAGGCGGGAAAACGACCTAACGAGAACCGAGGAGATTGGAAATTTGCGAGATAGATCGCCTACTCAGCAGGGCCGTTGTGCTCCCGATACCGTTGGATTTGCATTCTCACTTCGCCGAGCGCGCTTCGGCCCCATAAGTCCGCGGGCTCGATGTCGTCGTCAGTCTGGGCATCCCATCCTTCGTCCGACGGGACATATTCATTAAATTGGTGAATGAAGAGAAAGATCGGTTGGAGCTGCCGCGCGTAAGTCATAAAGGACTCGAAAGTCTCGTAGTCGCCGCTCGAGCCAAAACGGAGTGAGGCATCCGGACAGTAGACTTGATTAGGAGGGTCACAATCCCATCCATTCTGCCCCGCGGTCGCGATCGCTACCGTGAGGTTTTCCACTCTCGCACCTATCCGATTGTAAGTGGGGTAGTAGGGGCAGAGCGAATCAGTGCAAGTAGGATTGAGCCGATCCACCCAGCTCCAGAATCCATATCTCGGGGCAATTTCTTCCGGCCCGCTAGGCGGACCCTGGTCGGCCCAGAGCAAGGGCTGACTATCGAGATATCCGGCCATCATCTGAAAGGTGAATTGGCGGCTTAGCTCCAAGTGCTCCCCGAGAAATTGCCTCAGCTGATACCACAGCGGATTGCTTCGCCAGTCCGGGTCCTGCGCTGCCCCGAGATAGATAAGGATGAGTGGCTTGCCCTGATAGATGACATTCAGGCTCGGGTGCGCCCGCATGAGCGCGCCGAAATACTCGATCTCTTTCTCGAACGCGGTCTTACCATCTATGTCGGAATAGAGAACATTCTGATCGATACCGCCCACCATTGGAATCAGCTTGAGCGGAGTTCCAACTTTAGTCCAGGCGGCATAGAGATTGCCCGTGTTCTGGAGAATGATTCGGTTCGAAAGACGGAATTCCGGGGTGCAGTCGATACCATATCTCTTAAGGAATTCCACGCCGTTGAAGATGCAGCTCACATTGTTCGTGACCTCGATCAGGGCGGCGTCCATTCCCATCGTTTGCAGCCAGGCGGCCTGTTGCCGGATGACCGCAGGATCGGCGCTGTCATAACCACCGCCGACCCGTTTCATGTCCTTGGATTGTAGGAAAGGCTTGGCCGCCGTTCCCTGAAAAGTAACTGCCTTGGGGCCAAACCACGCTTCGTATTCCATGACAACGACGCGGCTATTCTGATCCACTACCAAAGGCTTGTCCGGCCGGGATGCGACTAACGTCGATCCAGGGAAGGAAGCCAGCGTTAGCAGAACTGCGAGCGGTCGGATGACGCGTGACATGAAGAATTCCTCGCCGCGTCCCCAGGCGATGGAGTCGACCGCGAGCCGGAACGATTGCAGGGCTGCTGCTACAACGGTGACTCTCAAACCGCGCATGAAAGACCTAACGAGAATAAGATGAGTGAGGGCCGAGGAGAGCGCGCGTCGCTTCAAGGTTGAATGTAGAGTCGATCTCAAAAGTGTAGTGCACCGCCTCCGCCGTTCGCTCCAGCGTATGGTTAGACCCCTTCAGTGTGCGTCGCGGTGAACTGTCTGTGGTGAAAATGCTGGTGAACAGACAGCGACATACTCTGCACCGTCTGGACTTGGCGTGCTGTAACGCACCCATTGTCCTCGTGGTGTGATGACAGCCTGGCCGGCCAAGACATCCTGAACACCATCCCGTGTCTCAACTCGCAACTGACCACGTAAAACGACGGTGAATTCGTCAAACTCCGGTGTCTGACCCGACTCGCTCCAACCTGGCGGACTCACCATTCGGGCGACGCTCAAAGCAGTGGTCCTTGATGTCAGAGGGCCGATAAACTCCTCGATGGTCTTGGGAGGATCTCCAGCGGCTTGGATGCGGGTTGGTGATTTGATGATTCTAAGCATGGTGTGGTGGCGCGGCCTAACGTCCGACATTACCCGGCGCACGCATCCTTGCCATATATGATAGGCGGCGTGTTGGCGGGATTGGTTTGTTAAGTTTTGGATTGTCGCGCATGGATCACCAGCCAAATCTTGCGCGTGGTGAATAGCACGACCTGACTGAGGAGAGCCGCCCCAAATCCTGACAGGCGATATGCGCCGAGCCATAAGGCAACCCCGATCACGGCGAAGAATACGCCTGAATACATCCAGAAGCCCGAAAGCATAATTACAGGAACGAAGAGAAATCGAACAGCGCTGGCATACTGCTGAACTTCCGCAACCGGCTCATAAATGTAACCCAGTATCGGAATGCTGAGGATAAGGTGAACGTAGCGGAGAAGCGAACGTTTGGTGGCATTATTCATGGTTAAGTATGTGGAAGTCGGAAAGGCCGCGCATAAGGCCTAACGACCAAGCTCAGGCAGAGCCGCTGGCGACGGGCTCGGTCCTGCAACGACAGCGATCCGGCCGAAAGAAAAGCCAAAATAGTGGCGCGGCAACTGTTGCCTGGACCGCCGTGTTAGGCATCAGCGAACACGTAGCGCGGGTAGCTCGACTTGGCAATGGAACTCGAGGTGAAATCAAGGTCCAGAGTAGCGACGGGGTTGGAGGCGGAAGTGCGCACCAGTTCGTTGCCTTCGGGGTCTATGATCCAGCCAACCCCTCCGCACGAACCATCGCTGTGCATCCGGTTCGAGGAGAGGCTGAAGGCACCGGTCCGAACCGCCACCGTCCTGGCCAGAGCGATCCATCTCTCCGTAGTAGCTGCAGCGGTAGCCCGAGGTGATATGACCGCCTGTACTCCAGCTCTGGCATACGGACCGAAGGTCTCCAGGGCCCAGAGCTCGGTGCAGATATTCAGGCCAAACTTGAGCGGTCCAGCCGAGAAGGTTGGGAACTCTTCACTACCCTTCGTGAACCAGCGCGCCTCCCACCCGCCCGGCTCGTTCGGCAAGTATCGCTTGCCCCTAAGAGGGACGAAGCCACTGCCGGCCGACCAAAGGAAACCCTGGTTCAATGGCTTGTCCGCTTTGGTGACGGGCACGGAACCAACTACGTAGGCGCACTCCAGCTCTGGCAGCCGGGCGAGCCAGGTCGTAGCCGTTCGTTCGAGTGCAGTCCATCGCGACTGGTCAAACTCCTTCTTCTCCCAAACAGGTTCCAAGAACGCAAACTCTGGCAAGACCAATAGATCAGTGCCTTCATTTCGTGCGTGCCTACACAGCGCCGCCCATGTTCTCTCCGCAGCAGGTGGATCGTGGGGTGTTTCGCAAACGGTGACGCGCATGGAAATTTTCCTGATTCCTAACCAGACAGAGACAAGCTACCGCCGGATGTTGTGACAGACATATTAAATTTATTTCGCAATGGAGCCAAGGGTGCGGCTTGCTGCTGGTGGAAGTTTGGAGTCATGGAAAACTGGGCGTACGGCGGCCAGCGGCTTGCCTGCCTCGCCCGGGTTAGGCATTTGTAATCTGGAGAAATTCGACTGGCGCTCCGGCTTCTTCAATGAAAGCCACCAGGATCCAATGGATGCGATTTGACGAGGACTGCACATTACCAGAACTCGTGAAGCGAGCGCCTCATGTCGCGTTTCAGGTCGGACTTTGCCGGCGCGACTTATCTTCCGCACCTAAAGGTGCACGTCTCAGATCACCTCGCGACGCCCTACGGCATCCTCAGTCGTAGGAATCCCAAGGTGGTGGTATCTAAACTGTGTGCTCAAGGTATTGTTTCTTTGCCTAACGAGAAACAAAATCAGCGAGCGCGCGAGCGAGAAATGAGGCTCGCCTGCTTCTCAAAGCTAAACATAAGGATGGTCCGCGGTTCGCTGCATCGCCTGGTCAGACTTCTTTGCTGTCACTGCGGCTACTTGAATACGAGGTGGGCGACAGTGGCTTCAAGGTTCCAATAAATTATCGCGATCGCTGCAAGATCGAACGCAGCGTGCGCACACATCACGATCCAAATCCGGCCCGTAATGGCGAAGATCGTCCCGAAGACGAGACCCGTGATCATCGCCTGCTCGACGCCGGGAAGCCCGAGATTGGCGTAATGACCCAGGGCAAACACCGCGGAGGTGAGAAGGACGATCGATACCTTTGCCCCGGCCCCCGTTCCAAAAAGTTTGCCGAGACGCTCGAATAGGAACCCTCGGAAAATGGTCTCTTCTCCGAAGCCCGCGCCGACGATCATCGTGAACATCAGTCCGGGGAGTGCAGCCCGGTTTCCGATCACATAATGGTAGGCGGAATTAATTTCAGGGGCGCCCAGCAGCGGCATCACGATCGCCTTCATCAGGAGTTTAAACGCGCAGCCGAAAATGACGCCGGCGGCCAGACTTCCAAGCCAACTCCTCGGTCGCACGTAGCCGATATCGCGCCATGGCGTATGCGATCGCCAAGCCCACAGAACCACGAGGAGGCCGCCGAGAGGTTTAATCGCAGACGCCAGGACGATGGCGAGAATCGCGAGAAGGCCCAGCGGTCCAAATCCGCGCAGTTGAGCGGCAACGGGTTCGTCGGCCCGCGCTTCGGGCCGGCGTGTAGACCCGTGTTCCGGCAGATTCGAGGCGTCGGAGGTCATGCCTTGTGTCGCAAAATACGCGGGGTCTAACGAGACAGAAGAGAGCTACGTCCACTAAGAGCGAGCAGTGCTCGAAATGAAGATGTTCTAGTCATACAAAAAGCGTGAGCGCGTGACTGGTGGCGGTTAGCTCGACTGACTGGTTAGACCTTTCGTTGCACAAACTCACTGATCTTGTCTGTAACGAGCTCAAGCTCAGCCACGGCTCAGGGGAACGCAAGTGGCCTGGTTATCCCGGACATCCAAGAGAACGACGCCATCTGGCCATTGGCTGCTCCGGAAAAGAACACGCCGACTCGGATCGACCACCTCGCTGCCCGATAGGATCGGCTCTGTCTTCGTCCTTATGTAAGATACCGGAGACTTCTCTGGCTCGATCCTCCTTGTTAGATCGGGAAAGACGCTATTTCTGAGCGAAACGTGAGGCGCAAAAAGACTCAGTAAGAGATTCACTAGGCTGCGAACGAATAGGCGCGTTTTTTGTTCGCGGGGGTGAAGTTATTTCATCACCTAACTCGCCCCCGACGACAAGACGCCGCCTAACGAACTCACGTAACGAATGCGTTACCTTATTCCGTCCGATTTCGGTCGACAGAACGGACGCCTTTCACGACGAGTTTCAGATGTTTTCACTGATCAATCGTCTCATTTTTTCTCTCGCCCTGCTCTCGCTTGGAGCCACCCGCGGAAGTAGCGCGCCACTTTTTAATTCCGCGCCATTCATCTCTGTTGGGTCGTCACCCAGCGGTGTCGCCCTGGGCGATTTCAACCAGGATGGGCAGCTTGATTTTGCGGTCTCAAATCAAGTCCTACTGGGAACGGTCTCGGTTTTCTTCGGCCGTGGGAACAGCTTCCAGCCAGGCGGTGTTTTTGCCACCGGCGGCGAGTTCTGCGTCGCGCTCGCGAGCGGCGACTTCAATGGCGATGGCAAGCCCGATCTCGCCGTGGTCAACACTTGCATCAACGGCGAATGCAGAAATGGAAGCGTCACCATCGAGCTCAACCAGGGCGATGGCACGTTTGCCACCACCGCGACCTATGACACTGACGTGAGCGCGGAAGCCATCGCCGGCGGCGATCTGAACGATGACGGCAAAATCGATCTCGTGGTGACAAATGGATCGACTAACTCGATTAGCGTCTTTCTAGGAAATAGCGACGGCACCTTCACCCCGGGCGTGGCCGTGAAATTGCACAATCGTGTCGAGCCTTCCGGGATCACGCTTGCTGATATGAACGGCGATGGCACGCTCGATCTCGTCGTAGCCGAAAACGTAACCTCGCAGGTCGCGATTTCGTTAGGCAATGGCGACGGCACGTTTAAACCCGCGCACGCGTTTGATGCTGGCGGTCTGGCCTCCGCAGTAGCGGTCGGTGATTTCAATGGCGATGGAAAAATGGATGTGTCCGCAACAGTTTTTTCGGCCGACAGCGGCCAAGATGGTAACATTGCCGTGCTCCTCGGCAATGGCGACGGCACCCTCGGCGCGGCGTCGCTTATTCCGATGGGCGCGATGCCCGCAGCCATCATCGCGCGGGATGCGGATGGCGACGGCAAACTCGACCTCGCAGCGATCAGCGAAGACGGCAACGGCCTAACGACTCTAAGAGGAAACGGTGACGGCACTTTTGCGGCTGGAGTTTCTTATACCGTCGGCTCCCAACCCTCCGCGCTTGCCGAAGGAACCTTTGGCAATTCCCGCGCCCTGCTCACGGCGGATTCGGCCGGCGGCACGGTCACTATCCTTCGCGAATCAAAGCCCGGAAAAGTGCGTGCGTCGCGCAGTTTCACCACCGGTTCCGGGCCGGGGCATCTCGTGCTTGACGACTTCAATCACGACGGCGTGACGGATGCTGCCGTCACGAACGGGATTGGCCAAACCGTTTCCATCCTCCTCGGCCAGGCGGACGGCACGCTGGCGCCAGCGGGCGATTATGGTGTGGGGGACGCCCCGACTCGAATCGCCAGCGGCGACTTCAACGGCGACGGCAACCCCGATCTCGTCGTGGCCAACATCGGCGAGACGGATGTCAGCCTGCTTTTTGGAAACAGCGACGGCACGTTTCAAGACAGGGTGCTGGTTGATTTCCCAGGAACCACCAGTGCGGTCGCCGCTGCCGACTTCAACCACGATGGCAAACTCGACCTTGCCGTGGCGACAAACCAAACCGGTGCGGTCTCGATTTGCCTCGGCAACGGCGACGGCACATTTCGAAGTCCCATCCAAATATCTGCCGGCCAAAATCCAAGCGCGCTTGCGGTTGCCGACTTCAACGGCGACGGCAACCTCGATGTCGCCGTCACCGACGTGGAAGCGAACACTGTAACTGTTGCCCTGGGTAAAGGCGACGGCCATTTCCAGACACCCACGACCTACCCCCTCGACGGTGAGCAAGCTTTCGATATCGCCGTGGCCGACGTGAACGGCGACGGGATTCTCGATTTGATTATCGCCAACGTGCTCACCGATAGCCTCAGTCAACTGTTCGGCACGGGCACCGGCAGCTTCGTGAACGGCGACGACATTTTTCTCCCTGCGGAACCGTTCGCTCTGCTCGCCGCCGACGTGAACGGCGACGGCTTCCCCGACCTTGCGATTTCCGAAAACAACATTGGCCTCGAGGTCCGCCTGAACGATGGGCAGGGAAACTTTAACGCCAGCGTCGACTCGACAGCCGGCTCGCCCTTTGGGCTCGCGCTCGGTCGTTTCGGTTCGCGGCAGCAACCCGGTCTCGCCGTGGTTACCGGCGGGGGGGGCGGCGCGGTTGGCAGTCTATCACTCCTTCTGCAAAAAGGTCGTTAGGGCCCGAAACCTCGCGCAGCCGATGGTGTCTACAATTCACCGTGAGGCGAACCCGGTCACATTGTTAACATTTGCTCAACCCTCGCGATTCCATCCCCCTGTCCTTTCCCGGCCCGAAAGGTACACGTTAGTCAGTAGGCTCTACCGGGAGGAGATTAATGTCGTAGGTAAGGTCTAACGAGAACGGACTTGGCAAGCCGTGACCTAGACCGGCAGCCCGGAGTGT